>NZ_JAQNDA010000001.1 GCF_028369065.1 Marinobacter sp. SS21
CACCCACTCGACCATGATCATCAGCCAACTACCCACCGATCAATGGTACGCCGCCATCGGCGATAACACCCTGGCGGATGCCATCCTGGATCGGCTCATGCACAACGCCCATCGCTGGGCTCTGAAAGGAGAATCGATGAGAAAACGACTTCAGGAAATTGACTGAACGTGAACACCCGGAGTACAAACTCCGGTGGGTGATGCGTTAAGAAACGAGGTGTTCACGTTCAACCAGAATGGGCGTTCACGTTCGCCGGAATACGCAATACTCATACCCGCAGCCAAGGCTACAAACCGACCGACGAGCAACTGAATGAGATCACTGGTATTTGAGGGTAATACGTGGGAAGCGTATGAGGCTATGCGCGAAATAGACAAGCGACTGCACAAAGCCTTATGCAAACTACTCAAAGAAATGCCCCGATCCGACGATCCCTCATCTGGCTGGGGGAAACCTGAGTCGCTGAAACACAACCTATCTGGTCTCTGGTCAAAGCGTACTTCGCAGAAAGATCGGTTGATATATCGGTTTGATGATAACTCCATTTATATCTTCGCCATTGGTGGGCACTACGACCAGCCCTAACAAAGCGTGTGAGAAAGTTCTTTCTGCTAGTAATCCTGGAGAAGCTAAGGCTGTTGGCCGTGGGGTATTGGTTTGGCTAAAGACAATCAAGCATCTGAAAACCAAAATACATGGAAGGGCCTCAATCTTTTTGGATTCGCACTCATGGAAGTTTTAGATCGGATTACAAATCAAACAGTCACTTGTTAGGCTATGCATTTTGACCAAACCGCCACAGTACGCCGCTTGGATCATGGACTACAAAATCTAGCATACCCCATGGCTGTTTAGTTATTTCAGAAACTGTAACACCATATTTATCAGCCACACCTGAGTTTAAGATTTGTTTATGCCATGACTCAATATCTTCGACGAGAAGATGCATCATAAGATTTTCGGCTAATGACTGATCGTAAAAATCTTGAAGTAAGAAGCTACAGTTCCCAATATGGAAATACGCAACACCATCTGAATCTGAAGCTTTTATGAAACCTAAATCGGAATAAAACTGTTTTGAGATATTAAAGTCCTTCGAAGGAATAAAGGCCTTCAGTTCTACGGTATTCAAATTGCACACACTCTATCTCCTTGGAGCCTAACGCGAAGCGGTGGAAAAATTGTCCGGCAACAGCGGCTGGTTATGCATTATTCGTAGTGGCTCCAAAGCCTGAGGACTTTCACCACTTGCTCGTCCACTAACACTTGGTAGACCAGACGATGCTGAATATTGATGCGGCGTGAATAGGCCCCCGCAAGATCACCAATGAGCTTTTCAAACGGAGGCGGCTTGCGGTACGGATCTTCCGCTAGCAGCGCTAACAGTTCCTGGGCTTTTGGTTTAAGGCCGCAGGAGTCCAACTTCTTTGCATCTTTCTGGGCTTGCTGGGTGTAAACCAACTTCCATGTCACCAGTCCAGCTCCTCATCGCATTCATTCACGGGGGTATCCATCCCCTCACGAATAGACTCCCGCATACCTGGTACGGAGAGCAGGTAAAGTGTCTCCTGAATTGCAGACCAGTCTTCCTCGGAAACCAGAACAGCTTTGTTCCGCTTACCCATGATGACGATCGGTTGGTGGGACTCGGCAGTCTCGTCGATCAACCGATAAAGGTTGCTGCGCGCCTCAGTCGCTGTGATTCCGGTCATGACGCACCTCTTGCGTGTTTAACTTTAAACAAAGTGTACGCTTATAGGTACGTACGTCAAGACGAACGTTCTGTATAACGCCTGCATAAACGGCGGCTTTTACGCAGCGAAGCGAAGAAAAAGCCGTCCGGTGGAGGCCCTTAGGGCCGGAACGAATTTGAAGCACTGGTTAAGCATTGACGTGCTCTGGGGCTATTTCCGCCAAAGACAGCAAGGTCTCATGCGCTATTTGTCTTATGCAGGCCAGTTCGGGTTTCCCTTTGAACTTTTCTTCAACATCGCCTTTAGAAAAAAACCAGCCTAACGAGTTGTTCCTTGATAAATCCATGTATGCTTCTTCCAGACTAGGGTCGACATGAGCGCCTCCATCTGTATTTGCTACGTGCTGGACAAGCTCACGTCTACAAAATTTTCGTCCCGCCTGGTCCTTTAAGACCGGCTGGTTCCACCAATCGACAAATTTGATTTTTTTGGGCTGAATTGGAGATCCACCAGCCTGACAAGCGGCTAAATATCTGGCCTCTTCACTACTGGCACGGGTAACAATCAAAGGCATTTCAGAAAGAAGGTTCTTGGGATTAAGCAAGCCAGCAGAGTCAAAGAACCTTTTATTTCGCAGGCCGAGTTGCTCGAGGAGAGATCGAGATTGTCCGTGGTGATGGAAAAGAACTCTCAGAATTAAAGCGATATGTTTTCCTATTGCTTCCAGCCCGGAATCGTACGACTGACAAGAATTTTTGAGCAAGGCGATCTGATCGGTTAATTCTTGCTCAAGGTCGGCCCTGTTTCTAGCCACCCGGTTTTGTTTCACCATACCAACTCCGATGCAATTGTGCTTAACGCAGAACTTTGCGGCGATTTTGGAGCCGCGAAGCGGTGGAAGTCCAGGAGTTATCGATGCGTGTCCACTGAACTGGGGGAAGTCCAAGGTCAGATTGCAGCCGCTTGTTATGCATTATCTAATGCTCTTTTAGACTGCGATAGATCTCTACTGATAAACCATAGTTTAACGGGCCAACAAAGTTGCCATGTCATTAATATTGCCCCCTTTATTGTTAACTTTCTAAACTCATTGTTAACTTTTGATGAGACCCACCCCTTTGATATAAGTAGTTTTAACTCATCCGTTAGGTGGTCCTCGATTGTTGGAAACTCATGGCCTCTATCAAAGGTAACCTTCTTGGCTTCTGTTTTATGAGCCGAAATTAATTTCATTGCAATATCTAGAAGTTGGCCAAAGTCATTAACATCAGGAAACCTGAAGCATAGTTTTTGAAAGCTTTTAGGGTAAACATTAATGATGGGATTATTGTTAATATTAACAACAGTGCCGTCACTATACATTTGAGTAAATTCAATCTGAGTTGATTCTTGAGCTGCACTATGCGCCGTGGATAATGTGCAGGCAATCTCCAGCTCATAATTATTGTAGATACTGAAGTACATATTTGAATGGCTTTGATTTATTTCAGAAGATCCAATGTATTCAAAACCTTGGTTGATTATAGTTTCATGTAAACTTTTGAAAGTTTCCGTTCTTTCAGAGAGAAAGTCATCTTGGTCCAGAAGTTTAAATCGAAAGGCTTCAGGCATTTTCTGCGACATATAAACCAATATTGGCCCAATAATAAATTGAGCTAATATGAAAGCCACAATAACCTTAAAAATTAGAATTAATAAATCCATTTATCTATTCTCCATATTGCATAACGAGGCTGTAGAAAAACGCTTTCCGAAGCCGTTTCCCACCGCCTGATTTCCAATTCTGTTTCCCAGCCATCAACTGGCTGATTTTCCGATTCCGCCACCCAAGGTGTCGAATACGGCCCTGTTTCTATTCTGGCAGCGGTATACCCACTCTGACTCGGGCACAGGCGGGGCTGCCATGCCCTTCGTTTATGCCACTAACTGCCCGTAATTCGTTAATTTCTCTATGTTATGCACCAGGCAGTAGAGTTGCCACTGGCTCTGGACCTTTTTTCGGCCCCGCAGGCTGAAGCGGTTCAGGCCCTTGTTGGTGCCGATGTTGCCGAACACAGGTTCCACCACCGACATCCGGTGGCTGTAGATCTCCTTGCCCTTGGGGCTGTCCACCCGGCGCTTCATCCAGTCGGTATAGTCGGGGGCTCGCTTGTTCTCGATGGTGAAGGAGACTTGTCTGCCGGAACCGTTACGGTGGTCTGCTGACGCGGGATGTTGCATACACCGGTGTTTCTTCGGACAGTGCCGGCATTGCAGTAAGCGACCCTCGAAGTGCACCCGGAGTTTGCCAGTATCCGCTTCCCGCTGGCCCCGGTAACTGAGTGATTGGCCGGATGGGCAGACACAGGTGAGCTTGACCGGATCGAACTGGAACTCGCTGGCCGGAATGACCGCTTTCCAGTCCGTGGCCGGACTGTCCTGGTGGCGCTTGCCGTACTTGGTTTTCTGCTGCGCGAACTTCGGATCGCGGCTGCGGAATTTGTTGTCCGGGATGTAGCCGTTGATTTTCCGGTTGTGCAGGTACTTCATGTTGGCTTCGTTGGCGAAGCCGGTGTCGGCGGTGATGATGGTGTCTTGTTGGTAGATGCTGTCAGCGATGCCCAGTTTCTTGAAGCGGGTTTCGACGCTCTCCAGCACCGGTTGCAGGGTGTGGTGTTCCTGACCTTCGCCGAAGGCCTGGGCGTCGATGATGACCTGGTGTTTCTTGTCCACGGTGGCCACGCCGTTGTAGCCCTGGATCGTGCCCTTGCTGGTGGTCATCTTGGCGCTGTCGTTATCGGTGATGTTGCTCTTCACTTCCTTGCTCCGCTTCCCCCGGCCCATCCTTGGGCGGTTCGTCTTTAGGAAGCGGTCCACTTTCTGGAGGGCTTCATCCAGCGAGAGGATGGTCTGGGCCCGGCGGATGTCCCGATCCAGTTCGGCCTCGGTTTCCGCCTCGTCCCGTTCGTAGTGGGCCTTGAGGTGGTGACGGATCAAGCGCCGCAGTTTGATCCGTTTTTCCTCCAGCTCCTTAAAGCTGCCCGACCATTCCTTGCTGGCGTTGGAGGACATCTTGCAGCCGTCGATGGCGAACAGTTCGTTGCCCAGCAGGCCCTGCTCGTGGCACACCAGCAGCACCTGTTCAAACAGCGCTTCGATGGCCTCGGCATGGCCGCTGACGAACTTGGCCAGGGTGGTGAAATGCGACACGGTATCGCAGGACAGTGCCTTGAACTGGATGTTGGTCTCGCAGCACCACTGCATCTCGCGGCTGGAGGTGATACCCCGGGAATAGGCGAACAGGATGATCTTCAGCAGGATGGCCGGATCGTAGGCCAACCGGCCGGTGTCTTCGTTGCGGTACTTGGGATGAAACACCGACAGGTCCAGCTTGTGCTCGATCAGGTAATGCACCGCATGCTCAAAGGTGCCGGGCTGGAGCTGGTCCTGGTAGTTGATCACCACCATGGCGTTCTGGTCAGGGTTGTAGGGTTTGAAACGGGGTTTGCGCTTGGCCACGTGACGACTCCTTGTCCGTTTGCCTGATGCTATCAAAATCGGGAGGGTTTCGGGGTTTTTCTACAGCCTCAACGCTGAGCACAGCGGCGCCACGACAGTGGCGTCCGGCGGCCATCGGCCGCGTACTGATGCGCCTTGTTAATGGCCGGTTACCCGGCGGTTTATCCCTGGCACCCAAAGCCGAATGCCCTCTGCAATGCAGCTTGCACCCAGCCTAGCCCATGGCGAAAGGAACCAGAACACGAAACCTAATGATTTTGCAGTGTTTTGCGGGGAGACGACTTGAACGGTGGTACACACTTGGAAGCAACTCCCTGCTTTACTGAATGAATCCTTCCGAGGTCTTGGCCATTAACGCTGAGCACAGCGGCGCCACGTCAGTGGCGTCCGGCAGCCATCGGCTGCGTACTGATGCGCCTTGTTAATGGCCGGTTACCCGGTCGTGAATTCCGGCACCCAAACCCGAATGCCCGCTCCGATGTAGCTTGCACGAAACTAAGCCCATGGCGGGAGGAGCCAAAACACGAGCGGTAAGGGCTTCACCGTCTTTTGCGGGGAGAACGGCTGAACTGTGGAACACTTGCGAAAGCCACTCCCTGCTCTACCGACATACTTCCCTTGGGGCTTGGGCCGTTAACGCCTGCATAAACGGCGGCTTTTACGTAGCGAAGCGAAGAAAAAGCCGTCCGGTGGAGGGCCATCGGCCCGGAACGTATTTGATGCACTTGTTAACTGGTTTTATGAAACGTACATAAAAACCAACAGATTAACCAATAAACCAGTGAGTACAGGGCTAATCCAAGTACAAATCCCTCCCATTGGGAGATGTATGCACCAATGTCCCTGCTATAGATAAAAAATGGCTCACCTACCCAGGAAACAGGGGCAAAATAGAGTATCTCAACGCCTAGAGGGATGAGCCCCCAAGGAACAACGTAGGCCAATGCCCTGCACATTAGCGGAAAAAGCAGTAACACGATCCAAAATTTGAATACTCGCGACTTCATACCGCTACCAGTTAACGCTGAGCACAGCGGCGCCACGACAGTGGCGTCCGGCGGCCATCGGCCGCGTACTGATGCGCCTTGTTAATGGCCGGTTACCCGGCGGTTTATCCCTGGCACCCAAAGCCGAATGCCCTCTGCAATGCAGCTTGCACCCAGCCTAGCCCATGGCGAAAGGAACCAGAACACGAAACCTAATGATTTTGCAGTGTTTTGCGGGGAGACGACTTGAACGGTGGTACACACTTGGAAGCAACTCCCTGCTTTACTGAATGAATCCTTCCGAGGCCTTGGCCATTAACGCTGAGCACAGCGGCGCCACGACAGTGGCGTCCGGCGGCCATCGGCCGCGTACTGATGCGGCTTGTTATAAATCATTTGATCCGGGTAAACCTGATCGGAGGGCTGTTCTTTAATGCAGCTTGATTCGGCACTTTCTCAACTTTCCAAGAGTGAGCCATTGCCCAAGATAATAACCGCTCTTCATCTATGACTTTGTACTCAAATGAATCAGGATGCGGGATGTCACTGGGAAATATTTTCGCGATGTCAGCGTAAGAAACGGTCACGTCATCTCCGCCATGCTTCTCAAGTTCAGCTTTTAACGACTCTTCCATGTGTAACTCTCCCTGATTTATAACGCCAGTGGTAATGGGCGCCGACGGAGCGCAGCGTAGTTGGCGTCCCGTTGACCACCTGGTTAGGAATCACGATGCTCGCCCCGTTGACCGGTTTTAGCGATCTCCCCACGACATAGCCGGTAGAGAAACAATGCGACAGCTGTAGCTAGGCAAGCCCAAACAAGTGGATCCCATCGAAGGTTGGGGTACCTGACTACTGTTTCCGGACTGTCTGACAGTGGCTCGAACGAGTACACCGCAAAGACATTCATCGAAAATTCATATACCTGATAGGTCGCAACGACAACTGCCAGGGCCATTCCAATTCCCAGTAAGACGGCCATGACTGATTCCGTTCTCATGTAATTTCCTAACGCCCGGCGCAGGGGCGGTGTGCGCAGCACGCCGTCCCAGTGGCCGCAGGCCACGACTGCCGCCGCTTGTTATGCGGGAATGCTGCAGCAACGCCACTTTGATTGTTTGCTATGCCAATACTACCGCAAGGGGATTGGCACAACCCATTTTCCGCCTCAGCGGCGTGACGCGGCTGAGGTTTGGCACCGAACGATGTGGCAGGGACTTTCAGAGCTGCCCAGCCGTGGACTGCAACCGTGTACACCGCCGATGCCGATATGAACCAAGTGAAACCTGACATTATTTGATTGTTGTTTTCACTGCAATTCTGATATTGCTTTGCCAGTGTGCCGCTACTTTTTAGGCAGCGATGGCTCATTAAGCCTTTGCCGCATAACGCCTGCGTAAACGGCGGCTTTTGCGCAGCGAAGCGGAGAAAAAGCCGTCCGGTGGAGGCCCATCGGGCCGGAACGAATTTGACGCACTTGTTAGTGGCCGGTCACCCGGCGCTTCATCCCTGGCACCCAAACTTGAATGCCCTTTGCGATGCAGCTTGCAACCAACTTAGCCCATGGCGCGAGGAACCAGAACACGGAGCTCTCAGATTTTGCAGTGTTTTGCGGGGAGAAGAATTGGACCGAAGTGATAATTCGCGAGCAACTCCCTGCTCTACTGCTTAAATCCTTCCGAAGCCTTGGCCATTAACGCTGAGCACAGCGGCGCCACGTCAGTGGCGTCCGGCAGCCATCGGCTGCGTACTGATGCGCCTTGTTAATGGCCGGTTACCCGGTCGTGAATTCCGGCACCCAAACCCGAATGCCCGCTCCGATGTAGCTTGCACGAAGCTAAGCCCATGGCGGGAGGAGCCAAAACACGAGCGGTAAGGGCTTCACCGTCTTTTGCGGGGAGAACGGCTGAACTGTGGAACACTTGCGAAAGCCACTCCCTGCTCTACCGACGTACTTCCCTTGGGGCTTGGGCCGTTAACGCTGAGCACAGCGGCGCCACGACAGTGGCGTCCGGCGGCCATCGGCCGCGTACTGATGCGCCTTGTTAATGGCCGGTTACCCGGCGGTTTATCCCTGGCACCCAAAGCCGAATGCCCTCTGCAATGCAGCTTGCACCCAGCCTAGCCCATGGCGAAAGGAACCAGAACACGAAACCTAATGATTTTGCAGTGTTTTGCGGGGAGACGACTTGAACGGTGGTACACACTTGGAAGCAACTCCCTGCTTTACTGAATGAATCCTTCCGAGGTCTTGGCCATTAACGCAGAGCACAGCGGCGCGAGCTGGCGAGCGTCCGGCAACCGCAGGTTGCGAACTGGTGCGTTTGGTTATGCATTTACCCGTTCTCCACTGACCGCTCCGGCTTGCACTAACGCAGATAAGATTCGTGAGTTCCGTTTCCTTGTAGTGATGAACCATCCCAGCTGTAAAGAAAGAAGAATTACCATTCCGAACGATAGAATCGACATATTTAGACGATGAAGCGATGCCAATTCATAACCGGCATATGTCTTGCGTAATACGGTCTCTTGATTCCACAGCTCAATGGCACCAAAAACGTCCAGCCCGAACAAGCTTGCATAGTGAAAGGCCAAATATAAGTTGTATACAGCACCGAAACCGAAGAATAAAATCAGAAAAGCAACCGTACATTTTAAGAACATGTACATTCTTGGTGTTGGGCCGACTACGGCCTTGATGTCCTTATCACTTAGCACAGCCTCTCCTCATGTGCACTCTGCATAACGCTTGCAGCATGCGCGCCCATGGAATGGAGCCTAAGGCGCAATGTAGTGGGCGTCGCCGTGCCTGCACTGGTTATACGGTCTCACAGCAACCCTTTTGTCCCGGGCCAAGCTCGACCTGCGGGCAACCTTCTTTCAAACAGTTTTTTATTCACCGCCCCGTATAGTCGCGAATAGCGGATGGCTAGCCTGATCCGATTTTGACGAGCTACATACATCGATGGCGGCCTATCCCATCCCCAACTCATGCGCCCTGAGACTTTCGCGTTTTGGTACTCCAGCACTATAGCCCGCGTCAGTGCGCTCTTTAGCTCCTTCCGGCTCATGATACCAATAGGCTTTCTAGGCTTCCGAGAGTGATTCATGTTTACGTATAACGCTGCCAGCAGAGGCCGCCGGGGCTTTTAGGGGCGAAGCCCCGTCCCGGCGGTCCTGCTGACTGGCCTTGTTATGGCGGCGCCAGCAGAGACTTGCTACGAAGCCACCAGCCGCACCACCATGAGTTCAATTCTGCGCGGATATACCCGAGGCACGGACCAACCGCACGCCATTGTGGCACCGAGCGAAAGCACGATGCCTGAATTTACCGCAAAACTACTTGGTGGAGCCACGCTGATGAAAAGGCTAATAAATGTGCAGATGATGAAGGTTGGCACATTCCCTTGCCGCTACTGACTCCGATATTTCCGCGCCCTACCCACTAAACATGAGCGCGCCCATAACGCCTGCGTAAACGGCGGCTTTTGCGCAGCGAAGCGGAGAAAAAGCCGTCCGGTGGAGGCCCATCGGGCCGGAACGAATTTGACGCACTTGTTAGTGGCCGGTCACCCGGCGCTTCATCCCTGGCACCCAAACTTGAATGCCCTTTGCGATGCAGCTTGCAACCAACTTAGCCCATGGCGCGAGGAACCAGAACACGGAGCTCTCAGATTTTGCAGTGTTTTGCGGGGAAAAGAATTGGACCGAAGTGATAATTCGCGAGCAACTCCCTGCTCTACTGCTTAAATCCTTCCGAAGCCTTGGCCATTAACGCCAAAATTCAGCGGCGGCCTTTGCGTAGCGAAGCGGAGAAAAGGCCGTCCGGTGGAGGCCCTTCAGGGCCGGAACGAACTGGAATGACTGGTTATGTAGCACCCCGGTTTCGTGGATTGTGATGAGAAATTACGGCACCACACCATTTCTTTGTGGTTTTGCGATCCTCAAGACCAGAATCGTACTCAAGGTCGTAGGATGGAGATGTGAGCATCTCTTCCCGAATATCCTCGTATTCTTCTTCAGTAATTTCGAAAGGTTTCCAGTAACAACCACCTCCCATTCCTTGATCAGCGCCACCAGAAAGCAGCTCCTCCTTCAAAATATGGAAAGGGGGAAACTGTTTCGTGCATGAGACGAGCAACGCCAGACTTGGCGAATAACGCAGGAGAAAATCGTCAAAATTAACGATTTCCCACCTGCCGTCGGCACTACCCATAGCGGGTAAAATTTTTATCTTAATCTGTCTCATGACTTCAGCTACACATAACGCCTGCGTAAACGGCGGCTTTTGCGCAGCGAAGCGGAGAAAAAGCCGTCCGGTGGAGGCCCATCGGGCCGGAACGAATTTGACGCACTTGTTAGTGGCCGGTCACCCGGCGCTTCATCCCTGGCACCCAAACTTGAATGCCCTTTGCGATGCAGCTTGCAACCAACTTAGCCCATGGCGCGAGGAACCAGAACACGGAGCTCTCAGATTTTGCAGTGTTTTGCGGGGAAAAGAATTGGACCGAAGTGATAATTCGCGAGCAACTCCCTGCTCTACTGCTTAAATCCTTCCGAAGCCTTGGCCATTAACGCCTGCATAAACGGCGGCTTTTACGTAGCGAAGCGAAGAAAAAGCCGTCCGGTGGAGGGCCATCGGCCCGGAACGTATTTGATGCACTTGTTAACTGGTTTTATGAAACGTACATAAAAACCAACAGATTAACCAATAAACCAGTGAGTACAGGGCTAATCCAAGTACAAATCCCTCCCATTGGGAGATGTATGCACCAATGTCCCTGCTATAGATAAAAAATGGCTCACCTACCCAGGAAACAGGGGCAAAATAGAGTATCTCAACGCCTAGAGGGATGAGCCCCCAAGGAACAGCGTAGGCCAATGCCCTGCACATTAGCGGAAAAAGCAGTAACACGATCCAAAATTTGAATACTCGCGACTTCATACCGCTACCAGTTAACGCTAGCAACAGGGGCGCAGGCGCGTTAGCGACTGCGTCCCAGCGACCGCAGGGAGCGAACTGCTTGCCCTTGTTATGGCCGCAATGGTTGATGATGAACAACGCCGCGCTGCCGCAGCCACAGCGGAGGCCACACTTGCCAAGTGCGATGGTTTAGCGCACAGAGCCGTGAATTGCCGCCTGACCGACTGAGTGGCACTGAGAACAGCGCGATGCATGACAAAATTCCCTCTTTGTTTGAACAGCGCCACGAAGAACTAGGCGCTGAACTTGATGCCCGGTGTTACCCCCTGAGCGGCATACCACACAATGCGAATATGCCAAATTGAACCACGTTTTCGCCGGACTAGAAACTCGAATTACACGCCGAACTTGCTACCCAAAAGTTCAAAAGCTTTTGCGCCATAACGCTGAGCACAGCGGCGCCACGACAGTGGCGTCCGGCGGACATCGGCCGCGTACTGATGCGCCTTGTTAATGGCCGGTTACCCGGCGGTTTATCCCTGGCACCCAAAGCCGAATGCCCTTTGCAATGCAGCTTGCACCCAGCCTAGCCCATGGCGAAAGGAACCAGAACACGAAACCTAATGATTTTTCAGTGTCTTGCGGGGAGACGACTTGAACGGTGGTACACACTTGGAAGCAACTCCCTGCTTTACTGAATGAATCCTTCCGAGGCCTTGGCCATTAACGCGGAGCACAGCGGCGACCTTGGAGTGGCGCCGAAGGAGCCACGTAAAGGGCGTCCGGCGGCCACCGGCCGCGTACTGATGCGATTTGTTAGATGCCGGTTACCCGGCACTTTATTGTGGCACCCAACCCTGAATGCCTACTCCCGATACGTTGCACCAAGCTGACCCATGGCGCCAGGAACCAGAACACCGAATGCGCGAAAACATCTTATGGTTGCGCCGGATTGCCCCACAACCTGAACCCCGAGTTACCAGCCAAAACCGATGACTGATTGGAGGCTGTGTTTTGCCCGAAACCAACTGCAAAACCGAGCCCGAGCACCAAGCCCAAAAGCGACGGAGCCAGGCATTTAACGCTGAGCACAGCGGCGCCACGTCAGTGGCGTCCGGCAGCCATCGGCTGCGTACTGATGCGCCTTGTTAATGGCCGGTTACCCGGTCGTGAATTCCGGCACCCAAACCCGAATGCCCGCTCCGATGTAGCTTGCACGAAGCTAAGCCCATGGCGGGAGGAGCCAAAACACGAGCGCTAAGGGCTTCACCGTCTTTTGCGGGGAGAACGGCTGAACTGTGGAACACTTGCGAAAGCCACTCCCTGCTCTACCGACGTACTTCCCTTGGGGCTTGGGCCGTTAACGCCAGCAGCATGCGCGCCCATGAAATGGAGCCGAAGGCGCAATGTAATGGGCGTCGCCGTGCCTGCATTGGTTAGGCCATTTAGCAGCAACTCGATTCATCGCCTTGAATCTCCGGTTCGTGATACAAATCCCACCACACCTCTACACCCGCATCGGCCAATCCGCGCATCTGATCTGGCGAGATAGTAGGACCACCTTGAGTGTAACCATACATAATCGCCACAGACATATCACAACCACGATCTCGAAGACCTTCCAAAATCCCAGCGTCCCTGAGCGGCCCAGCAAGCAGAATTTCAAGGTGACGTCGGCAATCCCTGGATTCGCTAAGCTCTTTAGTCGAATAAAACCATCCGTGCCGCGGATAGTATCTATAGTTCACATCGGTGCGTTTCGTTCTCTGCTCACCTTTTTCGAAACTACGAGTTGGCTCACAACCTATTAGAGCGGAGATAGCATCAGGGTCCACTCTTTCGGACGTGATCCGCAGAGTGGCGTAAGTGCCTGTGCAAGTCGCGTAATGATCGTCAATTTCGTGCGATTGCATTGGATCTCCTATGGGCCTAACAGCTAATTATACGAACGCGTTCGTATATCCAGCATTCGTATAACTCCATTTGTAACCCTCGACCGGATTCTTATAAATCCCTTAAAAACAAAAAGATAGAAAAAACCGAGCAAGGCTCGTTCGGAGTTATACGCCCTCGCCCCCAAGACCATCCTGGGTCAAGAAGGGCGTATAACTCCGCTAGTGAATTCCACTACCCTCAAATCTATCAGAGAGTTACGGAGTTTGCCCGCCGGGGTTCGGGAGTTTTGCGAATGCGTTCGTATAACTCCGCACTCACCACTCCAGCGACGCCCCGGTCTGGTATTCGATCACCCGGGTCTCGAAGAAGTTCTTTTCCTTGCGCATGGTGGCCTGCTCGTCCAGCCAGGGCGAGACGTTCTTGGCGCCGGGGAACGGTTCTTCCAGGCCCACGGTGCGGGCGCGGCGGTTGGCGACGAAGCGGAACTGCTCGCTGTGGTATTCGGCGGAATAGCCGAGGATCGGATCGCGCAGGATGTAGTCGGCGTAGGCCTTTTCGGCGGCTTCGGACTCGTCCCACATCTCCCGCACGGCGGTCGGGTCGAGGGTGATGTTTTCCTCTTCCAGAATCTGATTCACCACCTTGAGGCCGAAGGAGAAGTGCATGGCCTCATCGCGCAGGATGTACTGCAACTGCTCGCCGGTGCCACGCATCAGGCCACGGCGCTGCAAGGCGAAGATCGGGCTGAAGCCGTTGTAGAACCAGCAACCTTCGAACACCGCGGCGAAGAACAGGTAGGACATGATGAATTCCTGCAGGTCGTCCGGGTTACGCAGGTTCATGTCGGAGCGCATGGCGGCGTCGAGGCGGCGGTTGGCCACCTGGATCTTCTGGTTGATCTGGGGCACCACGCGGTAGCGGTTGTAGATCTCGCTCTGGTCGAGGTTGAGGGTCTCGATGCAGTGCTGGTAGGTCCAGGTGTGCAGCGCCTCCTCATAGACCTGGCGGGCCTGGTAGATCTGCAGTTCCGGGGCGCTCATTTTCTCCATCACCGCCAGGCCGATGTTGCGCATGGCGAGGATGTCGGAGGTGGTGAGGTAGGCCAGCACGTTCTCGTAGACGTGTTTCTCCGGTGCCGTCAGCCGGTGGTGGTAGTCGTGGACGTCCTGGGCCATGTTGATGTCCAGGGGGGTCCAGTGGTTCTTGTTGGCGTTCATGAAGTACTCCCAGGCCCAGGGGTACTTGAACGGTGCCAGCTGGTTGATGTCGGTTTCGCCGTTGATGACGCGCTTGTCGTCAACATTGACCGGGCGCGGGCCATCGGGGTTGCCGGCTTGCGGTTGCTTGGGGGTGGAGTCGTCGTCCCAATCGAGCATGGTTCTGTCCTCGGCTCGGTGTGGGGACAGATTTGAAATCTGTCCCCAGGTGAATTCGGCGGCGTTGAGTTGGGGACAGGTTTCAACCTGTCCCCTAAATCTGCGGTAAGGGGGACAGAATTGAATTCCGTCCCCGTTTCTTTCGTGCGCTTTCGTGGATTTCGTGGCCAATAATCAGTGCGTGTTGATGCGGTTCGGCAAGCCTCACCGCATCCTACGTAGGCTACGCAAGGGGGCAGAATTGAATTCTGTCCCCTATCGGGCCTTGCCTTACTGACAAGCCTCACAGTCCGGGTTGTCGATGGAGCATACCTGCGGCGCCGGTGCGGCCTGCACCGGGGCGGATTTCTCGGCGCCGGTGGCGCCCAGGGAGCGCAGGTAGTAGGTGGTTTTCAGGCCGCGTTCCCAGGCCAGCTGGTACAAGGCATCCAGCTTCTTGCCGGAGGGCTCGGCCATGTACAGGTTGAGGCTCTGGGCCTGGTCCAGCCATTTCTGGCGGCGGGCGGCGGCTTCCACCAGCCAGCGGGCGTCCATCTCGAAGGCGGTGGCGTAGCGGGCCTTGATTTCGGCCGGGATGCGTTCGATCTGCTGCACCGAGCCGTCGAAGTACTTGAGGTCGTTGACCATGACGTTGTCCCACAGGCCTTCGGCCTTGAGGTCGGCCACCAAAGCCGGGTTGACCACGGTGAACTCGCCGGACAGGTTCGATTTGACGAACAGGTTCTGGTACGCCGGCTCAATGGACTGAGACACGCCGACGATGTTGGAGATGGTCGCCGTGGGCGCAATCGCCATGACGTTGGAGTTACGCATGCCGTGCCTGGCCACCAGCTCCCGCACCGGCGCCCAGTCCAGTCTGGCCTCGGTGTTGAGGGACAGGTCGCCGTCCTGGCGGGCTTCCGCCAGCAGCTTGATGGAGTCGATGGGCAGGATGCCCTGCTCCCACAGCGAGCCCTGGTAGGTTGGGTAGGCGCCGCGCTCGGCCGCCAGCAGGGCGGAGGCGCGGATGGCGAAGTAGCTGATCTGCTCCATCGCCAGATCGGCGAATTCCACCGCCTCGACGCTGGAATAGGCCAGTTTGAGCTGGTACAGGGCGTCCTGGAAGCCCATCAGGCCCATGCCCACCGGGCGGTGACGCAGGTTGGACTCGCGGGCCTGGGGCACGGCGTAGAAGTTGATGTCGATGACGTTGTCCAGCATCCGCACCGCGGTGGTGATGGTGCGCTCAAGCCGCTGTACATCCAGCTCGCCGTCCTTGATGTGGGCGGCCAGGTTAACCGAGCCCAGGTTGCACACCGCGATTTCCTCGGCACTGGTGTTGAGGGTGATCTCGGTACACAGGTTGGAGGAATGCACCACGCCCTGGTGCTGCTGGGGCGAACGCAGGTTGCAGGGGTCCTTGAAGGTGATCCAGGGATGGCCGGTCTCGAACAGCACCGTCAGCATCTTGCGCCACAGCTGCTTGGCGGGAATCTTCTTGTGCAGCGGCAGCTCGCCGCGCGCGGCCTTGGCCTCGTACTCCTCATAACGGCTGCGGAAGGCGTTGCCGTAGAGGTCGTGCAGGTCGGGGGTGTCGCTGGGGGAGAACAGGGTCCAGTCCTGGTCCCGGCGCATGCGTTCGATCAGCAGGTCCGGTACCCAGTTGGCGGTGTTCATGTCGTGGGTGCGGCGGCGCTCGTCGCCGGTGTTCTTGCGCAGCTCCAGGAATTCCTCGATGTCCAGGTGCCAGCTCTCCAGGTAGGCACAGACCGCGCCTTTGCGCTTGCCGCCCTGGTTCACCGCCACGGCGGTGTCGTTGACCACCTTGAGGAACGGCACCACGCCCTGGCTCTGGCCGTTGGTGCCCTTGATGTGGGAGCCCAGGGCTCGCACCGGGGTCCAGTCGTTGCCCAGGCCACCGGCCCATTTCGACAGCAGGGCGTTGTCCTTGATGGCGCCGTAGATGTCTTCCAGATCATCCCCCACGGTGGTGAGGTAGCAGGACGACAGCTGGCTGTGGCGGGTGCCGCTGTTGAACAGGGTCGGAGTGGAGGCCATGTAGTCGAAGGACGACAGCAGGTTGTAGAACTCGATGGCGCGGCCGTTGGGGTCGTCTTCCCGCAGCGCCAGGCCCATGGCCACCCGCATGAAGAACACCTGGGGCAGCTCCAGGCGATCACCGTTCCAGTGCAGGAAGTAGCGGTCGTACAGGGTCTGCAGGCCGAGGAAGCCGAACTGGTGGTCCCGTTCCGGCTGCAGGGCGGCGCCCAGGCGTTCCAGGTCAAAGCCCGCCAGCGCCTCGTCCAGCAGCTCGTAACGGATACCGGCATGGATGAAGGTTGTCAGGGCCTGGGGATAGACGCTGGCCAGGGCCTCCTGCAAGGGCAATTCGAGGGCGCCGGCGGTCTCGATGCGCAGCTGCTCCAACAGCAGGCGGGCGGTGACCTGGCTGTAGTCCGGGGCCTGCTCGATGCGGCCACGGGCGGTCATCACCAGCGCCGCCAGCACATCGGATTCGGGGATGCCGTCGTACAGCCCCCGCAGGGCTTCTTCCACCACCGAGCCGGCGTCGACGCCGTCCAGTCCGTCGCAGGCCTGCTCTACCTGGTATTTCATCAGGCCCAGATCCAGTGGCGCCACCTTGCCGTTGGCCTGCTTCACCGTCAGGCTGGGGTGAGCCTCCACCGGGGCTTCCCGGCTGGCCCGCTCCTGGGCATGAGCGTCCCGGTAGAGTACATAAGCCCGCGCCACCTTCTGCTCTTCCGCCCGCATCAGCGCCAGCTCGACGTGATCCTGAATGTCTTCAATATGAACCTTGCCACCGGCTTTCAGGCGACGGCTGATGGCCTGCACCACCTGGTCGCTGACCCGCGCCACACTGTCGTGGATGCGGGCGGACCCGGCGGCCTCGGCCCCTTCGACGGCAAGGAAGGCCTTGGTGACGGCAACGTTGATCTTGGCGGCGTCGAAGCTGACCAGGGTACCGTTGCGTTTAATGACCTGCAGGGAATCGGTGTTGAGCTGGGGATCGGCCGTGGCGGTGGACATGGGGTGCCTCCTGAGTACGCGTTATAGTTCGTGGCCTTCGCGTAGGCAGGAGTGCGAGATAGGAACAGCCGCCTTGGGAACGTACAGCGGTGACAGAGTTCAAATCTGTCACCGCATAGACTCAACCCCGTGCTGAATCCTGTCCTGCTCACCTGTAACGCGAAGGTGCAGTAATAAAGCCTTGGCAGGTCTTCGGACTCAGGGGCAAGGTTCATCAATTGAACCGCCTTGCGGGGCGACTTCCCAACCGGGTTCGGTCAGTGTCTGGTGCCTGGCACCGTGCCTCGCTTGTTCCCCAATACCGCTGCGCGTCAGTTCCGGAGTCTCACCGGATTCCCGCTACCAGAGGCCTCAAGGTTGGCCGCATTGGCGAATCCTTGTTCGCTTTGGCCAACCCTTGATCACTACATCTGGTATCGAACCAAGGATTCGAGCACTATATACACGAACACCAGCGACAACAAGGCACTTTTTGCCATTGCACCGATCTCTACCGCGATCAAGGAGGTTGCATGAAACTTCGTCTACATTACTGCGCTGCCATCGCCCTCACCACCGGTCTGACGGGCGCCATCCCGGCCATCGCCCAGGACCTGGCCCAGCCCAGGCCGTTTTCCGCCATGGCCAGCCTGGACGACGGTTGGGAGCCGCTGGAGTTCCCCAATATTGACCGTCACAGTGACTATCGGCTCGCCCAGGAGGATGGCCAGCAGGTCGTGGTGGCCCGAGCCGACGCCAGTGCCTCGGGCCTGATCGCCCGGCTGACGGTGGACCCAGGCCAGCGGCTGACGCTGAGCTGGCGCTGGAAAATCTCCAACACCTATCGCCGCGGCGATGCCCGCCGCAAGGACGGCGACGACTACCCGGCGCGGATTTACGTGGCGTTCCAGTTCGAGGAAGACAAGGCGGGGCTGTTCGAGCGACTCAAGCGAGGCGCCGTCAAGACGCTGTTCGGTGAAGAGCTGCCGGGCAATGCCCTGAACTACATCTGGGCCAACCAGATACCGCCGGGCACCTTCATTGCCAATCCCTACACCGAGCAGACCGTGATGGTGGCGGTCAACAGTGGCGACGCCGAAGCCGGCCAGTGGGTGACGGTGGAACGGGATCTGGTGGCGGACTACCACCAGGCGTTTGGCGAGGCACCGCCCGCCATCGTGGGCATCGGCATCATGTCCGACGCCGACAATACCGGGGAAGCCGCCACCGCCTGGTATGGCGATGTCCAGCTACGGCGTGACGACCACCGAGAATAACCGCTGGCCGGTCACGGCTGGCCGCACTTGCCCCTAACGGGCCGGAAAACCGGGCAACAGGAAGTCGGCGTCTCTGGCGATGGCCGGGGGCACCTCACCACGGGCTTCCAGGCGGCGGTAGGCAGCGTCGAAGTCACGCTGGAGACGACGACTGTGCGGATTCTTCCGCGAGAACAGCCAGGCGCTGTAGCGGGTGCGTACTTCCTGCTCCTGGATGCCGCTGATACCCTGTTCCTTCATCACTTCCCGCACCGGGAACTGGTAATCGAGCAGGTAATGACCGCGGTCCCGCTGCAGCATGTACAGCGCCGCCAGATGGTTGGGGGCATAGGTCAGGCGAATCGAGTCCTGTTGTTCCAAGTAATCCCGCAGGCCGCCGTAGGTGTAGCCGGTGATCAGGATCAGGATACGGTCGTGGAAGGATTCGAACCGGGTCACCGGGGCGCTGCCGTCGAGCGACCACACCGACAACCGGACCGGCACCGGGCTGATCTCGGATTCCAGCACCTGGTCCTGCAATTCGGGAATCTGGCTCAGGCCGGGCCACAGGTCGATGACGCCGTTTTTGAGGTAGAAATAGATGCGACTGATGGGGAGATAGGCAAACTCCAGATCGTAGCCGGCCTCCGCCGCGACCTGGCGGGTCAGCTCGATGAACCGGCCGGAGGCACGGTTGTGCTCATCCATGAACTCCAGCGGCGGAAACTCGACATAACCCACCGTCAGTATCTGGGGCCGGGACTCTGACGGCCCCGACGAAGCGATGGCCACGGTCTGTACCAGCGTCCCCACGACCACCACGACGGCGATGAGCCATCGCCGGACTGGGCAGAAACGATGCGGACCTTTACCCCGGTTTCGGATGCTCACCCCGTTCTCCACCCGTTATTTTTGTCATTGGAAAACCGCAGCCTAACAAACTGGCGAAAAAATACACCCTCCGGCGCCAACGTCCGCCAGCCCGGGCTCAACGCAGAATCAGCAGGGGACTTTTGCTGGTCTTCAGCAGGTTGGTGGTGGTGCTGCCCACCAGGAACTGACGAATGCGGGAATGGCCGTAGGCACCCATCACCACCAGATCAATACCGTGCTCCTGCTGGTAGCCATGCAATGCCGCTTCAACGTCACCGGCACGGATTGCCAGCTCGACCTTGCCGCCCAGCGGCGCCAATTGCTGCTGCGCTTGCTGCAGTTGCTCCCGGCGATCGGCAGTGTCGGCGCCGATCATCACGAGGTGCAGTTCGAAATCGCGGAACATCGGGCTGGAGGCCAGCATCTCCAGGCCCTTGACGGTGGTGGCGCTGCCGTCGAACGCCAGCATTGCGCTGCGGGGTGGCTGGTACGCGTCCGGCACCAGCAGAATCGGGCGATGGACACTGCGGATCACGGTTTCCAGCTGGCTGCCGATGTGGATGTCACGGTCGCTGCTGCTTTCACCGTGCAACCCCATCACCAGCAACCGGGTGCTGTCCTCGATGGCGAGCAGGGAGTCGGTCAGGTCGCCGTGGCGCTGACGCTGGTGCAGGTCGCTGACCCCGGCTTCCCGCGCCCGCTCGGTGGCCGCTGCCAGCATGTGACGGCCCTGCTCCAGAGCCAGCTTGCTGCGGCGCTGATCCAGCTCCGCCAGCTCCTCCATCAGGTGCTCCCGGCTGCCCAGGCCGATGCTGCCGGCCAGGTCGGACTCGGCCGGATAGCGTTCCTGGTCCAACACATGGAACAGGGTCAGCGGTGCCGTCAGCCGCAGGCTGGCCCAGGCGGCATAATCGCACACCGCCGCCGCGGCCCGAGAGCCGTCAATACACCCAACCACTTGTTTCATAATCCCTCGCTCGCCACGGTTGTGTTTGTTTTTGCTGCTCGTCGTGGGGATTGGATCAGTGTCCCATCAGCTGGTCAACCGCTTCCGGTTTGTCGTGCACCGCGAAGCGGTCGACGATGGTGGCGCTGGCTTCATTGAGGCCAATCACCTCCACCTCGGCCCCTTCCCGGCGGAACTTGATCACCGCCTTGTCCAGGGCGCCGACCGCCGTGATGTCCCAGAAATGAGCCCGGCTCACGTCGATCACCACCCGCTCCACACCTTCCTTGAAGTCAAAGCTGGCGATGAACTTTTCCGCCGAGCTGAAAAACACCTGTCCCACCACAGTATAGGTGCGGGTCTGGCTGCTTTCCTCGAACTCGGAACGGATCAGCATAAAGTGGCCCACCTTGTTGGCAAAGAACAGTGCCGCCAGCAACACCCCGGCAAACACGCCGAAGGCGAGGTTGTGGGTGGCCACCACCACAATCACCGTGACGATCATCACCAGGTTGGTGGACAGCGGGTGGTTGCGCAGGTTGCGGAACGAATCCCAGCTGAAGGTCCCGATGGACACCATGATCATCACCGCCACCAGCGCGGCCATGGGAATCTGTACCAGCACCTCGTCCAGCACCAGCACCATGATCAGCAGCACGACGCCGGCGGTCAGCGTGGACAGCCGAACCCGGCCGCCGGACTTCACGTTGATGATGGACTGGCCAATCATCGCGCAGCCGGCCATACCCCCCAGCAGGCCGGCGCCGATGTTGGCGATGCCCTGGCCGCGGCACTCGCGGTTGCGGTCACTGCTGGTATCGGTGAGGTCGTCAACGATGGTGGCGGTCATCAGCGATTCCAGCAGCCCCACCACCGCCATCGAGACCGAGTACGGCAGGATGATCCACAGCGTCTCCAGGTTCAGCGGTACGTCCGGCCAGAGGAAGAGCGGCAGCTCGGTGGGCAGCTCGCCCAGATCGCCCACGGTGCGGATGTCCATATTGAACAGCACCGCCACCACGGTGAGCACGATGATGCACACCAGCGGCGAGGGCAACACCTTGCCCACGGTGGGAATCAGCGGGAACAGATAGATGATCGCCAGGCCTGCGGCGGTCATGGCGTAGACCGGCCAGGTTACGCCGGTCAACTCCGGCAGCTGGGCCATGAAAATCAGGATGGCCAGGGCGTTGACGAAGCCGGTCACTACGGATCGGGACACGAACCGCATCAGCTCGCCCAGGCGCAGGTAGCCCGCCAGGATCTGCAGCACCCCGGTCAGCACGGTGGCGGCGAGCAGATACTGTAGACCATGGTCCTTGACCAGATCCACCATCAACAAGGCCATGGCGGCGGTGGCGGCGGAGATCATTCCCGGGCGGCCACCGGTGAACGCGATCACCACCGCGATACAGAAAGAGGCGTAGAGCCCGACCTTGGGGTCAACGCCGGCGATGGTGGAGAAGGCAATGGCTTCGGGAATCAGCGCCAGAGCCACCACGATGCCTGAGAGCAGGTCGCCACGCACATTGGACAACCACTCGGTCTTGACGGTTTTCAGCATGACAGAATCCGGGAATTGTGGGGGTACAACGAACAACACCGGCCGCTGGTCATTCGGTAACCAACCACCGGCATCGCGAGGGCCGGGATTCTAACGTATCTGGCCCACACTAAACAGGCCCACCGTCCCCAGCCTCTGCGGTTTCCTGACTTGCCGCAACCGAGTGATAAGTTGTCACTTTCGATTTGCAAAATCGCATTTACGAGCCATTCTTGATTAAAGGACTTCTGATTAACTCCGAATCGGCTCCGCGTGATCTGCCGGGCCCGGGGTTCGTCCACGTTCTGCGCTGCGCCTTCTTTCAAGGTCCAGGCATTAGTGCAAAGTCACGCCTGGATTGCCTGGATTATGAGTGGCTCTGTGTGCCAGAGGTGACCCGGAGTTAATCAGTGGCTTCTATGTGAGTAGCGGGACGTTCTCAACCTTAGTCAGCAGCTCCCCAGGTCCCCAGGTCCCCCCAAATACAGCATGGAGTGCGTTATTTGACCTCTCGTTTCGGACTTAACCGTGATGCCTGGCAACAATTGCTGATGCTGAGCATTCCACTGGCGTGCCTGGCGGTCGTCCTGGCCTGCGTCACCTATTACCAGGCTCGCCAGCACGCGGCCCAGATCGCCGAATCCGCCGCCAGGGGCGAACTGGTGGAGCTGCGCAGCCTGCTCACCGATGCGCTGTCGGTCCCCGCCCGGGATCTGGCCGGTCTCGCCCAGGCGCCGCTGACCCAGTCCGCCATCGCCTCCGAGGCGCCGGCGCAAAAGGCCGCCCACTTTACCCAGGCTTTGTATCCGCTGATCTACCAGAATCCCGACTATTTTCAGGTGCGCTGGGTGCAGAGCTCCGGTCGGGAAGGCGTCCGCATCGACATTGATCAGGGCAGTGGCGAGATTAACGAAGTGCCCTCCGAGGCCCTGCAGGACAAGGGCCACCGGCTTTACCATCGACGCGTGATGGCAATGCAACCCTACCAGGTGTACGTGTCGGCACCCGGACTGAACCAGGAACGCGGCCAGATCGAGCGGCCCCTGCGCCCCACCATCCGGGTGGCGGTCCGGCTGCCGCCCCACGGCCGGACGGACAACGGCTACCTGATCATCAACGTGGCGCTGACGCCCATACTGCAGCGTCTGACCACGGTCGCCGGTCATCAGCTGCTGGAAGTGCGGCTGGTGAGCGGAAACGGTGACTGGATTATGCACCCGAACCCCGAGCTGGCCTGGGCATCGGAGCTCGACCATGGCCAGACCGTCGCCAAGACCGATCCGGAGTTATGGCGGGCGCTGCAAACCGCCTCGGCCAGGCCCCTGACCCTGGCGTCCGGACGCTGGTTTACCAGCCCGGTCACCCCCAAGCTTCCGGAGCGGAGTCGGGCCACCCTCGCGCAGGCCCCGACCCTGCTCCTACTGTTGCACGAAACCCCGGCCACCCTTGCCGCCCAACGTGGCCGAGCGCTGGTCGAGGCGGCCGTGGTGTTGCTGATTCTGCTGGCGGTGTTTACCGTGCTGGTGGGGCTGTTTTTCCGCCGCCTGCGGCAAACCACCAAGCTGCAGCGTAACCTTCGCAATCAGGCCGAAACCCTGTCCGAGAACAACCAGTTCATCACCACGCTGACGAACGCCCTGCCCGGCCTGGTCGCCTATTGGGACACCTCCGAAACCTGCCAGTACGGTAACGATACCTTCCGCAAATGGCTCAACCTGGACCCGGACACCATGACTGGGCTGCCGCTGAAATCCGTACTCGGCGCGGAAAACTACCGCCAGTGCCAAAGCCACATAGAGGCCGTGCTGAAGGGGGAAAGGCAGTCGTTCGAACAGATCATCAGCACCAGCCAGGGTAGCCGTACGGTGCTGGTGAACTATCTGCCGATCTTCAATCCGTTCGGGCTCACCAAGGGCTTCATTTCCCTGACCACGGACATTTCCGAGACGGTGCAGACCCGGGAAGCCCTCAGCGTGCTCAACCAGGCGCTGCAGGAGCGCTCGGAAGCGGCCGAAAATGCCGCCAAGATCAAAAGCGCCTTCCTCGCCAACATGAGCCACGAAATCCGCACCCCGATGAACGCGGTGCTCGGTCTGCTCACCATCCTGTCCGAATCGGGGCTGAACAAGCGCCAACAGGATTACGTGGAAAAGATCAACGGTGCCAGCAATGCCCTGTTGCAGGTGCTCAACGACATTCTCGACCTGTCCCGGCTCGAGGCGGGCAAGCTGACCAAGGTGGAAGAGCCGTTCCTGATTGAGGATACCGTACGCCGCTCGATCCAGCTGTTCGAGCTGGCTTTCGCCAAGAAGAAGCTGGAACTGGCGGTGTGGATCGATCCGGAGCTGCCCAAAACGGTACTGGGCGACGACCACCGACTCGGCCAGGTGCTCAACAACCTGCTCGGCAATGCCCTGAAGTTCACCGAAGCCGGCTCGGTAACCATCTCGGTGACCCTGGAGCGGCGCAGTAACAAGGTGGCGCAGGTTCACTTCTCGATCAAGGACACCGGCATCGGCATTCCGCAGAGCAAGCAATCCTTTCTGTTTGAAGCCTTCGACCAGGCCGACACCTCCACCACCCGCAAGTACGGCGGCTCCGGCCTCGGGCTGGCCATCTGCAAGAGTCTGGTGAACCTGATGGGGGGCAGCGTTGCGGTAGCCAGCCACGAGGGCGAAGGCAGCGACTTCCATTTCTCGCTGCCATTTGAGATCACCGACGCCGAACCTGCCTGGAGCAAGAAAAACCTCGGCCTGCGCCGGGTCCTGCTGGTGGAAGATAACACCACCTCGGCGGAGTTGATGAAATCCTACCTCTCGGCCTGGAAAGTTCACTGCGATCTGGCCACCACCGCCGAGGACGGCCTGGTTCGTTACCTCAGCTCGTTGGACGCGGGCAATGTCTATGACGCCATACTGGTGGACTGGGTACTCCCCGGCAAGGACGGCGTCTGGTTGTACCAACGCATCCGCAACCACCGTAACGGCAGCCTGGAGCAACCGGACCCCATCCTGATCATGGTCACCGCCTATGAGCAGGAGGACCTGATCAGTCAGTTAACCGCCAGCGGCAGCGATCAGCGGTTGCCGGCGGTGCTCACCAAACCGGTGACCCCGTCAACGCTGTTCAATGCCCTAAACCAGCGCGGCCATCTGGCCTCCAACCACCACGCCAGTGGCACCGGCATCGTCATCCCCGACCTGGCCACCCTCAAATCGCTGATTGCCGGCAGCCGATTGCTGTTGGTGGAGGACAACGAGCTCAATCAGGAGGTTGCGCTGTCCTTGCTGGCCAAATTGGGGCTGTCGGCGGATACCGCCAGTAACGGCCGCGAAGCACTGGAATTGATCGAACAGGAAACCTACGACCTGGTGCTGATGGACCTGCACATGCCGGACATGGATGGTTACGACGCCACCCGCGCGCTTCGTGTCCGCTATGGCACCGACGAGCTGCCGGTGATCGCCATGTCCGCAGCGGTGATGGAAGAAGACGTCCGGCAGGCCCGTGAGGCCGGCATGAACGACCACATCGCCAAACCGATCGATTTCCAGGTGTTGGCAAGTACACTGTGCAAATGGCTCCACCCCCAGGAAAATGCCCAGGTTACCCCGATTCTGCGGGGGGCCGAGCCGGAACCTAACGCGCTGAGGCTGCCGGGCGCACTGCAGTTCAGCGAGCTGGAGCTGCTGACCCGATTCCAGGGCGATCAGGAATTGGTGCTGCGCCTGCTGCGCAGCTTTGTCGGCCAGTACCGGGATGGGGTGCCCGCTGGTCAGGACAGCTCGGAGAGCGCTACGAATCAGTCCTCCGGGGTCAGCGAGCTGGCCCGGTTTCTGCACACCCTCAAGGGGTCGGCCGCCACCCTCGGCCTGCACCGGCTGTCGCAGCTGGCGGAAGAGGCCGAGGCCCGATTTAAGGCCGGCGTACAGGACACCGCCGAAGTTGCGAAGGAACTGGACAGCGTGCTCAGCGATCTGAGGGCCTGGTTGGAGCAGCAGGAAGAGCCGGTTCAGGCATTACCGGATGGCACCGTTTCCGGCCAATTGCAGGCCCAGCTCAGCGAGCTGCAGGAATTGATCTCCCGGTCGCGATTACCCAGTGACGGGCAATTTGAGGCCCTGAAGCAACACACCCAGCACCCGGCACTGGGCGAACGCTTCCAGACCCTGCTGCATGAACTGGAGGAATTTCGCTACCAGTCCGCCCTGGTCACCCTGGCGGATATCGAGCGGCACCTGTGAATCCAACAAGTTCCATGCTTGACGCTGGACACTTGTCATAACAGGCTATACTACCGAATGGTACATTTGTTCAAACTTGAGGCGCTCAGCCATGGACGGATCCACACCGCTAAAAAAACCGCTGCTGCTGCTGGTGGATGACGAACCCAACAACCTCCGCATTCTGGCCGAGGCGCTGCGCTACGACTATGAAATCGCCATCGCCACCAGTGGTGCTGCCGCGCTGCAGTTCGTCGAGAAGGACACCCTACCGGACCTGATCCTGCTGGATGTGATGATGCCCAGCATCGACGGCTATGAAGTTTGCCGCACACTCAAACAGCATCCGAACTGGCGCCAAATACCGGTGATCTTTGTCAGCGCCGCCACCGACAGCGAGTCGGAAGCCGAAGGCTTTCGCATCGGCGCCGTGGATTACATCCACAAGCCGTTCAACCGTTCGGTGGTGCTCGCCCGCATCCGTTCCCACCTGTCGGTACACGGCATGATGGACCGGCTGATGCAGACCGCATCGCGGCTGGACGCCTCCTTCGAAAGCGAGAGCCGTGCCGAGTTTGCCTCCACCACTGAAGCCGCCGAAAAGCTGGATGCCGAGGCCTTCCTGCTGGACGCGGTCTTCAACCACGCCATGGAAGGCATCATGGTCAGCGATGTCCACGGTGTGGTCCGCGCCGTCAATCCGGCGTTTACCCGAATCACCGGTTTCGATGCCGACGACGTGGTCGGCAAACCCCAGGACACGTTGTGCAACGAACTCAAACGCTCGGAGTTTACCGCCGACGTTTGGGAGCGAGTGCGGAAAATGGGGCAGTGGCGCGGCGAGTTGATCAACCGACGCAAGAGCGGGGAAACCTACCCGGAGCTGCGTACCATCCATTCGGTGACCGGCCCGGACGGCGGCGTGTCACACTACATTTCGGTGTTCAGCGACATCTCGACCACCAAGAAGAACCAGAGCACCATCGATTTTCTGACCTGGTACGACGCCCTCACCTCGCTGCCCAACCGATTGCTGTTTCTCGACCGGCTCAATGTAGCGGTCAAGCTTTGCAACAGCAGTGATCATGCATCCGCGGTGCTGGTACTGGACATTGACCGATTCAAGGAAATCAACGACTCCCTCGGCCTGGATATGGGCGACCAGGTCTTGATGGCCTTCAGTCAGCGGCTGGAAGCCCTGACCGGCCCCAGCGATACCGTCTCCCGCATCGACGGTGACGAGTTTGCCGTACTGCTGGCCCCTTCCCCGGCCCGCAAGAGCCACATGGCCAATATCGCCCTGGAGACGGCGACCCAACTGCAGGCCGCGCTGGAGCAACCGCTGGCGGTGGGCGAGCATGAATTCAAACTCAGCATCAGTGTCGGCCTGACCTTGCTACCGGGGCTCAGCCGGGAAACCGCCCAGGACGTGTTGCGCAATGCCGAAACCGCTCACCACAAAGCCAAGCTGGATAACTCCAACGCCATCATCTTCTTCAGTGAACGGATGGGCGTAGACGCCATGGAACAGTTTCATCTGGCGCAGGCGTTGCGACAGGCCATCGACAATGGAGAGCTGAGGCTGTACCTGCAATCCCAATGCAGCACGGAGAACGAACTGATTGGCGCCGAGGCGCTGCTGCGCTGGGAACACCCGGAGCATGGCCTGGTATCGCCAACCACCTTCATTCCGCTGTCCGAATCCATCGGCCTGATCAACCAGCTCGATCGCTGGGTGCTGGATCAGGTGCTGGCCATGATCAAGGCTTGTCAGCACAAGCTGGGACAGGTCCGCTTCGCCGTCAATATCAGCGCCGAACATTTCGCCCGGACCGATTTCGTCTCCCACATCGTCACCTGCCTGAGAAAACACCGGATCAGCGGCCACCACATCACCCTCGAGCTGACCGAGAGTGTGATGATTCAGGAGTTGCGGCAGGTGGTGAGCAAGATTCGCGCCCTGCACGGACTGGGCATCGAGGTGTCCATCGACGACTTCGGCACCGGCTATTCCAGCCTCAGTTACCTGCGCCACCTGCCGATCCAGGAATTGAAGATCGACCGCTCCTTCACCAAGGACATCGACGGCGACCACAGTGGCCGGGCCATTGTCTCGATGATTCACAGCATGGCGGTGGAACTGGGCCTGCGCACGGTGGTGGAAGGCGTCGAGACCGAAGATCAGTGGCAGTACCTGAAACGCTACCCGGAGACGGTCATCCAGGGCTTCTACCTCAACAAGCCCGAGCCGGCGGAAATCTGGCTGGCGCGAAACTTCTCGCTGGAGGCGCAGCAGACCGCCTGAGCATCGCCCGCCCTCAACCGTCGGGGCGGCGGGTGCCTACCCCGATGGGTGAGTGAAGATGGCGTGCGAACGGCACCAACTCACGCCACGGTGCTCACTCCACCGTCACACTCTTCGCCAGGTTGCGCGGCTGGTCCACGTCGGTGCCCTTGAGTACCGCGACGTGGTAGGACAACAGCTGCAGCGGCAGTGTGTAGACAATGGGGGCTGTCACCGGGTGCACCTCGGGGATTTGCATGACGTGAATGCCGTCCTGCTCCTTGAGTTCGGCGCCGCCGTCGGCAAACACGAACAGCTCACCGCCGCGGGCGCGGACTTCTTCCAGATTGGATTTCAGCTTCTCCAGCAGCTCGTTGTTCGGCGCTACGGTCACCACCGGCATCTCGCTGTCCACCAGCGCCAGGGGCCCGTGCTTGAGCTCGCCGGCCGGGTAGGCTTCGGCGTGAATGTAGGAGATTTCCTTGAGCTTGAGGGCGCCTTCCAGCGCCACCGGGAACAGCGCGCCGCGGCCCAGGAACAGGCTGTGGTTCTTGTCCATGAACGCCTTGCTCAGCTCGGCGATCTTGCCATCCAGCGCCAGCGCATCTTCGACCTGACCCGGCAGCTTGTGCAGGGCGGTGACGATGTCGGATTCGTCGGACTCGGACAGACCGTTCTTGCGCGCCAACGCCAGGGTGAACAGCAGCAGCGCCACTAACTGGGTGGTGAAGGCTTTGGTGGAGGCAACGCCGATCTCGGGACCGGCATGGGTCATGATCACCAGATCCGATTCCCGCACCAGGGAACTGCCCGGTACGTTGCAGATCGCCAGGGCGGCGCGGAAGCCCGCCTGCTTGGCCTGACGCAGGGCGGCCAGGGTATCCGCGGTCTCACCGGATTGGGAGATGCACAGGAACAGGGTGTCGGGCTGGATCACGTGCTTGCGGTAACGGTACTCGGAGGCCACCTCGACCGAGCAGGGGATACCGGCCAGTTCCTCGATCCAGTACCGTGCCACCATGCCGGCGTGGTAGCTGGTACCACAGGCAATGATCTGAACGTGTCGGACGTTTTCCAGCAGCTGGCCGGCGTCGGTACCCAGCGCCTGCTCCAGCACCCGGGTATCGGTGATTCGGCCTTCCATGGTGGCCTTGATCACCCTCGGCTGCTCATGAATTTCCTTGAGCATGAAGTGACGGTATTCGCCCTTGTCGGAGGCATCGACGCCGTGCTCGAAGCGAGTCACCGTGCGCTCGATCTGCGCGCCCTGGCGGTCCCAGATGGTGACGCCGTCGCGGCGGATGTCGGCCAGGTCACCTTCCTCAAGGAACATGAAACGGTCGGTCACCGGCAACAGCGCCAGCTGATCGGAGGCAATGAAGGTTTCGCCGATACCCACGCCAATCACCAGCGGGCTGCCTTCCCGGCACACCACCAGGTGATCCGGTTCGTTGGCATGCACCACCGCCAGCGCGTAAGCGCCACGCAACTGGGTAATGGCCGCACGAACCGCCGCCAACAGGCTGCCGGCAATGCGGTATTCCTTCTCGATCAGGTGCGCCACCACCTCGGTATCGGTCTGCGAGGTAAACTGGTAACCCTCGGCCATCAGGCTTTCCCGCAGCTGCTGATAGTTCTCGATGATACCGTTGTGCACGATGGCCAGATGGTCACCGGACATGTGCGGGTGGGCGTTGAGTTGCGACGGCTCGCCGTGGGTGGCCCAGCGGGTGTGGGCGATCCCCAGTGGGCCACTGCAGGGGTGGGCATCCACATACTCCGCCAGGGCAGCGACCTTGCCCACTTCGCGGGCCCGGTTGATACTGCCATCGGCCTGCCGCACCGCCATGCCGGCGGAGTCGTAACCGCGGTATTCCAACCGCCGCAGGCCCTCCAGCAGGATTCCCTGAACGTCCCTTTCCGATACTGCGCCGACGATTCCGCACATAAGCCTAATTCCTGTCTGTCTGATCTATCTATCGTTCTAACCTGAGGCCGGCAGTGGCGCGGTTCAGGACTTTTTCTCGGGTCGCGGCCAGTTCTGCACATTGCGCTGGCGGCCCCGAGCCACCGCCAGTTCGCCGGTATCAATCGGCCGGGTTATGGTGGAACCGGCGCCAATGGTGGCCTTGTCCGCTACTGTAACAGGTGCCACCAGCGAGGTGTTGGAGCCTACGAAAACTTCATCCCCGATCACCGTCTGGTGTTTGTTGACGCCGTCGTAATTACAGGTGATGGTGCCGGCTCCGACATTGACGTTACGCCCCAGGATGGCGTCACCAACATAGCTCAGATGGTTGATCTTGCTGCCCTCACCCACCTCGGCTTTCTTGGTCTCAACGAAATTGCCAACCTTGGTGTGGTCGGCCAGCCGGGTTCCGGGTCGCAACCGGGCAAAGGGGCCGATCTGGGCACCGGCGCCGATGTCGGCGCCGTCGATCACCGAGTGTGCCGCCACCACCGTGCCCTCGGCGATGTTGGCATTGCGGATGACGCAGCCAGGGCCGATGGAGACCCGGTCACCCAGGCTCACCTTGCCTTCAAACACCACGTTCACGTCGATCAGGATATCGTTGCCGATGCTCAGCTCGCCGCGCACGTCCACCCGTGCCGGGTCGGCCAGGGTCGCGCCCTCGGTCATCAGCCGCTCCGCTTCGCGGCGCTGGTACCAGCGTTCCAGCTCGGCCAACTGAAGGCGGTTGTTAACGCCTTGTACTTCAAACTCGGTGTCGGGCTGGGTCACGCTGACCGTCACCCCGTCCATCACCGCCATGGCGATGATATCGGTGAGGTAGTACTCGCCCTGGGCGTTGTTGTTGGACAACCGTGGCAACCAGTCCTTAAGGAGCCTGGCCGGCAACGCCAGGATACCGGTGTTGACTTCAGTGATGCGATGCTGGTGTTCACTGGCGTCCTTCTGCTCAACGATGGCCAAGACTTTGTCGGCTTCGTCACGGATGATGCGGCCATAGCCGTGGGGGTCATCGAGGGTTACGGTGAGCAGTGATAGTGAACACTCACCGACCTTCAATACCAGCTGCTGCAAGGTTTCAGTGCTGGTCAGCGGCACATCGCCATAAAGGATCAGCACGTTGGCGTCGTCCGGGATGTTCGGCAACGCCTGCGCTACCGCATGGCCGGTACCCAGCTGCTGTTCCTGCAGCGCCCACTGGACGTCGTCCGCCTCGGTGATCGCCCGGACCTGGTCGGCACCGTGACCAATGACCCCATGGATGCCGGCCGCACCGAGGGCGCGGGCGGTGTCGATCACATGGTGCAACATCGGCTTGCCGGCCACCCGATGCAACACCTTCGGCAGTGCGGATTTCATGCGGGAGCCCTGGCCGGCGGCCAGGATGATGACGTGAAGTGGGCTCATGGTCGAACGGGTCTCCTTGTGGCCGCCAACGGGCACGGGTGCTTCAATAGAAATCTAGCGCAAAACAAGCGGCGTAACAGAACGCCAGGCGGGGCGGGGTTTCACCGCTGCGCGTCCGCAAAATAAAAAAGCCGCAGCCTCAACGCAGGGGCCAGCACTGATGCTGTCCCCGCCGTCCAGGATGCGGCTTCGGTGATCGGCGATCCCTGACCGAAGACGATTACTTCATCTTGCGGCGCAGCTGCTGAACGGTACGAAGCTGGGCAACAGCTTCGGCCAGCTCTGCAGCGGCACGGGAGTACTCGAATTCACCGGTCTTGCTGGCAAGTGCCTTCTCGGCTTCGCGCTGGGCTTCCACAGCCGCGGCTTCGTCCACATCCTTTGCACGAACCGCGGTATCAGCCAACAGCGTGACGAGGCTCGGCTGAACCTCGAGGTAACCACCGGAGACGTAAAGAATCTCTTCCTCACCGCCTTGCTTGATCACCCGGACCGGGCCGGGCTTGAGCGCGGTCAGCAGAGGGGTGTGGCCTGGGGCAATACCCAGGTCACCCTCTGTACCGGCGGCGATCAGCATTTCGATCAGTCCGGAATAGATCTTCTCTTCGGCACTCACCACGTCACAATGCACGGTCATACCCATGTCAGTTGCCTCTCTGGTCGATCAGGAAATGGATGCCTTATTTACCCTTGGCCTTCATTTCCTTCGCTTTCTCGACCGCTTCCTCCATAGATCCTACCATGTAGAAAGCCTGCTCTGGCATGTCGTCGTAGTCACCGTTGAGGATGCCCTTGAAGCTGCTGATGGTTTCCTTCAGCGGCACGTATTTACCGGGCGAGCCGGTGAATACTTCGGCGACGTGGAACGGCTGGGACAGGAAGCGCTCAATCTTACGGGCACGGGCGACGGTCAGCTTGTCGTCTTCAGACAGCTCGTCCATACCCAGGATCGCGATGATGTCCTTCAGTTCCTTGTAACGCTGCAGGTTGGTCTGCACGCCACGGGCCACTTCGTAATGCTCGTGACCGATGATCAGCGGATCCAGCTGACGGGAGGTGGAATCCAGCGGATCGATCGCCGGGTAGATACCCTTGGAGGCGATGTCACGGCTCAGTACCACGGTCGCGTCCAGGTGCGAGAAGGTGGTGGCCGGCGACGGGTCGGTCAAGTCATCCGCCGGTACGTAGACCGCCTGGATGGACGTGATGGAGCCGTTCTTGGTGGAGGTGATCCGCTCCTGCAACTCACCCATCTCCTGGGCCAGAGTCGGCTGGTAACCTACCGCGGAAGGCATACGGCCCAGCAGTGCGGATACCTCGGTACCGGCCAGGGTGTAACGGTAGATGTTGTCCACGAACAACAGTACGTCACGACCTTCGTCACGGAACTTCTCAGCCATGGTCAGGCCGGTCAGTGCCACACGCAGACGGTTTCCTGGGGGCTCGTTCATCTGGCCGTAAACCATGGCCACCTTATCGAGAACGTTGGACTCCTTCATTTCGTAATAGAAGTCGTTACCTTCCCGGGTCCGCTCACCAACACCGGCGAATACGGAGAGACCGGAGTGCTCTTTCGCGATGTTGTTGATCAGTTCCATCATGTTTACGGTTTTACCAACACCGGCACCACCGAACAGGCCGACTTTACCACCCTTGGCGAACGGGCAGATCAGGTCGATAACCTTGATGCCAGTTTCCAGCAGGTCGGCAGAAGCGGCCTGGTCAGCATAGCCCGGCGCTTTGCGGTGGATGGCCCAGCGCTCGTCTTCACCGATGTCGCCCTTCTCGTCGATGGGACGACCCAGAACGTCCATGATGCGACCCAGAGTCTGGGTGCCGACCGGGACGGAGATCGGTGCGTTGGTGTTGGTTGCGGTCAGGCCCCGCTTGAGGCCTTCGGTGCTGCCCATGGCGATGGTACGTACAACGCCGTCACCCAGCTGCTGCTGGACTTCCAGAGTTGTGTCGCCACCTTCAAGCAGCAGTGCGTCATACACTTTGGGTACGGAGTCACGTGGGAATTCCACGTCGATAACCGCGCCAATGATCTGAACGATTTGTCCGCTACTCATGCTCGGTTCCTCGTTATCTAAATAGTCACTAAAACCAGTTGGACTGTGGGCGGGATCAGACCGAAGCCGCGCCGCTCACAATCTCCGATATCTCTTGCGTAATCGCTGCCTGACGCGCCTTGTTGTAAGCCAACTGCAGTTCGTCGATGATGCCACCGGCGTTGTCAGTTGCGCTCTTCATGGCGATCATTCGGGCGGCTTGTTCACATGCCAGATTCTCTACCACACCCTGGTATACCTGGGATTCAATGTAACGTGGCAGAAGACCTTCCAGGATCTGCTTGGCATCGGGCTCGTAGAGATAATCCCACTGGTTCTTGATCTCTTCTTCGTCCTCGCCTTCGGGCAGGGGCAGCAACTGCTCCACCTTGGGGCTCTGGGTCATGGTGTTCACGAACTCGTTGTGTACCAGGTACAAACGGTCGATCTTGCCTTCGGTGTAGGCGTCCAGCATGACCTTGACGTTGCCGATGAGTTTTTCAGAACTCGGGCTGTCCCCCAGATGGGTCAGCGCCGCCACGACGTTGCCGCCGTAGTTCTGGAAAAAGGAGGTGCCTTTCTGGCCAATGGCGCACAGATCGGTTTCCACCCCTTTTTCAGTCCACGCTCGCATTTCACGGACAAGCGTTTTGAACAGGTTGACGTTCAGACCACCACACAGGCCCCGGTCCGTCGATACCACGATGTAGCCCACGCGCTTGACCTCGCGCTCGACCATAAACGGGTGACGGTACTGGGCGTTTGCCCTCGCAATGTGCCCGATCGCCTGAAGCATCTTCTGAGCGTACGGGCGAGTCGCCTGCATGCGCTCCTGAGCCTTACGCATCTTGCTCGCCGCCACCATTTCCATGGCGCTGGTGATCTTCTGCGTGCTCTTGATGCTGGAGATCTGGTTACGAATTTCTTTTCCGACGGCCATAACTCACTGCCTTCTCAAGTTAGACACTCGCTGCGACAAAACCGGCCCGCGATCACTCGCAGGCCGCGCCTTGTTACCAGCTCTGAGTGGTCTTGAATTTTTCAAGTGCAGCTTTCAGGCCGGCGGCGATGTCATCGTTGAAATCGCCTTTCTCGTTGATCTTGGCCAGAAGCTCGGATTGCTCCGCACGCATCCAGTCCAGGAGCTGGGCTTCAAAGTCCACCACCTTCTCAACATCAACGTCGTCCAGGAAGCCTTCGTTGGCTGCAAACAGCACCGTACCCATTTCCGCCACGGACTGCGGGCTGTACTGGTTCTGCTTCATCAGTTCGGTAACCCGCTGACCGTGCTCGAGCTGCTTACGAGTCGCTTCGTCCAGATCGGAAGCGAACTGGGCGAAAGCGGCCAGCTCACGGTACTGGGCCAGAGCCAGACGGATGTTACCGCCGAGCTTCTTCATGATCTTGGTCTGGGCGGCACCACCAACCCGGGATACGGAGATACCGGCGTTCATCGCCGGACGGATGCCGGAGTTGAACAGGTTGGTTTCCAGGAAGATCTGACCGTCGGTAATGGAGATCACGTTGGTCGGTACGAACGCAGACACGTCACCAGCCTGGGTTTCGATGATCGGCAGTGCGGTCAGGGAACCGGTCTTGCCTTTCACTTCACCGTTGGTGAACTGCTCGACGTAGTCGGCGTTAACGCGGGATGCGCGCTCCAGCAGACGTGAGTGCAGGTAGAAAACGTCACCCGGGTAGGCTTCACGGCCCGGCGGACGACGCAGCAGCAGGGAGATCTGACGGTAGGCAACGGCCTGCTTGGACAGGTCGTCGTATACGATCAGGGCATCTTCACCGCGGTCACGGAAGTATTCACCCATGGAGGTGCCGGCGTAAGGCGCCAGGAACTGCATGGCGGCCGGATCGGCAGCGCCAGCGGCAACCACGATGGTGTGATCCATGGCGCCGTGCTCTTCCAGCTTGCGCACAACGGCGGCAATGGAAGACTGCTTCTGGCCAACGGCAACGTAGATACACTTGATGCCGGTGTTCTTCTGGTTGATGATCGCATCGATGGCGACCGCGGTCTTACCGATCTGACGGTCACCGATGATCAGCTCACGCTGGCCACGACCGATGGGGACCATGGTGTCGATGGCTTTCAGACCGGTCTGAACCGGCTCATCAACGGACTGACGAGCGATAACGCCCGGAGCAACCTTCTCGATCGGGTCGGTCAGGGAGGTGCCCAGATCGCCCTTGCCATCGATGGGGTTACCCAGACCGTCCACGACGCGGCCCAGCAGTTCCGGACCCACCGGTACTTCCAGGATACGACCGGTGCAACGCACTTTCTGGCCTTCGGCCAGGTCGTCGTAGTCGCCCAGCACAACCGCACCGACGGAATCACGCTCCAGGTTCAGAGCCATGCCGTAAGTGCCGTTGGCGAATTCAACCATCTCACCGTACATAACGTCGGCGAGACCGTGGATCAGCACGATGCCGTCGGAAACGGACAGGATCGTACCTTCGTTCTTTGCTTCGGAAGAGATATCGAGTTTCTCGATTCTCTTCTTGATGATGTCACTGATCTCGGATGGATTCAGTTGCTGCATGCCTTTATCCTCAAACCTTGTGCTGAAGTCAGGAGCTCAGAGTCTCGGCCAGCTTTTTCAGCTTTCCGCGAACAGATGCGTCGATGACCAGATCGCCGGTGCGAACCACCACACCACCGATCAGAGACTTGTCCAATGACGCTGCGAGTGACACTTGACGCTGGAGCTTGGTCGACAGTGCCTGGGCGAGCTTCTGCTGCTGTTCGTCCGACAGCTCGAAAGCTGTGGTAACGTCGATATCAACAGTGCGCTCCAGATCAGCGCGGTACGTGTTGAAGAGCGCCGCAATCTCGGGAAGCAATGCCAGACGGCGATTCTCGGCAAGAATCGCGAAGAAGTTGCGAATGCCCTCGGACACCTCCAGCTCGGTGGTGGCGAGGATCAGCTCTGCCTTCTTCTGCTCGTCCGTTCCCGGATTGGCGAGAAGCTGTCGTACTACGTCGTTCGCTGTAATCTGCCCGGCCAGGGTCAGCACTTCAGCCCACTGGGCCAGCTGCTGCTGGTCCTGTGCGGCCTGAAAAGCAGCCTTGGCGTAAGGGCGGGCCAGCGTTCTCAGTTCTGCCATGATGAACCTCGTCGTTTACAGTTCTGCTGCCAGCTTTTCCAGCATCTCGCTGTTCTTGGAGGCATCGACAGAGGTTTCCAGGATCTTCTCGGCACCGGCAACGGCCAGAGCGGCAACTTCTGCACGCAAGGCGTTGCGCGCCTGATTGCGCTCCTGTTCAATTTCGGCCTTGGCTTGCTCGATCAGCTTGTCACCTTCTTTGCGGGCGTCCTCTTTGGAGGCTTCCACAATCTGGTTGGCACGCTTGTTGGCCTGCTCGATCAGAGTAGCGGCCTGCTGCTTCGCTTCACGCAGTTCCTGGGCAGACTTCTCTTGCGCCAGTTCCAGGTCACGCGCGGCACGGTCTGAGGCAGCCAGTCCGTCAGCGATCTTCTTTTGACGCTCCTGCAGGGCGGCCATGATCGGCGGCCACACATACTTCATGCAGAAGACAACAAAGATAAAGAACGCGATGGCTTGACCGATAATCGTCAAATTAATGTTCACGTCTTCACCTCTCGCCTGTTGGTTAGAGAATCAACAAACCGGGGAACACCGTCCCCGGCATGAAGACTCGATTAAAGCTGACCTACAAACGGGTTGGCGAAGGTGAAGAACAGGGCGATACCAACACCGATCATGGTTACGGCGTCGAGCAGACCGGCAACGATGAACATCTTAACCTGCAGCATCGGGGTCATTTCCGGCTGACGCGCGGCGCCTTCCAGGAACTTACCACCGAGGATACCGAAGCCGATAGCAGTACCCAGGGCACCCAGGCCGATCAGCAGTGCAACGGCAATCGCGGTCATTCCAACTACAGTTTCCATGTTAACTCCTAGTTTTACAGTTTAGTTTTCGGTTAATGGTTAGGGTTTAAAGCGTTCGTTTACGACAACTCAGTTTCTACTGCAATCAGTGACTGTCTTCGTGCGCCATGCTCAGGTACACGATGGTCAGCATCATGAAGATAAAGGCCTGCAGGGTGATAACCAGAATGTGGAAGATCGCCCAGGGCACGGACAGCGTCCACTGAGCCCACAGCGGCAGCAACGCAATCAGGATAAAGATCAGCTCACCGGCGTAGAGGTTACCGAACAGACGCAGCGCCAGGGAGATCGGCTTGGCGATCAGGCTCACGCCTTCCAGCAGCAGGTTGACCGGAACCAGCAGGATCTTCAGGAACAGGTTGTCAGAGGAGAACGGGTGCAGCGTCAGTTCGCCGACAAAGCCGCCCACGCCCTTGACCTTGAGGCTGTAGTAGATGATCAGCGCAAACACCGACAGGGACATGCCCAGGGTGACGTTGACGTCGGTGGTCGGCACCACTTTCATGTAATCCAGACCGGCCATGTGGAACAGTTGCGGCAGGAAGTCGACCGGCACCAGATCCATCAGGTTCATCAGGAACACCCAACAGAAGATGGTCAACGCCAGCGGCGCGATGACTTTGTTGCGGCCGTGGAAGGTCTCCTTGACGCTGTTGTCGACGAACTCGATCATCACCTCGACAAAGTTCTGCAGGCCACCCGGGATGTCACTGGTGACGCGTTTGGCCGCCAAGCGGAACAGGAACAGGAACAGCACGCCCAGGCCGACGGCCCAGCCGAGGGAGTCCACATGCACCGCCCAGAACCCCATGTCAGACGCTTCCTTGCCGGATAGCGCCAGAGTCCAACCGGCTTCGGTGGTCACGGTTCCATCGGCGCGTTCATAGCCCGCCGGTAGGTTTCCGTAGGTTAGGTTCTGGAGGTGATGCTGGATATATTCAGATGCACTGCCTGCCATAACGGTCTCTCAGGTCCAGTTAATTTCGCTGCGCTCGGCCGTTCGCCAGGAACGGGGCCACCAGATTGGTGACCAGCATGATCGCAAATGTAAGAAAAAGTGCCGCTACATCAAGCGGTTGAATCCATTTAAACACCATCGTAAAGAGGATGGCGCACAGGATGAGCTTGCCGGCCTCACCCTGATAAAAAGAGCTCATGATCTGTTTGGCAGCCCGCGCGCCGGAGTAGCGGAATGCCTTAAACGCGAAATAACCGTGGGGAAGCAGAAACACAAGGCCTCCCACAAAGGCGGAATAACAGGCAGTCGGGCTCTTGAGTAAAAACGCCAGACTGACGAAAACCAGCACTACGCCCTGGATCAGAAACCAGCGAGCGATGGGCGGACGGCCGATGCCGCTCGAATGTGCCTTCGTCATGTAAGCCCCGAAAAGTAGCCGCCTTGCGTCGGTGTTGGATACCCATGAAAAAATACACCGCGTACGAGCGCGGCAGATTATATGTTTTCGATCTGCGCGAATCAACAACACCGGCACGGTGGAAACGTCGCTAAGGGCGCGAAAATGCTAGGCTGACAGGCCACCCGACACAAATGGGGATGTGATTCTTTTTTCACCACTACATGTAGTGGTCGGACAGAAAACCGAGACCAAAGACCCCGATCTAAAGTTGCAGCGAGCCGCCGCTACGGGGGCTCGCTGCCGGGAAACGTCGCCGGTTACTGAATATGGCCCAAAATGCCATCCAGCTCGTCCAGCGAACTGTATTCGATCACCAGCTTGCCCTTGCCGCGCTCGCCATGGGCGATGGAGACCCGGGCCCCCAGACGCTCGGACAGGTCATCCTGTAGGGCGCGGATATTGGGGTCCAGAGCGCGAGTTGCTGACGACTTGGGCTGGCTGGCCTCCTGTTGCATCCGGCGGACCAAGGCCTCGGTCTGGCGCACCGACAGCGATTTCGCCACCACCAGGCGCGCCGCCTGCAGCTGCTGCTCCGGCGGCAAGGTCAGCATGGCGCGACCATGGCCCATCTCCAGATCGCCATGCTCAAGCATAAGACGTACGTCTTCGGTCAAACCAATGAGCCGCAACAGGTTGGTGATGGTGGTGCGGGACTTGCCCACCGCCTCGGCCACCTGGGCCTGGGTCAGGCCGAACTCTTCCTGCAGACGCTGCAGGGCAAAGGCTTCTTCGATCGGGTTGAGGTTTTCCCGCTGGATGTTCTCGATCAGCGCCATAGCGATGGCGGCTTCGTCGGGCACCTCGCGGACGATGGCGGGAATGCGGTCCAGCTCGGCCATCTGGGTCGCGCGCCAGCGGCGCTCGCCGGCAATCAGCTCGTACCGGCCTTCGTCGATGCGGCGCACCACCACCGGCTGCATCACGCCCTGCTGACGAATGGAGTCGGCCAGCTCCTGCAGCGCTGTCGGGTCCATGTCACGACGCGGCTGGTAGCGGCCACGCTGGATCAGATCGACCGGCAGCTGCCGCAGCTCGCCGTCACGGTCGGCGGCCTCCTGTTCCAGGTTGACCTTGGAGCCGGCCAGCAGCGCGCCCAATCCGCGCTCACCCAATCCTCGTTTTTTCGCCGCCATGGTGTCTGTCATTCTTCCCGATCAGAGTCAGCCCGCTATCTTACACGGCAACCGCCGTCGATGTCTTTGTTGTGCCATGCCGCCGCACCATTTCCCCGGCCAGGGCCAGATAGGCAATGGCGCCCTTGGAGGCGCGGTCGTACTTCAGCGCCGGCAGACCGTAGCTGGGCGCCTCGGCCAGACGCACGTTGCGCGGGATCACCGCCCGGTAGACCTTGTCGCCAAAGTACTCATTGAGCTGGCCGGACACGTCCAGGGTCAGACTGTTGCGGGGGTCGTACATGGTGCGCAGGATGCCTTCCACCTGCAGATTCGGATTCACCGTTTCCTGGATCTGCTCGACGGTATTCATCAGTGCCGCCAGACCTTCCAGCGCGTAATACTCGCACTGCATGGGGATCAGCACCGAATCGGACGCCGACAAGGCGTTAACGGTGAGCAGGCTGAGGGACGGCGGGCAGTCGATCAGGACGTAATCGTAGTGCTCGCGCACGGTGTTCAGTGCCAGCCGCAGCCGGTGCTCACGGCCGATTTCATTCATCAGCTCCACTTCCGCGGCGGTCAGGTCGCCGTTGGCGCCGAGCAAATCGTAGCCGGCAGAGTCCACCGCGGCAATGACCTCGGCGGCGGTGGCGCGCTTGGTCAGCAGATCGTAGCCCGACAGCGACAAAGCGTTCTTGTCGACGCCGCTGCCCATGGTGGCGTTGCCCTGGGGATCCATGTCCACCAGCAGCACCCGGCGCTTGGTAGCGGCGAGGGAGGCTGCCAGGTTGACGCAGGTCGTGGTCTTACCCACCCCCCCCTTCTGGTTGGTGACCGCAATCACACGCGCCATGGTTGCCTCCTGTCCTGAAATGCTGGGTTTACGGGTCGTGTTTGAATCGTTGTCGGTATCAACTGGCGGCGCCCGGCGACTGCCGCGCCAAGGTCAACAAATGCCGTTCGCCGCTGCAACCGGGCACCGCCAGGGACTGGTGTTGCATCACCCGCCAGCCAGCCGGCAGCGCCGACACCTCATCTTCCGGAAACTGGCCTTTCATGGCAAGGAACTCACCATCGTCCGCCAGCAGCGGGCCACACCAGTTGATCAGGTTGGCGAGCGCGGTGAACGCCCGGCTGGTCACTTGAGCGTAACGCTGATCTGGCTGGCAGTCCTCGGCCCGGCCATGAATCACCACCAGGTTGTCCAACCCCAGTTCCAGCTTGCACTGGGTCAGGAACCGGGTCTTCTTGCTGTTGCTGTCGAGCAGGGTAAACCGACGCTGGGGAAATACAATGGCCAACGGGATACCCGGCAGGCCGCCACCAGAGCCAACGTCCAGGACCGCGTCCGCGGTTACGTAAGGTGCAATGCTGAGGCTGTCCAGCAGCTGCCGGGACACCATCTCGTCCGGGTTGCGCACCGCGGTCAGGTTGTAGGCGCCGTTCCACTTGGCCAGCAGACCCAGGAACGCCAGCAGGCGCGCCTGGGTCTCGGCATCGAGTGCCAGCCCCAGCTCGGCGAGGCCACTGGCCAGTTGCTGGCGCCAGCGCGACATCATGGCTTCGGACTTGCTCACATTGGACATCAGGCGGACTGCTTCTTCAGCAGCTCACGTTTCTTGAGGTGTACCAGCAGCTGGGACACCGCCGCCGGCGTTACGCCCTGGATGCGGGACGCCTGGGCGATGGTTTCCGGTCGCACCGCCTTGAGCTTCTGCTTGATCTCGTTGGACAGGCCACCCACCCCATCGTAATCCAGGTCCACCGGCAGGCGGGTGTTTTCATTACGGCGCAGACGCTCGATCTCATCGGCCTGGCGGGAGATGTAACCCTCGTACTTGATCTCGATTTCCACCTGCTCGGCCACCGTCGGGTCTTCCGTGCGTTCGCCACCGATCTCGGCAATCTGTGGATAAGCCATTTCCGGGCGTCGCAACAGTTCCGCCAGCGACTGGTCGCGGGTCAGCGGTTGCTTGAGGTGGCCGTCGGCCACCGCGCCCTGGTCGGTGTTGGGATGAATCCGGGTGCTCTCCAGGCGCTGACGCTCGGCGGCGATGGCGTCGCGTTTGCGGTTGAAGCGGTCCCAGCGCTCGTCGTCCACCAGCCCCAGGCTGCGGCCGCTGTCGGTGAGACGCAAATCGGCGTTGTCTTCCCGCAGGATCAGCCGGTATTCGGCGCGGCTGGTGAACATCCGGTACGGCTCCGAGGTGCCCATGGTGATCAGGTCGTCCACCAGCACCCCGAGATAGGCTTCGTCCCGGCGGGGGTACCACGGCTCCCGCTGCTGCGCCTGCAGCGCGGCGTTGATGCCCGCCAGCAGGCCCTGGGCGCCGGCTTCTTCGTAGCCGGTGGTGCCGTTGATCTGACCGGCAAAATACAGGCCCTGGATAAACTTGGTTTCCAGGGTGTGGCGCAGGTCCTGCGGGTTCAGGTAATCGTACTCGATGGCGTAGCCCGGCCGGGTGATGTGGGCGTTCTCGAAGCCCGGAATCGAACGCACCGCCGCCAGCTGAATATCGAACGGCAGGCTGGTGGAGATGCCGTTGGGGTACAGCTCGTGGGTGGTCAGCCCTTCCGGCTCGACGAAGATCTGGTGCGAATCCTTGTCGGCAAAGCGGTTAACCTTGTCCTCGATGGACGGACAGTAGCGCGGGCCGACCCCTTCGATGGCGCCGGCAAACATCGGCGAACGGTCAAAGCCGCTGCGGATGATGTCGTGGGTGCGCTCGGTGGTGCGGGTGACGTAACAGCACACCTGCTCGGGGTGTTCCTCGCGGGAGCCGAGGAACGACATCACCGGGGTCGGATCGTCGCCCCATTGCTGCTGCATCACCGAGAAATCGACACTGCGGGCGTCGATCCGCGGTGGCGTGCCGGTCTTCAGCCGGCCGACGTTGAACGGCAGCTCGCGCAGGCGCTGGGCCAGGGCGTTGGCCGGGGCATCGCCGGCGCGGCCACCGGCGTGATTCTGCATGCCGATGTGGATAACGCCACCGAGGAAGGTGCCGGTGGTCAGCACCACGGTCTGGGCGTGGAAGCGGATGCCGGTTTGGGTCACCACCCCGGTGACCCGGTCGTTGTCCACAATCAGGTCGTCGGCGGCCTGCTGGAACAGGGTCAGATTGGGCTGGTTCTCCAGCATCTCGCGGATCGCCGCCTTGTACAGCACCCGGTCGGCCTGGGCCCGGGTCGCCCGCACCGCCGGCCCCTTGCGGCTGTTGAGTACCCGGAACTGGATGCCACCACGGTCGGTGGCGCGCGCCATGGCCCCGCCCAGGGCGTCGATTTCCTTGACCAGGTGACTCTTGCCAATACCACCAATGGCCGGGTTGCACGACATCTGGCCCAGGGTCTCAATGTTGTGGGTCAGCAGCAGCGTCGCCGAACCCATCCGGGCCGCCGCCAGCGCAGCCTCGGTGCCGGCATGGCCACCACCAATGACAATGACATCGAAACGGGTCGGGAAATCCACACGTCACCTCGAACACAGGGAAAAAATTGGGCGGGGAGTATAACGCTTCGCCCCGCAAATTGCAGTCTAAATGTGCAATTTTTAACCAACTCAAGTGTCACCGAGCCATCGATCCACGACAAGGCGGCCTAGGCTGTCTTTGCAGGCCACCCTGGTCATACTTTGCACAGGCTGTAGATAAATAAAACGGCGTTGTATTTCAGGTGCTTGCTTAACCTTATTCAGAAAAGTTTTCAATAAAGTTATCCACAGGTGGAATCACTTATTGAACAGCCCCAAAAAACAACTAAGTCACTGTTTTAAAAAATATATACGAAAACCATTCAGACCTTATCCGAAATTTATCCCGAATCTTATCCACATCCATCCGCCCCCTGAGCCTCAACGATGATCGCCGCGCAATTCGCTCACCACCTTATACAGGTGCTCGGCACTGGCGGCCTCTGCCGATACCGGTTCTGCCGCCAGCAATTCGATGCGGGACCAGAACCGTCGCGGCCAGTGCCCCAGGGCAGGACCGCCGCAATGGCTGAAAAAACTGCCCCACAGGCCACGGAGCGCCATCGGCACCACCGGTACCGGCCGTCGTTGCAGGATAACCTCGACGCCGGAACGGAAAGTGTCGATATCGCCGTCCAGGGTCAACTTGCCCTCCGGGAAGATACACACCACATGGCCGGCATCCAGTTCCTCGTCGATACGCTCGAAGGCGCGGTCGTAAATCTCCGGCACCCGGTTGCGGGAGCCGATCGGGATGGTCTTGGCGAGACGGAAGAAGGCGCCCAGCACCGGGGTCTTGAAGATGCGGTAATCCATCACGAAGCGTACCGGCCGGCGCACCGCGCCGGCGATCACCAGCGCATCCATGTAGGTGACGTGGTTGCACACCAGCAACACCGGGCCGTCATCCGGAATTTGGCGCAGGCCCTGGTGGCGCACCCGGTACACGGTGTGGGACAGCAGCCAGATCACGAACCGCAGCGCGAACTCCGGCACCTGCTGGTAAACAAAGCCCGCCACCACCAGGTTCATCACCGACAACACCAGGAAGAATTCCGGAATCGACAGGCCGATGATGCCTAACATCAGGATGCCCATCAGCGCGCTGACCACCATGAACAGGGCGTTGAACACGTTGAGCGCGGCAATGATGCGGGCGCGCTTGTCGGTGGGGGTTTCGTGCTGGACAAAGGCGTACAGCGGCACGATGAACAACCCGCCAAACACCCCGATGCCCAGCAGGTCGAGCGCGATGCGGCGGTAGTCGCCGTCGCTCAGGATCACCCACCAGTCGGTCGGCGTGGGTTCGGCAGGCATGTTCAGGTAGATATCCAGGCCAAACAGGCTCAGCCCCAGCGAACCGATGGGCACGATCCCCAGTTCCACCCGGTGGCCCGACAACCGTTCGCAGAGGATCGAGCCGACGGCAATGCCGATGGTGAAGATGGCCAGCAGCAGGGTCACCACGGTTTCATCGCCGGCCAGCTCGGTCTTGGCGAAGTTGGGAAACTGGGTCAGATAGGCGGCGCCGAGAAACCAGAACCAGGAGATCGCCATGATGCTGAGCAGCACCGAATGGTTCTCCCGCGCCAGCGCCATCAGCCGCCAGGTCTCCTGCAACGGGTTCAGCCGGACCTTCAGGTCGGCGGCACCGGCGGGGGTGGCCGGCACCCGCCGGGCAATCAGGTAACCGGCGATGGCCATCGCCAGCACCGCCAAGGCGGCAATGCGTTCTGGCCGCTCGGCGCCCATGAGCAGCCCGGCCGCCAGGGTCCCCAACAGAATTGCCACGAAGGTGCCCATCTCCACCAAGGCGTTGCCGCCCACCAGTTCATCATCTCCCAGCACCTGCGGCAGGATGGCGTATTTCACCGGCCCGAAGAAGGTGGACTGGGTGCCCATCAGGAACAGCAACAGCAGCAACACCTCGTACCAGCCGAACCACAGGCCCACCGCCGCCATGGCCATGATGACGATTTCCAGCGCCTTGACCCGACGAATCACCAGCGACTTTTCATACTTGTCGGCGACCTGGCCAGCAATGGCGGAGAACAGGAAGAACGGCAGAATGAACAGGAACGCCGCGAAATTGACCACGATGTCCACCGACAGCCCCAGCAGCCCACCGGCGCTGTAAGTCACCAGCAACAGCAAAGCGTTCTTGTACAGATTGTCGTTAAACGCGCCAGAGAACTGGGTCAAGAAGAACGGCAGAAAACGCCGTTGCTTCAGAAGGCGAAACTGGCTGTGCTCGGCCATCGGTAGTTCCTTTACGGTGGGGTCGCCGATACGATGCGATAAAGCGCCTGCCCGCGCAAGTCACCAGATCCCTATGTCCATGAAAACCGGTCAGAACCGATCCATCTCCCGGGTCTGTCGAGCACCGGCGACGGCGCCGCCGCCTTGCTGGCTGGCAAGTTGTTCCAGTTCCAGCGCCACCGCATTGGTGGACTTGGCGAAACGGGCCAGCAGGCTGTACAACACCGGCACGATGAACAGGGTCAGGGTGGTGGCGAACAGCAGCCCACCGAGGATCACCACCCCGATGGCGGCTCGGCTCTCGGCGCCGGCGCCGGTGGCCAGCACCAGCGGCACGGCACCGAAGATGGTGGACACCGTGGTCATCAGCACCGGGCGGAATCGCAGGATCGCCCCCTGCAGGATGGCGTCGTGCACCGAATGGCCGCGATCCCGCAGCTGGTTGGCAAACTCGACGATGAGGATGCCGTTTTTGGCCATCAACCCCAGCAGCATGATGATGCCGATCTGGCTGTAGATGTTGAGACTGAAGCCCGACCACCACAGGGCCACCAGCGCGCCGGTGACCGCCAACGGCACCGACAGCATGATGATCAAGGGGTGAATCCAGCTCTCGAACTGGGCCGCCAGCACCAGAAACACGATGACGAAGGCGAGGCCAAAGGTGACATACACCGCCGCCGCGGATTCCTCGAACTCCCGACTCAGGCCCTTGAACGATACCCGCGCCTCCGGCGGCAAGTGGTCCAGCGCCAGGCCATTGAGGAACGCCAGCGCGCTGCCCAGGTCGTAGCCGTCCGCCAGCGAACCGCTGATCACCACCGCCGGCAACCGGTCAATGCGGCGCAGGTCCGGATTGGCGCCGATTTCCTCGACCGTCACCAGCGCTTGCAGCGGCACCAGTTCACCGCCACTGCGAGCCCTGAGAAAGACCTGCCCCAAATCGTCCGGGGTGGCGCGGTCGGCGTCAGCGGCCTGGACAATGACGTCGTATTCCCGGCCCCGGTCCAGGTAGGTCGTGACTTGCCGCGACGCCAACAGGGTTTGCAGGGTCAGGCCGACGTCTTCGATGGTGATGTCCAGGTCCGCCGCCCGCTCCCGGTCGATGGTGACCTTCAGTTCGGGTCGGGTCAGTTCGAAGTCGGTCTCCAGGTTGAGCAGATTGGGGTTGTCCCGGGCCCGTTCGAGAATCTGTTCGCTCCAGGCCTGGACGGTGGCATAGTCCGGCCCACCGAGGACAAACTCGATGGGCTGGCTGAAGCCGCGCTGGCCCAGCCCGGGCGGATTGATGGCGGCGGCCCGCACCCCCGGAACCGTCGCCAGCATCGGCCATAGCTCGCGGGTGATGGCCTGCTGTTTAACGTCCCGCTGATGCCAGGGATTCAGGCCCAGAATCATGAAGGCGCTGTCCTGCTCCCCGCGAAAGCCGACGATGGCCAGCAGCCGGTTGGCGGTGCCGTCCTCCAGGTACGGCATCAACTGCTGCTCGACCTTCTGCACATGGTGGTCGGTGTACGCCACGGTGGCACCCCGCGGCGCCTTGGCGGGCAGGATGATCACGCCACGGTCCTCAATCGGAGCCAACTCCTGCGGCAGCTTCGGGAACACCACCGCCGCCAGCACCAGCCCGGCCAGCCCCAGCCCCAGCAGCAACCCGGGCTGGCGCAGCGAAAACCGCAGTAATCGCTCATAGCCGTGATTCAGCCCCGCCAGCAGGCGCTCGCTGGCCATCCAGAGCCGGTGCCCCTGCTCGGTTTCCGGGCTGTGGCGGAGCCATTTCGAACACAGCATCGGCGCCAGCGTGAGCGCCACCAGGCTGGACACCACCACCGCGGTGGCCAGGGTAAAGCCGAATTCGGCGAACAACCGACCGACGTTGCCGCCCATGAACGAGATCGGCACGAACACCGCCACCAGCACCAGGGTGGTGGCGATCACCGCGAACGCCACCTGCTTGGCGCCCCGGTAAGCGGCCAGCAGCGGTGGTTCGCCATCGTCGATGCGGCGCTGGATGTTCTCCAGCATCACGATGGCGTCATCCACCACCAGGCCGATGGCCAGGATCACCGCCAACAGGGTCAGCACATTCACCGAGAAACCCAGCGCTCCCAGGCCGATGAAGGCGCCGATCACCGCCACCGGGATGGTCACCGCCGGAATCAGCGTGGCGCGCCAGGAGCGCAGGAACACGAAGATCACCAGGATCACCAGCGACACCGCTATCGCCAGGGTCACCATCACCTCGCGGATGGAGGCGCGGATGAAGATGGATTCGTCGTAGCTTTCGGCGATGGTGACTTCCGGTGGCAGGGTCGCGCGGATTTTCTCCAGCTCGGCCTGCACCCGGTCCGACACCGCCACGGTGTTGGCCTTGGACTGGCGAATGATGCCCAGGCCGATGGCGGTCTGGCCGTTGGCCCGCAGCCGACTGACGTCGGATTCCACGCCGAGCTGGACATTGGCCACCGCCCCCAGTCGCAACAGATCGTTGCCATCCCGGCGAATCACCAGATTGCGGAAGTCCGCCACCGACGACAGCCGACCCTCGGCGCGCACGGTGAAATCGCGAGTGGCCGATTCCACCGAACCGGCCGGAAATTCCACGTTGTTGGCCCGCAACGCCTGCTCCACCTCGGCCACGGTGATGTCCCGCGCCGCCAGCCGCTCGCGGTCAAGCCACACCCGGATGGCGTAGCGGCGTTCGCCGCCAATGCGCACGTCGGCCACGCCGTCGAGCACCGACAGTCGATCCGCCAACACCCGGTCGGCATAGTCGCTCAGCTCCGCGCTGCTCCAGACCTCGCTGCGCAGGGTTACCCACATCATCGGTCGGGCGTCGGAGTTGGCCTTGCTCACCACCGGGGCCTCGGCCTCGCCGGGCAGCTGGTTGGCGACCCGCGACACCGCGTCGCGAACGTCATTGGCGGCAATGTCCACATCCCGCGCGGTGTTGAATTCGATGGAGGTTCGCGATTCGCCCTGTTCGGTGCTGGATTCGATGGCGCGGATACCCTCTATGCCGCTGATGGCGCCCTCGATCACCTGGGTGATCTGGGTATCCACCACCTCGGCCGCAGCCCCGGTGTAATCGGTGGAGATCGACACCACCGGCGGATCGATGTCGGGATATTCCCGCACCGGCAACCCCAGCAGGGCGGCGATACCGAACACGATGATCAGCAGACTGAGTACGGTGGCAAACACCGGGCGCTTGATGGAGATGTCGGACAGGATCACCGCTGGCCGCCCTCTTCCGCCGGCGCCCGTCGCGCCAGGTGGTTGTCCGGGATCGCGGCGTCGTCCACCACCACCTCCACGGCATCGCCACTGCTGAGGCGGTCCTGGCCGGTGATGATCACCGCATCCTCCGGGCTCAGACCGGCAACGATTTCCACCCGCCCGGGTTGACGGCTGCCCACCTCCACCCGCACCCGCCGCGCCACGCCCGCCTCGGCAACGAAGACAAAACTGTCGGCACCACGGATCAGCAGGGCCTGTTCGGGAATCACCAGCGCCTGGCGTTCCTCCAGGGTCAGGCGCACCGACATGAACTGACCGGGCCGCAACCGGCGGTCGGCATTGGCGACCTGTGCCCGCACCGGCAGGGTCCGGCTTAACTCATTGATACGGGCGCCCAGCTCCACCAGGGTGCCGCGAAACGCCTCGCCAGGAAACGCCGGGGTGTGGCCTGTCACTTGCTGGCCCAGATGCAGCTGCCCGATGAAGCGTTCCGGCACCGAAAAGTTCAACTCCATCCGGTCGGTGGCATCCAGCGTGGTGATGGTGTCGCCCTCGCTCAAGTAGCTGCCGATGGCGATGTCGGTGAGCCCCACAGTCCCGGCAAAGGGCGCGTCGATGCGGTGGTTGTCGAGTCGGGTGTGGGCGGCAATCCGCTGGGCCCGGGCGACGTCCCGCGCGGTGCTCAGCTCGTCGAGCTGGGACTGGGCGATGCTGTTATTGGTCACCAGACGCCGGGCCCGATCGTACTTTCGCTGGGCATCGGCGAGCTGCGCCTCCGCTACCCGCAGGTCCGCCCGCGCCTGGCGATCGTCCAGCCGCAGCAACAGTTGTCCCTGGGCTACGATGCCACCCGGGGGCAGGTCAAACGCCACCACCCGGCCACTGACCTCGGTGGTCAGCGCCACCGCGTCCCGGGATTTCAGCGTACCAACGGCGGCCAGGGCATCTTGCACCGTCTGCTCGGTCGGCGTCACGGTGTTGACCACACTGGGCGCACGCTGGCGCTGTGGTCCCTCGGCCGCCTGCCCACCCAGCCATTGATAACCGGTGCCGGCAGCCACCGCCAGCGCCAGGATCACCAGGGCGATTATCCCCTGTCTTACCATGTTTCAGCCTCATTCCCTGTCACGTTGTCGCGCCACCACCCGATCGGCCTCCCCCTTCGGCCGTGGACGGCTCCGACGCACTTGGCCTGTTAGGACAATTAAAACCAGACGGTCGCCGCAGCCGGATACCAAGACCCAGACCCCCGCAGGGTCGGAAAGTTCACCGCCTCACCGGCTATGGTGCCAAGTTTGGTCGCCGGTATCCCCTGTTTTTGCATAACTTTTACACGGTGATCGGGACCCGCCAAGCACCTCCACAGCCGCGCCGAAGCCAAACCACCACGGCCCCGCACGGCTTGCGCCTTGACCCCGGAGCGGGCCAGCGTCATTTCAGCCAATTGGACTTTTTGACAACGCTGCCAGTGGTTCTTGTCAATGGAACACCCGTTTGATTGCCGTAAAACATTGGCCAATGGATGGCGTAGACGCCATTTTCCCTTTTTCAGCACCACGGAGTAACAACTATGCCGGTCTACAAGGCGCCCCTGCGCGATATGAAGTTCCTGCTTAACGAAGTGTTCAACTACCCCAAGCACTACGAGTCGCTGGCCAGTGGCGAAAATGCCACCCCGGACATTGTCGATGCCATCCTCACCGAGTGCGGCAAGTATTGTGAAGAAGTGTTGAGCCCGCTGAACCAGGTCGGTGACGAGGAAGGTTGCAAGCTGGAAGACGGCGTCGTAACCACCCCGACAGGTTTCAAGGAAGCCTACGACCAGTACGTTATGGGCGGCTGGCAGGGACTGTCGGCGCCGGAGGAATTCGGTGGCCAGGGCCTGCCGGCCTCCCTGGGTCTGTTCAAGCAGGAAATGATGGGTACCGCCAACTGGTCGTTCTCCATGTACCCGGGCCTGTCCATGGGCGCCATGAACACCATCTTCCTACACGGTAGCGACGAACAGAAGCAAGCCTACCTGCCGGCGCTGACCGAGGGCCGCTGGGGTGGCACCATGTGCCTCACCGAACCGCAGTGCGGGACCGACCTGGGCCAGGTCAAGACCAAGGCCGAGCCGCAAGCCGATGGCAGCTATAAAATTACCGGCACCAAGATTTTCATCTCCTCCGGTGAGCACGACCTGACCGAGAACATTGTCCACATCGTGCTGGCGCGCCTGCCGGACGCCCCCAAGGGCACCCGCGGCATTTCCCTGTTCATCGTGCCGAAGTTCCTGCCGGACGCCAACGGCGGAATCGGCGAGCGCAACGGCGTCAGCTGCGGCAGTCTCGAGAAAAAAATGGGGATCAAGGCCTCGGCGACCTGCGTGATGAACTTCGACGCCGCCACCGGCCATCTGATCGGCCCCGAGAACCAGGGCCTGGAGTGCATGTTCACCTTCATGAACACCGCCCGTATCGGAACCTCGATCCAGGGTGTGGGCCCGGCCGAACTGTCTTACCAGTGGGCACTGGACTATGCCAAGGATCGTCGCTCCATGCGCGCCCTGTCCGGCAAGAAGGAGCCGGAGCAGATTGCCGATGCACTGATCCATCACGCCGACGTGCGCCGCATGCTGCTGACCCAGAAGGCCATCGCCGAGGGCGGTCGCTCGATGCTGTACTACGCTGCCCGCCTCGCCGATCACATGGTGGAAGGCCACACCGCCGGAGACCACAAGAAAGCCGACGCCTACGACGACAAGCTCGGCTTCCTGACCCCGATCCTCAAGGGCTTCCTCACCGAACTAGGCTACGAAGCCGCCAACGTGGGGGTTCAGGTGTTCGGTGGCCACGGCTACATCCGCGAGCACGGCATGGAACAGATCGTCCGTGACACCAAGATCGCCACCCTGTACGAAGGCACCACCGGCATCCAGGCACTCGACCTGCTGGGCCGCAAGGTGCTGCTGATGACCCAGGGCGGCGCGGTACGCGAGTTCACCCTGAAGATTGCCAACTTCGCCCGCAAGCAGCTGGCGGACAAGCGCACCCGGCCGTTCGCGGTGGAACTGCTCAAGCTGACCGCCCAGTGGAACGTGCTGACCCTGCGCGTGATGCTGGCCGCCCGCAAGGATCGCGACGTGGTCAGCGCCGCTGCCCACGACTTCCTGATGTACAGCGGCTACGTCACCATGGCCTACATGTGGGCCCGGCAGGCGGCGGTAGCGGTGAAGAAACTGGACAACGGCGGCGACGACTCGGCCGAGTTCTACAACGCCAAGCTGGCCACCGCGGAGTTCTACTACGAGCGGCTGTTGCCGCGGGCCCAGACCCACGCCACCAGCATGCTCAGCCCCACCAAGAACCTGATGCAGCTGGACGCCGAGCACATGGCGTTCCACGGCTGATCACCGCAATCAGGCGATCCCGGCGCTGTCCGGGATCGCCTTCCCCGCGTCCCCGTCATCCGCTTCACCGGATTTCTGTCGTTTCTCCCGTCGTCGCCAGTTACTGGCTCTGAAAACGTTGGATAAAGGCTTCCGACTCGGCGATGGCCTGCTCCATGTTGCGGATCAGCCTGTCCACATCGCCGCGGATGCGACCCAGCTCACTTTCCAGGGCGCCGATGGCCTGGGCGTTCAGGTTGTGCTTGAGGTACAGCACCTGGTCCTCGAATGCCTGCAGTACCGGCTCCATCCGGTCTTCGGCCTGGTGCATACGGTCGATCAGCCGCCGGTACTGGCTGCGGGTCTCGGCGAGCTGGCGCGCGCTGGTACGGCGTAACGAGGCGCTCTGGTACAGCGCCAGTTCGTCCTGCCACTCCTCGAACAGCGCCTCGGACACGTCCTCGACGGCCTCGATGCGGTCGCGGACCTCCTCCGCCGCCGCCTGGCTGTCCTCGTAGGCGTCACGAATGTCCGCGTATTTCGCCTTGAGTTCGCTGTCGGGGGTCGCCACCACACTCTGGAACCGCGCCAGCGACGACCGGAAGGTGTCCCGAGCCTCGTCCTGGGCATCACGGGCGTCTTCCACCCGATCCACCAGGATGTCCCGTTTCTCGATGCCCAGCTTCTCCATGGTGCTGTAGTACAGGCTGCTGCAGCCCCCCAGCAACAGGACGATGAGGCCGAGCGCCAGCCGCCGGCGACCCTGCCAAGCCAGAGCCAGTGAGTGTGGGTGATAAGGCATGGCGTGGTGCTCTCCCTGGGTTTCCGACACCGCTGCTGGCGGTGTCTATTTGCCGATACAGAAGCTGGAGAAGATCTTGCCCAGCAGGTCGTCCGGGGTCATGGTTCCGGTGATCTCGCCAAGGGCGTCCTGGGCGGCGCGCAGGTCTTCGGCCAGCAGTTCGCCGGCACCGTAGCCGGCCAGCTGATTATGGCCCTGCAACAACGATTGCCGGGCCCGATCCAGCGCATCCAGGTGGCGGCGGCGGGCGAGGAAACCGCCTTCGGTGGTGGTGGCAAAACCCATGCATTGTTTCAGGTGATCCCTCAGCGACTCCAGTCCGGCGGCAGACTTGGCCGCCAGCCTAATCACCGGCGCCTTGGGGTTATCCACAAGCCCGACCGCTTCGCCGGACAGGTCCACCTTATTGCGGATCACCGTGACCGGCGCCGAGGCCGGCAGATGATCGATGAAATCCGGCCAGAGGGCATGGGGTTCGGTTTCTGCGGTGGTGGTGGCATCCACCATCAGCAGAATACGGTCGGCCTGGCGAATCTCCTCCCAGGCCCGGGCAATACCGATCTGTTCCACTTCGTCGGGGCTGTCCCGCAGGCCGGCGGTGTCGATGATGTGCAGCGGCATGCCGTCGATGTGGATATGTTCCCGCAACACATCCCGGGTGGTGCCCTCGATGGCGGTGACGATGGCCGCCTCGCGCCCGGCCAGGGCATTGAGCAGGCTGGATTTACCGGCGTTGGGCCGGCCGGCGATCACCACCTTCATGCCGTCCCGCAAAATGGTGCCCTGCTGGGCTTCGGCCAGGATGGCGTCCAGTGCCGTCATCGCCTGGTTCAGGTCCTCGGCGACCTTGCCATCGGCGAGAAAATCGATTTCTTCCTCGGGAAAATCGATGGCGGCTTCCACATAGATCCGCAGGTTGGTGAGTGCGCTGACCAGGCCATCGATGCGGCGCGAGAATTCCCCCTGCAGCGAGCGCACCGCGCAACGGGCGGCCTGTTCGGAACTGCTTTCGATCAGGTCTGCAATGGCCTCGGCCTGGGTCAGGTCCAGCTTGTCGTTGAGAAACGCCCGCTCGGAGAACTCCCCCGGCCGCGCCAGGCGGGCGCCCAGGCTGCACACCTCCCGCAGCAGCAGGTCAAGAATCACGGTGCCGCCATGGCCTTGCAGTTCGAACACATCCTCACCGGTGAACGAGTGCGGGTTGGGGAAAAACAGCCCGATGCCCTCATCGATCATCCCGCCGTCGGCCTGCCGGAACGGCCCGTAATGGGCGTAGCGCGGTGTCGGATCAAAGCCCAGTACCCGCTGGGCAATCTCCCGGGCGACCGGACCGGATACCCGTACGATGCCGACTCCAGCTTGGCCTGGGGCGGTGGCAATGGCGGCAATGGTCTCGGAGCGATGGTTCATGGGAATTCCTCAGTATCCGCAGGCCGGACAGAACGCACAGAGGCCCCTGATCAGGAGCCTCTGTGGATAACTCGCCAGGGACAAGCCCCGGGGTCAGGACTTCTTGGTGGCGGCGGCCGCTTCAATATTGCGGGTAATGTACCACTGCTGGGAGATCGACAGAATGTTGTTGACCAGCCAGTACAGTACCAGGCCTGCCGGGAACCACAGGAAGAAGACGGTAAAGATCAGCGGCATCATCTTCATGATCTTGGCCTGCATGGGGTCCGGTGGCGACGGATTCAGACTCATCTGAATGAACATGCTGGCGCCCATCAGGATCGGCAGGATGAAATAGGGGTCCATCACTGACAAGTCGTGAATCCACAACATGAACGGCGCATGGCGCAACTGCACGCTTTCAAACAGTACCCAGTACAGGGCGATGAACACCGGCATCTGCACCAGGATCGGCAAACAACCGCCGAGGGGATTGATTTTTTCCCGCTTGTACAGCGCCATCATTTCCTGGGACATGCGCTGACGGTCATCGCCGTAGAGGTCTTTCAGCCGGGTCAGCTGGGGGGCGACGGCACGCATCCGCGCCATCGAGCGGTAGCTGGTGGCCGACAGATGGAAGAACACCCCTTTCACCAGCACGGTGAGCAGGATGATGGCTACGCCCCAGTTGCCCACCAGGCCGTGGAACCATTCCAGGATCAGGAACAGCGGCAGGGCGATGAAGAACAGGAAGCCAAAATCGACGGTGCGATCCATATTCGGCGCAACTTCTTCCAGCCGATCAATGATCTTGGGACCGACGTAGGCGGTGGCGCCGACCTCGCCGCGCTCACCCGGGGCGATCACGGTGGCCGGGCTGACGAAGCCCATCACCGACAGCGGCCCACGCATGGTGGATTGGAATTGATTGGGCTGATCGGCGCTGGGCACCCAGGCGGTGAGGAAATAGTGCTGGAGAAACGCCAACCAGCCATTGGTCACCGCCTGATTGATCGGAGTTTCACGCAGGTCGTCGAAGTCGAACTTTTCGTAGGGATCTTCCGGCGTGCTCACCACCAGGCCAAGGAAGGCTTGAATACCCAGGCTGTTCTGGGCGGTGGGGTCTGGTGCCCGGTCGCGCACGATCTTGCCGGAAAAGTTGCCTTCCCAGACGCTGTCGGACTGGTTGTCGATCAGGTAACGGACATCGATGCGGTAGCTGTCCCGGGCCAGGCGGTATTGTTTGGTGACCTGAACGCCGTTATCCGCGGTGAAGGACAGGTTGACCAGCAGCTCATTCTCGCCTTCCGCCAGCTGAAACTCGTCCGCGCTGGTTTGATAGACCGGAGTTGGGCCATTACGGCGGCTGTCATAACCGTGTTTACCGATCAGTCCGCTCTCAAGCACGTAGGTCTGGTAGTCGGACTTGTTCAGCAGCTTCAGTGGCTGGCCGCTGTTCAGGGTATCGTCGTAGTGAAGCAGCGCGGCTTCCACCAGATTGCCGCCGACCCGATCAATCTTGAGAGACATGACATCGGTGGTAACGGTAATCAGTTGCTCACCGACGGTATTGACTGACCCGGTGCTGGCGATATCGGTTGTGTTGCTTTCCGGGGTGGCAAATTCCTCGCCCGTTGCGGTGTTGGCGAGCTGCGGCTGACCGGCTTCGATTTGCTGCTCGGCCACCGGTTGAGTTTGCGGCTGATGATAATCTTCGTTCCAGGCCAGCACCATCAGGTAGCTGACCACGGCCAGCCCGGCAAAGAGTACAAAGCGTTTGATATCCATAAACCTACTGTGTCGTCTGGTTGGCGTTTACGGGATGGGTAGGTACCCGGTGAGCGTGCTGGTTCCGGCTGGGCGCACAGCCGCACGTTGGCGTTGGCGTCGGAACAGGATCGTAGCCACCATCAGCCCAAGGGTGGCAGCGTAGCAGCCGTTTTACCGCCAGCACCAGGCCGGACAGGGCGCCATGTTGTTCTATGGCCTCTACGGCGTATTGGGAACAGGTTGGATAGTGACGGCAGTGACTCGCCATCATGGGACTGATTGCGTACTGATAAAAGCGAATGGGCAGAAGCAGCAGTTTCCGCATTAACCCGTTCCTTTCTCGTCACCAGTCGGTTGATGGGTAACTGGCGAGGACGTCTGACTGTTTGGCGGCTTAGCCGAAGCTGCTGCGTCGGTGGAGGTCTTGCGTTTCAGACGTCGCCACAGCTCGTTGAGGATGGCATGAAGCTTGGCATTCTCAACCTCGGCCAGACCCTGCCGCCCCAGGACCACGATATCCATGGACGGCAGTTGCAGCTGTTGCCGGAACGTCTCACGCACCCGTCGCTTGACCCGATTACGTTGTACGGCCAGTTTCAGGTGCTTTTTGGCGAAGATCAAACCGACTCTGGCGTGGCCCAGCTGGTTGGGGGTAGCCAATATCAAGAAGTGCCGGTGTGAAACTCGGACCTGGACGTTATCGAAGACCTTGCTGTAATCCCCAGGGCGCAGTAAGCGTGCAGTCTTGGGAAAGTGCAAGGCCTTCATGGTAACGGCTTATGCGGACAGACGCGCGCGACCCTTGGCACGGCGACGGGCCAGAATCTTACGACCGTTGGCAGTGGCCATACGGGCACGGAAACCGTGGACGCGCTTACGCTTCAGTACGCTCGGTTGAAACGTTCTTTTCATGGTGATGCTCTCACGTTACAAAAATTGGAAAGTCAGTTGCTGGCTGCAAAATGAACAGTCAAAACAGGAGCGGCATTCTATGCAAACTGGCGAGCTAATTCAATGGGGATTTGTAAGCGGAGTTGCAATGCCGGTTTGGCGGTGATCTCGGCAACGCCAGCATCCTGGTCAGTAACTAATTCATTAGGTTTCTTTGAAATTCTTTTTAAAGATATTTATTACTGTTATTAGCCTAGGCCTATTCTGTGGGTAAGCCTTTTTTTTCTTAGAAATACATGAAGCTATCAACTTGATAAGGCGGTTGACCAGTACCGTTGAGCCCTGTGGGTATCGACCTCAGGAATTGGGGATAACTGGCGACCTCGGTTGATCTGTGGGTTATCCACTGACTGTTGCACCACCTGACCACAGGGTTTTGGTCAGGGTTTACACACAATCATGTGGATAACTATTTTTTTGATTTTTTCTGTACACAACCCTGTAGGTAAGTTCCTAAGAACATGAAAAATAAGTTTATAAATTTCCACAGCCTGTTAATGGATGTTGTTTTGGGCTTTTATTGGAAGGTGCTGGCGAGTAGAATCCGGGATTACTTTTCATCGGTTCCTCACATCCGGCGCATCGGATGATCAAGGAAGCAAGCTGGCATCGGAGGCGGGCGTCGTGCCGCAGACAATTTGGCATCAATGTCTAGAAGTACTCCGGGATGAGTTTCCCGCACAGCAGTTCAATACCTGGCTGAGGCCGCTGCAGTCTGACCATAGGGAAGGCCTGTTAATGCTGTTTGCGCCCAACCGGTTTGTGATGGATTGGGTGAACGAGAAGTACCTGCGTCGTATAGAGGAGGTACTGAAGGACCTGCAAGGTGGCCAGGCCCCACGCATCCAGATGAAAGTCGGGTCGGCGCCCAAGTCCGACGAGCCGCCGGTGGCCCGAGCCCAGGCGCCGGTGGCCAGAACCAGGGGTAAAGCCCTGGCGGACGACGTCGGCACCGTGACCGAAGAGGAAAAGGGCGTCGCCGCTACCCTGGTGGAACCCCAGGTTCGACCGAGGAGCGAGCCTGAGCGTCGTTCGGTGCAGGTTGAAGGTGATATCAAGCACCAGAGCTTCCTCAACGAAGGCTTCACCTTTGAGACCTTTGTCGAGGGCAAGTCCAACCAGCTGGCCCGGGCGGCGTCGATGCAGGTGGCGGAAAACCCCGGCGGCGCGTACAACCCGCTGTTCCTTTATGGCGGCGTTGGCTTGGGCAAGACTCACCTGATGCACGCCATTGGCAATGAGATCGTTCGGCGTAATGCCGGCGCCAAGGTGGCCTACCTTCGCTCGGAGCGCTTCGTTGCCGATATGGTCAAGGCGTTGCAGCTCAACGCCATCAACGAATTCAAGCGCTATTATCGCTCGGTAGATGCCTTGCTGATCGATGACATCCAGTTCTTTGCCCGCAAGGAACGCTCCCAGGAAGAGTTCTTTCACACCTTCAATGCGCTGCTCGAGGGCGGCCAGCAGGTGATTGTGACCTGCGACCGTTTCCCGAAGGAAATTGTCGACATGGAGGAGCGCCTCAAGTCTCGTTTCGGGTGGGGCTTGACGGTGATGGTGGAACCGCCGGAGCTGGAAACCCGGGTGGCGATTCTGATGAAAAAGGCCGAGCAGGCCAATGTCCGGCTGAGCAGCGAGGCGGCGTTTTTTATCGCGCAGAAGATCCGTTCCAATGTTCGAGAGCTGGAAGGCGCGCTTCGCCTGGTGATAGCGAATGCTCACTTCACCGGGTCGGAGATCACCCCGCCGTTTATCCGCGAGAGTTTGAAGGATCTGCTGGCGCTGCATGAGAAGCAGGTCAGTATTGACAATATCCAGCGCACCGTGGCGGAGTACTACAAGATCAAGGTGGCGGATCTGCTGTCGAAACGACGTACCCGCACGGTGACCCGGCCGCGGCAGGTGGCCATGTCGCTGGCGAAGGAACTCACCAACCACAGTTTGCCGGAAATCGGTGAGGCCTTTGGCGGGCGAGATCACACCACCGTGCTGCATGCCTGCAAGAAGATTGTCGAACTGCAGGAATCGGATCCCAACATTCGTGAAGATTACCAGAATTTCATGCGGCTCCTGACCACCTAGGTTGGGATGCCCCGAATCACCCTTTAACAACCGTTTGTCATAAACCGATAACAAGCCGAGTGCGAGCCATGAGACTGACCATTAGCCGCGAGTCCCTACTAACGCCACTGCAATCCATCGCCGGTGTCGTTGAGAGGAAACAGACCATGCCGGTACTCTCCAACGTCCTGTTGGAGGCCGAGGGCAGTACCCTAACCCTGACCGGTACCAATATGGAAGTGGAACTGGTCGGTCGCGTCACCCCGGTTCATGTTGACCAGCCGGGGAAAATCACCGTGCCTGCCCGCAAGCTCGCCGACATCTGCCGTGCTCTCGGCGACGAGGCTCCGATCGAGCTGGCGCTGGAAGGCGATCGCCTGCATCTGCGTTGCGGCGCCAGTCATTTCACCCTGTCGACCCTGCCGGCCGAGCATTTCCCCAATGTCGAAGATGAGGCCGAAAGCTTCCGGCTAGAGGTGCCGCAGAAAGAGTTGGGGCGGATGCTCGACGCCACCGCCTTTGCCATGGCGCAGCAGGACGTGCGGTATTACCTCAATGGCCTGCTGCTGGAGGTGGACAGTGCGCATGTGCGCACGGTGGCCACCGACGGCCACCGCCTGGCGATGGCACACCTGGAGCTGGCCACCGCCTGTCCGGACCAGCGTCAGGTGATCGTGCCTCGTAAAGGGGTATTGGAACTGGCGCGGTTGTTGGACGATGTCGAGACGCCGGTCACCCTGGTTATCGGCGATAACCATCTGCGGGCAACGGTTGGCGCCTATACCTTTACCTCGAAGCTGATCGAGGGCAAGTTCCCCGACTACAATCGGGTCATTCCCCGTGGCGGCGACAAGGTTGTGTTGGCCGACCGGGCCACGCTGAAGAACACGCTGCAGCGGGCGGGTATCCTGTCTCACGAGAACATCCGTGGGGTCCGGCTCAACCTCGCCCCCAACCAGCTGCAGGTCTTCGCCAACAACCCGGATCAGGAACAGGCTGAAGACGCGCTGGCGGTGGAGTATCAGGGCGAATCACTGCAGATTGGCTTTAATGTAGGCTATCTGGTGGATGTGCTGAACGCGTTGGACGATGAGCAGGTCAAGATCACCCTGGCCAATCCCAACAGCAGTGCGTTGCTGGAGGCACAGAACGATAACCGCTGCCTGTACGTGGTCATGCCCATGCGGCTGTAATGGGGACCCGGTCACGGCAGCCGCGACGAACCGGCCTGGCTTAGTGTGCCGGTTTGGCGCCTGGTCGAGACTCGCAGAGGACATATGTTAAAAAGGAAGGCAGTCATGGCAGCAGTGACAAACAGCATCAAGGGGGCGTTTCGCATTGGTCAGACCCTGACGGTTCTGGGCAAGACCGGACTCAATTGGGTACGGGGCGAGCGTCCGCCGACTCCAAGACTCTTGCGCCAGACGTTTGAGTCGTTGGGTGCCACCTACATCAAGCTGGGCCAGTTTATTGCCAGCTCACCGACGTTTTTTCCCAAGGCCTATGTCGAGGAGTTTCAGTACTGCCTCGACAAGACCCCCAACCTGCCCTTCGCTGTGATTCGTAAGATCATCGCCGAGGAATTGGACCGGCCCATCGATCAGGTGTTCGCCCATATCGACCCGGTCGCCCTGGCCTCGGCCTCCATCGCCCAGGTTCACGCCGCCAAGCTGGTCACCGGCGAAGACGTGGTGATCAAGGTGCAAAAGCCCGGGGTGGAAAACACCCTGCTGACCGACCTCAATTTCCTCTACCTGTCGGCCCGTATCCTCGAGACTCTGGCGCCGAAGCTGTCCTGGACTTCGCTGTCGGGCATCGTCGAGGAGATTCAACGCACCATGATGGAAGAGTGTGATTTCATCAAGGAGGCCAACAACCTCCGGGTGTTCCGCGAATTCCTCCACAACACCCATAACGAAGACGCCACCGTGCCGCGGGTCTATGAGCACTGCAGTACCCGCCACATCCTCACCATGGAACGGTTCTACGGTGTGCCGCTCACCGATCTCGAGAGCATCCGTGGCTATGCTCGGGATCCGGAACGGACGTTGATCACTGCGATGAACACCTGGTTCGCCAGTCTGACCCAGTGCGAGTTTTTCCACGCCGATGTCCATGCCGGTAATCTGATGGTGCTGAAGGACGGCCGCATCGGCTTCATCGATTTTGGCATCGTTGGCCGCATCAAGCCCGATACCTGGCAGGCGGTGTCCGATTTCATTTCGGCAGTCATGGTCGGTAATTTCGAAGGCGTTGCGGATGCCATGATCCGCATCGGCATAACCCGTGAAACCGTGGTGGTCGCCGATTTGGCCGAGGATTTGCGACGGTTATACCAGCAGATGGATCGGATGGTGCCGGATCAGGTGCCCTACCAGGCCGACCAGGCCGAGGACGACGTCAACAACATTCTGATGGACATGGTGAAGATTGGCGAAGGCCACGGACTGCATTTCCCCAGGGAATTTGCGTTGTTGCTGAAGCAGTTCCTCTACTTCGATCGCTACGTGCATATCCTGGCGCCCGAGATGGATGTGTTCATGGATGAGCGGCTAAACATGTTGCACTGATCGCAAACTTGTTATCTGGCGGTGGAATCGCCGCTGCCGATCGAAAACCCGATGCGTATGCATCGGGTTTTTTTTGTTTGACCGGCGAAGCCGGCAAACCCGGTCGTCTGAAAGAAGGCGACGTCACCCCGACCGATGGGAAGACAATCCGAATGGCAAGGGCGTCACTGGCCAACGGTGGGGTCTGAAGGAAGCCATAGGAAGCAAACAGGACATAGCGAAAGCGAACCTGATTCGGCGGCGTATAGGCGGTAAGCGTGCAAAATAGCGCGAAGCCCAATTCTCGGTCAGCAATACGACGTGTTTGAGGATGGAGCTGTTTGCGGGGAGCCAGTGCAGTAACCGGGGAAGCCTGACCCCAGCCCCTGAGTTCAGGGAGCTTCTGCTCAAGGTGAGAGCCAAGACAGAAGTTGGGGCGAGGTGGCAGATGACGCCGTAGTAGTGAAGAAGTGCCAGCCAGAGAAGCCTGGTAACAGCGTGGAGGAGAACACTGGCACGACCCGGACTGGAGGTGTTCGGGCGCCCGGCGCGGCGCAAGCCAAACCGGGCGGCGAAGGGCGGAAGTCAGTAACCAACGGAACCGACCCTGAATGCAGCGTACAGCGTGATGCACAAGCCACTTGACGGAGTGGGGGTTACGGGACGGCGCCTGCCGGGAACGGCAGTGCGTCCAGCGAACCTGCATCGGGAGTAAGGCGGACTCGTGTGGCAGATTGCCAAAGTGCTAGTACCCTATGCGAACCGTCAGAAGCAACCAGCACTGTGCGCCGGAAGACAGAAGAGGAACCGACACCGAGACGCAGGCATGAGGAAATACTACAGCCTGTACGGACGCCTGCTGAGCCAGCGGGTACTGTACGACGCTCACAGACACGTCAAACGCAACCAGGGTGCGGCTGGATTCGATGAGCAGAGCCTGAGTGCGTTCGATGCCAATCTGGAGCAGGAGCTGTCTTGTCTGTTAAGCGAACTGAAGGAAAAGCGCTACCGCGCACAGCCGGTCAGGCGCGTTACCCTCCCCAAACCGAACGGGGCGAACGTCTGCTGGGCATTCCAACCGTTCGCGACCGCATCGTACAGCAAGCGTTTCGCAACCAGCTGGTACCGATCTTCAACGGAGACTTCGATACGTCCAGCTAAGGCTACCGGCTGGGGCCGCAGCGCCCATCAGGCCATCGCCAAGGCACAGCTGTTCGTCCGGCGATACCGGCATCACTGGGCCGTGGATATGGATCTGTCCAAGTGTTTCGACACCCTGGATCACGATCTCATCCTGCGCCAGTTCCGCCGCAAGATCACCGACGGCAGCCTCCTGGCCCTGCTCAGGCAGTTCCTGCAAAGCGGGGTCATGATAGGCCACCAGCATCAGGCCACCGAACGCGGCAGCCCCCAAGGCGGGGTGATCAGTCCACTGATCGCCAACATTTAGCTGGACGCGTTCGACCAGTACATGAAAAGCCGAGGGCACCGAATCGTCCGCTACGCGGACGATACTCTGATCCTGTGCGGGTCTAAGCCGGCGGCGGAAAATGCACTGGCAGTGGCCACCGGTTATCTGGAAGGCGAGCTCAAACTGATCGTCAACCGCAGCAAAACGCACCTGACACACAGCCGGGACGGCATTGCCTTCCTGGGCGTGGTGATTGGACCGCGCTACACGCGGATCCAGGCGAAGAAGCTGCAACGATTGAAAGCCAGGCTCAAGGTCCAGACCCGCAGAAACACCGGCGCCAACTTGGCGGAAGTCATCCGGCAACTGAATCCGGTGCTCAGAGGGTTCCTGACCTACTTCCGGATAGCGAACTGCGCAAGGCCCATGAAGGGGCTGATGAGCTGGCTGCGACGCCGACTCCGCGCCATCCAGCTGAAGCAGTGGAAGCGGCCATCCCGGCTGCACCGGCGGCTGCGGCAGCTGGATTATCGGGGCGTGTTCAGCGCGATCGGCATGCAGAGCTGGCGCAACGCCCAAAGTCCACTGGCAAGCTACGCCATGCCCAACCGCTGGCTGCACGATGAACTGGGTCTGTTCGACCTGAGCAGTCAGCGAGTGGGACTCTGTTTCCCTGTGATCTGAAGGGATAACTGCTGACATGAGCCGTATACGAGGCCCGTACGTACGGTTCTGTGAGAGGGATGAGGCGGTGACGCCTCACCCTACTTGATCCGCTCCATAAAGTATTCGCCATGTCCCATTGCGTGCTCCGGTAAAAGAAGTGGGTTGATCCGATTACCATGGGCCACCGTCTCCCTCTGCCCTTTCAAGGCGCTGACGGGAAATGGAATTAGGCGTCGCCTTCAGCGGGGCGCTTTTGTACACTTAACCTGCGGCCCAGGCGGAGCCTTGGTCCACGCTGTTCTCTCCATTTCCCGTACCTCACCGGACCCCTATGGCGCTGGTTAAGCTGCACACCGAGCACTTCCGCAATTTGGCGGGAGATCCCATCGATTTTTCTCCAGCGTTCAATCTGATCTACGGCGAGAACGGCAGCGGTAAGAGCTGTCTGTTGGAGGCCATCGGCTATCTGGGTCTGGGGCGCTCGTTCCGGGTCAGTCGTCATCAAGCCGTCAGCCGACATGGCACCAGCCGTTTCACGGTGTTTGGTGGGTTGGCAGATTGCCCTGCTGCTGGCGGCGATTCCGGCGACCGTAACGAGCATCTGCAGCATCGGGTGGGCTTTGCCCGCGATGTGATCGACAAGGACACCCAGCTGCGGGTGGATGGTGAATCGGTGCGCAGTCTGTCCGCCCTGGCGAGACTGCTTCCGGTGTCGGTGATCGATCCTGGGGTGTTCGACATCGTGGCCGGTAGTCCGGGCAAGCGCAGACAGTTTGTCGATTGGTTGGTGTTCCACGTGGAACCTTCTTTTGCCTACCTTTGGCAACAATGCCAAAGAGTGACGTCACAGCGGAACCAGGCCCTTAGAAATGGTAGAATGGACCAATCCCTGCTCCGTGTGTGGGACAACCAGTATGTGGCGTTGGCAGCTCAGGTGACCCAGGCCCGTCAGGCAACGATGACGTTGTTTCAGACGGCTTTCGAGTCGCTGTTGGCGGAAGTGGAGACGCCCTGGGTGGAAGGCCTGAAGCTGGATTTTTACCCCGGTTGGGACAACAAGCGATCGCTGGCAGAAGTGCTGGTGGCGCAACGAGAGCAGGAACTGCGAATGGGCCATAGCTTGTATGGCCCAAACCGCGCCGATTTAAAGTTGCGGTTTCAGGGGCGGCCTGTCGCCGAAACGTTTTCCCGTGGCCAGCAGAAGACCCTGGTGATTTTAATGAAGATCGCCCAGGGTATGGTGCTGTCCCAGCTTGGCAAACAGGTCACCTTCCTGCTCGACGACATCAATGCCGAGCTGGATGGTGAGCACCGGGCCATGTTGGCCGAAAAACTTCATGAACTGCGATGTCAGGTGTTCATGACATCCATCGAGCAGCCCCGTCCGCACCAACTATGGCGGGAGTCCATGCCGGAATTCCGAGTGTTCCACGTGGAACATGGCAGGGTGACGGAAGAATAAGATCAGCGCCTTAGGAGCGTCCGAATGAGCGAATCGAGTTACAACTCTTCCAGTATCAAAGTCTTGAAAGGCCTCGATGCGGTCCGTAAGCGGCCAGGGATGTACATTGGTGATACCGATGACGGCACCGGTTTGCACCATATGGTCTTCGAGTTGGTGGATAACTCCATTGACGAGGCGCTGGCAGGCTACTGTTCGGAAATTGGGGTGGTGATCCATCCCGACGAATCGATCACCGTGCGGGACAACGGCCGGGGCATACCGGTGGATATGCACGAAGAGGAAGGTGTGTCGGCGGCAGAGGTTATCATGACCGTTCTGCATGCCGGTGGTAAGTTTGACGACAACACCTACAAAGTGTCCGGTGGTCTCCACGGGGTTGGGGTATCGGTGGTGAACGCGCTGTCCTCGACCCTGAAACTGACGGTTCGCCGTGCCAACAAGGTCCATGAACAGACCTATACCCACGGTGTGCCCAATGCGCCGCTGGGCGTGGTGGGCGATACCGATCGCAGCGGTACCGAAGTACATTTCATTCCGTCCGCCGAAACCTTTACCAACATCAAGTTTCATTACGACATTCTGGCCAAGCGGCTGCGCGAGCTGGCGTTTCTCAACAGCGGAGTCCGCATCCGGCTGCAGGACGAGCGCAGTGGTAAAGAAGACGTGTTCGAGTACGAAGGGGGCTTGCGGGCCTTTGTCGAGCACCTGAATACCAACAAGACCCCGATCAATCAGGTGTTCCACTTTATCCGGGAGCGGGAAGACGGTATCGTCGTCGAGGTGTCGATGCAGTGGAACGACGCCTTCCAGGAGAACATCTTCTGCTTCACCAACAACATTCCGCAACGGGACGGTGGCACCCACTTGGCCGGTTTCCGAGCCGCCCTCACCCGCTCCCTGAACACCTACATCGAGCAGGAAGGCCTAGGCAAGAAGGCCAAGGTGTCCACCTCCGGTGATGACGCCCGGGAAGGCTTGACCGCCATCATCAGCGTCAAGGTGCCGGACCCGAAATTCTCCTCCCAGACCAAGGACAAGCTGGTTTCCTCCGAGGTTAAATCGGCGGTGGAACAGGAGATGTACCAGACCTTCAGCGATTTCCTGCAGGAACGCCCCAACGAAGCCAAGCAGATCGTCAACAAGATGATCGAGGCGGCGCGAGCCCGGGAAGCCGCCCGCAAGGCCCGCGACATGACCCGGCGCAAGGGCGCTCTCGATATTGCCGGTTTGCCCGGCAAGCTGGCCGACTGCCAGGAAAAAGACCCGGCGTTGTCCGAACTGTTCATTGTGGAGGGTGACTCGGCCGGCGGTAGCGCCAAACAGGGCCGGGAACGCCGCACCCAGGCCATCCTGCCGCTCAAGGGTAAGATTCTCAATGTGGAAAAAGCCCGTTTCGACAAGATGCTGTCGTCCGCCGAAGTGGGTACGCTGATCACCGCGCTGGGTTGTGGTATCGGCCGTGAGGAATTCAATCCCGACAAGCTCCGCTATCACTCTGTCATCATCATGACCGATGCCGATGTGGACGGCTCCCACATCCGTACCCTGCTGCTGACCTTCCTGTTCCGTCAGATGCGGGAAATCATTGAACGCGGCCATGTCTTCATCGCCATGCCGCCGTTGTACAAGGTCAAACGAGGCAAGCAGGAACAGTACCTGAAGGATGAGAAGGCCAAGGAGTCCTACCTCACCCAAACCGCGCTGGAAGGGGCTCAGCTGTACGTCAATCCGGAGGCACCGGCGATCAAGGACTCGGCCCTGGAATCCATGGTAAAAGAGTACCAGGCGGTAATGGCGATGATTGACCGGCTGTCCCGGGCATACCCTGCCAAGGTGCTGGAACAGATGCTGTTGGCACCGACCCTTACCGCGGATGCCCTGAAGGACGAAGCGGCGGTGACCCGCTGGGTTGGCAGCCTGGGCGACAATCTGGACCTGGATACGAAAACCGGCACCAAGTACGTGTTCTCGGTTCAGAAGGATGAGGAGCGTCAACTCTACCTGCCCAAGGTGGTGATCTACATTCACGGCATTCCCCACAACCACGTGTTCAGCCATGAATTCTTCGAGTCTGCCTCCTATGGTGCCATTGCCGGCATGGGTGAGACCCTCAACGGGCTGATTGAGGACGGTGCCTTCGTGCAGCGAGGCGAGCGCAAGCAAGCGGTGCTGTCCTTCGAGGGCGCGCTGGCCTGGCTGATGAAGGAGGCCCAGCGGGGACTGAACATCCAGCGCTACAAGGGGCTGGGCGAGATGAATCCGGATCAGCTGTGGGAAACCACCATGGACCCGGAAACCCGTCGCATGATGAAGGTGACCATCGAGGATGCCATTGCCGCCGACCAGATCTTCACCACCCTGATGGGGGACGATGTGGAACCGCGCCGGGATTTCATCCAGACCAACGCGCTGGAGGTTACCAACCTGGATGTGTGATTGAGCGCCATCCATTGACGGTGGTAGCCAAAAAGCGGAATGACCCGAAAGGGCATTCCGTTTTTTTTATGGGCTAAGCGCCGCTGAATGTCTACTTTGGCCAATAAAAAAGGCGACCGAAGGTCGCCTTGTGGTGTTACTTGGAGGAGGAGTGATCCCCTGCCCGCTCGGGGTGTTGGTGCAGGTGTGGTGACATCACCTCTTCCAGGGTGTAGCCGGTGAGTCGGCGGATGGTTCGCCAGAGGTAGTAAAAGATGGCGATCATCATGATCATCGATGGAATCGCAATCATCGGGTAACTGACCAACGTCATTCTGCCCAGCTCTTCATTGAAGGCCTGGGTACCGGCGGGGCTGGTAACGATCCATTTGGCCAGAATGTAGTTCATCGCCGAGGAGAAGAAAAAGGTACCACTGAACAGGTAGCTAGCCTTGAGCAGGCGCGACTCGAACTCCGTCTCATTGTTGTGCTGGACCAGAGACGCGCGGATCTTGTCCACATCCAGTACCGAGGGGTTGTACAACAGGGTGCGGACCAGCGGGTATTGGGTTCGGGTGGACACCAGCACCGCCAGGCCAATAACCAGTGGCACCGCCGCCTCCTTGATGGCCAACCACTGGGGGTCCAGTTCCATCAGCCCGATGCCGCCGGTGAGGCCGACACTGATCACCCCCAGGACCGCGATGAAATTGTACTTGCGGTACTTCACCAACTCGAACAGCCCCCAGCCGAGCGGAAACGCCAGGCCAACCACCAGCGCCCAGGTGCTGCCAAGGTAGTCGTCGCCACTGAGCTTCATCAGGATGACCGAGGGAATGACGATACTGACCAGCAGGTCAATCCAGGGCCGGGGCTTATGGGATGGTGTGGGGGAATGGGGGTTAGTCATAGTTGGGCCTGTGCCGAGTCAGTGCTAAACGTGCTAAGGATGTGTGGGGCGGGTTCTAAGGGAACCGTCGGTAACGGGAACCTTCAGTATACGATGGTGCCACTGTGGACCGAAGGACCTTTTTGTGTCGGTTATGTAAGGGCCTTGGCGATGGTGGGGTCATGGCCCGGGGCGTGCGTTGACGGGGGGATTGCCGACATAGAGGAAATTGGTGAAGTACTGCCCCGGTCCCCCGGTCTGAACGGTAGTCTCCAGCGAGACCACGGTGGTGGAACCAGTGGCAGAGAACCGCGAGGCGTAGCCGTCGGTTTGGCCGGCACGCTGGCGCCAATCGCCCTGCTCCCGCCAGTCAGCGCCCAGGCAAGCCTGCAGCGTCTGCAATGCCTGCCCATGGCGGCGCTTGGCGATATCCAGGTTCGGGTTGGTGACGGAGCACAGTTAGGCGCTGTCGCCCTGGCCCCAACTCCAGATCTGGCAATGGCCGGCGATGAGCTCGGCGGTCGCCCGATACACCGTGGCGCTGGCAAAGTGGTCGGCCTTACCTCGCAGGCTGCTAAAACAGTTGGGATAATCGGCGATGACGGCGTGCAGAGTCGCGCAGGGATCCTCAGTGCCAGCTTGCAGCTGTGAGGTGTTGCTGGCGCAGCCGGTCAGCCCTAAAGCGACCAGGGCCAAGGCAATGGAGCGATTGGTGATTGGCATCGGTGGTAGCGTCCCCGACGATTGGTTGCGGACGGCGCACAGGACAGCGTGCAGGACTGACCCTCAAGTGTAACGCGGACCCGTCGCAATGGGATGCCGGATGACAATAAACGTGACGGAGTTTGAACTGGGAGACTGAACGACTGCAGAGAGAGGGAAATGGTCGGCGTGAGAGGATTCGAACCTCCGACCCCTTCGTCCCGAACGAAGTGCGCTACCAAGCTGCGCCACACGCCGAATCACGGCCGGTATTATACGTAACTGGTGTCGATTTGCCAGTCCTCAAGGCAGGAAATTGGTCAGCGCCTGGTGCCCAGGAAATCGTCGGTAAACGCCGCCAGGTCGTCGAACACCCGAACCGCGGGCAACGGCCGTTCCTTCAGGTGTTCCTCGGTTTCCCGGCCATTGCCGGTACGCACCAGGCAGGGCCGACAACCGGCGGCCAGGGCGGCTTCCAGATCCTTGCGGCTGTCGCCGACCATGACGCTGTCAGCCAGCGAGGCGAGCTCGAAATGTTGCCGAATCTGGCTCAGCAGCCCGGTTCTGGGCTTGCGACAGTGGCAGTGCTCGTCCGGATGATGGGGGCAGTGAGCGATGAAATCGATGCGACCGCCAAACGGCTCCAGCAGCGAGCGCAGCTTGTCGTGCATCGCCTCCAGGGTGGTGGTGTCGTAATAGCCACGGCCGATGCCGGACTGATTGGTGGCGATGGCAATGCGGCAGCCGGCCACCGACAGCCGGCCAATGGCCTCCAGGCTGCCGGGAAGGGGCAACCAAGCCTCCGGCGAACAGATGTAACTGCCGTCGTAGAGGTTGATGACCCCATCCCGGTCCAGGATGACCAGCATTGCTGCGTCAGCTGGCTGTGGGCAGCAGGGAAATGTCGGCGACCCGCAGGAACAGGTTACGCAGACGGTTGAGCAGGGCAAGCCGGTTGTTGCGGACGGCCGCGTCGTCGGCCATCACCATGACTTCGTCGAAGAAGCGGTCCACCGGAGCCCGCAGACTGGCCAGTGAACTCAGCGCCGCGGCGTAGTCGCCCTGCTCAAACAGCGGGACCACCTTATCGGCCTGTTCGGCGACCTGTTCGGCCAGGGTTTGCTCGGCGGCGTCCTGCAGCAGGCTGCTGTCGACGGTTTCGCCGATGGCATCACCACCCTGCTTGGTGAGAATGTTGGAAACCCGCTTGTTGGCGGCGGCCAGAGCCTGGGCTTCCGCCAGTTGACGGAAGGCTTCCACCGCCTTGACCCGGCGGTCGAAGTCCAGTGGCCGGGTCGGCCGGCGGGCGTGGACCGCGAGGTAGACCTCGGCGCCAATGCCCTGCTCCTCGTAGTGAGCCCGGAACCGTTCCAGCATGTAGTCCACCACGGTGGTGGCCACAGCGCTCTCGCTGAGGTTGCTGAAGTTGGCGGCGGCCCACTCGCAGCAGGTCTGCAGATCAAGCGGCAACTGCCGTTCGATGATGATGCGCAGCACGCCCAGTGACGCCCGTCGCAGGGCGAACGGATCGCGGGTACCGGAGGGCGGCTGGTTGATGCCGAACAGCCCCACCAGGGAATCGAGACGGTCGGCGATGGCCACCGCGCAGCCGGTCAGGGTGGAGGGCAGCTCGTCGCCGGCGAAGCGGGGCATATACTGCTCGTTCAGCGCCTTGGCGACCTCGTCCGGCTCGCCATCGTTCTGGGCGTAGTACTGGCCCATGACGCCCTGGAGGTCGGTGAACTCGAGCACCATTTCGGTGACCAGATCGGTCTTGGCCAGCATCGCGGCGCGTTCGGCCAACGCCGGATCGCTGCCGATGGCGTCGGCAATCCTGTTGGCCAGGGCCGCAACCCGTACCGACTTGTCGTAGATGCTGCCGAGTTTTTCCTGGAATACGATGGGCTTGAGCCGGTCGACACGGTCCTCCAGTGGGGTTTTACGATCGGTGTCGTAGAAGAAGGCGGCGTCGGCCAGTCGGGGCCGGATGACTTTTTCGTTACCGGCTACCACCTGGGCGGGGTCCTTGCTCTCCAGGTTGGCCACGGTGACGAACAGCGGCAACATACGGCCGTTGGCGTCGACCACATGGAAGTACTTCTGGTGCTCCTCCATGGAGGAAATCAGCGCTTCCGCCGGCACCTCGAGGAAACGCTCCTCGAAGCGGCCCAACAGCGGCACCGGCCATTCGTTGAGGGCGGTGACTTCGTCCAGCAGGTCGTCATTGATGACCGCCTGGCCTTGGGCCTGCTGCTCGGCGATGGCGGTGACGCCGCGGCGAATGGCCTCGCGGCGATCGGCGAAACTGGCGATCACCCGGCCCTCTTCCCGCAGCACCACTTCGTAGTCATTCGGCGTCGGTACGATCAGTGCCTTGGGGCAGTGGAAACGGTGACCGCGGGTCTGGTTGCCGGGGGTCAGGCCCATCACCGGCGTGTCGATCACCTTGTTGCCGTACAGCAGCACCAGCCAATGCACCGGCCGGACGAATTCGGTGCGGTGGGCGCCCCAGCGCATGCGCTTGGGAATCGGCAGCGCCGCCAACGATTGTTCGATCAGCTGTGGCAACAGCTCCGCGGTGGGTTTGCCCTGCTCGACGGTGCGATAGACCACCCAGGCCCCTTTATCGGTTTCCAGGGTGTCGAGCTGGTCCGGGGTCACCCCGAGGGAGGTGGCAAAACCATTGAGCGCCCGGGTCGGGTTGCCGGCGTCGTCGAACGCCGCCTTCACCGCCGGACCGCGTTTTTCCACCGGCTTGTCCGGTTGCGCATCGGCCAGTTCACGCACCCGCACCGCCAGTCGGCGGGGGGCGGCAAAGGCTTCCACCGCACCGTGGGCAATGCCGGCGTCATCGAGGCCGTTGGTGATGCCTTGGGTAAACGCATCGGAAAGGGTCTTCAGCGCCTTCGGTGGCAGCTCTTCGGTACCCAGCTCGACCAGAAAATCCTGTGTTGCCATGGTTATGCGTTCCCCTTACCAGAGTCTTTCGCTTGTTCGTCGGTGGCCTCGGCCAGCAGTTCCTGGCGTAGCGCGTCCGGCGCCAGCGGGAAGCCGAGCTCCTTGCGGCTGTCGAAGTAGGCCTGGGCGACGGCGCGGGCCAGGGTTCGGACGCGCAGGATAAAGCGTTGGCGCTCGGTGACCGAGATGGCATGACGAGCGTCCAGCAGGTTGAAGGTGTGGGACGCTTTCAGCACCTGCTCGTAGGCGGGCAGTGCCAGGCCGGCGTCGATCAGCCGCTTGCTCTCGCGCTCATGGACGTCGAAGCAGTGGAACAGGAACTCGGTATCCGCCTGTTCGAAGTTGTAGGTCGACATCTCCACTTCGTTCTGGTGGAAGACGTCGCCGTAGGTCACGACCCCGTCCGGGCCCTCGGTCCACACCAGGTCGTAGACGCTGTCCACGCCCTGCAGGTACATGGCGATGCGCTCCAGGCCGTAGGTGAGTTCGCCGGTCACCGGGTAGCATTCGAGGCCGCCGACCTGCTGGAAGTAGGTGAACTGGGTGACTTCCATGCCGTTCAGCCAGATCTCCCAACCCAGACCCCAGGCCCCCAGCGTCGGGGACTCCCAGTTGTCTTCAACGAAGCGGATATCGTGCACCAGCGGGTCCAGGCCCAGTGCCTTCAGGGAGTCCAGGTAGAGTTCCTGGATGTTGTCCGGTGACGGCTTGAGCACGACCTGAAACTGGTAGTAATGCTGCAGGCGATTGGGGTTCTCGCCGTAACGGCCGTCGGTGGGCCGACGGCTGGGCTGCACGTAGGCGGCGTTCCAGGTTTCCGGCCCGATCGCCCGCAGGAAGGTGGCGGGGTGGAAGGTGCCGGCGCCGACTTCCATATCCAGTGGCTGGAGAATCACGCAGCCATGCTGCGCCCAGAATTTCTGCAGAGCCAGGATCAGACCCTGGAAGGTTTTGACGTCCGGGCTCATAGTGTTGGTTGCCTTGTCAGTCACGACGATTGCCTGCTAGTCGGTCTGTATGTAGCGTGCCGGCCCGCGGACCGGGGTACGCATGGAATGAAAAGAGCAGCATTATACGCTGCCGTGGTCTGGTTTTCTAAGTCGCGGTTGTAACCGGGCGGTTCGCCGGCCGCAAATTGGGAACACCGTCAGAAAAAGGTCAGGCCCACCTGGAACAACCGCTCCACATCCCGGATGCGCGACTTGTCCACCAGGAACAGGATGACGTGATCGTCCGGTTGCACCCGCAGGTGGTCGTGGGCGATGAGCACCTCGTTGTGGCGCACGATGGCGCCGATGGTGGTACCTTCCGGCAGGGCAATTTCGTCCAGCCGCTTACCCACCACCTTGGACGAGCGGTGATCACCGTGGGCGATGGCTTCGATGGCCTCGGCCGCGCCCCGGCGCAGGGAATAGACGTTGACCACATCGCCCCGACGCACATGGGTGAGCAGGCTGCCGATGGTGGTCTGCTGGGGCGAGATGGCGACGTCGATGTCACCGCCCTGAATCAGGTCCACATAGTCCGGGTTGTTGATCAGGGTCAGCACTTTGCGGGCACCCAATCGCTTGGCCAGCAGCGAGGCCATGATGTTGGCCTCGTCGTCGTTGGTGACGGCACAGAAGACATCGGTATTCTCGATATTTTCTTCCAGCAGGATGTCCTTGTTGGCGGCATTGCCCTCCAGCACCACCGTCTTGCGCAGGCTTTCCGACAGCATCACGCAGCGTTCCCGATCCCGTTCCAGCAGCTTGACCTGGTAGCGGCCCTCCAGGGTGTGGGCCAGCCGTTGGCCGATGTTGCCGCCACCGCAGATGAAGATGCGCTTGTAGGGTTTCTCCAGCGGCTGCAGCTCGCTCATCACCGAACGGATGTGGTCGGTGCCGGCGATGAAGAACACCTCGTCGCCGTCTTCGATCACGGTGTCGCCCTGCGGGATGATTGGCCGGTCTTTACGGAAGATCGCCGCTACCCGGGTATCGATGCGCGGCATGTGGGTGCGCAGGTAGGACAGTTCATGCCCCACCAGCGGGCCGCCTTTGGTGGCGCGGATCGCCACCAGCCGCACCAGGCCCTTGGAGAACTCCAGCACCTGCAGTGCGCCGGGGTATTCGATCAGGCGAGTGATGTGACGGGTGACCAGGTGTTCGGGACTGATCAGCACGTCCACCGGGAAGCCGTGTTCGCTGAACAGCTCCTTGCGGGCCAGGTAGGCGTTGGCGCGCACCCGGCTGATCTTGGTGGGGGTCTTGAACAGCACCCCGGCCACCTGACAGGCCACCATGTTGACCTCGTCGCTGTTGGTGACCGCGATCAGCATGTCGGCATCGTCGGCCCCGGCTTGCCGCAAAATCGTTGGGTAGGAGCCCCGGCCCTGCACGGTGCGGATGTCGAGGCGGTCCTGCAGCTCCCGCAGGCGGGTGCTGTCGGCATCGATCACGGTGATGTCGTTGGCTTCGTTGGCCAGGTTCTCCGCCAGGGTGCCACCGACCTGGCCGGCACCGAGTATGATGATCTTCATAAGTCCCTTACCTGTACCGGCCTTGAGCCGGACTGCTGGTTACCCATCGTTCTTGATCAAGACCGCGTAGAAGAAGCCGTCGTGGCCACCGGGCTCGGGCAGCAGCTGCCGCCCTTGGCCCATATCCCGGCCCCAGGTGACGTCCGGCCGCAGCAGTTGTGCCTCGGGCTGTTGTTTGAGAAACCGTTGAATTATACGGTGATTCTCCTGGGGGAATACAGAACAGGTGGCGTACAGCAGCCGCCCGCCCGGGGCCAGGGTCGGCCACAGCGCCTCCAGCAGGCCGAGCTGGATGGCCGCCAGCGGGGTGATGTCGTCTTCCCGTCGCAGCAGCTTGATGTCCGGGTGGCGGCGGATGACGCCACTGGCGCTGCAGGGCACATCCAGCAGGATGCGGTCGAAGGACTGGCCATCCCACCAGTGGGCGGTGTCGGCGGCATCGGCGGCCACCACCCGGGCGTCGAGGCCGAGTCGGTCGAGGTTGTCATGGATACGCGGCAAGCGCTCGACCGACTGCTCGATCGCGACCACCTCGGCAAGGTCGTCACAGGCCTCCAGAATCGCACAGGTCTTGCCGCCGGGGGCGGCGCAGGCGTCCAGCACACGCTGGCCGGGGGCCAGCTCCAGCAAGGTGGTGCAGAGCTGAGCCGCTTCGTCCTGGACGCTGACCGTGCCATCCTCAAAGCCGGGCAGGCGGTCCACCGGCACCGGCTGGGCGAGCTGGATGCCCAGGGGCGCGAAGCGGGTGGCGCTGGCGTCGATACCGGCCTGGCGGAGCCGATCAAGGTAGGCATCCCGAGGTCCTTGGCGGGCATTGACCCTTAAGGTCATGGGCGCCTGCACATTGTTGGCGGCAAGGATGTCCCGCCAGTCCTCGGGCCAGTTGTGGCGCAGCTTGGCCAGCATCCAGTCGGGGTGGCTGTGTTCGATGTCCGGGCTGGCCGGCGCCGGTTCGCCGTCCCGTTCGGCCCGCCGCAGAACGCCATTGACCAGGCCGGTGAGGTGGGGCTTGCCAAGGCTGCGGCAGGCCTCAACCGTTTCATTGAGCACGGCGTAACTGGCTTGCTGGCTGAAGCGTAACTGGAACAAGGCCACCAGCATCAGGTGATGAATGAGCCGATCCTGCTTGCGCAGGGGCCGTTGCAGCCGGCCGCGCAGTTCGCCATCGAGCCGGTGAAACCAGCGACAACTGCCATAGCACAGCGCCTGCAACTCGCCCCGCTCGCCGTCGCCGATCCGGGCCAGTGCCGGGGGCAGGCATTGGGACAGCGACTGGCCCTGCTCCACCGCCCACAGGACCTGGGCGGCGATGGCCCGTACCGATGGCTGTGCGGCGGTCATCTAGTTCAGCTCCTGGCCGACCAGCAACAGCGCCTTGCCGCCGTTGATCAGGTCGTTCACCGATTGGGCGCGGGTACCCGGCAGTTGCAAGCGCAGGATTCGCAGTACCCCGTCACCGCACTGGACATCGATGCCGTCCCGCTCGCGGCGGAGGATGGTGCCGGGGCGGTCAGTGGCGACACCGGCCAGGGGTTGGGCCTGGTGAAGGCGCACGCGCTGGTCGCCGAGGTCGGTGTAAGTGCCGGGCCAGGGTGTGAAGGCGCGGATCTGGCGGTCGATGTCGGCGGCGGAGCGGCGCCAGTCGATGTGGCCTTCCTGCTTGCTCAGCTTGTGGGCGTAACAGGCCTGGCTGTCGTCCTGGGTCTCACCCTGGAGGGTGCCGGTGGCCAGCTGTTCGAGGCTAGCGACGATGGCCTCGCCGCCCAGCTCCGCCAGCCGGTCGTGGAGACTGCCGCCGGTCTCGTCGGCGCCGATCGCGGTGCTGCGCTTGAGCAGCATGGCACCGGTATCCAGACCCTCGTCCATCTGCATGATGGTGATGCCGGTTTCCCGGTCGGCGGCGGCGATGGCACGCTGGATGGGGGCGGCGCCGCGCCAGCGTGGCAGCAGGGAGGCGTGAATGTTGAGGCAGCCCAGGCGCGGGATGGTCAGTACCGCGGCCGGCAGAATCAGGCCGTAGGCCGCCACCACCATGACATCGGGCTGCAGCGCCGCCAGTTCCTGACGGCTGTCCTGGTCCTTGAAGTGGACCGGCTGGAACACCGGCAGGCGGTGTTCCAGGGCCACCTGCTTGACCGGGCTGGGGCTCAGCTTGCGGCCGCGTCCGGCCGGTCGGTCGGGTTGTGAGTAAACACCCACTATCTCGTGGTCAGCCTCTATCAGCGCCTTCAGCGCGATGGCGGCAAAATCGGGGGTGCCAGCAAATACGATTTGCACGAATTGGGTTTCTCTGCGTCGGTGAATACGAAAAGACCGGGTTGGCACCCGGTCTCCTGGAACTCCGCGGTTATTTTCCGGCCCTGCGAGCGGGCGGTCAGGCGCGGATCTTGTGCTGTCGCTCCAACTTCTTGCGGATGCGGTTGCGTTTGAGCGCACTCAGGTAGTCGACAAACAGTTTGCCGTTGAGATGGTCCATCTCGTGTTGGATACACACCGCCAGCAGCCCGCTGGCTTCCAGCTCAAAGGCCTCGCCGTTGCGATCCAGGGCCTTGATCCGCACATGCTCGATGCGTTCGACATCTTCGTAGAACCCGGGCACGGACAGGCAGCCTTCCTGCATCTTCTCGTAATCGCCGTCGAGAATCTCCAGCTTCGGGTTGATAAACACCCGGGGCTCGCTGCGATCCTCCGACAGATCCATGACGATCACCTGCTGGTGAACGTTGACCTGGGTAGCGGCCAGGCCGATGCCGGGGGCATCGTACATGGTCTCAAACATGTCATCGATCAGCTGCCGGGTCTGGTCCGTGACTTCGGTCACCGGTTTGGCGATGGTGCGTAACCGGGGGTCCGGATACTCCAGGATTTCTAGGATCATAATTGGTCGAATCTTTCGTAGAGTGCGTTATGGCCGATGTCCGGCGTTCTGCCCCATCATCAATCCCTGGCTGGAGGGATCTCCTTTCCGAAATGCGACGGTGTACTGCGCATCGCCTGGGTCGTGTCTATTATGATCGGGGCAAAGGAGGCTGAATTAAACGTCCGCGACTGGCTGGCGTTGTGACGCCCTAACACCGCCTCCCGTGAGTCGCCTTTCGCGTGAACGCCGGCTTGGACAGCGCTATTATCCCTTAAGTTCACGCTTGAGTACAAACTGACCAGCACGGCGACTGCCGGCAGGTAGAATTTACTGGAAGAACAAAAGATAACATCACAATTTGCGAGACTTCTTCTATAGTAGTGGAATACGCAAATAGTAACGGTCTGGCGACCCGCACCCACAACCACCGATTAAGGCACGCGATCAAGGACTTACACAATGAGGAAACTGCTGTACGCTCTGGCGGCGACACTGCTGCTGTTAACTTCCTGGGCCCAGGCCGCGGGGCCTGAGTTCCGGTCCGATCATCCCGAGCGTTACACCGTCGTCAAGGGCGATACCCTGTGGGACATTTCATCCCGCTTCCTGGACAACCCCTGGTACTGGCCGGAGATCTGGCACGTCAATCCCCAGGTGCGCAACCCTCACTTGATTTATCCGGGCGATGTCCTGGCCCTGGTCTACATCGATGGTCAGCGTCGGGTGACCAAGGTGGGCGCCAGCGATGTGGTGCGGCTGTCCCCGAGCATCCGTTCCCAGCCGATTGATACGCCAATTCCGGCCATCCCGCTGGATGCCATCAGCAGCTTCCTGTCCGATACCCGTATCGTCAGTGCCGAAGAGCTGAACGGCGCACCCTATGTGCTCGAAGGGGAGGATGGCCGCATCATCACTGGCGCCGGTGATCGGGTCTATGCCCGTGGCAGTAAGCCGGCGGACAAGATCGGCGTGTTCCGCCGCAGCAAGAGCTTTGTCGATCCGGACACCGGCGAGTTCCTCGGCCTGGAGGCCCGCGCCATCGCCCGTGGCGAAGTGGCGGCGGAAAACGGCGATGTGCTCACCGTTGAACTGAACAGTTCCACCGAGGAAGTGCGCATTGCCGATCGCCTGCTGGCGGGCGAAGACCGCAGCATCAGCACCACCTTTACCCCCAGCTCACCGGAAACCGAGATTCTCGGTGAGATGATCTCGGTGGAAGGCGGGGTGACCCAGATTGGTCAGTACGACGTGGTGGCCATCAACCGGGGCCAGCGCGAAGGCCTCGCTCCCGGCAACGTGCTGGCGGTGTTCAAGACCGGCAACCTGGTGCGCGACCCGGTGACCAACGAAACCGTCAAGCTGCCGGATGAACGCGCCGGTCTGGTGATGGTGTTCCAGTCCTATGAAAAAATGAGCTATGGCCTGGTGCTGCAGGCACTGCGTCCGCTGGCGCTGGGCGACCGGGTACAGAACCCCTGACCTCAATCCGTTTGCGGAATAACCCAAAGAGCCGGCCAGCCCCGGCTCTTTTTTTGGGTGACCGGGCGGCTGCCGGTTGCCCTGCCCCGATGATTCACCTTCTCCTGCCAGGATGGCAACTCGTGACAAGGAAGCCCTGTAATGACCGAAACTGCCTGCGCCCCGCAGACCGTCCCTGACCTGTTCACCGCTGATGCGGGTTGCTGGCTGCTGCTGGCGCACTTGCCGGGCCTTGGCCGCAAGCGCCGGCTGGCGTTGCTGGAACAGCTCGAGACACCCCAGCAGCTGGCGGCCGCCAATTCCGCAACCCTCAAGAGCCTCGGCCTGGGTGGTGTCGCCATCGGAACCGTCCTGGCCTGGCAGCGCCAGGACCGGAAGCACCCGGAGCTGGTCCGGCTTCAGCACTACCTGAGCCGCTGCCAATGCCAGGGCATTGAGCTGATGACCTGGGCCGATCACGATTACCCGGAGCCCTTGCGTCACATTCACGATGCCCCCTTGGTGCTCTATCTGAAGGGTGACCGCGCCCTGCTCGGGCGGGATCAGATTGGGGTGGTCGGCAGCCGCAACGCCTCGCCCGCCGGGCTGGACCACGCCCGCCGGTTTGCCGTTGCGCTCAGCGAACGGGGCTATCTGGTGACCAGTGGCCTGGCGCTGGGGGTGGACGGTGCCGCTCACGCCGGCGCCCTGGATGCCGGCTTTCCCACCGTTGCGGTGATCGGTACCGGGGTGGATGTCAGCTACCCCCGAAGCCACCGGAAGTTGGCCGAGCGCATTGCCGAACACGGTGTGATCGTCTCCGACCTGCCCCCCGGGAGTCCGCCCAAGGCCGCCCATTTCCCGCAACGCAACCGCATCATCAGTGGACTCAGCCGGGGCATCCTGGTGGTGGAGGCGGGGCTGCGCAGTGGCTCGTTGATTACCGCACGTCTGGCGCTGGAACAGGGCCGGGAAGTGTTCGCCATACCCGGTTCGGTGCACAATCCCCAGGCCAGGGGCTGCCATCAGCTGATTCGCCAGGGCGCCAGCCTGGTGGAATCGGTGGCCGACATCGAGCAGGAACTGGGTGCCTGGTGGACGGTGCCGGGCACAGATCGCGCGCGCGCGGAAACGGCGGCTGCCGGGCAAGCGCCGCAGTTAGCGCTGGACAGCGGCGCGCCGACAGGACTGGACGAGCGCGAAATCGCGGTCTGGCAGGCATTAGGGTATGATCCGCAATCAACCGATGAGCTGTGCGATGGCACCGCTCTGGCCGCCGATCAACTGATGCAGGCGCTGCTGCTGCTGGAAATGCAGGGACTGGTAGCGTCGGTCCCAGGTGGCTATATACGGCTGGCCTGATTTGTCTAATGTGACCGCGAAGATACGATGAACGAGCACCCTGACCCTTTGAACCACTGGCAACGAAACTGCATCCGTCGCACCCTCGACCGGGGCGGGGTGATTGCCTACCCCACCGAAGCCGTCTGGGGACTGGGTTGTGACCCCTGGAATGAGGACGCAGTGAATCACCTGCTGGCACTCAAGCAGCGGCCGGTGCACAAAGGGCTGATCCTGGTCGCAGCGTCGGTGGCGCAAGTCGAGTTCCTGCTTGCCCCGTTGGCCCCGGAATTGCGCCAGCGGGCCCTCGCCCATTGGCCTGGACCGGTCACCTGCCTGATTCCCGACCTGCACCAGCAGATACCAGCCTGGGTGCGGGGCCGGCACGCCTCCATTGCCGTGCGCGTCAGCGATCACCCATTGGTTCAGGCCCTGTGTGACACTGCGGGCAAGCCGCTGGTATCCACCTCCTGCAACCCGGCGGGGCGGCAACCGGCGCGCTCGGCCTGGCAGGTTCGCAAGTATTTCACCGACGGCCTCGACTGGCTGGTACCGGGGCAGCTGGGGGCCGAACGCAAGCCCAGCCAGATCCTCGACATCAGCACCGGTCGGCGCCTGCGCTAGGAGTCTACGATGTCATCCAATTCCGCACCCGATACCGCAGCCGTACACCAGTATCTCCTTGACCTGCAACAGTCCATTTGTGATGGCCTGGCACGGGCCGATGGCCAGGCCAGCTTCGCCACCGACAGCTGGACTCGCCCGGAAGGCGGCGGCGGTATCAGCCGGGTGATCGGCAATGGTGCGGTGTTCGAAAAGGGCGGCGTGAACTTTTCCCACGTCATGGGGGAAACCATGCCGGCCTCCGCCACCGCCCACCGCCCTCATCTGGCCGGCGCGCCGTGGCAGGCGATGGGGGTATCCCTGGTGATGCACCCGAACAACCCCTATGTGCCGACGTCCCACGCCAACGTCCGTTTCTTCATCGCCACCCCGCAGGAGGGCGAGCCGGTCTACTGGTTCGGTGGCGGCTACGATCTGACGCCCTACTATGGTTTCGACGACGACTGCGTGCACTGGCATCGGGTGGCCCGCGCCGCCTGTGATCCGTTTGGTGATACCATCTATCGCGACTACAAGCGTTGGTGCGACGACTACTTCTACCTCAAGCATCGGGATGAGCCGCGGGGCATCGGCGGCCTGTTTTTCGATGATCACAACACCGGGGATTTCCAGCGCGATTTCGAGCTGATGCGAGCGGTGGGCGACAGCTATCTGGCCGCCTACCTGCCCATCGTCGACCGCCGCAAGGACACCCCTTACGGCGAACGTGAGCGGGAGTTCCAGCTGTTCCGGCGTGGCCGCTACGTCGAGTTCAACCTGGTGTATGACCGCGGCACGCTGTTTGGCCTGCAGTCCGGGGGCCGGACCGAATCGATCCTGATGTCGCTGCCACCGCTGGTTCGCTGGGATTACGCCCGTACCCCAGAACCCGGAAGCGAGGAGGCGCGGCTGACCGAGCATTTCCTGACCGCCCGGGATTGGCTGGAGCTGAACTATGACTAACGACCTGTACGCGGTGGTGGGCCACCCCATCAGTCACAGCAAATCCCCGCGCATTCACAGCCTGTTCGCCTGCCAGACGGGCGAAGCGCTGGAATACACCGCCATTCAGGCGCCATTGGATGGTTTCGAGGCCACCGTGGCACAGTTTTTCGAGCGCGGCGGTGGTGGCCTCAACGTGACAGTTCCGTTCAAGGAACAGGCCTGGCAAATGGCCCAACGCCGCACCGAGCGGGCACAAAAGGCCGGCGCCGCCAACACCCTGTACCTTGACGAAGACGGCCGCCTTACCGCCGACAACACCGACGGCCAGGGTCTGGTCAGCGACCTGTGTGGTAATCACGGGGTCGAACTGGCCGGCGCGAACATTCTGGTGCTGGGCGCCGGCGGTGCGGTCCGCGGCGTGCTGGCGCCGTTGCTGGCGGCCAAACCGGCTGCCCTGACCATCGCCAACCGCACCCTGGCTAAGGCCGAGGCCTTGCTGGCGCTGTTTGCCCCCGACGCTGGCGCAACCCGCCTGAGCGCCTGTGGATTCGACGCGCCGGATCGGCCGTATGACCTGATTATCAACGGCACCAGCGCCAGTCTCCAGGGCGACTTGCCACCACTGTCGCCATCTGTGATCGACAACCGCACCGTGGTGTACGACATGATGTATGCTGCCAGCGAAACCACCTTCAACCAGTGGGCACGGGAGCGGGGTGCGCAACAGACAATTGATGGTCTGGGCATGCTGGTGGAGCAGGCGGCCGAGTCCTTCCGGGTCTGGCGGGGGATCAAGCCGGTGACCGCGCCGGTGATTGCCGAGCTGCGGGACTGAGCGGCCGCAGCCACCAATTTGGACTATGCTGGGAACTTGACCGTGGTCGACGGCGGGCGCCGGCTCACGGCGCGGCAACCGATGTAGTCGTCCGGGCTTGAACCGGCACGAGGTAGAGGCGTAAGGCGAACCATGGACATCCTGACCCTTGTTGGCCTGATTGCAGGCGTGTTGATCGTGACGCTGGCGATGCTGGCCAATGCCACCCTGTTGACCTTCCTCAACCTGCCGGGCCTGGCCATCGTGGTGGGCGGCACTTTCGCCGTGACGCTGATCAAGTTCCGCCTGCCGTCGGTGATGGGGGCCTTCCGGCTGGCGCTGTCCGCGACCTTCACCGACCGGGTCGAACGGCCCACCGAGCTGATTCGGGAAGTGGGTGAGCTGGCGCGGGTGGTGCGCAAGGAAGGCATCCTCGGGCTGGAAAGCCATGACACCCACAACGATTTCCTGGCCAAGGCCATCACCCTGTGTGTCGACGGCCACGCGCCGGAGCTGGTGGAGGAGGCCCTGGCCCAGGAGATCCAGCAGACCGCCGAACGTTACGAAGTCTCCGAGCGGGTGTTCCGGGGCATCGGCGAATCGGCTCCGGCCATTGGCATGCTGGGCACCCTGGTGGGGCTGGTGCAGATGCTCAACACCCTGGACGACCCGTCGTCAATAGGCCCGGCCATGGCCATCGCCCTGCTCACCACCCTCTACGGTGCCTTTATTGCCCAGCTCATCGCCCTGCCATTGGCGGACAAGCTGCTGCTGAAGGCCGAGGACGAGCAACGCAACCAGTTGCTGATCACCACCAGCATCCGCAACATCATGCGGGGTGAGAACCCGCGGGTGATGACGGAGCTGCTGTCGTCCTTCGTCCATCCGGAGCATCGCAGCGGGCTGGCGGCCGAGCGGGAGAGCTGATGGTGGCCGGCAAGCGGGTTGCGGTGGGCAAGAAACGCGGCCACGGCTCACCGGCCTGGATCGTGACCTTCGCGGATCTGGCCACCCTGCTGCTGACCTTCTTCATTCTGCTGTTGTCCTTTGCCGAACTGGATGCCCAGAAATACCGCATGATGGCCCAGTCCATGGCGGTCGCCTTCGGCTCCGGCAAGGTGCTGGCGGACGGGGTCGGGGGTTCGCCGCTGACCCTGATCGAGAGCGACACCGTGTCGCTGCCGGAACCGGTGGATTCCGCCGCCGAGAGCCCGGAGTTTGTCGATGAACGGATCACCACACCGGCGCCTACCCCGGTGTCGGCGGGGATCGTGGATCTGGCGTCGCGATTGATTGAGGCACTGGAGCCCCAGGTTGCCTCGGAGGCGCTGACGGTCAGCTACGATACCGAGCGGGTGGTCATCCGCTTCTCCGAGGAGGCCACCTTCCGCTCCGGAGAGGCGGCGCTCAAGCCGGGCATGACGCCGATCATCGAGCAGGTGGTGGGGGTACTGGCCAATTGCAGCGGTGAGGTGCTGGTGGCGGGCTACACCGACGACCGGCCGATCGTCAGCGGCCGCTACCGCTCCAACTGGGATCTGTCGGCGGCGCGGGCGGTGTCGGTGGTGCATGAACTGGTGCTGAATCGCCAGGTGCCGGCAAGCCGCGTCACCGCCGCCGGCCGGGCCGAAACCAACCCGCTGGTGGCCAATGACTCGCCGGACAACCGGGCCCGCAACCGCAGGGTGGAAATCTCCATTCGCGACCCGGAATGCCAGCCGGATACGGCCGCCTCCGAGTTGCCGGTGGAGATCCTGCCGTAGCCGCCGCAAGCGGTTCTTATTCATTCAGGTCAAGTGTTCATGCCCAAATCCTATAAACATGGCGGGCCTGGGTCGTTATACTGTCGGCCTTTCCATGCCTGAGGCCGCACCTGGCGTGTGAGCCCAACCGAGAAGAGAGAGACCATGAGCGGACCAGAAAAACCGAAGGTGATCGGCGAGGAGCTGAGCGACGAGCGCATCCAGAGCTACCTGGCGGTCACGCCTTACGATGCCAAAGAGAATGCCGACTATTTCGTGCTGATCCGGGCCTACCAAGCGTTGCGGGCGGGCGATTTCGAGCGTTTGCTGGGCTTCTTTGTGGCGGCCGGTCGTGACCTTAACGCGATCAATGGCGACGGCCAGACCATCCTCGATCACATTTCCGAGCACGGCCGCAGCGGCGACTATGTCGCCAGCCTGAAGCAAGCCGGTGCCCTGCCCGCAGCGGAGGTCGGCCGCTAACGCGACCGACGACCACTGGGACAGCCCTAATCGGGGCGGGGGTTCAGTGCACCTCGACCTCGATGGCCTTGGGCTCCTGAGGCTCGACCTTGTTCAGGGTCAGCGTCAGGATGCCGTCCTTGAAGCTGGCGGCGATGCTGGACGGGTCCACGTTGTCCGGCAGGGTGAAGCGGCGGGTGAAGCTGCCGTATACCCGTTCAATCCGGTGCACTTTCTTGTCGTGGCTTTCCTCTTCCTGTTTGCGTTCGCCGGCGATGGCGAGCACGCCGTCATGGACCGTCACCTTGACGTCTTCCCGTTTCATGCCGGGGAGTTCGGCCTCGATGGTGAAGGCGGCTTCGGTTTCCTTGATGTCCACCACCGGTGCCCAGTCGCTGCGACCGAACATGCCTTCCCGTTCGCCGTTGGTGCGGGGTAGGTTAAAGAGCCGGTTGTACCGATCGAAGAGATCTTCAAACTCACCCATCGGGTTCCAGCGTGTGATGTTGCTCATAATGAAACTCCTCCTACGAACCTGAAATCACGGTTGTTTCAGACATCAGCTCCGTTCTCGGAACAGCTCCATCGCAGTGGCGCCTACTGGACGGGAATCCTCGAACTGCTTCTATTTCGAGTTATAGGAACGGTGGGGGGGAATTTCAATGGCTAAATTTTAAACAGATTCGGTTTGGTGTGACGTTGTTCCAGCCTGTTGATTCCCGGGCGGTGGTCAGAGGGTAAGCTTGCTCCGCTCTCCTCCAAGGCACGTCCTTGTACCTATCGGAGACCGCGCCGTCCTGGCGCTGCTGCGCAATCTTACCCTCTGACCACTTTGAGCTTTGGCGTTATATCAGTCGCGTAGTACGCAGCTGCCAAGCGCTTCCTGCCAGTAGAACCGGAACGAAAAGTGGCGATATCACAGCGCCCGTTTGGCGGGCGGTGGTGGGCCTTCTGGAGCAGCGCCATGGATGGCGCGGTCTCCGACAGGTACAGGGACGTACCTTAGAGGAGAGCGGAAGAAGGCCCACCACCGGTCGCAGGCACTAAATCCGCAGGCTAGTAAGCTGAATGCTAGGAACCAGAACCCCCGTCTAAATACTCATCCTTCAACTTCACATAATTCGCCGCCGTGTACTTGAAGAACGACCGTTCCTTGTCACTCAGCGCCCTCGCCTGTTTGCACGGCGCTCCCACGTACAGGTAGCCGGATTCCAGGCGCTTGCCCGGCGGTACCAGGCAGCCGGCGGCAAGGATGACTTCGTCGCCCACTTCGGCGCCGTCCATCACGATGGCGCCCATGCCCACCAATACCCGGCTGCCGATGGTGCAGCCGTGCAGCAGGGCCTTGTGGCCTACGGTGACATCGTCACCGAGTATCAGCGGCCAGCCGCCGGGGTTGTAGTCGCTGGCGTGGGTGATGTGCAACACCGAACCGTCCTGGAGGCTGCAGCGGGCGCCGATGCGAATGCGGTGCATATCGCCGCGGATCACCGTCATTGGCCACACCGAGCAGTCCTCGCCCAGTTGCACGTCGCCAATCACCGTGGCGGTGGGGTCAATCCATACCCGGTCGCCGATTTGTGGACTGCTACCCTTGTGTGAACGGACATTCGTCATTACATATACCTCTATACGCGGTGAGACACAGGCGAGCGCGCCAGGCGCGCAGCAACACGGATTGCCGCTCAAGTTACCTGACCTGACAAGCACTGAGAAGGGGACCTATGACTAACCCACTGCTGACCGATGATCTGTTGCCGGCGTTCGGCCGCGTTCGCACCGAACACATGGAGCCGGCGATTGACCAGATTCTCAGTGACAACCGGAGGCAGATCCAGGCGTTGGCCAAGCAGGACGATCCCACCTGGGACACCTTGGCCCAGCCCATGCAAGCACTGGATGACCGGCTCAACAACGCTTGGTCGGTGATCTCCCATCTCAATGGGGTGATGAACAACGACCAACTCCGCGAGGTGTACAAGCGCCTGCTGGAAAAACTGACCGAATACAGCACCGAGGTCAGCCAGAACGCCGAGCTGTGCGCGGCCTACAAGGCGCTGGCGGAGCGGGACGATTTTAGTAGTCTGAGCGAAGCTCAGCGCAAGGCGATCACCAACACGTTGCGGGATTTCCACCTGGGCGGTGTCGACCTGCCGCCGGAGCAGAAGCGACAGTATGCCGACCTGTCCCGGGAGCTGGCCGAGCTGTCCAACAAGTTCAGCGACAATGTGCTGGATGCCACCCAGCACTGGTTCCGTCACATCACCGACGTCGAAGACCTGGCCGGTCTGCCGGAGACCGCGCTGGAAGGTGCCCGCCAGGCGGCCCAGCAGCGGGAGCTGGACGGTTACGTCATTACCCTCGACTTCCCCAGTTTCTACCCGGTGATGACCTACTGCGACAACCGTGAGCTGCGCCGGGACGTCTACGAGGCCTTTGTCACCCGGGCCTCGGACATGGGGCCAGACGCTGGCCAGTGGGACAACACCCAGGTGATGACGGAGATCCTCAAGCGTCGCCATGCCCTCGCCCAGCTGCTGGGTTTTGCTAGCTACGCCGAGCGTTCGCTGGCCACCAAGATGGCCCGCACCGTGGATGAGGTGATGGCGTTCCTGCACCAGCTGGGGCGCAAGTCCAAGCCAGTGGCGGAGCAGGAAGTGGCGGAGCTGGCGGCCTTTGTCCGCGAACAGTATGGGGTCGAGGAGCTGGAAGCCTGGGATATCGGCTATTACAGCGAGAAGCTGCGTCAGCAGCAGTATGATATCTCCCCGGAGACCCTGCGTCCCTGGTTCCCGGTCAACAAGGTGGTGCCTGGCCTGTTCGCGGTGGCGGAGAAGCTGTTCGACGTGCAGATCGAGGCGCAGCCGGAGGTGGCAACCTGGCACCCAGACGCCACCGCCTATTGCATCAGCCGTCATGGCCAGCCCATCGCCTGGTTCTATCTCGATCTTTACGCCCGCCAGGGCAAGCGCGGTGGTGCCTGGATGGCGGATTGTCGGGTGCGCTGGCGTAACCTGCAGGACCATCTGCAGCTGCCGGTGGCGTTCCTCACCTGCAACTTCACTCCGCCGGTGAATGGCAAGCCGTCGCTGCTGACCCACGATGAGGTCACCACCCTGTTCCACGAATTCGGCCACGGCCTGCACCATATGCTGACCCAGGTGGAGGTGGCGGAGGTCTCCGGCATTAACGGCGTGGCCTGGGATGCGGTGGAGCTGCCCAGCCAATTCCTGGAAAACTGGTGCTGGCACCGGGATTCGCTGGCACTGATTGCGAGCCATCATGAGACGGGCGAGCCGTTGCCGGAAGATCTGCTCAGCAAGCTGCTGGCGGCGAAGAACTTCCAGTCCGGCATGCAGATGGTTCGCCAGCTGGAGTTTTCGCTGTTCGATTTCCGCCTCCACGCGGAGTTCAGTCCCGAGTCTCCGGTTAATCCGCTGGAGGTGCATCGTCAGGTTCGCGATGAGATCGCGGTGGTCAAGGCACCGGCGTTCAACCGCTTCCCCAACAGTTTCTCCCACATCTTTGCCGGTGGTTACGCGGCGGGCTACTACAGTTACAAGTGGGCGGAAGTGCTGGCGGCGGATGCGTTCTCGCTGTTCGAGGAGCACGGCATCTTCGATCCGCAGACCGGCAAGGCATTTCTGACGAACATTCTGGAGAAAGGCGGGTCTCAGGAACCGATGGAGCTGTTCAAGGCGTTTCGCGGCCGTGAGCCGGAAGTGGATGCGCTGCTGCGACAGTCGGGCATCACTGATCAGGCCGCCTGAGGTCTGGTCCGTGGTGGGTTACAATAGCCACAGCACGGGTCCGTGGTGGGTGGCAGGACCGGCCCCACCCCGAACCCCGTTTGACCAATGCTAGATGAGAGAGACAAGATGGCGAGTCCCAAGCGTTTTATCGCCGGTGCGGTGTGTCCCCGCTGTGCGGAGATGGACAAGATCGTGATGTACAGCAACGATGAGGGCCAGTTCCGCGAGTGCGTGGCCTGCGGCTACAGCGACAAGCAGGGAGAAGCCGAACCGCAGGTGACCGAACTGGATACCCGGGTGAACCAGCGCAAGAACGAGGATGACCACACGGTGAAGCAGGTGGTGTTCTTCAAGGCAGGCTCTGACGATTGATTTGAGTTGGCCGGCCTGTTAATGATCAGCCATGGGTGAGAGGGAGCGGGGGCGCCTTCCAAAACGAGAAACGTTGTTTCTCTGATTGTTTTGGAAGGCGCCCCCGCTCCCTTTTTTCTACTTTAGATAACGTCCAGGTTTCGTTGGAAACTGTCAGTCACACCGAGAAACCTGAAATGAGTTCCTTGATATTGGCTGGGGCAATAAACACATCCTTTTTGCCAACTTTATACTTTCTGAGGATTTTAAATTCATCAGAAAGCTTTTGAAGATCCGTTCTTGCGGTCTGGTAGGTCACTCCATGAGAAGATTTGTGGCTTTGTATCGTGTATTCGGCCCCAGGGTTTTCCAAGGCATTTTTCAGGATGCTCAGTTGCCTGTAATTCAGTTCCCCCTGTAAACGGGAGTTCTCAAGAATGCCCTCAGCTTCGCGCAACTGCCTGGATTTTTCTGCGAGGTAGGCATGAAGATCCTGAATGGCCTGCTTTATCACTTCGAGCTGGTGAATGATGAAGTATGTGACGTCGTTGCCGTCAGTTTCTGAATAGAGGTATGCCTGCATGTATTTGGCCGGCGATTTTTTTATAACTCGGCTGATGGAGATGTACTCCATCAGCCAATAGCCTTCCTTGGCCATTACCCAATAAAAGAGAGCCCTGGCCGTCCTGCCGTTGCCATCTACAAAGGGATGATCGTATCCAATCATGAAGTGAACAATGATCGCCCGAACAATCGGTGGGATATAGGAGGACTCGTCCTCGTCAGTTTTGTTAGCGAAATCGCACAACCTATCCAATCGTTGAGCTAGCTCCGACGCCAATGGTGGGACGTGTAAGAGAACTTCGTCAGTTGAATAGACACAAATATCGTCCTCTGCTCCTCTGAAAACACCAACTTTATCAGCATCCTCGTCGTCCATGGTGTCTTCGGTGAGAATCTTGTGCAGCTCAAAGATCATCGACGGTGTCAGGTCGTCGTCTTTGAACTCCCGAATAAACACCATGGCTCTATGATTGTTAAGGATCATTTTTTCCGAGTGATCCTTTGGCGCCCGCCCGGTCCTGATCATTTCCTTTGCCACCCTTCTTGTCGTCGAAGCGCCTTCAAGTTGGCTGGAGCTGATGGCTTCTTCTATCAAGGAGTTGATCAGATAGGTTTGCTTGGTTTTAGCATCGGTAATCCGCGAATCCGCCTCAATAGCCCCGGTGGCATTTTCGACCACCCAGAGAATATCCCGCATGACGACGTCAGGTATGCAGTACTGGAATGGAACCCCGTTTTTGTCATGGAATGGCAGTTGCTTAGACGTGCTTTGTCTAGCCTGTTTGGTTGCTAACCAAAATAACTCGGAAGTCAGGCCTTTTGGTGGTGTGAGGTGGCGGAGTTTGTCCCAATGCAGATATCTGCCCTTGGGATCGCAGGGACCGATCTGGGCATTCATCATTAACAGGACATTTTGGGGAGTAAGCTCTTTCCCCCAACTCTGCATACACTCCTCGAGTTTGGGGGGGCTTTGAGGAACCTTCATTGCTGATTGCTCGCAATCTACTATTTTTTAAAAATTTAGTAGATTGTTGATCTGAAAGCAACACCTACTAAATTTTAAAAAATTAGTAGGTGTATGTAGTAGTTTGAAAATTAATAATTAATTTGATGGTTGTTTTGGAATGCCTCACCGGTAACTTAGGTTAATGACTAAAGCAGCATCGCCGCCACCCAGCCAAACACCAGCAACGGCAGGTTGTAGTGCAGGAAGGTGGGTACCACGGTATCCCAGATGTGGTTGTGCTGGCCGTCGACGTTGAGGCCGGCGGTGGGGCCGAGGGTGGAGTCGGAGGCCGGGGAACCGGCATCGCCCAAGGCACCGGCGGTGCCCACCAGCGCGACGATGGCGAGGGGGCTGAAGCCCATTTCCAGCGCCAGCGGCACATACAGCGCGGCGATGATGGGAATGGTGGAGAACGACGAGCCGATGCCCATGGTGATCAGCAGCCCCACCAACAGCATCAGCAGCGCCGCCAGTGCCTGGTTGTCGCCGATCACGCCTACCGAGCCTTGCACCAGCGATGTGATCTCGCCGGTTTCCCGCATCACCTCGGCGAAGCCGGAAGCGGCGATCATGATGAAGCCAATCATCGCCAGCATCTTCATGCCTTCGGTAAACAGGTCATCGGCCTCTTTCCACTTCACCACCCCGGACAAGTTGAACAGCACGAAGCCGGTCAACGCGCCGAGGATCATCGAGCCCAGCCACAGCTGCACCACGAAGGCGGCAGCGATGGCCACCAGCGCCATTACCAGGGTGCGGCCGCTGTAGCGGATGTCGACCCTTTCGGTCTGGCTAATGGCCTCCAGGTTGTAGGCGCGGTCTCCGCGATAGCTGACGAACACCGCGACCAACAGCCCCAGCAGCATACCCAGCGCAGGCAGTGCCATGGCGGACATGACGTTGAGGTGGTCGGTGGCCACCCCGTTGTCGTTGACGTTGGCCAGCAGGATTTCGTTCAGGTAGATGCCGCCGAACCCTACCGGCAGGAACATATACGGGGTGATCAGGCCGAAGGTGAGCACACAGGCCACCAACCGGCGATCCATGTTCAGCTTGGCCATTACGAACAGCAGCGGTGGCACCACCAGCGGAATGAAGGCAATGTGGATCGGCAGGATGTTCTGGGACGACATGGCAATGGCGATCAACAGGCCGATGATCAGCAGGCGGATGCCGCCGGCGGCCTTGTCGCGGTCCTGCTGGCCCAGGTCTTGGTTACCCACCAGGGCGAGGGCCTTATCGGCCAGGGCATGGGCGAGGCCGGATTTGCCGATGGCCACGGCGAACGCGCCCAGGGTGGCGTAGGACAGAGCCACGGTGGCGCCACCGCCGAGACCCCCGTTGAAGGCTTCGATGGTGGCTTCCAGTGACAGGCCACTGATCAGGCCACCGGTAATGGCGCCGATGATCAGGGCGACGACAACGTGAATTCGGCACAGGCTCAGAATGAGCATGATCCCGACCGCGGCAACGACGGCATTCATGGCAGGCTCCAGTTGGACGAATTGGCGACAAAAAAGCCGCTAATGTGCCGGATGGCTGCGGCACCGTCAAAGCGGGATTGTACCTAGGGAACCCGTCGTGACCCGGAGCTGGGGTTTATTCGCCGGCCGGGCCGAGGTAGGCGAAGCGCGGCACCTGCTCACCGGCGACATCCACGGTTTCCCGGAACATGGCCAGGGGCCTAACCCACAGGCTGTAGTCGCCATAGAGGCAGCGGTAAACCACCAGCGGTTCCTCGGTTTCGCTGTGGCGGGCAACGCCCAGCACCTCGTAATCGTGGCCTTTGTAGTGGCGGTAGCGGCCAGGGGCAAGTTCGCGGATCATGGTAACGTTCTCACAGATGGCCGGGGCCGAAACCCCGGTTGGGGTCTCAGTTCTTCAGTTTGTACCGGCCCGGGCCCATGAAAATCAAAGCCAGCGCGGTAAAGAGGAAGAAACCCTGCAGCTCCAGCGCCCAACCGCCGGACCCGCTGAGTGCCAGCAGTTCGTGGCCGTGGACCAGGGCGATGGCCACCAGCATGTTGAACACGATGATCAGGGCGCCAATGCGGGTCTGGTAGCCCAGTATCACCATCAGCGGCGCGATCACCTCACCAACATAGACGCCGTAGGCAAAGAACGCAGGGATGCCGTGGCTGGCCAACTGGGCTTCGATGAAGCCGGTGCCGTTGATCAGTTTGAAAATGCCGTGAAACAGCATCAACCCGCCGAGGGTCAGGCGGATGATCAGTTTTCCAAGGTCGGCGTTGTCGAGCACGTTTTTCTCCTATGATCAGAGATTTACCAATTTTGCCACTAGCCTAGCGTAAATGTCTGACAGCGAAAAGCGCGGGATTCGGTGTTGGTACGGTCGTCCTAGACGCCCTTGCCGAGGGTCAGGCGGATGTGGTTGCGCATCAGCAGGTTTTCCCAGTAGTCCCGCATCCAGTCCCAGGCCGCGTGTTTGGCCTGGTCGACGAACGGATCCAGGTCCAGCTCGTAGTAGTCCGGGGTGCCGGCGATCTGCATCATGGTGACGTCGATGGATTCGTCCAGTTCATTGGAGAAGGGTTCGCCGATCAACTGGTGCGCCAGCAGGTTGGCGCGGGTGGCTTCGACATCCACCAGCTGGCTGCTGCGGATGGAGCGATTGTTCTCGTACATTTCTTCCATCAGGCGGTGGCACAGGTAGGCGCGAATCAACAGCCCATCCAGGCCCTCGTGGCGGGCCAACAGCTCCGACGGTTGGGTGAAGTAGCGGGTGGCGGTATCTATAAACGGCGCAAACAGCTCCAGGCAGCCGGCCTGGCGGGCACAGGCATCGACGCATTCGATCAGCCGAGGGGCCATCTCGATGTATTCCACCGCGAATTGGAACAGGCTGGTGGCGGGCTGGTAGCCGTCCACCGTGATGCTGGCAGGGAGCGCGGACGCTTTCTCCTTCATCTGCCGGAGAAACTCTCCGGAGCGGGCTTCCTGCCGGCGGGCCTGGTCAATGATGTCGAGTAATACCGCTGGTGTCATATCAGGAGATGCCGGTGTGTCAACGGAATAGGGTCGCAAGGCGCCTCCCGCTCTTAAGGTGCGATCCATCGAGCCAGCTCAGCGGTTACAGACCGACACTGGCAGCCGTCGGCCCCCTGCCCGTGGGCAATGCGAGGCCTCTTGAGTGAAAGTGTAGTTGAGTTTTAACAGAGTGCCCGCCGAACCCGGATTACGTGAACCAGCGATCGGTTTGAAGGTCTTTTACCATTCGCCAGGCCATGCTCGCGGCTCGCGCCAGCATCAGGCAAATCAGCGCAAACCACTGGCCATGGTTGCCCCAGCCGGTGGTGAGCCACCACAGCGGCAGGAACACCAACAGCGCCGATAGCAGCATGCTGTTTTGCATCTCCCGGGTGCGGGTGGCGCCGATGAAGATGCCGTCCAGCACGAAGCCGCCCACTGACGCCAGCGGCAGCAGCCACAGCCATGGCAGGTAACGCCAGGCCTCGTGCTGGACGCTTTCGAGGCTGGTGAGCAGGGCAATCAGCGCCGGTCCGGCGAGGACAAAGCCTGCGGTGAACAGCAGCGCGCCCCACACTGACCAGCGCAGGGCGGCGGTACAGGTTTGGTGGAAATAGCGTCGGTCCCGCTGGCCAAGGGCTTCCCCCACCATGGCCTCGGCGGCATTGGCAAAGCCGTCCAGGCCATTGGAGATTACCATCAGGAAGGTGAGCAGTACCGCGTTGGCGGCCAGCACAACGTCGCCCTGACGAGCACCCTGGGCAGTGAAGAACGCCAGCACCAGCAACAGGGTGACGGTACGCACCAGAAGGTAGCGGTTAACCCGAAGCAGACCGGTGTAATCCGCCAGGGTGCCGAACAGCGCCCGCAGGCTGGCCCGGTGGCCGGGAAGCCGGGCCAGCACCAGCCAGCCGCCGAGGCCGGCGGCCGTGTATTCCGCGATCACGGTGGCCAGTGCCACGCCCCGGCTGTTCCAGCCCAGGCCGGTAACGAACAGCAGATCCAGCAGTATATTGAGGCCGTTGGCGGCAATCAGCATCAGCATCGGCCCCCGGGGAAACTGGGTGCCGATCATCCAGCCCACCAGGGTGTACTGACACAGCACCGCCGGCGCGCTCCAGATCCGGATGGCGGCGTACTCGCGGGCCAGTGTCGCCACCTCCGGGCTGGGGTTCATCAGGGTCAGTCCCAGCTCGATCAAGGGCCGGTGGATAGCGATCAGCGCCAGGCCGATGGCGCCGGCGAGCAGCAGCGACCGGACCAGCAGCGCGGTCTGGCCGAAGCCGTCCCGACGTCCGTAGGCCTGGGCGGTCAGCCCGGTGGTGCCCATACGCATGAAGCCGAAGGTCCAGTACAGCAAGGTAAAGAGATTGGCGCCGATGGCTACCGCGCCCAGGTAGATGGGGCTGTCCAGATGACCAAGCACCGCGGTGTCCACCAGACCCAGCAGCGGCACCGTCAGGTTGGTCAGCATCATCGGCCAGGCCAGGGCCCAGAGGCGGCGGTCGAGGCTGGGCAGTGTCAGCCGGGTGGGGAGGAATGTGGGCATGGGTTCAGGAGGCGTCGCGTGACTATGGCTTAGAAATTTTAATTATAAAAAAAGCTTGTTAATAGTCGTTTATTGTTTAGACGATTTTTAGCAATTCCCAAACCCCTGTCTATACTCAGACGTGTTAAGGAGCCGCTGATTAATTCCAGATCATCTCGGGCTTTCAGGGGCTCCCTAGAATCCGTGAGCAGACTTCCACTTCGGTTCTAACGGTGCGTGCGAACACTGAAGGTAACCGAAGCGGTGCGCAAGAAAATCCGACAAGAATAATCCTCTGCGGAGACACACTATGGGCGTGCACGCAATGCGGGCAGGTGTCCTCGCGGGTGGTCTGTTGCTCCCAGCCTGGTCAATGGCGGACTGGACACTCAACATGACCCCCGGCGTCACCGGCACCAGTAACGAGATTTTCAGCCTCCATATGACCATTCTGTGGATCTGTGTCGCCATTGGCGTCGTGGTCTTCGGGGTCATGTTCTGGTCCATCCTGGCCCACCGGAAATCCGAGGGGCACAAGCCGGCCCACTTCCATGAGAACACCGCGGTGGAGGTGGCCTGGACCATCATCCCCTTTGTCATTCTGGTGATCATGGCCATTCCGGCCACCGCGACTCTGGTGGACATGTACGACACCGAAGAGTCGGACATCGACATCAAGATCACCGGTTACCAGTGGAAGTGGCGCTACGATTACATCAATGACGACTTTGGTTTCTTCTCCAATATGGCCACCTCCCAGGACGAGATCTACAACCGGGCGGCCAAGTCTGAGCACTACCTGCTGGATGTGGACAACCCGCTGGTGATCCCGGTGGGCAAGAAGGTCCGCTTCCTGGTGACGGCCAACGATGTCATCCATTCCTGGTGGGTACCGGCCTTTGGGGTCAAGAAGGACGCCATTCCCGGCTTCATCAACGAGACCTGGACCCGGGTGGACGAACCCGGCATCTACCGGGGCCAGTGCACCGAGCTGTGTGGCAGGGATCATGGCTTCATGCCGGTGGTGGTCAAGGCGGTGCCGCAGGCGGAGTACGACGCCTGGGTGCAGGATCAGCTTGCCGCCGCCGAGCTCGAACGCCAGCTCACCGAGAAGGAGTGGACCCTGGAGGAACTTCTCGAGCGGGGTGAGCGGGTCTATGCCACCGCCTGCGCCGCCTGTCACCAGGCCAATGGTGCGGGCATTCCCCCGACCTTCCCGGCGCTGAAGGGCAACCCGGTGGTGACCGAGGATCTGCCGGCCCACCTCGACATCGTGGTGAACGGGGTTTCCGGCACCGCCATGCAGGCGTTCGGCCCCCAGCTGTCGGAGGCAGACCTGGCGGCGGTGATCACCTACGAGCGTAACGCCTGGGGCAATAACACCGGCGAGATGATCACGCCGAAACAGGTGTTCGATTACAAGAACCAGCAGTAACCGACTGACATTCGCCACCGCCGCGCGCCGGTGGCTACAGGGGGTCTTTCATGAGTGCGGTTATCGATACCCACGCCGGAGAGCATCATCACGGGCCCGCCAAGGGCATCACCCGGTGGCTGTTCACCACCAACCACAAAGACATCGGCACCATGTACCTGGTGTTCAGCTTCGCCATGTTCCTGTTCGGCGGCAGCATGGCGATGGTGATCCGGGCCGAGCTGTTCCAGCCCGGCTTGCAGATTGTCGATCCGGAATTCTTCAACCAGATGACCACCATGCACGGTCTGATCATGGTGTTCGGGGCGGTGATGCCGGCGTTCGTCGGTCTCGCCAACTGGATGTTGCCGATGATGGTGGGCGCACCGGACATGGCGTTGCCGCGCATGAACAACTGGAGTTTCTGGTTGCTGCCCTGCGCCTTCCTGATCCTCGCCTCCACCCTGTTCATGTCCGGCGGCGCCCCCAACTTCGGCTGGACCTTCTACGCGCCGCTGTCCACCACCTACGGGCCACCGAGCACCACCTTCTTTATCTTCGCGGTCCACATCATGGGGATCTCGTCGATCATGGGGGCGATCAACGTCATCGCCACCATCCTCAACCTGCGGGCGCCGGGCATGACCCTGATGAAAATGCCGCTGTTCGTGTGGACCTGGCTGATCACCGCCTTCCTGCTGATCGCGGTGATGCCGGTGCTGGCCGGGGTGGTCACCATGATGCTGATGGACATCAACTTCGGCACCAGCTTCTTCGATGCCAGCGGTGGCGGTGACCCGGTGCTGTTCCAGCATGTGTTCTGGTTCTTCGGCCACCCGGAGGTGTACATCATGATCCTGCCGGCGTTCGGCGCGGTGTCCCATATCATTCCGGCGTTCTCCCGCAAGCCGCTGTTCGGCTACGCCTCCATGGTCTACGCGGTGGGCGCCATCGCCCTGCTGTCGTTCGTGGTCTGGGCCCACCACATGTTTACCGTGGGCATACCCATCGCCGGCCAGTTGTTTTTCATGTACGCCACCATGCTGATTGCGGTGCCCACCGGGGTGAAGGTGTTCAACTGGGTGGCCACCATGTTCCGGGGCGCGCTGACCTTCGAGGCGCCGATGCTGTTCGCGGTGGCCTTCGTCATCCTGTTCACCATCGGCGGTTTTTCGGGCCTGATGCTGGCCATCGCCCCCGCCGACTTCCAGTACCACGACACCTATTTCGTGGTGGCCCACTTCCACTATGTGCTGGTGCCCGGGGCCATCTTCGGCATCTTCGCCTCGGCGTATTTCTGGCTGCCCAAGTGGACCGGCCATATGTACGACGAAACCCTGGCCAAGACCCATTTCTGGCTGTCGTTCATCGGCATGAACCTGGCCTTTTTCCCGATGCATTTCCTGGGGCTGGCGGGCATGCCCCGGCGAATACCGGACTATGCCCTACAGTTTGCCGATTTCAACATGGTGTCCAGCATTGGGGCGTTCATGTTTGGGGCCACCCAGTTGCTGTTCCTGCTGATTGTGGTCAAGTGCATTCGCGGTGGCGAGCAGGCTCCGGCCAAGCCCTGGGAAGGGGCCGAGGGGTTGGAGTGGACCCTGCCTTCACCGCCGCCGTATCACAGTTTCCAGACACCGCCGGAAGTGAAGTAACCGCAAGGAGGCGCTATGACCGGGTCACCACAGCCGTCAACACGCTCCAACGCCCGGGTCATCGCCTGGTGTCTGGCGGGCGTGGTGGGCATGTTTGGCTTCGGCTTTGCCCTGGTGCCGCTGTATGAGGTGTTCTGCGATATCACCGGCATCAATGGCAAAACCGGCGGTCGTTACGAGAGTTCCGTGCCCCTGGAACGGGACGAGAGCCGTATCGTGGAAGTGCAGTTCCTTGCCCAGAACGGGCCGGACATGCCGTGGGTGTTCAAGCCGGTGACCCGCAGTATCGAGGTCCATCCCGGCGAGCCCACCACGGTGGTGTTCTACGCCGAGAATCCCACCGCCAAGGCGATGGTGGGTCAGGCGGTGCCGAGTCTGGCGCCAGCGGAAGGCACGCTGTATTTCCACAAGACCGAGTGCTTCTGCTTCAACCAGCAAACCCTGCAGGCCGGGGAAACCGTGCAGATGCCGTTGGTGTTCATCGTCGACAAGGCGCTGCCGGAGCATATCCACAAGCTCACCCTGTCCTACACCCTATACGACCAGAGCGTGATGGGGGAGGTGTCCCGCATCAAGCAGGCAATAACGACAACCAACCGCAACGGATAGATCGTCGGAGGCCGGCATGGCGACAGATCATACCTACACGCACGAGAAGTACGCTTACCAGAAGTACTACGTTCCCGAACAAAGCAAGTGGCCGATCATTGCGACGGTGGGGCTGGGACTTACGCTGTTCGGCGTGGCGTCGATCATGGTGAACAGTTCTCAGGGTGAATCCACCGGCGGTTCCTGGCTGCTGTTCCTGGTGGGCAGCCTGATCATGGCCTATATGCTGTTTGGTTGGTTTGGCAATGTCATCCGTGAGAGCCGGGCCGGCCTGTACAGCCCGCAGATGGATCGCTCCTTCCGCTGGGGCATGAGCTGGTTCATTTTCTCCGAGGTGATGTTCTTCGCGGCCTTTTTCGGCGCGTTGTTCTATGCCCGGGTATTTGCCGTGCCCTGGCTAGGCGGCGAGGGAGATCGGGGCAGCAGCAACCTTTTGTGGGAAGGATTCCAGGCCACCTGGCCGTTGATCAATACCCCGGATCCAGTCGCCTACCCGCCGGCCAAGGAAGTGATTGGCCCCTGGGGATTGCCGCTGGTGAACACCATCCTGCTGGTCACCTCCTCGTTAACCGTGACCATCGCCCACCACGCCTTGAAGGCGGGCCATAGGGGCAAGCTGAAGTTCTGGCTGGCGGCCACCATCGCCCTGGCCCTGGGCTTTGTGGTGGTTCAGGCCTACGAGTACGTTCACGCCTACAAGGATCTCAATCTGACGCTGGAATCCGGTATCTACGGCACCACCTTCTTCATGCTGACCGGCTTTCACGGTGCCCACGTCATTCTCGGCACGCTGATGCTGATCATCATGTTGGTGCGCGTTATGAAGGGGCACTTCACCGCGGAGCAGCACTTCGGGTTCGAGGCGGCCAGCTGGTACTGGCACTTCGTGGATGTGGTCTGGCTGATGCTGTTCACCTTCGTCTACATCCTGTAGTGGGCTGCGGGCGATGGCGGAACGAAATCAGGGCGTGGGGTTGAGGGTCAGGTCACCGTGCCACAGCGCCACCACGATCAGGGCGATCAGGGCCAGGCTCAGGCCAACCCGGACCGCCAGGGAATTGACCACCCGATTGGTGCGGCCGCCGTCACGGATCAGGAAGACCAGACCGGTAAACAGGCTGATCAGTACCGCAATCAGCATTACGACGATGACAACTTTCAGCATGGCGGGCTCCGGTGGGTCCATTGAATGGCAAAGCAAAACCAGGGATCACTATAGCAGAGCATGACCCGGCACGAGGTATCCAGACCCAGGCAGTGGCAGCCCAATTTCAGGCTTCTGGTGTTCAGCGGCGTGTTCCTGCCGCTGCTGGTGGCGCTGGGCATCTGGCAGTTGGATCGGGCCGCTGACAAGGAGAGGCAATTGCAGCAGTGGCAGCAGCAGGCCACGGCACTGAGCGGGGCGCAGCTGTGGCAAGGGCACCCGATGCCGGGCCAGCCGGTGGTGCTCCGTGGCCGGTACGGTGAGTTCACCTGGTTGCTCGACAACCGTACCCGGGAGGGAATGGCCGGGTATGAGGTGCTGTCGCTGTTTCTGGTCGACGACGGTCCGGCGGTAGTGGTGAATCGGGGTTGGCTGCGAGCGCCGGCCCGGCGAAACACGCTGCCGGTGTTTCCCACGCCACCGGGGCTGGTGCAACTGGATGGCCGCCTGGCGGACTTTCCCGAGCCGCCGGTGCTGGCGGCGCAGCCGGAGCTGGCCGGCTGGCCTCAACGAGTGCAGGCACTGACTGCCGAGCAGGCGAGGACGATCGGCACGGCGGTGGCGCCACTGCTGGTGCGGCTGGCCGACGGTGGTCAACCCGGCGCTTTCCGTGCCGACTGGCAACCCGACCGGATGGGGCCCCAGACCCACTATGGCTATGCCCTGCAATGGTTCTCCCTGGCCCTGACCCTGGCGGTGCTCACGGTGGTGGCCAGTTACCGCAGAGCCCCCGGCCCCGGTGCTTCCGTTACCCCTCATTCGTACCTTAATCCCAGAGTTACCGTTAACCCCAGAGCTTACCTTAGCCCCAGTACCTCAGGAGCCGACCATGACAACAACCACGGCCAACGCCATGACTGATCACACACCCTCCCAGTCCAGTCCCGAACAGCTCCGCCGCGGTCGGCGCATGGCCTGGCTGCTGTTTGCCGTGGGCTTTGGCCCGATGCTGCTGGCCACGGCGATGTACTACACCGGCTGGCTCAACCCCGCGGGTCACACCAACCAGGGCGAGCTGCTGCAACCGCCGGTGGCGGTGACCGAACTGGCGCTGGTGGGGGCCGACGGCCAGCCGTTGGCGCAGCGGTTTGCGCCCCAGGCCGCCGAGGCAAAGTGGTTGCTGCTGGTGGTGGCCGATGGCTGCGCCGGGTCCTGTGAACAGCTGTTGTACCTGGCCCGTCAGGTCAACATTGCCCTTGGCAAGAACGCCAACCGGGTGGCGGGAGCTGCCTGGGTGGGGCAACTCCCCAACGCACTGGCGCAACGTTGGCCCGATGACTACCGGACCATCGAGCGGCTGACCGTATTGCCCGAGGCGGTGCCTGCGTGGCCGGAACAGCTGGCGCCGGCCGAGGCCCCCAGTCTGTTGCTGGTGGATCCGTTGGGTAATGTGATGATGCGTTACGACAGTTCCCACCGCGGTGAGGCCATGCTCAAGGATCTCAAGCATCTGCTCAAACTGTCGCAGATCGGTTAACGGCTATGGAATCGGATAACGACTATGGAAAAGCAAGCGCATAACGAGTTGCTGCGTCGGCGCATGGGGCTTTGGGCTCTGGCGGCCACCCTGCTGGCGGCGGTGGTGGTGATGCTGGGAGCCTGGACACGGTTGGTGGATGCCGGTCTGGGTTGCCCGGACTGGCCCGGCTGCTATGGCTTTCTCACCGTGCCCCAGGGTGCGGACCAGATCGCCGTCGCCGAGGCCCGTTTCCCCGATACGCCGGTGGACGCCAGCAAGGGCTGGCCGGAAATGATCCACCGCTACGCCGCCGGCAGCCTGGGCCTGATGGTGTTCGGGCTGGCGGCGGTGGCGGTACGGCACCGGCGTCAGGGGCTGCCACTCAAACTGCCCTTGTTCCTGGCCGGGTTCATCCTGCTGCAGGGCGCCTTCGGCATGTGGACGGTGACCCTGAAACTGTGGCCCCAGGTGGTGGCCCTGCATCTGCTGGGGGGATTCACCACCCTGAGTTTGCTGGCGTTGCTGAGCCTTCGGCTGCTGACCCGGCCGGCGGCGGTTGCGGTCGAACAGGCCGAGCGGTTGGCGCGACTGCGGCCCTGGCTGCTCGCTGGCCTGGTGCTGGTGGTGGTGCAGATCGCCCTTGGCGCCTGGACGGCAGCCAACTACGCCGCCGTGGCCTGCACCGAACTGCCGACCTGCCAGGGGCAGTGGTGGCCGGCCATGGACTTCCGCCACGGCTTCGACCTGACTCAGCAGGTGGGCCCCAACTACCTTGGCGGCCAACTGACGGCCGAGGGTCGGGTGGCCATCCACGTCAGCCACCGCCTCGGGGCCCTGGCGGTGTTGGGGTACTGGTCATGGCTGCTGGTGCTGCTGTGGCGACGCAGTGAGTCCGGACCGGTGCGCCGGGCGACGGTGCTGGTCGGCGCCGCGCTGGTGGCCCAGGTCGCGCTGGGTCTGGCCAACGTGGCGTTGCACCTGCCGCTGGCCATTGCGGTAGCCCACAACGCCCTGGGCGCGGGGCTGCTGCTCACCCTCATTCATCTGCTGTGGCGGTTGCAGCATTGCCGCCGCAGCGAATCCCTGGCCTTGGAACACCCCACACTGACTAACCGGGAGGCGACTGTATGAGCGAACCAGGCAAGGCATTGGCGATGCCATCTTCGACTTCGAGCCCGACCGCTCGTGGCTTGGACAAGCTGTCCTGGCGGGATTTTCTCGAGTTGACCAAGCCGCGGGTGGTGGCGCTGATGATCCTGACCTCGGTGATCGGCATGCTGCTGGCCACTCCGGGGTTGCCGTCCTGGTCGGTGTTGCTGTTTGGCAACCTGGGCATCGCGCTGCTGGCCGGTGCGGCGGCGGTGGTCAACCATGTGGTGGACCAGAAGATCGACACGGTGATGGCGCGGACCCGCAAACGCCCCGTGGCCACCGGTCGTATCGCCCCCCTCGACGCCCTGCTGTTTGCCACGTCCCTGGCGCTGGCGGGCATGCTGGTGCTGGTGTGGCAGGTCAACCTGCTTACCGCCTGGCTGACACTGGCGTCGCTGGTGGGCTATGCCGGGGTCTACACCCTCTTCCTCAAGCGGGCGACGCCCCAGAACATCGTGATCGGCGGGCTCGCCGGCGCCATGCCGCCGCTGCTGGGCTGGACCTCGGTCACCGGTCAGGTGGATGGCCATGCCCTGTTGCTGGTGCTGATCATCTTTGCCTGGACGCCGCCCCATTTCTGGGCCTTGGCGATCCATCGTAAGGAAGAGTACGCCCAAGCCGGTATCCCCATGCTGCCGGTCACCCATGGCAACCGCTATACCGAACTGCACATTCTGCTGTACACCCTGATGCTGCTGGCGGTGAGTCTGCTGCCCTTCGTCACCGGCATGTCTGGGACCCTCTACCTGGTGGGCGCGCTGGCGCTGGGCGCGCGATTCCTGCACTATGCGGTACGATTGTGGCGGGGCGACGACCGGCGGGTGGCGCTGGCCACCTTCAAGTACTCGATCAGCTACCTGATGGTGCTGTTTGTGGTACTGCTGGTGGATCATTATGCCCGTTACTGATTCCGCTAACCGCCGACCCCGGGAGAGAGCATGGCACTGACGATCCGTAGCACCGTTTTCATTCTGCTTCTGGTGGTGGTGCTGATCTTTGGCCTGGTGATCGGCCGCCAGGTGTTTCAGCCGGGCGATACTGGCAAGGCTGCACCCGCGCCCGAGCTCAGCGAGCTGAATACCTTCGTCTACGACCAGGGCCGGGTGCTGGCGGAGTTCCAGCTGCTGGACGAATCCGGCCAGCCACGAACCCGGGACGACCTGACTGGCCGCTGGACCTTCGCCTTCATTGGCTACACCTTCTGCCCCGATGTCTGCCCGGCCACCTTGTCCATCTTGCGCCGGGCCGACGCGTTGTTGCCTCCGGAGCTGCCCCAGCCGGATTACCTGCTGATCTCCGCCGACCCGGAGCGGGACACGCCGCAACGGCTGGCGGAGTATCTTCGTTTCTTTGGCGAGGATTTCAGTGGCCTCACCGGGAACATGGCGATGTTGCGGGAGCTGGCCAAGAGCCTCAACGCGGTGTTTGTCCACCGCGACGTTAACGGCACTCGCCTGGTGGATCACAGCGCTCATGTCGCGCTGATCAATCCGGAGGGTGAAATGATCGCCGTCATTCAACCCCCCCATACCCCCGAAGGCCTGGCCGAGGCGTTCCAGCGCATCTACCGCTGGGCACGGGCCAACCAGGCAGGCGCGGGTTAAGGTCGGGCGTAGGAGGTATCGGATTACCCGTACTGCTCCCAAGGTCCGCTTTCCCCTCCGAGCTCAAGCCCTTAGACTGTCCCGCTCACTCATCCCCAGTAGCGGTGCACGATATGTCAGCCAGCCAATCGCCATCCTGTACTTCGCCGAGGGAGCTATTTGCGGTGCTGGCAGCGGGCGCCACCCTGTTGCTGGTGGTGCATGCGCTCGGTCGTTTCATCTACACCCCCTTGCTGCCCTACCTGATCAGTGACGGTCAGATCGATCCGCAGCAAGGCGCCAGCATCGCCACCTGGAATTACCTGGGTTACCTGGTGGGGGCAATGCTGGCCATCCGCTGGCACCGCATTGACCATATCCGCTGGCTGTTGCCGCTGTCACTGACGGTGCATGTATTGACCACCCTGTTACAGACCCAGCTCGACCAGGCCTCCGCCATCGCCACCTCCCGTTGGGTGAACGGCGTGGCCAATGGTGTGGTCTTCGTGCAGGCGCCGGCGCTGATTCTGGAATGGCTGGTGCGCCGCAACCGGGCCAGCCTGAGTGGTCTGGTTTACCTGGGTGTCGGTTTGGGCCTGCTGGTCTCCAGTGTCCTGGTGACCTTCAGCGCGGATTGGCTGACGGGCGCCGACCGCTGGTGGCCGGCGGCGCTGGTGTCTATCCCCCTGGCGTGGTGGGGCACGGCCAGGCTGTTGCAATTGGATGTGCCGGTGCGCAGCGGCGATGACCAGGATGCTCACCCACGCCCCACCGCGCTGTTGGATCGGGCCAGTGTGCCGCTGTTCCTGTCCTACGCCGGCGCCGGTCTGGGCTATATACTGCCGATGACGTTCCTGCCCCTAGTGGCCACCATCCAGTTGCCGGCGGGCCATTGGCTGGTGGACGGGGCCTGGTTGCTGGTGGCGCTGGCGACCCTGCCTGCTGCGTTCATCTGGAATCATTTTGGGGCTAAATTCGGCGATCTCCCGGCAATACGCGCGAACTTCGGGATTCAGTTGTTGGGTGTGCTGGCTGCGGTGATCTGGCCGGGGCCGGTGGGCATTGTGCTGTGTGCGCTGTTGGTGGGAGGCACCTTCCTGGGCACGGTGCTGCTGACCCAGCGCATCGGTCGCGCCCTCCACCCTCACCAGGGGCCCCGGTTGTCGGCGGCGTTGGTCGCCCTGTACGGTTTTACCCAGATGGTAGGGCCCTGGCTTACCAAGCAGTGGCTGGACTTCGGTGGCACCCTCGACAGTGCGTTCTGGATCGGGGTGGTGGCGTTGTTGTGGGGGCTGGTGTTTACCGTGCTGGTGCCGCGGCCGGAGGATTGGCATTCGCGGCCTGCTTCATAGGCTTGTGGGGTTGGGGGGGATGAGCGGGGTGGGGGTTCCATTTAAAAATGGAGCTTTAAACTCGCTGCGCTCAGACACCATCTCCCTTTTTAAATGGAACCCCCACCCCACTCTTGGGAACAGACTGCTGGACGCCGTTGGTGGGTAGCTTCACGCTGGCACTTAAGCTCGAAGATGAGATCTTAGGGTATTCCCGCTTCGCTATCTGAATAGACACCGTTAATATCCCATGAGACTACCGCTGAGCCAGACAGGGTGTGGGTAGGGGCTCTTCCTTAAAACGGAGATGGTGTCTGAGCGCAGCGAGTTTAAAGCTCCGTTTTAAGGAAGAGCCCCTACCCGCGCCCAACCACCGAAGCACTCAATCAATCACAGAAACACCCAACCACCAAAACCACCAGCCCGACCAACCATGCTCCCAATCGAAGCCCTGCTCCCAGACCTCCACCAGGCCCTGACCGACAACCCCACCGTGCTGCTGCAGGCGCCTCCTGGCGCCGGCAAGACCACCCGGGTGCCGTTGAGTCTGCTGGCGTCCGACTGGCGGGGCGAACGCAAGATCCTGATGCTGGAGCCCCGCCGTTTGGCGGCCCGCTCCGCCGCCCGCTACATGGCCCGCCAGTTGGGCGAACAACCCGGGCAGAGCGTGGGTTATCGTACGCGTCTGGATACCAAAGTCTCAGCCCAGACCCGCATCGAGGTGGTGACCGAAGGTATTCTCACCCGGCTGATCCAGGACGACCCGGCGCTGGAGGCGTACGCCGCCGTGCTGTTCGATGAGTTTCACGAACGCTCGCTGCAGGCGGACCTGGGCCTGGCCCTAGTAAGGGAGTGTCAGCAGGCCCTGCGCGAAGACCTGCGGGTGGTGGTGATGTCGGCGACCCTGGACACCGCGCCCATCGCCCGCCTGTTGGGGGAGGTGCCGATTCTCACCAGTGAAGGCCGCTCTTTTCCGGTGGACATCCTCTATCGACCGCTGCCCCGCAACGCCCGGCTCACCGATCAGGTGGTGACGGTGATTCGCGAGGCCTTGGCCGAACAGAGCGGTTCGGTGCTGGTGTTCCTGCCCGGCGCCGGCGAGATCCGCCGGGTCGAGCAGGCCTTGTCTGGGAACCTGCCGGCTGCCGTGGCGGTGACACCGCTGTATGGCAGCCTGCGCAACGAGGATCAGGACCGGGCCATCGCCCCGGCCCCGGACGGCCAACGTAAGGTGGTGCTGGCCACCGCCATTGCCGAAACCAGTCTCACCATTGAGGGTATTCGGGTGGTGGTGGACGCCGGTCAGCAGCGGCGCGCGGTATTCGACCCCAACAGCGGTATGACCCGGTTGCTGACCGGACGGGTCTCCAAGGCCTCGGCGGAGCAGCGTAAGGGCCGTGCCGGCCGGGTCGAGCCGGGGGTGTGCTACCGACTGTGGAGTGAATCCGACCAGTTCGGCCTGGCGGACTTTACCCCACCGGAGATTCAGCAAGCGGATCTGGCGCCGCTGGTTCTGGAGCTGGCGCAGTGGGGCGCGCGGGCTGCTGGCGACCTGGAGTGGATCGATCCGCCCCCCAGTGCCCACTGGCAACAGGCGGTCAGCCTGCTGCGCTGGTTGGATCTGCTCAACGACGACGGCAGCATCAGTGAGCAGGGTAAGGCCGCTCGGACCTTGCCCGTTCATCCGCGCTTGGCCCATATGGTGCTGCGGGGCCGCAGCTGGGGGCTGGGCCAGGTCGCCGCCGAACTGGCGGCGCTGCTGGAGGAGCGGGACCTGCTGGGGCCCCGGGCCGGAGCCGATCTTTTCCAGCGCTGGCAGCTGCTGCGGGGCGAGACGCGGGATGGCCGGGTCGATGGCCAGCGGCTGCAGGCCCTGCGCCGTGCGGTGCGGCGGATGACTGAGGGCAAGTCGGCAACGGCATCGACGGCGGGTGCAATGGACTTGGGCCGTCTGCTGGTCCAGGCCTACCCGGATCGCATCGCCCGCCGTCGCCAGGGTAATGCCCCCCGCTACCAGCTCAGTAACGGTCGGGGTGCCCAGCTCAGAGACGACGATCCGCTGGCCGGGGAGGACTGGCTGGTGGCCGCCGATCTGGACGGCCAGACGCGGGAGGCGCAGATCTATCTCGCGGCGCCGCTGGACCCGGCGATGCTGACATCGGACCTGGCCGGGCATATCGAAACCCTGGATGAATCGCTCTGGGATGAGGGGCGTGGCCGGGTCATTGCCCGTCGCCAGACCCGGTTGGGGCAACTGGTGCTGGCCGAGCAAGCCTTGCCCGAGCCGGGACCGGAGCAGATCATTGCCGGACTGTTAAACGCGGTTCGACAAAAGGGGCTGAAGAGCCTGCCCTGGGATGCGCAGTCCCGTCAGCTGAGAGCCCGGATCCAGTGCCTGCATCGTTTGTGGCCCGAGGCCTGGCCGGCACTGGACGATCACTCGTTGCTGGCGGAGCTGGAGACCTGGCTGGCACCGTTTCTGATCGGTGTCGATCGCTGGTCCCGGTTGCAGCAGGTGAAGCTGGCGCCGGCGTTGACCAGCCTGCTGGACTATCATCAGCAGCAGACGCTGGCGGAATTGGCTCCGGCCAGTCTCACCATTCCCACCGGCCAGGCCGTGAGGTTGGATTACCTGGCGGACCACGGTCCGGTGCTGGCGGCCAAGTTGCAGGCGCTGTTCGGTTGGACCGAGACCCCCACCGTTGCCCGCGGTCAGGTACCGGTGGTCCTCCACCTGTTGTCGCCGGCGCAACGCCCGCTGGCGGTGACCAGTGACCTGGCCAGTTTCTGGCGCAACGGCTATGTGGAGGTGCGCAAGGACATGCGCGGGCGCTATCCCAAGCATCCCTGGCCGGAAGATCCGTTCACCGCCGAGGCGAAACAGGGCACCAAGAAACAGCGACACTGACAGGGCGGCGGGCCCGAGACGAGATCAGACCCGGATATCGATCTGGCCACCGAGGTTGGGGTTGGCACTGGTGGCGGTGACCGGGCTGCTGGTGGCCACGCTGTCCAGTAGCTGCAGCACACTGGCGGCGGCCATGTCCTGGGCGCTTTTCAGGGTGCTGATCTGCACCTGCTGCTGCAATTGCGCCTGGCTGAGCTGGGTACTGAAACTGGCGAGAGAGGCAACGTCCACGACAGGAATCCGGGAGTGGTGAGTGAGGTGATTAAAATATCACCAGCGGTGGCGTGGTGGGAAGCTTCGGCTGCCTTTTCTTGCAAACGGTTACCTGGGCTTACAGGTCGGCCTCGGGGGGCATCAGCTGGGGCGGCGGTTCAGGTCCAGGGACAGAATCAGTGGCAATACCAGTACCCCGTACGCCAGCATCACCGCCAGGGCGTGGCGGATATCGCCGCTGACATCCGCCAGCACGCCGCCCAGCATGGGAACGCCGAAGGCCAGGGTGTAACCCACCAGGAAGTTACCGGCGGACAGGCGGCCGGTCTCGGCCGCGCTGACCAGCAATGGCGGCAGCGCCACCAGCAGAATCAGCAACACTCCCGCGCTGAAGCTCATGAAGGTGGCACTGGCAATGGCCAGCCAGCCCTCGAACACCATCGCGCCGACGGTGCCGGCCAGGGCGGCCAGGGCCATGACCAGGATAACGCTGCGGCGTCCGACCCAGAGCCGGGCCATCTTCAGCATCACCAGTGAGGCCCCAACTTGGGCCAGGTTGTAGCAGAACAGGGCGTCGGCGAGGATGTCCAGTTCGCCCCGCTGCGCCAGCAAGGCCGCCAGGTAGGCGTTGAAGCCGAAAAACAGTGAGCCGGACAACCCCAGCAGCAGGCCGATCTTGAGGGTCAGCGGATTACGCCAATCCGGCAGCCAGGCCGGCCGGCGCTCGGGCCGGCCCCGGTCCCGCCGTGGCAGGTACAACAGGGCGGCCACCGCCAGCGCTGGCAATGACCAGGCCAGTAAGGTCAGGCGCCAGCTATGGTCCACCAGTGGCATGATCACCGGCAGGGTAATGCCGGCGCCGATGAATTCACCGGTCAGCATACCGTTCATGTAGATGGCGCTGCCCAGGGCCAGATGCCGGGGCTCCAGCCAGCGGGGCAACAGTGCCGGCAGCGCCGGTTGCATCATCGCCACCCCCAAGCCCATGACCGTACTGGCCAGCAGCAGGCTGACGGTTTCCGGCGCCAGTCCGCGGGCGGTGGAACCCAGGGCCATGACAACCATGGCCAGAGCCAGGGTGTGACGGGGGCCAATGCGGGAAATGGCCAGTGAACCGGGCATGGCGCCAACGGCCAGCATCAGGATGGGGAGTGTGGTCAGGGCACCGGTCAGCGCCTGGCTCAGCGCCAGGTCGTCGGCGATGTACGGCGCCAGGGCCGGTGCCACCAGCACCGGCACCCGCAGATAGGCGCCGGCCAGCCATAACAGGCTGGCGATGATGATCAGCTCAAACCGGGATGCCTGCCCGTGGCCGGAGGGTTTTGCTGGCACGGTGTTCGGGCTTAGCCTCTAGCCCTCAGGATCCGGCATGTAGGCGCCGTCTTCGTCGTGCACCTCACGGCCGGTAACGGGCGGGTTGAAGGCGCAGATCAGGCGCATGTCCGCGGTGCCGCCCCGCAGCACGTGCCGGTCGTGATTATCGAGGGCGTACAGGGTGCCGTCGGTGATGTCGTGGACTTCGCTGGTGGCCAGGTCGGTGATGGTACCGTTGCCGGCGACGCAGTAGACCGCCTCCAGGTGGTGCTTGTACCACAGGTTCAGCTCGGCGCCCGCCGGAATGATGGTTTCATGGAACGAAAACCCCATGCCGTCCTTTTTCAACAGCAGCCGGCGGCTGGTCCAGCCTGGTCCCTCCACCTCACGCTCGGTGCCGATGATGTCCTGTACCCGTACGATTTTCATAGCATTCCTCAAGGTTGTGTGGAATAGCCCTACAGTATAAACATCCATACCGCCCCGGTTTCAAATCCGCAGCATCCGAAACTCAGCCCCGACTTTGCCGCCACTGGCTGTAAGTGTCGAGAGCGGCCTCCACCGCGACCGCCAGCCGGTGGCGCTGGTCGCTGCTGAGGGCGCGTTGACGGCGGCAGCGGGCCAGCGCGTGCTGGATGTCATGGCGGTACGCCGAGGCCAGCTCCTCCAGCCAGTGGCGATCGGTGGGCTCCAGGTCCAGCAGGTCCTGGCCGGCGTGATTACGATGGCTGACGTGCCACCAGTGGTCCACCGCGCGGCCCAGCACCACATAGCCGAACTGAATGTCCTGTACCGGCCCGAACCGGGCGGTCTGCAGCCCGTTGCGCAGGACCCCGAGGTGCAGCACCGGCAGCTTCAGCCGGTCGCCGTAGAAATAGCTGCCGGCGGCACCCAGCAGGCCACCAATCAGCGCCCCGGTGCCGAGGGAGGCTCCCAGGGTGATGGCATCGAGCCCGGCACCGCCGATGGCCCCGGCGCCGAACCCCGCCGTGGCCAGGTAGGCCTTGCTGACGCCCCAGGTCTGGCGGCTGTTGTCGCTGAACAGGTCATGCTCACTGTGCCAGGTCAGCTCGGCCTCCTGGCGCTGAATGCGATGGTGCTGGTAGAGCTGCTCGATGGCCAGCCGCAGCGCCTGTTCCCGCTGCCGCTGGTGCCGGTACCAGCGTTGCCGCAACTGCTCCGCCAGTGAGTCGCGGGAGTGGCCGGCGAGCTGGCTCGCGGTGAGGGTGCGCTGCTCCTGCCAGGCCATCAGGTCCTCCAGCGCAGTGGCCACCAGTCGGGCAGCTTGCTCCTTGCGCTGGGCCCGCTGGCCGGACAGCTGCAGCACCGCTTGATCGAGCACCGCCTCCCACGCCGGCTGCAGTTGGCCGAAGGCCTTGAGCAGGCTCAGATGCTGGTTGAACGGCGCCGACACCGCGTTGAACTTGCGCACCACCTGAAAGAACTGGCCCAAGGCGTTGTGCCAGGCCTCGCTGTAATCGTCCGGGCCGATGCTGTTGATCAATGCCAGGCTGGGTTGGCCGGTCCAGCGCAGGATGGTCATTTCACTCTCGTTCTCGGCACTGTAGGGCACCGAGCCGTCCACCACGTAGATGATGCCCGCGCCCTCGATCAGCGGGCCGAGCAATTCGCATTCGTCCTGAAAACGGGGATCGTCACGGTGCTGGTGGACAAACGCCGCCACCGTTTCGGCCCGGTCGGAGGCTGACAGGCTGTGGGCCTGCAGCCATTCCAACACCTGCCGTGGCCGTTGGAATCCCGGTGTGTCCACCAGGGTGTAGCGTACCTCGTTGTCGATGCGCAGCGGGTAGGCCTGACTGTGGCGGGTGGTACCGGGTTCCAGGGCGATGGCGATGGCGTCGTTCTGGGACAGCGTGGCCACCACACTGGATTTACCCTTGTTGGGGTGGCCGACCACGGCAAAGACCGGCGCGTCAGTCATAACTGCCCCTCCGCCGCCCGGTTTACCGCCTCGGTCAGCTCGTAAACGCTGACCTGCAGGCGCGGATCCGCTTGGCGTTCGGCAAAGCGCAACCACTGCGCCAGTTGGGTCTCGCCGGGACGGTGCCGAGGGTCGGTGGCCAACGGCAGCAGGCTGATGAGGGTGGCTTCCGGCCACTGATCCCGCGCCAGGGTGAGGAAATCCTCCAGTTCGGCGGTCGGCGGCTCCCAGGCCCGGGTCAGCACGATCACCGCCGGTTCGGGGTGGTGGGCCAGCACCCCTCGGGCCTGCTGAATGGCGCGGCGGTCGTCACTCAGGCTGGCGGCGCCGCCCGCGCTCAGCAGCTGACGCTGGGCGGTGGCGGTGAAATCCTCCGGCAGCAACGGGTCGCCGGCACCGGCCCAGCGGATCACTGCGGGGCTGTCGGGATACGGTTGCAAGTCGGCCGGGGTGGCCAGCTGCGGCGACTGATGAGTCGCCTCCTCAATGCTGCCGGTATCCAGCATGGGGGTTTCCATGCGGTACCGCAGTGCGGTGAGCCCCGGGTGTCGCAGCAGCAAACGCCGGGTGCGCCAGCGCAGATGTATCTGGGCCAGCGTCACCAGCAGCAGCCGCGGCAGCAATACGTAGCAGCACCAGGTCAGGGCAACAAACGGCCACCAGTCGCCCCAGCGGGCGGCCGCAATGGGCTGCGGGCTGCCAGCCCGGAAGAAGCGGGTACTTTCCACCAGCTCGGCGTTCGGCACCGCCGCCGGCCACAGCCCCTGCCACGGACAGGCCAGGATCTGCATCCAGTGATGGTAGCTGTCGGCGCCGGTGCTGAGGGTGGTGCTCCAGCCGAACGCCAGATCCTGCATCACCACCAACAGCAACAGTGTGGCCAGGCCGGAGAGCCCAAACAGCAAGCCGCCGGTATGGGCGGCGCGGGCCAGCAATTGGGGGTGCAACCGGGTCAGCACCGAGACAATTTCCCCGGACCGGCGGGTATAGCGGTCAACCAGCCAGCCCCAGGGACGCCAGCCGACGAACGCCTGCACCGTGGTGGCCAGCGCCAGCAGCAACTGGAGCAGGATAAAGGCCAGGATCACGGTGATGTTGATGCGGCCGCTGCCGTCGTAGAACAGCAGGCCCAGCATGGTCAGCATGCCCAGCAGCGCGCCGGCGGCGGCAAAACTGAAACTGATCCGTCGCCAGCGCGCCAGGCGTTTGTCAGTCTGACCAGGAGGGCGGCCACTCAAGTGCTGCAGGTGGGCCAGCCATTGGCGCGGCCCGGTGGCACCGTCCCGGGCATCGAGGGCGAACTTGCGGTCACGCCGGTGCAGGAAGGCCGGGGCCTGGTGCTGGTCCCGTCGCACCTGGTCGTCGAATTCCAGCAACAGTGTCAGCGGGTGCTCGGACATCGCGGATCCTTTTCGGCCGAAGAGTGATACGTCCCTGAACGTGTTACGCTAGGGAGCCTCTGCGTAACGCCGAACGCCAAGACAGGCTCGAGGTTAGCCAGAGTCTCCCTAAGTGTATCTCCAATCCGGATGCCGTACGTAACATGCCACACCACCTGATGAATCTGCGCCACGTGCCGGACGACGAAGCGGAGGAGATCCGCGCGCTGTTCGAGCACCACGACGTCCATTACTACGAGACCCCGCCCAGTCGCTGGGGCATCAGCATGGGCGGCTTCTGGGTGCATGACGACGTCGAGGCGGAACGGGCCCGGCAACTGCTCGACGACTACCAGCGCCAGCGCCAGCAACAGCAGCGAGCGCAATATCAGCAGGCGTTGCAGCGGGGGGTGACCGGGGGTGTCTGGCATCGTTTGCGGCGCCGGCCGTTGACCACCCTGGCGGCCTGCGTTGCCATCTTGCTGATCGTGGGCCTGAGTCTGGTTCCGTTCTTCGGTTGGTGACGACGGGTCCACGATCCGATCCATCTCACGGCCCCCGTTGTGACCGCTGTCACAGAACAAAAATTGGCTTTTCTGGCCATATTTCCAGCACTTATCGAACATTTCCAAATGTAACAATAAGTTACATTGTGTCGCTTTCGTAGGTAGGCCGCAGTGCCACGGGCGCCAGTCGCGTTTGCCAATCTGGCTCTGGCCCGGGACGGCTAAGGTGCCTTCTTTATTGCGCGCTGGCGGCGATCGATGCCGGATCGTGCCGGGCCGCACCGTATTGTACAAAGCCAACGCTGAACAAGCTGAACCAACAGGAAGCTGAGTCATGCCAATTGCCGCCAGCGGTCCGTCGCCGCGACGCCCCGTTGATCTTTACCGCGACCGCGCTGCGGCCGTCGGATCTGGCCTCGGCCCCGAGCCTGTTGAATGCCCGGGCTTTAACCCGGCAATTCTGACCTGGCAAGTTTGACCTGGAGGGTGACACCATGAAGTTCCAGAACGTAATCGCGCTGGCCGTGCCGCTGATTGTGCTGGCAGGCTGTGGCGCTGAAGAATCCACTATGAAAACGCCGGAACCGGTGCCCAGCCTGATCTACAGCTACCCGGCCGATGGCCAGGCCGAGATCGCCACCCGCGCCGACCTGGTGCTGCGCTTCTCCACGCCGGTGGCGGAACCTCAACTGTTGCTGACCGAGGCCGACTCCGACCGTGCCCTCGACCATACCCTGACGGCGGTGGACGGTGGTCGTAGCTGGGTCGTTTCGCCCCGGCAACCGCTGGCACCGGTGCAACGCTACCGCCTCAGCCTGGCGGAGCCGCTGACGGTGGGCACTCAGACGCTGACGCAACTGGACGCCGACGGCGAGCTGGTGTTCACCACCCAGGCCAGCACCAGCACCATTCGCGCCCAGGCGTCCACCGCAGCCAGCTTTATGCTGGAGCGGATGATTCCGGATGGCGACCTCTACCCGGTGATGGACTTCTCCACCCTGCGGCTGACCCTGACCCAGGCCATCCACCCGGAGGCGGTGGTCTACGGCGAATCGGTGCGGCTTGAGGACAGCGCGGGCAACCTGGTGCCGGCCTACACGTTGGCTCGCGGTCGGCAGCTGGTGATCGATCCGCTGGCCGCTGACGGCAGTGGCAGTGACCAGCTCACGCCGGGCGAGAGCTATACTTTGGTGATCCGCGATCTGCCCAATCTCCATGGCGATGCACTGCTTAACCTCAGCCAGACCCTGACGCCGCGAGAATCGGGTCCCACCGAAGTGCTTTATCAGACCGCCACCACCAACAGCAGCGCCCAGGATCTGCGCTCCATCCTCAATGGCAAGCCGGTCAACGGTATTGCCCTGAGTTCGGTACTGCTGGGCCAGACCCCCAATGCCTGGCAGACCGGCGAGATGTGGGCGGAGCTGGCCTACAGCCCGAACTACCCCACCATGACCCCGCTGCGCATTCCCCGCGGCACCGTGCTCAGCAGTACCTCGCTGGACGTTAACGTGGGCGGTGTGGTGCCGTTGATGACCGCCAGTGGCGTGCAGCAGACCGGCGAGATCCGGGTCGTCATGACCACCGACGCCATCGGCTACCTCTACCGCAACCCCTTCAGCGATGCCGATGACGCGCCCCGGCACGTGCGCCTGTTCATGGATGTGTCGATGAACACCGAACACGGCCAGCCCAATGCGTCGCTGTCCCAGGACCTGATTGGGTTGGAGCTGGTGGGGGTGGCGATGATTCACGACGGCGCCCTGGAAATCGATGCCTTGAGCATGGTGCAGCCCCGGCTGCTGGGGCTGGAGGATGCGGTGGCGTCGCTGGCGTTCAATATCCGCGCTGAAACCCGCGATCGGGCCCAGGAGAATGCCCCGGCGCCGGAGGCGGATGTGACCGGGCCGGTGCTGCGCAGCTGGATGCCGGATGACACGGTGGCTGGAATGGCGGGCAGCCATCGTCCGGGCGACCCCATCACCCTGTTCTTCGATGAGCCGTTGGATCGCCAGAGCGCCCGCGCGGGATTGCGCCTGTTTGCCGATGGCGCGGAGGTTGCGGCCTTCAATGCGATCGTCGATGGCACCTCGGTGACCGTCAACCCGGTCGGTGGCCTGGAGCATGGTCGCGACTACGAGCTGCAGATCGACGGCGGACTGACCGATTTGGCCGGCAACGGCAGCCAGCAGCGCAGTGTCCGTTTCTCGCTGCCGCCGCTGATGGAACAGTCGGCATCGTCGCCGCTGGCGGTCGCCAGCTATCCCGGCTTCCCCTGTGTCACCACCGGCCTGGATCTGAACAACGGCTCCCACGGCCGCTGCGACGGCGCGCTGGATGGTAACGGGGTGCCTTACAACCAAGCGGATGAAGCCATGCCGGTGCATGACATGCCCGCCAACCGCCCGCTGATGGTGACCTTCTCCCAGACCATGGACCTGTCATCGATCCGCCTCCAGGATACTCTCAAGGTGGAGCGGATCACCGACCTGGGCAGCGGCGATGGCTCCGCCGTCACCGCAGAACCGGTCCCGGGACGGCTGGCGCTGAACCACCAGCGGCTGCATTTCTACCCGGACCAGCCCTGGCAACCGGGTGTGTACTATCGCTACACCCTGGTGTCCCAGGCCAGCGCCAGTCCGGACTGCCGTCGTGTCATCTGCTCCGCTGCCGGCCAGGCCCTGGAAACCAACGCCCTGTGGGGCCTCAGCAATCCCGGCGGGCCGGACCTGACCATCTACTTCCGCGGCGCGGCGCCCACCGACACCGTGTTCCTGCCGCTGCGCAACCTGCCGGTGCGGGACGTCAACGCCGACAACAGCATCCAGTGTGGCGTGGTGGATGAGACCAACGCCGATGGTGTGGTGATCCGAAAAACTTACGCCGAGGACTGTGCCGAGGCGCCGGACGTCACCTTCGACAGCGAGGGCGTGCCGCTGACGCCGCCCCAGGCCACTCGAGTGGTCAGCACCAGCCGTGCCGATGCCCGGGTTGGCTGTAACCGCGACCGCAAGAACATTTTCTCAAGCTGGATCGAGACCGATTGTCCGGAGCTCAAGTTCATTTACCAGACCGGGGCGCTGTATACCGAAGTGGTTGGGCCGGTGGATCCGGACAATCCCGAGGCCGGCGTGCGGGTGCTGCTGCACCCGACCCTGCTCACCACCAACTCCTTGACGGTACATGCGAAAGTGCTGACCGACCTGACCTGGGCCGAGACCCCGACCGGCAAGCAGATCATCCGCATGCGCTACGCGGAGGACGACCAGGGCAACCGCAGCGCGCTGATTCCGGGCCTGATCCGTACCGGCGACGACGGCTTCCCGGTGTTCGAGACCGACGTCAACCTGTACCTGGACGCGCCCGACCTGGAAACGCCCCTGAACCTGCCCCATAACCAGCACAGCATTCAGCTGGATCTCAACCTGCTGGGCGGGCTGACTTTCCTCGACGACGGTCGTCAGGTGATCGAGCAGTACAACCAGCAGCCCCAGATCATCCCGGTGGATGTGGCCGGTCTGGTGCAGTTCGATCTGGAGATTCCGGTCAACGGCTTGCGACTGAGCTACCTGTCGGCCCCGGTCAAGGAATTGTCAGTATTCATGGACGCTCAGTAAGCCCCAGCCCGGATTTGACGTACCTCAAGGTAGCCACCTTGATGTACGTCAAGTTCGATCGCGGGCGATGCTTGTCTCGACACGGCGCTCTCTTCTAACATGCTCGCCCTGTTTTGGTGCGTATGAGGGAAGGGCATGGGAGTCCGGAACGATCGATTGCGCTGGCAACTGGCCAGCGGTCTGCTGCGCGCTCTGCATCTGGAGCGGCTGAGCCAACGTTATAGCGAACGCACCGTGCTGGCCGGGTTCAACCTGGTCAATGGCGGCCTCAGCATCGCCCTGATCGCCCTGGTGGCGCTGCTCACCCAACAGGCGTTCATCTTTCCCTCGCTCGGCGCGACCGCCTTCATCCTGTTCCACGTCCCGCTGGCGCAGGCGGCCTCCCCCCGCAACACCTTCTGCGGCCATCTCCTTGGCGCCGTCACCGGCCTGTTCAGTCTGTATCTGTTTGGCCTGCTGCAGGCGCCTTCGGCCATCGAGACCGGGGTGAGCCTGGCTCGGGTGGGTGCGGCGGCGGTGTCGCTCGGACTGACCGGTTGTCTGATGGTGCTGTTGAGAGTCCCCCACCCGCCAGCCGGGGCCACCGCGTTGATCGTCTCGCTGGGATTGATGCCGCAGCCGACGCAGTTGCCGGTGCTGATGGCCGGGGTGGCGTTGCTGTTGGGGCAAGCGTTTGTGATCAACCGGTTGGCGGGTATTCCCTACCCATTGTGGCAAGCCGATGGGCGCCAGCGGCCAGCGTCGGTCAGCGAGCCTTCTTGAGTCGCGAGAAGGTCGCCGGCACCACCCCCAGCCAGGACGCCAGCTGGTTGTCCGGCACCCGTTGCACCAGTTCCGGATAGTCCCGCAACAGCAGCCCGTAGCGCTGCTGCGCCGACAGCGTCTGTTTGTGAAACTCGCGCATGGAAGCAGACTCCGCCAGTTCCTCGGTCAGTGCCAGGGCGAACCGGGCCCAGTGGCCCTCCCCACGCTGGCGGATGGTGGCTCGGAAGGCGTGGAAATCGGCGATCCAGAGGGTGCAGGGCGTCACCGCTGACAGGCACAGGGTATTGCGAACGGTGCGGCTACGGCCGAACACCGGCCAGATCAGGGCTCCTTCAGCGAAGAAATGATGGATGGAAATCTTGCCGGACGGCGCTTCCCGGAACAGCCGCATCACCCCATGCTGGATCAGGTAGACATTGGCCCAGGGTGCATCGTGTTGCTCCAGCGCGGTGTCGGCGGTGACCTGCTGCTTGTGAAACAGCTGGCCCAGCTCACGCAGGGGCGTCGATTCCCCGGCGCCATCGGCCCGCAGGCCGAAACTCCGTGCCAGGCCGTTGAGCAGCACCTGGTCGGCTGACGCCGTGGGATAGGCGTGTGCCGGATCTTGCCCGGTCAGCAGGCAGGGCGCGGAGGCACAGGGATTGGGTTTGTGGACGGTGGAATCTGTCATGGCGATCAAACCATACTGCGGCGGCCGACGTTGGCTCGTTCAGTATGCGACAGCCCGCTAATCCAAAAAAATGACTTAATTCGGATACTGTTATCCATAAAACCAATAATAAGCCCGGTGGCGCCCGCCCTTTTTTCCGGGTTTGAGGCGCCTGGTTTCCATATCTCTATCTCTATCTCTATCTCTATCTCTATCTCTATCTGTATCTCTAGCCATACACTGTCCATGGCTCTGTCCGGTTGGCCGGACACTGTCTGGATTGCCTGACGCAGCCGCAGTGGGGTGCGGGAGATGGGCCAGTGCTGCCCTGTGCCGGGCGGTGATGGGCCCCAGCGGCGTCTGGCAGTGTCCGGCCATCAGGACACTGTGTCCTCGCTGGTTTGTTAACCGATTGTTTTATCGGTAAAAGAAAACTTGGCACGGGATCCGCTAGGGCTTGCCAATTGCCAATTCAGACCCCCCCATATACTCTCTGGAACAGTCCGTCCTCGCGCATCGAGGGCTGGGCGGGTAAGTTGCCATGACCGAATCCTTTCCAGGCCGTAGCCAGTTTATGACCAAGCCGTACCAGCAAAATCCCAGCAGCGGACTGACCCGTGAGCTCATCGAGGTGTTGTTCCCGATGTTTGAGCAGGCCAGCGCCGGCGCCATCGCGGTCGACCGGGACAGCCGTATCACCTGGATTAACGCCAGTTATGCCAGTCTGCTGGGCCTGCCGGATCCCCAGGCGGTGATTGGCCGGGAGGTGCGTGCGGTGATTCCCCAGACCCGCATGGACGAGGTGGTAAAAACCGGCCAGCCATTGCTGCTGGACATCATGGAGCATGACACCCAGCAACTGGTGGTGACCCGACTGCCGTTCTATGACCAGGACGGCGAGATTCAGGGCGCGGTGGCCTTCGTGCTCTACGACGACCTGCAGCCGCTGACTCCGTTGGTCAGCAAGTACCGCCGCCTGCACCAGGACTTGGTGGCCGCCCGCAAGGCGCTGGCCCGCAAGACCCGGGGCACCCGCTACAGTCTCGGTGATTTTGTCGGCGCCAGCCCCGCCGCGCTGGAGGTCAAGCGGCGCGCGCGGCTGGCGTCGGGGCGGGACGTGGCGGTGTTGCTGCTGGGGGAAACCGGCACCGGCAAGGAGGTGCTGGCCCAGGCCATCCATTCGGCATCGAGCCGGGCGGAGCGGCCTTTCGTTGGCGTCAACGTCGCCGCCATTCCGGAAAACCTGCTGGAGGCGGAATTCTTCGGCGTGGCCCCCGGTGCCTACACCGGCGCCGAGCGTCGCCAGCGGGAGGGCAAGTTCCAGCTCGCCAATGGCGGCACCCTGTTTTTGGACGAGGTGGGCGACATGCCGCTGGCGCTGCAGGCCAAGCTGTTGCGGGCGCTGCAGGAGGGGGAGATCGAGCCGCTGGGATCCAACAAGGTGGTGCCGGTCAATGTCCGGGTGATCGCCGCCACCAGTCGCAATCTGGAAGCGATGATGGCCGAGGGCAGCTTCCGTTCCGATCTCTACTACCGCCTGAACGTGCTGGAAATCCCCATTCCTCCGTTGCGGGAACGGCTGCCGGACCTCGGGGTGCTGTGTGAGGCGATCCTGGAGGACCTGTGCCAGGGCCTGGAACTGCGCGGCGAGATCACCGATTCCGCGGTATCCGCGCTGGCTAGCTACGACTGGCCCGGCAATATTCGCGAATTGCGCAATGTGCTGGAACGGGCGCTGACCATGGGGGAGGACAACGGCCTGCTGGATGCCGACGCCATCTTCAAGGTGTTGCCCCGCAGCTCCGGCCGGCCGGCATCGTCGCTGGCGCCGCGACCCATCAGACCCCTGGCCCAGACCCTGGCGGCGGTGGAGGCCCAGGCGATCGAAGAGGCGCTGGTCGCCAGTCGTGGCAATCGCACCCGTGCGGCCAAGCTGTTAGGCATTTCCCGATCGGTACTCTACGAGAAATTGGCCAAACTGTCCTGAAAGCCGGACGATTGTCCCGTTTTCCGGACATCCCCTTGCGACCAATGTCTGAAGCTGTCCGAGTTTCAAGACAAAATGAATTCGCGTCCGCTCCCATCGATGTTGATATCCTTTTGTTTTTATTGAAATAGTCATGAGTGGCACGGCCCCTGCTACTGTCGGCAGGCAGGACGTCGGTACAACGCAGACAACAAAAATGGCACCTACGTTTCCTCCCGCCTTTTCTGTTTCCTGCGTGGGCTGACTACACTCAGACCAGGCCTGCGGCATTCCAGCCGACAGGCAAGAGACAACAATAAGATCAGGAGACCTTTCGATGAAACTTGCCAAGGCCATCACTGGCGTCGCCGCCGCGATCGCTCTCTCGACCGGTTCCGCCTACGCAGACAATCTGCGCTGGAAAATGCCGGTTGCCTTCGCCACCAACCTGCCGGGGCTGGGATCACCGGCCGCCTGGGTTGCCGAAAACCTCACCACCGCGTCCGACGGCAGTATCCAGGTACGGGTCTACGAACCCGGTGAACTGGTGCCGCCGTTCGATATCCTGCAATCGGTGTCCGATGGCAAGGTGTCCACCGGCTACACCTGGATCGGCTATGACCAGGGCAAGGTACCGGCGGTACCGCTGTTCGCGGCGGTGCCCTTCGGCATGAAGCCCTGGGCCTACATCGGCTGGTACTACTACGGCGGTGGCCATGACATGTTGCAGGAGGTCTACGCCAACAAGGGCTTCAACGTGCACGCCCAGCTGTGCGGCATCATCGGCCCGGAGACCGCGGGCTGGTACGCCAACAAGATCGAGACGCTGGAAGACTACGACGGCATGAAGATCCGTTTTGCCGGCCTCGGCGGCAAGGTGCTGGAGCGTCTGGGCGCGTCGGTCACCATGATGCCCGGCGGCGAGCTGTACCAGGCGCTGGAGAAAGGCACCATTGATGCCACCGAGTTTTCCATGCCCGCCATCGACCAGATCCTCGGCTTCCAGCAGGTGGTCAAATACAACCTGTTCCCGGGCTGGCACCAGCAGTTCACCGCCCAGTACCTGCTGATCAACGGCGACGAGTGGGAAGACGCCAGCGCCTCACAGAAGGCGTTGGTGGAAGCGTCCTGCACCGCCGCCACCACCCTTGGCCTGGCCGAAGGCGAGTACAAGAACGGTGCAGTGCTGGCCGGTTTCCAGGATCAAGGGGTGCAGGCCGATCAGATCCCCCGCGAAGTCCTGGAAGAGCTGAAGTCGGTGACCCAGGAGGTACTGCAGGAAGAGGCTGCCAAGGATCCCGATTTCAAACGGGTCTACGAGAGCCAGCAGGCGTTCATGGAAACCTACCGGGTCTGGGATAGCCGCGCCTACCTGCCGAGCGACCTGTAAACCCGCCAGATGGTCGCAGGTGCCGGAATCGCTCCGGTGGCTGCGACCCGAACGGATGGCCCCAGCCGGTGGCCATCCGTCGTTTGTAGTCTGAACGAGGAAACCTTCCATGACGGTGTCTGATCAAGGCTCGCCCGTGCCCGGGCATGCCTCCGTAACCGCAACCGAAGAGCTGATCCATCATCACACCGAATTGCCGGACACCCGGCTCAGCCGGTGGCTCGACGGCGTGCTGACGGCCATTGGCAAAGTGGCGTCCTGGTGCTGGGTGGTGGTCACCGGGGTGATCATCTGGGCGGTGGTGAGCCGGTACGTATTTGGCCAGGGCTCGGTACTGCTGGAGGAACTGCAGTGGCACATCGCCGGTGCCGGCTGGTTGCTGGGCCTGGCCTATACCCTGGTGAGTGACGATCATGTGCGGGTCGACGTGCTCCACGAACGCCTCAGCCTCAAGGCCCAGGGTTGGATTGAGCTGATCGGTATCCTGCTGTTGCTGCTGCCATTTCTGGTGATTTCCATCTACGAGATGGTGCCCTACGCGCTCAGTTCCTACCAGGTGGGCGAGACCAGTCCGGCGCCGGCGGGGCTGGATCAGCGCTGGATTCTCAAGGCCATCGTGGCGATTTCATTCCTGTTGATTGCCCTGGCTGCGGTGTCCCGGCTGTTCAAGGTCACCGCTTTGCTGTTCGGGTTCCCACGACCCATCCCATGCCAACCCACCCAGAAAAATAAAGGGGACACCGCCTGATGGAGCTCGAAACCCTATATGTAATCGGCATGTTCCTCACCTTTGGGGCGCTGTTGTTGACCGGGTTCCCGGTGGCCTGGGTGCTGGGCGGCACCGCGGTGATCTGGACTGTGATCGGCGTGGTGTCGGTGGAGCAGTTTGGCGCCAATCTCTGGTTCGATTACCCCTCGTCCATGGGCCTGGCTCCGGAACGGATCTGGGGCATCGTCGAGAGTGAAACCCTGGTGGCCCTGCCGATGTTCATCTTCATGGGCATCATGCTCGACCAGTCCGGCATCGCCGAGCGTCTGATGAAGAGCATGGTGAAGCTGTTCGGCGCGGTCCGGGGTGGCTATGCCGTTACCGTGATCGTGATCGGCGTGCTGCTGGCGGCCACCACCGGCATCATCGGGGCGTCGGTGGTGTTGCTGGGCATGCTGTCGCTGCCGGTGATGATGGAGAACAAATACGACAAAGGCTTTGCCGTAGGCACTGCCTGCGCCACCGGCACCCTCGGCATCCTGATTCCGCCCTCCATCATGCTGGTGTTGATGGCGGACCGGCTGGCGGTGCCGGACGCCTCGGTGGGGGACCTGTTCATGGGCGCGTTCCTGCCGGGCCTGATGCTGGGTGCCATGTATGTTGGTTACGCCATCCTGCGGCCACTGTTCCAGCCCCATCTGGCGCCGGTGCCGGCGGGTACCGTCCGGGTCAGCCCCGCGGTGATCTGGGAGGTGTTCAAGGCGGTGGTTCCCACCGCGGCGCTGATCCTTGGGGTGCTGGGCTCCATCTTCGCCGGCGTGGCCACCCCCACCGAGGCCTCGGGGGTAGGCGCCCTGGGCGCGCTGGTGTTGGCGCTGCTGTCGGGTCGGCTGACGCTGCCGGTACTCAACACCTCGCTGTTCCAGACCACCCGCACGGCGGCGTTCATCTTCGCCATCTTCCTCGGGGCCACCGCGTTTTCGGTGGTGTTGCGGGGGCTCGGTGGCGACGAGGTCATCGAGGGCGCGCTGCTGGGGCTGCCGTTCGGTCCATATGGCGTAGTACTGACCATCCTGGTGGGGGTGTTCCTGCTGGGCTTCTTTCTCGACTGGGTGGAGATCACCCTGATTATCCTGCCGCTGGTGGCGCCGGTGGTGCAGCAGCTGGGTTTTGATCTGGTGTGGTTCACCATCCTGTTTGCCATGTGCCTGCAGACCTCCTTCCTGACGCCGCCGGTGGGTTTTGCCCTGTTCTACATCAAGGGCGTGGCGCCGCCGGAGATCAAGGTCACCGACATCTACCGTGGCGTGGTGCCCTACATCCTTATCCAGCTGGTGGCGCTGGCCATCGTGTTCCTGGTGCCGGAAATTGCGACCTGGCTGCCCAGCGTGGCGTACGACTAAGGAGACTGACAAGATGCGATTACAGAACCGGACTGCCCTGATTACCGGCGGCGCCCGTGGCATTGGCCGGGCCATTGCCGAACATTTCGCCCGTGAGGGCGCCTGGGTGGCGGTCGCCGACCTGGACGGCCAGGCCGCCGCAGCCGCGGCCCGAGCCATCGAAGGCGAAGGTGGCACCGCCATGGCTGTAACCATGGATGTCACTGACGAAGCCGCGGTGGAGCAGGGTGTGGCGGCCATTGTCAACGACTGGGGCCGGCTCGATATCGCCCTGGCCAATGCCGGCGTCCAGCACATCGACCCGGTACACAAGCTGGCCTACGGCGATTGGCGCAAGGTCATCGATGTCCACCTGGGCGGCGCCTTCCTGGTGACCCGGGCCGCGCTGCAGCGGATGTACGAAAACGGCGGCGGCACCATGCTGTACATGGGCTCGGTGCACTCGCTGGAGGCGTCGCCGCTGAAATCGCCCTATGTGGCCGCCAAACATGGCATGCTGGGATTGTGCCGGGCGGTCGCCAAAGAGGGTGCCGAACATGGTGTGCGCAGCAACATCATCTGCCCGGGCTTCGTGCGCACCCCGCTGGTGGACAAGCAGATCCCGGAACAGGCCAGGGAGCTGGGCATTTCCGAGCAGGAGGTGATCAGCAAGGTGATGTTGAAGAACACGGTGAACGGCGAGTTCACCACGGTGGAAGACGTGGCGGAACTGGCCGTACACTTGGCCGCCTTCCCCTCGGCGGCGCTCACTGGGCAGTCGGTGGTGGTCAGCCACGGCTGGCACATGCAATAGGGCGTTGGCGCCGAACGGCGGTATCGATAGGAGAAAAGCATGAGCAATACCGAACAGTCATCGGTGGTGTGGGTCCCCGGCGACGAGACACTGAACACCAGCCAGATGGCACGATTCAAAGCCTGGCTGGAAGACCAGGGCAAGGGCCCGTTTGCCGATTATCACGCCCTGCACCAGTGGTCGATCGACGACCTGGAAGGCTTCTGGCAGGCGGTGTGGGATTTCTGCGGCCTGGGTTGCGAGACCCCCGCCGAGCGGGTGCTGGGCCGCCGCGATCTGCCAGGGGCGCAGTGGTTCCCGGGCATGCAGCTGAACTTCGCGGCCAATCTGCTGCGCCACGCCGACGGCGAACACGCCACCAGGGAGGCGGTAGTCGCCTACTGCGAGACCCGCCCGGTGCTGCGGCGCAGCTACGCCGAACTGAAGCGGGATGTGGGGGCGCTGGAGGCGTTCCTGCGCAGCAAGGGCATCGTGGCCGGTGACCGGGTTGCCGGGGTGGTCACCAACGGCTACGAGGCCATGGTCGGCATGCTGGCCGCCACCAGCCTGGGGGCGGTGTGGAGTTCCGCCTCGCCGGACTTTGGCACTGGCGCCATCCAGGACCGTTTCGGCCAAATCGAACCGGCCGCGCTGATCGTGGTGAATGGCTACGGCTACGGCGGCAAGGTCTTCCCCCGCCAGTCCGAATTTGCCGAGCTGGCCGCCGCCCTGCCCAGCCTGCGCTGCGTGGTCAGCGTGCAGCAGCTGCCGGAGCAGCCGCATTTGCAGGGCGAAAAGGTGACCCCGTGGGAACAGGCGTTGGCCTTCGGCGAGGGCCAGGCGCCCTCCTTTACCCCACTGCCGCCGGACCATCCGGTGTATATCCTGTACTCCTCCGGCACCACCGGCAAGCCCAAGTGCATCGTCCACGGTGCCGTTGGCCTGCTGGTCAACCACGCCAAGGAATTGATGCTCCATGGCGATGTCGGCGCGGACGACCGTTTCCTCTACTTCACCACCTGTGGCTGGATGATGTGGAACTGGCAGGCTTCCGCCCTGTTGACTGGCGCTGCGGTGATCACCGTGGACGGCTCGCCGGGCTACCCGGACCTCAATTTCCTCTGGCAGACGGTGGCGGACGAGCGGGTGACCCACTTTGGCACCAGTGCCCGCTTCATTGCCGGTTGTCGCAAGGCCGAACTGGCGCCGGCACGGGATCTGGACCAGAGTGCGCTGCGGGTGGTGTTCTCCACCGGCTCGCCGCTGCTGCCGGAGGACTACGACTGGATCTATACCGTCGGGGCTCCCAAGGCGCTGCTCGGCTCGATCGCCGGCGGCACCGATATCTGTGGCTGCTTTGTCGGTGCCACGCCGCTGCTGCCGGTGCGGCGCGGGGAGATCCAGTGTCGCTTCCTCGGGGTGGATGCGGTGGCCTATGGCGACGACGGCCAACCGGTCAGTGACGGCCGTGGCGAGCTGGTGTGTCGCCAGCCGTTGCCCTCGATGCCGGTGAGTTTCTGGAACGACGCCGATGGCGCCCGCTACCACGAGGCCTACTTCGACACCTATCCCGGTGTCTGGGCCCACGGCGATTTCATCGAATTCACCGAGCATGGCGGTGCCATCATCTATGGCCGCTCCGACGCCACCCTCAATCCGGGGGGGGTCCGTATCGGCACCGCCGAAATCTACCGTCAGGTGGAAACCGAGGCGGCGGTGAAAGACAGCCTGGTGGTGGGGCGGCAGATCGACGGTGACGTCGAAGTGGTGCTGCTGGTGGTGCCGGTGGCCGGCCACCGGCTGGACGACGAACTGGTGGCGCGGCTGCGCAAGCGGATCCGGGACGGCGCCAGCCCCCGTCACGTACCCCGGCACATCGTCTCGGTACCAGACATTCCCTACACCCGCAGCGGCAAGAAAGTGGAATTGGCGGTGGCCCGGTTGATCAACGGCGCCGCCCGTAGCGACAACCGCGACGCCCTCGCCAACCCGGAGGCACTGGACCAGATCCGTGCGGTGCTGATCGACGCCAAGCTCTTGCCCTCTTCTTGAGCATGGCAATGCCCCGCACTGGTGCCTATGCTTGGTATTGGTGCGGGGGACGCCCCCGCTTTTTCATAAGTTTTCCGAATGTTCCGAAAAAATCCGCTATTTAACCGGATTGTCACCGCCACATGGGACAATAAGTAGGTTGTTATACTAATTTCTTACTCATTGTGATGAAAAAACTGGTATCTTTGTACGCCCATCAAAAGTTCGTAATCAGTCTTTGCCCTGACCGCTCGTTCACAAGACGTCCGGTCTGGCCATGACCGTCCTGAACTCCAACACTATCCAGAGGACGAAAATGACCGCATCAAAGTCCAAGATCGTTTACACCCTGACGGATGAAGCACCGGCGCTTGCAACCCGTTCCCTGCTACCCATTCTGGAAACTTTTTCTCTGCCGGCCGGCATCGAATTCGACACCAGCGACATCTCGCTGGCGGCCCGCATCCTGGCCCAGTTCCCGGATTACCTGAGTGAAGACCAGCGGGTCCCCGATGCCTTGGCTGAGCTTGGTGAATACACCAAGGACCCGAAAGCCAACATCATCAAGCTGCCCAACATCAGTGCTTCCATTCCCCAGTTGCGTGCTGCGATCAAGGAGCTCCAGGAACAGGGCTACGAACTGCCTGAATACCTGGAGAACCCCCAGACCGATGCGGAAAAAGTGGCCAAGGCCCGTTACGCCAAGGTGCTGGGCAGTGCGGTTAACCCGGTGCTGCGGGAAGGCAACTCCGACCGTCGCGCCCCGGCCGCGGTCAAGGCCTTCGCCCGTAAGTTCCCCCACTCTATGGGTGAATGGAGCCCGGCGTCCCGTACCCACGTTGCCCACATGCGCGGCGGCGATTTTTACTCCAGCGAGCAGTCCCTGACCCTGGACAAGGCCACCAATGCCCGCATCGTGTTCGAGAACAGCCAGGGCGAGCAGACGGTGCTGAAAGACGACCTGGCCCTGCTGGAAGGCGAAGTGCTGGACGGCATGTTCATGAGCAAGAAGGCGCTGTGTCAGTTCTTCGAGGACGCCATTGCCGATTGCGAGAAAACCGGCGTGATGTTCTCCCTGCACGTCAAGGCCACCATGATGAAGATCTCCCACCCGATCGTGTTCGGTCACGCGGTGAAGATTTTCTACAAAGAGCTGTTCGACAAGTACGGTGAGCTGTTCGACGAAATCGGCGTCAACCCCAACAACGGCCTGTCCAGCGTGCTGGAGAAGATCAAGCAGCTGCCGGAGTCCAAGCAGGAGCAAATCCAGGAAGACCTGCACGCCTGTTACGAGCACCGCCCGGAAATTGCCATGGTGGATTCCGTCAAGGGCATCACCAATCTGCACGTACCGAGCGACGTCATTGTCGATGCCTCCATGCCGGCGATGATCCGTAACTCCGGCAAGATGTGGGCTCGGGATGGCAAACTGAAGGACACCAAGGCGGTCATGCCGGAGTCCACTTACGCCACCATCTACCAGGAAGTGATCAACTTCTGTAAGACCCACGGCGCCTTCGACCCCACCACCATGGGTACCGTGCCCAACGTCGGGCTGATGGCGCAGAAGGCGGAAGAATACGGCTCCCACGACAAGACCTTCGAAATGAAGGAAGACGGCATTATCCGGGTGGTCGATGCCGACGGCCGTGCGCTGATCGAACACAAGGTTGAGGAAGGCGACATCTGGCGTGCCTGTCAGACTAAGGACGAGCCGATCCGCGACTGGGTCAAGCTGGCGGTCAACCGTTCCCGCGCCAGCGGCATGCCGGCGCTGTTCTGGCTCGACGACGAGCGCGCCCACGACGCCCAGCTGATCAAGAAGGTCGAGACCTACCTGGCGGAGCTGGATACCGACGGCCTGGAAATTCTGATCAAGAGCCCGGTGCGGGCCATCCGCTGGACCATGGAGCGGTTGATTCGCGGCCTCGACACCATCTCGGTGACCGGCAACGTGCTGCGTGACTACCTCACCGACCTGTTCCCGATCCTGGAGCTGGGCACCAGCGCCAAGATGCTGTCCATCGTGCCGCTGCTGGCCGGCGGTGGCCTGTACGAAACCGGTGCTGGCGGTTCCGCGCCCAAGCACGTACAGCAGCTGCTGGAAGAGAACCACCTGCGCTGGGATTCCCTGGGTGAATTCCTCGCCATTGCCGTCTCCCTGGACGAGCTGGGCGAGAAAGAAGCCAACGCCCGCGCCCGCCTGCTGGGCCATACCCTGGACCAGGCCACCGAGCGTCTGCTGGACAACAACCAGTCCCCGTCCCGGGTGACCGGCGAGCTGGATAACCGCGGTAGCCATTTCCATTTGGCCCGCTACTGGGCGGAAGCCCTGGCCAGCCAGGACGAGGACGCCGAACTGAAGGCTTACTTCGCCAACATTTCCGAGCAGCTGGAAGCCAACAAGGACCAGATCCTCGAAGAAATGAGCGTGATCCAGGGCCACCCGGCCGAAATCGGCGGCTACTACAACGCCCCGGCCGACAAGGTGTGCGAGGTAATGCAGCCGAGCAAGACCCTCAACAAGATCCTGGCGGACGCCCGGGCGTCTGTAGCCTGACAGATCTGAGGGCCGGCTGACGGCCTGCAGGCACAAAAAAACCCGAATCACCGGCCGTGGTTCGGGTTTTTTGTGCCTGGCATGGCGTCTCTCCTTGCAGATTGCGAATCCGCTCCCGGTCGAGAGCGATCCTTACGGAAACGGTCGACTTTGGGCGGTGTTCGCCACGGCCTCAGCGCCGCAACCGCACACCCAAGGTTCCGGGTTGAGGCTGGCGTTACCGGCACGGCGGCGATAGAGTGCTATCAGAGATAAGAGGGCTATCTGACGTAAAGTGCTCGCCGGCATAAAGTGCCATCCGGTCTCTGGCATAAGGTACTCTCTGGCATCAGCTACTCTCCGACAGTAAAGTACTAGGGAGCCTCTGATTAACTCCGGATCCCCTCTGGCATTCAGAGCCATTCACAATCAAGGCGCGACTTTTTAGTTATGTCTGGACTTGGCAGTAATGTCTGGACCTTGCAAAAAGGCGCAACGCCGAGTGTGGATGGCTCTGAACGCCCCGCAGGGCGCGCTCTGAAGGCTGCACCTGCGGCGTTGCGGCTCTTGCCAAGGGCGACGGCCATTGGCGGCGATCCGCGTCTTGCATCTACAGCCTTCAGATCGCGCAGAGGCGATTCGGAGTTAATCAGAGGCTCCCTAGCAGGCAGGCCAGTGCTAACAAGTATGAAAAGGAGTTCATGATGACTCAGCTCACTGGTAAGGCACCGAATCCGAAAGTGGACGCGTTCCTGGCTAACGCCAGCCAATGGCAACAGGAGTACCGGCTACTCCGCGAGATCCTGCTCGACAGTCCGCTGGTGGAGGCGTTCAAGTGGGGAAAGCCGTGTTACGCCCTTGACGGAAAAAACGTGGTGTTGATGCACGGCTTCAAGGATTACTGTGCGCTGTTGTTTATGAAAGGCGCCTTGATTCAGGATCCTGAGCGGATTCTTGTCGCACAAACCGAGAATGTGCAATCGGCGCGGCAGATCCGGTTCACCGGGGTGGCCGACATCGCGTCGCAGGCATCTACCCTGGAGGCCTACCTGCGCGAAGCCATTGCCGTCGAAAAGGCCGGCAAAGCGGTGGACTTCAAGCCAACGAACGAGTTTCCTGTGGCCGAGGAATTCCAGAACGAACTGGATCGGAACCCGGCCTTGAAAACGGCGTTTGAGCAATTAACCCCCGGGCGGCAACGAGGCTACCTTCTCCATTTTTCGGGCGCGAAACAGTCGCGCACGCGGCAGTCGCGGGTTGAAAATTGCGTACCGAGGATTCTTGACGGCAAGGGCTTGAGCGATCGTTAATGTCCCGTCTGGCTCATTCGCTGACCTACTGATTATCTCAGAGGGTTCCGACCAAGGCGCCAGCCTGCAGATGTGGTTCCACATCCACGAGTGGCAACATCGGCTCAGAGCCCTCTGGGACAATTCCTTCAGACGCTCGGCGAATGAACTGGACGGAACACTGGGGCGGAGGGAGCCGGAGCGGGTTTTTGAAGTGACCGAATCCCCGGCATTGGATACAGTACGTCTGCGCGAAATGACTATGAGGCTAACCCTTTCAAGGAGTCGGGTGTGAAGAAAACATCGGTGCAATGCCTGGTTGCCTTGGGGGCAGCCTTGCAGCTTTGGCTCGCCTGCGGCGCCCATGCATCCATGGATGTTGCCGCCGTGGAAACCGCCTCTTACCGGTTATTGAGCCTGGCAGAGTGTCGTGCACTGAAGGCGCAGGGTGTCATCACCGACCATAATCCGGTGCCCTGCCATCGCCTGAGCAAGGTGAGCTTCAGTTATGCCAGCGACAACGGCGAGATCAAGCGCGATGGTGAATTGGTGGTGCTGGATGTGGTCGCACCGAACGTTGCGGCGATCACCGATGAGTTGCTGGCACGGCAATTTTTCATCGCCAGCGCCCGTCCCATTGAAGCCTACGGCGGCGACGACAACGCCTCGATGGCCGCTAACAACACCTCTGCGTTCAACGGCCGGCGCATTACCGGCGGCTCCGGTTGGTCGAGCCATGCCTATGGCGTCGCGATTGATCTCAACCCGGTCCAGAACCCGTTTATCGACATTCGGACTGACGGCACCGCGCAAATCCTGCCGCCGGCCAGTGCCCGCTATGCGGTCAATCGTTCCGACAGTCGTCCCAACAAAACGCCACGCTCGGGTATGGCGGAGCATGTGGCGGACCTGTTCGCCCGCCACGGTTTCTTTGTTTGGGGCGGCGACTGGAACTACCCCATTGATTACCAGCACTTCCAGGTGGGCCCGCGATCCTTTGTGCAAACCCTGGCGGCACATTCCGTGGAAGACGGTCGCGCCTTGCTGAATCGCTACATTGCCCTGTACACCGCCTGCATGGCGGAAGGCGTTAACGAGGACCCGTTCAAACGCCAGCGTGCCGGGTGTATCGAACAGGTCTTCGAGGCGATGCCATGATTGTGCCGTCGATCTCTTGCTGATGATGGGGAAAGGACGCCGCAGATGAACCGATTTGTGAAGACGCTGGGCTATCTGATGTCGGCTCTGGTCGCCCTGCTGCTCCTGGTGGTGGTGTGGTTCGGCATCAACACCTCAAAAAACATCGAACTTGCCCAGCCTTACTTCGAGGGCAGCCTGGCGACCCTGGTGACCTGGGACCTGGAACGGCTGGCGCCGATGCTGACGCCAGCCCTTTATGGCCAGTTGTCCTCCGACGACGGCCAGCGCTTTGTGCAGGCGGCCGCCAGGCTTGGGTCACTGCGGTCCTTCGAGCACTTGCAATACCTCGGCGTCAGTACCGACGTGCCTATCGCCGGCACGGTTTATGACTTGCTGGGCTTTTCCCTGCTCGCCCACTTCACTGCCGGAGACGCCCAGCTGGACATCACGCTGGCCCAGTCTGGCGACACCATCCTGGTTCACGATATTCGGGTCCGGTCAGTGCGGATGCCTGTATCGCCAGCACCGTGACGGGTTATTGAGCCGACGGCACACTAGTCCATCAGCGCTCGCAGACCGGACAGTGCAAGCTTCGAATACAGGCGGGCCATTTCCTCCTCGCCTGGCGTAAAGTCCCGTTCAATCCATTGCTTGATCAACAGAAACGAGCCCCCGGCCCAATAGTCGATCAGGTAGGTGAGCTGGTTGGGGGGCAGCCGATAGCCACCGGACTGGCGCGAGACATGCCCGACCACCCGCGCCAGATAGCCCTGGAATCGGCCCAGCAGGATCGACTGCACCGAGTCCTGTGTCAGCACCCTGCTGAACGTTTTTTCGGCGGCGAAGGTGGCGAACATCAGTCTGGCAACCGGTTCATCCACCGAGTCCGCGAGGTTCAGCTGGCCTTCGATGCGTTCGAAAAAGCGATCGAACATATCGTCGCAGTAATCCAGCAGCAGTTCTTCCTTGGAGTTGAAGTGCAGGTAAAACGTGGCACGGGCCACGCCGGCGTGTTCGACCAGCTCCTTGACCTGAATCCGCGAGAAGGGCTGCTGGGTCAACTGGCCCAGAAACGCCTGCTGGATGGCACGCTTGGCTGAAGGCATGGGCACCTCGATGGGTTCTGGGTTCTGGGTCTGGACATGGCTGTCAAGGTGTCCAGAAATGGACACCGACGCCGGTCCGTCCATGGCGTTTTGTGCGGTTGCCTTAATAATAGACACGAGTCTATTCATCGGACAACCAGACCATGAACGAGTCCATCGTCATCCCGGCCGGCGACACCGGCGAGCGCCAACGACGCCACCAATTCTCACGCTACCGCCGGATCATGGAGCATGATTTCCCCCTGGACTTCCTGATTGCCGGTGAGTTGGCCCAGTTTCAGACCTACGCCATCCCCTCGATTTCCAGACTTCTGCACCGTACCGGCCAGTATGAGATGGATGGGGTGAAGCGGCTGGACGACACCCGCGCGACCTTGACCTCGATTTTCAGCCACCCGGAAGGCAGCCGTGAACGCGCGCAGATGATTGAACACCTGAATTGGGTACACAGTCACTATTCGATCACCAACGAGGACTATCTGTACACGCTGTTGCGGCTGTTCCTGAACCCGCTTGACTGGAACGCCCGCTGGGGCTGGCGTAGCCTGACGCCGGATGAAATCGAGCTGATCAGGGCTGAAATGGTCAGCGTCGGCAAGGCCATGGGTATTGAGTTTGATCCGTGTCGTGAGCTTGAACAGCAAAGCCTGGCGTCGCTGAACCAGTGGCAGCAGGATTACCGACGCCGGCATGAGCGGTACCACCCGGCCAATCAAGCCGTCGCCCTGGGCGCCATCGAAGGCATCAAGGCGCAGTTTCCGCGCTGGGTGCGGCCGGTCATTCCTGCCGTGGTGGTCGCCCTGCTGGAGGATAAAGCGCTGCTGGCGCATCTCGGCCTGTCGCCACCCACCAGGTTGCAGACCGCGGTTGTCCGCTGTGGACTGGGGCTGTGGTGGCTGACCGGGAAGATATACCGGCCCTGGAAACGCAAACCGTTCTCAGACGGCTGGCTGGCCAACCATTACCCCAGCTACCCAGGTAACCGCCTGGACTATTGCCAGCTGGGCCCCCGGAAACTGATCAATCATCGCAACGCCACCACTGGGTGTCCGTTTCACTGAACCTGGTGCGAGTACGCCAATTCGAATCGGGCTGCTAGGCTTAATGGGAGCTGATCGGCACCGAAGTGCATGGTAAAAAACCGTATCGGGCACTTTTACTGTGACGCGTTTACTGGCAGTTTTAGCCCTCGCAGCAACAATAAGCAATGGGCAGGGAACGTAGGGTAACGGCATGATCTTGCAGATTCTGGGTGTGGTGTTTCTGATTCTCCTTCTGGCAATCGCACTGTTGGCCTGGAAGGTCTATCGGCTGGTTAGAGCGCGAGTCAATGCTGACCTCACGATGGCGATGGCCGTGCTGCCAGACCAGTCGATGGAGCTGGAGCCGTCCAGTGCTGACGACTGGGTGGAGCGGGAGCGGTTGGATTTCCAGCAACGTCAGCTCAAAATCCTTGGCGCCCATCACGTGGGCTATTTCTGTGTCCACAGCGGGTTTGCGATCATTCGGCTCTCGCTGTGGAAGGTCAAGGACTGGGCGGTGGTTGCCCTTTACGAAGCTCAGTCGTCCCAGGCCAGCGCCGAGGCCTCGTTTATCTACGAAGTCGCCGGCAAACTGAACGATGGCAGTCTGTGCATCACCTCCAATGCTCACGCGGCTTACGACAGCCGTCCCGCCGGCCATCGGATGCTGTTTGACGAGGCCGATTCCATCACTGATTTCCTGAAACGGCTAAAACAGGAGCTGACGACCGAAGGCAAAGCCATCAGAATTGCCGATCCCCGGGAATTCTTCATCGAGTGTTATGAAGACACGACCGAGTGGAGCTGGCGGGAAGAGCAGCTGACCAGCGACAGGACTCGCCAGCGACTGTCCTCGGTTGGGGTTCATGTGACGGACGAGCTGATGCAGGAACTGGTTGATCTGGGCCGGGCCTATGCGGTTGAGATTAATATCAACAAGGTGAGACGAAAGCTTGCCAGAAACACCAGGATGAGCGTTGCGCAGTGGGAAAAGGTCCGGGACCGGTTGATCATTGTGAACGAGAAAATGCAGCTTCATCACTTGCTTGAGGCCGTCTACGAGGCTGCCGGCGAGCTATCCGACACTCAGGAACAGGTACTGGACGGGTTCGAGCACAGTACACAGGAACTGGTCGACCCCATTTCCGCTTTTCAGATGCTGGTCCAGTCGATGAACCTGAAGTTACGCCGTATCGCTGCGACCAATCATCCGGTGAAATCGGAAGTCTATCTACCCCAATAACACAGGAGTACGGAGGCAGTGCGGGGGATGGCGCGGATAGCGCTTCTTTCGCCGCCTGCTCCCAAGACCCATGTCACCATCCGTTTCTGACGACACCGTCCTCAATGCGTCCTGGGCTCGTTGTTGGTCGGCACTGGGGGCTCGCGGTGACGGCGAGGCGCTGAAACAGCGACTGATCGCTGCCTACGACGAACCGCACCGGAAGTATCACAGCCGGCAACATCTGGTTGAGTGTCTGACGCTGCTGGAATCCTGCCTCGGTCTGGCGGAGGATGCCGCGGCGGTGACGGTGGCGCTGTGGTTTCACGATGCCATCTATGACGTGCAAGCGGGCGACAACGAAGCCCGCAGCGCGGCCTGGGCCGGGGAGGCATTGCGGGCCGCCGGGGTCTGCCCTGAGCGTATTGGCCGGGTCAAGGCTCTGGTGTTGGCTACCCGCCACAGCGTCTTGCCCGAGGGGATCGATCAGCAATTACTGGTGGATATCGACCTGGCCATCCTGGGCGCCACGCCGGCGCGGTTTGCCCAATACCAACGTCAGGTGCGGGAAGAATACGCTTGGGTACCGGACGCCCCTTTCCACAGCAAGCGCCGCGACATCCTAATGGCTTTTCTGGCGCGACAGCCGATCTACCGTTTGCCGCCACTGCGCAAGAAGCTCGAGTCGCAGGCCCGAGACAATCTGCGCCATGCCATTGAGACGCTCCAGGGCGCCTCGGAATGACTCCGGATCATTTCCCAACTTCGGGCAAGATCGACTAGCCTGAAAGGATTCCTGCAACCAACAAGGAGCGTCATTGTGGCCATCACCGATGCAGCGGATTGTGATCTGATCTTCTACACCAATCCCCAGTCCCGCGGCCGAATTGTCCGCTGGATGCTGGAGGAAACCGGTGTTCCTTACCGCCAGGTGCTCTTGGACTACGGCTCGCCGATGAAGGCCGACGATTACCTGGCCATCAATCCCATGGGCAAGGTGCCTGCGCTAACGCACAAGGGGCAGGTGGTGACCGAATGTGCGGCGATCTGCGCCTACCTGGCCGATGCCTTTCCGGATGCGGGCCTGGCACCGGCGCCCAACGAGCGGGCGAAGTATTACCGCTGGCTGTTCTTTGCCGCCGGACCGGTGGAGGCGGCGATGATCGACAAGGCCCGCCATGTCACCGTCAGCGCCGAGCAGCAGCGGATGGTCGGGTACGGCAGTTTCGAGCGCACGCTGGATGTGCTGGCGATGGCGGTGACCGCCTCCGACTACCTTGCCGGTGACCGCTTTTCGGCGGCGGATGTCTACGTCGGCTCCCATGTGATTTGGGGGATGCAGTTTGGCTCGATGCCCAAGCGTCCGGAATTCGAGGCCTATGCCGCCAGGCTGGCCCAGCGACCCGCACTGCAGGCGGCCCGGGCCATGGATGATCAGCTCGCAGCGTCATCCTGAGTCAGCGTTAGGCCCGGCACCGGCCCTGTTGCCGCTGCAACGCCGCGCTTTCCTGCAGACGCCGTTGTTCCCGGCCCAACAGTGCGCTGACCTTTCTCAGCTCGGCAATCTTGCGATCGACGGTGGCTTTTTTGTCGGCCATCAGCGCTGCACCCTGTTCACAGTCGATGCTGTCGGTGCGCAGGGCATCCAGTACCTGGCGGATTTCCTTGAGTGAGAAACCCAGTTCCTTGAGCTGACGGAGCATGCCCACCCGTTGTACCGCTTGCTCCGGATAATCCCGATAGTTGTTGCCCCGGCGAGCCACCTCCTGCAGCAGACCCTCTTTCTCGTAATAGCGAAGGGTATGGCGGTTCACCCCGGTGCGCCGTTCCAGCTCGGCAATGCGCATGATCGTGTCCATCGCTGAAGTGTGTTGACCTTCGAGCATACTCTATACCTTAGCGTAGTGGTGAACCCTGCCTTCACACCGCGAAAGGACACCGCTATGACCGTACTGATCACCGGCGCCACCGGCTTTATCGGACGCCATGTCTGCGCCCAGTTGACCCGAAACAATCACCGAGTCCTGGCCATGCTCCGCAACCCCCAGACGCAACTGGCGCCCCTGCGTGCCCGGGTCGAGGCACTCGGCGGCAACGCCGACTGTCTCGACGCGGTGACCGGCGACCTGGACCAGCCCGGGCTTGGTCTGCCACCGACGCTGCCGCGACTCTCGGCCATAGTACACCTGGGCGCCCGCTTTGCCTGGCAGCTGGACGCCGAAGCCGCCAGGCGCACCAACGTCACCGGCAGTCTGGCCGTGGCGGCCCTGGCTCACAGCCAGGATTGCAGGCTGGTGTTCATCAGCGGCTTTATGCTGGAGAACCGGGAACATCTTAGACGAGTGGGCATTGATCAGGAGCAGCCGGAACGAACCGACTGGTCACGGGTGTACCACCGGGTTGGCGGCTACGAGGCCAGCAAGCTGGAGGCCGCGTTCCAGGTTCGTGGCTACGCTGCGGAACACACCTTGGCGCTGGTGGAAGTACAGCCGGCCACCGTGGCCGGTCACAGCGACACCGGTGAGCTGGACGCCGCCCAGCCACTGTTTGCGCTGCTGGATAACCTGGCCCGGGGCCGGATGGCGCTGGTGCCGGGCACACCGGCGCACTGGCTGCCGCTGGTGGCGGTGGACCACCTGGCGGGGCTGATTGCCCTGGCCACCACCGCCAGCGAGCCGCCACCCCGGTTGCTGGCGTTGGACCCGGCCACCCCCAACTTGCGAGAACTGCTGGCGCTGGCGGCGGTGGGGCTGGGCCGGCGCCCGCCGCGACGGTTCATCCCGATCCCCTGGCTGGCCGCGCTGTTGCGCCTGCCGGGGCTGGCAGCCCTGATGAATACCTACCCGGAGGCGCTGCACTTCATTCAGCCCACCCGCTTCGATACCACCACAATCGCGGCCTTTGAGCGGCAACACGGCTTACTGCCACCGCCCATGGCCGAGGTTATCCGGTGCTCGGTGGCGCATTACCTGGACCGTCGCGGCGGGCGGCCATCGCCCTAAGGGTCATCTTGCTCGGTGGATTGAGGGTCTGGCGCCACTATTCATCCTATTTTAAAGCCCGGATTGCCACTTGGTGGCCCTATGCTGCCAACGGATATCGATTGGGGCGGGCATGCACCGCGCCGCCCCTAACCAACCCAAGAGATGGTGACCCGATGCGAAAACCCATTGGCTGGCTTACCCTGGCATTTTTTGTCTTCCTGCTGTGGATCATTTACCTCGCCGACACCGGTAGCACGGCGCTCATCCAGTTGGTCAGCCAAGTGCCCCATGGCGACAAGCTCGGTCATCTGCTGCTCTACGGGCTGCTGACCCTGCTATTGAATCTCGCGCTGGAGCTTCGCACAGTGAGTCTGGGCCGGCTGCGACTGTACTTCGGCACGGTTGCCGTCACCCTGTTCGCCTTGTGCGAGGAGTTGACCCAGGCCTGGTTACCGCACCGGACCCTGGACGCTCAGGATTTGCTTGCCGATGCCTTGGGCATCGCGGTGTTCAGCCTGTTGAGTCGGTGGGGCAGGCCATCCAGGTTGCCGGCGGCTTGATGGCAGAGATCGGGAGCGCCCCGGACGAGGCTGGCGCTTTATCAAAATGTTGACAGTCTGTAATATTTGCGCACGGCGGTGACCAACCGGTCCATCGCCGTACAACTTGCTAACTGGCCTAATAATTAATTTATGGAATTAACATAATGAAAAACCAAGGAATTTTGGCGGCATTGTTGGCGTCATGCTTCGCGCTGAGTGCCTGTAACGGCGGCAGCTCCAATAAGGACGATAACCCATCGACGGGGACTGAAACACCTGAGCCACAGCCGGAGACGGTGTCAGCCACCTTCGTGGACAGCAGTGTCTCCGGTTTGCAGTATCAGTGCTCCAGCTCGACGGATGTTCACCTGACCGATGCCCGTGGCGTGCTGACCTGTGAGATCGGCGATACGGTGACCTTCTTCGTGGGCAGCATCGAACTGGGTAGCACGGTGATGAACGAGGACACCGTCTTTATCACGCCGGCGACGCTGGTGGGTGACAACACCAATGAAGCCACGGACGCCGTGCTGAACATGGCCCGGCTGCTGATCAGCCTGGACATCGACCAGGATCCTTCCAACGGCATTGCCATTGATGAATCCTCCCTTCAAGACATCGGTGTCGTTCTGGAGTTTGATCAAACCAGCGAGAACTTTGAGTCGGCGGTTGAGAGCATCATGACCCAGTTGACCGATGAACTGCCCGAGGGTCCCTACACCCTGGTCGACGCCGGCGAAGCGCAAGGTCACCTGGTGTTGGGTCTGTACATCCAGTACGCCGGCCTCTATGACGGCACCGTGGATTTTGGTGATACCGTGACCCGGCTGACCTTCGTGGTGTCCCGTGAGGGCTATGCCTATGGCACCAACGAATCGGCGGACGGCATTTACGCCAATGCCGCTAATGATGAACTGGCTGGGCCGTTTGACACCCTGGGCAACTTTGAATCCTTCAAGGTAGACGGTTCCACCGGCGCGACCTATTTCGTTCCCGCCACGATCGACAACGGGGTGCTCTCGGGCACAGAAGAAAACGGCCTGGTGTCCTTCACCGCCACCCGCCAACTGATCTTTGACCCGGTCATCGACAGCGCCCTGGTGGAGCAGTTCTCGGCGTTGCTGCCGCTCACCATCCACCTCGATGACAACCGCTCCTTTTCGTTCGCCGATGAGGCCCTGGACGGATTCCCATTCGGTTTGCTCGCGGGCGGCACGCCCCATTCCGACAACGCCGCTAACGATCCCCGGTTCTGGGATATCAACGTGGCGGAAGTGGTCAGCACTAGGGACGATACCGTCCGGCTGATTGCCATCGCCATGAACGGCTTCGTACTGGATATCGCCGTGGACCTGTCTGGGGAAACGCCTTCGGTACAGGCAAACTGGACCCATGTCCATGAGGGCACGGAAGGTACCGCCACCGGTTTTGAAACCGAACATTCCTCGATTTTTTAGCCCCTACCAACCGCCTACCCATGCATTCCGGGCATGGGTAGGCCGGTCCCAAGGTACACTTGGCCTGGCTAGCCGGCGTCCTTATCCAGCCATTTCCGTTTCGCCTGCGCCACCAGCGCCCGGGCATCGTGATTCCACGGGTGGAAATTCGGGCTGTAGTATTTGAAATAGGATGGTAGCAGCTTGCGAAACACCCCGGGCTTGCCCCACAGGTAGTTCAGGGTACCGGCCCAGGACTTCAGGTTGCCCAGCTGGCCGTCTTCCTTCATCAGTTGGACCAGATGCACGGTGGTGAACAGCGGAAAGAGTACGCTGACCACCAGCATCTCGGACAGCCGGATGAACTCGCTGCCGCCGATGGCCCGGTACACATCGAACGCCACGGCCTTGTGCTCGGACTCCTCGATGGCGTGCCAGGCCCAGATGGGCGCCATGCGTGGATCCATCTCTTCGAGGGCGTCGTACTTGAGCAGGAACTCCTCAGCCATCAGGGCGGTGAAATGTTCAACGGCCACGGTATGGGCGAGTTGCCGTTCCGGCGTGAAGGTCTTGCGCATCCAGTCGAGAAGATCCTGGATTTCCTGCTCCAGGCGGCCCAGACCGATACCGCGCTGCTCCAGATAGCCGTTGAGCATCTTGTGTTCTTTGGAGTGGTGGGCTTCCTGGCCGATGAAGCCGCGAACGGCCTGCTGCAATTGGGGATCGTCGATGCGGTCCTGATAATGGCGCACCGAGTCGATGAAAAAGCGCTCCCCCGCCGGAAACCCTGACGACAGTGCCGCCAGCAGCAGGGTCCGGGCCGGATCATTGGCCCACCAGTACTTCGGCAGATCGTCGGGGAAATGGAACTTCGGCTGCCGCACCTGGGGCACCAGGCCTGCCGGCGTCTGGGCCTGGGCCCGGCGGAACCTGGTGGCACGGGTGATGGCTGCAATGGCGTTCATATCAGACCTCCAAGAAATACAGGGTTGGTGGTGCTCTGGCCTCTAAGGTACTGGTCGGCTACGGGTCGGCGTGAGATGCTCGGTGGACAAAGCACTTGTCATTGGTGGCCACTGTGTCTGCATCCGAATTTTCATCCGCCTCGCCGGCCTACCCGGCCTGGGCCCGACAAGCCAGTCAGGCGGTTACCTATCCCCGTATGTTTGCCGAGGTGGTGCAGCAGCAGGGCGTGGCCCGGGCACAGATACTCCGGCAGGCCGGACTGCCCGCCGACGCGCTGGATGACCCCTCCGGCCGGTTGTCGCTACTGGACACGTTGCGGGTGCTGAGGGCCGTCCACACCCTGAGTGGAGACATGACCACCGGTTTCCAGACCGGCTTGCGGCTACCGCTGACCGCCCATGGCAGTCTCGGCTACGCGGTGATGTGCGCCGCCACGCCCCGGGAGGTGACCGAGTTGCTGCAACGGTTCTGGCACCTGCGCGGCCGGGGCGTGCTGCTGATGATGACGGAGCTCGATCAGGGACTTTTGTTTGAGCTGATACCTGAGCTGCCGCTACCGGCGGAGATACGGGATCTGCTTTTCAGCTCCACCCTGGCCAGCATGGCGAGTGGCATGGGCTTTGTCATGCCGACCGTTGCCATGCGACGGGAAATCTGGATGCAGGGCCCGGAACCGGTTGGTTTCGAGGCCTGGCGGGACTCACTGCCCGCCGTTCGTTTCGACATGCCCCGTTCCGGGCTGGCGGTCTATGGCCCTCGGGCCTGGCTGGACGAGCCTCTGCCTACCGCCAACCCGGAAGCGCTGGCCCAGGCCATTGCCCACTGCGAGCGGGAGAGTAACCTGCAGGATGCCGGCGATGATGTGGTACGTCAGACCCGCGCCGCCATTACCCTCGGCGGCGAGAGCTACCCCTCGCCACAACAGCTGGCGGAAGCCCTGCATCTGACCACGCGGACGTTTCGCCGGCGCCTGCAGGATCAGGGGCACAGCTACAAGTCATTGCTGGAAGAGGCCCGCCGTCGCGACAGCTGCCAGCTACTGGCCAATTCAGATCTGGAAATCCAGCGGGTTGGCGAGCTGCTGGGCTATCGCGAACCGGCCAACTTTACCCGGGTATTCAAGCTCTGGACCGGCCTGACGCCGAGTGAGTGGCGCCGGCGGCACCGGCGTTCGTAAGCGGCTGGCCTGGCCGGGGAGCACTTGGCCGACTAAGTTGTAATCAGGCGGGCCCGGTGATCGCGGGCCTGATGGCAGGTAACACAGGAGGACACCATGGTAACCGATGCCGATTTCCGCAATCTGCAGCGCTGCGTGACCCTGGCGGAGGAGGCTCTCCTGGCGGGGGACGATCCTTTTGGTTCGGTGCTGGTGGGCGGCGATGGCACGGTGCTGTTCGAAGACCGTAACCGGGTGACCAGTGGCGATCTCACCCGCCATCCGGAATTCGAGATTGCCCGCTGGGCGGCCGAGAATCTGACGCCGGAACAACGGGCGCAGGCGACGGTGTACACCTCCGGTGAGCACTGTGCCATGTGCGCCGCCGCCCATGGTTGGGTCGGGCTGGGCCGGATCGTCTACGCCAGCTCGTCGGCACAGCTGGCGGATTGGCTGGGTAAACTGGGCTTGCCACCAGCGCCGGTACAGACACTGCCGATCAAGGCGGTGGTTCCGGGAGTCGAGGTGGATGGCCCGGTGCCCGAACTTGCCGCGCAGGTGCATGAGTTGCACCGTCGGCGTCACCGGGCTGACGGCTAGCGCTCGGGTGCAGCCACGGCCAGCAGTTGCAGCTCTTCGGGCAGCACCACATCCACCGTTTGCTGCCGTAATGGGCATTGAAACGTCAGTTGCACGGCCACCAGCTGCAAGGGCTGGCCGGTTGGTCCGCCATAGAGCCGGTCACCCAGAATGGGGTGCCCGATGCCCGACAGGTGGCGGCGGATCTGGTGCTTGCGACCGGTCTCAATGATGACGGAGACCAGGGTGGCGGCCTCTTCCTGGCGCAAAACGGTGACGTGGCTGAGCGCGGCTTTGCCATCAATCGCGGCATCCAGGCGCTGCTCCCCGGTCTGCAGCTGCCCGCTTACCCGGGCCTGGTAGAGCTTGCGAATGGCGCGGCCGTGGAACAGCTGGGACAGGGCCGCAGCCGCCTTGGCATCGTGGGCAACCACCATCAGCCCGGCGGCATCGGCGTCGAGGCGGTGCACCAGGAAGCAGTCCCGGCGGGTCTGCTGCTCCACCCAGCGCAACAGACTGCAGTGATCGCCCCATTGGGAGCCTTGCGCCAGCAGACCATGAGGTTTGTGCCAGATGCTGTAGCGTCCATGATCCTGAATGCATTGCGCCGGCGTTGGTTTCAGCGCCAGCACCCGCTCGTCGTAGTACAGGGTCAACCGGGTGCCGGCCTGAAGCGCCTTGCTGGCCCGGCGCAGGCGGAGTTGCTTGCCTTTGAGGGTCCACCAGCAGGCACCCTTGGTCATGGCGTCCTTGATCCGTCCCTTGGACAGGCCGGTGTGTTCCGCCAAGGCCTCGGCGGCGGTCTGGGGCTGACTCAGGGTAAACTCAAAACTCTTGCGCATGGGGCTCTGGCGTCTGGCTGGGTAGCCGACTAGTTTAAGCGGACTTGGCCAGGATGTCTGGTTTTTGAGAGCCGCCCAACCCTGGCCATGGGGCGATAACCGAGGGCCACCTTCCGCCCCGTTGCTCAATAGGGTACCAGCAAAAATCGACTAAACTGAAACAAGAGGCTTGGCCGCAATGCCGGCCCGGCTGGCTGGTCCCTCCGCCACCTTTGGCCTCTGACGGCAGCATTCAGCCAGCGCAGTGATCCAGTAACGGAGGCAGCACCATGTCCCAAGCTGACGACGTGCTCCAATCGCTGTGCCTTTCCTACGCCAGCGCCGTCAACGCCAGCGATTCCCTGACCTACTCGAAGTGGTTCGCCAGGGAGGCCATCGGTTGCCGCAGCGTCCAACTTCCGGCTCACCGTCGCCTGACTGTTGAACAGGTAACCCTCGGGAAAGTGGCTGATCAAGCGCAAGATGTGGAACCGCAAGCCGGAGCACTAGCCGCTCAGCTGGCCCGGCAGGGCCTGTCCAATGGAGCGGTGGACCCTGCCCGTTAAGATAGGGGGGTTAGGTATGTTGTTTATGTTGAGTTGGAAACTGGAACCCGAACGTCGCAATGAAGCCATCGCGCGATTTCTCGAAACCGGCGGTAAGCCGCCGGATGGCGTCACTCTGTTGGGGCGCTGGTTTGCCGTTGCCCAGCAAACCGGGGTGGCCATCCTGGAGGCGAACGACCCGGTGCTGATCCAGCAGTGGGCGCTCGAATGGAATGATTTGATGCGCCTGGATGTCAGTCCCGTATTAACGGATGAGCAGGTTGGACCGATAATGGCCGCAGCGCTGCGCCGTTAGCGGCTAAGCGTCGCTTGATGGTTTGGCGACCTGACCTGGGCCCTGCACCGGCCCAGAATTCGACCGGTGGGGTACGGATTCTGCGCGCCGCTGATGACCAGCCAGGGCCTATTCCAACATCTATTCCAGCACCTATTCCAGCACGCTGGGCCAGTTCCGGTCGGCCTGTTGAATGAAGCCTGCGGTGTCCTGTAACCAGGTGTCCTGAACCGACTGGCTGAAATTCAGGTACAAGCGGTCTTCCAGAATGGTCCAGTGCCTGGGATCACCCTTGGCCAGGTATCCCTGGCTGACGGCCCAGGCGCAGTAGCCGCCGTAGGCGGGTGCGTAGCGCTCCGGATCGGCCTCGAACCGGGCCAGGTGCTCAGCGGAACTGAAGCGCCAGGTAGCGCCCTGGTATTCCGTGGTGATGTGACTGGAGCCGGGCACCGCTTGTTGCTGTTCGAAGTAGCTGACCACGTCATAGCCTCCGGCACCGGTATTGGATAACAGGCCGGTGTAGACGGGGGCCTTGCCCGCCCATGCCATCGTGCTGGCCAATAACAGGCCTGCGGCCAATAACAGGACTCTGCCCATGGGGATACCCTCCTCTGCTGGATCTGTGCCATTAGTGACACCGAAAACCGCAGATTGTTACGGAGTCGCCGTCAGAAAAGCCGGCCAGGATGGTCGAAGGACAGGGCCGGTGTGGCTCCTGGGGAGCCTCTGATTAACTCCGGATCACCTCTGGCATTCAGAGCCATTCACAATCAAGGCGCGACTTTTTAGTTATGTCTGGACTTGGCAGTAATGTCTGGACCTTGCAAAAAGGCGCAACGCCGAGTGTGGATGGCTCTGAACGCCCCGCAGGGCGCGCTCTGAAGGCTGCACCTGCGGCGTTGCGGCTCTTGCCAAGGGCTTACGGCCATTAGCTGCGAACCGCGTCTTGCATCTACAGCCTTCAGATCGCGCAGAGGCGATTCGGAGTTCATCAGAGGCTCCCTAAGGTTCATTCTGCCTGCGCCAGGGACACGAACACGCCGCTGGTCAGGCGCTGAAGGTCGCCCGGGGCCAGCTCGATTTCCAGGCCTCGGCGGCCGGCGCTGACAAACACCGTGTCAAAGCCGGTAGCGGAGTTGTCGATGAAGATCTTCAGCCGTTTCTTCTGGCCCAAGGGGCTGACGCCGCCCAGAACGTAGCCGGTGGCCCGTTGCACGGCAGCGGGATCGGCCATCGCCGCCTTCTTGCCGCCAGCGGCCTTGGCCATGCGTTTCATGCTCAGTTTGGCGCTGACCGGAACCACCCCAACCGCCAGTTCCTTGCCATCCACCGCAACCACCAGCGTCTTGAACACCCGGTCTGGTGCCACCCCCATCTTTTCGGCCGCCTCAAGGCCGTAGGATTCGCTACCGGGGTCGTGGGGGTAGTCGTGGACCTGATGGCTGACCCGGGCCTTGCGGGCGGTGTTGATGGCGGGCGTCATGAGCTCTCTGCTCTGTGGATAAGGGGATGAATCGCTGGCAATTTAACACGAAACCGGCAGGCTCCCCAGTGGATCGGTTTGACCGCAACAAACGGAGTGTCTTGCCGGTGGGCGCAGGGTAAAGTGATAACAGCATCTCAAGTAGCGGGAAAGAATCGACCATGACAACCCAGCAGCCGGAAACCATTCACGACCCCCGCTGGGGACAGGTGTTGGCGCGGGATGGCCGCGCCGATGGCCAGTTCTTCTACGGGGTAAAGACCACGGGCGTGTATTGTCGTCCCTCCTGTCCTTCGCGTCGGGCCAACCCCGACAACGTCGAGTTTTTCGATGACGCGCTGGCGGCGCAAAGGGCCGGTTACCGTGCCTGCCGCAGGTGTCGGCCGGAGGCCCTGACCGGGCCAGGTGAGCGGATTGCCGAGCTTTGCCGTTACATCGAGTCCGCCGAGACCGCGCCATCCTTGCAGGAGCTTGCCGAGCGGGCCGGCCTCAGCCGTTACCATCTGCAGCGACTATTCAAAGCGCAGACAGGGTTGAGTCCGGCGGCCTATGCCCGGGGCCATCGCGCGCGGCGGCTGCAGGACGCCTTGCGGCAAAGCGACAGCGTGACCGCAGCTGCCTACGATGCTGGCTATGAGTCCAGCAGCCGTTTTTACGCCGACAGCTCGCAGTGGCTGGGTATGACGCCCAGTCGTTTCCGCCAGGGCGGGCATCAAGCCACCATTCGGTTTGTCGTCGGCCAATGCGCCCTGGGCGCCATTTTGGTGGCCAGCTCAGAGCGCGGCGTGTGTGCCATTAGTCTGGGCGATGAGCCGGAGTCACTGGTGACCCAGTTACAGGATCGATTCGCCAACGCCGAGCTGGTGGGCGGTGATGCGGAATTTGAGCGGCTCGTGGCCAGGGTGGTGGGCCTCGTGGAGTCGCCGGGGCTGGGGCTGGAATTGCCGCTGGATATTCGCGGCACCGCATTCCAGCAACGGGTCTGGCAGGCACTGCAGGCCATTCCGGCGGGCACCACGGCCAGCTACAGCGAAATCGCCGAGCGCATCGGTCAGCCGTCGGCCGTTCGTGCCGTGGCCGGGGCTTGCGCCGCCAATACACTGGCGGTGGCGATCCCGTGCCACCGGGTGGTCCGCAGCGACGGCAGCCTATCGGGCTATCGTTGGGGGATCGAGCGCAAACGCGCCTTATTGAAACGGGAACGGGAACGGGAACGGGATCAGGATCGGAAGGACTGAGCCGTTACCACAGCAACCCCATGGCCCGACGACCCATCACCGGACCATCAAACACCACCTCGGCCTGGGATGAGTCGGCCGCCATGCCCCAGCAGACATGCAGTGGCAGCAGGTGCTCTTCCCGCGGATGGCAGAGCCGGGCACCGGGTGCCTGGCCCCAGTGTGTCAATCGCAGGGCCTGGGTGTCCCGCACGATGGTGGGATCGCACAGGCTGGCCCGCAGCCAGTCATGGAAGGAGTCGATTTCCCGGTCATGGCTGTTGTCTCCACCCATGAGTAGCTTCATGTTATGGAACGACAGGCCGGAACCGACCACCAGCAGGTTACGCTTGCGCAGCGGCGCCAGGGCCGCGCCGATGGCCAGGTGAGTTTGGGCATCGAGATCGTGTACCAGGGATACCTGAACGCAAGGTATCTTGGCTTGTGGGTACATCATTTTCAGCGGCACGAACAGGCCGTGGTCGAAGCCGCGTTGATCGTCGCCACGGGCCGGGATACCGGCATCGGCCAGGCATTGCAGGATGTCGGCAGCCAATGCCGGATGGCCGGGTGCCGGATAGGCAATGCGATAGGATTCCTCGGGAAAACCGTAGTAGTCGTAGATCAGCTCCGGCTGGGCGCCGGTGGTGACGGTGACCGTGTCGGCTTCCCAGTGGGCGCTGATCACCACGATGGCCTCGGGTTGGCCAAGCCGGGCCGGGATGGATTCCAGGAAATCCTGCAGGGCCTGGTGGCCGGGATCACCCAGCAGTGGCAACGGGCCGCCGCCGTGAGGCAGGTACAGAATGGGGGCAGAGGGCTCGCTCATCGGGACTCCAGAGTGAATCGGGGGCAGGACGATGATGCCTCACTGCCCTGTTGCCTTGATAGCGAAATAAGCTGTCGGATTTCCTCAGAAAATTTGTTGCTCCGGGGTCGCCAGCAGGCTCCCTAGAGCCAGTCGTGCAGCATGATGCCCACACCCAGCCGGTGCATGCGTTCATTGTAGTCCACCAGACTCTCGCCATAGCCGTTGAAATACTGGATATAGCCCTTCACTGACGAACCCAGGGGAAAGCTGTAGCCCAGCTCGACCGAGGTTTTGTTGTCCGAGGCGCGCAAGTTGTTGCGCAGCTTCAGCGAAATCGAACGGTGTTCGTCCACCTTGAAGATCGCCCAGTAATCGCCGTAGCCGAGATACTTCTCGATGTCCGGGTTGTTGTCATCGCTGCGGCTCTCTGGAATGCGATACCAGGGGCTGGCCATGAACAACCAGCGGTCGACGCCGTAGACCAGGTTGCCGGTGATGCGGTTCCAGCTACGGGATTGAGGCTCGGTCTGGCCGTTGGACTGATGGGTGAAGCCCAGCGACACCACGTCCAGCCGGCCCGGGCCCAGGTCAAGTCCGGCGTCGTAGCGCAGGAACAGTTCCGGTGCGTAATTGGTTTCGCGGAAAGGGGCGGAATCTTCCCGATTATACAATTGCCAGAACGACAGCTGGGTATAACCAAACCACAGGGTGGTGCGTTTGTCGAAGATGCCGCTGAGCAGCGGGATCTTGAAGCTGAACTGAAATTTCGCCTCGTGGTTCTTGACGTCGTAATCGTAATCGGTGAATCCCAGAGCGGGACTGAACGGCCGCTGGTTGGCGGACTGGGCGTAGGTGTAGGGCAACAGGTAACTCTGGCGATAGGGCAGGAAGCCACCGGCGAAGGACATGAACGCCCGTTCCGTGGCGATGTGGCGGCTGACCAGGGCCGCGGCCATGCTGTTTTCCCGATCGACGCCGCCGGTATCGCTGTATTGCCGGGGGGACAGCAACTCGGTTTCTTTCTCCGCCTGGGCCCGTTCCTCCGGGCTGGCCGCTTGGCTGGCCGCCTCGGTATCGAGGGCGGCATCAAAGCAGGCCAGCCGTTTGACGCCGTTTTCGATCAGCAGGCAGCGATCCAGTCGGGTCGGCGGCAGGCTGTAGGGGTCGGGCGTTTCCTGGGCCAGTGCCGGCAAGCTCATCGCCCAAACTGGAAGTAGGTAAGCTAAGGTCTGCCCGATCGTTGTGCTGTTCATGCCATGGTCGCTGTTGGTCGCCGTTGCCGTGAGCTTAGCACCGTCGTCGCCCTGCCCCCAATGACGGTGTGGTAAGGCGCTGACACCGGATCGGCGAGGCTGCTTAGTCCAGATTAGCCAAGATTAGTCCAGATTAGCCCAGAACACTCCAGTGGCCGGTGATTCGACGCTGCTCAGCGTCATAGCGGGCCAGGCCATTGAATTGCAGCAACACCTGTTCGCTCTGGCTGGGCCGCAGGAATACCCAGTCGTCCGGTTGCAGCGTCAGTCCGACGCTGCCGTTGAGCATCTCCTGATTGCTGGAACGGCCGTACAGCGGGTTGGTACTCAGTCCCGCCGGGGACACCGGGGTCGCCGGCCAGTGTCCACCATAGATGAACAGGGCCTTGGCCCGATTGGGGTTCCACCAGGCCATCAGTTGGCCGAGACCTGGAACGCCGGGAATGGCAAGCCGGTCAGTGACCTTGAGCACGGGAGTGGCAATGAAGGCGGCGGGGCGATGGTCGCTCAGGGTGGGGAGGTCAAAATCCGTGGGTTTGACCAGGGCCGAACCGACCGCCAGCTCGTTGGGGACAAAGCGTCGATGCTGGTCCCGGTACAGCGGGTAGGTGGTGCTGCCGCCGGTGTTGAGGGTGAGATCGCGAATCGATCGCCCCAGCGTCTGCTCGGCCTGCACGACAAAGGCGCGATAGCGCGCCATGGCCTGGTCCCGCAGCCATTCGGCGCGCCCCGGCGCCTGGGTGATGTGGGCCTCATAGCCCATAAAGCCGGAAAAGCTCAGCCACGGTGACTGTTCGATGAGCCTGAGCATCTGCACCAGCTGGTCCCGGTCCTGAACGCCGCCCCGGTGCAGGCCGATATCAATCTCCAGGTTGATGCGCAGCGACTGGCCCAGCTCCTCCGCCAGCTGCCGGTACTGCGCCAGCCGATGCGGGCTGTCCACCAGCCACTGCAGCTGGCGTGCCGGCTGGAAACGCGGGTCGCCGCTGGCGAAGAACTCCTGGTAAAACTGGCGCGCCGCCTGTACCGGCATCGGCTTGCCCAGCAGCACGTCGGCTTGTGGAATGTGGTGGGCGACCTGGGTCAGAAACGGCTGGTGGAACACCATCAACCGTTCGGTGCCGGCCCGCGCCATCAGCAGCTGGAGCAGTTCCACCGAGGGCAGCGACTTGGCCACAATCCGGTAGTGGTACTGTCCCGCCAGGCGGTCGGTCAGGGTGTCCAGGTTGGCCAGCAGCCGCTGCTCATCGACGATCATCAATGGCCGGTACTGGTTATGCGCCGCCGCCGCGGTGCTCAGTGCCTGAAAATAGTCGCTGTGGTGTCCGCCAGCGGCGCCGGGTCTGAGCCAGGCGCTGGCCCCGGCCAGGCCGAGGGCGGCACTGCCCAGCAGGAAGCGGCGTCGGCTGCGGTGGAAGGCTTCGCTGTGGGACATCAGGCGAACAGCTCCCGCAGGTAGGAATTGAGGAAGCGGCCGGTGGGATCCAGCTGCCGGCGGACCGTCTTGAAGTCCTCCCAGTGCGGATAGAGTGCGGCGAAGTCGGGGCCGGTCAGCGTGTTGAGCTTGCCCCAGTGGGGACGGCCGCCGTACTGGCGCAAGATCGGCTCCACCGCGTTGAACAACGGTCGGTAATCTTCCTCGAAGTAGCGATGCACGGCGATGGAGATGGTATCGCGCCGATAAAACGGGCTCAGCCAGATGTCGTCGCCCTTGACGAAGCGGACTTCCAGCGGGAAAAACACCTCCGGGAAGTGGTTCTCCAGCCGTTCGCGAACCTCTTTCAGCGCTTGCAGTCCGTCCTCCCGCGGCAGGTGATACTCCATTTCGTTGAAGCGGACGTTGCGGGCGCTGGTGTAGTTCTGCCAGGACGCCGCCACTTTTGTTTCCCGCTCGATGCTGTTGAGGATGCCCTTGAGCACCATCCGGCGCAGCGTGGGCGACCAGCTCAGCAGGTCGCGCACTTGCTGCAGGTCCCGGGCACCGTCGTTCTGGTCGAACTGGTCGGTGCTGGAAAGCGGTTCGGCGCTGAGTTCGTGGGTGTCCTGAAGGCCCATGCCGGAGAACGGGAGGTAGAAGAATTCGAAATTGCGGTAGCGGTCCGCGTTGTCCTGGGCAGTGGCCAGGATGTCCTCGATGGGCAACCACTCCGAGACCCGCTTCAGACGGTAGGGCCGGGTGTTTTGCAGGGTAACGTTGGTGACGATGCCCAGCGCGCCGAGGCCGACCCGGGCAGCCTGAAACAGCTCGGGATTGTGCTCCTGGCTGCACTCCACCTGCTCGCCGGCGGCGGTTACCAGCGTCAGTGCCGCAATGCTGGCGGACAGACATTGCAGCCCGGCTCCGGTTCCGTGGGTGGCGGTGGCCAGAGAGCCGGCCAGGGTCTGTTGGTCGATGTCAGGCATGTTGATCAGCGCCTGATTGCGGGCCTCCAGCGGCTCACCCAGCTGGCCCAGGCGGGTGCCGGCGCCGATGGTGGCTTGCTGGCGGACGTCGTCGTGGCTGATCACGCCGCTGAGACGGTTGAGGGAGATCAGGGTGTCGTCGGTGGGCACCAGGGGTGAGAACGAGTGGCCGGAGCCGACCGCACGAATCGTCCCGCGGGCGTTACGCACCTGTTCCTGCAGTTCGGCGACGGTGGCCGGGGCCAGCCGGTCAGTGGGGTGGCTGAGCTGACAGCCCGACCAGTTTTTCCAGGGCAGCCGGCGACTGGCGTTGCTGCCGGTGGCGCTGACCGCCAGTGCCGGCAGCGAGGAAGCCGCTGCGGCGGCGATGAGGGTCTGCAGAAATTCGCGACGGTTGGCCATGGGGGTCTCTTGTCGGTCGATCAGGGACTGTCAGGGTTCAGGGCTGTCCATGGGTTCAGGACTGTTCATGGCTTCAGGACTGTTCATGGGGTCAGGACTGTTCATGGGGTCAGGACTGTCAACGGCTTCAGGACGGTCAGGGTAGCGGGACATGAAGTGGATGAGGTGCTCGAAGTCATCGACGTTGCAGTCCATACACAGGCCGTAGGGCGGCATGCCGCCGAAGCCGTCCACCACGTGGTTGATTAGGGTGTCCATGCCCTGGGCCAGCCGTGGCCGCCACGCCGCCTCGTCCCCGGTCAGCGGGGCGGCGGAGCTACCTTGGCCGTGGCAGGCCTGGCAGGATCGTTGATAGATCTCGGCCAGCTCCGTGTCCGCTGGCAGCGCCGTGCTGGCGTAGCGATTCAGGGTGGCGGCGTCGGGCCCTCGATCGCAGCCGGCGAGAATCAGGCTGCCAACCAGCAAGGCCATCGCTTGTGCTAGCAGTTTTGGCATGGGGTTATTCACGTTAAGTCCGGTGGTCAGCTTGTCAAAACATAATCATCTATCACGTTTTGCAAGTCAAGCCGCGGCGTCTGGTATTCCGGGCCATTCGTCGGGGTTGAGCTGGTAGAATCGGACCAGGCAGTGGTACAGCTCCGGTTCCTGCTGGGCCAACGTCAGCGGCTGGAGAAAAAAGGCCTCGGTGACCACGGCGAAGAACTCCGCCGGTGACTCGGTGCCGTATTCGTCAATAATGCTGTCCCGGTCCGTCTGCCGCTGGCGTCGCTGCCAGGCGTCGCTGAACACCGTTTGCCAGTGTCGGGCCTGGGCCTCCGACGCCAGCGGCGGGGCGCCGTCGGAAGCGCCGTCGAGCTGGTCGAGTTGGTGGGCAAACTCATGCAGGCCGACATTGCTGTGGCCAGCTTCGGCCGCCGCTTCTTCCGACAGGGTGTCCCAGGACAGTACCAGCCGGCCGCTGTGCCAGGATTCACCGAGCCGGTCCTGCTCGCTGTGACTCAGTATCTCGCCGTCTTGCACCTGCTCCCGAACACGATAGGCGCCGGGATACACCAGAATGGCCCGTAGCTTCGGGTAGTAGTCCGGCGATAGCCCGTTGACCAGTAGCGCGCCATGGGCCGCGATCAGCACCTTCATGGTGTCATTCAGTTGCAAACCGGCGCAGCCATAGAAGGTTGCCCGGTGCAGTAGCACCTGGATGTCGCGGTGCAGCCGCGAGCGGCGCTCCGGGGGTAGCCGCCGGTACAGCGCCATGTGCGCGACCAGATACCGTTGCCAGGGCTCGGGAAAGGGCCGGCGGGCGATGCGTTGGGCCCGTTGCTGGGGGTAGATGAACAAGCCATAGAACGAGATGGCGACAATGGCGATGAGGGCAATTCCGTACCCGAGCATGCTGAGAATCCTGCACTGTGTATGGGTTGACACGCTCCGGGGCGCATTGCGGCCAATGTGCTCGAAGGTGGCAGCTAGAATGATAGAGAATTCCAACGATAACGACAGCGATAATCAAGGTGTTACGAATGAAACAACTTGCCCGGCGAGCCCTCCATACCTGCGCGGTGCCCAGTGATCTGAGTACCGTCAGCCATTTTGATCAGGATGGCGAAAATCCGGCCGCCGTGGGCGTCAGCAAGGAGTCGGTCGACTCCATCTGGCGCAGCGTTGAGAATCTCTACCGTACCGGAGTTCACCCGGGCATCCAGCTTTCCATCCGGCATCGCGGTGAACAGGTGCTGCACCGGGCAATCGGTCACGCCCATGGCAATGGTCCTGGCGATGGCGCTGACACCCCCAAGGTGCCGATGACCACGGCCACGCCGGTCTGTTTTTTCTCCGCGTCCAAGGCGGTCACCGCCCTGCTGATGCACATGCTGGCCGAGCGCGGCCTGGTCAACCTGATGGACCCGGTGTCTTACTACTGCCCGGAATTCGCCCGCAACGGCAAGCGCACCATCACCATTCACCAGGTACTGTCTCATCGGGGCGGCATTCCCGCCATTCCCAAGGACACCCCCATCGACGTGCTTTGGGACAAGGACGAAATCTGGCGCCTGCTGTGTGAGGCGAAGCCGGTGGAAGTGGATGGCGCCAAGCTGGCCTATCACGCCATCACCGGCGGTTATGTGATGCAGCGGGTGTTGGAAAAGGTGACGGGGGACTCCATCGACACCTTCCTCGATCATTTCCTGCGCAAGCCCATGGGCATGCGCTGGTTCACCTACGGTATCGATCAGACCGAGCTGGTCCACCTGGCCCAGACCTACGCCACCGGGCCACGGCCGACCTTCCCGGTGTCCTGGGTGGTGAAGCGGGCCCTGGGCGGGGACATCCTGACGGTGGAAGAGGTGGTCAACGATCCCCGCTTCCAGGCGGCGGTAATACCGGCGGGCAACCTCTGTGGTACCGCCGAGGAAATGGGCCGGTTCTTCCAGATGATGCTCAATGGGGGCGTCTGGGAAGGCAAGCGCATCTGCTCCGAGATCACCGTGCGACGGGCCATTCAGCAGTTCGGTTCGCTGCAGCTGGATCGCACCCTGATGGTGCCGATGCGATTCAGTGCCGGCATGATGCTAGGGGGCAATCCGGTGGGCATTTGGGGGCCGCAGAGCCGGTCTGCCTTCGGCCACCTGGGCCTGATCAACAAACTGTGCTGGGCCGATGCCGGCCGGGATATCTCGGTGAGCCTGCTGAACACCGGCCTGCCCATCGTGGCCCACCACATTCCGGCGCTGGCGAAGTTCGTCTACACCGTGTGCCGGGAGTTTCCGTTGATTTCGGAGACGGAGCGGCCCCTGGCGCTGGTCTGAGCCCAGGGCCTGGCCGGCCTCAGACGGTGTCCAGCTGGGCCTCCAGGATCCCCTGCACCGACGACAGGATGTCGCGGAAGTCGGTCAGGGTCTGGGTCCTTTGGATGACGTCTTCCCGCAGATCGTCCAGCCGCTCCAGTTTGGGAATCACCCGGCGAATGCCCTCGGTGATGACCTCGTAGGGGTAGTGGTGGTCCATCACGCTGAGTTTGTTTAGCTCCGCCACTTCCTGGCTGAAAATACTGATGATGTCGTACAGCATGTCTTTGTGCTGAATGGTGCCGGCCTCCCAGTAGGCATCATCCAGCAACTCCAGCAGTGACAGGTATTCACGCAGAGTGTCTGCGACTGAGGTCTGGTTCATTTTGGTCACTCCATGAGGCATGCTTTGGGCGGCAGGTGGTTGTCGTGGCTAACGATACGGTATTCGGCGCCCTCTATCGAACGCTCGCGCCATTTTTCGGGCTCTCGACCCTTGCTATCGACATATCCACCTATCGACCGGTTCTTCCGCGTTCGCGATCTGTTCTGTCGAACTATAGCAGGGCGGTATCGGCCCGGGCCGGTTGAAAAAAATGACGTCGCGTTCACCCTTGTTGCCAGGGGCCTGGAAATGTGAAAAATTGCGCCAGCAGCTGCGGCCGACTCCGCAGTTGCTATACTGGAACTGCTAAGCTTACGGTATCGCGTGACCGCCACCACGGCTGGATCACAGGCCGCAATAAGCCGTTGCCCTAAGCGCACAAGGACAGGACACGACTCAATGGATGAGAACCATGGCCTCGCAACCCTCAGACCCTACTGAAGACAAAGAACGTCGTACCGTTCAACTCGATCAGCACGAAAGCGTCCGCTCACACGTCCAGCGTCGACTCAATGACGAGGTGGCCCAGCTTGAGCGGCGCATTGAAACCCTGCGCCTGGTCCAATCCCCCCATGCTGACATCATGATCTCGGCTTACGAGCGCATGATCGACCGCAAGAAAGGCTTTATCGCACGCTGGCAGCTGGATGGCTCCGGCAATCACTGACGCTCGGCAATGGCCACCGTATCGTAACGGCTGTGCTCGTCACCCGGTTGCTGGAATGCGCAGTGCTGCGGATTGTCGAGGAAGGCCCCGTCTTGCTCTATCTGTGCAGGCTCATCGGTAGAGGTGTAGACCCGCAGTGTTGCCATGGGGTAGTCCAGTTCCGCCCGCAGGCAATCCGGCGAGGCGTCCTCGTCTGACCGGCTGACGAACAGTGTGTCGGTCTGTTGGCCAATAATTTCCTGCCGAAATTCAATGCTACCGAGAGTTCGGGTGGCGAAACTGACGTTGGCGTACTCTGGCGGGTTGTAGCCCTGGACGACGAAATTGTTGGCGTCGAACTGGCTCCCGGCCAGCAGGCTGAACAGTTCAGGCAGGGTGTCTGGTTCGGCGCCTTCGTCATCCCTGGACACGTACTGAATGGTGCGAAAAACCTTTTCATAACCCGCATTGCCGTCTGGATCGTCCGGGGCGTAGGTCCAGGCCAGGGTGTGGTATAGCCATTCCCGATCCGGCCGCGACGCGCCAGCGTTGGTTGCGGCCTGATCGATAAAGCGGATCAGGGCGCCGTTGGCCCGGGAATTGTAAGTGCCCGGCTCACCGGCGGCGATACGTTCGCTGATATAGCCGCGGCCGGTGGCAAAGTTGGAGACTTCCCCGGAGGCGAGCACCTGATTCATCAAATCGAGCGGGTTGCGTACCTTGCGGTAGTGGTCACCACTGGCGCTCGCCACCGCGCCCATGACCTGATCAATCAGCCCGCGCAGCTCTGCGGCCGTGTCTGCGGCGTCGGTGTCTGAGCCATCCAGCGGTTCGATGCCGCGGTAAAAATCATGGAAGCGGGTGTGTTCGAGGGTCGGCGGCTGCCCTTCCTGATCGACCAGATCAAAGGTGGAGAACACCAGGTCGACATCGTCAGCCGGATTGAACGCGCTGTCGGAACTGTCGTCGCCGCAACCCGTCAGCAACAGGCCGAGGCCGGACAGCGCCAGACACCAAGGTAAAGATCTCATTCACAACGCCCCTGAGGTGTAAAAGTAGCAATAACACGCTAAAGTGAATCTGGGGAAAGGGCCCAGGATAACAGTGATGACGGCCACCAATCATAACAAGTGCCCGACCCCAGGCGGTAACAATAGAGACTATTCCAGGCGCCTGCCCGCGCGGAGATCACATTTTGCACTATCGGGAGTTCACTGCTGGTCTGGTACGGCTGTTGCTGTGGACAATGGTCCTTGTCGCGGCGCTGCCCGGGGCCGCCGGCGCGGCCTGTTCCGACCAGTTGTTGCTGCAAAGCAACCGGGAATCCTACGATCTGGGCCAGTGCTTCCGCTATCTGGAGGACCCGGATCGACAGTTTAGCCTGCGGCAGGTACGTAACCTGGGTCAGGAGGCCTTCACCCTGCACCAGAACGGCGTCTTCAATGTCGGCTACACCGACTCGGCCTATTGGATCCACTACGACCTGCGAACCTCGGCCAGCAGCCCGAATCAGGACTGGATCATGGAGCTGGCCTTGCCGCTGGTGGATGACGCCACCCTGTTTGTGGTTCGCAACGGTTTGGTGGTCAGTGAACGCCACGGCGGCTACGACATGCCCTGGTCGGAGCGGGACCTGGCGGTGCCCAACCCCACCTTCCGGTTGACCCTGCCCCGGGGCAGCGAGACCCAGCTCTACCTGCGCATCACCAGTGAGAACACCCTGCGGCTGCCCATCACCCTGTGGCATCCCGGCCGCTATATCGAAAAAGTCTCCATCGACGAGGTGTTCCGCGGCATTCTGTTGGGGGCCATCCTGGGTATCCTCGCCTACAACCTGTTTGTGGCGGTGTCGGTGCGAGAGCCCAGCACCGTTTACTACGTGCTCTATCTGGTAAGCGCCGTGGTCTTTATTTTCGCCGAACAGGTTCATGGCATCCAGCTGTTCGGTGACCGCCCCTGGTTCCTGCACAAGCACTATCTGCACTTGATGGTCTTCGCTAGCTGGTTGTTCGGCTTGCTGATGGCCAGGGAGCTGCTTGAAACCAGGAAGCGCTCGCCGGACCTGGATCAGGTGCTGAAGCTTAGCCTGTGGGGTGTCGCCGTCAGCTTCGTGTTGGCGCTGTTTTTACCCTACCGTCAAGGCATGGAATGGAGCGTCCTGGTCACCGTCCTGCTCGGTGTCATCATGATTGCCATCAGTTACCTGTCCTGGCGCCATTACAACCCGGCGGCGAAGGCCTATTTCTTCGCCTGGACCGTCGCCGCCACCGGCTATGCGGTGTATGCGCTGACGGTGATCGGGGTGTTGCCGTTGAACATCATCACCGGTCATGCCGGCCAGATCGGTCTGACCGGCCAGGTCATCCTGTTCTCCTTTGCCCTGGCAGATCGAATCAAACTGGTGCAGGGCGAGGCCTTGAGCTGGAGCAACCGGGCTCTGGCCAACCTGCGCCAGTATCAGTCGCTGTTCGACAATGCGGTGGAAGGGGTGTTCCAGATGTCCCTGGACCGCCGTTTTATCACCGCCAATCCGGCGATGGCGGAGCTGATGGGTTACCGCAGCAGCCAGGAGATGATCCGCCATAGCCCGGATGTACTGGCCCTGTGTTTCGGGGAAACTCGCATTCGCCGCTGGGTCGAGCGCCAGTTACAGGAGCGGGGAGCGATCAAGGGGGTCGAGGCCTGCTACGTGGACCAGCGCGGAGAGGACCGCTGGGCGACGATTTCCCTGCACACGGTGTACGATGCCGAGGGCTACCCCCAGCACCTGGAAGGCACTTGCATTGATGCCACTGAACGGCAGCAGCGTCACCTGATCGAGAAAGAGCGCGAGCAGGAGCGGCTGGACAAGGAGCTGGCGCATAGCTCCGCCGCCGCCAAGAGCCAGTTCCTGGCCAACATGAGCCATGAAATCCGCACCCCGCTGGCGGCCATCATTGGCTACGGTGAAACCCTGCTGGACCCGGATCTGGACGACACCGAGAAACGCAACAGCGCCGAAACCGTGGTACGCAGCGGGCGCCATTTGCTGGACCTGGTCAATGATATCCTCGACCACTCCAAGATCGATGCCAACAAACTCGAGGTGGACATCGTCAGTATCAATCTGCCGGAAATGCTTGATGAACTTCGCGCCTTCTTCGAGCCGCGGGCCCGGGAGAAGGGGCTGGAGTTCTCCATCGCCTGCGAGTTCCCATTGCCGGAGACCATCCACACCGACCCCACCCGCTTCCGCCAGATCATCATCAACCTGTGCGGCAATGCCATCAAGTTTACCCAGCAGGGCGCCATATCGGTCGCGATTCGATGCGATCGGGACGCTCGCCGCCTGATCGCTCGGGTGGTGGATACCGGCATCGGCATGAAACCGGAACAACTGCAGCGACTGTTCGACCCCTTCGCCCAAGGCAGCACCAGCATTGCCCGCCAGTACGGTGGTACCGGTCTCGGGCTGAGTATTTCCAAGCGCCTGGCCGAGCTGCTGGGAGGAAACATCGTGGTGAACAGCACCTACGGCGAAGGCAGCGACTTCGAAGTGTCCATCGACACCGGGAGCCTGGAGGGGGTGCATTTCCTGCGCGATGCCTCCGAGTTCACCCAGCGTCGCCGTCAACTGCCCATGGTGGTGGCCCCCAAACTGCAGGGCCGCATTCTCTGTGCCGAAGACAACGAGGTGAATCGCAAGCTGGTGTCCTTGTTGGTGAACCGCACCGGTGCCGAGCTGAGCCACGTGTCCAATGGTGCCGAGGCGCTGGATCTGGCGACCCATGAGAAGTTTGACCTGATCCTGATGGATATCCAGATGCCGGTGATGAATGGTCGCGATGCCGCCGTGGCCCTGCGGGAGGCGGGTATCAATGTGCCCATCATTGCCCTCACTGCCAATGTAATGGCGGAGGATATCGAAGATTACCAAGCCGCCGGGTTTACCGAGCACCTGGCCAAGCCCATCGATAAACTGCGTTTCTATGAGGTGCTGGGTCGATACCTGCGTTCGTCCGGTGAGGAATCCAGCTATGGCGACCGGCGTTACCGGGGCCTGGTGCTGGTGGCCGAGGACAATCAGGATAACCGGCGACTGGTGGAGCGTATGCTGGGGCGGCTGGAGCTGGAAGTGATCGCGGTTGGCAACGGCGAGGAGGCGGTGCAGCAGGCATTGAGCAAATCCGTGCATCTGGTGCTGATGGATCGTCACATGCCGGGGATGGATGGCGTCGATGCCACCCGGCTGTTGCGGCAGGCCGGCTTCCGTCGCCCGATTGTGGCCTTTACCGCCGGGGACCAGCGTGAAATCGATGCCTTGATAGATGCCGGGTGCGAGGGTGTGTTGACCAAGCCGATCGACCAGGAACACCTGGTGGGCCTGCTGGACCGTTACCTGGAAGCCGATGGGAGCGCCAGCGGCCACAACGCCGAGACCTTGGGCATTCAGGAGCTGGTGGACCAGTTCCTGGCCGGTCTGGGCGAGCGCAAGGCGGCGATGCGGTCGGCGTTACAGAGCCGGGATCAAGAACCCTTGCGTCACCAGGCGCATCAGATCAAGGGGACAGCGGGCGCCATGGGCTATCCATTGATGACCGAGCAGGCTGGCGTGCTGGAGCGCAGCCTGAAGCAGCCCTCGATAGACTGGGAGGCGGTCGAGCGTCAACTGGAGCAGCTTGACCAGCTGATTGATATGGCCTTGCAGACCGGGCAGGCGCAGGCGTGATGGTGCGTCAGAGCAACGATGGTTCGCCAGAGCAAAAACGACAGGAAACCAAGACAATGACCGAAAACACCCCACCCCACGAAGCCCGATCCCTCGGCATGATGTACGGCACCTACGCCGATGTACTGTTTGTGCTGTTCCCGTTCCTGGCCATCGTGATGCAGCGGCTGTGGGACGGTAAACTGGAGGACGTGCTGCTGCGGCCGGATCTGAGTATCGCGGCGGCGATTCTGGGCGGATTGGCGATTGGCAAGTTCGTGCTGGGGCTGGTGACGGAACGGGATCTGGGGCGCTTCAAGGAACGTATCGTGTTCTTTATCGCCGTCACCATGTTTGTGGTGCTGGGCCCGGCGATCATCCTGATCCTGAGTATCGTTGGTAATGAAGACATTCCGGGATTTGTGGCTTTTGTCCAGCCCATCTTGTTAATTGTCTCAATTTCCCTGTACACCACGGCGATCAGTATAAGTAATATCTTGATTCAAGAGCATGCGCCACTTCAAGATCAACCAGGCGATGCTGCTGCCAGAGCAGGCCAGGAGTCGAAAGCCGAGGTCTCACCTGAGCCCCTCAACATACCGCGACGCCATGAGGGCGATGCAATGTAGGCGGGCCGGCTGGCATACGTACACGATAGAGGAAAGTTTTATGGAAAATTTGAGAGTGATGGTTGTCGAGGATGAGCCCAGCATGAGGGAGCTGCTCCGGGACATGCTGTACCAGGCTGGAGCAACCCGGGTTCGGGAGGCGGCCGATGCCGCCAGTGCCCGGGCCGCCTTCGCCGCCGACAGCTATCAGATCATCATGCTGGACCTCGGGCTGCCGGACGGTAACGGCCATGAGCTGATGGCGGAGTTCAAGAACACCAATCCCACTCAGCATATCGTGCTGGTGACCGCTGATGATTCGATCGAGAGTATTCAGAAAGCCATCAGCGCCGGAGCTAATGGCTACGTGGTCAAGCCCTACTCCCAGGAGAAAATTCTGGATGTCCTCAACAACTACGCGATGGTTCACGGTGGTGAGGCAGCGATGTTGAAGGGGGGGCTGCGCCGGCGCCACTGAGGGGCGCCGGCTATGGTGACGCTAGCGCCGGTTCAGGCCGGTCTGAACTCAGGCCACCTGGCGGGCGATCCAGGAACTGTACTTGGTGGCCAGCGCCCGAACGTAACGGGCCTCGGCGCCATCCAGGTTGCCCAGCACGCCCTTGAAGATCCAGCCCCGCTCGTACAAGCCCAGCACCCGCTGCTCGTCGTCCAGGTTGACCCGTTGATTCAACTTCTTGCAGATGGCATCCAGCAGCGGTAGTTGGCCCGGGCGCTTGAGGGTGCTTGGGCGCTGTTGCGGCGATGGCTTGCCTGGCCGGGTATTTGGTTGTCTTCTCATGGTGTTCTCCTTGTCGTTTTGCTGCTGCAAAAACAATAAACCCCGGTCTCTGTAACCGGGGCTTGTTGGGGAGAACCAGACCCGGTCGCTCAAAGGCTCCCGGGAAAGACCGAAAGCCGCTAGCTGACTACCACCAAGGCACGAGCAATCTGCCGGTTTTGGCAGCTCTCGCAACGGACGGTGAATCGATGGATCATGATGTTCGGCATCGCGATTGGCTCGACGTTAAATTGCTTTGGGTGGTTGCTTGGTCAGCGGAATGGATTCGGTACTGACGTCAGTGTATCGCCTTGCCGTGGGTTTGCAAGTGGGCATTTCTACGCACCGCAGCAGCAACGTTTGGGCTTCGGCAAACCCCTACAGACGGCCACGGCGGGTCGTCGCATAATTTGTCCTGTCACGTGTTTTACGTTGTGCAATCCGCGATGTCTCCCCGTCTACCGGTGGAGTCGTTGAATGGATCTCTCCTTTTATGACGCAGCCGCCAGGCTGCGTTTTTTTTATCTCGGATTTCTCATGGTGTCTGATGACGGCCGGCTCCTGTTGGCCTGGCCGCGGCGTCGCGCCGGGAATTGATCAGAGCCTCCCTAGGCCAGGTGGCTGTGTCCCGGATGGTTGCTTTCGCCCAGTGGGCGGCTGTTGAGTCGGCACCAGGTTTCCCGCAGGATCAGGGCATCGTTGGCGGCGCGATGGATCGGTAGGGCCAGCTGTTGAATGACGTCCTGGCGGGTTGCGGACCAACGCTGCACCTGCTCGGGGCTAAGCAGGCTGGATACCGACTCGAGTTGAAACGCCGGAGTCAGGTTGGCGGCGCGATACAGCCGGTGGAGCCAGAAACTGTCAAAGGACCAGGCGTCGCAGAAGATCTGGCCGCTCAGCAATTGGTTGAGCTCATGGGCGACGTCCCGCACCGTTCTACCGTCCCTCTCCAGGGTGGCCCGGCTGATGCCGTGGACGCGCTCGGCGCTGTCCGACCAGTCCCTCCAGATGACATGGGGCCGAACCAGCCAGGACTGCAGGCTGCCATCGGGCAGGCAGACGCCGACTTCGATGGGGTAGCTGGCAATCAGGTCCAGACTTGAGGCCTCGAAATCAATAAATGCCGGGCTGTTGTCGGTTTTCATTCGGTATAGTTTTTTTTTAGTGAGCCGTTTCCAGAGTGTAACCGTCCTGTCAAAGAGACGCGAACCCTATCCTGCCATTCCACTGTTACAATATGCTCACCGATTCATTGCTGTGGTCCCGACCGGTCGGGACGTTCGCCGTTATCACCATGAGGCATTCATGACAGACACCGTCGTTGTAATCTATTCAGGGGGCATGGATTCCTTCACCCTGTTGCACAAAGCCATCGCCGAAGGCCACCGGGTGCATGCACTGTCGTTCGATTATGGCCAGCGCCACGTCAGGGAACTGGAGTGTGCCAGTCTGGTGTGCCGGGAGCTGGCAATCCCCCACAAGGTGATCGACATTCGCGCGTTGAATGCGGTTATGGCCGGCTCGGCACTGACCGGCGACCTGGCCGTGCCTGAAGGTCACTATGAAGAGGACAGCATGAAAACCACGGTGGTGCCTAACCGCAACATGATCCTGTTGTCGTTAGCCACCGGTTACGCGGTGACGGTGGCAGCTCAGGCGGTGTGGTTCGGGGCCCATGGTGGCGATCACGCCATCTATCCAGATTGTCGCCCCGAGTTCGTCGAGAAAATGGACGCGGTCTGCCGCATCGCCAACTACCAGCCGGTGGCCATCGCGGCACCGTTCATTCGTGCCAGCAAGGCCGAAATCCTCGGCGAGGGCCTGGCCCTGGGGTTGGAATACAGCCAGACCTGGACCTGCTATAACGGCCGCGCCAAGGCCTGTGGCCGCTGTGGCTCCTGCGTCGAGCGCCGTGAGGCCTTCGCCGCCCATGGTCTCCGGGATCCGCTGCCCTACGAAGAGGAAGCCTGATGTACAAGGTCAAAGAGGCCTTCTACACCCTCCAGGGTGAGGGTGCCCAGGCGGGCCGGGCGGCGGTGTTCTGTCGCTTCAGCAAGTGCAACCTGTGGACAGGACGGGAGCGGGACCGGGCCCAGGCGGTGTGTAACTTCTGTGATACCGATTTCGTGGGTACGGACGGTCAGCATGGCGGTCGCTTCGAGACTGCCGAGGCGTTGGCGGCCCATATCGCGGCCTTGTGGCCCGATGCCGGCGGTCGTCCCTATGTGGTCTGCACCGGCGGTGAGCCGCTGCTACAGTTGGACGAGCCGCTGATAGCGGCGTTTCATCGCGCCGGTTTCGAGGTGGGGGTGGAAACCAACGGCACCCTGCCGGCGCCGGCGGGCATCGACTGGCTCTGCGTCAGTCCCAAGGCCGATGCCGAGCTGGTGATCAAACGCTGTGACGAGCTCAAGCTGGTGTATCCGCAGCCGCTGGCGCCGCCGGAGCGGTTTGCCGACATCGCCGCCGGCCACTTTTTCCTGTCGCCGATGGCCTCGCCCAGAGTGCCGGAGTCTGGGCCGGACACGGTCAAGGAGGCCAATACCCGGAAGGCGACGGACTACTGCCTCGCCCATCCGCAGTGGCGCCTGACCCTGCAGATGCACAAGATCGTCGGCATCGACTAGCCGACGGTATCCGGACTCACAGTGACGTGGCCGGGCGAGGTTCCTGGACCGGAACCGGGGCCGCCTTGCTCTGGTTGCGATAATGGCTGGGGCTGACCCCGGTCCAGCGCTTGAAGGCCCGGGTGAAGTTGGCCGCATCGGCGTAGCCCAGGGAGTCGGCAATCTGACTCAGGTTCAGGCCGGTGTTTTCCAGCAGATCCCCTGCCCGATCCAGTCGCACGTCATCCACCAACTGTTGGAAACTGCAGCTTTCTTCCTGCAGGCGTCGTTTCAGGGTGCGTTCGGATACAAAGAGGGTGTTGGCCACTTGCGCCAGCTTGGGTGGAAAGGGGTGGCTGGTTTCAATGACCCGACGCACCCGACAGGCAAAGCCCGCGTCTTCGGTCAATTGCTGCAGTGCCTCCTCGCATTCCGCCCGGGATGAGGCGGCCAGTTGCACATCGCTGAAACGGATGGGGGCGTCGAGCTCAGTCAGCGGCAGCACAAACGCGTCCTCGTCCTGATTGAAGCGGACCGGGACGGCAATCTGGTGCCGAAAGCGGTGAAAGTAGCTGGGCTCGTTGCTGCGCCGGCGGATCTCGGCGTTGTTGAGGGGGGCGCTGCCCAGCAGCTGAGCACCCATGGTGGCGCAGCCGAACAGAATGGCATCGAGCAGAAACCCCTGCAGGGGGCCCAGGTCAACGTCACACACCATGCGAAACACCACCTTGCTGCCTTCCTGGCGCTGAAGCACCCTCAGGTGCGGGGCCCGCAGCGTCAGGAAACGGGATACCAGCTCCAGCGCCTGCCCCAGATTGTCGCTGCTCATGACGGCGATACCCAGCGCGCCATGCAAGGGTAGCTTCATTTCATTGGCCAGCATGATACCCAGACCGGGCTCCCCGCTTTCGATGATGGCACGGGTCACGAATTCGCTGGCCTGGGCCTGGCTGACCCGCAGTTCGGTTGACTGCAGGCGGGCGGGATCGAGTCCCACCCGCAACAGCAGGGCGCGCTCATCGACGTTGAGACTGCGTAACAATTCCGCCAGCAGATGCAGGTAGATTGCTGGCAAGCCGAGGTCCTGGGCCTGGGATGCTGAGGCTCGCATGTGTGTATCCTCGTTAGATTCTGTTCTTATTGTGTCGGTAAACGGAGGTGACCCTGATGGTCACCGGCGCTTTACAGCGTCCACTTGATTATGACGTGAACAGTCGTTCCACCCCATGACTCCGCTGACGGGTCAATGGGATGCGCAGGCCAATTCCGCGTCAGCGTCACTTTGGCCCCGGGGGGTCAGTTTTGATGGCGGTGAACGAAGTCGATCAGTGCCTTGGCAGACCGGCGCGGGACTTCCACCATGGGCAGATGCCCGACGCCGCGGAACAGCCGGATATCGGCGTTCGGGGTGACACGACGGTAGTAATCCACGCAGCGGGTGGGCGTAATGACGTCCCGGTCGCCCCACTGAACCTGCAGCGGAATGGACTGGCGAGGCAGGTAGCGTGCCGGCGCCAGACCATCGGCCACCATATCCGCGAAGATGTGGCGGTGGGCGGTGGAGCGCTTGATCAGGTCTGGTCCCAGTAACCCGGCGATGGCCAGGGAGCTGGGGTTGGGCTTGCCGTTACCCACCGAATTGAACATGCGGTAGACCGCCGTCAGGGAATCCGGGATCAGCACCGCATCCCGGTCGGATTCAAACGGTGCCTCGAGGTCGACCTCGGCGTGCTCCGGAATGCCCGCGCTGTTCAACACGGTCAGCGAACGGGCGGCAGGTTCCAGCTTGTGGGCCAGAATGGTGGCGATAGCACCGCCCATGGAGCTGCCCACCAGGTGCACGTTGTCCAGGTGCAGGTCGCTGAGCCAGTTGCGCAGGCGGGCGGCCTGGGTTTCATAGCGATAGCTGGCGTCGGCACGGTAATCGCTCTCGCCGAAACCGGGCAGATCGGGTACCAGGATGTGCCAGTGCCGGGGCAGGTGAAGGAGCCACAGCCCCCAGTTTTCTTTCATCGCGGCGAAGCCGTGGAGCAAGACCACGGTTGGACGTCCGGGTCCCGGTGTGCCCCGTTCCAGCCAAATCATACGGTGTTGGTCCACGAGCCCTTCGCGGCGCTTGCTCTGCTGCAACCAGCGGTGGCCAGTGCGCGCCAGGGGCCAAAGGTTGGGAGTCGGTACAGTCACGGTTTCGCCTCATACATCGGTTACCGTTTTAGTGTACAGCTGTGCGGCGAGCTGACGTTGGCTGTTCCGCCCTGGAGTGTCGGTGATGTGGGCAAGTCGGGGCTACAGGTCGAGATCGGTGATGACCGGATCGTGATCGGAACTGCGCCAGGGCACTGGCTCGGTGATGGGGTGCGCCTCGGCCGGCACATCGTTGCCCGCATCGTAGCCGACCTGGTAGCCAAGGGCTCTGGGTTCGTCGGCGTTGATCGCCCAGATGTGGGTCTGGCGTACCCGCGGCCGCAGGTTGGCGTCGGCCAGGCTGTAATCGAGGGTGCCACTGCGGCCTCGAAAGCGATAACTGCTGGCGTGGTTCGGACCGGCTGGCAGCAGGTTGCTGTAACCGGCTTGGGCCAGTTGTTGCAGCGGTAGCTCCCGGGCGTAGCTATTGAGGTCGCCGGTGATCAGGGTGCCAGCATGACCTGGCGGGTGAGCGAGTGTCGCCAGCCACTGGCTGAGCGCCTCGGCGGAGGCCAGGCGGCGCTGGCCAAAGCAGCCCTGGCCGTCCTGCTGGTCCCGTTGTTCGCCACGGGCATGGCGGCAGCTCTTCGACTTGAGATGAACGACCACGATGGCGACCGTGGCCCCGCCGGAAGCCGGTTGGAAATGTTGCAGCAGGGGTGGACGGCCCCGCCGCAGCGGAGAGGCGGCCGGTGGCGATTGCGCGGCGCCGACCGGCTGCACCCGGGTGTGGCGGTACAGCAGGGCCACCCGGATGGCATCGTCGCCGTCATGGCCCCGCCGCTGGATGTAGCGCCACTCCGGGCCCAGAGCCTGGCTCAGCTCGGCGAGGGCGCTGGCCGGGCCGTAGCCGTCGTTCTCGATTTCCGCGACCGCCGCGATATCGGCCTCGGCCGCGGTCAGCGTGGCCACCAATCGCTGGGTCTGGCGGCTCAGCTGGTGCTGATTGCGGGCACCGCGGGAGCCGCTGAAGTCACCCGAGTCGCCATTGAAGAAATTACCCAGATTGAGGGTGACCACCCGGATCGTGTTGCCACCGGGATGGACGGGCGCCGGCTGGCGTGGGTTGGTGTCGTGAAAGTGGGGCATCGCGTCGGGGTGGAGGCGCCACTCGCCGTAGCGGTAGTCCAGTACGCCGGTCAGGCCCGTGACTTCGGTGCCGGCCCGCAGCGAATGCTGGAGGCTCAAGCCCCCGGGGGGATAAGGCACGGGCGTTGGAAACGGCTGGCGACGGCCATCGTCCAGTAGTAGCCGCTGCCGTTGTTGCTGCCGGTGGAGGGCGATGGCCGCCGGACCGGGTGGGAGCAGCTGGGTGGGCACCGGTTGCAGCGCCGGTGCCAGGGTTAGGGCGCCGTAGCGATGAAGGTCGAAGTGATCGATGACCACCAGGGGTGAGGTCACGGTGACCCGCATGCCTTCCAGGGCTTCCCGCGCCGCTGGTTCGGGCCAGGGCAGTGACAGCGGCACCGGCTCCGGAAGCGCCCCGTCACCGCAGGCTATGACTGAGGTGACCGAAGTCAGCTCGGTCAGATCATGGTATTCCTGCACCGTGCCGGTAACCCGCACCCGCTGACCGGTCCGGGGCGACGGCCGGTTGCTGTAGACAAATAGGGCGTCGGAGGTGGCTGGGTCGGCGTCGGCAGCGGCATCCGTCTGTTGCAGAAAAAAGCCCCCCAGGCCCCCTCGTTGACTGGCGTCGAAGGTTACAATGCCTTCCACAATAACCCGCTCGCCAACCATTGGCGAGTGTGGACCGCTGCCCTGAATGGCGGCGATGGGCTCGGCGGGCCGGCCGCAGTCGGCAGCCAGTGCCGGGCTGGGGCTCAGCAGGATCAGGGCGAGCAGTGTTGAGCGTGGGCTGGCAGGGATGGCCATGATCATCCAGGGTGTTGGCTGTTACGGGATTGATGGTCGGTGAAGGGTAACCGCGGTCGTTCGGACGGCGGACGGTATCACAATGGAGTTGCAGCTAATGAGTAACATGCTCTGGGTTTTGGTGGTAGTGGCACTTTTAGTGGCAGGCTTGGTCTGGTTCCAGCACACGCGTATGGATCGCACGTTACAGACGCTGGTCGCCAGCGGTTTTGAGGTGTCCCGGCAGTGGCGTTCCAACGTGATGGTGGTGGTGGACGACCGCAGCGGCCGGCTGGCGCTGGTATGGCCAAACCGCTACCGGGTACTGTCGGCGGAGCAGTTGGTGGCGGTGGAGGTGGATGCCCGGGAAATGGAGGCTGCCCGATACCGCTACCGGCTGGTGCTGAAGTTCGATCACCCAGAATTCCGCGAAGTGGGCTTGGCCCTGCACCAGCGCGGCGACCGCGCCAGACTGTGGGCACGGGAACTGCTGGCCTGGCGCGACCAGCATCGGCGCGCCGTGGACGATTAGCAGGGCGCGGGCTGAGGGGACTTGAGCGCGGGCTCGTGTGGCTCCGGCATTGCATCGGAGCTTTCGGCCAGTTCCAGGGGGAACTGCAGCGGGTCCACCGACACCCCTGACACCGGTATGCCCAGCTGGCTGAGAACATGCGAACGCAACGCCGCACGGATGGGCAACGCCAGCCGCTGCTCCACCATGCCGTAGTCCTGGGCGACCACGGCCTGTTGGTGGGGCGTGAGGCGGCGGTCTGGGCGGAACACCAGGGTGATGGTGCGGCTCCATTGCTGATCCTGCGAGGCACTGCGGCTCGCCCGCTCGCTCAGCAGTTTCGGGTTGCCCCGAAAGCGGGTGAGCTGGAAATCCCGGTACTGCTGCTGGCGGTCGCACCAGCCCCGTGCGAACCACTGGCTGCCGCTGCACACCAGGGTGTGGGGTGACAGCACGCAGCTTTCCGCTTGTGGTTGATGCAGCGAGGCGTAATCGAGGGCCAGTTTGCGGCCCTGCCGAGTCGCGGCGATGACCGCCCGTACCACTTCCGGGTTGCCCTGGTGGCAGGGCAGGCGCACGACAGCGCTGGCCGGCAGGCGAATGTCCAGCGACTCGAAGGTCTGGCTCAGGCTGTCATGGCGACTCATCAGCTCCAGGTATTCGTCGGCTGCGCCCTCGGTGACCCTGGGCTTGAAGGCGGCCGAGGGAACATACCCCTTACGGTGGCGATCGTAATCCAGGTTGCCCGGAGCCACGTCCCGCAGGTACATGTTGATGTCCTTGGACGCTTGTTGCCGACCAATGCCAAATCCATGACAGATGTGGTTGGTGGTGAGTCGTCCTTCCCAGAGGGCGATGATTTCGATCAGGCGGTAGCGCAGCAGCAGATCCCACCGGATGGGCCATTCCGTTTTTTTCATGTCGCTCGGCTCGTTGATTCGGCAGATACAGGGCTCCCAACCCCAAAGATTCGCTTCATGGTACCGCTTCGGAGAACTGGCGTGGGTTACGTCGCCTTAATGTAAAACAATGTCAAACAGCGGGCGCCCCGGCGCTTTCAGGCCGGCGGGCTCTCGGTAAATGCGGATGCCGGATGAGATGCCTATTCTGTTTTCATGGCAATAATTAGCTTACTATTGGTGAATCCATTGTTTCGGGTTCAAATCAATTTTTTGGTGTTGCGGAGTACCACCCTATGAGAGACCAGTTTCCCTTTGCCGTCGCCCGAGTAACCCGCCGTTGGCGCAAGCTGCTGGACGAACGACTGAAGGATCTGGGGGTCACCCAGGCGCGCTGGACCACCATGGTCTACCTGCAGAAGGGCGGCGAGGGCCTGACCCAGCGTGAACTGGCCAGTCTGATGGCAATCGAGAACCCTACCCTGGTGCGCCTGCTCGACAGCCTGGAGGGGCAGGGGCTGATTGAGCGTCGGCCCTGCCAGCACGATCGCCGCGCCCGACGGCTGTTCCTGACGGAATCCGGCGAACGCTTCATGGATGACCTGAACGACCGGGCCCAGGCGCTGCGCGAGGAAATGCTGGCCGGTATTGGCGATGACGAGATCGAATGTGCGCTGCAGGTGTTCCAGAAAATCATGGTAAACGCGGAACGTCAGCAGTAAGCGTTCGCCGGCCAGGGGAGGCAGGATTCTGAGCGGCAATACGGTCGAGGCACTGAAAGCCCGCCACGGCGATCGCTGGCGCTGGCTGGCGGTGTGCACGGTGATGCTGGGCACCATGGCGACGGTGCTCAGCGCCACCGTGGTCAACGTCGCGTTGCCGGATATCATGTCCGAGTTCGGCATTCGTCAGGGCACCGCCCATTGGTTGGCAACTGGCTTCATTGCCGCCATGACCACCACCATGCTGGCGTCGAGTTGGCTGCTGGATCATTTCGGCCTACGCAAGACGCTGATGGTCGCCATGTCGGCTTTTTCATTGGTTTCGGTCCTGGGCGGCTTCAGCGCCAATGCCGAGAGCCTGATCGCCGCCCGTATTGCCCAGGGCGCGTTGGCCGGACTGATGCAGCCCATGGCCATGTACCTGGTGTTCCGGGTGTTCCCCCGTGAGCGCCGGGGCCAGGCCATGGGTATCTATGGCCTGGGCGTCATCCTGGCGCCGGCCCTGGGTCCGGTGCTGGGCGGCTTCCTGGTGGATCAGCTGGACTGGCGCTATGTCATGTTCGCACCGGCACCGATCACGGTGCTGGGGGTGTTCATGGCGTGGCGGTTCCTGCCGCTGCCGGTTGCCCGTCCGGCGCCCTACCCCTTCGATCTGATGGGGCTGCTGTGCCTCGGGCTGGCGGTGGCGGCCAGCCTGGATGCTCTCAACCGTCTGCAATCCCATCTGGCCACGCGCAGTGGGATAGCGCTGGAGGCGGGGCTGGCGATATTGGCTCTGTTGGCGTTCATTATCCGTGAACGCCGCACTGACCACCCGTTGTTGAAGTTGAGTCTGTTGCGGCGGCCGTCTTTCGTCTATGCCAACATCGGTGCCCTGGCACTGGGCTTGTCGCTGTTTGGCTCTACTTACCTGATCCCATTGTTCGTGCAGACCGCGTTGAGTTACTCGGCCACCGACGCCGGCTTACTGATGTTGCCCGCCGGTATTGCCCTGGGGCTGACCTTCCCGCTGGCCGGGCGTATGGCCGACCGCTACAGCGCCCGTGCGCTGATCGTGCTGGGTATCGGGCTGTTCACCTTGTCGGCGCTGCTGTTTGCGGTGTCGGAGCTGACCCTGGCGTTCGGTTGGCTGGCACTGTGGGCGGTGCTTGGGCGCATCGGATTAGGCTTCATGCTGCCGGCGCTGTCCACCGGTGGCCTGAACCCGTTGCCAGTGGAGGAGCTGGGGGCAGGCTCCAGTGTCATCAACTTCACCCGTCAGCTGGGTGGGGCCTACGGCATCAACGCTGTGGCGCTGACCCTGGAGTTTGGTGAGCACAGCGGCGGCCTGCCTAGCCTTTCCGCCTTTCACACCGCCTGGTGGCTGGTGGCGGTGTTCGTGGCCCTGGCCATCATTCCGGTGTGGCGGATGCGGGCGTGATTGCGTTTGCGCCGGCGGTGTCGTTACAATACAGCTCCTCTCGGGGGAGTAGCCTTCGCCGGCCCTGGTGGTCGGCGGGTAATGGTCAACACACTTGGAGCTCATCTCCATGGCCATTACGTCCACGCGGCAATTGCAGCGGGGATTGGCAAGACCTGGGACAGCACCATCTGCCGTGGGCGGACGATGGCGTTGTCTCATGTCTGGTAGTCCGCCCTGGAGTGTTCTGATGGAAGCTTTTCTCGCGTCATCACTGGCGGTATTCATTGCCGAGATCGGTGACAAGACCCAACTGCTGTCGCTGTTTCTGATTGGCCGGTTTGCCCGGCGCACGCCTATCATTCTGGGTATTCTGGTGGCGACCCTGCTCAATCATGCGCTGTCGGCGTGGCTTGGCGCCTGGGTGGCAAGCTGGTTGCCGCCGGCCTGGCTGCCCTGGATCCTGACGCTCAGCTTTGTCGCCATTGCGCTGTGGCTTTTGATCCCCGACCAGGATGACAATGACGACTCCGGATTCCTGGGCCTGGGCGCTTTTGTCGCCACCACGGTGCTGTTTTTCCTGGCGGAGATTGGCGACAAGACCCAGATTGCCACCGTGGTACTGGCGGCCCGCTTCAGCGAGACGTTGTGGGTGATTGTCGGCACCACCGTTGGTATGCTTGCAGCCAACGTACCGGTTATCATGGCCGGTAAATGGCTGATGGCGCGGTTGCCGCTGGCGACCGCCCGCATCGGCGCCAGTGCCCTGTTCCTGGTACTGGCGGCGGTCACGGTTTGGTCAACGAATTAACCAGACGGGACACTTGACCGTCAGGACATGCGCGAACGAGGGGGCGGATCGCCCTCCGGACAAGGTGATTATGGCGTTGAAACAACACTGGATTGGACTCGGCCTGGCCCTGCTGCTGATGCCAGGCGGCCTGGTGCTGGCCGATGCCGGCGCCAGTGCGCCCATGGCCGAGGCGGTAGCGGCCGAGCGCAGGGTGCCGCTCCTCAGCCTCGATGGCGATATCGCCGGTGACCTCAAGGCGCATCGGACCCGCTATGAGGATACCTTTGCCGAGCTCGGCAACCGCCTCAGCTTGGGCTACCTGGAACTGGTCAAGGCCAATCCGGGGGTAGACCCATGGCTGCCCGGCGAGGGCACCACCATCACCCTGCCACGGCAGTATGTGATGCCGGAAACCGAGCGTGACGGCATCGTGGTGAACCTGGCGGAGTACCGCCTGTACTATTTCCGCGATGGCGGCGTTGAGGTCTACCCGGTGGGCGTCGGCACCGAGGAGAATCCGTCGCCACTGACCAACGCGACCGTCACCATGAGCCTGAAATCACCGGCCTGGTATCCACCCAAGAGTATTCGCGCCGAATACGCCGCGTCCGGGGACTACCTGCCGGCCATGATCCCGCCGGGACCGGACAACCCCCTGGGGCCCTTTGCCCTGTTGCTGAGCGAATCGGGCTATCTGATCCACGGCACCAACAAGCGTTTTGGCGTGGGTATGCAGGTCAGCCACGGCTGTTTTCGGATGTATAACGAAGACATCAGCTACCTGGCCGGCGAGGTTGCCAGCGGTACCTCGGTGCAGGTCATTCACCAGCCGGTGAAGGTTGGCGTCAGTGGCAACGAGATCTGGCTGGAAGTGCATCGCCCCAAAGAAAACTACGACGAAGCGGATCGTGACCGCCTGTGGCAGACGGTATCGACGCGGCTGGCGCGCTTGCGGGATGAAATGCCGGACATTGAACTGCAGCGCCAGGCGGTGGAGTTGGCGGTGGACCAGGGCGATGGCCTGCCCCGCCTTATCGGTGAGCGGCTGACCCGGGTGGCCGCGGAAGAGCACCGTCACGATGGTCCTGCCGACCGTCGCCCTGCCCAGGACACCCAACCGACCAGTCCGCAGCTCTGGTTTTGAGGCGCTGCGGAGCAAGGAGCATCCCCCATGACACGTAATATCCTGATTACCGGGGCCAGTTCCGGCCTCGGCGCCGGTATGGCGCGGGAATTCGCCGCCCGCGGCAACAACCTGGCGTTGTGTGCCCGGCGCCTGGAACAGCTGGAAGCGCTGCGTGCGGAACTTCTCCAGGCCCACCCGGGTCTGACCATCTGTGTGCGGGCGTTGGACGTGGACGATCATGACCAGGTGTTCGAGGTGTTCCACGCCCTGCACAAGGAACTTGGCAGCCTGGACCGCATCATCGTCAACGCCGGCGTCGGCAAGGGCCAGCCGCTGGGGACGGGAAGGTTCCACGCCAACCGGCAGACCGCCGAGACCAATTTCGTCTCCGCGCTGGCGCAAATGGAAGCGGCCATGGAAATTTTCCGCGCCCAGAACCATGGTCACCTGGTTACGGTGTCATCGGTGACCGCGGTCCGCGGTATGCCGCAGAACGTCACCACCTACGCCGCCACCAAGGCCGGCCTGGCGGCCTTGTCGGAAGGTTTGCGGGTGGAGTTGGCGAAGAAGAAGTCGCCGATTCGGGTAACCACCCTGTATCCGGGCTATATTCGTACTGCGATCAACGAAAAAGTGAAGAACACCCCGTTTATCGTGGACACCCAAACCGGCTGTGCCGCCATGGTCAAGGCCATTGAAAGCGAAAAGCCGGAACTGTTTGTGCCGGGCTGGCCATGGACTCCGCTTGGCTTCGTGCTCAAACGACTTCCGGTTTCGGTGCTGGCCCGCCTGTTCTGATCGGTCCACGATCTGGGGAAGGTGATATGACTGTGACCCAATCCGATCGACCGTCACCAATCCGAGCCAGCCTCTGCTGGCTTACCTGCCTGCTGTTGGGGGCGATGCTCGCCCTGTTGCCGCTGTGGTCCCTGCTTTGGGCCCAGGAACCCGCCGAACGTACCGGCCTGGTACTAACCATCGATGGTGCCATCGGCCCCGCCACCATGGACTATGTGGTGCGGGGCATCGAACAGGCGGAGGATTCCGGGGCGGAAGTACTGATCTTGCGGATGGATACCCCCGGGGGGCTGATGGAGTCCATGCGCACCATGATCAAGGCCATTCTCGCCTCCGAGGTGGCGGTGGTGAGCTACGTGGCCCCGGAAGGGGCCCGGGCTGCCAGTGCCGGCACCTACATCCTCTACGGCAGCCATATCGCCGCCATGGCGCCGGCGACCCATCTGGGCTCCGCCACGCCGGTACAGATGGGGGGGCTGCCCGGCAGCCAGGAGCCGACGGAAGAGCCGGCATCCGAACCCGGTAACGATCGCGCTGACGACGCTGCCGCCGGGGACGCCGAAGCCGAGGATGAGAAACGGCGTGGCGGCTCGGCGATGGAGCGCAAGATCCTGGAAGATGCAGTCAGTTACATTCGCGGCCTGGCCCAGCGCCATGGCCGTAATGCCGACTGGGCCGAGCGTGCAGTGCGGGAGGCGGTCAATTTGGGGGCCTCCGAGGCCCTGGAACAAAACGTGATTGACCTGGTGGCCAGCAACCTGGGCGATCTGGTGCGTCAGCTCGATGGCCGAACCGTGAGACTGGCCATCGGTGACCGGCAGCTGGCGACCGCCAACCTGACGCTGGTGCGGGTGGAGGCCGACTGGCGTACCCGCCTGCTGTCGGTGCTCACCGACCCCAACGTGGCCTATTTCCTGATGATTATTGGCTTCTACGGCATCATCTTCGAGATGTCCAATCCGGGGGCCCTGGTGCCGGGGGTGATTGGGGCGATCTGCCTGATCCTGGCGTTGTTCGCCTTCCAGGTGTTGTCGGTGAACTACGCCGGGCTGGCGCTGATTTTGCTGGGGCTGGCGTTCATTGTCGGCGAAGCCTTCATGCCCAGCTTCGGCATGCTGGGCATCGGCGGCATCATCGCCTTTGTGGTGGGCTCGATCATCCTGATGGACGGCAGTCACAGCGAGATTTCCCTGCCCACCATCGGTGGCACTGCCCTGGTGGCGGCGGCGTTCATGCTCTGGACCATTACCCGTTTCATCGGCCTGCGTAAGCGCCATCCGGTCACCGGCCTGGAACAGCTTAGCCACGAGCCGGCCCAGGCCCTGGACGACTTTACCGCCCGCGAAGGCGAATACTGGGGCCATGTCCGGCTCAGCGGCGAGCGCTGGAACGCGGTCAGCTCAGGGCCGGTTGAGGCCGGGCAGCCGTTACAGGTGGTGGCGATCGACGGCCTCACGGTTCGGGTATCCGCGGCTCAGGGACTATCCTGAACTAAGGAGTGATGCAGACGCTCCTCAAGGACCGTGTGGATTTTCCAATGCCTAAGGAGGCACTATGATTGGCGACCTGATTCCCTACATCGCGCCCACCGTGGTCTTGCTGCTGATCCTCGGCTCGGCCATCAAAATCCTGCCGGAGTATGAACGGGGGGTGGTGTTCTTCCTCGGCCGCTTCCAGGGCGTGAAAGGCCCCGGCCTGATTATCATCATCCCCGGCATCCAGCAGATGGTTCGGGTCGATTTGCGGGTGATCACCCTCGATGTGCCCGGCCAGGATGTCATTTCACGGGACAATGTCACCGTGCGGGTGAATGCGGTGCTGTATTTCCGGGTGATGGATCCGGAACGGGCCATCATCCGGGTGGAGAATTTCGGCTCCGCCACCAGTCAGCTGGCCCAGACCACGCTGCGCTCGGTGCTGGGCAAGCACGATCTCGACGAAATGCTGGCGGAGCGGGACAAGATGAACTCCGATATCCAGGACATCATCGACACCCAAACCGCGGAATGGGGCATCAAGGTGGTCAACGTGGAAATCAAGCACGTCGATCTCAATGAGTCGATGATCCGCGCCATCGCCCGCCAGGCCGAAGCGGAACGGGAACGCCGTGCCAAGGTGATTCATGCCGAGGGCGAATTGCAGGCCTCGAAGAAGCTGGTGGAGGCTGCCAAAGTGATGGCGGCCAATTCCGGCGCCATGCAGTTGCGCTATTTGCAGACCTTGTCTGACATGAGCACCAACAATTCGTCCACCATCGTATTTCCATTGCCCCTGGATCTGGTCGAAGGTTTCATCAAGCGCCATGCGCCGGAGACATCCCCAGGGGGCGAAAACTGATGGCCCGGCCGTGAGGCTGGGCGGGACAGCCACAAAAAAGCCGGTCGTAGCGACCGGCTTTTTTTGCGCTGAGGCTAGCCTTACTTCTGGCTGGAGCGCTCCAGCATGCGACGTGCGCGCTCGTTGGCTTCATCGGCGGCACGCTGGGCAGCCTGGGCGGCAGCCAGAGCTTCTTCGGCGGTCTGCTGGGCAGAGCGAGCAGCGCTGGCGGCGTTGTTCGCCGTGGTCATGGCGTTGCTGGCAGTTTGCTCGGCGGAGGCCGCGTTGGCATTTGCCTCGTCAATGGCGCCCTGATCGGTGGTGGCACAACCCGCAGTCATAACGGTGGCCAGTGCAAACCCTGCGATCGTCAACTTACGCATATTCTTTCCTCTTCTGTAGTCGTTTACTTCCTGTGGAGCAGAAGCAGTATAACCAAATCCAGTTAGTTCGTGCCCACACGGCGTCGACAACCGGAATCGTGAATTAGTGTAAAACACTCTCGGTGAGAATGTTAACTCACTATAGGTAAAGATTTCCGGGAATGACAACAACTTAATGAAAGATGATGAGCGGCGTCCAGATTGCGCCGGCGACTTCAGGGGGTAATGCGAATTGGGGTGCCGTCAGCGACCAACTGCCAGATCTCTTCCATTTCCTCGTTGCTGACAGCGATGCAACCATTGGTCCAGTCCAGCCCCAGGTAGGCAAAGGACAGGTCACCCGCCTCGTTGGGCAGGCCGTGGATCATGATGCTGCCGCCGGGATTCAGACCCCAGGCCTGGGCCAGCTCCCGGTCGCGGTCGTTGGGGTAGGAGATGTGGATGGACTTATAGAAATCGCTGTTGGGATTGCGCCAGTCCAGCGTGTATTCGCCCTCCGGGGTGCGCTCGTCGCCTTCGTACAGCTTGTGGCCCACTGGGTTGTCACCCAGCGAGATGCGGTAGCTGCGTACTACCTGCTCACCCGCCAGCAGATACAGTCGGCGCTCGTCCTTGCGCACCAGCACCTCGCTGACCGGCAGCAGCGGGTCCATGGCGCTGGTCGCCATTTCCGAGCCATGACTGTAGGACATGAGTGACATCCCCAGGGGTAACAGCAGGAAAGCCCACATTGGAAAGTCGAAATGACGCAAAACGATTCCTTATCTGGGGAGCCGATGCATCACTGCCGAATCGCTTCTGTTCGCCTGGATGGTCGTAGGTTCTGTAAACCAAAGGCGATTCGGCAGTTGTTCAGCGGTCCCGTGGATTAACGATTGTTTAGAAACTTTTTATATCACAGCCTGTTTGCCGGGCGAACATGGCATTGTCTTCATTTTGTTACAGTTGTTGTTACGAATCCTGGTGATCGACTTTCAGGCCAACTTTGGTGACCCGGTCGGCGTCGGTGGCCCGGGCCACCAGGGTGACCGGGCCCAGCACCACCTGGTCCCCCACCACCGGGTGGCCCTTGGTGCGGCGCGCGAAGCACTCTGCCAGGGACAGCTCCGGTGGCAGCTCGTCGAAGTCGATGCCATAGACCTGCTCCACGTCGCCCAGCAGAGCGTCGCCATTGAGCACAAAGTCGCCAAAGAAGGAACGCTCGGTCAGATAGCCGGGGATGTGTCGGCCGCTGAGCGCCTTGCCCAGCTCCGGCAACAGTTCCGGCATGGCGAAAATGGCGATGACGTCGCCACTGGTGACCTCCAATGCCGGCGTTGGCTGGTGGCACAGGCGCTGGCGGAAGACACCGGCGATGGCGGTATTGGGTGGCAGCCGCAGTTGGCTCAGCGGCCTGCTTGCCTGCCACTGCTCGCCGCGGAGCGGGAACAGCATCAGCTCATGGTCGCCGGCGGCGGCGACATCCAGGGGTAGCCGGCGGTAGGGATCTTCACCCGCCGGCACTTCCAGGCGTAGTTTGCGGGCCAGCGGGGCCATGGTGGTGCCCTGAATCAGCAATGACACCAGCACGATGAAAAACGCCACGTGGAAGACCAGGGTCGCCTCGGGCAGGCCCGCCATCACCGGAAACAGGGCCAGCACAATGGGCACCGCGCCACGCAGGCCAACCCAGCTGATGAAACCGAGTTCGCGGCGATTGAAACCAAAGGGCCAGAGGGTGGTCAGCACCGCCAGCGGGCGGATGACGAAAATCAGTGCCAAGGCGAGCACCAGGCCACCTCCGGCCAGCGGGAGCAGCTCCGAGGGCGTGACCAGCAGACCGAGAATCAGGAACAGGCACAGTTGCGCCAGCCAGGCCAGGCCGTCGTGTACCTGCAGGATCATCGGCATCATCCGCACATGGCGGTTGCCGACCAGCACCCCGGCCAGGTAAATCGCCAGAAAGCCACTGCCGCCGAGGGCGTTGGTGGCGGCGAACACGGCGATGCCTGAGGCCACCACCAGCAACGGATACAGCGCCGGTGTGAGGCGCATGCGGTTGGCCACGGCGACGATGGCGTAGCCCCCCGTCACCCCCAGCACGGCGCCAATGCCGAACTGCTGAACCAGCATGATCAGGCCCTGCCAGCCGGCGTGAGCCTGCTGGTTGGCGATCATGGTGACCAGCACGATGGTGAGGAAGATGGCCATGGGATCGTTACTGCCGGATTCGATCTCCAGGGTGGCGCTGACCCGTTCGTTGAGGTGCAGGCCCCGGCCCTGCAACAGCGCAAACACTGCGGCCGCGTCGGTGGACGAGATGATGGCGCCAATCAGCAGCGCCGTCTGCCAGTGCAGGTCGAACACCCAATGGGCGATGATCGCGGCCCCTGCCGCAGTGATGAAAACACCGACGGTGGCCAGCATCAGGGCCGGCCGCAGCCCCACCCGGAAGGTGTCGGCGCGGGTGCGCATACCGCCATCGAGCAGAATGACCGCCAACGCGAGGTTGCCAATCAGGAACGCCAGTTCGAAGTTGTCAAACTGAATGCCGCCGGCGCCATCTTCGCCCATCAGCATGCCGACGATCAGGAAGATTAACAGCACCGGCATGCCAACCCGGCTGGACAGGGGGCTCAGGACGATGCTGATAATCAGCATCAGGGCGCCAATGAGGATTAAAAGGGAATCCATGCCTTCTCCCGTGGATCAGCCCTCGATCATACCAAACCCCGGTGATGGGATTAAGGTGGCATCGTAGCGGACGGTCACCGGGTGCCCGATCAGCGCTGGGGGTTGTCCCGGGTCACCAGCTTGGCCGCGTGCTGGGAACTGACCACACGGTCCCGGCCCCCGCGCTTGGCCCGGTACAGCAGGTCGTCCAGGCGTTTGAAGGCGGTGTCCATGGTTTCGCCCGGTTTCGCCTCGGTGACGCCGAAGCTGGCGGTGATCTGGTCGACGAACGGCATCGGGCTGTTGCGGACTTTCTCCCACAGCGACTTGGCGAGGGTATTGGCGCCACCGAGCTGGGTGTCTTCGCACACCACCAGGAATTCCTCGCCACCCATCCGGTAAACGGTGTCGGTGCTGCGCACCTCGTCGGTAAGCAACCGGCTGAGGCGGACCAGCACCTCATCGCCGGCATCATGGCCATAGCGGTCGTTGATCCGTTTGAAGTGATCGATATCCAGCATGATCATCGACAGCGGTATGCCCGTGCGGCGGAAGCGGGCCATGGCCTGGGGCCACTGGGCACTCAGGTGGCGGCGGTTGAAGGTGTTCGTCAGCGGGTCGATGGTGGCCTGCTCCCGCAACTTGAACTCCAGGTCTTTGATGGTGGTGATGTCGGCGATGTAGCCGTTCCAGACGGTGGCGCCATCGTCCAGCCGCTGCGGCCTGGAGTCGCCGCGCAGCCAGCGGATGCCCTGCTCCGGCAACTGCACCCGGAATTCGCTGACCCAGGGCGTGAGCGACTCCTGGGACTGGCGAATGTCGTTGTAAACCTGTTCCTTGTCATCGGGGTGCAAGCGAAAGAACAGCGCCCGAACGCTGTTCTTGGCCTCGTCTGCGGTGACTTCAAAAATTTTCTCGACGCCGTCGCTGATAAACGGGAAGCAGCTGGTTTCGTCGGCTCGCAGCAGGAACTGGAAAATGACCCCGGGGACTTCCGCCGACAGATCGCGCAGCAGGTGGTCGCTGCGTTGCAACGCCTGCACCGCGCCAATGTAGTCGGTCATGTCGACGCCGATACTGAGGTAGCCCAAGCCACGGCCCTTGTCATCGAGAATGGTGGACAGGGTGAGTTGAACCTGGCGCAGTTCGCCGTTGCGGTGCAGATAGACCCAGTGTTGTGACCGTTGCAGCCCGGCTTCGATGGCGGCAGCGTAGACCTCCTGGCGGGTCACCGGGTGTCCCAGCTGGTTGGCCAGCCTGTGTTGCCAGCGTCGGAGGTCGTCCGGGTGATGCAGGTCCATGGGGGTTTTGTGGCCGACGACGTCTTCCGGGGCATAGCCCAGCAGATGCTCGGCGCCGGTGCTGAACAGGGTGATCATGCCGTTCTGGTCGGTGGCAATGACCGCGACGTCCACGGCCGATGCCAGCAGGCTGGCGCGGTAGGCGTTGGCCTCTTGCAGCTCCCGGGTTCGATGGAACACGCCGCGTTCGGCCCGGCGCCGCTGGAACAGCAGCAAGGCCAGGTAACCGGCCAGCAGGGTCGCCGCCAGGGTGCCACTGGAAAACATCATCATGGCGGCGGAGCGATCGTGCCAGCGTTCGGGGTGTTCGGGGTAGACGGTGATCCGAAACAACCGATCAGCCAGGGTCAGTTCAAGACTGTAGTTCAATGCCGGCAGTTGTTGGAAACCTGGTGGTGTGTACAGCCGGCGCGGCGGCGACGCCTCTCCGGGCAGCTCGGCCACGATCATCTGGATGCCGTGATCCTGGTCCACCGGTGTTTCCAGCCGCCCTTCCGGCCAAATGGCCACCGATTGGATCAGGCTGCCCAGGTCGAGCTGGAAGTAGACAAAGCCCCGCAGGTTGCCGAAATGCCGTTCGGTCACGTCCAGTCCGGTGCCGTAGCGAAACACCGGTGCAATCAACAGCAGACGGGTGGCGGGCTCAGTGGCGGTCGGGTCAGGCTCCAGAGGCAACAACACGGTCTGGCCACTGGCGAGCGCCCGATCAAAGGCCATGCGCCGGCCCGGGAGATGCCCCAGGTCGACACCGGTGAGATCCATGTGCTCCGGCGAGGCGTGCAGGTAGGTGACCGGATACAGGCGCAGCCCTGGGCTGAGGGCCGATTTGAACGTAGCCAGCGGCGGCTGTAACCGGTACGACGGGCCATACTCCCGGCGCATACGGTTCAGGAAGTCGTCGAGCTGGGAGCGGGGCACGTTTTCCACCCAGGCGACCGCCATCTTGACCCGTTCGGGCGCGCGGATGAGATTCTGAAAGCGGTGCCGGTCCAGAGCCGGTTCCTGGGTGAGAAAGCGGCGCAGGGCGTCCACATCCTGCAGCTGCCGAAACAACACCGCATCCACCAGCTGGATGCGGTGTTGGGCAAGCTGGGCAAAGCGGGACTGGGCCAGACGTTCCTCGGCTTCGTCGATTCGATGGGTCAAGTACACCGTGAACAACATTCCCAGCAGGAAAGTCACCGCCACGGGCCAACCGTAAACGAACAACTCTCGGTTGAAGCGGGAAGAGTGGGCCACGATTGCATACCAGGCTGGTTTACTTACTCAAGTATTGCACAGGAGTGGATTGGTTGCCTGCGGGTATCGCAACGGGCTTGCCTGGGCATCAGGCTGGCCCTATATTACCGTCGTACCCTGTTGTGCGGGTGTAGTTCAATGGTAGAACGGCAGCTTCCCAAGCTGCATACGAGGGTTCGATTCCCTTCACCCGCTCCACGTTTCCGCTTTCCTGCCGTAATCCCGCCCTGGACGCCACCACGCATCCCTGCCCGTTAGGTGTGTGGTTTCTGTACATATGTACTAGTATCAGTGAAGACTAGGCCGCTCGGCCCATGCGCCACCGCTATATGCTCCCTATCGTTCTGGAATAACCCTCGGTTGAGTACTACCTTGAGTGGGTGCCGGGCTTGCGGTGGCGCTGTGTCGCCTGCGGTGTCTGGGAATCGTTGCAACAGCCGTTGAAACTCACCGATACAAGGAGGTCCGCATGACAGACGACACCTTGGTGTTTATTGAAGACGATGAAACCGAGGTGGAGCCGCTGGCGGCCGACGCCATCGATCACTGGCAGATTCTGGTGGTGGATGACGACCCGGAAGTGCATCAGTCAACCGGTTTTGCGCTTGCGGATGTCGAGATCCTGGGGGCGAAGGTTCAATTACAGTCCGCCTATTCGGCGGGCGAGGCCTACCAGTACCTGAGTGCCCACGACGAACCCGCAGTCATCTTCCTCGACGTGGTGATGGAGTCGTCCGATGCCGGTCTGCGCCTGGCCGACCAGATTCGCAACGAGCTCCAGCTGTCCAAAACCCGGATCATCCTGCGCACGGGGCAGGCGGGTTACGCGCCGGAGCTGAAGGTGATCAGCGAATACGATATCAACGACTACCGGGTCAAGAATGAACTGACCCAGGTGCGCTTGATCACCTCGCTGACCGCGGCGTTACGCAGCTACCAGCAAATCTTGCGGCTTGAAGCCAGCCATCGCGGCCTCGAGCAGATCATTAGCTCGACCCGCGACCTGCTCAGCAGCGAGGGCTTTCGCCAGTTTTCCCACGGCGTGTTGATCCAAATCGGCGCTTTCCTGAACCTGACCCGGTCCGAGGGGATGGTGGTGGTGTCGATCCCTAATGAACAAGTCGTGGGCCAGGCCCTTGAGCTGAGCGACCAGACCATCGTGGCCGCCACCGGCCGCTATGAGGGGCTGATTGCTCGCTCGAAACAGGAGATCAGCTCGGGATTGCAGCGGCAACTGATCGATCGGGTGATCGCCAGCAACGAGCCCTATTTTGGCAGCGATGGCACCGCGTTGATCTGTCACGGCCAGCATTTCTCGTTGGTGGTGTATGTGGACACCCGGCGCACAGTGAGCGGTGAGGAACAGGGGCTGTTGCGGGTATTCGGTCAGAACATCGGCCTGATGTCCGATAATCTGACGCTCATCGAGCGTTTGCATCAGCAAGCCTTCTTTGACCCCATTACCCTACTGCCCAATCGCTTGAGCCTGGAGGAGTGGCTCGATCGCCGGCCGGAGCAGAGTAATCGCCATAGGCTGCTGCTGATCGATATCGACTATTACAACAGTTTTCTGGAAACCCTGGGGCCGGAGAAGTGCGCCAAGCTGGTGCGGCTGTACGCTGATCGTTTGCAGGATGGGCTGCGAGGCGTCAGTGAGTTCCTTGCCCACCTGGGAGATGACACCTTCGCCGCCGTGCTCTCCAATGCCGTCGACCAGGGCGGCGTTGAGGCTATCCTGAATCTGGAAGTGCAACTGACGGGGTTGTCGGTGCAGCTGATGGCCACTGCGGTCACCGTTAATCTGGATGAGAGGGAACTGAGTGGCCGCCAGCTGCTGAGTGCCGCGCACCTGTTCATGAAGGACGCCAAACAGCACCGGCGTCGTGGCCTCACCCATTTTCCGGTATCGGCGCTGGAGAACGGGCGTCGCAACATCCAGCTGTTGCGGGACCTGGTGGAGGCGATCGGCAATAACCAGCTGGTGATGCACTACCAGCCCAAATGGGATGTTGCCGGGCAGCGCTTCCACGGCATGGAGGCGCTGGTGCGCTGGCCCCATCCCGCCGGCCACTGGGTCTCGCCGGCTGAATTTGTGCCCCTGGCCGAAACCGCCGGACTCAGTAATGAACTGTTCCAGTGGGTGCTGAACACGGTGCTCAGGGAGTATGCCGAGCTGTTGCGCCAGGTGCCGCAGGCCGGGCCGGTGGCCATCAACATTTCCGGTACCCAGTTGCACGACTTGTCCATCGTCGATCGGTGCCGGACCTGTGCCGAACGTTTCGGCGTGCCCAGTACCAGCCTCACCTTCGAAGTGACCGAATCCGCCGCCATCGCCGGCGGCATTGACAGCGCCATCGAACTGCTGCTCAGGCTGAAAGCCTCCGGTGTGCGGATCTCTCTCGACGATTTCGGCACCGGCTACTCGTCCCTCTCCTATCTGGCCCGACTACCGGTGGATCAGCTCAAGCTGGATCGATCGTTTATCCAGAAGCTGAAGGAATCCAGCGGCGTTGCCATTGTGAAGTCAATCATCGAGCTTGGCGCTTCGCTGGGCCTGGAAGTGGTGGCGGAAGGCATCGAGGAGGAAACCGAAGCCCAACTCCTCAGCGAGATGCAGGTGCACAGTTTTCAGGGCTATCTGTACGCCCGGCCCATGCCCATGGCCGACATCGTGGAACTGCTGGCTGGGGCCGATTGAGCATGCGGGTTCGCTGGTATCACTCGATTCGCACCCAGCTGCTGTTGTTGGTCATGGCGCCGTTGATTCTGCTGTTCTGTATGCAGGTGATCAACTCCAAACAGGTGTCCGAACGGGTGCTGATCGAGAACCTGGCCCACTCGGTCACCACCTACTCCCAGACCCTGAATCTGGCCATATCCGTACACCTGGGCACCGGCAATTCGGTGAGCCAGATAGCCCCGTTTCTGAACGAATTTATCGACACCGGTGGTGAGGGTATCGTTTACCTGGCCTTGACCAACGAGCAGGGCGAGACGGTTGCACAGACGCCGGGCGCACCGGATCTGGCCACAACCTTCGCCAATTTGCCGATTACTCCTGAGTTGCTGGCCCAGACCCAGTACCACGTTGCCATTCCCATCTTGCTGGATCGGGACAATGTCGGGCTGCTGCACTACGGCGTCTCGCTGGGCAGCATTCATCACACCACCCAGCGCCTGTTCGAGGACTACCTGCAGCGGAGCCTGCTCGGTCTGGGCCTGATCGTGCTGCTGATGGGCGGCTTGTCGCTCTGGGTGCTGCTGAAAATGAATCGGCGGCTCAACGGCTTGTTGCTGCGCAGCCGCAAGATCGCCAAGGGTGAATACGAAGTGCCGGCCACCGACCGGGGCCGGGACGAGATTGGGGTACTGAGTTGGCAGATGGATCGTATGCGCGAAGCCATTCGCACCCGAGTGATTGAGCTGAACGACAGCCGCAAGCAGGTGGAGACTCTGAATGACGATCTGGTGCAGACCCTCGACCAGCTCAAACTGTCGCAGGAGAACCTGGTGCAGTCGGAAAAGCTGGCCAGTCTTGGCAGTATCGTGGCGGCGGTGGCCCATGAACTCAACACGCCCATTGGCAACGCCTTGACGGTGGCCACCACGTTCGATCATAAATCCCAGGAGTTCAACCGGGCCATGGCCCAGGGACTGCGGAAGTCGACCCTGGAAAAATTCGTGGCGGATGCGAACCAGGCGACGCAACTGATGGCCCGTAACCTCAGCCGTGCCACCGATCTGGTGGAAAGCTTCAAGCATGTGGCGGTTGACCAGACCAGCTCCAAGCGCCGCCACTTCAACCTGCGCCAAACCGTCGAAGACCTGTTGACCACGTTGCAACCCACCATCCGGCACCGGCCGGTGACGACGCACTTCGATATTCCGCCGGACATCGAGCTGGACAGTTTTCCGGGCCCACTGTGCCAGGTGATTTCCAACCTGTTCAACAATGCGATGATTCATGCCTTCGAGCCGGACCAGGCTGGCCACTGGAGCGTGGCCGCACAACGTCAGGGCGGCGATCAGGTAATCCTTACCGTGGTGGATGATGGCAGGGGTATGTCGAAAGCGGAGTTGGGCAAGATCTTTGACCCCTTCTACACCACCCGCCTGGGTCAGGGCGGTAGTGGGCTTGGATTGCACATTGTGTACAACCTGTCCACGGCGGTATTGGGGGGAACGGTGTCGGTGGCATCGGCGCCAGGCCAGGGCGCAACCTTCACCCTGCGCCTGCCGCTGTGCCCGCAAACCCTAGCAGAAAACTCTTCAGATACGTCGGTGATTGCATGAGACGAGGTGGCTACTACGCCGTTGGCTTGTTGTGCCTTGCGGTCGGGTTAAGCTCGCCCGCGCTGGCCTGGGAACTGATCGAAGACCGGTTGTTTTTCAATACCTACGGCACTCTTGGGGTTGCCGCCGTTGATGACGATGACGTTGCCATCGACAATCTGCAGGATCAGGATATCGGTGACGAGCCCTCCGCCGGTTTTGACAGCCGGCTGGGCCTGCAACTGGAATACCGTGTCAACGAGCGCTGGAACATCACCTGGCAGGGGCTGGCCACCCGCGACGAGGACGACGACTACGAATTGGATACCAAGTGGGCGTACATCGATTTCGACGCTGCGTCCTGGTTGACCGTCCGCCTCGGCCGGTTCATCACACCGCTATTCCAGATCTCGGAACAGCGCTACGTGGGCTATAGTCAACCCTGGGCGCGACCGCCGCTGGAGGTCTATGGTCTGGAGAACGATTTTGACCACTCCGATGGCCTCTGGTTCGCCTTGAGGCTGCCCACCACCGGCGTTGCCACAACGCTGGATCTGTTCGTCAGCCGACATCACTCAGCCGATCTGGATGTCGAGATTGAGCCGATCTACGGGGCCGCATTGAACGTGACGAGGAATAACCTGAACCTGCGCCTGATGCTGGCCAATCTTTCCATTGATCTGGATCATTCGGAGCTGGCAGGCCTGGATCAGCTGCTCCAGCAGCCATCGGCGGAACATGAATACCGCTTTGACTCGGACTTTCTGTATTACAACCTGGGCTTTCAGTACAACGACCATCGCTGGCTGGCACTGCTGGAATACATACACCTTAACTCCGAAGGCCATTTCTACCCCGAACTGGAGGCCTTCACCATTACGGTTGGGCGCTACCTCGATGTGTTCCTGCCCTACGCTGTCTATTCGAAGCGCTCCGTTCTGAATACCGAGCCGGAGACCGGGCTGACGGGCATGGCGGGGGTGGTGGCCAACAGCCTCATTGACGCCAGAAAGTCCGATCAGTCTACCCTGGGGATGGGGCTTCGCTGGGATGTCCTGCCCGGCCTTGCCGTCAAGGGCCAGTGGGACCATATCCGTATCCCACCCGATAGTCGCGGCGTGTTTGACCGGGACCCCGATGGCCATGTCAATCTGTATACCCTGGTCTTGGATTGGGCGTTTTGATGAGAAGTCTGGTGATAACGTTGATCGCCCTTTTGATGTCGGGCATGGCGCAGGCCCGGGAGCTGGTGGTGGTGTCGGGCGCCGACAGCGCCCTAGTTCAGCTTAGCCGCGAAGAGCTGCAGAAGTTGTATTTTGGCCAGTCGTCGGCGACCGCCGAGGGTCACAGCGTGGTGGTTTACGATCTGGACAGCACCGAGTATCGAGCTGAGTTCTACCTTACCGCCTTCTCCATGTCGTTGATTCAGATGCGGGCCTACCGTGCCAAGCAGGTATTCACCGGGCGTGGCCGGCCGCCCCGGCAGCTGGGTGTCGACGACCTGATTGCGCGGCTGCAGCAGGATGGCGGTGCCATTGGCTACCTGCCAGTCGAACTGGCGGAAGGGCTGACCATCCTGCATCGGTTCTAGCCAGCCGTTCCGCGTCGATCGACGGCCTCAGTGCAGCTTGAGGCGCGGTTGCATGGCCCGGCTGATTCGATCCATCAACCAGATCACGCCGGTGCGCAGGAAGCCGTGCAGGGCCACCTGATGCATGCGGTACAGGGAGACATAGAACAGCCGCGCCACCTTGCCTTCGATGTACATGCTGCGCCCGGACAGGTTGCCCATCAGGTTGCCCACCGTGGTGTAGCGGCTGAAGTTGATCAGCGAGCCGTGGTCCTTGTACACGAAGGCCACCACTTCCTTGCCTTGCAGCCGATTGACCAGACTCTGATACAGGGTATCGGCCTGCTGGTGGGCGGCCTGGGCGCGGGGCGGCACCGACCGGTCGGCCTGCGGTTGCGGGCAGGCGGCGCAGTCGCCGAAGGCGAACACGTCGTTATCCGCCGGGGTTTGCAGGGTCTGGGTTACCACCAGCTGGTTACCGCGATTGGTTTCCAGGCCGTCAAGCTCGGTCAGGAACGCCGGCGCCTTGATGCCGGCGGCCCAGATGGTCATGGCCGAGGTCAGTTCGGTGCCATCCTTCATCACCACACCCTGAGGCCGGACCTCGCTCACCGGCTGACCGGTGAGGACCTGCACCTGCTGGCGCTCCAGCTCGCGGGTGGCCGCGGCGGAGAGCCGGTTCGGCAAGGCCGGCAGAATGCGGTCGGCGGCCTCGATCACGCGAATGCTGACGTCTTCCGCCCGCAGCGCGTTCATGCCGTAGACCGGCAGCTCGCGGGAGGCCAGTCGCAGCTCGGCAGCCAGTTCCACCCCGGTGGCGCCGGCGCCGATGATGGTGATGGGCAACTGCCCCGCCTGGCCCTGCTGGGCGTCGTGGTTGGCCCGCAAGAAGGCGTTCAGCAACAGGGTGTGGAAGCGCCGGGCCTGGGCCAGGCTGTCCAGGAACAGGCAGTGATCCTGGGCTCCGGGAGTGCCGAAATCGTTGGCGGTGCTGCCGACGGCGATCACCAGGGTGTCGTAGTTCACGTGCCGTTCCGGCACCACTTCCTCGCCCTCCTGATCACGAATCGGCGCCAGGGTGATGCGTTTGTCCGTCCGATCCAGGCCATTCATCCGGCCGAGCTGGAATTCGTAGTGATGCTTGCGCGCGTGGGCGCGGAAATTGATCTCGTTGGTGCTGGCATCCAGCGAGCCGGCGGCCACTTCGTGCAACAGCGGTTTCCAGACGTGGGTCAGCACGGCATCGATCAGGGTAATGCGCGCCTTCTTCTTGCGCCCCAGCTTGTTGCCCAGCCGGGTCACGAGTTCCAGACCGCCGGCACCACCGCCGACGACCACAATGTGGTGCAGGTTTTCCATCACGGTTTCCTTGAAAGTAAAGACAGCCAAGCACTCTGGGGGCAAAATCCTTGGCTTTCCCTACTCGTGTTGTGCGCCCCGAATACCGGCGACGGGGCGCTATTATGCTAACGTTGCGCCAAACATCAAACAATGGATCAAAAGGCGCACATTATCGAGATCGTGGAATGGCCGCCGCAACCGAAATCCCTCCCGCCGTCTCTGGACAACAAATCCGGCGAGCTGCTACAACCTATGAGACAGTACAGGAGTCATCCAGAGGCTCTTAACGCCCAGAGTAAGAGTATAAGGAGCAACGTGTGAAACTCACCGTCAGTGGTATCCACAATGGCCAGCCAATTCCCGAGCAGTTTGCCTTCGGCGTGCCCAACGCCAACGATCATATGAGCTTTGGCCCCAACCGTAATCCGGAACTGGTCTGGGATGCGGTCCCCGAGGGTACCAAAAGCTTCGTCGTGACCATGTTTGATCCCGATGTGCCCAGCGTTGCGGACGATGTCAATCAGGAAGGGCGGACCATTCCCCGGGACCTGCCGAGAGTCGATTTCTTCCATTGGCTGCTGGTGGATATTCCCGCCGAGGTCCGTCGCATTCCCGAAGGCGAAGACAGCGACGGCGTGATTCCCAAGGGCAAAGCCGCCGGAGCGGGGCCCATTGGCATCCGGGGTATCAATAACTACACCCAGTTCCTGGCTGGCAATCCCGATATGGGTGGCACCTACGCCGGTTACGATGGCCCTTGTCCGCCCTGGAACGACGAGCGCCTGCACCACTACCATTTCGAACTCCATGCGCTGGACGTGGCGAGTCTGGGGCTTAGTGGTGACTTTGACGGCGAGGCGGTACGCCAGGCCATGGCTGGCCACGTTCTGGCCAGTGCCCGGGTCACCGGTACCTACACGCTCAACCCCAATCTGCGCTGACGCCCTGCTGGGTCGATACCGGAGCGCCGGAACTCCGCTGTAACAAGCCGGCCTTCCGGGTGTCTAAGCCACACTGATCGATGTTGTGGAGGTGTGGCCATGGCGGTGCTAATGGGTTGCCGTTCGCTGGTTGTGGGGCTGTTTGCCCTGATGGTGCTGGGAACACACAGTGCCCTGGCCCAGAGCAAGAACGGATTTGATCTGAGCCGGGCGCTGATCCCGGCTGCGGACATCCTGCACGGCGGCCCTCCCCGTGACGGCATCCCAGCCATCGATCAACCCAGATTCGTTGACCCCGAGGCGGCCAGGCTCTGGCGTCCGGATGACCTGATGCTGACCCTGGAGCTGGGCGAGCACAGCTTCGCTTACCCCATCGGCATCCTCAATTGGCACGAGATCGTCAACCACCGGGTTGGCGAGTCCGGAGTGCTGATCACCTTCTGTCCGCTGTGTGGCACCGGCATTGGTTTCGACCCGGTGGTGGAAGACCGTTACCTGACGTTCGGCGTATCCGGGTTGCTCTACAACAGCGACCTGTTGATGTATGACCGCCAGACCGAATCGCTCTGGTCCCAGATTGAGGGGCGGGCCATCGCAGGTCCACTCGCCGGTACCTTGCTGACCCGCGTGGCGGTGCGTCATGAACTCTGGCGCGGTTGGCAGCAGCGGGTGGGTGATCGCGGCCAGGTATTGTCGACCGACACCGGACATCGGCGGGATTACCGACGCTCTCCCTACGGCGACTATGACCACTCCGAACGGATCTTTTTTCCGGTGACCCATAGCAGTCGGCGCTTTCACCCCAAAACCTGGGTGTTGGGGTGGACGCATCAGGGCGAGAGCAAGGCCTGGCCGTTCCCGGAACTGGCCAAAGCCGGCGGTCCGGTTCGCGACCGGGTAGGCGGTCAGGAGGTGCTGGTGCACTACGATGCGGACGTGCCGAGCGCAAGCCTGACCACCGCCGCCGGCGAGCCGGTGGCGGCCATTCGGGCGTTCTGGTTTGCCTGGTATACCTTCCACCCGGACACCGCCGTATTCCAGGCACCCTAAAACTGCACGCCAGCTGTAATGCTGACGCCGGTGACGTGTCTCTGGTTTGAGCTAACCTAAAAAGGTTGGTCGAGCTTAACTTCAACCAGGAGAGACCCATGTTCACCTCAAAGCCTTTGAGACGGGCGATCCGGTCCGTTCATGACCATCACCGTGCCACCTGGTGGTCTGCCGCCCTGATGACCTTGATGTTGGGCGGTGGTGGTGCCGCCCTGGCAGGGTGTACGCCCTGCTCGCCGTGCCGCGGACAATGCCGGGCAAGCCAGCAGTGCAAGGCGGGCTGCAGCCCTTGTGCGGTGAAAGTCGGCTGTTGTGCCGCCAATCCCTGCGCCAGTAACCCGTGTGCGGCCCGCAATCCCTGCGCCACCAGGAACCCCTGTGCGGCCAAGTGCAATCCCTGTTGCAGCGCCTGCAACCCCTGCGCCGCCGGCGGTGCCTGCAGCGCGGCCCCCAACCCTTGCGCGGCCAAGAAAGTGACCCGCCCCGAGGGCTATGAACCGTACCAGGGCAACCCCTGTGCGCTGATGGCCAGGGGCGAGCAGTTGTTCAACGACACGTCGTTGAGCTCCAACGGCCTGGCCTGTACCAGCTGCCACAACAACGATGCAGGCTACAACGCAACGTTTGCCAACGCCTACCCGCATTCCGTCGCCATGGCCAAGAACGTGTTCGGTATGGACGAGGTCCATCTGGATGAAATGGTGCAAATCTGCATGGTTCGGCCCATGGCATCGGAACCCCTGGCGTGGAACAGCGAGGCCCTGGCGGCGCTGACGGCGTATATGGAAAAGGTCCAGAAGCGTGTGGCGGCGAACCCCTGCGCCCTCAAGAGCGGCGCTTGCGGCGCCTGTAATCCGTGCGATCCCTGCAATCCGTGCAATCCTTGCGAGGGCAAGAATCCCTGCGCCGGCAAGAACCCCTGTGCGACCAGGGCCCCATCCACCCGGGCCGATACGGCCGCCTGAAAGCATGCCCGCAGCCTCGGCCAGGATCAGGCCGGCGCTGCGGGCATGAGGAGAACCGTGATGTTTGAGCCGGAGATGAACAGCCTGCAGGCCCTGAGCCTGGAGACGGTGCGCGACTGCCTGGCGGGCGCCGAGGAAATCCAGGAGTGTTACCGGGTGCTCAAGAAAGGCGGGCTGAATGTGGTGGGTGAGGTGCTCAAGGGCCAGGGCGACTTCTACGAAATGGACCACTACCCCAAGGACGACGTTTTTGACCGGGAATTCCACGCCCAGTACTACTACCATGCCCACCGCGAAGGCCACGATGAACATGGCCACTTTCACCTGTTTGTCCGCGACGGCGCCATTGAGGCTGACTGGGTGCCAGTGCTGGGGCCAACCGGTAAGGACCGGGTGGTGCACCTGGTGGCCATCGCCATGGATGCCTGGGGCTATCCCCTCGAACTCTTTGCCGTCAATCGCTGGGTCACCGATGAAAGTTGGCTACCGGCGGACCAGGTGATTGCCCTACTGGACCGCTTCACCATTGATCACGCCAACCCCAGTTGGCCGGTGAACCGCTGGATCTCTGCCATGGTGCGCTGTTACCGCCCACAAATCGAAGCCTTGCTGCGGCACCGCGACCGGGTGCTGCTGGCTCAACCCGGCTGCTTGCCGGCGGTGCTGGAGGATCGCGAACTGGAGGTAACCGGCGCCTTGCCCATTGATCTGGAGTTCTGGCGGGGGATGCTGCTGGAGGAGCTGGCGGCGAGATCCCAACCCACTGCCACCCTGGTTGGTACCTGAGCCATCCGGGTCGGTGTCGGGCTCAGCCCGGGTTGTCCCCGCTGGCGTTGGCCAGGGCGCGCTGGATTTCGTGGTCCAGGCGCTCGGCGTAAGCCGGTGCCAGCCGCTGGCTGGAATGAGCCTCCATCAGCGTGATGCTGTTGCGCAGCTGACCGACAAAGGCCCGGCACCGGCGGCACATCAGCAAGTGCATCTTGATGGACAGCCGTTCACCGGCCCCCAGCCGATCGTCCAGGTACTCGCTGGCCTTGGTTGCAAGCTCTCGACACATTAGCATTCGCCGGTCTCCTGGAACTGTTCCACCATCAGAAAGATTTTCTGCCGCGCCCGATGGAGCAGCACTCTCAGATTGGATGCACTGACGTCGAGAATGTTACACACCTCATCGGAACGACGCTGGTGGGCCTCGTACAGCAGCAGTGCCGAGCGCTGGTTCTCCGGCAGGTGGGCCAGGTGTTTGTCCAGGCACTCGCTGAGCGCGCCATTCTCCAGCAAAGCCTCGGCGGACTCGACGGTGCTGATCCGGGGCGGGACCGCCCAACGCCCGTTGGGTTTGAAGCGGGCCGCCAGCGCCGGGTCGAGGGCGTCGGCGAAATCCATGGTGACTTCCCGTCCCTGTTTGCGTAGCAGGTTCTTGGCCCGATTGGCCACGATGCGGTGCAGCCAGGTTTTCAGCGAGGCCCGGCCCTCAAACTGCCGGATGGCGTCGACCACGCTCACCCAGCTGTCCTGTACGATGTCTTCGGCACTGCTAGGGTCAGTGTAATAGCGGGCCACCGCCAGCATACCGGGGGTGTAGGTTCTCACGGCCTCATGAAAGGCGTCGGCGTGGCCGGCCTGCAGGCGATGGAGCAGCTGGGATTCATCCTGGTGCTGTACGGCAATGCTCATGGTCACGGGTCCTGGCGCTGTTCGATCGCTGGGTGAGTCCATCGGAACGGGGAAAAGTTCCTGCTGATGGCGGAATCTGGCAGTGACGCCTTGCCGTTCGTGACGCTCCCACCTAAGGCCAGACAGCACAAGGAGTTTTTTTAGCTTTCTTGAGGCATTTGTTATAAATATGTGACCGTTGGCCTGTAACATTCTGGATTATGGACTGTCTATGGCAGCAGTCAAATCGCCACAAGGAATCCATTATCCCCATGAATCGGAAAAAGCTTTTCCTGATCGCCGTGATCGCCACCTTGGTGCTGACCTTTATCGGACTGGACGGCCACCAGTTACTGACCCTGGCCAATCTGCAGCAGCACCAGGCCAGCCTGAATCAGTGGATCGCCGTCAACACCCTGGTGGCAGTGGGTGGCTTCGTGCTGATCTACATCGCGGTCACCGCGCTGTCGTTGCCGGGGGCGGCGATCCTGACCCTGGCCGGGGGCGCGTTTTTCGGCAACCTGCAGGGCTTGCTGGCGGTGTCGCTGGCCTCAACCGTGGGTGCCTCGCTGGCTTTCCTGGCCGCCCGCTTCCTGTTCCGGGACAGCCTGCGCAAGCGCTACGCCGAGACCATCCGCCGGATGGATCGGGGCATCGACAAGGACGGCGCCTTCTACCTGGCGACCTTGCGCCTGGTGCCGGTGTTCCCGTTCTTCCTGATCAACCTGGCCATGGGCCTCACCGGCATGAAGCTGCGCACCTACGCGTTGGTGAGCTGGCTGGCGATGCTGCCCGGCACCTTTGTCTATGTAAACGCCGGCACCCAATTGGCGCAGATCCGCGCGGTGGGCGATATCGTCTCCGCCCAGGTGCTCGGTGCCTTTGCCCTGCTCGGGCTGTTCCCGCTGATCGCCAAGTTCGTGCTGGGCTTTGTCCGTCGCCGCCGGGTCTATCGCGGTTTCCGCAAGCCCAAGCGGTTTGACTACAACCTGCTGGTGATCGGGGCCGGTTCAGGCGGACTGGTGTCGGCCTACATCGCCGCGGCGGTGAAGGCGAAGGTGGCGCTGATCGAGCGCGACCGGATGGGCGGTGACTGCCTCAATACCGGCTGTGTCCCGTCCAAGGCCCTGATCAAGTCGGCCAAGGCCGCCGATACCCTGCGCCATGCCCAGCGCTATGGCCTGGACTCGGTGCCGGTGACCGGCTCGTTTACCAACGTGATGGCACGGGTGAAGCGGATCATCACCGAGGTGGAGCCCCACGATTCCCCCGAGCGTTACCGCAGCCTGGGCGTTGACTGCATCGCCGGCGACGCCCATTTCGTATCCCCCTGGGAGGTGGAGGTCCGCAGCAAGGATGGCCGCTCCCAGCGACTCAGCGCCCGCAGCATCATCATCGCCACCGGTGGCAAGCCGGCGCTGCCGCCGATACCCGGCCTCGAGCAGATGGCGCCGCTGACGTCGGACACGCTGTGGGAACTGGACGAACAGCCGGGCCGGTTGCTGATCATCGGCGGTGGCCCGATCGGCTGCGAACTGGCCCAGGCCTTCAACCGGCTCGGCACTCAGGTGATCCAGGTGCAGCGGGGCCCACGGTTGCTGCCGAAGGAAGACGCCGATGTAGCCCAGCTGGTCCAGGCGCAGTTCCTCGCCGAGGGCGTGGACCTGCGCTTGGAACATCAACCCCAGAGGTTTGTGCTGGAAGACGGCGAGAAGGTGCTCTATTGCGACCATCAGGGAGCGCAGGTGCGGATTCCCTTTAACCGGGTACTGGTGGCGGTGGGTCGGATTGGCAACACCGCCGGGCTGGGACTGGATGCCTTGGGTATCCAGCCGGAGGCCAACGGCACCGTGCCGGTTGAGGAAGATCTCAGCGTGCGCTTCCCCAATGTCTTTGCCTGTGGCGATGTGGCCGGGCCGTATCAGTTTACCCATGCCGCCGCCCACCAGGCCTGGTACGCCGCGGTCAACGGCCTGTTTGGCCAATTCAAGCGGTTCCGGGCGGACTATCGGGTCATGCCCTGGGTCACCTTTACCGCACCGGAGGTGGCCAGGGTCGGGCTGAGCGAGGCGGAAGCCCAGGCCAAAGGGGTCGCCTACGAGGTCACTCGTTACGGTATCGACGATCTGGATCGGGCCATCGCCGAAAGTGAGGCCCATGGCTTCATCAAGGTGCTGACCGCGCCGGGCAAGGACAAGATTCTCGGTGCCGTGGTGGTCGGCGAGCGGGGGGGCGAGATCCTGGCCGAATTCACCCTGGCGATGAAGCACGGGCTGGGGCTGAACAAGATCCTCGGCACGATCCACCCCTACCCGACCTGGAACGAGGCGGCCAAGTACGCCGCTGGTGAATGGAAACGGGCCCATGCCCCCGAGGCGGTGCTCAAGCTGTTGGAAAAGTTGCATCGCTGGCGGCGGGGCAAGGGCGCAGCGCCGCAACCCCGGGTTGCGCGGCAGCAATGGTCCGGAGAGTGAAACCAGGGCAGTACCGGACAGTGAGAGCAGACCTGTGAGGCCGAGGGCCCAACGATCGGGGCGTGATGGCCCCGGCCGACAGAACAACGACGATTGGGAGAGCGTATGCCGTTTAACGAAAGCCGTGCCCGGCGAATACCGGCGGTGGAGGTGGTCAGTCCGCGGGCGGTGGACAGCTGGACCCACACCCGTGCCGGTGAACCCCGTGGTTATATCGATGCCGACCAGTTGCAGGAGCTGTGGATCCATACCGGCACCGCCTGCAACCTGTCCTGTCCGTTCTGCCTGGAAGGCTCCCATCCCGGCGATCATCGGCTCGCCGCCATGAAGCTGGCCGACGTGACGCCGTTTATCCAGGAAGCCGTGGAGCTGGGGGTGGCGCAGTTCTCCTTCACCGGTGGCGAACCCTTCGTGATCCGCGATTTTGTCAACATTCTCGACCACGCCAGCCGACACCGGCCCTGCTTCGTGCTGACCAACGCCACCGAGCCGCTGTGGAAACGGCGCCACCAGGTCTCGCCTTTGTTGGCCAATCCCCATCCGATTCATTTTCGGGTCAGCCTGGACTACCCGGATGCCCACCGCCATGACCAGGGTCGGGGCGAGGGCAGCTTCGCCAAGGCGCTGGACGGTATCCGTTGGCTCCATGAGCAGGGCTTCGTGGTGTCCATTGCCCGGCAGACCGATCCGGGCGAGGTTGCAACCGAGGTGGAGGACAGCTTCCGCGCCATCTTCCGTGGCCATGGTATCCCCGACACCCTGGCGTTCACTTCATTTCCCGACTTGGGCACCCCGGGTTCCGAAGATGGCAGCCCGGAAATCACCGAAACCTGCATGGCGAAGTACCCGACCCGGCAAAGCCGGGCCCACTTCATGTGCACCTACACCCGCATGCTGGTGAAGCGGGGCGATCGGGTGCGGGTGTACGCCTGCACCCTGGTGGACGACGATCCCCAGTATGATCTCGGCGGTACCCTCAGGGAGAGTATGTCCAAACGCATCATGCTGCGGCATCACCGCTGCTTCGCCTGCTACCGCTACGGGGCGAGCTGCGCCGAGGCCAAGGCCTGAGGCCGCGGCGGGCGACAGCGTGACAGCGACCAAACAAGGATAAGCACGGGAGAGCCAAGGGTTATGTCGATCACCGAAGCGAGTCTGTTCTGGGGCTTTTTGCTGGTGTATGGAGCCGTCATGTATTGGCTCTCACCCCGCAGCACCAATGCCGCCTCTTTCTACCGTGGCGCGGATGCCAACGGCAATCCGGTCAGTCAGTGGTCACTGACCGCGAGTATCTTTATCAGCTGGATCTTTGCCAAGTCAGTCACCAATGCCGCCAATCTGGGGGCGGCCTATGGCGTGGTGGGCGGGCTTGCCTACGCCACCTACTGGCTGTCGATCCCGGTGGCCGGCTACGTGATCTATCTGATCCGGACCCAAACCGGTGCCACCAGCCTGCAGGATTTCCTCACCTCCCGCTTCGGCCGGCTGGCGGCGCTGAGCTTTGCCGCCGCAATCCTGATCCGGCTCTATAACGAGGTCTGGAGCAACACCGCCGTGGTGGGCGGCTACTTCGGGCTGCCGGGTGAGCCGGAGTACTATGGCGCGGCGATGCTGTTCACCGTTTTCACCCTGGCTTACAGCCTCAAGGGTGGCCTGCGCAGCTCGATCTTTACCGACGTGTTGCAGGCGGTGGTGTTCGTGTTTTTTGTCGGCGCAGTGCTGTTCCTGATCGTGCCGGCAAACGACGGCGTGACACTGTTGACCAGCGGTGAGTTCCGCCTGGAAGCGGGTCTGGACCTGCTGCTGGTGGCGGGCTTGCAGATCTTCAGCTATCCCTTCCACGACCCGGTGTTGACCGACCGCGGCTTCGTCAACAAAGAGAAGGCCATGCTCAAGAGTTTTGTGGTGGCCGGGCTGCTGGGCTTTGTGGCGGTGTTCGTGTTCAGCCTGGTCGGCGTCCATGCCCAACTCAATGGCATCGACGCCATGGGCAATGCCCCGGCGGCGGTGGGCCAGTCCCTCGGTCTGACCGCGCTGTTTTTCATGAGTGTGGTGATGATGACGTCGGCGGGCTCCACCCTGGACTCGACCTTCACCTCGCTGGCCAAGTCGCTGGCGGTGGATCTGCCGCGGCTGGCCCGGCGGGCGGCGGACAAGGCCCCCAGCCTGCGACTGGGGGCGGTGGTGATGGTGGTGTTTGCCCTGCTGGGTAACCTGCCCATGTTCGCCGGCACCGACATCCTCAAGGCCACCACCATTTCCGGCACCATGGTGATGGGACTGGCGCCGGTGTTCCTGTTTTACGGCTTCACCCAGTGGTCGCCCTGGAGCTTCCACCTCAGCTTCTGGACTGGCCTGGGGTTGGGCGTGCTGCTGGCGGCGGGGCTGATTCCCGCGTCCTGGGCCATTGGCGAGGGCAAGTACGGGGCGTTGCTGGGAGTCAATGCCTACGGTTTCCTGCTGTGTTCGGCCGGGTTCTTCCTGCCGCTGCTGGCCCGCCGGTTGTGGGGCAAGGCCCCGGCACCGTCGGAATCGGTCAACTAGCGGTGTCCCCTGGGCAGGCGGGCCGCAGTTGCCCGCTGCATTACCGCTATCGTCCGGAGCTGTTGTGTCAGGCGCCGGAATCCTGGCCCGACGACGTGCTCTATGTCATCGGCGGGCTCTATGGCAACCCCTTCGCCCTCGATGCCATCGAGGCCATGGCGGCCGAAGAGCGTGCCGCCGGCCGTTCGGTGCGGTTGTTGTTCAATGGCGATTTTAACTGGTTCAACGCCAGCGCCCCCTGGTTCGCCGACATCAACCGGCGGGTGTTGCGGTACGACGCCTCGCTGGGCAATGTCGAGCTTGAACTGGCCAGCCCCAGCAGCGATGCCGGTTGCGGTTGTGGTTACCCGGACTTCGTCGAGGATGGGGTGGTGGCCCGATCCAATCAAATCATCCAGCGCCTGCAGCAACAGGCCCATGCGCATCCAGAAATCCAGAGACAACTAAAGGCCTTGCCAAGATGGCGCTGCATGATATTTGGTGGCCTAAAGATTTTGGTGTTGCACGGCGATCCCGAATCGCTGGCGGGATGGGGGCTGTCGCGGGAGCGCCTGGCTCGACAGGGCGCCGGCCAACTGGCGCACTGGTTTCGCCAGACCGGTGCCGATCTGATTCTGTGCAGCCACACCTGCCTGCCGCTGATGTGGTCCGGCCAGGTGGATGGCCGGTCGTGCGGGTTGATCAACAACGGCGCCGCCGGCCTGGCCAACCTGGCCGGCGACCACCGCGGCCTGGTCGTTCGTCTGGCGGCCTCCGGGCCTTCTGTGGCGCCGCTGGTGGGCCTGCAGGCAGGGGTGCTGAGCGCCGCTCTGGTGCCCGTGGATTTCGCCCTCGATGACTGGCTGGCGCTGTTTGACAGGCTTTGGCCGGCCGGCTCTGCGGCCGCCGTTTCCTATCGTTCCCGGGTGCGCAGCGGCACCGCCCTGGCCCCGGATGAGATCCGGATGTCCTGTTAAGCGATCTTAAAGTATTCGTCTATATTGATTAAAAAGCATCCATTAATTGAGTCTTAGCGGGTGGGTTTCCTTGAAATATGTTTCGAGGTCTATATAATTTAACCCTAACATTTTGACGCAACTGATCGCTTTATGACGACGGAAGGTTCGAATACCACCGCCATTACCCTTCGCAAGGCTGTGAAGAGTGATGGCTTCAGGCTCCACCAGCTGGTGGCTGAGTGTCCCCCGCTGGATCCCAACTCCATGTACTGCAACCTGCTGCAGTGCAGTCATTTTGCCGAGACCTGTGTTGCCGCTGAACTGGACGGTGAGCTGGTCGGCTTTATTTCCGGTTATATCCCTCCCCAGCAGCCCGACACGCTGTTCGTCTGGCAGGTTGCCGTACACGAGAAAGGCCGTGGACAGGGCCTGGCCAAGCGCATGCTCAAAGCCATCGTTGCCCGGTCGGTGTGTCGTGAGGTGACCCATCTCGAGACCACCATTACCGCAGACAACGAGGCATCGTGGGCCCTGTTCCGCTCGTTCGCCAGGGATCTGGGTGCCGAGCTCAAGTACCACGAACATTTCGCGAAAGAGGCTCATTTCGGCGGTCTGCACGATTCCGAATTTCTGCTGCGCATCGGGCCTTTTACAAAAACAGGGCCCTTCACGAACCCCGTCAGCTGATAAGCCGGCGGCCCGCTGAGGTCGGGCTTCCACAGGGCTTAAAGTCACGTGTGTTGCGATGGTCGCGACCGAAACCGGCCAGCCAGCGCACACCCACCTCGAACCTGAAATGCTAAGAGGCAAGACAATGGACATTTTCAAGTCAACCGAATCCGAAGTACGCGTGTATTCCCGTGCCTTCCCGATGGTCTTCAATCGTGCCAAGAATGCGCACCTGTATTCCGAAGACGGTCAGGAGTACCTGGATTTTCTGGCCGGCGCCGGTTCGCTGAACTACGGCCACAACAACGACGTACTGAAAAAGGCGCTGCTCGACTACATCGAGAGCGATGGCATCAGCCAGGGCCTGGACCTGTTCACCACCGCCAAGCACGATTTCATCGAGGCCTACAAGCAGTACATCCTGGACCCCCGTGGCCTGGACTATAAGATGCAGTTCACCGGCCCGACCGGAACCAACTGTGTGGAAGCGGCGATGAAGCTGGCGCGCAAGGTCAAAGGGCGCGACGGCATTATTTCTTTCACTAACGGTTTCCACGGGGTATCCCTGGGCGCCGTGGCGGCCACCGGTAACAAGCATCACCGCGGTGGTGCCGGCGTGCCGCTGAACAGCGTCACCTTTATGCCCTATGATGGTTACCTGGGCGCCGAGGTGAATACCCTGGAGGTGATGGACAAGATGCTGTCCGACAACTCCTCCGGGATCGACCTGCCGGCGGCGGTGATCGTGGAGGCGGTCCAGGGCGAGGGTGGCCTCAACGTCGCCCGCGCCGAGTGGCTGCAGGGTCTGGAGAAACTGTGCAAGAAGCACGACATTCTGCTGATTCTGGACGACATCCAGGCGGGTAATGGCCGTACCGGCGAGTTCTTCAGTTTCGAATTTGCCGGCATCAAGCCGGACATCGTCACGGTTTCCAAATCCCTCAGTGGTTATGGCCTGCCGATGGCGCTGGTGCTGTTCAAGCCGGAGCTGGACGTGTGGGGGCCGGGTGAACACAACGGTACCTTCCGCGGTAACAACATGGCGTTCGTTACCGCCAGGACCGCCATTGAAACCTACTGGCAAGACGATGCCTTTGCCAACCAGGTGAAAGCCAAGACCCAAGTGCTGGGCGACGGCTTGCAAGCCATCGCTGACAAGTACGGTGCAGACTTCTATGTTAAAGGGCGTGGCCTGATGCGCGGCATCTGCTGCCCGAACGGTGAGCTGGCCGGCAAGATCACGGCCCTGGCGTTCAAGAAGGGATTGATCATCGAAACCAGCGGTCCGGAGGATGAGGTCATCAAGTGCCTGATGCCGCTGACCACCAGTGAGGCCGACCTGAAGAAGGGCACCGAGATTCTGGCCAAGTGTTTCGCGGAAGTTCTGAGTGAAAGTCTGAGTCAGGCGTCGTAACGCCAAGGACCAAAGGATTATGACTAGCCAACAACATACCGTCGAAAAAATCGGCGGCACGTCGATGAGCAGCTATGAGGCGGTTCGGGACAACATCATCCTGGCCGGCCGCAGTGAACATGAGCTGTACCAGCGTATTTTCGTGGTGTCCGCCTACGGCGGTGTCACCAATGAACTGCTGGAGCACAAGAAAACCGGCGAGCCGGGCGTTTACGCCCTGTTCGCCGATGCCGAGTCGGACTGGGCCTGGGGCGACGACCTGACCAAGTTGGTGCAACTGCTGACCGATCTTAATGGCAAGCTGTTTGACGACCCCATGCTCAAGCAGCAGGCGGATCAGTTCATTACCGACCGCATTGAAGGTGTTCGTGGGTGCCTCATCGACCTGCAGCGACTGTGTTCCTACGGCCAGTTCCAGCTTGAAGAGCACCTGCTGACCGTGCGCGAAATGCTGGCCGGCATTGGCGAGGCCCACAGTGCCTTTAACACCGCCCTGAAGTTGCAACAGGAAGGGGTCAACGCACGTTTTGTTGATCTGACCGGCTGGCGGGATAACGAATTGCTGCCGCTGGACGAGAAGCTGAAGCAGGCCTTCGACTCCGTTGATCTCAGCCGGGAACTGCCCATCGTCACCGGTTACGCCCAGTGCAAGGAAGGGCTGATGCGCACCTTTGACCGGGGCTACAGCGAGATGACCTTCAGCCGGGTGGCGGTGATCACCGAGGCCCGCGAAGCCGTCATCCACAAGGAATACCATCTCAGCTCCGCCGACCCCAACATCGTCGGTGAGGGCAAGGTGGTTCCGCTGGGCCGGACCAACTACGACGTTGCCGACCAGCTGGCCAACCTGGGGATGGAGGCGATCCACCCCCGCGCCGGCAAGGGCTTGCGTCAGAACGAGATCCCGCTGCGGGTGAAGAACACCTTCGAACCGGAGCACACCGGCACCCTGATCACCGGTGACTACGTCAGTGAGAAGCCGCAGGTGGAAATTGTGGCCGGTGCCAAGGGGGTGTTCGCCATCGAAGTGTTCGATCAGGACATGCAGGGCGAGCCGGGGTCGGATCGCAAGATCCTCGACACCCTGAGCCGCTACAAGGTGCGCTTCGTGTCCAAGGACACCAACGCCAACACCATCACCCACTACGTCGACAGCACGCTGAAGCACGTCAAGCGGGTGGTGAAGGCGCTGCAGGAAGAGTTTCCCAATGCGGAAATCAATACCCGCAAGGTGGCGCTGGTGTCGGCCATTGGCTCTGACATGAAGGTGCCCGGCATTCTGGCGCGTTCGGTCAAGGCGTTGGCCGATCGAGAAATCAGCGTACTGGCGATCAACCAGTGCATGCGCCAGGTGGATATCCAGTTTGTGGTCGAGGAGACGGCCTACGAGCAATCGATCGCTGCGCTGCACGGCGCGTTGATCGAACCGCACAATCACGAATACGCCATCGTCGCGGCATAATCGTGGTCACCAGATTACCCGGGGACGGAACCGGTCGCTCCGTTGCCGGGTAATGGAGGGTGTCTTGCCTCCTGATCGGGGCGCCCGGCTTGTCGGGCGTCCCCGGTCAACCTCGCCGGACACCCTGCCTCGCCCGCCTTCCCTGCGCTGTTACCCTCCGATGACGGGTCCAGACCGGTCGGCTTCCGCGCTGCAGGCGTGGTGGCTCGGACAACTCACCAGATGGTCGTTCACCATGCCAGTGGCCTGCATGAAGGCGTAGACAATGGTCGGTCCGACGAAATTAAAGCCAGCCTGTTTCAGGGCCTTGGACATGGCTTCAGCCTGCGGGGTATGCACCGGCACCTGATCCATTCGTTGCCATCGGTTCTGGACCGGGCGGCCATCCACGAAACGCCAGAGAAACTCGCTGAACGACTGGTCCTGCTCGCGAAAGGCCAGAAACGCCCGGGCATTGCGAATGATCGAGTTGACCTTCAGGCGGTTGCGGATGATGCCCGGATCGGCCAGCAGCGCGGCCACCTTATGCTCGTCGTAGCGGACAATACGGTCTGGATCGAAGTCGTCGTAGGCGGCGCGGTAGCTTTCCTGTTTACGCAGGATGGTGATCCAGCTCAGTCCCGCTTGCTGGCCATCCAGGCAGAGTTTCTCGAACAGGGCCTGATCGTCGTACTCCGGGCGCCCCCATACCGTATCGTGGTAATGGACGTAGAGTGGGTCGTCGCCGCACCAGGTGCAGCGCTGTGATTGCTGATCGGTCAATGTGTGTCTTCCATGAGGATGGGGGAATGTTCGAGCCAGTGGAGCCGGTGGTCGCCACTGGGCACGGCCAGCAGGGCGCTCGCATCCGGTGCCCGCAGCACCGAATCGGACGGGATGGCGTGTGGCCCGGCGCGATAGACCACGGCGACGGTGTAGCCGCCAACGGTGCCCAGCGACGCACGCCAGTCGGGTTCCGGACGATCGCCCCGCAGCACCTGGTGCGGCAGTACCGCCAGGGTTTGCAGGTTACCGGCAATGCCGCGGCCGGTGGCCTTGAGCCAGGCTTCCTTGAGGGTCCAGGCGCGTACGAAGTCGGCATCGTCGGCGTTGGTTAACAGCCAGCCCTGTTCCGCGGCGCTGAACCAGCGTCGGACGATTCGCGGCCATTGGCGGTGTTGGTGGCTGGGTTCGATGTCGACACCGACCGGGCCCAGCGCCGACACCGCGCAGGCCGCGAAGCCATGGCTGTGGCTCAACGACAGCGTCCAGCCCGGCGGCGACAGTGAGGCCACCGGTCGGTGGGCGAGCACGCGGCAGTCATCCACCGGATGGTTACTGGCGCCGGACAGGGCCTGACGTATCAGCCAGCGACTGTGGACGAACTCCAGGCGGCCAGTGTGGTGAAAGCTGTACGCCCGCTCCCGTTCGGCGGGGCTGAGCCAGTCCGGCAATTGAGACAGTGGCTGTACCGGCGTCGGTGACAGCCACAGGCTCAGTGCCGGATCAGGGTTGCAATCGCTGGATAAGCCAGCCATCGTCCTGCCTCACATATTCAAACCGGTCGTGCAGCCGGCTGGGCCGGCCCTGCCAGAATTCGATGCGTTGGGGCACCACCCGATAGCCGCCCCAGAACGACGGCAACGGAATCTCACCGCTGCTGAACCGCTGTTTGATCTCGGCCACTTTCTGCTCCAGCAGGCCGCGGGAGGTAATGACCCGGCTTTGTTCCGAGACCCAGGCACCAATCTGGCTGCCCCGGGGGCGGGCGGCAAAATAGCGCAGCGACTCGGCCTTGCTGACTTTCTCCACCCGGCCCTGGATGATGACCTGACGGTTCAGGCCGATCCAGGGGAACAGCAGCGCCGCGTTGGGGTTTTCCTGGATTTCCCGGGCCTTGCGGCTGCCATAATTGGTGTAGAACACAAAGCCCTGATCGTCGAAGTACTTCAGCAGTACGGTACGGAGGTTGGGCTGGCCGTCCCGTCCGCTGGTGGCCAGGGACATGGCGTTGGGTTCCAGGATGCCCGCTTCCTTGGCATCGTGGAACCAGTGCTCGAACTGCCGGGTCGGGCTGTCGTCAAGGTGCTCACGGTCGAGGCCTTCGCTTTCGAAGTCCCGACGCATGTGGCTAATGTCCATTACGGGGTCCTGTCAGGGTTGTGGCGTCAGTGACAGCGCCCGGAAACCAGGCGTGAATCAGACGCTCCTTCAATAGTACGATTGTGTATTCTTTCAGGATTGATAGATCATTGAAACAAATCAACAGTGGGAGTTGGGTGTGACGGAGGCTAGCCAGGGAAAAGCGCTCTATAAGCGGATTTGGTTTTGGGGGTTGGTGCTGGCGGTGGTCTACGCCCTGGCGGGATTCGTGGCGCTGCCCTGGTGGCTGGCCCGCATCGTGCCGGAGCGGGCAGCGCAACATCTGGGCTGGCAAACCCAAGTGGCGGACATCAATGTCAATCCCTTCGCCATGACGGTCGAGGTCATTGGCCTGAACGCGGCCGACGCTGACGCCACGGTGGTGTCGTTCGACCGGTTTGCTGTCGACCTGACGCTGTGGCGACTGGTGACCGGCGTCATCGCCTTCGACAGCATTGAGCTGGAAGAGCCCCATATCCGGCTCGATCTGCTCGACGACCACTCGGTTAATTTTGCCCGCGACTGGCAATCCCACAACCCGCCATCGGCGGCCGCGGAAACCGACGCCGAGCCCGAAGCACCGGGGGCTCCGCCAAAACTGCACGTTACCCGTATCCAGGTGATGGGCGGCGACCTGTTGTTCCGGGATTTCAGCCAGCCTGAGCATGGCCAATTCACCGTCAGTCCGCTGGATTTGACCCTGACCGACCTGGCCACGTTCAGTCGCGACGGTGAAGACAGCCGCTATACCCTGGAAGCGGTGTTGGGTGACCAACGCCTGGCCTGGCAGGGCGAGTTGAGCATCACCCCTCTGTATTCCCGGGGGCATTTAACGCTGGAGAACGTCGGCCATGACACCCTCGCCCATTTCCTCCAGCAGGTGTTCCCTTACCGGTTGTTGGATGGCCGACTGTCATTGGCGTCCGATTACGAACTGGTCGCGGGTGAGACGTTCTCGCTGGTGACCAGCGCTGGCGAGCTGACGCTGTCGGATTTTGCCCTGGCGCTGCCGCAGGCGGAGGACGAAGCGGTGGTGTCCCTGGCCGGGCTAGCGGTGGACAACATCCGCTTCAGCCTGGCGGAGGCTTACGCCGGGGTTGGCACGGTAACGCTGGATGGCTTGGCGGTGACCGCGGAGCGCGACGCGGAGGGATTGCTCAACCTGTTGCAACCCCTGAGCCGGAGCGCCGACCACACCAACGAATCGGCGCCGGAGGCCAATAGCAGCGACGGCGCTGACTTCCAATGGGAGGTGGACACGATCCGGCTCAACGACAGTCAGGTGACTTGGCGAGACGCCCAGTTGGCGACGCCGGCGACCTTGGCCCTGGCCGACGTGCAGTTCGAGCTGGCGCGGCTGAGTCACCGGCTGGCCGAGCCGCTGCCGTATCAGTTCCAGGCCCGGCTGGTCGACGGTGGACGTCTGCACGCCCGTGGTCAGCTCACCTTGCAGCCGTTTAATCTGGAAGCCGGGGTATCCGCCGCCGACGTGGTGCTGGCGCAATTTGAACCTTATGTGCAGAGTGGCGCGGCGCTGGCCATCCGGGACGGTCGGGTAAGTCTGGATGGTGACCTGGATCTGGACGGTCAGCAGGAGCCCATGACCGGCACCTTCAGCGGTCGCGGTGAGGTTAGCGCCCTCGACATTACCCTGCAGGACAGCGACGAGCCGCTGCTGGCCTGGCAGACCCTGCGGCTGGCTCCCATCGAGTACAACCTGGCGCCAGCGCGGCTGGAAATCGGCACCGTGAGCCTGGCGGCTCCCCGCGTTGACCTGACCCGGCTGACCTCCGGCGCCCACAACGTCGAGATGATCGCGACAGCGGCGGACGCGCCGGAAGACGGGGCGACGCCGGAGGATGCGGAATCCGGGTCCGGCCTGGTGTTCCGGATTGGCGAGTTCCAGCTGCAGGACGGCAATCTGGCCTATACCGACCGCACAGTCTCGCCGGTGTTCGCGACCCGCGTCAGCGAGTTGACCGGCTCGGTCACCGGCCTCAGCAATGTGGCGCCCCAACAGGGCACGGTGGCCATTCGTGGCCGGGTCGGCGAGTTCGGCCAGCTGGATTTCACCGGCGCTTTGGGGGCCCTCGGTGGCGACGACAGCAGCGAGCTGAACCTGGCCCTGTCCCAGTTGTCCTTGCCGGTGCTGAGTCCCTATTTTGGCCGTTACCTTGGTTATGGCGTCGATAGCGGCAAGATGGCGCTGGCGCTGGACTACCAGTTCACCGGCAGCCATCTGCGGGCGGAAAACCTGGTCACCTTCGACCAGCTCGAACTGGGTCAGGCGGTCGAGAGCGAGAAGGCCGTCAATGCGCCCATAGCCCTGGGGCTGGCGTTACTGCGGGACAATGATGGCGTCATCGAGATTGATATTCCCGTTGAGGGCGATCTCGACGACCCCCAGTTCCGGGTCAGTCGGGTGGTGATGCGGGCGTTCGTCAACCTGCTGGTTAAGGCCGCCGCCTCGCCGTTCAACATGCTGGGGTCGGTGGCGGAACTGGCGGGTCTGAGTGGTGAAGAACTGGGCCAGGTGCGGTTCGTCCCCGGCGAGGTGGCGCTGGCCGAGGAGGAGACGAAGAAGCTGGCGGCGTTGGCCAACGCCCTCAAGCAGCGTGACAACCTGATGCTCAACGTTCGTGGCGCGGTGTCGCCGGCCCTGGACGGGCTGGCGCTGAAGCAGGCGCGTCTGTACCAGCGTCTGGGCGTGGCGGCGGATGCGCCGCTGGACGCTCAAATCGATGCGCTGGAGGGCGCCTTTGTCGCCGCGCAGGGGCCTGAGGCTCTCGCCGCGCTGCGTTCCGAACACGGTGGCGACAGCCTGGCCGGAGGGCGCTGGCAGGCGCTGTTGCTGACCCGGCTGGCGGCGTCGTCGACGTTGCCACCGGAAACCCTTGGTAACCTGGCGGTGGCCCGGGGTGGCTGGTTACAACGTCAGTTACTGGAGCAGTATGGCATCCCCGCGAGCCAGCTGTTCCTGCGGGACCCGGTGTTGACGGCACCGGCCGACAGTGACGGCCTGGTGACCGTGGAATTCAGCCTCGATGCCCGTTGACGGAGGCCGTTGCCGATGACTATGTCGCCGATCAGCCATTTTTTCGCGTACCTGTCCCGGCTGCGCTGGATCAGGCGCTGGAGCCTGATGCGCAACGCCATCGAGGAGAATGTGGCCACCCACTCCTGGGAGGTGGCCACCCTCGCCCACGCCCTGGCGCTGATTCGTAACCGCCACTTCAACGGCACGGTGGACGCCGACCGGGTGGCGACCGCGGCCCTCTACCACGATGCCATCGAGGTCATCACCGGCGATCTGCCGACCCCGGTCAAGTACCATTCTCCGGTGATGCGGGCGGCGTTCGGCGATATCGAGCACAAGGCCGAAAACGAATTGCTGGCGTTGCTGCCCGACGCGCTACGGGCGGATTTCGCCCCCTATGTCCGGGAGTCGGAATTGCCGTCGGAGGTGAAGGAACTGATCAAGGCGGCGGACCGGCTCTCGGCCTGGTTAAAGTGCCAGGCCGAGATGCGGGCGGGCAACAAGGAGTTTGAGCCCGCCGCGGCGCAGATCTTCCAGCGTCTACAGCACGAAGGCTTGCCGGAGGTGCGCTATTTTCTGGAGGTGTTTGCGCCCAGCTATCAGCGCCCGCTGGATCACCTGCTGGAGTGATACCCAGCGTGCACGGTGATCAGCCGTCGGCCAAGCCGGCGCCGCCCACCAGGCCGCCACGCAGGCCGTCCCGCTTGAGGGTTGCCTGCACCGCGTTCTCCGGGGAGCCCGCCAGCTCCCGGAACATCCCCATGGACCCCAGCAGCGCCGAGGATTCGTAGGGCACGAACACCCGCTCGCCGTCTTTGGCCATGGTGGGCAGCGCCTTGATGTAGCTTTGCCCCAGCAGGTAGCCGATGACGGTCTGCTTGTTGTCTTCGGATTCGCCCATGGCGCTGAGCACCAGGCGGATGGATTCCTGTTCACCCTGGGCTCGCAGGATGGCGGATTCCTTGTCGCCCTGGGCGTTGAGGATGGCAGACTCGCGCTGGCCCTGGGCCATGGCGATCGCCGCCGCCTTCTCACCCTCGGCCTCGGTCACCGTGGCGCGACGCTTGCGCTCGGCGGCCATCTGCAGGCGCATCGCCTCTTCCACTTCCTCCGGCATGCTGATGTCCTGCACTTCCACCCGGGTCAGCTTGACCCCCCACTTGGAGGCGGGCTCCTCCATCTCCGCCTGGATGGCGTTGTTGACCTCACTGCGGGACTCAAACAGCTTGTCCAGCTCCATCTTGCCCACCACCGAGCGCAGGGTGGTCTTGGCCAGTACTTCCACCGCCTGGCTCATGTTGGCCACCTCGTACACCGCGCGCCGGGGGTCGATGATCTGGTAGTAGAGGGCGCCGTTGATGGAAACGGTGACGTTGTCGGTGGTCACCACCGGTTGGCCGGGGAAATCCATCACCGTTTCGCGGCGGTCGATGCGAGTCTCGTCGCTGACCACCGGATGGTAGTCGTCGCCCATTTTGACGTAACGGATCATGGTGATGGGGCGGGGGCGCTCGATGAACGGGATGATGATGTTGACCCCGCTTTCCAGGACCCGTTTAAACGACCCCAGACGCTCGATCACCATGACTTCGGACTGCCGCACGATCACCAGACCCTTGGCGATGATAAAGATGCCAACGGCGACGAAAATGAGGCTGAGGATAAGGGTGGGGCTGATGAAAGATTCCATGTTTACTGCTCCTTGTCGGATTTGACGAGATGGACAATGGCGGTGGTGCCGTCGAAGTGGTCGAACACCACCTCGGTGCCTACCGGTAGTTCGGTGCGGTGGCTGTCGGCCACTTTCAGGCGATAGAAGTCGCCATTGATCTTGACGCCGCAGGCGTTATCGAAATCCCGCTGTAGGGTGCGGAAGTGCTTGCCGGCCTCCACGCCGGTGCCGGTGGTGCCATAGGACACGCCCCGGGGCGAGAACCGCGGACGAATCCAGCGGATGGCGACGGGCACCAGGATGCCGGAGAGCACCCCCATGCCCACCAGCTGCCATTCGAAGCTGGCGCCCATTGCCGCCAGCACCGCGGTCAGCCCGGCGGCGATGCCCAGTGCCAGCAACAGCAGCACGCCGGACGCCAATTCCGCCAGACAGAGGATCAGGGCGAGAATCAGCCAGAAATGCGTAAGGCTCCATTCCATAGCGGGTTTCCATGTTCAGATGAGTCGTGTTGCGATCTGGATTGTACCCAATGCCGCCGCTGGCGTCCCCACCAGCGTTGACCGCCTGACTGGCCGGAGCGCCAGGGTCTGGGTACCGGTAATGCCATTTGCCGGTGAGGCACAGGTGATACAGTAGAACGAGTTTAGAGCAATTGCTTTAACGGGTTGGATTCGCGACGTCAGAATCACGGAGCGCCCGCCAGTGCCGACGATGAAGGCAACAACAAGAGGTCACGGTTTATGAAAGAGTTGAACAACAAGGTTGCAGTGATTACCGGAGCCGGATCGGGCATCGGCCGGGCTTTGGCCAAGAAGCTGGCGCAGAAGGGTTGTCGACTGGCGCTGTCCGACGTCAACGAAAAAGGTTTGCAGGAGACAGTGGCCGAATGCGGCAATGCCGAGGTGAAAACCTACGTACTGGATGTGGCCGACCGTGATGCCATCTACGCCCACGCCGAGGAAGTGGCCAAACAGTTCGGCCAGGTCAACCTGATCATCAACAACGCCGGTGTGGCGCTGTCTGCGTCGGTGCGCGAAATGGCCGATGATGACTTCAAGTGGATCATGGACATTGATTTCTGGGGCGTGGCCCATGGCACCCGAGCGTTTTTGCCGCACCTGATTGCCTCCGGCGATGGTCACGTGGTGAACATTTCCAGTGTCTTCGGGCTGATTGGTGTGCCCAAGCAGAGCGCCTACAATGCGGCCAAGTTTGCCGTTCGCGGTTTCACCGAGGCGCTGCGCCAGGAAATGAAGCTGGAGAATCAGCCGGTGGCGGTGAGCTGCGTGCATCCTGGCGGCATCAAGACCAACATCGCCCAGGCCGCCCGCATGGGCAAATCCGAGAACGCGGCCGCCCAGCGTCAGGGCTTCGACAAGCTGGCCATGACCACCCCGGACAAGGCGGCGGACATCATCATCAAGGGCATTCTGCGCAACGAATCCCGTATCCTGGTCGGTGTCGATGCCTGGGGCATCGACGCCCTGAACCGGGTGCTGGGTGCCGCCTACCAGCCGCTGGTAGCGCGCTTCTCACGCAAGAGCCTGTACAACTAAGCTGCTGTCCAGACCGGTCCGCCGCCCTGACGACGGTATCGTGATGGCGCCCCCTCAAGCCTGGGATTAACCCCGGGTTGAGGGCGTGCGCCTCGCCCAGAACCAGTTCGGTCGGCGGCCGCGGACAACCGGAATCAGGCGGAGTTATGCAGCGGCTCCTTAAGCACTTATACTGACGGTAAGTCAGGGATCGAGCCGCCATGACACTGCCTGAAATCGATACCGTCCATCTCGCCCTTTATCGCCCACCCGCCGGTCCGTGTGGTCGCCGTGGACGCGCTCCCGTTTGCTTGTTTCATCGCGGTTCCATTGTCATGCCCGGGGAGCTGGGGCATGTGTGAACTGCTGGCGATGAGTGCCAACACCCCCACCGATCTGTGTTTCAGTTTTACCGGCCTGACCCGGCGCGGTGGCGACACCGGCCCGCACCGGGATGGCTGGGGCGTTGCCTTCTATGAGGGCAAGGGAGTGCGGGTGTTTCTGGAATCCGGTGCCAGTGCCGAGTCGCGCATCGCCGAGGTGGTGCAGACCCACCCCATCAAGAGTGAAGTGGCGCTGTGCCACATTCGCCAGGCCAACGTCGGCGACGTCTGCCTGGCCAACACTCACCCGTTTGTGCGGGAGCTTTGGGGCCGCTACTGGAGCTTTGCCCATAACGGTCAGCTGCAGGGCTTTCGAGCGCAGCCTGGGGTTTACCAGCCGGTGGGCGATACCGACAGCGAGGCGTTATTCTGTGACCTGTTGAACCGCCTGCGCGACGACGGTGGACCGGACCTGCCTGTGACGGCGTTATCCGATTGCTTGGTCGCCTACGCCACCGGCTATGCCCGCCAGGGGGTGTTGAACCTGCTGCTGAGTAACGGCGACTGGCTGTTCACTTTCTGTTCCACCAAGATGGCCAGCATCACCCGGCGCGCGCCGTTCGGCCCGGCCCGGCTGAAGGATGCCGACGTGACCGTGGACTTTGAGGCGGAAACCACCCCCAATGACATTGTCAGCGTAATCGTCACCGAACCGCTGACCACGGACGAGCAGTGGGACGTTTACACGCCTGGGGAATGGCGGCTGTGGCGGCAGGGAGAAGTGAAGCTGCGCGGTCGAGTCCAGGTTCCGGCCCAGTCCGACTGTTCCGGTGGTGTCAGTCAGCGCACGCTTTGACCCGTATCGATTTCCGATATTCCGAGGGCGCCACCCCGGTTTGATTCCGAAACGCCCGGGCAAAGTTGGCAGCGTCTTTATACCCCAATTCGTGGGCTACCTGACTAATGTTGAGCGGGGTATTGGCCAACAGATGTCTGGCACGGATAAGGAAGGTGTCATTGACAATTTCCCGGAAACTGGTGCCTTCCTTTTCCAGGAAGCGGTGTAGCGAACGTACACTCATAAACAGCTCAGAGGCAATGTCTTCCTGTGTGATCGGGTGTTCACCCTGATAATGCAGCAGGCGGGACTGAATGCTGGTGCTGAGACTGCGATCCCGCATCGGCAGCTGATCCATCAGCGCCTCACATTGCTTGACGCTCATGCTAAAGGTTCCCGAATTGGCAAGGGCCAGTCTTTGATTCAAGGCGTCCGAAGCTATGGAAATTCGGTTATGGGTGCACAGCGGTTTGACATCAATCTGCTTGTTACTCAGAAATTCCTCAAAATAGGGTTCGCACTTGTTTTTGATTTCCAGTCGGATCTGCGGTACTTCGTCCAGCAGGAGCGTTGCCATGGTATGGAAACTGGCCAACGCAATTTCCAGAAGTGCTTGCCCGGCGATGGCGGAGATGGGGTAGGTGATGTCCAGCCGGAGTAGTGAGAGTGGCGGCTTGTCTTCGATTTGCGCGCCCAGTACGGGCAACACAATCGGCATATATTGACAGGCGATGCGCAACGCATCCCGAACAGTGGGACTGCTCAAGGCGGCATAGCCGACAATGCCGAATGAACTCAGGTTCAGGCGATAACCATAGTCCAGGGTGAACCCGGGGCGGCAATTCCTGACAATGTTCTCCATCAAGGCTTCTAGCTGACGGATGCTGACCCGGTAACTTTCCAAAGACAGCGCCGCTTCAGGGATCTCGGTGCCGTGCATGAGCACGTCGATGTCCACGCCTTCTTTCCGCGCCAGCTCCACCAGCTGGGGAAGGTATCTGAAGTCATAAACTTTTTCATCGAAGCCAAATTGAAACATCGGTCAATAATACTACGGTCTACCCAGCTCGGTAAGCCTCTTGCCTGTTTTCCGCCAACCAGACGCCGCCCTGCCTAAGTATCCGTCCAGAAATGACTGGTAATTGGCGAGAATCAACCTGAGATTTTGTCTCGTTACCTGAAGAATGGGTGGGTTCAGGCATTGCGCCAGCTATTTCTGCAACTATTTTTATTATGGCGAGTTCCCACAAATCTGGAGCTGCGAGGTGACGTATGATCTCCCGGGTATTTAAAGCTAACAGGCAAGCATCCAGCACCGATACCGAGCTGACGCAGCGCAAGGTTTCTTTCGATTTCGGTCAGTCCCCCCTGCACTGGATCCCTGGCGATCCGTACAGCAGTCACCTTATCAGTGCGATTCATACGTTGCTGCCCATTCCAGAGCTGTACTTTTGCCGTATCTACAACAAGGCGCTGCCGTACATCAGCGATGAGCGGCTGCGCGAAGATGTTAAAGGCTTTATCCGGCAAGAAGCGGTACATTCACGAGCCCACAGCGTTGGCATCAGGGACTATCTGGAAAGGCATGGCATGGAAGTGGCCACTGTCACACAAAAGATTGAATGGATGTGCGATGCCCTGTTGGGCGAAAAGCCCTTTGGGCGAACTGTCCCCAAAGTGCTTGAGAAACGCTGGCTGGTGTTGCGGCTCGGTATGATTGCGGCGTTGGAGCACTTTACCTGTGTGCTGGGCGCCTATGCATTATCGAACCAGGCTTGGGATCGTTCGGGCGCAGATGCCACCATTCTCGACATACTGCGCTGGCATGGCGCTGAAGAGGTTGAGCATCGCAGTGTGGCGTTCGATGTCTACCGGCACCTGGGCGGAAATTACCCAGCACGCTATCTGCAACAGTTGGTCGCCTTGCCGCTGGTATTTGGACTTTGGAGCTTCGGTGGTTCACATTTGATGCAGCAGGATCCGGTTTTGGCTGCAGAAAAACCGCACTTGTATCGACCGTATTTTTGGCGCAGCTGGTATAAGCAGGCCAGGGAAACCGGGCATTTGCCTCCTATGAGCTGGTTGTTGGTGCAATCGGCCCGTTATTTCTCTCCCTGGTATGACCCGGCCAAGGAAGCCGATACGGCCGTGGCGCAAGCTTATTTGGCGACCTCACCGGCGGCACAGCGGGCGGAAGCGGAAAGCGCCGTTCTGGCTCACTGATGGTGGCGGATCACGGCCCATCTTCGAGAAATCAATCACCGACGAAGCACAAGTTATGCAGAAAATAGCGAACTTTACCTCAGCCGAACTGGAGCGCTTCAAAGAAGTGCAACAGCTGGCCTATGAATGCGTACAGGCCATCGAGCTACAACTCGTTGAAGGCATGACCGAAAAAGAGGCCGCTGGCCTGATCAAGGCCTATTTGGACGAGCGTGGCGTCGACAGCTACCTGCACAAACCATTTGCCTGGTTTGGCGACCGTACTGCGTTTACCGGGTTTTGGTCGGATTTCCACTTTTTTCCGACCGACCGTAAGCTGGAATCGGGTATGCCGGTCATTCTGGATGTCGCGCCGACCTGCGGGGGCTACACGGCGGATATTGGCTATTCGTTTTCCTTTGGCAAGGTCAATCCCGAATTGGATCGGATGCGGCAGACGCTGCTGGAAATTCGCTCCTATATTCTGGAAGCCGTTCTGGCCGGAGAAACCTTTAAGCAGGTGTATCTGGGTGTTGATGAAATCATCGCCGAGGCCGGTTTCCGCAATGCCCATCAGGTGTATCCGCGGCGAGTGCTGGGACACCGTGTGATCAAGACTCGCAATACACGCTATGACAATCTGTCGCTGTTTGGCTTCAGCGCCCGCCAGTTGCAATGGTTGGTTCCCGGCGTGCTGCAGGGCCTCGTGCGCCAGCCGTCCCCATTGTGGAATGACCGCAAGGAGTCCGATCATCCGCCGCTGCCGGGTACTTGGGCCATTGAGCCCCATCTCGCTAGTCAGGATGGTCAGGTGGGCGCCAAGTGGGAGGAAATTCTGGTGATCACCGAGGACACCGCGTACTGGTTGGACGAGGGTGTTCCCCACAACGCCCAGTCAGTTGCATCCAATCAGCAAACGGTCGCGGTCTAAGGGAAGGGTTGTATGCGTGAACTGATGGTTAATCGCCTCGATGTTGAACTGTACGTCCAGGTGCACGGTGACGAAAACAAGCCAACGATTCTGTTTCTTCATGGTTTTCCCGACTGCCACAGAACCTGGGAAAATCAGGTCAGAGTCCTGAAGAAAGACTATCAGGTGGTCACGTTTGATATGCGGGGGGTTGGTAAATCCACCTGGTCGGCTCGCCGTGACGCCTACCTGATTGAGCACCTGCTGGCGGATATCGAAGCAGTGATCAATGCGGTGGTTGGCGGGTCCGGCCAGGTTCATCTGGTTGCCCACGACTGGGGCTCCGTGATTGGCTGGTCGTTTATCAGCGACGCCAAGTACGCGTCCAGGGTGCTCTCCTACACCTCGATGTCCGGCCCCCATCTGCGGCTTATGCTGGACTGGATGCGTCGTAACCTGTTGACGGGTGAGCCCAGGCGGATGGCGAAGGCGCTGCGCCAGGCCATGCTTTCCTGGTATGTCTATCTGTTTAACCTGCCGATGTTGCCCGAATTCGTGATCAAGCGGTTCGGGCGCCCGATCTGGCGTACCGCGTTGAGTATCAATGGAATCGACAAAGCGGATGACTACTTGAATGCCAGCCAGCCGGAAGTGGAGAGCCTTTGTCTCAACTCCATCAATCTTTATCGGCAGAATGTCAGGCGGCCTCCGGAATTGCCGGCGCCGAACAGCATCAACATACCGGTGCAGTTACTGATCGCGGATGGTGACATGTTCATTTCGGATGAGCTGTTCGAGTTCTATGGTGAGTACGTAGCCGACCTGCAGTGCCATGGAATCAAGGGTAAGCATTGGGCTCACCACGGCCACCCGCAAGACTTCAATCGCTACGTCAAACAATTTGTTAACCAGGTCGAAGGCCGGAAGAGGATTAACTAATGGACAATATGAACCACAAAATCATCCTGATTACTGGAGCCGGCAGCGGTATTGGTCGTGAAACCGCCCTCGAATTTGCACGCCATGGGGCCTACATCATTCTGGTTGATATCAACCGGGACGGCTTGGAGGAATCTGCCCGCCTGATCGCTCAGGAGGGGGGCGAGAGTGAGATTCACGAGTGTGACGTTAGCTCGCGGGAAGCCATGAGCCGGCTTGCAGAGACGGTGAATAGTCGTCATAAGGCGTTGGATGTGTTGATCAATAACGCCGGTATTGGCTCCGCAGGCCGTTTTCTGGGAACCAGCCTGGATACCTGGGAGAAGGTGCTGGATGTGAACCTGATGGGCGTTGTTCACGGTTGCCATTTCTTTGCGCCGCAAATGGTCGAAAAAGGCAATGGAGGTTCCATCGTCAACGTCGCCTCGGCGTTGGCCTTTGCCGGTACCAAGGAGATGCCGGTCTATGCCGCGTCCAAGTTCGCGGTGCTCGGGTTCAGCGAATCCCTGCGCGCCGACCTGGCCGAGTATGGTCTCCATGTTGCGACCATTTGCCCGGGGATCATCAACACGGCGATCGTCGGTAACACGGTTTTTGAAGGTGAATTGGCGAGCGGCGACCGCGCTCAAAAGAGTGCAACCAGCCTTTACCAACGTCGAAACTACCCCCCGCAAAAAGTCGCAAAGGCCATTTTTGGCGCGGTGGTTAAACGCAAATCGGTGGTGCCGGTCTCGCCGGAAGCCTGGATGCTGTACTACGGTAAGCGATTGGCGCCATCGCTGATTGAACGTCTTGTGCGGTTGGACGCGCCAATCTGAGGGGACAGCCTCCCCGTTTTTCTCTCGCCTCAGTTGTAAACAGCGTTAATCAGAGGCTCCTTAAGGCCTTGGGCTCCGTCAATCCGTTCTGGAAGACAATGACCTCTGGAGCCCTCACCATAGGACGAGCGAAAGGTGGTTGGCCTGGTCACCGATTACCGTCGCTAAGCCGGTAACGCAGTCCTCGGCGGTTCCGGAATTTGGTTTGCGCAGCAACAAAAAGGGGACGGCAGTGCCGTCCCCAGTTCTCGTGTGCCAGTTGAGATTGTACCCGCTCAGTTCAGAGCGCGGCGGTTGCCTTTACGGTATTCCGGTGCGATGTGCTCGCTGACCTGGGCCTTGAAATCCTCGATCAACTGACTATTGTCGTGATCCCAGGGGTGGAAGCCCGGCTTGAAGTATTCCAACCAGGTTGGGACCAGGCTGGAGAAAGCACCGTTCTTACCCCACATGCGCCACAGGCCCTTGCCGGCGTCCTTGAAGCTGAACTGCTTGCGGTCTTTCAACATCATCTGGGAGGTAAAGGCGCTGGCTACCACACCCAGGGCCGCGGTAACGAAGACCAGGTAGAAGGCGCGCTCGGCGTAACTGCCGCCAACTTGCTGGAACACGTCGAAGGTGACCCCCTTGTGCTCGGTTTCCTCGATCGCGTGCCAGACCCAGATGGTGCGCATGGACTCATGCATGTCGTCACGGATGTCGTCCCGCTCCAGCAGCATGTCCGCCATCATGGCGGTCAGGTGTTCCAGACCGCAGGTGATGGCCAGCTGGTGGCGCTTGGGCAGCTTCTTGGCAATGCCGAGGATCACACTCAGCTGCTTTTCCAATGCCTCAACCGGCATCCCCTGGTCGCGGACGTGCTGGTTCATGCTAATGTGTTCCAGGGAGTGCATCGCTTCCTGGCCGATAAAACCGCGTACCTCTTCCTTCATCTTGGGATCGGTGATCTGATCGCGGTAGTAGCGTACGGAATCGACAAAGAACTGTTCGCCCTGGGGGAACAGCACCGACAACGCATTCATGGTGTGGCTGAGGATATAGCTGTTGTCGAGCCAGTAACGGGGGGTTTTGGCGTCAAATTCGAAGCCCATACGCTGGGGCTTGATGCTCACGTTGCCCGGAGTACGGGTCTTGGTGTTATTGGAGCGGCTTGTTGTCAGCATTATTGATACTCCCGGTGCTTATAGATTTTATTGGTGCTGAGTTCTGAGTGCTGTCGTTATGGAACCAGTGTCTATCAGTCAATCCAATCGATGAAGGCGAGAACGGGACGTCGGTCGTGGAGGATGGGCCATGGCGTCGGAAGGTGACGGATCGGAAGTTGACTAAGTTGACAACCGCAACTGGCGGTTCGGCCACGGTGCTGGGGGGTATGGCTTCGTGGTAGCATCCTTAGTCAACGGCTTTCGATCCTCCGTTTGAGCCCTGCGTGCAGCGGCTGAGAGCCGCCCGATCATTACTAAAGGACGTGTCATGGCAACCACTAGCCCTGAAAAAGAACGCCAGATGCTGGGCCTGTTCCTGGTTCCGGGGGTGTATATGCGCGTGCTGGCGGAGACCGTCAGTAAGCTGGGCCATAATGAACGCCAGTTGTTCGAGGGTCTCAATTTCACCGCCGAAGACCTGAAGGCCAACGACAGCCGGGTATTTGTAACCGACGCCATCATGATGGCAGAGCGGGCGCTGAAGCTGGCCGGCCACCAGGGGCTGAGTTTCATGCTGGCGCGGGAGCTGCGGCTCACCGTCCACGGCACGCTGGGGTTCGCCGCCCTGACCAGCTCCACTCTGGCGGAGGCACTCGATTCCGTCCGTCGCTACCTGCAGCTGCGGGCGCCGTTCGTCAGCATGGGAATGAATCTCACCAGCGACCGGGCCATCGTGACGCTCAAGGCCGAGTTCGACGTGCCCCATCTGTATCATTTCCTGGCGGAAACCGTCGCCACTATGTTGCTGATGCTCACCGATCAGCTGATTGACCGCAAAAGCGCCGCCGAGCTGGGATTTGAGCTGGCTGACGGAAAACTGGAATGCATCGAGGTGCACCTGACTGGCCCGGAGCCGGAGTATTTCCGCAAATTTGCGGATCAGATCCCGGTCACCGTCATGTACGACCAGAAGGCCGAAATGATCGTGTTTCCCAAGGCGTTGCTGCAGGCCCGCATGCGCCTGGCCGACGCCGATGCCTCCAAGATGGCCCGTGACCAGTGCGAGTTCGAACTGCAGAAGGCGCTCAAGGATCAGGGCGACATCACCTTCGCCATCCGCAATATGCTGCATGTGATGCCCGGCCCGCTGCCATCACTGGAAGCCATGGCCGAGCGCTTTTGCGTGTCGTCCCGTACCCTGAAACGCCGGCTCGCGGAGAAGGACACCACCTACCGCGAGGTGGTGGAATCGGTGCTCAAGGACCGCGCCATCCAGCTGCTGCGGTACACCAATCAGTCGATCAGCGAAATCGCCTACGAACTGGGTTATGCCGATCTGTCCAACTTCAGTCGCGCCTTTCGCAAGTGGACCGGCAAGTCGGCGAGTGAATTCCGCGAGGACGGTCCGGATCCGGCGCCGGAAATGGGGCCCTGACATCGGCCCACAGCGTCTGGCCCACAGCGGCTCACCATCATTCCCCTTCGGTATCCGCCGAAGGGCGGCCATCACAAAGAGGACGTGGCATGCAGCAAACAGATACCCACAGCAAGCTGTTTGGTTACCTGTTGTGGATTTTTGGCTTTCTCGGTGCGCACCGGTTCTACTACGGTAAGCCGGTCACCGGCACGATCTGGTTCTTTACCCTGGGGCTGTTCCTGATTGGCTGGATCGTTGACCTGTTCCTGATCCCCAGCATGGATCGTCAGGCCGATTTGCGCTTCCGCAGCGGCGCCACCAGCTACAACGTCAGCTGGCTGCTGCTGACCTTCCTGGGGGTGTTCGGTGTCCACCGTATGTATCTGGGCAAATGGATCACCGGTATCCTCTATCTGTTTACCGGCGGATTTTTCCTGATCGGGGTGCTGTACGACTTTTGGACCCTGAACGACCAGGTGTCGGTCAAGAACGCGGCCGGAGACGGCTGGTAACCCTTGCCCCGGCCCCCCGGATTACCGGGGGGACATGGCTGCCGCCTGTTCCAGTTCGGCCAGGCCATCCTCCAGATAGTCCAGCAACCGCTGCAGGCTCGGCAATGTCCGCCGGCAGCCAATCAGCCCGAATTCGATCTGGTCGCAATAGCTGGTCAGTGTCATGTTCAACGCCATCCGGTCCATGGCAATGGAGACGGGATACATCCCTTCCAGTTTCGCGCCGTTCCAGTAACAGGGTTCGGCGGGCCCCGGCACGTTGGAAATCACCACGTTAAAGGTCTGCCACTTGGGGGCCAGTCCGGTGAGCAGGTGGAAGCCGGCAGGGGCCAGGGTCAGCGCGGTGTAATTCATGATCTCCTCACTGGACATGCTGGCGTAGCGCTGCTTGGCGGCATGGACCTCATCGTGGATGTGGCGCAGCCGCTGGTCGGGGGCCGCCAGATGGGTGCCCAGCGAGGCCAGAATCATGCCCACCTGATTACCCTCGGTGCTGTCATCCTTGCGTAGCGATACCGGTACCATGGCCACCAGTGGCTTGTCGGGCAACGCATCCTGGTTCATCAGGTAGGTCCGCAGGGCGCTGGCGCACATCGCCATGACCACGTCGTTGACGGTGGCCCCGAAGGCCGCGCCGACGTCCTTGATGCGTTGCAGGCAGTAGGACTGCGCCGCAAATCGGCGGGAGCCGGTGACTTTCTGGTTGAGCACGCACTTAGGGGCGCGGAACAGGGAGTCGTACTCCGGGTTCTTGCGTGCCTCGTTGACCGTACGCAGTAGCTCCCGCGCCACCGTGGGCACGGTGCCGAGCTGGCGACCGGACCCACCCAGCAGCTGACTCAGGCTGTTGACCACCGACGGTCGCTGGCGGTGTGCCCGCGTGCGTGGCGGCAAGGCCCAGATCGGCGGCATATTGCGGTCGTCAGGGTCGTTTGACAGCATCCGCTGGGCCATGCGCATGGCCGAGACGCCGTCCACCAGGGAGTGGTGGATCTTGCTGTAGACCGCAAACTGACGGTCCTGCAGCCCTTCGATCAGATGAAATTCCCACAGCGGCCGTTCGCGGTCCATCTGGTGACTGTGTTCGGCGGAGACAAACGCCAGCAGTTCGCGGATCCGTCCCGGCGTTGGTAGCGCCTCGAAGCGGAAGTGGTGCTCAAGATCCAGTTGGGTGTCCTCGGTCCAGTAGCTCTGGCCGAGGCGAGTGGTCAGGCGCTGATCGAAGGGCGGGGTGACCTGGGTCTGTTGGCGCAGCTGGTCGGCCAGCTGCGCCACGTAGTCGTCTGGCGCGTCGTCGGGGAAGGAAAACAGTTGCAGTCCGCCCACGTGCATCGGTTGCTGGCGTTTCTCCAGCCATAGGAACAGCTGGTCTGCCGGGCTGAGCAGTTTCAATGTCATATCCTTATTGATGGTTATTATCGGGAGCCGTGGGCTAGTGAATCGTCTCTGCGCGATCCGGCGGCTCTTCAGTTTGGGCATGATACTACCGGAATCACCAGGTTGTGGTAGTGGCAACGACGACAACGATGAGGGCCGGCTCGGTCATCGTTCCGGGGTGGCTACCGACGGCCATTCATGGACGGTTGACTGAACGGGTATAATGCAATGAACCTGAGCCGAACTGGTGCCTTAAGCGGGAGCAGCGATGAGATACCCAGCCAATCACAAAGCGCACATCCATAAACAGCTGGTGGAGTCGGCCGGTGCCCTGGTGAAAACCCAGGGCTTTGGCACCACGGGGGTGGATGCGCTGATGGCGTCGGTGGGGCTCACTGGCGGTGCCTTCTATGGCCATTTCAAATCGAAGGTCCAGCTGTTCCGCGAGATCATCGCCAACGAACTGGGCAAAACCCGGGACCGTTTTCAGGGGTTGAGCGCAACTGGCGACCGGCCACGGAGCTATCACGCGCTGGTGACAGGGTATTTCAGTCGCCAGCACTTGGAGCGAGCCGACAGCGGTTGTCCGTTACCGTCCCTGAGCAGCGAGGTGGCGAGGGCGGATGACGAGGTCAAGAGGGCCTATGAAGCGGGTCTACTGGAACTGCACGCCATCCTCACCGAACAGGTGGGTGATGAGGCCAAGGCCTGGGCGGTGATTGCCATGGGTGCCGGTGCCATCAATCTGGGTCGGGCGGTGCAGTCGCCCGCCTTGCAGGAGGAATTGCTGGCGGCTTGTCGTCAGGTGGCGCTGGGTCAGACTCGAGACTGATCATTTTCCACCGCTGCCTCACTCAACCTTGGGGGTAGCCTGGCGATGGAGGCGGACACTAGTGCGGTGGCCCTACTCGACATGGGCAATGTTCGCACTATTGCATTATGATCGTTTATTAATAGATCGTTTAGTCACGGTTGGCATACCCTGAGGGCCGACCGGCTCATCTTTCCGGGGAGAATGTCATGTCCAGCACCCGCACCGATACCACCGCCTGTATCCTGTGTTCCCGCAACTGCGGCCTGAGCGTGGAGCTTGAAGGCAGTCACCTGAAAAAGATCCGCGGCGACAAATCCCATCCACTGACCCAGGGCTACATCTGTCAGAAGGCCGCTCGCCTGGAGCATTACCAGAATCAGGATGATCGTCTGACCAGCCCGCTGCAACGCCAGCCGGACGGTTCGTTCAAGCCGGTGAGCTGGGACGAGGCGTTAGAGGATATTGCCGGACGTCTGCTGGCCATCCGCAACCACCATGGTGGTGACGCTTTTGCCTTCCTCGGTGGCGGTGGCCAGGGCAATCATCTTGGCGGGGCATACAGCCGTCAGTTGTTGGCGGCGATGAACAGCCGCTTCAGCTACAACTCCCTGGGCCAGGAAAAAACCGGCGATTTCTGGGTCAATGGCCGACTGTTCGGCAGTCAGCGCTGTCACACCACCGAAGACGTCGAACACGCCGACTTCGTGCTGTTCATCGGCACCAACCCGTTCCAGGCTCATGGCATTCCCAATGCCCGGGACACCCTGAAACACATCCAGAAAGACCCCAACCGGACCATGGTGGTGGTGGATCCTCGCCGCTCCGAGACCGCCAGATTGGCCGATATCCACCTGCAATTACGACCGGGCACCGACAGTTACCTGCTCAGTGCGATGCTTGCGATCATCGTGCGTGAAGGTCTGCACGACCGGGACTTCCTGGCTCGCCGTTGCCTCGGTTTCGAGGAGGTGGAACAGGCGCTGCTGACCATCCCGGTGGCGGACTACGCCCGCAGAGCGGATGTTCCGCTGGACCAGCTGGAAAAAGTGGCGCGGGATTTTGCCAGCGCCAAAACCGCCTGTGTGCGTATCGACCTGGGCATTCAGCAGACCCTGCATACCACTCTGAACGGCTACCTGGAAAAGCTGTTGTATCTGCTGACGGGCAATTTCGGCGTTCGTGGCGGCAATAACCTGCATACCATGCTGCTGCCCATTTTGGGGGATACCGATGAGCGGAACCCGAAACTCAAACGCACGGCCCATCACGGCATGTTCCCCATTGCCGGCATCTATCCACCCAATATCCTGCCGGACGAGATTCTCCACAATGGCGAGGACCGGGTGCGGGCGGTGTTCGTGGACAGTGCCAATCCGCTGGTGACTTGGGCCGACACCGCCGCCTATGAAAAAGCCTTTGCCGCCCTGGAACTGAGTGTGGTGGTGGATGTGGCGATGACAGAAACGGCCCGTGCGGCCCATTACGTGCTGCCGGCGTCGTCCCAGTTTGAAAAGTGGGAGGCCACCGGCTTCAATCTGGAGTTTCCGGTCAACGGCTTCCATCTGCGCCACCCGTTGTTCCCGGCCCGGGCAGGCACCCTGCCGGAGCCGGAAATCTACACCCGGCTGTTGGAGAAAATGGGCGAACTGCCGCCGGCATTTCCGAAGCTGGAACGGATTGCCCGCCTTGAGTCGGGTCGTGGCCTGTATCCGGCCTACCTGGCCGCGCTGGGAGTGACGCTGGCGAGCAACCGTCGCTGGCGCCCTCTCGCCGCTTCCATCGTTTACCGTACCCTGGGTAAGTCGTTACCCGACAAAGCCGCCGCCACCGCGCCACTGTTGCCCTTGGCGATGGTCTACGCCCAGAAGCACTACGCCGCGGTGAAGCGGGCGGGTCACCGGGGCAATCGCCTGACACTCGGTGCCAATCTGTTCCGGGCCATCCTCAACGGTCGCTCCGGCGTGCTGCTCAGTGAGCACCAGTTCAGCGACCTGTGGTCGTTTATCGCCCACGAGGATGGCTTCATTCACCTGGCGATACCGGAGATGTTGGCCGAGCTGAGGCAGCTCGAAGCGGAAACCCTGCCCGGCTCTGATCACCCGTTCATCCTGATGGCGGGAGAGCGCCGCAGCTACAACGCCAACCAGATCTATCGTGATCCGGCCTGGCGCAAGGTAGACCCCCACGGTGCCATGCGCATGCATCCGAACGATGCCGAGGCACTGGCATTGACCACGGGCGACCAGGCCCGATGCCGGTCAGCCTGGGGTAGCATCGAGGTGGTGATTGAGGTGGATGACAGCGTGCGCACCGGTATGGTGACCCTGCCCCACGGTTACGGCATGCGTTTCCGGGATAGTGCGCCCATCGGGCCGGAACTGAACCGGCTGACGGGCAGCGACCATTGCGATCCGCTGTCACGTACCCCATTCCACAAGTATGTACCGGTACAGATCGAGAAAGCCGATAGCGCTACCGGCGAGCAGTAGGTGGGCTCCGCTGCTGTGGCGGTCGCTATGCCGGGTCGGCGCAGGACGTTCTGGTGACGGACGGTGTGCGTGACGTCTGGCGAAATGGGAAATTCGAGGTAACAGGAAGTGCCGGGTAACAGGAAGTGCCAGGTAACGGCCCGGGCCGGCAACCACCGATGTGGCTGCCGGCCCGAACGCAGTTGCGGTGGTTAGGCGACAGCTTCGCTGCGGTTTTCCACCGGCACTTCCAGCAGCACCGAGTCACCGTCCAGCAGCACCGAGTAGCTGGGGATCCGCACGCTGTCGTCTTCCAGGCAGACGCCGGTGCGCAGGCTGAAGTGCTGCTTGTAGATCGGTGACGCCACCACCGGCTCGCCGCCGAGATCGCCGGTGATGCCGCGGGCGATCACGTTGGCATTGCTGAACGGGTCGAAGTGGCCGACCGCAAACAGCGCGGGAATCTGTTGCGGCAGGTAGAAGATCGCCACCGGGCCGGCGGGGGTCCATACCGCGATGCCGGAATCCGCGATCAGGTCTTCGACTTTACAAACGGCTTGCCATTGGGTCTTGGTGCTCATCTTGTCATCCTCCTTAGGCGGTTTCGGCTTCGGTTACAGGGCGGCGCTGATCGCGCTCCTGGGTCCACTGCTGTACCGGATCTTTACGCTCGTCGTTGACGAATTCACGGAAGCGCTTGCGTTTCTCTGGGTCTTCCACCGCGGTCTTCCACTCGCACTGGTAGGTGTCGATGACCGTTGCCATGTGGGCATCCAGTTCCTCGCCGATACCCAGGCTGTCTTCCAGCACGACTTTCTTGAGGTAGTCGAGACCGCCTTCCAGGTTTTCCATCCACACGCTGGTGCGCTGCAGACGATCGGCCGTGCGAACGTAGAACATCAGTACCCGGTCAATGGCGCGGATCAGTTCTTCATCGCTGAGGTCGGTGGCGAACAGGTCGGCGTGACGCGGACGCATGCCGCCGTTACCGCAGACGTACAGGTTCCAGCCCTTGTCGGTGGCGATCACGCCAATGTCCTTGCTCTGGGCTTCGGCACACTCACGGGTACAGCCAGATACCGCCATTTTCAGTTTGTGCGGTGAGCGCAGGCCCTTGTAGCGCTCTTCCAGCAGGATCGCCATGCCGACACTGTCCTGGACGCCGTAACGGCACCAGGTGCTACCGACACAGGACTTCACCGTGCGCAGGGACTTGCCGTAGGCGTGACCGGTTTCGAAGCCGGCGGCGATCAGTTTTTCCCAGATCTCCGGCAACTCGCTCAGGGTGGCACCGAACAGGTCGATGCGCTGACCGCCGGTGATCTTGGTGTACAGGTCGTATTCCTTGGCCACCTCGCCCAGCACGATCAGCTTGTCCGGGGTGATCTCACCGCCCGGCACCCGCGGCACGATGGAGTAAGTGCCGTTCTTCTGCATGTTGGCCATGAAGGTGTCGTTGGTGTCCTGCAGCGCGACATGGTCGGTGGCCAGGATGTGCTCGTTCCACACGGTGGCGAGGATCGAGGCGACCGCCGGCTTACAGATATCACAGCCGTGGCCCTTACCGTGTTCGGTGATCAGCTGGCGGAAGGTGCGCACGCCATTGACCTTGACCAGATGGAACAGCTCCTGGCGGCTGTACGGGAAGTGCTCGCAGATGTCGGTGCTGACTTCCACGCCCCGCTTCTCCAGCTCGCAATCCACCACGTTCTTCAGCAGTGCGGAACAGCCACCACAACCGGTGCTGGCCTTGGTTTCGGCCTTGACGCCGGCCAGGTCGCAGCAGCCGGCATCGATGACGCCGCAGATGTCGCCCTTGGTGACGTTGTGACAGGAACAGATGGAGGCGGTATCCGGCAGCGCGTCGGGGCCCAGGGCCGGGGCGCCGCCTTCGGATTCCGGCAGGATCAGCGCTTCCGGGCTGGCCGGCAGCTCGATGCCGTTGAGGGCATACTGCAGCAGGGTGTCGTAAGGGCCGTTGTCGCCCACCAGGATGGCACCCAGCAGGGTCTTGCCGTCCTCGCTGATCACCATGCGACGGTAAACGCCGGTGGCCTCGTCGTTGAAACGGATGTTGCGGGCACCCGGGGTCTGGCCATGGGCGTCGCCGATGGAGCCCACATCCACGCCCAGCAGCTTGAGTTTGGTGCTCATGTCGGCGCCGGTGAAGGCGGCCTCGCTGTCACCGTTGAGGGCGCCGGCCAGGGTCCGGGCCATGGTGTAGCCGGGTGCGACCAGGCCGAAGATGCGCTGGTCCCACAGTGCGCACTCGCCGATGGCGTGAATGTTGGCATCGGAGGTGGCGCACTGGTTGTTGATGACGATGCCGCCGCGCTCGCCGACGTCCAGGCCGGAGCTGCGGGCCAGGGTGTCCTGGGGACGGATACCGGCGGAGAACACGATCAGGTCGGTTTCCAGGTGGCTGTCGTCGCTGAAGTTCATGCGCAGACGGCAATCTTCCCCTTCGACGATGGCGGTGGTGGCCTTCTCGGTGTGCACCTGCACGCCCAGCTCTTCGATCTTGCGACGCAGCAGCGCGCCGCCGTCGTCATCCAGCTGAACCGGCATCAGCCGCGGTGCGAACTCCACCACGTGGGCCTGCAGGCCCAGGCTCTTGAGGGCGTTGGCGGCTTCCAGGCCCAGCAGGCCGCCACCGACAACCACGCCCACTTTGCCGCCTTCGGCGCTGGCACGGATCTGGTCGAGGTCGTCCAGGGTCCGGTAGACCAGGCAGTTGGGGCGGTCGTTACCCTTGATGGGCGGGACGAACGGGTAGGAGCCGGTGGCCAGCACCAGTTCTTCGTAGTCGTAGCTGCCTTTGGGGGTTACCACGCGCTTGTTGTCGCGGTCGATTTCGGTGACCTGCTCGTCCAGGTGCAGATCGATGTTCTTCTCGGCGTACCAGTCAGCGGTGCCCATGGCCAGATCGGCGTGGGTGGAACCACCGAAATATTCCGACAGGTGGACCCGGTCGTAGGCCAGCAGCGGTTCTTCACCGAATACCACGATGTTGAAGCCTGCGGCAGCCTCGGTCTCGACGATCTGTTCCAGAAAGTGGTGACCGACCATGCCATTGCCGATCACTATCAGGTTCTTCTTGCTCATGGGATTTCCTCTCATCAATGACCGGTGGGTTCATGCTGCCGCGTTGCAGTAATCTTTCCCGAATGCCAAGCTGGCCCGGTATTCAGTAATATCGTCCGCCTGGCGGATGCGCTCGTGGTACCAGGGGCCGTCGCTGGTCTCGCCGAACAGAACGGCGCCAGTCAGGCGTTGGTCACGGATCATCAGCCGGCAATAGCGGTTGGTTTCATAGTCCTGCCAGACCACCGACTCGGTCTGTTCGTCCGGTTCGGTCTGGCCGCTGGAAAAAATCGGGATACCGCTGATCTTCAGTCGGGTGGCGATGACGGATGGCTCGAAGATCGCACTGGTTTGCGGTTGGCAGAGCACGTCCGCCAGTATGGCGGCCTGCTCATAGCCCGGCTCCACCAGACCGAAGGTTTCCTTGCCCAGCTGACAGCACTCGCCGAGGGCAAAAATGTTGGGATCACTAGTCTGTAGCCGGTTGTTCACCAGAATGCCGCGATCGCAGTCCAGTCCGGCCTCGCGGCCAATCTCTGAATTCGGGGTGATGCCGGCGGCAATCACCACCAGATCGGTACTGATCAGGGTCTCGTCCGCCAGTTGTACCGCCCGCAGCTGCTGGTTGCCCAGCAGGGCCATGGGCTCGGTGCCGGTGCGGACAGTCAGGCCGCGCTCAGTCAGGGCGTCCTTGAGCAGGTTGCCGCCAACCGTGTCGAGCTGACGATTGAGCAGGTGCGAGGCCCGGTGCAATACGGTGACCGCCATGCCCCGACAACGCAGACCCTCGGCCGCTTCCAGCCCGAGGAATCCGCCGCCGACCACTACGGCGCGACGGTGACGCTGGCTCAATTCAATCAGGGTGCGGGTGTCCCGCAGGTCGCGAAAGCCCACCACTCCTTTCAGGTTCTCGCCGGGCAGACCGAGACTGGTCGAGCGAGAACCGGTGGCAATGACCAGCTGGTCGTAGTGCTCGTGGTGACCGCTGGCGGTGATCACTTGCTGGGCGTCGCGGTCGATCCGTACCACCGGATCGCCCTGTCGGCGCTCAATACCATGGTGCTCGAACCAGTCCGCCTCTTGCAGGGCCAGGCTGGCTTCTGCGGCATCGCCGGCGAGCATGGAGGACAACAGGATGCGGTTGTAGGCCGGGGCGGCCTCACCGCTGAGCACCACGATGCGGGAAAACGGCATTGACGGCTGGGCGCACAGTTGCTCCAGCAAACGCTGGGCTACCATGCCATGGCCACAGATCACCAAAGTATTCGTCATGCTTCCCGCCTCGATAAAAAAGCCGGAACGCCGCGCCCAAAGACGGGAGGGGTGTCCGGCAACATTGCCAACAACGAAGATGGATGGTCAGACCGAGCGGAGTCGGTGAAGCCCATCCTGGGTTTGATAAAGCGATAACCGTGCCAAGGTTGTTTGGCCTTTAATTACAAGGGGATGTATCGATGTTGGCGCGCCGGGAGGGAGATGCGAATGCCCCGCCCTGGTTCGCCCGCACCATATGGGTGCGGGCGGGGCGGGGTTTTGGCTCGATTTTGGGGCCGGTCAGGCGATGGCCCGCTGTTGCGGTTCCAGCGGGGTGGATTCGACGACGATGGCGGGAGCGGCCGGTGCCGCCTCCGATGGTGCCGGCTCGGCTATGGACGTGACGGGGTCGCCCTTGCCCGGGAAGGTCTGCTTCTCATAGAGGAAGGACAGCACCGCCTGCCGGTAGTGGACGTAGGTCGGGTCGTCCGCCAGGGCGACCCGGTTGCGGGGCCGTGGCAGGTCGATGGTCAGCTCCTCACCGACGGTGGCGGCCGGACCGTTGGTCATCATCACGATGCGGTCGGACAGCAACACCGCCTCGTCCACATCGTGGGTGATCATGATCACGGTGCTGTTCAGCTCCTGCTGGATGGTCATCAGCGAATCCTGCAGGTGCGCCCGGGTCAGCGCATCGAGGGCGCCAAACGGTTCGTCCATCAACAGCACACTGGGTTTCATGGCCAGGGCACGGGCAATGCCAACGCGCTGCGCCATACCGCCGGAGATCTCGCCCGGTCGCTTGTCGAGGGCATGCTGCATGTTCACCAGGGTGAGGTTGTGCAGAATCCAGTCACGCTTCTCTTTCCTGCCCATGGACTTGCGGAACACCTGCCGGACCGCCAGCTCGACGTTTTCGTACACCGTCAGCCAGGGCATCAGGGCGTGGTTCTGGAACACCACCGCTCGTTCCGGGCCCGGGGTGTTGACTTCGTGACCGTCCAGCACGCAGCCGCCACGGCTGGCCTGCAGCAAGCCGGCGACGATGTTCAGCACGGTCGACTTGCCGCAACCGGAATGCCCGATCAGCGAGACAAACTCACCCTTGCGGATCTTCAGGTTGACCTTGTCCAGCGCCAGGAACGGGCCGTTGGGGGTGTCGAACGCCATGTCGACACCGGTCAGTTCAAGATGGGGCTTAATCATGGCTCTCTCCTCTCAGTTCGTTGCAGGCAGCGGTTATTGGTTCCAGGCGACCTTTTTCTGGATCAACAGCATGATCCGGTCGAGCAGGAAGCCGATGAAGCCGATGGCGATCACCGCCACCATGATCCGGCTCAGCGACTGGCTGCTGCCGTTCTGGAATTCGTCCCAGACGAACTTGCCGAGTCCGGGGTTCTGCGCCAGCATCTCCGCCGCGATCAGCACCATCCAGGCAATGCCCAGGGACACCCGCAGCCCGGTGAAGATCATCGGCACCGAGGATGGCAGCACCACCTTGCGGGTGTGGGTCCAGAACGACAGCCGCAGCACCTTGGAGACGTTCAGCAGGTCTGGATTCACCGCCGCCACTCCGACGCTGGTGTTGATCAGCGTGGGCCACAGGCTGCACAGGGTGACGGTGATCATCGAGGTCAGGAAGGCCTTCTCGAACATCGGATCGTCACTGACGTAGGTGGCGGACACCACCATGGTGACCAGGGGCAGCCAGGCCAGGGGCGACACCGGCTTGAACACCTGGATCAGCGGATTGACCGCCGCCGCGAAGTGGCGGTTGAGGCCCACCACGATGCCCAGGGGCACCGCGATCGCCGTGGCCAGAGCGAACCCGGACAGCACGGTGATCAGGCTGGTGCCGATCTGGCTGAAGAAGGTGGGCGCCCCCGGGTAGGGCCGGATCCGCACCTCGGCGTCCGGGTTGTCCTGGAGGATACGGGCATTGCGCTGCTCCTGCATGGTAACGAAACGCTCGGCGCGTTCGCGCTCGTTGCTGTGTTCCCGCCACAGCTGCCCGGCCTGTTCCCAGACATCCGACGGTGCCGGGAAGGCGCCCAGTGAGGTGTTGACCTGGGGCGCAACCAGTTGCCAGAACAACAGGAAGAGTGCGATGCCGATGGCAGGCAACAGCAGGGCTTGGCCCGCACGAGCCAGCGCCTGGGGCGCCAGCTTGTCGGTTACGGTACTCATCCAGCGTGGGGTGTCTGCCGTTGCGGCAGACTGGGTGATGGTCGTCATCTCATCCTCCGGTAAGCACTCGGATTAAGGGGTTTGCTGGCCTTTGAGGCCGATCGCAAAGCTGTCGATGTAGGCGTTCGGCGTGTGCGGGGTAAAGCGCACGCCGTCGATCAGTTCGCCCTGCTGGGGGCGTTCGAAGTTTTCCGCCCCCAGGTCCGGGAAGTCCGCGGCGCTGAGCAGGCCGTCGTCGATCAGGGACTGGGCCGCCTGCTCGTAGATATCGGCGCGATAGACCTTCTTGGCGATGTCCAGGTACCAGCCGTCGGGTTTGGCCTCGGGGATCTGGCCCCAGCGCCGCATCTGGGTCAGATACCAGATCGCATCGGACGGGAACGGGTAGGTGGCGTAGTAGCGGAAGAACACGTTGAAGTCCGGTACCGAGCGCACGTCGCCCTTCTCATACTCGAAGGTTCCGGTCATGGAGTTGGCGATGACCTTGGCATCGGCGCCGACGTAGTTGGGACGGGCCAGGATCTCCACCGCTTCCTCGCGGTTGGCGTTGTTGTTCTCATCCAGCCAGTGGGCGGCGCGAATCAGTGCGCGCAGCAGCCGCAGGTGGGTGTTGGGGTATTGTTCGGCCCAGCCCTCGGTGACGCCAAACACCTTCTCGGGGTTGTTCGGCCAGATCTCGTAGTCGGTGATCACCGGCACGCCGATGCCCTTGAACACCGCCTGCTGGTTCCAGGGCTCGCCCACGCAGTAGCCTTTGATGGTGCCGGCTTCCAGGGTGGAGGGCATTTGCGGTGGCGGGGTCACCGACAGGTGCACGTCCGCCGCCAGGGTGCCGCTGGTGTCGCCCCGTTGCGGCGCGTAGTAGCCCGGATGGAGACCGCCGGCGGCCAGCCAGTACCGTAGCTCGTAGTTGTGGGTGGACACCGGGAACACCATGCCCATCGGAAAACGTTCGCCGCGATCCCGGTGGGCGTCCACCACCGGTTTCAGGGCTTGGGCGCTGATCGGGTGGATCGGGCTGCCGTCTTCCTGGCTGGGGATGTGCTCGCGCATCTGATCCCAGACATCGTTGGCGACGGTGATGCCGTTTCCGTTCAGATCCATGCTGAAGGCGGTGATGATGTCCGCCTGGGTGCCATAGCCGATGGTGGCGCCCAGCGGCTGGCCCGCCAGCATGTGGGCGCCGTCCAGTTCACCGGTGATGACCCGGTCCAGCAGTACCTTCCAGTTGGCTTGCGCCTCCAATTCCACGAACAGGCCTTCATCCAGGAAGTAGCCCTGCTCCCAGGCCACCGCCAGCGGCGCCATGTCGGTCAGTTTGATGAACCCCAGTTTGAGGTCCGGTTTCTCCGCCGGGCCGATCTCGGCCTGGGCGGATTGCAGCCATCCACTGCAGAGCAGCAATACAACCAATAGCGGCTTCAACTTCATCTTCTTCTCCTTTGAAGAACTCAGAAAACAAAAAAAACGCCATGACCTCCGGTCGATTGCGGGAGGGCGGGCGTCTTTGCCAATCTTGATGTCGAGTTGTAATGCCGGGTGGATCCAAGGCCGGCGATGCATGCTGTGATTAATAGAGCAGGTTCCGTGCCAAAACAAAAAGGTGATAATAAACAATAAGATATGGATTGTTTTTTGCGGTCGGTTGGTGGTTTTCGTGGTGAGCGGTGCACGAAGTTGAGCGTGCTGCCTCAATGTCGGGCGGTCGTGCGGATTGAAAGGTGCGGTTTTGGGACGGTGGCTCGCTACAGCGCGGCCGCTACCATTCGTGGAGTTGTTCGCCCAACAGGCTGTCGCTGGCGACGCTGACCGGGCCATGGCGACCGTTCAGGGTAAAGGGGCGACGGTGGCGGCCTTCGGTCTTGCCGTCGATCAGCGGAGTGTCGATGCCGAAGGTGTCTGCCGCCTTGCGGTACAGCGCCGGCTTGACCACCGACTTGAGGGCGGCAAGGTCGCTCTCGGCCAGTTGACCATGGCGTTGGAGCCGGGTCGCCAGCCAGTGAGCCTGGGACAGCCAGGGAAAATTGGCGGAATCGCGGAAAAAATGTTGGTTCAGTTTGGGATGAAACAGGCTGAACGGATGGTGTTCGAGGCCGTCGATCTGGTTGCCCAGGTATTCCGGACGGGCCAGCACCCGGCGCAGCTCCGGGTGGTTGCGGGGCTCGTCCAGCCAGCGGCAGGCGCCAAGCAGGGCGTAAATCAGGCGTAAATGGATGGCCGGGTGCTGATCCGCCCAGTCGGCCCGCATGCCCAGCACTTTTTCCGGGGCGTTTTGCCAGACCTGGTGGCTGGAATGGAGAATCCGGCCCAGCCCTTTGAGCTCCAGCAGGGTGTTCCACGGTTCGCCGACGCAGCAGCCTTCAATGGCGCCGGCGCGGAAGGCGTCTAGCATCTGGACGGGGGACACCGGGATGATCTGGATGTCATCGGTACACACCGGGCCGGCGGAATTGAGCCAGTCCCGCAGTTGCAGATCGTGGCTGGACCAGGGCGCCACCGAGGCCAGTTGAATCGGACGGCCCCGCTCCCGGGCCAGTTCGATCAGGCAGTGGGCCGAGGCGATGGGGTCGTCCGCCTCGGCGCCGCGGGCAAGCAGTTGGTTATAGAGCTTGTTGGCCAGGGTGATGCCATTGCCGTTGCGGCTTAGCACCATGCCGGTGACCACCGCAGTGGTGGGGCCGCCGCTGGCCAACGACATGGTCAACGGCATCGGCGCCAGCATTTGGGCGCCGTCGAGGAGGCCGAAACTGACCTTGTCCCGCACTGAGGCCCAGGCGCCCTCCCTGACCAGTTCGACCTGCAGTCCTTCGGTATCGAATAGACCCAGTTCCTGGGCCATGATCAGCGGAGCACTGTCAAGCAGGGGCACAAAGCCCAGGCGGATCTGGAAGCCCGGGTGTTTGTGCAACTGGGTCAGTGCAGCCATGATGGGGGCGGCCTCAGGACGCGTGTTTCAATGCATTACCGTTAGCGAGTGCCAGGTCGTTCTCGGGGGCGAGCAGTTCGATGACTCGCTGGGCGATCACCGCCAGCCGTTCGCTGTGATCCATGGCGGATTTGCGCAGGACCTGGTAAGCGGCGTCTTCGTCACAGCCTTCGCGCTTCATGATCAGGCCCTTGGCCCGTTCGATCAGCTTGCGATCTTCCAGCGCCGAGCGCGTCTGGGCCAGCTCCACACGCAGGGCCTGGAAGGATTCAAATTGCACCACCGCCGAATCGATGATGGAGCGTACCCGGTCCGGTTGCAGGCCATCCATGACATAGGCACTGACACCGGCGTGCAAGGCGGCCTTGATCGTCGCCCGGTCGGCGGGCTCGTTGGCGCAGAACACGATGGGACGGGGCGCATGCTCGTTCATGGTGCTCATGTTTTCCAGGGTATCCCGGTCCGGCAGGTCCATATCGATGATGACCATATCCGGCTCGTCCCGGGCAACGGCGGCGGTCAGGCCGGTGGCGTCGGGACGTTGACTGATAACCTCGTGACCCTCCTGCTCGAGTGCCAGCTTCACCAGGCTGGCACGGTCGCTGTCCTTGTCGATAAGGAGTATGCGGAGTGGGTCTTGTGCATTCATGACGGCATTCCTCTGAAAACTGAACTTGGCGTGTGTGTTACCGCTGACGCGATCCAGTAGAGCAAATAGTTTGCCAACCCTGTTCAAAGTGCAGAAATTCAGGATATCGCGTATTCTGTACGCAGATTGATCAAAATAGAGGCGGGGCGTCGTGCCCGGTTTCTGTGCAATTCACGGATAGGGTGCACCAAAATGTGCGTAATGGCCTGGGGAAAGCGGGCTCGGTAGGGGCTAAGGCCCTGATTGACAGGGGGTGGCCCTGTTATTGCTTTGCTATTGCACAAAGATCTTAACGAATTGAATGCACCTTTGATTCGGCGCCGAAGCCCGTCTGTTTGCCCCAACCGCGAGCGCGCGGTAGTGGCGAAACCTGCGGGCTTTTTTTATGGGTCGGACGAGAATTTCGGGAGACACCGTGACTGCTTCTAACACGGCCTCATGCCACACCACCTGTCCCTACTGTGGGGTTGGTTGTGGTGTTGTTACCAATACCACGGACCGTCTCACGGTCAGCGGTGATACTGCCCATCCGGCCAACCTCGGGCGTCTGTGCGTCAAGGGCACCAACCTGCATGAGACCACCGACCTCAATGGTCGCCTGATGCAGCCGCGGGTTGCTGGTCGCCAGGTAGCCTGGGACCAGGCCATCGGCGAGACCGCCCGCGCCATCCGCGAGTCCATCGCCCAGTACGGGCCTGAATCCGTGGCGTTCTATCTGTCCGGGCAGTTGCTGACCGAGGACTATTACGTGGCCAACAAGTTGGCCAAGGGCTTCATCGGAACCCCCCACGTCGATACCAACTCCCGGCTGTGCATGTCTTCCGCGGTCGCTGCCCATAAACGCGCCTTCGGTGCCGATGCGGTACCGGCCTGTTACGAGGACCTGGAACTGGCGGATCTGCTGGTGCTGGTGGGCAGCAATGCCGCCTGGAACCATCCGGTACTGTACCAGCGCATGAAAGCGGCGGCTCGGGATGGCCGCCGGGTGGTGGTGATCGACCCGCGGGAGACCGCGACCTCTGAGCTGGCGGATCTGCACCTGCGCCTGCGTCCCGGCACCGATACCGTGCTGTTCAACGGCTTGCTGGTGTGGCTGGCGGATCAGGGCGGCCTCGACGCGGACTACATTGCCGAGCACTGCGAAGGCTTCGACGACGCCTTGGCGGCGGCCCGTGCCGCAGCGCCGGATGTGGCCGCGGTGGCCAGCCAGTGCGACCTGCCGGAGGAAGCGGTAACCCGTTTCTATCGTTGGTACCAGGCTACCCCCCGTACGGTCACCGGTTTTTCCCAGGGCGCCAATCAGTCGGTGGCCGGTACCGACAAGGGTAACGCCATCATCAACTGTCATCTGGCCACCGGTCGGGTGGGCAGGCCGGGCGCCAGCCCGCTCTCCCTCACCGGTCAGCCCAATGCCATGGGTGGGCGGGAAGTCGGCGGCCTGGCCAACACCCTGGCTGCGCACATGGATTACCAGACCCCAGGCGCCCGGGAGCTGGTGGCGGAATTCTGGCAATGCGAACAGGTGGCCGATGGCCCCGGTCACAAGGCGGTGCAGCTGTTCGACGCCATCCATGACGGCAAGATCAAGGTGTTGTGGGTGATGGCGACCAACCCGGCGGTCAGCCTTCCCGATACCGCTCGGGTGCGCGAGGCGTTGCAGCGCTGCCCGACGGTGATTGTCTCCGACTGCATGGCCAGCACCGACACCACCGAGTTTGCCGACATCCTACTGCCGGCGGCGGGCTGGGGCGAAAAGGACGGCACCGTGACCAATTCGGAGCGGCGGATTTCCCGTCAGCGCCAGTTCCTGCCCCTGCCCGGAGAGGTGCGCCCTGACTGGTGGATCATGACCGAGGTGGCCAAGGCGCTGGGTTTCGGTGAAGCCTTCAAGTACGCCGGCCCGGCGGATGTGTTCCGGGAGCACGCGGCGTTGTCGGCGTTTCGCAATGACGGTCAGCGCATTTTCAATCTGGCCGGACTGACCACGTTGAGCAATGAAGAATACGATCAGCTGTCCCCGGTGCAGTGGCCGGTATTGCCGGGTGCGTTAGCGGGCCAGGCGCGGCTGTTTGGCGATGGCCACTATTGCACCGCCAATGGTCGGGGGCGGTTTGTGCCGATCCATACCGTGCTGCCGGTGTGTCAGCCCACGGCCGAGGCGCCTCTGGTGGTTAACACCGGTCGTATCCGTGATCAGTGGCACACCATGACCCGGACCGCGAAATCGCCACGCTTGCTGCAGCACCGGGGCGAGCCGTTCATCGAGGTGCATCCCGATGACATGGCTCGCTACGGCCTGCAGGATCAGGGCCTGGCGAGCCTTCACAATGGCGATCAGCGTTACGTCGGCAAGGTGCGCAGCTGTCCCCAGCAGCGGGTTGGCGAGGTATTCGTGCCGATCCACTGGAATCAGCAATTCAGCTCGGCAGGTCTGGCCTCGGCGCTTACCGACCGGGTCACCGACCCGGTGTCCGGTCAGCCCGAGTCCAAGCACGGCGTTGCCTCGATTCAGCCGCTGAAGACCAAGTGGCACGCCCGCCTGCTGGTGCGGCAGAATCGCCCCCGCCGCTGGCGCGCCGATTACTGGACCTACGTGCCGATGGCGGACTGCGACAGCTGGTGGCTGGCGGGCACCTCGGATGAGGACTGGGCGGAGCGGGCGGACTACTGGCTCGGCGGTGCGCCCCAGTTGGTGATGAACGATCCGGCCCAGGGCATGTTCCGGGCGGCGCGGATTGTGGACGGCCGCCTCGAGGCGCTGATTCTGGTGGACCGGGACGTGAGCCGGCTGCCGGATCTGGCCTGGCTGGAAACCTGTTTTGCCAGTGACACCCTGTCCGAGCGGGATCGGCGGGCGTTGCTGGCGGCACGGGATGCGGAAGCCGAGGATATCGGTGCCATTGTGTGCAGCTGTTTCCAGGTCGGTGAGCGTCAGATTGAGGCGGCGATCGCCGCCGGCGCCGCCAGCGTCGACGAGCTGGGTAAACGCTTGCGCTGTGGTACCAACTGCGGCTCCTGCCTGCCGGAGCTGAAGGAGCTGGTGGCCAATGCGGTAGAGGTCAAGGTGACGTCCTGATGTTAAGGGGCACAATGTCCCTTAACACGAGTCGTCTTGGCGGCTTTGCTCCCGTCGCAACATCTGCATCGGAACCCGGTAGCGCGCCGTGCCTGACACACAGGCCACGGTGCAGGTCTTGCGATTCACCTTCACTACCTGCCCCCGTTTGAGCCGCGGCGGCTCGCCAAAGCTGACTCGGTCACCCACCTGCCAGAGTGTGACCGGGGCGGGCGCCGCCACGGGCGGGAACGCCGTCGCCGACAGCGCCAGCCCCCGGCGCCGGGCGCCTTCCTGCAGATACCCCCTGACCTGATCAGCCCCGCCCTGGCGATGCAAGTCGTCCAATAGCCGATAGAAATGCCGGTTGTGCACCGAGCCCCGATAACGCTTGCCCGCCACCTGCTGCAGCAGGTGGGCGAATTCGTGACAGCAGGTGTGCGCCAGCAGGTTCAAGGTCGACAGCTCACCCTCGAAATAACGGTGTTGCTGGATTTCCCGGCTGGACAGCCAGCCCACGGCGTGCTCCGGGTGCTGCTTCGCCGCCACCATGCGGGCACCGTAAGTGATCAGGTGATGCTGATGGCGGGGATCGAAACGGTGGTAGGTAGCGCGACCCGGGCCTACCCGGCATTGCAGGACGGTATTGGCTTGCTGTCGGCGAATGTCGTCGGCGTGTGACGCCCACAGAATCTCATGGGTGGCGTCGCAGAGCAGTTCGCCGAGCAGAATGGCGTGATCGGAGCCGGATGGCATGTTGGGGCGGTTTCAGTGGCTGATGACAGGGGCAATGATACTGATAGTCGGGGCAGAAAAGACAGCTGATAGGTTGCTGGACTCGCCGCTAACATCTCAGCGGCGCAGATTTTTGCAGCAATAAAGCCCACTGCCGCGCAGCCCCTTAAATACCTGAAGAGACCGTCCCTGCGATCTGGTCAAATTCGGCTGCCAGCAAACTTCTGAATTGTCGCCCAGGAGTTAATTTGCAAGTAAGGCTGATTTTAACGGGATCTCGGGTGAATGGCGCTTCCGCGGCGCGAATGACCCGAATAGCCCGGTTTCGAATGCCGTTTGCCGGAGCGATTTATGTCACTCACTATCAATCTCCTTTTGATAGTCAAAGTGGCAAAGGGGGGACCTCCCCCCTTTGAAAGTCCATCGAGGCTTAAGCTTCGATCGGTGAACGCCAGTCATCGGCGCCGGAGGTGCCGGCCACGGCGTGTTCCCAGGTGACCTTGCGGTAGGACAGGGAGACCGTCACCAGTTGGGTGAAGTCGGCGTTGGCGGCATCCTGGCAGTGGGGCATGTTGCAGTTGATGTCGATGATGGTGGCGTCTTCGAGAATGGTGGAGAAGAAGTGCTCCTGTTTGCCCTCCACCGAGGTGCGGTACCACTTCAGTTCCACCTTGGGCAGCATTTCACCGGAGGCCAGCGCGTTGTACATCAGCGGCGTGGCCTTGTTCAGCGCCGAGGTGAACTTGAATGGCTTGTGGACACGCTGGCCGGAGGGCTGTCCGGACTGCGGATCTGTCGGTACGGTGACGACGTGGTTGAACTCCTGTACCAGCACTTCGTCTTCGTGGCCTTCCACGTAGATGTTGCCGACCGAGTCGGAGGTGAAGGCACCAGCGGTGATGTTGCCCTGGGTCTGGCCTTCGATACTGATATAACAAGGCGTTGGCATAGTCTGCTCCATGACGTTAATGAATGAGAAAAGTCCTGCGGGTTCTCCCTGGACGCCATGGTCAAGGCGATTACTGTGCCACATTGCAATATTCTTTACATATCAATTGGTTGCTTATTTGCTGGCGAGTCGCCGGGTGCATGATCAGGCAAGAACTTGCTGGCGGCGGGCGAACGCTTGCTGGCCGGGCAAGTTGTTGCCCGGCCGTTTTCGCCCCGGTCAGCGCAGCCGGAAACGGATGGGGAGACTGAAGGTGAAAGTCTCGCCTGCCATCGAATCCGGTACCGGCGGCAGTGGCTGGGCGGCCTCCAGCAGCGCCATTGCGGCCCGATCCAGCAGGGTGTGGCGGGATGAAGCCTGCAGCTCGTAGTGCAGCAGCACGCCTTGGCGATCGAACTCGAACACCACAACCGGCGTGCCTTCCTGTCCCAGGCGTCTGGCCCGTCGCGGGTAGTCGTAATGGCGACTGAGGTGGCGGTTGAGGCGGCTGAGGTAGGTGTCCACCTGGCCGGAGCTGCCGGCGCGCAATTCCACTTGTTCCACCTGTGCTACCTCGGGCGCCACCGCCGGGGTCGATGACGGCTGGCTCTCGGTTGCCGGTGCCGGTTCGGGCGGGTGCTTCAGCTCGGGCTCCGGTTCCGGTTCTGGTGCAGGCTCTGGCTCTGGCTCTGGCTCTGGCTCTGGCTCGGGTTTGGGTTTGGGCTCGGAAACCGGTTCCGGGTCGGGCGCGGGCGGCTCGACCAACGCTTCTGGTGACGGCGCGGGCCGGCCGGCCAGGGCAATCTGGATGGCTGCGCTGGCGTTGACATCGGCCTCGCCCTCCGGAGACTGCAGGGCGCTGGCATGGGGCAGCGCCAGGGTCAGCAGCGTCAGGCTCAGGGCCAGCGAGATCAGCAGGAACAGTGCGCGGGCGCGATGGCTCATGGGCTCGGCTCCGTCAGCAAGATGATGTCGGTATAGCCGGCAGCCTCAAGATGGCTGAGCAGGGTTTCCAGCTCCGACATGGCGAGGTCGCGGGCGGCGGCGATGCGCAGCGGCTGCTGCTCGGACGGGGCCGGTAACTGGCTGCGGAGCTCGGCGACGCCGACGCTTGTCCCCTTGACCTGCCAGCGACCGTCGGGCTGGATGACCAGATCGGCGGCCGGTTGTTGCTGCTCGCCTTGATTGGCCATGGCCGGCAGTTGTGGCAAGGGGTCATTGGACAGCTGGCCGGCAACGATGAAAAACATCAGCAGCAGGAAGACCAGGTTGATCAATGGCAGCAGGCTGTCTTCCACCCGCTCCATCAGGCCTTTGCCACTACCGGGTGGCGGCGGTACCAGGGAATCCATTGCTTACGCTCGCTTGGTTAGTCGCTGGCCGCTGCACCGGTTTCGCGTTGCCAGTGGGTGTTGATGCCGGCGGACTGCAGGGTGGTGAATGTTTCGGTAAAGCTGGTCAGACGGGTTTGGCCGTCGCTGGCCAGATTGACGTCGGTATGGCCCAGGCGTTTGAGTTCCGCCACCAGTGCGCTGAGCACCCAGGGCCGCTGTTGCCACTGCACGGTGCCGCTATCATCGAGCACCAGCTCCGGTCGCGGCTGGTCAGCCATGGCCTGGCCCTTCCCGCTGTCGTTGTCCAGCTCAAGATAGCCGGTTGGCAACAGCCGGCTGGTGAGCATGAAGAACACCAACAGGATGAACACCACGTCAATCAAGGGTGTGATCCGAATGGGCGTGGGCCGTGATGGCCGCGGCTCAACCAGTTGCATGGGCAAAACGGGCTGAGGCCAGGTCCAGGCTGGGCTCGTCCGCCGTTTCGGTGGCGGAGTTGGCGGCGGGTTCGGGATCGATGGCGGGCTCCGGTAACGTCGCGGTGAGCACCGTCACCAGGGCTGCGTTGACCAGGGTGTTCAGCCGCCGCAGCCGGAACTCGATCCAGGCGGCCAGGGCGGCAAAGGGGATGGCCACAATCAAGCCGGCGGCGGTGGTGGTGAGCGCCTCGTAGATACCGCCGCTGAGCTGACTGGCGTTGGCCCGGCCTTCGGTGGCGGCCATCGCGCCAAACGCGTCCATCATGCCCAGCACCGTACCCAACAAACCGAGCAGCGGGGCCAGAGCGGCCACCACCTCGACCACCTTCAGCGGCGCGTTGAAGGGTTCCAGAGCGGCACCGGCGTCCCGGCGCAGTACTTCCCGCAGCCGCTCCGGGTGCTGCCTTGTCAGCCGTGCCTGCATGGCCTGCATCACCAGGTTGCGCAGCGGGTTACGCCGAGCCAGCCAGCCGGATGAGGCGCGCAGTTGCTGCAGATGTTTGCGGTCAGGGGCCTGGGCCCAGTGGGCGAGCGCAGTGCGCAAGGCCCGTGAGTGCCGGGGGGCGTACACCGCGCCGGTGAGCATCAGGTAGAAGAACGAGACCAGTCCCGCGACAGCCAGGGCGAGCAAGACCAGAATCACCGGCCCGCCCATCTCGACCAGTTGTTGCAGCGGTCCGGACAGGCCGCCAGGGGATGCGTTTAGCAGAGCGTCTGACATGGTTGCACCAGTTGGAAAGTAAATGCGCAAATGATAACGATTTGCGTTAACGAATAAAAGGTTCGGCCTGCACTTTCTGGGTCATCTGTTACACTCTAACCATCACTACCGCCAGTAACGGGCGGCTTTCGAACGCGTTCTGCGCCATTCCTGCTGGGTGTTGCCTGAGCTCATGTTGCGTCGTTGGCTGGACAGTCTGGTTAATCGAGCCGTCCTCTTGGTCGTCGTGGCCATATTTCTCACCGCTGTGGCGGTCACGATCGCCAACAGCCTGGCAAGCCGCCAGGAACTCAAGGCCCAGGCCGAGACCCAGGTTGCGTCCCTGGCAACGCTGATTGCCGCAGAACTCGACCGCAAGCTGTCGGAGCGGCTCGATACCCTCACTGACGTGGCCCGGGCGCTGACCATGGAAACCGAGGCCTTCGAGGGCCGAGCCCAGTTGCTGGTGGAGCGGCAAGTGGCCCTGCGGCATCTGTTCGATGCCATCTACCTACTCGATGCTCACGGCATCGTCATCGGCGAGTATCCCCTGGAATCTGTTCAGACCGGCTTCGATGCCAGCGGTCGGGCTTACTTCCAGCAGGCCTCCCAACAGCTGACGCTGGTGCTCTCAGAGCCCTATCGATCCCGTCACAACGCTACCCCTACCATCATGATGGCGGCGCCGGTGTTTAACCATCAGGGCCGTCAGATGGGGGTGCTCGGTGGTGCGTTGCGGCTTGAAGGCGATAACTTCATGGCCGACCTGGCCGATGTCCGGCTGGGCCAGCACGGTTACCTGTTTGTCGCGACGCACAGCGGCATCACCCTAGCCCATGGCCGCGATCCTGGCCTGGTGCTGCAGCCGACGTCCGCACGCAGTGAGGCGATCCAGGCGGCGCTCACCGGTTATGAGGGTACCCGTCTGTCGCTGAATCAACAGGGCCTGGAAACCCTTATCTCGGTGAAGCAGCTGAACCATGCACCCTGGTTTGTTGCCGCCGTCTGGCCGCTACAGGAAGCCTTCGCGGCCGCCGAACGCCTGGCGGAAATCCTGTTGTGGGTGGTGCTGGCGGTGCTGGTGGTGTTGGTGCCGCTGGCGTTGCTGGTGTATCGGCGGTTGCTGGCGCCGTTGACCGACCTGGCCGAGCAGATCACCGAGCGTCACCTTGGCTTGCGTACCCGTTCGGTGAAGGTGGGGGGTGGTCGGGAAATTCAACAGGTGGCGGATACCTTCAATACCGTCATGGATGAGCGCACCGAGGTGGTGGCGTCGCTGGCGGACCGGGAAGCGTTCTTCCGCTCGCTGTCCCAGAGTGCGCCGATCGGCATCCTGCAGGCCGACGTCCTCGGACGCATCGAGTTTGTGAACCCCGCCTTTGAATGCCTTGTTGGCGCCGACGCCGACGAGCTGCGACACCACTACCTGTCCTCCTTCATCTACCAGGAAGACCGGGACGAAGTGGTGAACGAATGGCTCCATGCCCGCGAGGTGGGCGATATCTACCGGGGCCAGTTCCGCATCCACCATCGACCCGAAGACCGCGTTATCTGGGTCGATGTCATGACCGCTCGCATTGACGCCGCCGACAAGACGCTGGGCACCATTACCGTGGCCCGGGACATCACCCATGAACTGGAAGTGGAGGCGGAACTGAAGGCTGAGCAAGGCCGGGCGGACAGCATTCTCGGGGTGCTTCAGGAAGGCGTGCTGCTGACCGACCGGGAGGGTGAGATCCGGTTTTGCAACGAGGCTGCCCGGGCCTACCTGGGGACCGATTCGGGGGGTAACTTCTTCGAGCTGGTCGCGGTGGAGGCGGAGGATGGCGCCACCTGGGACGCCGGTCATTTTCAGGGCGAGAGCGAGGTGCCACTGCTGGACGGCGTGCTGCACAACCGGCGCGGCGACCGATTCGATATCGAGCTGACCATGTTGCGACTGAATCCCGGGGAGGCCTTGGAGCGTCTGGTGTTTGTGCTGCGGGACGATTCCGAACGCCGCCGCCAGGAAGAACGGCTGTCCTGGGAAGCCACCCATGACAGTCTCACCGGTCTACTGAACCGGCGCGCCTTCACCGCCTCCCTGATCAAGTGCCTGGGCGAGGCGCCGGCCCAGTCGACCGCCAGCGTGGTGATGCTGATTGATCTGGATCACTTCAAGCCAGTGAACGACCAGGGCGGCCATTTGCTCGGTGACGAGCTGTTGCGGGAACTGGGCTCGGTCTTGGCCGGCTCGGTGCGTAAGTCCGATTCGGTGGCGCGGCTGGGTGGCGATGAGTTCGGCATCGTGTTGCCCGCCTGCGGTCTGGCCCGGGCCGAGTCGCTGGCGGAGGAAATCCGCCAGGCGGTGGCATCGGTCAGGGTTGGTCAGAACGGTCAGCGTTTTGGGGTCACCGCCAGCATCGGGCTCACCGAAGTATCGGCCCACGACAGCGGGCCCCGGGAAACCATGGCGCGGGCGGACGAGGGGTGCTATGCCGCCAAGGCCCGGGGCCGAAATGCGGTGGTAGCGGTGCCACTGCCGCCGGAGCCCTAGGGCGCTCGACCGAGACGCTCAACCGAGCCAGCCGCTGCTGGCAGCCGCCTGCCACAGTAAGCGCAGGGCCAGCAGTGACAGCAGGATGTTAAAAATGCGGTTGAAATGGCGGTTGCTGAGCCGTTTGAGGGCGTGCAGACCCAGCCAGGTGCCGGCAAACCCGAACAGCACCATCGCGATGATGAACCACAGCCAGTCCTGGAACACGAAACCCGCGACCGTGAACACCAGCGCCTTGGGGGCGTGCTGCAGCACCATGGCCTGGGCAAAGGTGGCGATGGTGGTGAACCGGTTGTCGTGTATCTGCTTGATGAACGCCGCCACCAGCGGGCCGGTGGCGCCGACAAACAGGCTGACGAAGGTGGTCAACGTTGACGCTACGAACACACCGGTGCGGCCGAAGGCGGCGCCGGGCAGCGCCGGACCCCAGCACAGGTAGAGCACAAACAGCCCGATGGTGAGCTGCCAGAGATGGGCCGGCAGGTCCACCAGCAGCCAGGCGCCGATACCGGCGCCCACCACCACGCCGGGGGCAAACGCCGCGATCACCCGCCAGTCGGCCTGCCGCCAGGTCATCGCCGCCCGGCCACCGTTGGAGCCGAGCTGGACCAGCCCATGCACCGGAATGATCGCGGCCGGCGGTAGCCACAGTGCCAACAGCACCAGCATCAGCACCCCCCCGCCGGCACCGAGGCTGGCGGTGATCATCGAGGTCAGGGTGGAACACAGCAGCAGGATGATGACGGTGGTGGTGGTCAGGTTTTCGGGAAAGAGGGTGAGTTCCATGGCGGATCCGATCGTTTAAGGGCTCAGTAGATCAGCGAATTAACCAGACGGGACACTAGCCGGCGTCGCCGCAGAAGCCGTTCTGCCGCACCTGCGCCCGTTGACACAGGGCTTCCATGGCCAGCTCGACATCGGCCACATAGTACAGCGACGCCAGGCCGAACCGATCCCGACCCAGGTTGTGGTAGATCATGCCGAATGCGATATCTCCGGCGCTGTAGCGGTGGTGATGGCGGGAAAAGTAGGCCGCGGGCGCCGACAGATCCTCGCTGGTCAGCAGCGCCTCAACCCGGCCGGCACCGCCGTGGTAGGCCTGCACCAGCAGCAGTGTGAACAGCCGCTCGCGTTTGGTTGCGGGCAGCTCGCCAAAGCGGGCCTCGAAGGCCGGTCGCAGATTGCGGGCATTCTGGTTCATTAACTTGAGGGCGCAATCGAGCTGGGCCAGGCGGTGCCAGTAATTGCCGGCGGCAATGCCGCAGTCGCCCAGCGCCGACCGCGACAGCTGCAGGATGCCGCGGGCATCGGCGGCTGAGTGGGCCTGGGCCCGGGCGCCGCTTTCAATCAGCACCTGGCCGGCCAGGTATCTGGGCAACTCCGCGGGCAACTGCAAGCGCTGTTGGTTCTGTCGGGTCTGGTAGACCTGCAGCAGGGCCTCATGCAAGGCGCCGGGGTTGTCGGGTGCGCGGAAGCGGAGATCGTCCCAGGTTCCCCAAAGCCGGTCCGCGGCGTCGGTGCCGAGGTAGCGGTGAATGGCTTCGTCCAGATCAACGTGTGGTTGGTTGCAGGCCAGGGCAAAGGGGTAGCCGGTCTTGCCGGGGCCACCTTTGACCCAGGTGTGCACCTCGCCACGGCGGGCCAGCGCCGCCCGGGTCTCGTTGAGGCGGTGTTGGGTGCCGGGACGGGTGACGCCGTTATCGATGTAACCCAGGAAACGGCCGCGGTGGCCAAACAGGATGTGTCGGTTGGGTTCGGAACAGTAGCCGGACTCGGTGAGCACCCAGCGCCGAATGGTGACGATGTTCTGATACACGCCCTGGCTCACCCAGTAAGGGGAGGCGCGCACCACCGACACCCAGTTGTCGGCGGCGGCCTCGGCCGTGGCCTGTTTCTGGGAGCCCCAGCACAGCGCAGGGACAAGCAGCAATCCGATCCATTTCCACATGGGCCGTTCCGATCCAACGAGAGTGGCTATTGCCTGCATCCTAGCCAGTCTGGCGTGCCAGGTCCATGGTTGTGGCGGCCGCGACCGATCGGGCCAACATGAGGTATTGTCACTGTTCTCCTTCCGTCATTTCGGTATCCTTGGCGACGTATAACAACCAGTTCCGGAAGCCGTCATGAAAGAATCCGAATACCTGCGTTACGACGCCGTCGCCCTCGCCGAGCTGATCAGACGCAAGGAAGTGTCACCCCGGGAAGTCTGCGAAGCGGCCATTGCCCGGGCCGAACGGGTCAATGGCCGACTCAATGTCATCTGTCATCCCCAGTATGGCGATGCCCTGAGCCAGCAACCGGCCGCGGCGGGGCCATTCGCCGGCGTGCCGTTCCTGCTCAAGGATCTGGCTCAGGAGCAGCAGGGAGTGCCATGCACCCATGGCAGCCGTGGCTATCGGCGTTACCTGCCGCAGCAGGATTCCGAGTTCGTTCGCCGCAGCCGTGACAGTGGTTTGACGGTGATCGGGCGCACCACCACCCCGGAACTGGGGCTGAAGGCCATCACCGAGTCCCGGTTGTGGGGGCCGAGTCGCAACCCCTGGAATCCGGCCCTGACCCCGGGTGGATCCAGTGGTGGGTCCGGTGCCGCCGTCGGTGCGGGTATTGTACCGATGGCCGGGGCCAACGACGGCGGCGGCTCCATCCGCATTCCGGCGGCCTACAACGGGCTGTTTGGCCTCAAGCCGTCCCGTGGCCGGGTTTCGGTAGGGCCCATGGCCGGTGAGAGCTGGACCGGTGCGTCCAGCGATCACGTGGTGACCCGCACCGTGCGCGACAGCGCCGCCATGCTTGACGTGCTGTCCGGCCCCGCCACCGGCGACCCGTTCCGGATTCCGGAACCGCCCCAGCCCTACGCCGAGCTGATGCAGCAGGCACCACGCACCCTGAGAATCGGGGTGTTCACCGAATCCCCCTACGGAACCGAGGTGGATGCCCACTGCGTTGAGGCCGTGGAGGCCACCGCCCGCCTGCTGGCCAGCCTGGGCCACACGGTAGAGTACGCCCAGCCCCGCATTGACGGTCCCGATCTGGCCCGTTGTTATCTGGGTCTGTACTTCGGTGAGGTGTCCGCCGCGGTGGATCGGGCCACCCGCGAGTATGGCGCGCGGGAGTCGGACTTTGAATTGGAAACCCGCCTGTTGGCGATGCTGGGGCGAACCCTGCCGCTGCCGGACTACGTCGCCATGCGCCAGCGCTGGAACAATTTCGCCCGTGGCCTCGGCGCCTTCTTCGAGGATTTCGATCTCTATCTGTGCCCGACCACCGGCCAAATGCCGGCCCGCATCGGCCAGATGGAGACCCCGGCGCACCTGCAGGTGGTCGCCAAGCTGATGTTGGCATTGCGCGCCGGGCGATTGGTGCACAAGAGCGGTCAGGTGGACCAGCTGGCGCTGGACAATCTGGCGCGAACACCGTTTACCCAGTTGGCCAACCTGACCGGTACTCCGGCGATGTCGGTGCCGCTGCACTGGACCGGCGAGGGCCTGCCGGTGGGCGTGCAGTTCGGCGGCCGCCACGGCGATGAGGCGACCCTGCTACAGCTGGCGGCACAGCTGGAGGAGGCCCAGCCCTGGTTTGACCAGTACCAGCGCACCGAGCACCTGTAAGTGGGTTGTGACGGCTGGCAGAGCGGGTCCTGGCCTGGCTTGGTGTGATCCTTCGTTACCGATTTGCCGTTTATCTTTACGTGCGGAACACGCTATGCTGTCAGGGAGGGAGGTTGCGATCTCTCTACGACCCTGATGGCATCGAGGAGGCGAGTGAATTATGAACCAACCGATGGCAATCGACGAGCTGGTATCCGTTGCACAGGCCGAGGCCATGGGGGAATTGGACGCCCCGATGATGGCAATCGTCCTTTCCAACGAGCAAAGCTACGACTTACCGATCAATTCACTGGAAACCGATGCCGACAAGGCCCGTTGGGCGTTGATTCTGCGCGCCGCGCGGGAGCACGTCGAAGCCGATGCGGTTGCCCTGCTCTATCCGGCGTGGACCACCATCCGCAGAAAGGATGAGGTCAGCGAAACCGCGCCGGAACAGGCGGCCGAGAATGGCACCGAACCGACCACCCCCATCGATACCCTGTTCGTGCAGCTGCACACCCGCGACCGGATTTACTGGCGAGGGTTCGAGCAAATCCGTGATCCGCGCCATCAGCGCATCATTGGCTTTCGTGGCATTCATGCCCTCTCCACCGATTACGAGCGGGAAGACGCGCCCAAGGTCACCGCCTGGCTCGACACCCTGTTCGAGCCGTTGCCCGAGGAGGGCGAGGAAACAGAATTGGATATGGAGCTGGCCGAGCTGCTGGAAGAACCCGAGGTCAGTGCCGCGCTCTACCCCAGACAAATGCGGGCGCTGCATTAGCGCGCAGCACCTCATCTACCCCACCACAAACCCGGCATCAGGCCGGGTTTGTGGTTTCTGACCACAGCTCCCGCTGAAACAAGCCGTACATCAGCGTATTGACCAGACGGGACACTACAGCACCGGAATACGCTCTACCACCCAGACCAGACTGACACCACAGACCGCAACAATCAGCGCCGGAACCAGTGCCCGTCGGTACCAGGAGAAGCGCGCCAGCAGGTACAGCAGCGGAAACCCCACCACCAGCAACATCAGCTGACCCAGCTCGACGCCCAGGTTAAAGCCGGCCAAGGCCAGCGCCTGCTGGCTGGTTCCGGTGGTCAGCTCGCCGAGCACGCTGGCAAAGCCGAAGCCGTGAATCAGACCGAAGCCAAAGGCCAGTTTCCAGGTGTCGGGACCCAGCAACGGCCAGACGATGTTGAGGGCGGCGACGCCGATGGATAGGGCAATGACCGTCTCCACCCAGTTGATGGGCAGGGTTAGCGTGCCCAGGGCGGCGAGGGCCAGCGTCACCGAATGGGCCAGGGTGAAAGCGCTGACCACGCCGCTCAGGCGCCAGAGCCGTTTGCGCAGGGAGCCGACGTTGGTCAGGGAAACCGGAATGACCAGCACCAGCAGGAACAGCAGGTGGTCCAGTCCAACCAGCAGGTGGATAACCCCTTCCTCCAGAAAGCTGACAAAGGTCTGTATCGGGCTGGTGCCGTTGCCGGCCAGACTCACCGGGCCGGTGTCCGGGGCGATCACCGCTAACTGCTGGTGTTCGCCGCGTTGAACCAGCAGCAGCCCCCGGTGCAGGGTATCGCGGTCGAACAGAGCGCTGTAGCGCAGGCTCAGGGGCTGGCCGTCGCCCGGGCAGTGCAGGTCGATGGCGGTTGCAGCATAGACGCCGTCACTGTGACGACTGATACCCCAGTGTCGTGGCTCGAAGCGACACGGGCCCTGATCATTGGTCACCGTCACCCGTTCGGACAGGTAATGGGCGATCGCCGGTTGGGCCTGGCGTAATTCGGCCCCGGTCAGGCGGCCGTCGCCGTTGTTGTCCATGGGCAGCGCCAGGGTCAGATCCCGTAGCGCGAAATCCAGGCGCAGGCTGGGTAGCTCTTGCTCCGCCAGGGTCAGATACATGAAGCCATCGCTGGCCTTGTGGGGCCAGGCCGGGCAGGCCAGCATCAGCAGCAGCAGGAAACCGGTGAATCGCGCCATGTCAGCCTCCGTTGGGGCCCGGTGCCGGGTCACGGGATTGGTGCGAACCCTGGCTGTCTCGCCAACGGCCGACCTGCCTGCTGACGCTGCTATCGCCCGTCGCCTGGGCGGCACGCAACAGTAGCCGGGTGTCGGCCGGTTCCCGTTGCTGCTGCCAGTTCAGCCGCGCCTGGGTGAGGGCCTGCTCCGGTTGCTGCACCACATCCAACAGATAGCGGGCATATTCGCGTCGATGCAGCAGGTTGCCGCGCCACAGGGCTTCACTAAAGCGCTGGGCAAGCCGTTGCGTTAGCGCGACGGCTTGCTGATCGTGTCCAGTCTGGCCCAGGGCAACCGCCCGCAACACCGCGAGGCCATCGACCTGGATGTAGCCTTCGGTCAGCGCCAGCGCAGCGCCCGGCTGGCCCCGGCGCAGGTGCCAGTCCACCAGCTGGCTGCGCAGGTAGAGGTCATCCGGCGTGAGCAGCAGCGCGCTCTGCCAGTGGCTGCCGGCGGTCTCCAGAGCCAGCTGATCGGCCAGCTCGGCGAGACTGCCCAGAGCCCAGGCCAACTGGTGGGCCTCGCTGGTGCGTGCCTGCCGCAGGGCCTGTCGCAGCGTGTGATAGGCCTGTGCCGGCCGGCCGGAGCGACCTGTGGCGAGGGCCTGGCAGCTGTGCGCCAGCAAGTCGGCGCGGAGTTGGATCAGCGTCTGACAGGCCTCGCCGGCCTCAAGGTAGTGGCCTTGAGCCAGCGCCAGGGTGGCCAGCAGCAGGGTGGCCTCGTAGCGCTCGCCGGGCCGTTGGCTGTGGGCCTGAACATGGGCGAGATCGGCCCGCGCCGCGTCGAACTCATGCAGGCTCTGGTTCAGCCGGGCGCGTAGGAGCCGCAGCTCGGCGTTGAAAGTCGGGCCTGGCCAAGCGACCAGCAGTCGTTGGGCATAACCGAGCTGGCGGGGGTCGCCAAGCTGTTGCGCCTGACGGAGGTGATACCGCACCCGCTCGGCGAGACCCTGGTTGCTCGCCGGCGGCTCCGGCAGCGGGCGGGTTTCCGGCAGCTCGACCAGCACCGCCCGGTTGCTGAAATCGCTCTGGATCGGCGGCGCCGCCGCGACCGCTGTCACGCCCGGCAGGGCGACTAACGCAACGACCAGTGCCCGACCGATCAGCCGCCGCCCGCTCCCGGGGATGGCTGGGCATCCCCGGGGTGTCGGTTCAGAACAGGTCATCGTAGGCCTGCTCGTTGCTGCGATCGTTAAAGCTGAAGGTCAGCTCGTTCACCTCCCTTGCCTCCCGGCGTTGCGAGGTGTTGGCCAGCTCCTGCTTGACGAAGGCGGTGAAATCCACGGAAGCGCGGATGGACTCCGGGTTCCGGCCATTGCTGTCGGAGCATCCGGCCAGAAAGGTCGTTGCGGCGACCATCGAGAGCAGTAGGTAACGATAGCTCATGGTGTCTTACCTCCGGATCACATGGGCAGGCCGTTGGGGGAGCCCGGCACCGGCGTTGCCAGATAGGGGAAGGTGGTGCGCAGCTCGCTCGGGTCCAGTTGCACCCCGTCGGTGAACGGCACATCCCGGTTTGGTGCGTCGGTGGTCAGTGCCCCCATCACCACGCGCAGGGCAATATCCACCACGTCGTCCACCGGGCGGCGGCCATTGGGGAAGCCGGCGTTATCGCCCGCCAGTACACCGAGATCGTCCTGCATGGCGGCCGGGGTGGCGGCGATGGCTGGATTCAGTCGGAGCATCTCGGAGGCGGTGACCCCGGCCGGCTGGTTGAGGTCGGGCACCCCGGTCAAAAAGGCGGTGACCAGGTCGCTGCGAGGGAAGTTGTTGGGCGCTTCCGCGCCGGCTGAGCCGAACAGGATTTCCAGCAGTTCCGGCAGGGTTGGGTGGGTGACATAGCTCAGAAACTGGCCGTCATCCGCCGGTTCCGAGGCATTGAAGGCGTCCTTGTCCTTCAGCCCGATGACCACCTCGTTGACCAGCGGCATACCCAGGCGGGACACTTGGGCGAAGGCGCCGCCTTCAATGCTGGCGCCCTTGCCGTTGGCTCTCGGTGCCGGATTGAGGACACGGGCCTGGCGGACACTGGCGGTGGTCCAGGCGCCAATGACCGGTTGACCGCCGGTCTCGGTGGCGGCGGAGCCGGTCAGGCAGGCGGTGGGTACCTCCAGCGCGAAGGTGGTGACATTGTTGCGGGCCAGGTCGCCCGCGCCCTCGCCGTTACGGGGCCCCAACGGATTGGTGTTGACCAGATCGAAGATCTCGCCCAGGTTGACGGCGAACGCCTCCTTGCGCTGGCCGACGAACACCCGGCCATTGCCGTTGCAACCGGGGATGGCGATGTCGTAGATGTGCTGGTCGGCGTAGGCCCCGTAGTCGTCAAAGGATTTGGCACCGATATAGTCCAGCGGCTTGCGGAAAGTTTGGGTGCCGGTGTCCACATTGATCGCAGTCTGGGCGGCACCACGACGATCACCATAGACGACGCTGACGGTGTATTGCTGACGCAACTGGACATTGGCGTCGGCGGTGGCGTCGCCAATGTTTTTCAAGGGTACCGACACCATTTCCAGGCTGCTGCCCTCGCCTACCGTCAGTTGAATGTCGTTGAGCAGGTCCTCCAACTGGAAGCGGAAGGTAATTTCCTCGCGGGCATCGCCGTCGTTGTCGATGTGAATCTCATAGATGGCGTCGTCGTCCAGGTCAAAGTAGTTGGGGCCGCCGTAGGCGTCCTGCAACGGCAGGTAGTTGGCGATCAGGGTGACGTAGTTTTCCCGGCCACTCTCATAGCTGCGGAACAGGTAGAAATCGGTGCCATCGACCTTGGGCAGCTCGGTGATGAAGGGTGCCTCCCGGTGACTGGAGCCCTGGCTGAGGCCGGCGGACAGGCACAGGCCGGCGCTGGCCAACGCCACTCCGGCTTGTTTGAAATAGGTGTTCATTCCGAAATCCTCGTCTAGGTTTAGAGGGCGTCTGCACGATTTCCGCTTCGCCACCCGCAGGTGGAGGACCACGGGCGCCGTGTAGCCGCCCTTGGGGTTGCATTGGGGGAACGGGCGGCCACGGTGGGCAGATGCAGCTGGAAACAAAAAAATCCAATCGGCTCCAGACGCATCCAGTCGCGCAAGTCGGGCGTATAAAGCTGAATGGCCGATCAACAAGGGCACCAGTAAAGGGGGATCAGGGTGACGACGATGGAAAGCGAACAGGAACGGCTGCTGCACTTGTTGGCGGGTGTGGCGCAACAGGACCGACAGGCATTCGAGGCGCTCTATCGCGACATTTCGGGGCGCATGTTCGGGTTGTGCCTGAAGCTCTGCGGCCAGCGACAGCTGGCAGAGGAGGCCTTGCAGGATGCCTTTGTGCGAATCTGGCATCATGCCGGTGAGTACCACAGCGACCGGGGCTCGCCGCTAAGCTGGATGCTGAGTATCGCCCGCTACCGCACCCTCGACCTGATCCGGGCACGCAAGGTGCGACAGAGCGTTGGCGACCAGCCGCTGAAAAACCTGGCGGATGAGCGAGCGGGCCCGCTCGATCACACGCTGCAGCAGGCCGGATCGGCGGCGCTGACCGGCTGCCTGGATGAATTATCCGCCAGCCAGCGGGACAGCATCTTGCTGTCCTACTACCGTTGCCTGACCCATGAAGAGCTGGCGCAAGCGATGGACACCCCGCTGGGTACCGTAAAAAGCTGGATACGCCGGGGTCTGATGGCGCTCAAGAGGTGTCTGGAGCAATGAGGAAAACACCGGAACGGATTGAACGCCTGGCGGCGGAGTATGTACTGGGGTCGTTGCAGGGGCTGGCCCGGCGTCGTTTTGAACGCTGGATGATGGAATCCGCCACGGTGCGCCGCGAAGTCTGGTACTGGGAACAGCATGTTGGCGCCCTGAATGAAATGGTGCCACAGCGACAGCCACCGGCGAGGGTGTGGCAGAACATCCAGCAACGGCTGTGGCCCGAACCGCTGCCACGCTCGGATGTTGGCCCTGGTCGTGACTGGCTACTGGGGGGCTGGAGCCTGCTGGCCACGGCGGCGGCGCTGGTGTTGGCGCTGGTGCTAGTGCAGCAACCGGCGCCACCATCCGTCCGGGTGTTGACTGGCGCAATTGTCCAGGCGGGCATCGAGGATCCGCTGTGGGTCATCAGCGAGGCGGCGCACGAACAGCGCCTGAGTCTGCGGCCAGTGGCGGCTCAGGCTGCCGCGCCGGGCAAGGATTATGAACTGTGGATCGTGCCGGATGATGGGCAGCCGCTGTCGTTGGGCGTGGTGCCGGTTGGCCAGGTCTATCGGGTGACGCTGGATGAGGCCGCGCGCCAGGCCCTCGGCAGCAGCCAGACTCTGGCCATTAGCCTGGAGCCGAAAGGCGGATCGCCCACCGGCGCGCCGACCGGGCCCATCCTGCATGTGACCCGGTTGTATGAACTGTAGCTGGGCTGATCACCTTTTTGACAGGATGGTGAGACAGAGCTGGGCGTTCTGCAGGAAGTGGCTGAAGGCGGACAGCTGCCCGTCCGAAGGAACTGCCTTGCTGTCGGCATTGTCCGCGTAGAACATCCCCACCAGACGGCCGTTGGCTACCAGAGCGCCGGTCAGGGCCGGTACCCGGCCTAACCAGGGGTCAGCGGCAATGCCGCTGGCCCTGGCGGAGGGCTGATACAGGCTGGGCGTTCCGGAAGGCAAAAGCGCGCCAAGATCGCCGGTGCCATCCCGGGGAATCACAAAGGCCTCCTTCCAGGCATCGGTGGCGCGTCCCGCAATCCGTCGCGGCACCAGGTTCTGACCGGTGGGGTCACTCATCAGCAACGCCACCCGTTCCATGCCCACGGCTCGGTGGATGCCTTCGGTCACCAGCTGGCAAACCTCATTGATGTCGGGCTTTTCCGTCATGGTTCGGGTCAGCTCCTGCAGAATCGCCAACTGCAGGGCCGGGTCCCGTACCGGGGTGGGGCTCAACGGCTCCTCCATCGCCCGATCCCCGGCTCCGGGCAGTAAATCGGTGACTTCGGCGATGCCCATCGATACCGCCATTTTTGCCGCCTCGTCGGCGTTGACCTTGAGCTGATCCCGCAGCGTGCCCGGGGCTTGTCCGGTGTCCTCGGCCAGTTTATCCAGCAAGTGGTCCATCTCTGGCCCGCGCCAGCCCTGCTCGGACAACCGTGCCAGTTCCACCGAATGGCGAACCAGTCTGGTGGCCGGCGAGCGGGCTTGTCCGGGCGCCACCACATCGCGGATGAAAGGGCCGAGGGACCAGGCTTCGACCAGGCCGCGGGTGATTTCGGTGAAGGTGCAGTGAAGCACCGTTTTCTGGGCCTCGAGTGTGGCCCCGCCCTGTCGTAATCGATGCTCAAGTTCGCTGGCTTGCTCGGTGTCACAGGACCAGAACGCCAGTTCGCCAATGTTCATCAACAGGGCACCGATGAACACCTCCTCCAGCGCCTGTGTGCTGCGTTTGGGCAACAGGCAGCGGGCCTGGACCGCCGCGTGCAGGGCCCGTGCCAGGCATTTGAGCAGGTGCGGCCGGTCGCTGCGTTGCAGCAGGGTATCCACCAGCAGGCTGGAGATGGCCATGGCCTTGACCGCGTCAAAGCCGATCAGGGTGATGGCGCGACTGACGGTGCCAACCTGGGTGCGGGTCTGGTTGTAGAACACGGTATTGGACAGGCGTAACACCTGGGAGGTGAGCTGGGCGTCGTTGAGGATGACATTGGCCAGCTCGCTGACGGTGCTGTTGCTGCTTTGGGTCAACTCGTTGATGCGGCGAAGGGTGTTGGCCAGCACCGGTAGCTCCACCTTGCTCAGGTAGGCTACCCAGGCCTGGGCCGAGGTCATCCGTGGTGGTTCTGGGTCGGACTGAACGGTCAAACGGCTGGTTCCACGTCGAATTGAGAAAGGCGTCTGTTTGCAGTGTAGCGTACCCCCGGCTGTGTCAACAGCTGGCTATAGTGGCTTTCAACAACACCCGGCATTCGGGTTTTGCCGGCGGATTGGTCTATAATTGCGCGTTTTAACGCTGCACTCACAAGGCTGCTCCGTGATTGAATTTGATCAGGTCCAGAAGTCTTACGAGGTGGGCGGTCGGGCGATCCCTGCACTGCATGCCACCAGTATGACCATCTCGGCCGGCGAGGTATTCGGCATTGTTGGCCACTCCGGCGCCGGCAAATCCACCCTCGTGCGGCTGATCAATCTCCTCGAACGTCCCTCAGACGGGCGCATTCTGATTGATGGTGACAACGTCACTGCTTACGGCGCCGACCAGCTGCGGGCCTTTCGCCGCAAGGTGGGCATGATTTTCCAGCACTTCAACCTGCTGTCGTCGAAGACGGTGGCGGACAACATCGCTTTCCCGATGAGGCTGGCGGGCACTTACTCCCGCGGGCAGATCCGCGAACGGGTGCGGGAACTGCTGGCGCGGGTTGGTCTGAACGACCACGCGCACAAGTACCCCTCGCAGCTGTCTGGCGGTCAGAAGCAGCGGGTGGGTATTGCCCGCGCCCTCGCCTGTGGCCCCAGTATCCTGCTGTGTGACGAGGCCACCAGCGCCCTCGATCCGCAGACCACCCAATCGGTGCTGCGTCTGCTGGCGGACCTCAATCAGGAGCTGGGGCTGACCATTGTGCTGATCACCCACGAGATGGACGTGGTGCGCCGGGTCTGTGACCGGGTTGCGGTGATGGACGCCGGTCGGGTGGTTGAGATGGGGCCGGTAAGCGATGTGTTCCTGCATCCCCAGCACCCCACCACCCGGGATTTCGTGTTCGAGAGCGAAAGCATCGATCGTCAGGAGCTGCAGCAAGACCTGGCCCACGCCGAAGGCCGTATCCTGCGGCTGACCTTCCGCGGCGAAGCCACCTATAAGCCGCTGTTGGGCCGGGTGGCGCGGGAATCCGGGGTCGATTTCAGCATCCTTTCCGGCCGGATCGATCACATCAAGGAGACCCCCTATGGCCAGCTGACCCTGTCGTTGGTGGGGGGGGACCTGGCGGTGGCCATGGCGGCACTCCAGGCGGCGGACGTGCACGTGGAGGTGATGCGCTGATGGACAGTTTGCTGAGTAATGTGGACTGGGTGGAAATTGGCTGGGCCAGCTGGGACACCCTAGTGATGGTGGGGCTGTCGCTGTTGTTCAGCGTGGTGATCGGTTTGCCGCTGGGAGTACTGCTGTTCCTCACCGGCAAGCGTCAGCTGCTGGAACAGCCGGCGGCCTATGCCATCTTGTCGTTCCTGGTCAATGTGCTGCGTTCGGTGCCGTTCATCATCCTGTTGATTGTGATGATTCCGGTGACGGTGATGATGATCGGTACCTCCCTTGGCGTTGCCGGAGCGATTCCGCCGTTAGTGGCGGGGGGTGCGCCCTTCTTTGCCCGGCTGGTGGAAACCTCACTGCGGGAGGTGGACCGGGGCATCATCGAGGCCACCCAGGCCATGGGCGCGAACATTCGCCAGATCATCTTTGGCGCGCTACTGCCGGAAGCCCTGCCGGGAATCATTGCCGGCGTCACCGTCACCGCCATCACCCTGGTGTCCTATGCCGCCATGTCCGGTGTAGTGGGCGGCGGTGGTCTTGGGGATCTGGCCATCCGCTTCGGTTATCAACGATTCCAGACTGACGTGATGGTGATTACCGTGGCGTTACTGGTGATCTTCGTACAGTTACTGCAGATGGCCGGTGACCGGCTGGTGCTGTATTACAGCCGCCGTTGATGCCGGTGGCACTGACCACCGTCCATCACCGCGGATTACCGAGCATCTCAACCCAGTACAACCCATCCAAACAACGAGGTTAGGATATGAAACTGAAGCAGCTTCTGGTGGCGCTGACCACCCTGGCGGCGGTCTCCGTCGTCCAGGCGGCCGATAAACTCAGCATTGCCGCCACCGCAGTGCCCCACGCTGAGATCCTGGAGTTCGTCAAGCCGCAGCTGATGGCCGACGGTGTCGAGTTGCAGGTCAAAGTCTTTACCGACTATGTCCAGCCCAACATTCAGGTGGCGCAGGAGCGGATGGACGCCAACTTCTTCCAGCACCAGCCCTACCTGACCGAGTTCAACGCCGGTAAAGGCACCAGCCTGGTGAGTGTGGTGGGTGTGCACGTCGAGCCGTTTGGCGCTTACTCCAGCAAGATCAACGCGCTGGACGCCCTCGAAGACGGTGCCACGGTGGCGATTCCCAACGATCCGACCAACGGTGGCCGGGCGCTGTTGCTGCTGCAGCAGGCCGGGTTGATCACCCTGGCCGACAGCGGCAAGATCACCGCCACCCCACGGGACATCGCCGATAATCCGAAGGGGCTGGAGTTCTATGAGCTGGAAGCGGCGACCCTGCCGCGGGTGCTGAACCAGGTCGATCTGGCCCTGATCAACACCAACTACGCGCTGGAAGCGGGGCTGAACCCGGCGGCCGACGCCCTGGTGATCGAGGGCGCCGAGTCTCCCTACGTCAATATCCTGGTGTCCCGGGAAGACAACCGGGAGTCCGCCGCCATGCAGAAACTGGCGCAGGCGCTGACCTCCGATGCGGTCAAGAGCTTCATCCAGGAGAAATACCAGGGGGCCGTGGTGCCGGCGTTCTGATTTCGAATCGAACACCTGCCGTCAGTTAAAAAAAAACCGGTCGTGCCCGAGGGTGCGAGCGGTTTTTTTATCTAGCCGGTGATCACTCCCCGCTCCAGTTGCTGTCTGGATCGGGCGTCAGTCGCAGGTAGTGGCGGACCGCCTTGTAGCCCTGCGGGAAGCGTTGTTTGATTTCATCCTCGTCCTGCAGCGACGGCACGATGACAACATGCTCGCCCTTGACCCAGTTGCCCGGGGTGGCGACCTTGTGTTCGTCGGTCAACTGCAGTGAATCGATCACCCGCAGGATCTCGTTGAAATTGCGCCCGGTGCTGGCCGGATAAGTGATCATCAGGCGCACTTTTTTCTGGGGGTCGATGATGAACAGCGAGCGCACGGTCAGGGTGTCGTCGGCATTGGGGTGAATCATGTCGTACAACTCGGAGACCTTGCGATCCGGGTCGGCAATGATTGGGAAGGTCACCGTACAGTGTTGGGTTTCGTTGATGTCATGCACCCATTCCTTGTGGGACTCCAGCGTGTCCACGCTCAGCGCAATCGGTTTGACATTGCGGCGGGCGAACTCCTTGTGCAGCTTGGCAGTCAGACCCAGTTCGGTGGTGCACACCGGGGTGAAGTCAGCGGGGTGGGAAAACAACACGCCCCAACTGCCCCCCAACCACTCGTGGAAGCGAATCCGGCCTTCCGTGGTGTCCTGCTCGAAATCCGGTGCGATATCTCCCAAACGTAAACTCATACGGCTTTCTCCTTACTCAACAGACGCCGGTGCAGAAGTTGCCGGCCCATTTTTAGACGGTCTTCATTGTTAAGTGTAGTCGGCTTGTCGAATCTTGGTGACATCGCGGGTGGTCGAGTTGACGGACGCCGGCTGGGCCAGCGTCCGGGCTGCGCTCAACCCCCGCTCTGCCGTTGTTGTTCGAAGTGATCGCGGGTCAGCTTGAACACCACCGGGCTTAGCAGCGCCAGCGCGATCAGGTTGGGTACCGCCATCAGGGCGTTGAGGGTATCGGCCAGTAGCCAGACGAAGTTGAGTTCCGAGGTGGCGCCAAAGTAGATGGCGGCCACCCAAAGCACGCGGTAGGGCACTATGGCCTTGACCCCGAACAGGAATTCGATGCACCGCTCGCCATAGAACGACCAGCCCAGGATGGTGGTGAAGGCAAAGATCGCCAGGGCGATGGCCACCACGTAATTACCCACGCCGGGGAGCGCATCGGCGAACGCCAAGGAGGTCAGTGAGGCGCCTTCGGTACCGGTAGTCCAGGTGCCGGAGGTGATAATCACCAGGCCGGTAATGGAGCAGATGATGATGGTGTCGATAAAGGTGCCGAGCATCGCCACCATGCCCTGGGTGACCGGATTCTTGGTCTGGGCGGCGGCGTGGGCAATGGGGGCGGAGCCCAGGCCGGCCTCGTTGGAGAAGATGCCCCGTGCCACCCCAAAGCGGATGGCGGCCCAAATCGCCGCGCCGGCGAAGCCACCCTGGGCGGCTATCGGGCTGAAGGCATGGGTGAACACCAGTTCCAGCGCCATTGGGATCTGGGCGGCGTTGATCGCCAGCACCAGCAGTCCGGCCAGCAGATAGGAAATCGCCATGAACGGCACCAGGGCGCTGGCGACATGGCCGATGCGCTTGATGCCGCCAATCAGCACCAGTCCCACCAGAATCATCAGAATGACGCCCGACAGCCAGTGGGCGAGACCGAAATTGGTCGCCAGCACGTCGGCCACCGAGTTGGCCTGCACCGTATTGCCGATGCCGAAACCGGCGACGGCACCGAAGATGGCGAACAGCACGCCGAGCCAGGCCCACTTGACGCCGAGGCCGTTGCGGATGTAGTACATGGGACCGCCGACATGGGCGCCGCGCTCGTCCACCTCCCGGTAGCGGACCGCCAACACCGCCTCGGAGTACTTGGTGGCCATCCCCACCAGTGCGGTCAGCCACATCCAGAACAGCGCGCCCGGCCCGCCCAGAAATACCGCGGTGGCGACCCCGGCAATGTTACCGGTGCCCACGGTGGCGGACAGGGCGGTCATCAGCGCCTGGAACGGTGGTATTTCACCCTCCTCCCCGGCGCCGGTACGGCCCTGCCACATCAGGCGAAAGCCCGCGCCCAGCTTCAGGATCGGCATGAATTTGAGACCAATGCTCAGGAACAGCCCCACCCCCAGAATCAGCACCAGCATGGGCGGCCCCCAGGCCAGTGAATTGATCTTTGCAATAACGTTTGCGATGGCTTCCATGGCTTGCTCCAGACGGTTGGGATCGTTCGCTGATTGCGCTGAGCGAGTTAACTCCTTGAGTTTAGACGAGATCCGGAACCTGTAAATGCGCCCAGTGACGGATTCACCGATTTGCCTCGGAGCCGTGGCGGAAGGGTTTATGGAAACTCTGCCAGTTGCGGTACGCTGAAGGCTGAATCATCAGCATGAAGTTACGCCATGAACCAATTTTCCGAACCCGAGATCCGTCAGGTTCAGGCCAATGGCCTGACCTTCTGTGTGGAAAGTCGCGGCCACCCAGACGGAGAGGCCGTGCTCTTTGTGATGGGACTGGCCGCGCAGATGACGCTGTGGCCGGAGGCCCTGCTGGATGCCTACGTTCAGGCGGGATACCGAGTGATCCGGTTCGACAACCGGGATATTGGCCTGTCGTCCCAGCTCACCGATCGACTGGAGGGGCACCCGCTGGCGGTCATGGCCCGCCATCGGCTGGGCCTGCCGGTACAAGGCCCCTATACCCTGCAGGATATGGCGGTGGATGTGCGCAGCCTGCTGGACGCCCTGGCGATTGAGCGGGCGCACCTGGTGGGGGTCTCCATGGGCGGCATGATCAGTCAGTTGGTGGCGGCGCGCTGGCCCGAGCGGGTTGGCAGTGTCACCCTGATGATGACCTCCACCAACAGCCCGCGCTTGCCGATGCCCCACCCTAAACTGATCTGGAAACTGGCGGGCGTGGGGGCCAAGGGGCACGATGAAGCGTCGGTGGTGAAGCGGTCGCTGACGTTCTGGAAGGCGATCCAGAGCCCCGGGTATCCGCCCCAGGAACAGGTGGTCAAGGAGCGATTGGTCAGCAACTACCGGCGCAGCTACCACCCGGCGGGCATCCTGCGCCAGACCCGGGCGATTCTGGCCACGGGCAGTTTGTCGGCATTCACCCGGCAGATCCGGGTTCCCACCGCCATTATCCACGGCAATCGAGATCCCCTGGTACGACCGGTGGCGGCGACGCAGTTGAAGTATCTGATTCCCCATGCGCGTCTGGAAATGATCGAGGGTCTTGGGCATGACCTGCCGGAACCGCTGTTGGCGGACTTCGCACGGATCGGCCTGGAGCTGGCGAGCCAGGGCTAGGGTGGCGGTCTGCAGCGGCGACGCGCGCAACCTATAGATTCGCTACGGTATTGCTTCGCCACAACGAACATGACCAGCCGGACGATGGTCGGGCTGGTCATCAGCGTTGCGTCTCCACGGGCACAAGCCTCCGTGGCGGTTATTGTTTTCGGTGGCGATGGTCTCAGCGGGCGCGTATGACCGACTTCAGGCTACGACTGTGGGCGGCACGGTTCAGGGATTCAAGGGTCATTGCCTGACGCCGACCCAGGGCCAGCGGCTGGGGCTGCGGGGTGGTTTCGGTGGTTGCGGCCCGCTTGCGGCGGAAGCGGATGGTCAGGTTGTTCAGTTGCATGGATTACCTCCGTTACTGACGAGTTATACCGGGAGTCCGCATCCGGCTCCTGTGGTTGGATTGAACGATGCGTTCGTTGGTCTTCGTAGTGTCTGTTTGGGGGTGATAACGTCGTCCCGAAGGAGCTTCAGGAACGGGCGGCGGGAAGCTCCGCCACGCAGCGCAACTGTATAATAAGTGATCGATTGGCGGCAATACGTAGCCACACTGATTTTCTTGAACAATAAGTGAGACGTGTATCTAGAATCTGGTCCGTCGGCGGTTTCGGTGTGCAAAGATTCACTACCGCATTGCGTCTGGATTGCCTAAGGTAAAGGGGAGAATCAGAAGAAATCGTAACTCTGTGCCGGACCAGATGATCTGGTGTCAGGCAACGGGAGGGGAGGTTGCAGAAGATGCGTTCGCTGAAAGTATCCGATGTCATGTGGAATCACATCGAGCCGATCCGCTGCGGCACGCTGTTGACCAAAGTGGTGAAGGCGCTGTTGAGCAATCACGTATCCGGCCTTCCGGTGGTGGACGATCACCGGAAAGTGCTGGGATTTGTCTCTGAACAGGACTGTATCCATGCCTTGCTGGTCAGTAGCTACCATTGTGAAGGCGATCCCATCGTTGACGATGTGATGTTCCGGGCACCGGTCACCGTCACCCCGGAAATGGCCATCGTTGATCTGGCCCAGAACCTGGGGGCCGGCAAGCCGAAGGTGTATCCGGTGGTGGATCATGAACGGCTGGTGGGAATCGTGACCCGGACCGCCATTCTGGAGCAACTGGCCAAGGCGGGTTGTGGCATGGAGCTGCCAAAATACGCCGAGGCCGAGTGACTTGCGGCCAGGGCCGTATTTACACGTATCTCATCGGGTGAGGTGATCTGGTAGAACTTAGTCTCCTAATTAATAGGCGTGAGCCGGAACCCGCGGCCGCGCCAGGGCCTGCAAAACCTGCAAGGGGGAGACCATGACCAACTCCGTGAACCATCACCGCAAACTGCGTCATCTGGTGTTTGCGTTTTACATGTCGGGGCTGATGTCGCTGTGCATGTCGGCGGTGGTGACGTTCGTCAATACCGGGATGGATACCGGTTTTCCCGCCCGCTGGATGGGGGCCTTCCTGATTGCCTGGGCGGTGGCCTTTCCCCTGGTGTCGCTGGTTTCCCCGTTGGCCCATCGCCTTACCGGCCTGACCCTGGATCGCGGGTTACCGAAACCCCCAGAGTAAGCCAAAATCCATGGAGGGCATGATTTCGGGCTGTTCCAGCGCCCGGATATTGAAGTCCAGCTCGCTGCAGTCGCGCTGGAACGAACCCGGATAGCGATCGCCTTTGGCGCCAATGATCGCCTGGGCGGTGGGGCCAAGGTGCCTAACCGGGCGATGGGTCACCACCGCCACTTCATTGTTGGCCAGCCGCACCAAACAGCCGGGGGGATACTCTGTCAGGGCGTTCAGCAGCGCCTGGCCAACCTGCGGACGCGGGCTCTCATTGAGGCTGAGGCGGAGGGTGTGCATGGCATCGGTGACACTGCGCCGCTCGCGGTAGGCGCGGCGGGTGATCAGGGCAATGTAGTGCTCCGCGTAAGACAGAATGCGTGCCTCAGGCAGGATGGCGATGCCCGCCAGCCCCTGGGGGTAGCCGTTGCCGTCACTGCGTTCATGGTGTTGCAGGACAATCTGCTGCATCAGAGCGTCGTCGATGCCTGCCTGCTGCAGCGCCCGGGCGCTGAGTTGTGGGTGCTTCTGGATCACCGAGCGCTGTTCCTCCGACAGACCGCGGGGTGACGCATTGAGCTTGTCGAGAAACGGCAACAGCGCGATGTTGGCGGTCAGCGCGGCACTGATCAACGCGGTAGTACGGGTTTCGTCCAGACCCAGTTCGCTGGCCACAAACTGGCAAATGATCCCGTAGAACAGGGTCTGCTCGTAGGCGGTGGGTTCCACCGAATACAGGTGCACCAAGGCCAGGCAGGGGTCCGGCGCTTCGCGGCAGATGCGGTCGATCAGTCGTACCAGGCCCTGTAAGCGGGGGGCGGCGTTGTCCTGGCCATTGCCGATGGCCGTCAGGGTGATTTCCAGCGTTTGCAGGAGCTGTGGGTAGTCGGTGAACGGATTGCGTTCGCGGGCATCGTTGAAGACCTCAGGTTCTTCCTTGCGGGTCTCCTTGCGGGGCTGGAACAAGCCCCGTTCGAATAAGAGCTCCAGCTGGGAATCATTCTGAATGACATAGCCCTGTCGCAGCAGTACGTTGCCGCGGCGATCATAGACTGTCCAAGGCAGGGGCTTGCCAACGATCAGCGCACCAGGCGCGACACGAACAAGATTGGGCACGACGTTACTTCGCCTGTGATGGATTTCGCGTGATTTCAAGCCGAAAAACGACTCCCTAGCTACTCTAGCCGATTTTAGCCACCGCCGGTAGCAATGCGAAGCCGGTCTAAAAATAATCGAACAGAATGTCATTTTTTGTGTAATGGGATTTCCAAAAGGGCCTGGTTGGCTATGCTTGGCATGACTTTTTTTGATAAGCAGACCGCCGGGTTCAGGCGGCGCAGAGACACTCCAGGGCTTGCTGAACGACTCCGCAACCCGCAAGTACATGGACGCCCGGCATGGTTTACCGGCTTCGCAATAACTTTCGCCTTTCCATAATCAGTTTGTTGGGAGCCTGCGCGGTGGTGGGCATCACTCCGTTCGCCGTGTACCGTTTTTGCCAGGGCGCGCTGCTGGCCGGGCTGGTGGACACCTCGATTCTTGCCGGCATCTGCCTCACCGTTGTGTACGCCTGGCGCACCGGAGACACCCAGCGCAGTGGTTTTGTGCTGGCACTGGTGGCCTGCGCAGGCGCGGTGGCGGTGGCGACGCTGATGGGCGAGACCGGCCTGTTCTGGCTGTTCCCCGCACTGATCACCAGCTTTTTCCTGACGTCAGCCAGCGTCGCGGTAGGGATCAACCTGTTGGGCCTCGCCGTATTGATGCTCCACGGTGCGGCGTTCGTGTCGTTGGAACAGATGTGGTCGTTTGCCACCACCGCCGTGGTGGTCAGCTGCTGTGCCTATGTGTTCGCCCTGCGCAACGACAACCAGCGGCAGCGGTTGGAGCAGCTGGCCAGCCTGGACCCGTTGACCGGGGTGAAAAACCGCCGCGCCATGGATCAGGAATTGAAAGCGGCGGTGTCCGCCCGGGCCCGCAACGGCGTCTCCTCTGCTCTGGTGCTGATGGACCTGGATCATTTCAAGCGCATCAACGACGAGTTCGGTCACAGTGCCGGCGATGATGTCCTGGTGGAGTTTGTCGGGCTGTTGCAGGCCAATACTCGCTGTAGCGACCAGTTGTTCCGCTACGGCGGCGAGGAGTTCGTGCTGCTGTTGCCCGGGGTGGACGGCGAAGGGCTGCCGGCGGTGATGGACAACCTGCAGCGCTGCCTGCGGCGGTCACTGAAGAGTCCGGGCGGCCCCGTCACCGTGTCTTATGGCATAGCGCTGTTGCAGGCGCACGACGATGCCAGTCGTTGGCTGGATCGCGCCGACGAAGCGCTGTACCAGGCCAAGGCCGACGGTCGGGACCGTATGGTTTGTGCGCCCGCGACGGCTCAGGCGCTGATGGCAGACTGAGGCTCTGACGGTGGCGACGGCGGGTTGAAGGGGCCCCCCGCCTCCGCTGCCGGTGCAAACAAAAACAGTCGCGTCCCCAGCAGCAAACTGGCGGAGGTCAGGCCGCCGGTCAGCCCGATCCAGAATCCCGCAGCGCCCATGGCGGGTACCAGCCAGTCGGTAAAGGTCAGCGCATACCCCAGCGGCAGCCCCAGGCCCCAGAATGAGAACAGCATGATCATCATGGGTATGCGGGTGTCCTTGTAGCCCCGCAGGGCACTGATGCAGGTGACCTGAATGACATCAGCGATCTGAAACACCGCGGCGTACAGCAGCAGCGACACGGTCACCGCCTGCACCTCGGTATCGCCGGTATAGAGCCGGGCGATGGCGTCGGTGGCGAGAAACAGCAGGCTGGCGAACACCAGGGCGATGGCGCTGGCCAGCAGCAACGAGCTGCGGGAAATCAGCCGGGCGGTGTCCGGGGCACGGGCGCCGATCAGGAAGCTGACCCGCAGGGTCAGCGCCATGCCCAGGCTCAGTGGCAACATGAACAGCAGCGACACCACATTGAGGGCGATCTGGTGCCCCGCCACCACCACCGGTCCCAGTGGGGCCAGAAACAGCGCAATCACCGAGAACAGGCTGGCCTCAACGAAAATGGTGAAGCCAATGGGCACGCCGATGCGCAGGATGTAGCGGATGTTGGTCAGGTCGGGCCGGCTCCAGTCGCCGAGCAGGTGGAAGCGCCGGTAGCGGGGGCTGCGATTCAGGTAGATCAGCAGCGCGATGGCCGCGACCCCGTTGGACAGCGCGGTGGCCCAACCGCACCCCACCCCACCCATGGCGGGTAGGCCCAGCTTGCCGTAGATAAAGATGTAGTTCAGCGGCAGGTTGAGCAGGGTGCTGAGCAGGGAAAACGCCATGATCACCTGGGTGTGCCCCAGGCCGTCGGTCAGCCCCCGCAATGCGGTCATCAGCAACATGGCGGGCACGCCCCAGGCAAAGGCGTCGAGATAGCCCTGGGTGATGCGGGCGGTGGCCGGGTCCAGATTGAGCAGCGCCAGCACCGGATGGACGTGGGTCAGCAGCAGAATCATGATCACCGCGGCACCGACCGCAATGTACAGGCCCTGCCAGGTGGCAGGCATGATGCGGCTGACGGCGCCTTCGCCACGGTAACCGGAAATGATCGGCTGCAGCGCCCCCAGCAGTCCCATGAACAGCAGGAACAGCGGCATCCACAGACTGCTGCCGATGCCCACCGCAGCCAGGTCCTCGGCGCTGGCATGGCCGGCCATCACCGTGTCGATCACGCCATTGGCCATCTGGGCCAGCTGCGCCACCAGAATCGGGCCGCCCAGCAGTGCCAGGGTTTTCCATTCCGCCAGGGTGCGGTGCATCAGCGGCTGCCTGCTCTGGGGAATGGGCTGATGGGTTTCGTCCAAAGGTTGCACGGACCAGGGCTCCAGATAGCACGACTAAGGGTGAAATTGTGAGCCGAAATGATAACCCGTGGCGGCTACCTACGTGCATAAGGGAAGATGCTTGTGGATAATAGCCGGTTTGTCACACTCCGGACATCCATTGGTCACGGGCCTCTGCTGGCACAGGGGAACGGGTGCGCCACCGTCCGGACCGGTTGTCACAAGCGGAAACGATCATGTTGAGCCCCGAAGCCCTGGCGGTACAGACTGCCCTGATTGAGCGCGGACTGGAAACGCCGCTAAACGAGAATGTCCTGAGCCGAGACCAGAAGGTTGAGCGCATTGGCGGCCTGATGGCGGAAGTGGTGGCCACGCTGGGGCTGGACCTGAACGACGACAGCCTGCGGGAAACCCCGCAGCGCATCGCCCGCATGTACGTGGATGAGGTGTTCTCCGGACTGGATTACCGGCACTTCCCCAAGATCTCCCAGATCGACAACAAAATGGGCGTGGATGAGATGGTGCGGGTGCGCGACGTGGCCGTGCTCAGTACCTGCGAGCATCATTTTGTCACCATCGATGGCCTGGCCCGGGTGGCTTATATCCCGGCCGATAAGGTGATCGGACTCTCCAAGATCAATCGTATCGTCCGCTTCTTCGCCCAGCGCCCCCAGGTGCAGGAACGCCTGACTCACCAGATCCTGGTGGCGTTGCAGACACTGCTGGGCACTGACGACGTGGCGGTACAGATTCAGGCCACCCACTACTGCGTGAAGGCCCGCGGGGTGATGGACGTCAGCTCGGAGACCGACACCATGGCCCTGGGCGGGGTTTTCAAGAGCGACCGGGACCGGCGCCGGGAATTCCTGGCGAACTAGTGTCTCGTCTGATCAACGGGGGAAGGCACCATGAAGTTGTTGGTTCTGGTAACGTTATTGTGGGCGTTTTCCTTCAGCCTGATCGGTGAGTTCCTGGCCGGGCGGGTGGACAGCGATTTCGCGGTGCTCAGCCGGGTTGTACTGGGGGCCCTGGTGTTCCTGCCGCTGCTGCGCTGGCGTGGTGTACCTACCGGGCTCCGGTTGGGCACCTTGGCGGTCGGCGCGCTGCAGTTTGGTGTCACTTACCTGTGTCTGTACCGATCGTTCAGTTACCTCAGCGTCCCCGAGGTGCTGTTATTCACCATCTTCACCCCGCTCTATGTCACCCTGATCGACGACGCCTTCTATCGTCGTTTTTCGCCGGTGGCGTTAGTGGCGGCCGCCGTTGCCACCCTCGGCGCCGGCATCATCCGTTTCGACGGTCTGAGCGAGGATTACCTGCTCGGCTTTGGCCTGCTGCAGCTGGCCAATATGACCTTCGCCGCCGGACAGGTGGGCTACAAACACCTGATGCTGCGCTACGCCGGCCAGTTTGCGGCCCGTGCCACCTTCGGTTATTTCTTCCTCGGGGCGCTGCTGATCGCGTTGCCCTCGTTCCTGGTGTTTGGCGACCCCGCCCGGCTGCCGAGCACGGGTCTGCAATGGGGCATCCTGGCCTGGCTCGGGCTGGTGGCCTCGGGGCTGGGACTGTTCCTGTGGAATCGCGGGGCTTGCCTGGTGGATGCCGGCACCTTGGCGGTGATGAACAACGCCTTGGTGCCCGCGGGGCTGGTGGTCAACCTGTTGATCTGGAACCGGGATGCCGACCTGCTCCAGTTGGCCATTGGTGGTGTGGTGATCGCCGGCTCGCTCTGGTTGAATGCCCGTTTTCGCCCGCTCAGCCCTGCGGCGACCTGAGCCTGGGCCGAAATTTTGTGCCTTGGCCTTAAGTATTCGGTCTTGACGCCGACACTATGCTCATGGAATCTCCGAAAGAAGAGAGACTCTCATGATTGCCTGCTCCAGGCTGGAGCGCGTCCTTCTATCGCCCAGGAAAATGGAACATGCGGAAGAACTTACCAGTTACCCAGAACGAAGTGCGAATGCGTGACGATGGCCGGCTGATCACCACCACCGACCTCAAGGGTGTGATCACCTACTGCAACGACGAGTTCGTCGAGATCAGTGGATTCAGCCGTGACGAGCTGATGGGCCAGGCCCACAACATCATCCGTCACCCGGACATGCCGCAGGCGGTGTTCAAGGGCATGTGGGAGACCATCACCGCCGGCAAACCCTGGATGGGCGTGGTCAAGAACCGGGTCAAGAATGGCGATCATTACTGGGTCAGCGCCTACGTCACGCCGATCTGGGAACGGGGCCAGATGATCGGATACGAATCGGTCCGCACCGCGCCCAGTCGGGATCAGGTGCATCGGGCGGAGGGGCTGTACCAACGGTTTGCCCGCGGTGCCCGCGCCACCAGCGCGGTCAGTCGCCTGGTGTCGATCGTCAAATCGGGCTGGCCGTTCCTGCTGTCGTTGGTGCTGAGCCTGGTGGCGCTGGGGTTGGAGCAGCCCGGCTGGGCCGCGGCCCTGGTGGTGGTAGGGCATCTGGCGGGCGCCGGCCTGCTGTTGGGGTCGATCACCGCCCGCCTGCAGCGGCTGATCAATTTGCGCCCGGATGCCTTCCGGGATCCGGTGGTAGCGCGCACTTACTCCGACGAGCAGGGGCTGTTCGCACAACTGGCCCTGGTGCTGGTGAGTGAGCAGGCACGGATCAACACCGCCTTGTCCCGCATTGAGGACCAGGCGGAACAGCTGCGGGAGAAAGCCCGTTACAGCCACCGCCTGATTACCGAAGGCGCCGAGGCCATTGCCCAGCAGCGGGCGGAGACCGATCAGTCCGCGTCGGCCATCCATGAGATGACGGTGTCGATCCAGGAAGTGACCGAAACCGTGACCGGCAACGCCCGGGTGGCGGAAGAGGCCAACCAGCACGCCGCCTCCGGCAGCCAGCTCAGCGCTGAGGCGCTGGCATCCATCGAGCAGTTGGTGGGTCAGGTCGGAGCCATCGGCCAGGCCATCACCCGGTTGGGGGAGTCCACCGAGAGCATCGGTGCGGCCACCCGGTTGATTTCTGACATTGCCGAACAGACCAACCTGTTGGCACTCAACGCCGCCATCGAAGCCGCCCGCGCCGGAGAGCAGGGCCGCGGTTTTGCGGTGGTGGCGGACGAAGTCCGTTCACTGGCGGCCCGAACCCGGGAATCCACGGTGCAAATCCAGGAGGTCATTCAGCAGTTCCAGGACCAGGTGGCCCAGGCGGTGACGGCCACCGGCGAAGGTGAACAGGTGGCGGGCCAGGGGCTGGAGAAAGTGCGAGCCGCCGAGCAGGCGCTGCAGGGTATCGTCGCCTCCATCGCCCGTATCTCCGACAGCTTTATCAGCATGTCGGCGGCGTTCGAGGAGCAGAGCCAGGTGTCCGAAGAGATCAACCAGCAGGTGGTCAACATTGCCGAGCTGGCGGATCACAGCAACGAGAAGGCCGAGTCGGCCAAATCCTTCAGTGACCAGCTCAGCGACATGTCCGCCGGGCTCAAGGATCTGGTGGCGCGGTTCAACGTCCGACAATAAAGCCTCGGCTCCCAGTGCCGGTATTTCGCCGGGACACTAGCATCCTGTGGTCGGTACTGGCAAAATTTCGCTCCAATTGCCGGGCAACGACGCCCACAATTGGAGTCAGTTGCGCGGCAAACCCGAATCTTGGCAATGATTGTTTGCCTTACCACAGGATAATAATATGACTGACTCCACTCTGGCGTCGGGAGCGTCCGCGCAGGCCAAGCGCGGACAGTGGTCCTCCCGACTGGCCTTCATTCTTGCTGCCACCGGCTCCGCTGTGGGCCTGGGCAACGTCTGGAAGTTCCCCTACATCACCGGTGAAAACGGCGGCGGTGCCTTCGTTCTGGTGTACCTGGTGTGTATCGCCATCATCGGCATTCCGATCATGATGGCGGAAGTGCTGATCGGGCGCAGCGGCCGCCACAACCCCATTGCCAGCATGCGTCTGATGGCGGAACGCAATCGTCGCTCGCCCTGGTGGCGGATCTCCGCCTTTATCGGCGTCATCGCGGCCTTCGTGATCCTGTCGTTCTATTCGGTCATTGGCGGCTGGGCCGCCTCCTACGTCGGCCACGCCGCGCTGGGGGATTTCACCGGACAGGATGCGGATACGGTGGGCAAAATCTTCGGTGACCTGCTGGCCAGCCCGTCCAAGCTGTTACTGTGGCACAGCGTGTTCATGGCATTGGTGATCCTGGTGGTGTCCCAGGGCCTCAAGGCCGGTCTCGAGCGGGCGGTGAATATCCTGATGCCAGCGCTGTTCGTGCTGCTGCTGGTGGCGGTGGGGTACGCCACCACCACCGGCCATTTCGGCGAGGCGGTGAGCTTCCTGTTCACCCCCAACTTCGCCGCCCTCACCACCGACGCGGTGCTGATTGCCCTGGGTCACGCCTTTTTCACCCTGAGCCTGGGCATGGCCATCATGATGGCCTACGGTTCCTACCTGGGGCGGGACGTGTCCATCGGCCGTACCGCCGTGACGGTTTCCATCATGGATACCGGCGTGGCGTTGTTGGCGGGGCTGGCCATTTTCCCGGTGGTGTTTGCCAATAACCTCGAGGCGGGAGCGGGCCCCGGCCTGATCTTCCAGACCCTGCCGCTGGCCTTCGGCCAGATGCCGTTGGGCGGCCTGTTCGGCACCCTGTTCTTCATCTTGCTGGTATTCGCTGCCTGGACGTCGGCCATTTCCCTGCTGGAGCCGGTGGTGGAATGGGCGGAAGAGAAGTTGGTGATTGGTCGTGGTGGCAGCGCCATCCTGGTGGGGCTGGCCTGCTGGCTGTTGGGCATAGCCTCCATTCTGTCGCTGAATGAGTGGTCCGATGTTGCCCCGCTGGCGATGTTCGAGCGTTTCGAGGGTAAGACCATCTTCGACCTGCTGGACTACTTCACCGCCAACGTGCTGCTGCCGCTGTCCGGTTTGCTGACGGCGGTTTTTGTGGGCTGGTTCGTGGCCCGGGAAACCCTGGCGCAGGACATGAGCCTCACTCGCGGCGCTTTGTCGCTGTGGCTGTTCCTGTTGCGGTTCGTCACCCCGATCGCGGTGGTGATCGTGTTCGTCTACAACCTGATGGCCTGATAGCGGCCACCCGAGCGGTTCGGGTGGCGCGGGTTGAGCCGTGCCGTTGTGGGCCTAGTTTGCGTCCTCGTCGTCGGTGGCGGCCCGCAGGTCGTCGAGATGAGGCCGCAGCGCCTGCACATCCGCAGCTGGCGCCTGTTGGGCCTGCTCCATGGCCGACATGGCGCCGCCCATCATGGCTTTCATCTGGTCTTTCTGAGCCTGGGTCATGTGGGGGTTGCTGTCGATTTCGGCCATTGCGCGGGCCATGTCCTGATTCATCGTCGCCCCCTGCTGTTCCATCTCGATGGCCATCCAGGCCCGGAAAATACGGTCCCCGGTTTCCCCCCATTGGGCAGGGCTGTCAAAGCCGTGATCCTCGATCACGTCCTTGAACGTCTGAAAGCCAGGATGCCCTTCCATTTTGCGGATGGAACTGGAAATGAGGTGTTCGAAATCCGGCATTTCCTGCTCCTGTGCCGTCTCCAGCTTCAGGTCGGCGAACTCTTCCTCCTTGGCGTTCAACTCCACCAGGCTGGCGATAAAGTTCTGAATCTGGCGGTCGGGCAGGGTTTCGGCAGAGGCTGGGCCAGCCAGCAAGGCGGACCAGATTAGCAATAACAGGCCGGACGCCCTAAATGATTGCATGGTGTACTCTCCGTGGTTTTGAATGCGGACCGGCCTCCAGAGCCGGGTTCCTAAACCATAGAGTGCCCCACGCCGGTGGGCAAGCCGCCGATGTGGACAGTGAGGCGCAGTCCCGCACAACCTCGTCCGGCCGCCAGCCCGAAGCCAGACGACGACCGGGTGTTTGGGACCGACTAGAAGAACAGATCCGGCAGGTAGGTGGCGATCTCCGGGAACACCATGATCAGGCCCAGGCCGATGATCTCGACGATGACGAACGGGATGATCGACACATAGATGTCCTTCATGGTGATGCTGGGCGGCACCACACCCTTGAGGTAGAACAGGTTGAAGCCGAAGGGCGGCGTCATGTAGCCGATCTCCATGTTGATCACGAACAGGATACCGAACCAGATCGGGTCGAAGCCGAGACTTTCCACGATCGGAATGAACACCGGCAGGGTGATCAGCATGATGCCCACCGGATCCAGCACCATCGCCAGCAGGAAGGTGATCAGCATCATGGCGATGATGATGCCCCAGGGGCCGCCGGGGATCATTTCCATCAGGCCCTCGATCAACGCCTGGGCGCCCATACTCTGGTAGGCGGCGCTGAAGGCGTGGGCGGCGAATAAAATCCACATGATCATGCCGGTGAGCTTGAAGGTGCGGATGGCCGCCTCCTGCAGTACCGGCCACTTGAACTGGCCGTACACCGCGGCGGAGATCAACGCTCCGAGCACACCCATGGCGGCCGCTTCGGTGGGTGTGGTGATACCGCCGATGATGGAACCCAGCACCATGATGACCACGCCGATCGGCAGGATCACCGCTCGCAGGGCGCGGAACTTCTCGGCCCAGCTGGCCCGCTCCTCCACTGGCAGCGCCGGCGCCAGTTCCGGTTGCAGGTGGCTGCGCACCAGGATGTAGATGCCGGTCAGCACCATCAGCAGCACCCCCGGCAGGATTCCGGCGGCAAACATCTTGCCCACCGATACGCCAGTGATCAGCGCATAGAGGATCATCAGGATGGACGGCGGAATCAGAATGCCCCAGCCGCCGCCGGTGTTGATGACGCCAAGCGCCATGTTCTTGTCATAACCGCGCTCCAGCATCGACGGCAGGGCGATGGTGCCCATGGCCACCACCGCGGCACCGCTGATGCCCACCATGGCGGCAAACACCGCGCAGATAAACAGCGTGCCGATGGCCAGGCCACCCTTCAGGCCACCGCACCACAGGTGCATCATGCGGTACAGATCCTTGGCGACGCCGGTGCGTTCGAGAATCATCGCCATGAACACGAACAGCGGAATCGCCACCAGCGTGAAGCTGCCCATGGTGCCCCAGATCTGCGACGACACCATATAGAAAGAGTCAAAGCCCCAGGTGAAATAGAGAAACACCACCGACACGCCACCCAGCACGAACGCCAGCGGCAGGCCCAATAACAGGAAGAACAACAGCGAGCCGAAGAACAGCAGGGTCAGGATTTCAATACTCACAACATCTCTCCTTCGGACTCTTCGGCCTCCGGCTGGTAGTAGCTGAAATTAAAGGCCACCGCGATGTCCTGCAGCAGCTTGACCAGGCCCTGCAGGATCAACAGTACCGTGGCCACAGGAATGGCCAGCTTCACCGGCCAGATTGGCGGATTCCAGGCGGAGTACGAGGTTTCCATGCTGTTGATGGATTCCCTTGCCATCTCGACGCCGAAGTAGAGCAGCGCCAGGGTGAAGATGAAAAACATCGACGATGTCAGGATATCCACCAGCGCACGCCCACGGGGCGGCAGGTGGGTGTGTAGCAGATCGACATTGACGTGGGCGCGGTGGGCCAGGATGTAGCCACCGGACATCACGGCATAGAACCCGAACACCAGCTGGGTCAGCTCGTTGGTCCACACCGTGGGCGAATTGAACAAGTAGCGAAAACCTACTTCCAGTAGCAGGAAGAGGAACATCGCGAACACCAACAGGGCAATCCCGCGCCCGATGAAATCATTGAGACGGGTCACCCCTCTCATGAAGGCTGGTAACGCTTTCATGGTGTACTCCGGGCAATCTGGCGGATCGACAAAGGGAAATGCCGGGGAGACGAGTCTCCCCGGCACCTGGACTCGCTATGCCTTTAAAGGTAGCCGAGCTCGGTCAGGTAGGCCTTCAGCTTGGTCAGGGCTTCCTGGGCCAGGTCGCTGCGTTCGCCTTCGGCGTCCCAGCGGGCCTGGGCGGTCTGCACCAGGCGGTCCTGCACTTCCTCGGGCAGGGTGTTGATCTGTACGCCGTCCTCGGCGATGGCGTTGGCCAGGGCGACCCGCTCCTTGTACAGGTACTCGTTGGTGCGGAACCAGAACTGCTCGTCCAGGGTCTGCCTGACGATGTCCTGCATGTCCTCGGGCAGCTTGTCGAGGGCTCGCTGGCTGACGATGATGACGTCGGTGCCGGCGATGTTCAGTGCCGGCTGAACGTGGTACTTGGCCACTTCATACAGGCCCATGCTGGCGGCACCCTGGGCCGCGCCCCAGTGGGCGCCGTCGACAATGCCGGAGTCCAGCGCGGAGTAGAGTTCACCGCCGGGAATGTAGGAGGCGGCGGCGCCAGCCTCGGTGAGGAAGCTTTGTAGCGCACCGGAGGAACGGATCTTCAGGCTGTTGAAGTCCGCCAGAGTGTTGATGGGTTTGCTGACCACCATTTCGGTGGGGTACACCTTGTCGGTGGCCCAGTAGACGCCGTGCTGGGCGGCTTCGTCCCGCAGCATCTGCTCGAAGCCCAGGCCCTGGTGGAAGTAGGCGGCTTCCCAGACGTTGCGGAAGGCAAACGGCAGCCCGGAGGCGATGCCGGCCAGAGTCATTTTGTCCTGGGCATAGGAGGGCGAGATGGTGCCCATCTGCAGTATGCCGCGGCTGACCGCATTGAAGGTGTCCTTGGGTTTGAACAGGGCGCCGGACTCATGGAGCTGCAGCTCCAGGCGACCCTCGGTACGTTCTTCCAGCAACCGCTTGAGGCGCACCAGGCTGTCTTCATAGGAGCTGCTGGCACCGGGCCAGTGGGACTGAACCTTCCAGGTAAAGATTTCCTCGGCGCTGGCCGGGGCTGCGGTGATGGCGGCGCCAATCCCCAGGGTGAGAGCGGAGGCGTAAACCGTGAGTTTTTGACGGAGTGTGCTAAAGGCGTTCATTGCTGGACCTCGATGACTCGTGTCTTGTTTTGTTTGGTTATTAAGTTTCGCACTGCAAAACTAGTAATTGCAGAACGAAAGCTGTAGCCTGAATCTAACACATGGGACCGGTTTTGCAATAGGCCTAATGGATAAACGGTCACCCCCTGGCCGGGCCTGGTGTCCATTTCCACAAACTGAGGATAGGCAATGATTCGCAACGTAACGGGCGAGGGCTATGTACAGCTGGTGATCGACCGGCCGGAGAAGAAAAATGCTCTTACGCGGGCCATGTACCAGGCCCTGATCGACGGCATCCGCGCGGCGGCCGCCGATGCGCAGGTTCACGCCATCGTGATCAGCGGGCGCGGCGACGTGTTCACGGCCGGCAACGACCTGGACGATTTCCGGGCCCGCGCCAGCGATCCACAGCCCCAGCCCTCCGCCGGGCTGGCGTTCATCGAGGCGCTGATGGACTGTGATGTACCGGTGATCGCCGCCGTTGAGGGTTTGGCCATCGGTATCGGCACCACCTTGCTGTTGCACTGCGATGCGGTAATTGCCGGGGACTCGGCGTGCTTCAAGACCGCCTTCGTGGACTTGGGCTTGGTGCCGGAAGCCGCCTCCACGGTCACCATGCCGTTGCACCTGGGCGCGCGCCCGGCGGCGGATTTGTTGTTGTTCGGGGATACCCTCGATGCGACGCAGGCCGCCCGTTGTGGCCTGGTCAGCCGGGTGGTGGCGGCTGGCGAGGCGAGGGCCGAGGCGCTGGCCCTGGCCGGCCGCCTGGCGGGTAAACCGCGGGCGGCCTTGCTGGCGAGCAAGCGCCTGCTGAAGGCGCCCTGGCAACCGCTGGCGCGAGAGGCGCTGGCGCGGGAGCGGGAGGTGTTCGCCGCGCGCCTGCGCTCCGAGGATTGCCGTCGGGCCCTGGCCCGGCTGGCCCGGTAACCGGGCCAGGGCCGTCGGATCAGGCCCAGTACGGCGCCCGCAGTTCCTTCTTCAGCACCTTGCCAATGGTGGAGCGTGGCAAGTCATCCCGCAGTTCCACCGCGGCCAGGCGCTGGGTCTTGCCCAGGCGTTCGTTGGCCCAGGCCAGCAGCTCGCTGTCCCGGGTCTGAGCATCGGCGCGGCGGACCACCAGGCCCAGCGGCGTCTCCCCCCATTGCTCGCTGGGGACGCCGATCACCGCCGCATCGGCCACCGCCGGGTGGGTCAGCAGTACCTGCTCCAGATCCGCCGCGTAGATGTTGAAGCCGCCGGAAATGATCATGTCCTTGCGGCGATCAAGGATATACAGGAAGCCGTCCTCATCCAGCCGCCCCATATCGCCGCTGCGGAAGAAGGTATCCCCCTCCGGGCTGGTCCACAGCATGTCCTGGGTCTGTGTGGGACGGTGATAGTAGCCCCGCATCATCGCCCCGGCCCGTCCCACGATCTCGCCAATCTCGCCGCGGGGCAGTTCCCGCCCTGCCTCATCGAGAATGCGCACCTGTGAACCCTCGGTGGGGGTGCCCACCGAATCCCACTTGTCCGGGTGGGCGGCGCAGTCGAGGCTGGTGGAAATGCCGCCTTCGGTGAGGCCGTAGACTTCCCGCAGGTTGCCGGGCCAGCGCTGCATCACCTGCTCGATCACCTCACCGCGCAGCGGTGCGCTGGTGCAGAGCTTGAGCCGGAAGCTGGACAGGTCGAACTCGTCAAAGTCCGGCACCGCCAGGATGCGCTGGAACTGCACCGGCACCAGCATGGCGTGGCTGACCCGGAAACGCTGGGCCAGTTGCAGGAATTCCCGGGCGTCGAACTTCGCCATCAGCACCAGGGTGCCGCCGTGGAACAGGGTGGGCAAGACCGACACCAGGGTGGTGTTGGAGTACAACGGTGTCGACACCAGGTTGATGGCGTCGCCATTGAGACCGTAGCTGCCCATGCGGCGGATTTGCCGGGAACGGAAGCGGTAGTCGTGCAGGATACCCTTGGGGGTGCCGGTGGTGCCCGAGCTGTAGATGAGGTTGAACGGCGAATCCAGGGTCACCGGCGTCTGCTCGCCATGGTCGCCGACCCCGGCCAGCCAGTCGTCGAGATTGCACTCGCTGGTTGCCGGCCGGTAATCCAGGCCGATGCAGTGCTCGGTGGGCACCCGCGCGAGCTGGCCCTGCACCTCCTGCAGCAGGCTGTCGTTGCGCCGGGAGACAAACAGCCAGCGGCTGTCGCAGTCGTTGATCATCAGTGCCAGGGTCTCACCGTTGGCCATGCCGGACAGCGGCACCATGCAGCCGCCGGCGATGAGGGTGCCCAGATACAGCGCGACATAGTCGGCACTGTTTTCCGACAGGCCGGCGACCGTGTCGCCCGCTTCCAGTCCCGCGCCTCGCAACCGGTTGGCAATGCGATTGGCCTGGCGCACCAGCTCGGCCCAGGACCAGCTGGCGTCGCCGCAGATCAGCGCGGGCTTGTCCGGCTGGCTGCAGGCGTAGGCCTGGATCTGCTGGCCAATGGGGGTCAGGGTCTCGCCGCTAAGGGCGGGGGCGTAATTAATGAGTGTCTCTGATAATGGTTTCATTCTGTCGATTCCTGTTTGTTGATTTTATCTAGCGAAATAGACTTTCGTTTATCTTGACCCAATCCGCTAATCCATGACAAATTAATTTTTCTTTCCGAAATTGGCGCGTGTGATTCGCGTTAGCAACGACAACCTGAGGAGGCGCTGCAATGAAACGGTTTGAGGGTCGGGTCGCCATCGTGACAGGCGCCGGTAGTGGGATTGGCCAGGCAACGTCGGTACGGTTGGCCCAGGAAGGGGCCAGGGTGGTGCTGGTGGACCGCTCCGAAGCGGGGCTGGTGGGCACCGAGAGCCTGATGCCGGAGGGTACCGCCACGGTGCGCCGGGTCATGGATGTGGCGGATGAAGCCGCGGCGGCGAGCCTGGTGGCGGAGGTGGTCGAGACCTTTGGTCAGATTGACGTGCTGTGCAACAACGCCGGCATTGCCGGCTCGCACCCACCGGTCACCGAACAGCAGGTCGATGAGTGGCGGCGGATTCTCGACGTCAACCTGATCGGCACCCTGCTGTTCACCAAACATGTGGCACCGCACATGCAGGGCCGTCAGCGCGGGGCCATCGTCAATACCGCCTCGGTGGCGGGCATTCGTTCCGGCGCCGGCGGCAACGCTTACAGCGCCTCCAAGGCGGCGGTCATCAATCTGACGCAGACCGCTGCCTGCGACCTTGGCGGCGACAATGTGCGGGTCAATGCGGTCTGTCCCGGCCTGGTGGAAACCGGCATGACCGAGAAAATCTTCGATTACGCCCGGGCCCAGGAAAAAGCCCACAAGCTGGGTTCCCGCTGTGAGCTGCGCCGCTATGGGGTGCCGGAAGAAATCGCCGCCGCCATTCTGTTTCTCGCCAGCGATGACGCCAGCTACATCACCGGCCAGGCGCTGCCGGTGGATGGCGGTAACACCGCGTCGCTGAATCTGCCGGGGATGAAAGTGTGATGATGACGCTCGACGACCCCAAGATGAAGCCGGCGCCCAGTGAGCTGGGCGGCTTTCACAGCGCCCTTGGCTACCGCCAGGTGTCCTGGGAGGATGGCTGCGCGGTGATCGATCTGTCGCTGCACGCGGATCACCTCAACCTGGCCGGGGTGGTGCATGGCGGCGTGTTGTCCGCGTTGCTCGACATCGCCATGGCCCAGGCCGGCACCTACTGCCCCTATCCCAACCGCATTCGCAAGGCCATCACCCTGTCCATGACCATCACCTTCACCGGCCAGTGTTCCGGCGGGGTGATCCGGGTCACCGGCCGCAAGCGGGCCGGTGGACGGCGTATCTACAACTGCACCGGCGAGGTCCATGACGCCGCTGGCAACCTGCTGGCCATCAGCGAAGGCACTTTTCGCACCCGGACCGGCAGTGACCAACCCGAAGGCGTGCCCGTTTGAGGCACCGCAAGCAACCATCAGAGGCATTCACCATGTATGAACTTTCCGAGCGTGCGATCAGGCTGCGGGAGCAACTGATCGACTTCATGGATCAGTACATTTACCCCAACGAACACCTGCACCACCAGCAACTGGAGCAGGCCGACAATCGCTGGGCGCCGTTGCCCATCGTGGAAGCGCTGAAGGCCAAGGCCAAGGCGGCCGGCTTGTGGAACCTGTTCCTGCCCGAGAGCGAGTACGGCGCGGGTTTGACTAACGTCGAGTACGCCCACCTGTGCGAGATCATGGGACGCTCTCACATGGCGCCGGAAGTGTTCAACTGCTCCGCGCCGGACACCGGCAACATGGAGACCATCGCCCGCTTTGGCAATAAAGAGCAGCAGAAGCAGTGGCTGGAACCGCTGCTGGCGGGGGAGATCCGCTCCTGCTTCTCGATGACCGAGCCGGACGTGGCCTCTTCCGATGCCACCAACATCGCCTGTGAGATCCGTCGCGAGGGCGATGAGTACGTCATCAATGGCCGCAAGTGGTGGTCCTCCGGTGCCATGACCACCACCTGCAAGATCGCCATCGTCATGGGCAAGACCGATCCCAGCGCCGAGAAACACAAGCAGCAGTCGATGATCCTGGTGCCGCTGGATACCCCGGGGGTCACCATGATCCGCCCCCTCACCGTGTTCGGCTACGACCACGCCCCCCACGGCCATGCCGAAATTCACTACGACAACGTGCGGGTGCCGGTCAGCAACATCCTGCTGGGCGAGGGTCGCGGCTTCGAGATTGCCCAGGGCCGCCTGGGTCCGGGCCGCATCCACCACTGCATGCGCACCATCGGCGTCGCCGAACGGGCGCTGGAGGCCATGTGCCAGCGCGCCAATGCCCGCGAAGCCTTCGGCCAGCCGCTGTCCAGGTTTGACTCCATCCGCAAGGACATCGCCCGCAGCCGTATCGAGATCGAACAGGCGCGACTGCTGACCCTGAAGGCGGCCCACATGATGGACACCGTCGGCAACAAGGTGGCCCGCCAGGAGATCGCTATGATCAAGGTCATCGCCCCGAGCATGGCGCTCAAGGTGATCGATCGCGCCATCCAGGTCCATGGCGGTGCCGGCGTCAGCCAGGACAGCTTCCTCGCAGAGGCCTGGGCCAAGGTCCGCACCCTGCGGCTGGCGGACGGTCCCGATGAGGTCCATCTGGACTCGGTGGCCAAACTCGAACTGCGCCAGTACCGCGACCAATAAACGGAGGCCAACCGAATGAACCCGTTATTCGATATGACCGGCAAGGTGGCACTGATCACCGGTTCCACCAAGGGTATTGGTCGTTCCATTGCCGAGGAAATGGCCCGTTGTGGTGCCCGCGTGGTGATCTCCAGCCGCAAGGCCGAGGCCTGCGAAGCGGTGGCGGCGGAGCTGGCGGAACAGGGTTTCGAGGCCATTGCGGTGCCTTGCCACGTCGGCCGCAAGGACGACCTGCAGCAGCTGGTGGCCAAGACCCTGGCCACCTGGGGCCGCATCGACGTGCTGGTGTGCAATGCCGCCACCAACCCGGTGTACGGCCCCACCAGCGAGATGACCGACGACGCCTGGGACAAGATCATGGACACCAACGTCAAGGGTACCTTCTGGCTCACCAATATGGTGCTGCCGCAGATGGCCGAGCGTGGCGACGGCGCCGTGGTGTTGCTGTCCAGCATTGCCGGCATTCGCGGCAACACCACCATCGGCACCTATGGCGTGTCGAAGGCGGCGGAAGCGGCGTTGGCGCGCAACCTGGCGGTGGAGTGGGGGCCCAAAGGCATCCGCATCAACGCCATTGCCCCGGGGTTGATCAAGACCGACTTTGCCAAGGCGCTGTGGGAAGATCCGGTCCGGGTCAAGCGCGCCGAGGAAAAGACGCCACTGCGACGCATCGGCGAACCGGTGGATATCGCCGGTCTGGCGGTATTCCTGTCCACCCCGGCCAGTGCCTACGTCACCGGTCAGGTGATCGTCGCCGATGGCGGCGAGACCATTTGCTGAGGTGACTATGGGTATTGCACCACAACTGGTGGACGTGCTCGACGCCCACCGGTTCGACGAAGACGCGCTGCTGGCGTGGCTGCAACAGGCGCTGCCGGGGTTCGGCAGCGAACTGTCGCTCCGCCAGTTCCAGGGCGGCCAGTCCAACCCCACCTATCTGGTGACGGCGGCCAGTGGTCGTTACGTGTTGCGCAAGAAACCGCCGGGCAAGGTGCTGCCGTCCGCCCATATGGTGGAGCGGGAGTACCGGGTGATCCGGGCGCTGGCGGAGCACAGCGAAGTGCCGGTGCCGAAGGCCCACGTGCTGTGCGAGGACAGCGCGGTGATCGGTACGCCCTTCTACCTGATGGATTTCCTGCCCGGGCGCATTGTCAGCCATCCGGCGTTACGGGCGCTGGACCGGGGCGAGCGGCTGCCGGCCCACCATGCCGCCGTCGATACCCTGGCGTCGCTGCATTCGGTGGATGTCAACGCCATCGGTCTGGGCGACTTTGGCCGCCCCGAGGGCTACGTCGCCCGCCAGGTGGCGCGCTGGAGCAAGCAGTACCTGGCCTCCAAGACCGATGAGCTGCCCGCCATGGACAAGCTCATGGCCTGGCTGCCGGACCATCTGCCGGCCACCGATGAGTGCGCCATCGCCCATGGCGACTACCGTTTCGGCAACCTGATGTTGGCACCGGAGCAAACCAAGGTGGTGGCCGTTCTCGACTGGGAGCTGTCCACCCTGGGCCATCCGCTGGCGGACCTGGCCTACTATTGCCTGCCCTATCATCTGCCGTCCGACCTCGACGGTATGCGCGGCCTGCTGGGGGAAGATCTGGAGGCCCTCGGCATCGCCGATGAGCAGGAAACCATCGCCCGCTACTGCCGTCAGACCGGACGGGGCGGGCTCGACGATTGGCACGTGTTCCTGGCGTTTTCCCTGTTCCGCCTGGCCGCCATCGTCCAGGGCGTCTATGCCCGGGCCCTGCAGGGCAACGCCAGCAACGCCGACGCCCTGGAGGTGGGCAAGCGTGCCAGCCTGCTGGCGGAGGCCGGCTGGCGGATCGCCCAGCGCGGGCCGGGAGGTGTGCTGTGACCACACCGATGGTGCGCCGGATTCTGATTACCAATGACGATGGCATCGATGCCCCGGGGCTGGCGATCCTGGAGCGGATAGCCGGCCGTCTGGCCGAGGAAGTCTGGGTGGTGGCGCCGGAACACGACCGCAGCGGTGCCGGCCAGAGCATCTCCATCCACAGTCCATTGCGGATGTACCCCAAGGGCGAGCGCCGCTATGCCCTGTCCGGCACCCCGGCGGACTGCGTGCTGTTTGCCGAGGCCCAATGGTTTGCCGACACCCCGCCGGATCTGGTGCTGTCCGGGGTCAACTACGGCGCCAACATCAGTGACTCGGTGCCGTATTCCGGCACGGTGGGGGCGGTGTTGACCGCCCAGCGCCTGGGCATACCCGCCATTGCGCTGAGTCAGGCCTATTTCGGCGGCGCAGCGATCGACTGGTCGGCGGTGGAGCAGCACGGCGAGGCGGTGATTCGTCGGTTGTGGCAGCTGCGGCAGAGCGGGTGCTGGAACGTCAATTTCCCCGCCTGCCGGGCCGAGCAGATTCGCGAGGCCCGCTGGTGCCGTCAGTCCCGTGGCTCGATCCAGAAAACCCGGTTGGTGGCGGGCGAAGACGCTCGCAGCCTGCCGTACTGGTGGCTGGGCTTTGAACGCAGTTCCCGCCACATCGTGGCAGCGGACGCCGATGCCACCGTGTTGCGTGAACAGGCCATCGCCATTACGCCGCTGACCGCTGCGCAATCTCTGCCTGACGGTGGGAACCGCTGGCTGCTGAGCGAGTCTTGACGATCACACGCCAGGACAAAATCGAACAACAACGGGTTGAATACCGGAGCACAACAATGACCTTTACCCGACATCACAAGGTGTGGCCGAAAGAGTTGCCCAAGACCATGACGCTGCCGCAAACCAGCGTGTTCACCAATCTGGAAGTCTCTGCCCGGCGTTATCCGGACCACAACGCCATCATTTACTACGACACCCCGATGACCTACCGCAGCCTGCTCGGTGAGGTGGAAGCTCTGGCCGGGTATCTGCAACATCAGGGAGTGAAAAAAGGCGAGCGGGTGCTGCTCTATATGCAGAACTCGCCCCAGTACGTCATCGCTTACTACGCCATCTTGCGTGCCGATGCGGTGGTGATTCCGGTCAACCCGATGAACCGCTCCGCCGAACTGGAACATTACATCGCCGATACCGATGCTCGGGTCTGCCTGGCGGGTCAGGAGCTGGCCGAATTTATCACCCCGCTGGTGGCCACCAGCGGACTGGAGAACGTGGTGGTGACCGCCTACAGCAGCTACGTGCGCGAACCCACCGACCTGACCCTGCCGGCCGAAGTGGCCGCACCGGTGCAGCCGGTAACGGTGGCCGGCTGCACCGCCTGGGACGACGCGATCAGTGCCGGCCACGCCCCGGCAAGCTACAGCGCCGGTCCCGACGATCTGGCGGTGTTTCCCTACAGTTCCGGCACCACCGGGGCGCCCAAGGGCTGCATGCACACCCACCGCTCGGTGATGGCCACCGCCCTGCACCGGGCATTGTGGAACGTCAGTAGCGCCGATTCGGTGCATCTGGCGACGCTGCCGTTCTTCCATGTCACCGGCATGACCGGCTCCATGAACGGCCCACTGTATAGCGGATCCACCATCGTGATCATGACCCGATGGGATCGCGCCACCGCCGCCAAGCTGATCGAGCGCTACCGGGTCACCGGCTGGTCGAACATTGTCACCATGGCGGTGGACTTCCTCTCCAATCCGGAGATTGGCAACTACGACCTGTCCAGTCTCAGCACCATTGGTGGCGGCGGCGCCGCTATGCCGGAGGCCGTCGCCCATAAGCTCAAGACCATGACCGGTCTCGACTACATCGAAGGCTATGGCCTGTCGGAAACCATGGCCGCCACCCATATCAACCCCACCGCGCACCCCAAGGCGCAGTGCCTGGGCATCCCGGTGTTTGACGTCGACAGCCGCATCATCGATGTCGAGACGCTGGCGGAAAAAGGGCCGGGTGAAGTGGGTGAGATCGTCAGCCACGGCCCCCAGGTCATGGTGGGCTACTGGAACCGTCCGGCGGACACCGACGCCGCCTTCGTGACCATCGACGGCAAGCGCTTCTTCCGCACCGGCGACCTGGGCTACTACGACGACGACGGCTACTTCTTCATGGTGGATCGGGTCAAGCGCATGATCAATGCCTCCGGCTTCAAGGTCTGGCCCTCGGAAGTGGAAGGCCTGATGTACCGCCACCCCGGCATCCATGAGGTCTGCATCATCTCCGCCCCCCACGAAAAACGAGGCGAGACGGTGAAGGCGGTGATTGTGTTGACCCCCGCCGCCGCCGACAGCACCAGCGAAGCCGACATCATTGCCTGGTGCCGGGAGCAGATGGCCGCCTACAAAGTGCCCGAACGGGTGCAGTTTGTGGACCAGCTTCCGAAGTCCCCCACCGGCAAACTGATGTGGCGGGCACTGCAGGAGCAGGAGTGGCAGGGCTAATCAATCAGGGCCCGGCTGAATCAATCCCGGTTTATTTCACCTTGCATCATAAGGCTGGAGTATCCGGGATTTATTTTGCCTAAATGGTACGCACAGCGGAATACCATTTTAATAATTGACAGGTGAGACATTTGGTGTAATTGTTTCATTTGGTGGGTGGCGGCGCTTCAAGCGCGCAGTCAATTGACCTCAACGACGTCCCATAACTGAGTCCTATAACAACAAGCACGGAGGGGCAGTTTTGAACCTTTTCTTTCAGCAGATCATGAACGGCCTGACCCTGGGTAGCATCTATGGCCTGGTGGCCCTTGGCCTGACCCTGGTCTACGGCATTCTCCACATTCCCAACTTCGCCCACGGCGCGCTCTACATGGTGGGAGCTTTCCTGTCCTACTTCCTGATGGTGGACCTCGGGGTGCACTACTGGCTGGCAATGGCCGGTTCGGCCGCCGTTGTCGCGCTCCTGGCGATCCTCTGCGAGCGCCTGGTGTTCCATCCCCTGCGCAACTCGCCACCGATCCACGACAAGATTGCCGCCATCGGCATTCTGCTGTTTCTGGAGGCGGTGGTGCAGATGTTCTGGGGCGCGGACTTCCGCCGCATGAGTTCCCCTTTCACCGGCATCCTCAATTTCGACGGCCTGATCATCCCCGAGCAGCGGTTGCTGATCGTGGTGGGTGCCTTCACGCTGGTGGCGGCCTTGCAGCTGTTCCTGCGCAAGACCATGGTGGGTGCCACCATCATCGCCCTGGCCCAGAGCCGGGACGGCGCCTTCCTGGTGGGTATCGACGCTAACCGGGTGGCCATGATGACCTTCGCCATCTCCGGGGCGCTGGCGGCCATCGCCGCCACTCTTTATGCCCCCATCAACCTGGTCTATCCGGCCATGGGTCACCTGGTGATCATGAAGGCCTTCGTCATCATCATCCTCGGTGGCATGGGCAGCATTCCCGGTGCCATCGTCGGTGGCATGATCATCGGCTTTGCCGAAGCCTTTGGTGGCTTCTACATCTCCACCGCCTACAAGGACATCATCGCCTTCGGACTGCTGGTGCTGATCCTGTCCGTCCGTCCCCAGGGCCTGTTCGCGAAGGGAGCGCACTGATATGTACAAGTTCGGATCTTTCCTGATGACCCCGCTGGCCAAGTACCTGATGCTGGCCTTCGCGCTGGTGTTCCCGCTGCTGACCAGCAACGAGTACCAGGTGTATGTGATGGCGTCCGCCTTCGTCTGGGCCATCGCGGTGTATGGCCTCAACATCATCACCGGCTTCTGCGGCCAGTTGAACCTGGCCCATGGCGGCTTCTTCGCCATCGGCGCCTACACCCTGGGCCTGCTCAGTGCCGACTACGGCTGGAGCTTCTGGCCGGCGTTTGCCGCCGCGTTGCTGATGACGGCGGTGCTGGGCCTGCTGGTGGGGGTGGTGTCGCTGCGGCTGAAGGAGCATTACTTCGCCATCTTCACCCTCTGCGTTGGCTTCATCATCTACCTGCTGATGGACAAGTGGGAAGCGCTGACCCACGGCCCCATCGGCGTTCGTGACATCGCCGCGCCCTATGGTTTCGGGCTGGTGGACTTCACCGATACCGTGCCGTTCTATTACCTGGTGCTGGCGTTCCTGGTGTTCGCCATCTGGTTCATGGGACGGTTGTCCCGTTCCCTGCTGGGACGGACTTTCGTGGCCATCCGCAATGGCGACGAGCTGGCCCAGTCCCTCGGCATCAACCTGATGCGCAACAAGACACTGGCCTTCGTGCTGTCTACCACCTACGCCGGCCTGGCCGGAGCCCTGTACGCCGGCATGGTGCGTTTCATCGGGCCGGAAGAGGCCAACATTACCCACACCTTCGACATGATCACTTACCTGCTGGTGGGGGGCATCGGCACCCTGACCGGTCCCTTGCTGGGGACCGTGGGCATTGTCTGGATCACCCAGTCGCTGCAGTTCCTGGAGGAGTACCGGATGATCATCTTCGGGCCACTGCTGGTGTTGCTGGTGATTTTCTTCCCCCGCGGCGTCACTGGCTCCTTCCTCGGCTGGATGCACCGCAAGGGCGAGCAGGCACAGGCGCCCGAGCAACGCTCAATGGGCAAGGTATCGCTGCCTTCGGAGGTGAACAGCAATGCTTAAGATCGAACGGCTAACCAAGATGTTTGGCGGCCTGGCGGCGGTCCACGACGTGTCCGTCGAGTTCGAGGCCAACAAGATCAACGCCATTATCGGACCCAACGGTGCCGGCAAGAGCACCTTCTTCAACCTGGTGTCGGGCATGCACCCACCCAGCTCCGGCCGCATCCTGCTGGACGGTGTCGATGTCACCCGGATGCCCTGCGATCAGGTGGCACGGCTGGGGGTCGGGCGCACCTTCCAGACCACCAACCTGTTCGAGCAGGCCACGGTGCTGGATAACCTGATTGTCGGCCATCGCCTGCGCACCCGCTCCGGGCTCTGGGACGTGCTGGTCAACTCCCGCCGGCTGCGGGCCGAGGAGCAGGCCTGCCGCGACAAGGCCCGGCAGGCGCTGGACTTTGTCGGCCTGAGCCACGTCGAGCACCGCTACATCGCCGACATCACCCAGGAAGAGCGCAAGCGGGTGGCGTTTGCCCTGGCCCTGGCCACCGAGCCAAAGCTGGTGCTGCTGGATGAGCCGGCCGCCGGGGTCAACCCGGAGGAGACCGAAGGCCTGGCCGCGCTGATGAAGAAGATGGTGGCCAACGGCCTCACCGTGTGCCTGATCGAACACAAAATGGACATGATCATGGGCATGGCCGACAAGATCATGGTGCTGGATCACGGCGAGAAAATTGCCGAAGGCACCCCGGAACAGATCAAGTGCAATCCGGTGGTGATCGAAGCCTACCTGGGGAGTGACGAAGATGCTGCAGCTTAACAACGTCGATGTCTGCTACGGCAGCTTCAAGGCCCTCAACCGCATCAATATGTCGGTGCAATCCGGTGAGCTGGTGGTGCTGCTGGGCGCCAATGGCGCCGGCAAGACCAGTCTGTTCAACGCCATCAGTGGCCTTGGCCGGCCAGCCGCCGGCGCTATCAGCTTCGACGGGCGCCGGCTCGACGGCCTCAAGCCCAGCGCCATTGTCAGTGCCGGCGTGGTGCAGTGCGCCGAGGGGCGCAAGCTGTTCCCGCAGATGAGCGTGCTGCAGAACCTGATGCTTGGGGCCTATGTGCACCGCCGCGACCGGGCCGGCAACCGCCAGCGCCTCGACGAGGTAATGGCGCTGTTCCCGATCCTGGCGGAAAAGGGCCAGCAGCCGGCGGGCTCGCTGTCCGGTGGTCAGCAGCAGATGGTGGCCATCGGCCGCGCCCTGATGAGCCGGCCGCGGCTGCTGATGCTGGACGAGCCGTCCCTCGGCCTGGCCCCGCTGGTGGTCAAGCAGATGTTCGAGATTATCAAGAAGATCAACGGCCTGGGCACAACCGTGTTGCTCGCGGAGCAGAACGCCTTTGCCGCCCTGCGCATTGCCGACCGCGCCTATGTGATGGAAAACGGCCAGCTGGTGCTGGAAGGCGATCAGGACACCATGCTGGGTAACGAGCAGGTGCGCAAGGCTTACATCGGCGCCTGATGGCGCCGGGGGCCAACCCCCATTGATTCACCCAAGCCAATAACGACAATAGATGGAGAAAACAATGACACTGACCAACACCCTGCGGACAGCCATCGCTGCCGCCACCCTCGGACTCGCCACCCTCGGACTCGCCACCACGTCCGCTCTGGCGGATAGCGTCAGCATCGGCTTTACCGGCCCGCTCAGCGGCGGCGCCGCGCTCTATGGCGAGAACACCCTGTCCGGTCTGCGCATGGCGGCGGATGAAATCAACGCGGCCGGTGGCTTCGACCTCAATGGCGAGCAGGTCACCGTCGAGCTGGTGTCACTGGACGACCGCTACTCGCCGGCCCAGGCCGCCACCAATGCCAAGCGGCTGAAGCAGGATAGCGGGGTGTCGGCGGTGTTCGTGCCCCACTCGGGGGGCGTGTTTGCGTTGCAGGATTTCAATGAAAAGGACGATTTCCTGATCATGGCCTACACCTCGGTGCCCACCGTCACCACCCAGGGCAACGGCCTGACCCTGCGGATTCCGCCCACCTTCGACGGTTACGTCGACGCCTTTACCGAGTACGCCCTGGAGCACATGGGCTCCAATCTGGGCATGGGCGGCGCCACCCACGAATACGCCAAGCTCTGGGGCGGCATGATCGAGAAGACCTGGGCCGCCAAGGGCGGCACCGTGGTGGCCAATAACCCGATGGATTACAACAAGTCGGCGGATTTCTACACCGGCGTCAGCCGCATCATTGCGGAGAATCCGGACGTGATGTTTGTCGGCGGTGCCTCCGAGCCCACCGGTCTGGTGATCCAGCAGGCCCGCCAGCTGGGCTTTCAGGGCGCGTTCGTGCTGATGGACCAGGCCAAGATCGATGAGGTGGCGGCGGTCGCCGGCGGCCTGGAGATGGTGGGCCGCGCCGTGGGCGTGGTGCCGTTGTCGGTCTATGAAACGGAGGAGGCGCGGGGTTTCATCCAGCGTTACCAGGACAAGTACGGCAAGATGCCCGGCTCAGAGGCGGGCTACAACTACCTGGCGCTGCACGCCCTGGTCGAGGCGATGGATGATACCGAGTCCACCGATCCGGCAATCCTGAGGGCGGCCATTGGCGAGGCGCTGCGCTCCATGGACCGCAGCAAAAACCCCTACGCGGTGACCGAAGTCACCGACGACGGCGGCTTCGTCACCCAGACCACCCTGGCGGTGGTGGAAGATGGCGTCATCGTGCGCAAGCCGATCGAATAAGCGTCGCCAGTTCCGGCCGGCCAGTGGCGTTGGGCCCCCGCCCCTTATTGGGCGGGGAGTCCCAGTGCCTTGGCCAGCTTGTCGCCATCCATGTGGCGCTCCAACCCGGCCAGGGCGGTGGCGACATTGGGGTGGGCAAACAACTCCTGCCCGGCCACCTGGCCGAACAGCTCAAAACCCTGCTGAATGGCCAGCGGACCTTCGTATTTCACCGCCTTGCGGGCTTCTTCCAGACAATCCTCACTCATCAGCCTGACAAACATGTTGGCGGCGTCGCGGTTGGAGGCGTCGTGGTCGGCGTCGCTCAGGTTGGACATGCCGGCCACCACCGGATGCAGGGAAATCGAGGTGAACATCCACTTCACCAACACATCCTTGTCCCGCTGACTGGCCGAGTCGACCAGGCAGCGGGACAGATCGTCGGAATACAGGCCAGCACTGGTGGGCAGCGAGGTGCCGAGTAACAGCGCCAGGGCGGTGGAGGTGAACAGCTTGTTCATGGTGCGCTCCTTTGAGTGTTTGAGGCCCCATAACTTAACTTATAGTGGTGCGGGATGCACCAGTGGCCTGCTCGGTGGTGATAGCGGCACCCGCTCGCAGCCCGCCCGTGCTGCCCAGTCACCGCTATGCTACCGCCAGCCAGCCAGCCAGCCAGCCAACCGCCGTTGTCCTGGTCTAGCCGGCGTTGCGTTTTAGCAGCTTCTGGAACTCACCCACCAGCCCGCCACGGAACGCCAGCACACAGATCACGAAGATGGCGCCCATGATGATGTGAACGTAGTTGCCCAGCTCGCCACCAGAGAGGTAGTTCTGCATGGTGACGATGGTACCCGCGCCCACCAGTGGTCCGAACACCGTGCCCACGCCACCCACCAGGGTCATCAGCACCACCTCGCCGGACATGTGCCAGTGGGCGTCGGTGAGGGAGGTGAGCTGGAATACCAGGCTCTTGGTGGAGCCGGCCAGGCCCGCCAGGGCGGCGGAGATCATGAACGCCACCCACTTGTAGTCGCTGACGTTGTAGCCCAGGGACACGGCGCGGGGTTCGTTCTCGCGGATGGCCTTGAGCACCTGGCCGAAGGGCGAGTGAATGGTGCGATGGATCAGCCAGTAACCGAACAGGAAGATCGCCAGCACGAAGTAGTACATGTTGAGGTTGTCGGACAGGTCGATGAAGCCGAACAGCTCGCCCCGGGGGATGCCCTGCATGCCGTCCTCGCCGCCGGTGAACGGCGCCTGCAGGTAGACGAAGAAGATCAGCTGGGCCAGCGCCAGCGTGACCATGGCGAAGTAGATGCCCTCCCGTTTCACCGCCAGCTTGCCGTACACCGCCCCGAGCAGGCCGGCGGCGCCGGTGCCCAGCAGGATCGCCAGCTCCGGGGTGATGCCGGCGTTCATCATCAGCCAGCCGGTGATGTAACCACCGGTGCCGAGGAAGGCGGCGTGTCCGAAGGACAGCAGGCCGACATAGCCCAACAACAGGTTGAAGGCGGCGGCGAACAGCGCGAAGCAGAGAATCTTCGCCAGCAACACCGGGTAGACCACAAACGGTGCCACCAGGGCGGCCACCAGCAGGATCAGGGTCAGTTTGGAGACTTTCATATCGGCAACCTCACGCTTCTTTGCCGAACAGGCCGGCGGGCTTGAGCAGTAGCACTATCACCATCACCAGGAAGATCACCGTGGTGGAGGCTTCCGGGTAAAGGTACTTGGTCAGACCCTCGATCACGCCCATGGCCAGGCCGGTGAGAATGGCGCCGCCGATGGAGCCCATGCCGCCGATCACTACAATGGCGAACACCACGATCAGCAGGTTGGAGCCCATCTCCGGGGATACCGAGTACACCGGGGCCGCCATGACGCCGGCAAAGCCCGCCAGGGCGACGCCGAAGCCAAAGGTCAGGGTGACGATCAGCGGCACGTTGATGCCGAACGCCTGCATCAACTGGGGATTTTCGGTGCCGGCGCGCAGGTAGGCGCCGAGCCGGGTCTTCTCCACCAGCCACCAGGTTGCCCCGCACACCACGATGGACGCGACGATGATCCAGGCCCGGTAGTTGGGCAGGTACATGAACGGCAGCTTGGTGCCGCCCTGCAGCGCCTCGGGAATGGCGTAGGCCAGCCCCGACGAGCCGTACACGTGGGTGAAAACGCCTTGCAGCATCAGCGCCACGCCGAAGGTCAGCAACAGGCTGTAGAGGTGGTCTTCATGGGCGATGGGCCGCACCAGGAAGCGCTCCATCAGAATGCCGAGAAAGCCCACCACCAGGGGGACCACGATCAGCGCGACCCAGTAGTTCATGCCGAAGTAGCTCAATGCCATCCAGGCGAAGAAGGCGCCCAGCATGTACATCGCGCCCTGGGCGAAGTTGATGATCTTCAGCAGGCCGAAGATGATGGCCAGCCCGAGGCTGAGCAGGGCGTAGAAGGAGCCATTGATCAGCCCCACCAGCAGTTGCCCGAACAGGGCAAACAGGTTGATTCCGAGAAACGTTGTCATAGCTCAAGTTGCTCCCAAGCTAAGTTATTTCCAAGCTCAGCTATTTCCAGCCTCGGCCGGTGCCGGCCGCTGGCGATTGGTGACCCTCACCGGCGGCATCGGCAGCGCCCGTGAGGGTCGGTCCGGCTTAGTTGAAGTTGCATTCGGGCAGCATCGGGGCGAAGGCTTCGTCGCCGGGGATGACGCTGAGAATCCTGAAAATGTCGTTGTCGCCACTGCGCTCGGCGGCGGGTTTGATCTCGGCGTAGTACATGTCATGCACCATACGGCCGTCGGCGCGCAGGTAGGCGTTGCGGGCGAAGAAGTCCTCCGGCTTGAGCTCTCGCATCTTGGCCATTACCGCATCGGAGTCGTCGGTGCCTGCGGCCTCGATCGCGCGGAAGTAGTGCATCGCCATGGAGTAGGCGCCGGCGTGGCCCATGGCGGGCAGGGTGCCGGTGCGTTCAAGGAAGCGTTCGCTCCATTGCCGGGTCTGGTCGTCGTAGTCCCAGTAGAAGCCGGTGGTCAGGCGCATGCCGCCGGCGGTGTCCGGGTCCATGGCCTGGGCGGCGGGGGTGAACACCAGCAGGCCGGCGACGTCCACCATCTCGGTGAGGCCGAACTCGGTGGCGGCTTTCAGCGAGTTGACGGTGTCGGCACCGGCGTTGGCCAGCGCTACCACGTCGGCGCCGGAGGCCTGGGCCTGCAGCACGTAAGACGAGAAGTCGGTGGTGGCCAGCGGCGCACGCACCACGCCAACCACTTCGCCGCCATTGGCCTCGATCACCTCGGTGGCCACCGATTCCAGGGCATGGCCGAAGGCGTAGTCGGCGGTGATGAAGAACCACTTCTTCTTGCCGGCCGCCACCATCGGCTTGACGGTGCCATTGGCCATGGCGGTGACGTTGTAGGTCCAGTGCACGTTATAGGGGGAGCAGGCGCTGGTGGTGAAAGCGTTGGAGGCGGCGGTGGAGATCATGGCAATTTTTTTTGCGTCGGTCAGCACCTTGGTGGCGGCACCGACCACCGCCGAGGATACCAGACCGCCGACCGCGTCCACCTGTTCGTTCTCCACCCATTTGCGCACGATGGCGGAACCGACGTCGGCCTTGAGCTGATCGTCGGCACTGATGATCTCGATGGGGGCGCCCAGGACTTTGCCGCCAACGTCTTCGGCGGCCATTTCCAGGGCGGTGACGCAGCCGGGTCCGCAGAGGTCGGAGTAGACCCCGCCCATATCGGCGAGCACGCCAATCTTGATCTTGTCGTCGGAAATATTGGCCAGGGCCGGGCTGGCCGCGGTAGCCGCCAGGGCCACCGCGGCTACGGTATTGGTTAATGCTTTCATTGTGACTCTCCAGTTGAGCAAGTTGTTTTTGTTTCTCGAGAGAGGGGGTTGTCAGACCGCTTCAGACCCCCAGGTAGGTATTGAGCAGGGCCTCTTTTTGTTGCAGTTCGCCGGCGTGGACTTCCTCTACGATGTGGCCGTGTTCCATCACGTAGTGACGGTCGGCGATGGGTGCGGCAAAACGGAAGTTCTGTTCCACCAGCAGAATGGTCAGTCCTCGCTTTTTCAGCTTGGTCAGCACCTCGCCGAGCTTCTGCACGATCACCGGCGCCAGGCCCTCGGTGATTTCATCCAACAGCAGAATATTGGCGCCGGTGCGCAGGATGCGGGCCAGCGCCAGCATCTGCTGTTCGCCGCCGGACAGGCGGGTGCCCTGGCTGTGGCGGCGTTCGTACAGGTTGGGGAACATGTCGTACAGTTCCTCCACGGTCATGCCGTCGGAACGCACCGCCGGCGGCAGCATCAGGTTTTCCTCGACGTTGAGACTGGCGAAGATGCCCCGTTCTTCCGGGCAGTAGCCCAAGCCCAGGTGGGCGATACGATGGCCCGCCAGGTCGATGGTTTCGGTGCCGTTGACGGTAATCGAGCCGCTGCGACGTCCCACCAGGTTCATGATGGCGCGCAGGGTGGTGCTGCGGCCGGAGCCGTTGCGCCCCAACAGGGTCACCAGTTCGCCCTGGTTCAGGTGCAGGTCGATGCCGTGGAGGATGTGGGATTCGCCGTAGAACGCGTGGACGCCGTCCAGGCGCAGTTTTTCACGATGGGAGCTCATGCTTCGACCACCTCCTCGGCATTCACTTCGGCAGTGGCGGCGGTGCCCAGATAGGCTTCCTGCACCCTTGGGTCCCGGGATACGGTCCGGTAGTCCCCTTCGGTCAGAATCGCGCCCCGTTGCAGCACGGTGATCCGGTCTGCCAGTTTGGCCACTACATGAAGGTTGTGTTCCACCATCAAAATGGTGCGGCCGACGGACACCTGCTTGATCAGCTCGGCGACCCGGCCGACGTCTTCGTGGCCCATACCCTGGGTGGGTTCGTCCAGCAGCATCAGCTCTGGCTCCAGCGCCAGGGTGGTGGCGATTTCCAGGGCGCGTTTGTGGCCGTAGGACAGGTCGACGGTGTGGGCGTCGGCGAAATCCTCCAGGCCCACCGACGCCAGCAACTCCTGGGCACGACCGTTGAGCCGGTCCAGCACTCGTTGTGGTCGCCAGAAGTGGAAGCTGTTGCCCTCCTTGCGCTGCAGCGCCACCCGGACGTTCTCCCGTACCGTGAGCTGGGGAAACACCGCCGAAATCTGAAACGAACGCACCACACCGGCCCGGGCAATGGCTGCCGGCTTCATGGTGGTTATGTTCTTGCCGTTGAACAGGATTTGCCCGGAGGTGGGGCTGAGAAATTTGGTCAGCAGGTTAAACACCGTGGTTTTACCCGCGCCATTGGGGCCGATCAGGGCGTGGATATGGCCCCGGGTCACCTTGAGGTTAACGTCGTCAACCGCCGTAAAGCCCTTGAACGCTTTGATAAGGTTCCGGGACTCGAGAACGTAATCTGTACTCATGGGAGCACCCAATCTCATTGTTGTTCTTGTAGTCGATGGTCGTCAGCCGTCGGGCCGATCGCTTACGCTTACGTAAGCTGATAATCAACGTAGCAACCATTTTGAGATGGGGGCAAGTGCGACTTTGGTCGAATTTTGGCCGGATTTTCCGGGATTATTGAGGAAAATCCGCAGCCTAAGCGTGATATTAGTTGATTAAGTCAACCAACCTGCTTTACGTGAACGTCAGCTTTGGCTAATTTGATGCTTCGGCAGAGGCTCTCTAACTCTTTGGAATTGAATGCCATGACCCAACAAACCTACAGCATCAGCGAGTTGGCCAACGAATTTGACGTCACCGTTCGCAGCATCCGTTTCTACGAGGATTCGGGGCTGCTCAATCCTGCCCGTCGCGGCCAGACCCGGATTTATTCCCGCAAGGATCGGGTTCGATTGAAGTTGATTCTCAGAGGCAAGCGGCTGGGTATATCGTTGGCGGAAACCAGGGAGCTGTTCGATCTGTGGGATAACACCCATCAGGGCAGCGAGCAGCAGCTTAAGCTGATGTTGGACATTATCGACAAGAAGCGGGAAGCGTTGCGTCAGCAGCTGAGTGACATCGCCATGGTGAATCTGGAACTGGATAATGCTGAAGCCCGTTGCCGGGATGCCCTCCGGGACCTGATCGAGGCACCGGACGGTGCGATCGGGAAAGTGGCAAAGGAGCCTTCCGCCAAGCGATAGCCTTCAGCCGATCGATACCTTCAGCTGACTGATAGCCCTCAGCAGACCGAGGCTCCCTCCCCAGGATGCGCCAACCCTGGCGCCAAGCGAGTGCCGTGTCGCCCCTTCTTGTTGGTGCGAAACCGGAGTGTTGTGCAATCCAGTCCCCTGTCTCGCGGTTATCGGGCGACACGGCGGCGTTGATTAGTGTTGTTATTGTGAGAGTCGCTGTGTGAATAACACGATGGGTGATTACGTTCGGTTCCATCTTTTTTAGGCTAATGTCTAATTTTTTTCTATTCTTGTTTGAGCTTCGCAAAACGACGGCGGTTGCCTTTGTTGCTCTCGATTAACCCTTTGAAACCTTGAGCGAATCACCTCTTGCGCTGGGCGCCTGGCGGGTGCGTATCTGGGCTGATGGCAGGAAATGGGCGGTCTTGGACGGTGGTTTTGGGTCAGCGTCGCCAATGAGGTTGTGTGTTAGTCTCATGTATTGTTGGCGGTAACGTGTTGCGCGCTGGTGATGAGGCGGGCTGCGGAGGATCTTGCGGGCAACCTGGGCAATAGCGGCGGTTGCTGTAAATTTTTGTAAATTTATGGGCGCGTACGCCGCCGCAGCTAGTGCAAGCGGATCGGTTTGATGCCTTAATGACGTTGGCGCTTTCCGTTTTCACCACGACAAGGGTTTGGGTGGAGTGGGCCAACACGTATTAAACGCTGGTAGTACAAGCATGGTTCCAAAAAAAATCGCCAGTAGCCGAAAAAAAATGACCACAGACACAGGATCTGCCGGTTTCACCCTGGTGGAACTGATTGTCGCCGTGGCTGTGCTGGGCATTGTGGTCGGCTGGGCGATTCCCTCCATGTACTCCCTGATCAGTCAGAACCGCCTGACGGCCACCTCGAACCAGCTGGTGGGGTTGATCCATCACGCCCGCAGCGAGGCACTGAAGACCGCCGGGCGGGTCTGGGTCTCGCCGATGACCGACGGCGGCGGCACCTCGTCCTGGAGCCTGGGGGCGGTGATCTGGGTGGACAGCAACGGTGACGGCGTTCGTGCGGCGGGGGAGAGCGTACGGGAGATCCTGATCGACATTTCCGATATTTCCGTGGCCGGTTCCGCCACCAGTCTGGCGATTGCCCCCTTCGGCTTTGATGGCGCCGGCTACGCCATCGCGGACCAGGCCTACACCCTGACGCTGTGCAGCGACGCGGTGCCAGCCCGGGGCCAGCGCATCGAGATCAACGGTGGCGGCCAGATTCGCACCGCCAGCCAGGATTGTGGGGGTGGCTCATGAACCGGTTCGAGCGCGGTATCTCCATGGTGGAGCTGCTGGTGACCATTGTCATCTTCGCGGTGGGGCTACTGGGGGTTGCCAGCCTGCAGATGTTCACCCTGAAGATGAACACCAATGCCGATGTCCGCACCCGGGCCTCGCTGCTGGCGGGTGACATCGTCGAGCGGATGCGGGCCAACCCATTGCAATACGCGTCCTATGATATGTCGTTTGACCAGTGCCTGGCGGCGGTGACCGAAGACCCGGACGCCAGCAGCGACATCGCAGTGACCGACAAGCGCCAATGGTGCGCGCGCCTGGATCGTGACCTGCCGGGGGGCGCGGCGTCGGTGGATTTCGACAACGGCGTGGCCACGGTGACCGTGCGCTGGCAGGAACGGGAGGGGCGGGAGCAAGTCGATGCCGAGGGCGTGGGTACCGGCTCGGAATGGAGCACCAGCGAGTTCGTCATGCGGGGGCGGTTGGAATGATGGCGGTGGCAACACGGAGCAGGTTCCCCAGCAGACAGCGCGGGCTGTCCCTGGTGGAGCTGATGATCGCGATGGCCCTGGGTCTGGTGATGATGGCGGGGCTGACCCAGATTTTCATCTCCAACCAGCGTTCCTTTACCCTCAGCCAGGCGCTGGCCTATGTTCAGGAATCCGGCCGCGAGGGTGCGGCGATTCTGGCGCGGGAAATCCGCAACGCCGATTACTGGGGCTGTCTCAGTGAGGCCACCGAGGTGGTCAGCAACCTCAACGGCGGTTCGGGCTCAGACCTGCTGGATAACCTGACCATGGGGGTGCAGGTGTATCCGGACACCGATGCAACCAACCAGATTGTCGATGGCTCCCATGTGATCGTATTGCGCGGCATCGATGCCAACAATCCAATCCGCGTGAACAGGGTGCCATCTGGGGAGGCGGCGACCCTTGAGGTGAATGACGCTTCCTCCATTTCCCAGGGCGATATCCTGATGGTGTCGGATTGCCAGAACGCCAACATCTTTCAGGTCACCAATAATCCTTCCCACAACAACTCTGATCAGGTGGTGCATAACACCGGCGGCACCGTTACCCCGGGTAATGAAGAACAGGATATGCCCAAAGCCTACACCGACAACGCCAGCATCTTCCGCCCGACGGTAGTGCGCTACTCGGTGCAGTTCGACGAGGACGGCCGCCGGGCGCTGGTGATGGAGCGGTTGCAGCTGAGCAACAACGGCGGCACCGCCTCTGCCCTGGGCGATCCCATCGAGCTGGTGGGCGATGTCCGCGATCTGCGCACGGCAATCGGCCTCGATACCAGCGATGCGGGCGCGGTAGACAGTTGGGCGGCGCCACCGGCCCAGGACGATGCCAATGCCGCCAATACCCTGGCCCAGGTGCTGGCGCTGCGGGTCAGCCTGCTGATCCGCTCCCAGGACCAGTTCGCCGGCGACGCACCGGGTGACTACTGCTTCCCCGGCTGGCTGACCTGCGCCGATGCCGCCACCGGCCTGCAGACGCCGACCGACCGGGCGCTGTACCGGTCCTACACCTTTACCGCCAGCATCCGTAACCGGATTTACCGGGGCGAGGGGTAATCATGGCAAAAAGTGAACGGGGCGCGGCCCTGGTGATGACGCTGCTGATGTTGCTGGTGATGACCCTGCTGGCCATGAGCAGCATGGAACGGGTGACCCTGCAGGAGAAAATGGTGAGCGCCCAGCGCCAGGGCGATCTGTCGCTGGAGCTGGTGGAGGGCGCGTTGCGGGAGGCGGAAGACTACCTTGATGGTGGTACGCTGGCGCTGGCGAACTTCGGCACCGCTGGCAAGCTGTATGAGGCCGGCGCCGCGCCGGATATCCACTCCGCCGCCGCCTGGACCGACGACAACAGTTTCGCCGCCACCGCCACCCAGACCGCCTGGACCGAAGCGCTGGGCGCAACCGTACCGGCTCCGCGTTATTTCATTGAACTGATTGGCGATGCCACCAGTGTCGACACCCTGACCGACGTGGTGGTGAGTGGCCGTCAGGATATGGCCCTGGGCGCTTATCGTCCCAAGGGCTTTCGCATTGTTGCCCGCTCAACCGGGGTGAGTGGCACCGCCCAGCGCATTGTGGAGGTCTACTATGCCGCAGATCTTTAACGGGATGTCTGGCCGCATCCGCCAGTTCGGCCATCTGTTGCTCCCGCTACTGCTGCTGGTGCCGTTAAGTGGCTACGCCCAGCCGGGCGAGCTGAGCCAGTCACCGCTATTCCTCAGCACCCCGGTGAAACACAACCTGATGGTGGTGGGGGACGATTCCTGGCATATGGACCTGGAGCTGTTCCTGGAGGGCACCGACTACGGCCGACTGGATAACGAGACCCTGACCACCTGGATGGGCAACCTGATCGACGGTACCGGCAATGAGTTCCTCCAGCTTCTGGCGGACAGCCTGATTGGCGATGTCCAGTACGGTTACCTGTTTGAAACCGGGTTGGCGGGCGGTGGCGGCGATGGCGTGCGCGATTATGACGGCCGGCGCCTCAACGAGACCTATCAGGTGGTGCCGCCGATCAAGGCATACGGTTTCATGCGTTCCCACCAATACAACACCCAGTACTACGATCCCAGTCAGGACTACGCCCCCTGGTCGGGGCTCGATTATGGCGCGGCCGAGCTGGGCAACCCGCTGCTGGACCCGAATTACGAGCTGACCTTCGACGAGGCCGCACAGACCGCAGCGCAAGCGTTTACTGGCTCACTCACAGACACTATTCTGGGTATCTGGTGCAGTGCCTGGGACTTCGACTTTCTGGGCCTTTTGGGCGATCCGCCAGGATACTGTGAAGACTCGGCTTACCCTTTGTCTGAACTGCGTATTTTACCCTTTGCTTTTTCAGGGGATATCAGCACGGCGCTAAGAAGCGCCAATACCGCGATGGATAGCGTCGGGACGGTTCTGGACGAAGTCTCGGAGCTGGATAACAGCTTGACGGAAGTCACGCTTGACTCCTTGGGCTGCAGCTCCGACAGCTTGCTGGCCAACATGGGGGACTTCCTGGATGACGCCGTGCAGGATGTGTTCTACCAATGTGTCGCTCATCGCGCCGCCACCTACTACGTGCCGGTGGACGAGGGTGTTTATGACCTGTTCGACGCCAGCAACAAGATTTCCCTATTGGGTGGCAGCGGCGGTAACTGTGCCGAGCCGAACCCGGAACATTACGCCACCCTGGTGCAGCAATGGTCCACCGAGAATCTGCTGGATTTCCGCCACGCCGACGGTTCCCAGTTCGACGGTGCCCTGGCGCCGGATGGCCGCTGCCTGGAACGGGTCGAGGTAGAGCCGGACCGGTCGGACTACCCCAGTGGCCGCAGCTTCGAGGACGAACTGCAGAACTTCTCCAACTGGTTCCAGTACCACCGTCGCCGTCATCAGTCCGTGCGCTACTCCCTCGGTGAGTCGGTTCACAGCCTCAATGGCATGTACGCGGACTACACCACCGTCAACGACGCCGCGGCTAACTCCCTGCCCAACGACGGGATCAACGATGCGGTGATGAAGGACACCACCGATCGGGCTGCCGATGGCGATTTCGAGGCCCTGCTGGAGGAAATCTATCACGGCTACGACGACACCCCGGCCAGCAACGAGTCGCCGATGCGGGCGGCGCTGGCGGATGTGGGCAGCCAGTTGCAGCGCACCGATGACAATGCCCCGGTGCAGTACGAATGCCAGAAGAACTACGCCTTGCTCTACACCGACGGCTTCACCAGTGATCTGGACTACACCTGGGCCGGTGGCACCGATAATGCCGCTGACGAGCCCTTCGCGGATACCTATTCCAGCACCCTGGCGGACGTTGCCTATGGCCTGCGCACCGGCAACCTGCGGCCAGACCTACCCGATGGCCAGGTAAGCATTCCGACCACCTGCAGCGATGACGCGGTGACCGGCATGGATCGCCTCAAACTGGGGTGCGACGACGTCGATCCCCACCTCAATACCTTCGCCGTTCACCTGGGTGGCGGTGGCACGGTGTATGGCACAAGCCACGCCAGCGTGGATGATGCCTTTGCCTCGCCACCAAGCTGGCCCGATGTGAACGACGATTCGGCTTCGACAACCGTTCAGCTGGATGACCTGTACCACGCCACCGTGGACGGTTTGGGTGAGATCTTCTCCAGCTACCTGCCCGATACCATTGCCAGCTACATCAACAGCTCATTGCAGGACGCCAGCGTGCAGCAGGGCTCCGCAGCCGCGGTGGCGTTCAACAGCGCCAGCGTCAGCAGCGATTCGCGGATCTTCAGCGCCTCGTTCAACGCCTCCAACTGGAGTGGCCGGCTGATCGCACGCGAGCTCAATTCCGCCAACGGTCACCTGACGGTGGGCGATGACGGCTCCTTCCTGCAGACCATTGACTGGGAAGCCGGCGAAGTGCTGACCAACGACATGGCGGTGTCCGACCGCAACCTGGTGACCTGGAACGGCAGTGCCGGCGTCCAGTTCAGCTGGGCCAATCTGACCGATAGCCAGAAGAACGACCTCAAGGCTGGCGGTACCGACGCCGAGGGCCAGGAACGACTGGCCTACCACCAGGGCGTGCGTAGCCTGGAGGGCAGCAAGTACCGCAGCCGGGCGTCACTGCTGGGGGATATCGTGTATTCCGCGCCGGTCATGGTGTCCCAGCCGCGCATGGGCTGGCCGGACGTGGACCCCTTTGGCGGCATCGGTGAACGCTATTCGCACTTCAGGGCCGACCACTTGGACCGCGCGCCCACGGTGTATGTGGGCGCCAACGACGGCATGCTGCACGCCTTTAACGCCACCCTGGACGCCAATACCGGCGGCCAGGAGCGGTTCGCCTACATTCCGGGCCTGGTGTTTGACGAAGCCACCAATGCCGGCCTCAGTTATCTGACCGAGCCCGGCTATGAACACCGCTACTACGTGGACCTGTCTCCCGCCGTCTCCGACGCCTACTTCGACAGTGGCAGTGGCGACGCCTGGCACACGGTGCTGATCGGTGGTTTGCGCGCCGGTGGCAAGGGCCTGTTTGCCCTCGACATCACTGATCCCACACTGGATGGCATCAATGCGCCCGATCTGGCGCTGTGGGAATTCACCGATGACCGCCTGGGCTTCGTCACCGAACCGGTCAATATTGCGCTGGTGCCCTGGGGCAACAACAACTACGAGTGGGTGGTCATCGTCGGCAACGGCTACAACGCCACCACCGAAACCACCGGGTTGTTCCTGCTGAAGCTGGAAGGCGGGCTCGATGGCGTCTGGACCGAGGATACCGATTACCGGTACATCGAGCTGGCCGGTGCCGGCAGCCATGGCCTGACCTCCGATGTGCGGCTGGTGGACCTGGATGACGACCGGGTCATCGACCGCATCTACGCCGGTGATCTGGAGGGCAATCTGTGGGTGTTCGCTCCCGGCAACCAGAACGACTGGGGCAGTGCCTACAAACAGGGCAACGACCCCAAGCCCCTGTTCACCGCGGACAGCGGCCAGGCCATTACCGCCGCACCCATGGTGGTGCGCAACCCCTACACCGCCGATGGCGATGACCCCAACCTGCTGGTGCTGTTCGGCACCGGTCAGTACCTGACCTCGGCGGATCTGGTGGATACCAGCCTGCAGTCGTTCTACGGCGTCTGGGACGACGGCAACAAGGAGCTGGGTCGTAACCACCTGTTGGCGCGGGAGATCACCGAGACCAGCACCGCGCACGGCTTGATTCGCAACCTGTCGTCCGACGATCTGCTCTGGGGCAGCGGCAACTTGGAGTATATGGGCTGGTACCTGGATTTCGACACCAAGGCCGGCGAGCGGGTGATCCAGACCCCGCAGGTGCGCAACCGCACCATCATCTTCAACACCACCATTCCAGCGGAAGACGATCCCTGCGGCTCGGCCGGGAGCAGTTTCCGCATGTTCGTGGATCTGAATGGCACCGACCCCGACCGGGTGGTGTTCGACCTCAACGCCGATCGCAAGGTCAATAACGACGACACCATCATCGCCGGCTTCTACCACAGCCCCGGCATCCTCACCCTGTCGGCGTTCCTCGGCGATGTCATGTTTGACAACATGGCGGGCAACAACCCGGCGCTGGGCCAGGAAACCAACGAAAACGTGGTGGATTTCGGTGCGGTCTCGCGCCGTGGCCGGATCAGCTGGCGGGAACTGATCGAGCGCTAAGGCGCCGCTGAACCGTTCCCGAATCGCGCCTTAACCGCTCCTGGGCGAGCCGTTGTTGTAGGTTTCGTTGTTGAATGATCGATGGTCGAATGTTCAATGGTTGAACATTCGATCGTCGTACATTCAGTAACACGACAACGGCTTGCCTTCTCCGTACATTTCTCCTTTGCACATCCCCGAAGTGCCGTAAGGCCTTCTAAACAAAGCAAAAGGAGAAGTGAAATGTATTACCGAGTACTGTCCGGTGAGGACCGGTTACGGGCGTTCCAACAGGGTTTCGAGGCGGCGTCCGGCAACGCTGTGGCGCTGGAGTATCTGCAGGGCGCGCGGGTGATCGGGTTGTTCCGGCGGGGCCGGATGATCGGCGGCTTCGTGCTCAATCGTGGTCCGCAGCTACGCTACGCGGACATGCTGCAGCACCACTGCGCGCGAATGCCATTCGAGCTGAGCCAGGTGGTGGAGATCACCTGCTACTTCCTTGTCGAGAAATCGCCGTTGCTGAGTTCGCTGGCCGGCCTGGTCATTGCACTGGAGTGCTGGCGCAGCGGCAGTGACTACGTGCTGGCGGGCACCCGCATCGAAAAGGTCTACCGTACCCACAGCCGGGTCATTCCGAATGTCTTCCATCAGGGTCTGGTGGAGACACCCAAGGGACGCCAGTACTGGTGGTTCTACTGGGCCGAACGCCGGCAACTGCCAGCCCTGGTGAGCCGGGAGATCGTGCTGCGCTACTGGCCCCGCCGCAAGGGCGCGGTGCCGGTGTCCGGCTGAGTCATGGCGAGAGGCCCGAGTGGATCGGGCCTCGGTATCCGCTGACTCATCCCCTTATCGGCGATACACCACGCCCTCCCTGATCACATAAGTCAGGTCCGCCAGCGCCCCGATATCGGCGGTGGGATCGCCATTCACCAGCAACAGGTCGGCAACCGCACCGCCTTGGACCACCCCCAGGGGGGCTCCGGCGTCGGCCAGTCGCGCTCCGGGGGCACTGGTGGCCATACGCAGCAGGTCGACGGGTTGGTAGCCGTAGGATTGCAGCAGGCTGAGTTCGCGGATCAGCGAGGCCCCGGGGGTCAGTCCCGGGATGCCGAAATCGGTGCCCGCCAGCTGGGGAATGCCGGCCCGGTAGAGTTGCTTGAGGTTATAGGCCTGATTGGCCGCGAAGCCTGGAATTCTTGCCCGGTAATCGTCGGAGAAGGTGGTGGAGTCGTAATCGGTCAGCGCGGCGTGCCAGTCCTGCTGCCAGGCGCCCACCATGGCGTCTGACGCCAGTCGCTGCTCCAGCGGCGTGAGCGTGGCGGTCTTGTTCAGGCCCCGCTCATACCATTCCCAGATTTGTCCGGTGGTGACCACCGCCGCACCGCTGCGTTTGAGTCGTTGCAGCTGGGCGTCGCTGAACCGGTCCACATAGGGGGTGTGCATCAGCACATCGGCGCCGGCCTCGGCGGCGACCACCGCTTCCTGGGCGGTGCCCACATGGACATAGACCGGCTTGCCGGCGCCGTGGGCCAGGGTGACCACCTGGCGGATGTCGGCGTCGGTCAGTCGCGGCGAGTCCCAGGGAATGGCGGCATCGAACACCAGCTTGATGTGGTGGCTGGCACCGGCCACCAACGCCTCGATTGCCGCCCGGTCGCTGACGGCGGACCGAATGGGCATGACCTGTTCGGCAATCACCGAGTCGGTGAGGGGCCAGGGCACAAATTCCCGGAACATGGGCACCGGGTGGCCGTCCAGGGCGGTGATCATCCGGCTGGCGGAGAAAATCCGCGGTGCCGGCCCCTGTTGCCGATCCAGGTTGGCGAGGGCGTTGGGTGAGCCCTCGACGGTGCTGGTGACACCGCTGTACAGGAACGCTTCGCGTTGGGCGGCCACGGAAATCAGGCTCGGTCCGTCCATGGCCCAGGGTGGGCGGCCGTCGGAGGAACCGTAGTGGACGTGGAAGTCGATCAGGCCAGGGACCAGGGTGCGGTCTTCGCCCGCCAGGATGTGACCATCAAAGTCGGTGGGTACGCTGTCCCCGGACCAATGAACATGGGCGATCCGACCGTCGTGAATCTCCACCGCCGATGCCGGCTTGAGCTGGCCGGTGGCATCATCAAAAACCCGGACCCGGGTAATCAGCAAGTGGCTGGATGTCCGGCCGGCCGGCTGCAGCAGCTCCGCTGGCTCATTCACTTTGGCCTGGATATGGAGAAAGCCGGCGGTTCCGGCCAGCAGAATCAGCAAAACAAGTAGCGCGAAGGCAACGAGAAGGCGTCGGGTCATGGTATCCGGGTCCCTGGTTGGTGGTTGTCAGTCCTGGCCACAGTCTAGCGAGTGAAGATGACATTGACCCCATGTCGCGTCACAGGTGGAGAAAATTGGCCTGGAAGCTAGCGAAAAAATGAATATGCAACCAGTTGCATATTGGTCGCTCCGCTGATAATTTTGGGTAACGGCTTGCCGATATCCCTAAGGAGCGATTCAGAGGCTCCCTAACCCCACAGTTCACTGTACGGAGTTGCCATGTCCTTGCCTGAGATTCTGCGCGAACGGCTGTCGTTGCCCGCGGTGTGTTCACCCCTGTTCATCATTTCCAACCCGGATCTGGTCATTGCCCAGTGCAAGGCCGGTGTGGTGGGCTCGTTTCCGGCACTGAACGCGCGTCCGGCCCACGTTCTGGAAGAATGGCTGCAGCGCATTACCAGCGAGTTGGCGGAGTATAATGCCCAGAACCCGGACCGGCCTGCGGCGCCTTTTGCGGTCAATCAGATTGTGCACAAGTCCAACGACCGGCTTGAGCACGACCTGGAGCTGTGTGCCAAATACCAGGTGCCGATTATCATCACCTCGCTGGGGGCGAGAGAAGAGTTGAACCGCAGGGTCCACGATTATGGCGGCATCGTGCTGCACGACGTCATCAACAATCGCTTTGCCCGCAAGGCCATCGAGAAGGGCGCGGATGGCCTGATCGCTGTGGCTGCGGGTGCTGGCGGCCATGCCGGTACCCAGTCACCGTTTGCGCTGATTCAGGAAATCCGTGAATGGTTCGACGGCCCGTTGTTGCTTTCCGGCGCCATCGCCAACGGCAATGCGGTACTGGCGGCGCAGGCCGCTGGTGCGGACCTCGCCTACATTGGCTCGGCGTTCATTGCCACCGCAGAGGCCAACGCGGTCGACGATTACAAGCAGATGCTGGTGGACAGTGGCGCGGAGGACATCGTGTACTCCAACCTGTTTACCGGGGTGCATGGCAACTACCTGCGCCAGAGCATCGTTAATGGTGGCCTGGATCCAGATAATTTACCGGAGTCCGATCCGTCAAAAATGAGCTTCGGTTCCGGCGGCAGTGCCAGAAGCAAGGCCTGGCGCGATATCTGGGGCGCCGGGCAGGGCATTGGCGCGGTCAAGCGGGTGGAGCGTACCGAAGAGCTGATCAACCGGCTGCGGTCCGAGTACCGGGATGCGCGAGCCCGGCTGGGGCTGGCGGAATGGGCGCAGGCGCGCCAGCCGGAGGCTGTCGACTAGTCTGACTGGGGGCTGCTGGGGCCATTTTTGCCGATGGTTGCCAGCAGCGCCCGGGTCTCGCTGGCCCAGACCAGCCAGTTTTCTTCCTTCATGATCCCCATTCTCAGGACTCGATGTTGCAGTTGTTGGGCAACCGACAGCTCGTCGCCGGCAAAGTCCCGCTGCTCGATCTGCCGATAGCTCGCCAGCCGTTCCTCGTGGTAGCTCTGTAACCGGGCCAGCTCCTCGTGCACGCCCATCGGTCCCAGTATGGCCTCGGCTCTCAGCTTGACCAGCAGCGCCGAGGTGCAGGGGCCGGAGCTGTCCGGTTGTGAGACCCAGCGTACCAGTTCTTCCCGGCCTTCCGGCAGCACGTGGTAGGTCTTGCGCTGGCGGCCACCGGGCGCACCATCCGCTTCGGCTTCCAGCCAGCCTGCGGCCGCCATGCGCTTGAGCTCGCGATAGATCTGCTGATGCGTGGCTTGCCAGAAATAACCAATGGAACGGTCGAAGCGATTGGCCAGCTGGTAGCCGGTGGACGGCTTTTCCAGCAGGGAGGTAAGCAGGGCGTGTTGAATGGTCATGGGCGAATTCTAACGGGGTGGGCAGGACTGTCAATCAGCCCTGCCAGTGGTCGTCGGCCGGCAGGATCTCGGCTTCCCCCATGACCGCCAGTGTTTCCGGCGAGCGCACCGGGGTGATGTCGAGGGGGACGGGGATATGGCTGGTGAACAGGTGCTGGAACGGGTCGGTATTGTGCAGGTCCGGGTCGAGCCACAGCTCGAAATCGTCCGGCGTCAGCATCAGCGGAAAGCTCTTGGCGTGAACGTGGCTGAAGCGCGGATGCGGGGGCAGGGTGATGAGGCTGAACGCGGGCACCCGCTGGCCGTCGAACTCCCAGATCTCATACAGCCCGCCAAAGGCGATGGCGCCACTGGTGGCGCGAATGTGGTGGCACTGCTTGTTGCCCTTGGCGCCGGTCCATTCATGAAAACCGCTGGCCGGGATGATGGCGCGCTGACGGGGGAAGCGCCGTTTCCATAACGGGCTGGAACCCAGCTTCCCGGCGCGGGCGTTAAAGGTGCTGTAGTTGGGCGAAGGGCGAAAGCCGCTGCCGTCCGGTTTGCGCTCGATCAGCAGTGACCAGATGGCGTCCTCCAGGACCCGCCCCCGGCCATCGTCAAACACCACCTGACCCCAGCCGCCGGGGGCGATGTTGAGCCGGGTTTCCGGGTAGAGCGGTAACCCGAGGCTCGCCATCAGCTGGCGGATGTCGGGGTCGTCGATGACGTTATAGCGTCCGCACACAGGCCGCCCTCCTTATTCTCGGTGCTCATGCCGCTCTCATTGGCAAGGGTAGCATGGGGGGCTGAGACGAGCCTGGGTCGATCCATTGCTGCCGTCACCTCCACTGTTCCCTTCATCACTTCACCACTTCACCATTTCACTACTGACGCTCTGTGCAGCCTCTGCTTCCTTCAGCGCGAGCGGCGGGTATACAGCACCAGATGCTCCGCCACACAGGCGGGCCGGTCCTGGTCGCGAACCTCCAGAGTGCTGCGGTAGCTGGCCCGGGTCCGGTCTTCGCCCTGGGGCCTAATCGCCAACAGTTCCACCTTGCTGCGGATCTCGGCGCCCACCATCACCGCGGTGGGAAAACGTACCCGGTCCAGGCCGTAGTTGATGCTGGCGGTGGTGCCAGCGACCCGGAACACCTGCTGGTTTAGCAGCGGCAACAGTGACAGGGTCAGGAAGCCGTGGGCGATGGGGCTGTGCCAGGGCGACTCCCGCCGTGCCCGTGCCACATCCACATGAATCCACTGCTGGTCACCGGTGGCATCGGCGAAGGCCTGTACCCGGTCCTGGCTGATCTGGGTCCAGGCGCTGTGGCCGAGGGTGATGCCCAGATAGTCTGTTAGGGAATCGAAAGGTATTGTCAGCATTGTTGTGGTCGCTCTCGATGAGGTCAGGATGAGGGATTACACCGCGTAGCCCGGATTCTTGCTGTCCAGCAGGCGCCGCAGCGCCGGCCAGGTCAGGGCCGCGGCCTTGCCCAGGGACTGGGACTGGTCGGCGGTGGTCTGGATGGCCTGCGCCGAGGGCTGATGGGTGGGGCCGCAGGCCAAGGCACGCACCTGGATCTCACAGGCCTTCATCAGGAAATACAGGTAGGTGAAGGTTTCGGCCACCGTCTGACCGGCCGTCAGCAGGCCGTGATTGCGCAGGATCATCATGGACTTGTCGCCCAGGTCCCGGATCAGTCGCTGGCGCTCATCCAGATTCAGGGCAACGCCTTCGTAGTCGTGGTAGCTCAGGTGGTCCAGGCACAGCATGGCGGTCTGGCTGAGCGGCAACAGACCGTCCCGGTGGGCGGACACCGCCACGCCATCGGCCGCATGCAGGTGCATCACCGCGCCGGCGTCGTCGCGACCCAGGTGCACCGCGCTGTGGATGGTGAACCCGGCGGGATTGACCCGGCGCACGCCACCGGACTCGATCACCTGACCGTCCTGGTCCACCTTCACCAGGGACGAAGCGGTGATCTCATGGAACAACAGGCCGTAGGGGTTAATCAGGAAATGGTGCTCGGGCCCGGGTACCCGGGCCGACAGGTGGGTGAACACCAGGTCGTCCCAGCCAAACAACGCCACCAGGCGATAGGCGGCGGCCAGGTCGGTGCGGACCTGCCACTCGGCGCGGGCTTGTGCTTCGTTATTGTCGAGTCGGTCTTGCATGTCACGATCCTCCATGTTGCTTGCGGGCCTGGCCCGGAATAAAAAAGGGTGGCCAACTGGCCACCCGAATAAAGAGGTTCCCGACTGGAGAGGGGAGGCTTTGACCCGCCGGTTGGAGTGCGGCAGAGCTCAGCCCAGGGAACCTCCAGGCTCACACACTGGGTGGTATCAGCTGGCCTGCATCAGGGCGGCGTAGCGCTCCAGATGGACATCGTCGTCGCCGAGCTGGTGGTTGATGGTAATCAGGCGTTTGGCGTAATGGGCGAAGTTGTACTCCCAGGTCATGCCAATCCCGCCGTGGGACTGGATGGCATTCTCCGAGATGAACTGACCGGCCCGGCCGATGACGTTCTTGGCGGCGGCCAGGGTACGACGGCGTTCGTCGCCCTGAGCCTGGTTGGCCACGCTGGCGGCCAGGATCGCCATGGAGCGGGCCTGTTCCAGTTCGGACATCATATCCACCATGCGATGCTGCAAGACCTGGAACCTGCCGATGGGCACGCCAAACTGTTTGCGGGTCTTGAGGTAGTCCAGCGTCAGCTCGGTGGTGGTTTCCATCACCCCCACCGCCTCGGCACACAGCGCCGCGATGGCGCGACCGGCCTGGTATTCGATGATGTCGCCGGCCTGGCCTTCACTGCCCAGCAAGGCATCGGCCGGCACCGTGACGTTGTTGAGGATGACATCGCAGCCCTTGGCCCCGTCGATGGTGGGGTAGACCCGGCGTTCCACGCCCTCGGCGTTGGGGTCGATGGCGAACAGGCTGATGCCGGCGGTGTCCCGAACGTCCCCGGAAGTACGTGCGGACACCACCAGCAAGCCGGCGTTATGGCCACCGATCACCACCGCCTTGCGGCCATTGAGGGTGTAACCGGCGGCGGTTTGCTCGGCGCGGGTGGCGACCTCGTTCAGGTCGTAGTAGCTCTGGGGTTCTTGCAACCCCACGGCCACCTGCAACTCACCGCTGGCGACGCCCGGCAGCCACTGCTGTTTTTGCTGATCGTTGCCAGCCTGTTCGATCAGGCCGCCGCCCAGGATGATGGATTGCAGGTAGGGTTCCAGGCACAGGCCGCGGCCGAGCTCGGTCATCACCGCCTGCACTTCCACGCCAGTGCCGCCGAAGCCACCCAGTTCTTCGGCAAAGGGCACGGCGGTGAGGCCCAGTTCGCCCAGCTGCTTCCAGAAATCCTCGCTGAAACCGGCCTCGGTCGCGCTGAATTGCAGCCGTTTCTCAAAGGTGTATTCACCGCGCACCAGCCGGGCCACGGTGTCTTGCAACATCTGTTGCTCTTCGCTCAGTTTGAAATCCATGGTCGTCTCCTTACAGGCCGAGAATCATTTTGGACACGATGTTCTTCTGGATCTCGTTGGATCCGCCAAAGATCGACAGCTTGCGGTTATTGAAGTAGTGGGCGGACAGGGGCGCCGCGTACTCGTCGGAGAGGTAGTCGCCGTCGAAGTCGAGCGCCAGTTCTTCCTCAATGAACGGAATCGCGTAGGGGCCGATGGCCCGCCGCGCCAGGTCGTTGATGGTCTGGCGGATCTCGGTACCGCGGACCTTGAGCATGGAGCTTTCCGCGCCAGGCACCCCGCCGCCTTCCACCGAGGCAATGATGCGCAGGTTGCTGATGGCCGCCGCCATCAGGTCAATCTCCACCTGGGCGATGCGTTGGCTGAAACCGGTGTCTTCGATCAGCGGACGGCCGTGCTTCAGACGTCGGCTGGCCAGCGACTTCAGGTGCCCCAGCGCCGCCTTGGACAGGCCGATGCCGGCCAGGCCGGTGCGCTCGTAGGTGAGCAGGTACTTGGCGTAGGTCCAGCCCTTGTCTTCCTCACCCACCAGATTTGCCAGCGGTACCTTGACGTCTTCAAAGAACACCTCGTTGACCTCGTGCTCGCCGTCCAGGGTGATGATCGGGCGCACGGTAATGCCTGGGGTGTTCATGTCGATCAGCAGAAAGGAGATGCCTTCCTGAGCCTTGACCTCGGTGTTGGTGCGTACCAGGCAGAAGATCATGTCGGCGTGCTGGCCGAGCGTGGTCCAGGTTTTCTGGCCATTGACGATGTAGTGATCGCCGTCGCGCACCGCGCGGGTTTTCAGGGATGCCAGATCAGAGCCGGCGCCGGGTTCGGAGTAGCCCTGGCACCACCAGTCTTCACCACTGAGGATGCGGGGCAAGTACTGCTGCTTTTGCTGCTCGTTACCGAACTTGATGATCACCGGTGCCACCATGTTGACCCCGAACGGAATGGTGCGGGGCACACCGTAACGACAGGACTCTTCGTCCCAGATGTGCTTTTGCACCGCGCTCCACTCGACGCCGCCATGTTCTGCCGGCCAGTGCGTGGCGTACCAGCCTTGGGCGCTGAGAATTTTTTGCCAGCGCTGGTGGTCTTCCTTCGACAGTTTGCGGAGGCCTTTGACCTTTTCCGCAATGTCCGCCGGTAGCTTGTCATCCAGGAAGGCACGCACTTCGTCCCGGAAGGCGAGCTCTTCGGCCGTGTAGTTGATGTTCATGGTTCCTACCTCTCGGTGCGTGATAGCGAAAATATATACCGCATAGCAGAATCGCTCAATGATGTCCCAGTCCATCACTCTCTGTCAACGGTTGTGAAATACAAAAATCACTCTGTGACTTCGACTTTTGTCAAAATTCAATTCCGAAGGGTTGTTGCGTTAAAAGGTAAGCGATATATTCAAAAACACGGAAGCATGTGCTGCACATCGAAACATAAGCTGATTAATGTTTCGCGATGCAGAATATTAATTTTCGACAGTGGAAAGGTTTCCATCGCAGCAAACGAAAACGACACAAGACACAACAGCAGACACAACAACAGAGACAACAACAGAGGTTTGAGATGACAAAAACAACAGCGGCTTTCCGAGCCCACCCCCTTGCCCGAGCCGTCGCTTTAACCGTGCTCCCCATGATTGCCCTGGGCGCCGGCGCTGCATCTGCCCAGGATGGCGAGTTGGAGCAGCTGCGTCAGCGGGTGGAAATGCTGGAGGCCAAACTGGAGGGTGCCGTGGCCACGGCACCGGAGATGACCGAAGAGAACCCCTACATCCTCAGGAAAGGCGACGGTCTGAAAATCGGTGACACCACCCTGTCGTTCGGTGGCTATATCAAGGCCGATCTGATCTACGGTTCCGACGGTAACGGCACCATGAACGGTTACTCCATCGGCCTGCCCCGGACCTACGCCGCCGCAGCGGCCTCTGGCGATACCGACTGGAAGGTGGCACTGACCGCCCGGGAATCCCGTTTCAGTTTCGGTACCGAAACCGACGACGTGGCTGGCCACACGCTACGGACCTACCTCGAGATGGACTTCCAGCAGGGTATCGACGCCCCCGGTAACGAAGTGGTGTCCAACAGCTACTCACCCCGCCTGCGCCAGGCTTACGGCAGCTGGAACGGCTGGGATTTCGGCCAGACCTACACTACCTTCTCCGACCTGGCCGCCATGCCGGAGATTCTTAACCAGGGCAAGATGGCCGGCTTTATCTACGTGATGCAGCCAATGGTGCGTTACTCCATGGCCGCCCCCGGCGGCAAACTGATGGTGGCCCTGGAAAATCCGGAAGACGGCTTCGGCTCGGTATCCTATGACGATCAGTCCTACCCGGATCTGGTGGCACGTTACCAGCTGCGCAGCAGCTATGGCCTGTACTCCATTGCCGGGGTATTGCGTAACCTGGAGGACGATGCCGCCGATCAGACCAAGGTTACCGGCGCGGTTTCCCTGAGCGGTCGAATTCCGACCTTTGGTCGTGACGACCTGCGGCTGCAGTACAACTACGGCAGCCTGGGCCGCTACATGGGCCTGTTCACCTACCCGGATGTGGATCTGGGCGCCCTGGCTGCCGGCGAGGTGGAGCCGTTGGAGACTTACGGTGCCACCGTGGCTTACCGGCATTTCTGGTCGCCGAACTGGCGCAGCAACCTGAGCCTGTCCCATACCGAGATCGTCTCCGATCTGGAGGCGTCGCCAGCGGGTACCCTCAGCTACTTCGATGCGTCCACCTCGGCGCACCTCAATCTGTTGTGGTCCGCCCACAAGAATCTCACCCTGGGCCTTGAATACGCCTACTGGGATTTCGGCGTGATCGATTCCGACAGCAGCAAGCAGTATCAGCAGGTGATGGCCTCCGCCAAGATGACGTTCTGAGGCGATTGGTTGCCTTCCCGGGTGACGAGTTAATCCAGCTTTTTCAGGTAGCCTTGCGCAACTTTGCCCCGGACCGATCCCCTCGGTTGCGGGGCTTTTTTTGGGGCGAAAAAAAGGCAGGGCCCTGGCCCTGCCTGTGGCTGCGGCTTGGGGCTCAGCTGAAGGCCTGAATGCCGGTCTGGCCACGGCCCAGGATCAGGGCGTGGACGTCGTGGGTGCCTTCGTAGGTGTTGACCGCTTCCAGGTTCATCACATGGCGGATCACGTGGTATTCATCGGAGATGCCGTTGCCGCCGTGCATGTCCCGGGCAACCCGGGCGATGTCCAGGGCCTTGCCGCAGTTGTTGCGCTTGAGCAGGGATACCGCGTCCGGTGTCGCCTCGCCGGCGTCCATCATACGGCCCAGTTGCAGCACCGCCTGCAGGCCGAGGGTGATTTCGGTCTGCATGTCCACCAGCTTCTTCTGGATCAGCTGATTGGCGGCCAGCGGGCGACCGAACTGCTGGCGCTCCAGGGTGTAGTTGCGAGCGGCGTGCCAGCAGAACTCGGCGGCACCGAGGGCGCCCCAGCTGATGCCAAAGCGAGCCTTGGTCAGGCAGCTCAGCGGGCCCTTCAGGCCTTCGACGTCCAGGCGGTTCTCTTCCGCGACAAACACCTCGTCCATGAAGATGGAGCCGGTATCGGACGCCCGCAGCGAAAATTTGCCCTCGATCTTCGGGGTGTCCAGTCCCCTGGCGCCTTCCCGCTCGATCACGAAGCCGTTGACCACGCCATCGAGTTTGGCCCACACCACGCAAATGTCGGCAATCGGCGAGTTGGTGATCCACATTTTCGAGCCGGACAGCAGGTAACCGCCGTCCACTTTCTTGGCACGGGTTTCCATGCCGCCCGGATCGGAGCCATGGTTGGGCTCGGTGAGGCCGAAGCAGCCGACCCATTCGCCGGAGGCCAGCTTGGGCAGCACGCGCTGCTTCAGGGCTTCCTTGCCGTAGGAAAAGATCGGGTACATCACCAGGGAGGACTGCACCGACAGGGCGGAGCGGTAGGCGGAGTCCACCCGTTCCACTTCGCGGGCGATCAGTCCGTAACAGACGTGGTTCAGGCCGGGGCCGCCGTACCGTTCCGGCAGGGTGGCGCCGAGCATGCCCAGTTCGCCCATTTCGGTGAAGATGTTGCGGTCAAACTTCTCGTGACGGTTGGCTTCGGTGATGCCTGGCATCAGCCGCTGGTCACAGAAGGCGCGAATGCTGTCGCGAACCTGTCGTTCGGTTTCATCAAGCTGCTTGTCGAATTGCAGCAGGTCATCCCAGGGTGCGGAAGCCATGCAAGTTCTCCTGATAGACATAGACAGGCGGTGACGGGCACCGCCACAGGGTGTGTGACCGACCGCTAAGGTCGGGGTTCAGTCTTAAACGCGTTCAATCACCGCGGCGATGCCCTGGCCGACACCAATGCACATGGTGACCAGGGCGTAGCGGCCGCCGCTCCGTTCCAGTTGGCGGGTGGCGGTGAGGACCAGGCGGGCACCGGAGGCACCCAGCGGATGGCCGACCGCGATGGCGCCGCCGTTGGGGTTCAGGCGCGGGTCATCGGCGGCGATGCCGAGTTTGGTGGTGCAGCCCAGCACCTGGGCGGCAAAGGCCTCATTAATTTCGATGACATCCAGGTCGTTCACCGTCAGCCCGGCACGGGCCAGGGCCTTCTCGCTGGCGGGCACCGGGCCGTAGCCCATGACCCGCGGTTCGACGCCGGCAATGGCGGCGGACACGATGCGTGCCCGGGGGGCGATGCCGGCTTTCTCACCGATCTCGCGGGAGCCGATCAGCAACGCCGCGGCGCCGTCATTGATGCCGGAGGCGTTGCCGGCGGTCACCACCCCATCGGCAAACAGCGGGCGCAACCCGGCCAGGGCCTCCAGGGTAGACTGGGGTCGTGGGTGCTCGTCCCGGTCGACGGAGACGGCCGGTTTCTTGCGCCCCTGGGGCACCTCGATGGCCAGCAGTTCGGCATCGTAGAAGCCGTCTTTCAGGGCGGCGTCGTAGCGGGCCTGGCTCTGGGCGGCGAAGCGATCCACCGCATCCCGGGTCAGCCCCAGATCGTGGGCAATGTTGTCCGCGGTTTCCGGCATGGTGTCGGCGCCAAACTCTCCTTCGATGCGCGGATTGGGAAAGCGGGCGCCAATGGTGCTGTCGAAGGCACGGAAGTCCCGGCTGAAGGGCGCTTCGCTCTTGGCCATCACGAACGGCGCCCGGCTCATGCTCTCGGCGCCGCCGGCCACAAACAGCTCGCCCTCACCGCAGCGAACCGCGCGGGCGGCGTCCATCACCGCCGCCAGGCCGGACCCGCACAGCCGGTTGACCGTCAAGCCGCCGGTTTCCATGGGCAGGCCTGCCAGCAAGCCGGCGTGTCGGGCCAGGTTGCGGGCGTCTTCACCCGCCTGGTTGGTGCAGCCGGCAATGACATCTTCGTAGTCAGCCGCGGCGAACGGGTTGCGTGCCACCAGGGCACGAATCACGCTGGCCAGCAGGTCGTCGGGGCGAATTTTTGCCAGAGCGCCGGCGTGGCGTCCAAAAGGCGTTCTCAAACCGTCGTAAATGTAGGCGCTCATAGTCTCTCCTGCGTCCTCGCGATTGACAGTGACATTGCAGCTCTGTGATGCAACTGCGTGATGCAACTGCGTGATGCAACTGCGTGATGCAACCCTGTGATATGGAATTCGCGTTCACAGTGCTAATAATGCTATCATGATTCCGTTATGCGGAATACAGTTTTGTAAAGATGTCGATGAAGACTAATCTTCGTTCATCGCAAATGCAAGTGATCCCTTGGTCAAAGACGAGCGCCTATGTGTCGATACCTGCTGCCGTTGGCGGTGATTCTCGAGCTGCTGGCCCTGGCCAGTGCCGCCAGCGAGCTCAGTGTTGCGGCCGGTGGCCTGTTACTGGCGTACTTTCTGGCTATGGCGGCCCGTCTGCAAGGCTACACCCGTGGCCTGTTCCTGATTGCGTTGCTGGTGGTGTTTGGCAGCTACGCCCTGGGGCGGCTGAATCCGGCCCAGCTGGCGGATGCCGCCGCCAGTGCGGCCTTTTACGCGGCTTTCCTGGCCAGTCTCGGCACCATGCAGTGCCTGGTACGGCGTTTTGAGGTGCTGCGTCGGGTTCATGATGTGCTGCTCGGCGGCCCGCCTGTCTGGCTGTACCCCAAATACGCGGTCACCAGTTGCCTGGTGGCGTCGGTGTTGAGTTTCGGGGTGATGAGCCTGCTCTGCGGCAGCCTGTCGCAAACCCTGTCCCAGCGAGGCATTACCGGCCCGTCCCGGTTGCGCTGGATTCGCAGCGTGCTGATTAGCGTGCTGCGGGGCTTTGCCCTGGTTCCCCTGGTGGCCCCGACGTCGGTGGCGGTGGCCATCATCACCCGGGAAGTACCTTCCTTAAGCTGGTCCCAGTTGCTGCCGTTCGGCCTGGCCTCGGCGTTGCTGATGGTGCTGGTGGGCTGGGTGCTGGAATACCGGCGTTTTCGATGGGTGAGTAAGGAGCGGGTGTCCCTGGCTGGCTGGCCCAAGGGGAGCGGTCTGCTGGTGTTGGTGGTGGTCGCGGTTCTGGCGCTGATGGCCCTGTTGGTGGCGCTCACCGGGTTCAACGTCTCTCGCGCCGCCATGTTGGCGGTACCGACGGTGACCCTGGTGTTCATGGTTGCCCAGGATCGGTCGCTGCTGACGGTATTAAAGGAGGCCGGCGACAACGTTAACGCCATGAGTAATGAGATGGCGATTTTCGCCGCCTCCGCCGCCATCGGCGTGGCGCTGATTACCCAGGTGCCAGAGGGTGTGGTCAGTCAGCTGGTCGATCTACACACCGGCCCCTACCTGTTGGCGCTGGCTGGCCTGTTGCTGCTGCCGCTGTTGTCGGCGCTGGGGGTCATTCCCATCACCACCCTCAGCGTGATTGCCGGGTTGCTGCCGCCTTTGGCCGAGCTGGGTATGGACCCGTTACTGCTGTCGGTGGCGCTGGTGATCGGTTTTGCCCTGGCCATGATGCTGTCGCCGTTCGGTCCGTCGGTGATGCTGCTGTCCCGGTTCGGCCAGGTATCCCGCTGGCTGGTGGCGTTTGGCTGGAACGGGGTGTTCGTGCTGATTCTGCTGCCGCTGCTGATGGCGTTGCTGGCGGTATGGTATGCGCTGATGTGAGAGCCGGCCCGCACGGTGGTGCGAGCCGGGGGTGGATCAATAACCCTGGGACATATCGACAACGCCGGTGATCGGCTGGCCCTGGCTGTGGGCGCGAATCTTGCCGGTGATCTGCTCCAGGGTGTCGTCCCGTTGGGTGCGTGCCGACACGTGGGGGGTGATGGTGATTTCGGCGCGTTGCCAGAACGGATGATCCGCCGGCAGGGGCTCGCTCTGGAACACGTCCAGGGAAGCGTGCGCCACCTGGCCGTTGTCGATCGCCTGCAACAGGTCGTCTTCCACCAGGTGCTCGCCGCGCCCGACATTGATCACCACCGCGTCGGGGCGCAGCTTGGCCAGGGTGTCGGCATTGAGGATGCCGCGGGTGGCATCGGTCAACGGCAGGGTGTTGATCAGGACCCGGGTCTGGGCGAGGAAGTCGTCGAACCGGTCCGTTCCGGCGTAGCAGGTGACGCCGTCCAAATGGTGTTCGCTGCGGGCCCAACCGCTGACCTGATAATCCAGCGAGGCGATGCTGCGGGCCACCCGCTTACCAATGTGCCCCAGGCCCATGACACCCACCGGCCAGTCCTTGCGGCGAATGGGGCGGTGGATCTTCCAGGTGCCGGCAGCCTGCTGGTCCCGGTAAACCTGCATGTTGCGGCTGATGTCCACTAATTGGTGAATGACGTGTTCGGTCATCTGCACCGACATGCCCGCGTCTTCCAGACGGACGACGGGAATGTCCCGGGGCAGGTTGGCGACCTTGAGCAGGCCGTCGATGCCGGCGCCCAGGTTGAATACCGCCTTCAGCTGCCGTTCCCGCTCGAACAGGGCCTCCGGCGGTTGCCAGACGATGGCGTAATCGGCGTTGACCGGTTCGCCGTTGGGGTCCCAGTTGAACACTTCCGCTTCCGGAAGCAGTTGTTGAATGGGGACGGTCCAGCGCTCCGGCTTGGGGTCGCCGGCGGCAAAGAGCACCTTCATGTTGAGCACCTCAAGGTAGCCATTGGTTGATAAAGTCAAGCATCATTATTTCGCATGACAAAATTATATACCGCTGAAAGCTACCAAATGTGGAATTGTGTGTCACTATCAATAGGTATTACTGAAACAAAAAGGAAGAGTGTTCCATAACTGGCACGTAAATTGATTGCATTTAGTGGTACTTGTCGGGGCCACGAATTAGAATATAGCGAAATTTCATACAGCAAAACTTTGCCGACTCGGGTGTGCAGGCAGGGAGGGCGGCTGCAATGGCGTCCTGATCACAGTCAATCACGAAGACAGTCGCGGCAAACCAAGACCTTTGGAGGGCGCCAGGCCTATGGCTACGGAAACAACCAAGAAACCCAGAGCAAAGAAAGCCGATTTGACGGCCGTGGAGGCGCTTCCGACCAAGCCGGAAAAAGACCGCAAGTTTGTCGAGGCGCTGTCCCGGGGACTGGACGTGCTGCGTGCGTTCAGCCAGGGCTCGGTGATTCTCGGCAACCAGGACATTGCCCGCATTACCGGGCTGCCCAAGCCGACCGTCTCGCGCATGACCTACACCCTGACCAAGCTGGGCTATCTCAGTTTCAATCCGGTGTTGGAAAAGTACCAGCTCAGTTCCGGGGTGCTGGCACTGGGCTACGCCTATGTCTCCAACCTCAAGGTGCGCCAGCTTGCCAAGCCCTATATGGACGAGTTCGCCCGCCGCACCAATATGTCGGTGGGCCTGACCTGTCACGACCGCCTGCATATGATCTATGTGGAAAACCGTATGCCGCCCGAGGCGACCCTGTTGCGGATGGAGATTGGCCTGCGCCTGCCCATGGCCACCACCGCCGCCGGTCGCGCTTATTGCGCGTCGGTCAGCGACAGCGCCCGCAAGATCCTGATGGACGGCATGGAGAAGAAATACGGCGATGAATGGCCGGAGAAAAGAGAAGGCCTGGAGCGGGCGATTGAAGAATACAAGGCCAGTGGCTTCTGCTTGTCCCTCGGCGAGTGGGACCGCAACATCAATTCCGCCGGGGTGCCGGTGCGGCTGGAAGATGGCACCATCATGGTGCTCACCTGCGCCGCGCCGTCCTATTTGATCTCCGGCGAAAAGCTGCGGGGTTCCATTGCCCATCAGCTGGCGATGCTGGCCAGTGATATCGAATCGCTGGGAGTGTAAGCAGGTAGCGAGGGGGCGGAAACTCAACTCTGACGCCCTGTTTACCCCCATTTTCAGCAAAAACCGCGGCCTTCGGGCTGCGGTTTTTTTTGTGCCTACCGTTCGGGAAAATCAAATGGTCTACAAATGCATGGTTGAAAACGATGCCAAAGTTGTATTAAATCGGTCCATCTGTTTCGCTTATTAAAACATGATTTCATGAAAACAGGAGGCGCTATGTCCACTGCAGACACGATGTCCGAGGTCGTTAGCTACCGCCGTCAAGGCGTTATCGGCGTGATTACCGTCAATTACCCCCCCGTCAACGCACTGGGGCACGCCGTGCGTTCCGGTCTGCTGGCTGCACTGGAACAGGGCCAGGCCGACGCCGACGCCAAGGTGCTGCTATTGCTGTGTGAAGGCCGCACCTTCATGGCCGGCGCCGACATCCGCGAGTTCGGTAAGCCGATGCAGGCGCCTGGCTTGCCGCAGGTCATCGACGCCTACGAGAACTGCCGCAAGCCGGTGGTGGCGGCCATCCACGGCACTGCCCTGGGCGGTGGCCTGGAAACGGCCCTCGGCTGTCATTACCGGGTGGCGTTGGCCAGCGCCAAGCTGGGCCTGCCAGAAGTGAAACTGGGGCTGTTACCCGGCGCCGGCGGCACCCAGCGTCTGCCGCGGCTGACCGGTGCTCAGAAGGCGCTGGAACTGATCACCAGCGGAGATTTCGTCGCCGCGCCCCAGGCCCTGGCGTTGGGCATCGTCGATGCGGTGGACGCCGGTGACGACATCAAGGCGGTCGGGCTGGCGTTTGCGCAGTCCGTTGCCGATGAGGGCAAGCCGGTGCGGCGGGTGCGCGATCTCAGCGACAAGGTGGAGGCAGCCAAGGGCAGCGACATGTTCGAGCAGTTCCGTGCCGGCCTGGCCAAGAAGGCGCGCGGCCTGTTCTCGCCGTTCAAATGTGTCGATGCGGTGGAAGCGGCCTTTACCCTGTCGTTCGACGACGGCATGAAGCGTGAGCGTGAACTGTTCACCGAGTGCATGGCATCGCCGCAACGGGCCGGCCTGATCCACGCCTTCTTTGCCGAGCGGGAAGTCGCCAAGGTGCCGGGGCTGGCCAAGGACACCCCGGTGCGGGACATCGACAGCGTTGGCATCATCGGCGCCGGTACCATGGGCGGCGGTATCGCCATGAACTTCGCCAACGTTGGCATCCCGGTGACTATGGTTGAGGTCAAACAGGAAGCCCTGGACAAGGGTCTGGCCATCATTCGCCGCAACTACGAGAACAGCGCCAAGAAAGGCCGTATCAGCCAGGCCCAGGTGGAAGAGCGCATGGCGCTGATCAACACCAGCCTGAGCTACGACGACTTCAAGGATGTCGATCTGGTGATCGAGGCGGTGTTCGAGAACATGGCGATCAAGAAAGAGATCTTCGCCAAGCTTGACGAGGTCTGTAAGCCTGGCGCCATTCTCGCCTCCAACACCTCCACCCTGGACATCGATGAGATCGCCTCGGCCACCCAGCGCCCGGAAGACGTGGTGGGCATGCATTTCTTCAGTCCGGCCAACGTCATGAAACTGCTGGAGAACGTGCGCGGCAGCAAAACCTCCGCTGAGGTGAAGGCTACGGTGATGGCGGTGGCCAAGACGATCAACAAGGTTGGCGTGCTGGTGGGCAACTGCCACGGCTTCGTCGGCAACCGCATGTTGCACAAGCGCGGCGCCGAGGCCATGGCGCTGGTCAACGAGGGCGCCAGCCCGCAACAGGTGGACAAGGTGCTGACCGATCTGGGTTACCCCATGGGCCAGTTCGCCATGTCCGATCTGGCCGGTATCGACGTTGGCTACCGCATCCGCGAAGAGCGCCGCAAGGCTGGTGAGACCGTCGAAGCCAGCTGGATGGACAAGCTGGTGGAACAGGGGCGCCTGGGCCAGAAGACCCAGGCTGGTGTCTACAAATACGAAGACGGCAGCCGCACGCCCATCGTCGACCCGGTGGTGGAACAGATCATTGCCGATTTCCGTGCCGAGCAGGGCATCACCCCGCGTGCGATTAGCGACCAGGAGATCCTCGAGCGCTGCATGTACGTGATGATCAACGAAGGCGCCAAGATCCTCGAGGAAGGCATTGCCGACCGCGCTCTCGATGTGGACGTGGTGTGGATCTACGGCTACGGCTTCCCGGCCTACCGCGGCGGCCCCATGTTCTGGGCCGACCAGCTGGGTCTCGACACCATTCTGGCGGCAGTGAAAACCTACCAGGACCGCGTTGGTGGTGCCCAGTGGCAGCCGTCGCCGCTGCTGGAAAAACTGGTCAGCGAAGGCAAGACCTTCGCCGACCTCTAAGCCTGGTCACACCGTTTGCCCGGACGGCGCGCGGGTGGGGTCCCCCCTCACCCCCACCCAATCGCCGCCCGGGCGCTTCCCTGACCACCGTGCGCTGCGCCACCTGCGGCCTCCCTCGCAACCACGCCGGCACGGACCCTATTGGAGGACATTTTATGTCTGATGCAGTCATTGTCTCCACGGCCCGCACCGGCCTGGGCAAATCCTATCGCGGTTCCCTCAACAACACCCACAGCGTGGATCTCGCTGGCCACGTCATCCAGCACGCGGTGCAACGGGCGGGTATTGATCCGGCCATTGTCGAAGACGTCATCCTCGGCGCCACCTTCCACGAAGGCGCCCAGGGCAAGAACATGGCCCGGCTGGCGGCGATTCGTGGCGGTCTGCCGGTGACCACCGCCGGTATGTCCATCAACCGTTTCTGCAGCTCCGGTCTGCAAGCCATCGCTCTGGCGGCACAGCGAGTGGTGTCCGAGAAAGTCCCGGCCATGGTCGCCGGCGGAGTCGAGTCCATCTCCCTGTGTCAGAACGACAAGATCAACCAGTTCCGTGCCAGCAACGAGTGGTTGATGAAGCACAAGCCGGAACTGTACCTGTCGATGATCGAAACCGCCGACATCGTGGCCCAGCGTTACCACATCAGCCGTGACGCACAGGACGAGTACGCCCTGGTCAGCCAGCAACGTACCGCCGCGGCCCAGGAATCCGGCAAGTTCGACGACGAAATCGTGCCGATGGACGTCACCATGCTGGTGAAGGACAAGGAAACCGGCGAGGTTAGCGAAAAGCACACCACCATCGACCGGGACGAGTGCAATCGCCCCAACACCACCGCCGAAGGCCTGGCCGGCCTGGAGCCAGTGCGCGGTCCCAGCCAGTTCATCACCGCCGGCAACGCCAGCCAGTTGTCTGACGGCGCCTCCGCCTGTGTGGTCATGGACAGCGTCTACGCCGAGAAGCACAACATCGAGCCCATGGGCATCTTTCGCGGCTTCGCGGTGGCCGGCTGCGAGCCGGACGAGATGGGCATCGGTCCGGTGTTCGCCATTCCGCGCCTGCTGCAGCGCACCGGGCTGACCATGGACGACATCGACCTGTGGGAACTGAACGAGGCGTTCGCCTCCCAGGTGGTGTACTGCCGTGACCGCCTCGGTATTCCGATGGAGAAACTGAACGTTAACGGCGGCTCCATCGCAGTCGGCCATCCCTATGGCGTGACCGGCTCGCGCCTGACCGGCCATGCCCTGATTGAAGGCAAGCGTCGCGGTGCCAAGTACGTGGTGGTCACCATGTGCATCGGCGGCGGCCAGGGTGCCGCCGGCTTGTTCGAAGTCGTCTAACCCGATCCAGAGCCCATCAGCGAGCGGAGCGTGCTCCGCACCCGAAAATCAGCAATCCGGTGAATCCGGTCATAGCGCTGGATCAGCCGGATGGCTGTCGACAGTTTCTGAATCGGGCCCTGGTATTCAGTGCCCTGTGGGTGCCGGGGCCTGGCCGCCCAGCAGGATGCGCACGGCGGTACAGGCGTCCTCCAGCTCCTCTTCCCGCGGGTCGCGCCCGCAGATGATGTCGCTGTACAGGCAGGACTCGGCCAGGCGCACCATGAAGTAGGACAGGCTGTCGATGTTCAGCGGCGGTTGCAGGTGACCCCGCTCGACCTGATGGGCCAGTGTGCGTTTGTTGGCCTCCACGGTGCGGCTGTGCAGGGTGGACTGGGAGGAGGTGAGAATGCGCAGGGCGTATTCCGGGTCCTGGTGAATAAACTGCCGTAGCGGCCCGGCGTAGAGCAGCCTGGAATTGATGTAGCGATAAACCCCCACCACAAAATCGACACCGTTCCCCGGTGTTGCCGCCATGGCCTCCAGCCGTAGCGGTTCGTACAGCGACCACAGCACTTCGCCCAACAGCAGATCCTTGTTGCCGACCCAGCGAAACAGTGTTGCCCGGCCGATGTTGAGTTCGGCAGCGAGAGACGCCAGGTGGATGCGCTCACCCTTGAGCCAATGGCGGCGGGCACGACGAAGGGCCTCGGCGGGTGTGGCCTTGAGAGTATTGTTGTTATCGGTCACTGAAACCTCGTCAAACAGCTCCGTCCCATTCTAACCACAAAGTGGACCTCGTTCCATGCAACGTCCGGCGCCTGGCGCCGTCGAAGAAGTGGTTGATGGGGTTATGGTTTTGTGAACTTTCCGCTATAGACTGTTTAACATCCCGTGATGGCGCCGTAATGGCGACTCCGCAAGCTGGGCCCTGAGACCTGCAGCGGTTGCAGGTTCGCTACTTGAGGAGAGCATCATGAAGACAATCTGGAAACGTCGAATGTTGGCGCTGACCGTACCGCTGGTTCTGCTGGCGGGCACTGCACTCGCCGGCGACAGCATGGATGACGACACAATGATGGATGACCACACAATGATGGACGACGGCATGGCCAGTCATGACACCATGATGGAGAGTGATCACGGCAAGATGGCCGATGACATGGATCATGGCATGACGTCGGATACCATGGACGGCAAGAGGATGGACGAGCCGATGATGGAAGACCAGGGCATGTCTGAGTCTGGTTCCATGAACTAGCCGCCACTTCTGGCAGGCCGGGTACGCGTCCCGGCTGCTGCCACTGCATTGAGAACCGGGAGCCCATGACACGCACTGTATTGATCATCGAAGACAACCCGGGCATCGCCCAGTTGGTGCGGATGCACGTGGAAGACCTGGGCCTGACGGCCGTTCATCGGGACCGGGGCGATACCGGTCTCGAACGCTACCGCCAGGGCGGCGTCGATCTGGTGGTGCTGGATCTGATGCTGCCGGGCCTGGACGGCCTGTCGGTGTGCCGGGAAATCCGCGGCGGGCCGGGTTACGTGCCGGTGCTGATGCTGACCGCCAAGTCCACCGAACTGGACCGGGTGCTGGGGCTGGAAATGGGCGCCGACGACTACCTCACCAAGCCGTTCAGCGTCGCCGAGCTGGCGGCACGGATCAAGGCGCTGTTCCGTCGGGTTGATGCCATGGCGGCGCCGGCGCAAGCGGCGACGCCAGCGAACGAGGCGATCGAGTGCGAGGGCCTGCACCTCGATCCCGACCGGCGCAAGGTGATGGTCCATGGCCAGGAGGCGGAGCTCACCGCCCGGGAATTCGACCTGCTGTGGCACTTCGCCAGCCACCCCGGCCGGGTATTCAGTCGCACCCAGTTGCTGGATGCGGTGTGGGGCTACAACCACGAAGGCTACGAGCACACCGTCAACACCCACATCAACCGCCTGCGCAACAAGATCGAGGCCGACCCGGCCAAGCCGGATTTTATCCAGACCGTGTGGGGGGTGGGCTATCGATTCCGGGACTGAACCATGCTGAAAACCCTCTATACCCGCCTGGCCTTCTGGCTGTTCCTGCTACTGGCCAGCGTCGGCTTGCTGTATTCCTTCATCAGTTTCTACTCGTTGCGGGAGTACACCGCCTCGGTGAATCAGGAACTGCACCGGGATCTGGCGGAAAAGTTGGTGCAGGACCGCAACCTGGTGGACGAGGGACGGCTGGACGAGGCGGCGTTGAAGGAACTGTTCGAGCTCTACATGACCATCAACCCCAGCATCGAGATCTACCTGCTGGACCCCAGCGGCAAGATCCTCGCCTATTCCGCCGACCCGGCCAAGATCAAGCGCAATCATGTGGACCTGACGCCGGTGCAGCGCTTGCTGGCGGATATGAGCGCCTACCCGGTGCTGGGGGACGACCCCCGCAGCCACGACCGCCAGAAAGTGTTTTCCGCCACGCCCATTCCGTCCGCCGCCAACCCGGACGGTTACCTGTACGTGGTGTTGCGGGGCGAGGAGTTCGACCTGGCGGAGCAGATGGCCCGCAGCAGCCGCTTCATCGAGATGAGCGCCTGGGCGGTGCTGATCAGCCTGGTGCTGGGCATGTTCGCCGGGCTGGCGGTGTTCCGGCTGCTGACCCGGCGTCTGAGCCGGCTGACTCAGTTGGTGGAACGGTTCGAAACCGGCGACATGAGCCAGCCGCCCCATCAGACCTGGCAGCGGCAACGGCCCCGGGTGCGGGACGAAATCGATTACCTGGGGGTGGCGTTCGACCATATGGCGGAGCGCATCGCCAGCCAGATTGACCAGTTGCAGGAAAAAGATGCCCTGCGTCGACGGCTGGTGGCCCAGGTCTCCCACGACCTGCGCACACCGCTGGCCTCCATGCAGGGCTACGTCGAGAGCCTGCGGATGAAGCGGGCCACCCTCAGTGAGGCCGAGCAGGAGCGGTTTCTGGACATTGCCCTGGCGGAAGGCCGACGGCTGAGCCGTCAGGTGGATGAGCTGTTCGAGCTGGCGGCCCTGGAGGCGCGGGAAAAGCAACCCCGGCCGGAACCTTTTCCGTTGGCCGAGCTGGTCCACGATGTGGTGCACAAGCACGGCCCCCGGGCGGCCGACAAAGCCATCCGGCTAACGGTGACGGCCAGCCCCAGCCTGCCCCTGGCCCACGGCGACCTGGCGCTGACCGAGCGTGTGCTGGACAACCTCATCGGCAACGCCATCGACTACAGTCCGCAGGACAGCGAGGTGTCGCTTACCCTGGACCACCAGCAGGCCTTTCTGAGGGTCTCGGTGCGGGACGCCGGCCCGGGCATCGCCGAGCAGGACCTGCCCCACATTTTCGATGCCTTCTACCGGGGAGAGTCCGGCAACGCCAGTGGCCACGCCGGCCTGGGCCTGGCCATCGCCAAACGCATCATGACCCTGCAGCAGGGCAGCATCGAGGTGTGCAATCTGCAGCCTCGGGGCAGTGCCTTCACCATCGCCTTACCCATCGTTATAGATTCGTGAGAAATCCCCGACCCGGGCGTGAAATTTTACCCACACACTGGTGTCCATAGACACAGACGAGCCCAAAGGAACCTTGGGTACAGGAGGCAACGAGTATGAAACGATATCTGCAAAGCGCGGCCCTGGTGGTGGGGCTGGGAGTGCTGGGTTGGACGCTGGGCAGCGGCGATCCGATGGCGGAGCCGTCACGCTATGCGCCGGACGATCCCGGCCTGGCGGTAGCCACCTTCGCCGGCGGCTGCTTCTGGTGCGTGGAAGCCGGCTACGAGAAACTGCCCGGGGTGGTAGAGGCGGTCTCCGGTTACACCGGCGGCGCCGAGGTCAGCCCGGACTACAAACAGGTGTCTTCCGGTCGCACCGGCCACACCGAAGCGGTGCAGGTCTACTACGATCCCCAGGTCATCACTTATGAGGGCCTGCTCCAGGGACTGTGGCGGATGATGAATCCCACCGACGCCAACGGTCAGTTCGTCGATCGTGGCCGCCAGTACCGGCCCGGCATCTTCTACCACAACGAGCAGCAACGCCTGGCTGCCGAGACCGCCAAGCAGGCGCTGAGCGAATCCGGGCGCTACGACAAGCCGGTGATCATCGAGATCGCGCCGTTCCAGGTGTTCTACGACGCCGAGGAGTACCACCAGGACTACTACAAGAAAAACCCGATCCGCTACCAGTTCTACACCTTCAACTCCGGGCGCTACCAGTTTGTCGACAAGATCTGGGGCGAGGACCGCAACATCGATTACAGCCAGTTCCGTCCCGAACGGATGGGCGGCGCGCAAGGCTTTGATGCGGCCGGCTTCGTCAAGCCTGGCGACGACGAACTGAAGGACCGGCTGACCCCGCTGCAGTACAACGTCACCCAGCGCGACGATACCGAACGCGCCTTCAGCAACACCTACTGGGACGAGAAGCGGGCCGGCCTCTACGTGGACGTGGTCTCCGGCGAGCCGCTGTTCTCCTCCGACGACAAGTACAAGTCCGGCACCGGCTGGCCCAGCTTCACCCGGCCCATCGAACCGGGCGTACTGGTGGAGCGGGAGGACCGCAGCCTGTTCATGACCCGGGTGGAAATTCGCAGCAAATACGCCGACTCCCACCTCGGCCACCTGTTCGAGGACGGCCCGCCCCCGACCGGCCTGCGCTACTGCATGAACTCCGCCGCGCTGCGCTTCATCCCCCGCGAGCGGATGGTGGCCGAGGGCTACGGCGCCTACCTGGATCGGGTGAGCCCAAGGGCGGTTGAGATGTAACGGGGCGCGACTGTAACAGCGCAAGCCCGAACCGTTGGGAAATGGTTCGGGCTTTTTTGTGTCCCACCAGTGCTCTGTTACCCGCGGACTTGTGGGTAACGGACGATAGTCAAACAATGCCATGACCAGGCGTGGGGAACTTGGCTCAGCGATCGCTGTGGTATGGTGGGCGGCGCCCGTACTCAACGTAATGCCCAAGGAGAAAGTATGTTTCACGGAAGTTGTCTTTGTGGTCAGGTGCTCTACGAATACAGTGGCGAGCTTGGTCCTATCGCGATGTGCCATTGTTCTCAGTGCCGTCGCGCCCAAGGTTCTGCCTACGCTACCAATAGCCCCATTCAGGCATCTGAATTCCGCTTTGTCACGGGGCATGAGTTCGTAAAGGCGTTCGAGTCCGGGCCTGGGAAGCAGCGGGCGTTCTGTGGTGAATGTGGCAGCCCCCTATACAGCCGGCTGGACTCAAAACCCGAGCGTTTGCGTTTGCGGATCGGCACTCTGAAAACCCCGATAGAGGCCAAACCCAGTTACCATATCCATGCAAGTTCCGCTGCCGAGTGGTATGAATTTACTGATGGGTTACCGCGCTATCAGGCGCTTGAGGATGGCCCGCTGGTTTAGCTGGCGCTGTACGCATGCAAAACAGGGCGATGTTGGGGGCGGAGGGTCGCCGCCGAGTGTCGTAAAGACGGATCGTTTACCCAAGGGAATCAGGATGCCCATTTTCAATATCGAGTCAAAGCTGCGAGTGGAAGCTTCCAGTCTATCCCGTGACCTGTTCACCATGGAGGCGGTGAATCGAGAGCTGGCGCCCTTGCTGCGCATGTCGGCCCCCGATGAATGGCGGCAGCGGCCGATCAGCTCGTGGCCAACCGGGGTACGGCTGTTCAAGAGCGTGATCTCGCTGTTTGGCCTTATTCCTAGCGATGTACACCAATTCCTGTTCGAGGAGGTTGGCGATCTCGGATTCAGGGAGTCATCGACCTCACTGATGAACAAGACCTGGCGTCATCAGCGGCAGATTATCCCGGCGGGTAACGCCGCTATTGTCAGGGACACGGTTGAATTCAGTAACCGGTTCCGGCCCATGGGTGTCGCCCTCAAGCCCGTTTATGAGCGGGTTTTCAAACGGCGCCATCGCTATTTGCGGTCAACCTACGGCGCCATCGGCGACTGAGATCCGCCTCTGGCGCATGAAGGTCTTCTTTATGGCTTGCCCGGTCACGCCCCCGAGCAGGGTCACAACCACAAGTCCCGGAGCGGCGTCTCCGCGTTGAAGTGGTGCTGAATCTGCGCCTGCAGCAGTTCGGCGGTGGCCAGGGCGTCGGTGAGGGCGTGGTGGGGGGCGTAATGGGGCAGGTGGTAGCGCGTGCGGCTGTCTGCCAGGCGTATCGACACCGAGCGCTCGCCGGATAGGCGTTGCAGCCAGTTGGGACGGCGTTTGGGGTGCAGGTGGGCCTCGATGGCCATGGTGTCAATCACCGGGAAGGTGATGCCTTCGTGGAGCCGCCAGCGCAGCGCCACATCCAGAAACGGCCGTTCGATGGCCCGGTAATGCACCACCGCAACTCGCCCCGCCAGGGCGGCCAGCAGATCCGCCAGAATCTCTTCCAGATCCGGCGCCTCGTCGATGTCCGAGTGGGTGATGCCGTGGATGGTGACCGAGTCCTGATTCAATGGCCGCTGCGGGCGCACCACCCAGTGGCGGGCATCGCGACACTGGATACGGGACAGGGTAAACGGCACCAGGCCGATGCTGACGATGGCGTGGCGGTCCGGGTCCAGCCCGGTGGTTTCGAAATCCAGCGCCACTAGGGGCACCTCATGGATCGGCGTGTCCGGTGCCGGGCACCCAGCCTCGAAGTAGGCCTTCAGCCGTGGATCTCGGGCCTGCGCCGCGCAATGGGCCAGGCGCGCTGGCCAGGGGGCGTCGGTCGCGTCGGTGGCGGAGCGTTTGCGGTGAGCCATGATTGCGCCGTTAACCCAGGCTGCGCCCGACCGGCGCCTGGTAGCGATAACGCAGGAATTTCTGGGCGTTGCTGACCACCTGGAAGGCGTCCTTGAGGTGATTGCGCTCAAACGGCGACAGGTCTTCAGGGCGCACGTTGTTGTCCGGCTCGCGGCCATCCTCGATGGCCAGCGCCTGATGCCGGATGCGTACGATGGCGATGAATTCCAGGGCGTCCCGCAGGTTTTCGACACTGCCTTCCGGCAGCAAGCGGGTCTCGCCGATGGCCTGCAGTCGTTCGAACGAGTTTTGCGCCCTGGAACCGCAGGCCAGGGCATGAATGCGGATCAGGTCGGAGATGGGTGCGGTGCCCCGTCGTTTCAGGTTAATGGTGTTGTTCTGCTTGCCGTCCTCCTCCATCACAAAGGTGCGGAAGAAGCCCAGCGGTGGCGTCCGGTTGAGGGCGTTCCGGGCCAGGTAGGCCAGGAAACGCTGACTCTGGCTGGCCTTGCCGGCGATCAGGGCCTTTAGCTCTTCGGCCATCTGTGTATCGCCGTGGATGCCGTCCAGATCGAAGAAGATGTTGCTGTTGAGCAGCGCCTCGGCCTTGGGGTTGTCGATCCAGTCACTGAAGCAGTCTTTCCACACCCGCAGGGGCTGTCGCCACTTTTCATTGGTGGCCATGATATCGCCGGTGCAGTACCGGTAGCCGCAGGCGGCCAGGCCGTCGCAGACAAAGCGGGCAAGGCTCAGGAAATAGCCGTCGTGCAATTCCGGCTCGAAGCGGTCGTCAAGGATCATGGCGTTGTCCTGATCGGTCACCACCAGCTGTTCGTCCCGGGCCATGGAGCCCAGCGCCATGAAACAGTAGGGCACCGGCGGCGGGCCAAACTTTTCTTCCCCCAGTTCCAGCAGCCGCTGGGTAAAACTGCGTCCAATGCCGGCCATGGCGCTGCCGATCATGTGGGAGTTGGCGTCCTCGTTGACCATGCGCACGAAACTGTGGCGCACGTCCTTGCTGATGGCCTTCAATCCCTTCACGGTCTGCTGGTGGAAGATGTTGCCCACCAGGAACAGGCTGCTCTGGGTCTCATACTTGATCACGTCCGCCAGCGAGATCACCCCACGGGGTTCGTCCCGGTCCAGCACCGGCAGGTGGTGCACGTTGTTGTGCAGCATCAGCAGCATCGCCTCGAAAATGAAGGCGCGGGAGTGGATGGTAATGAGTCCGGTGGACATGATGTCGCGGATGGGAGTCTCCGAGGGCAGGGCCTCGGTCAGCGCCCGAGTGCGCAGATCGCGGTCGGTGATGATGCCGGCCATGGTGGGTTTGTCCCCGCTTTCGTCCATCAGCACCAGGGACGATACGCCCTCTTCGGTCATGATGCGGGCGGCTTCCTGCAGACGAATGGTGGTGGGGGCGGTCACCGGTGGCCGGGATATCAGCCGGGTCACCCGGGCGGTCATCAGTTCGTTGCCTTTCTCGCGGCGTGACACCGCCGTGCGCAGGCGGGTGCGGTCTTCGATTTCAACGTAGTCGGCAAAGCTCTCGTCGGTTTCCCACAGCTGTTGGAACACCGCTGCCGGGATCAGGTAGAGCAGGCTGTCTTCCAGGGCCTTGGTGGGGAACCGCACGGTTTTGTTCATCATCAGGCCGAACTGGCCGAAGATATCACCCTCACTGAGGCGGTTGTAAAGCTCGCCGGAACGGCGATAGATCTCCACGGCGCCGCTGCGGATGTAGTACAGGTGAGTGCTGAGATCACCCAGCTCGGTGATGGTGCTGCCGGCGCGGTAATAGGCCACTTCGATCTGGGACACCACCTGGTCCAGGGTGTCTTCGGCCATGTCGTCGAAGGGGGAGTGCTGGGCCAGGTGGTTGCGGATTTCGATCAGTTCGGCTTGCATGGGGTGCCTCGGTCAGTCGTCCCTGGTGGGCCGGTGCTCAGAGGCAATATAGCAGCTGCCGACAAGCGGGGACCATGCGGGTTGCCCGCAAGGTCCCCGGCCTGTTACTGCACCAGTGACTGGAAGATGGAGCCACCGCCACAGGCGTCGCCGTTCTCGTAGTCGGTGGTGACCACGTTGGCGATCCAGTCGTTGAGCAGCGTCACCGCCTCGGTGTGGATCACGCTGCGGGCGATGGGCGGCATCATACGCTGAGGATCGTGTTCGGCGCCCATCCGGCAGGACAGGATGGAGGCGTCCGGCTCGCCCGGCACCACGATGTGCTGGCGGCCACAGGAGCCGCCGCCGGTGGCGGTGGGCTTCTTGCAGATGCCGTAGCTGGCGTTGACCTCACGGAAATGATCCAGGTAGTAGCCGGTGTTGGAGGCCGCACCACGGTCGTTGTGGCAGTGCTGACAGTTGACCTCCAGGTAGGCCCGCAGGCGCTGCTCGATGTCGGCGTCGGAGCCGGCGGTTGCGCCGCTGTCGCCGGGCAGATCCCAGTGGGGCAGGCGTTCGATGTTGGTGGCAACGCCATGGCCATCGATGTTCAGCGCCGGGGTGCCGGTGAGAATGCCCTGATCGACCCAGTACTGCAGCTGGTTCACTTGCGGGAAGCCACCCTGACCCCGGCTACCCATGAAACTGGATTCCGGCGCGTAGCGGCGGTTCAGGTTGCGGGGCTTGGGACCAATGGGGGCACTGCCGGAGGCGACGTCGTCGTTGCTGTGGCAGGTAATGCATTGGTTGGCGTTGGGAATGGCGTAGCCATCGGTGGAGCCCACCAGCAGATTGCCGGTACGGCTGTCCTGGTAGTGCCAGCTCACCGCCCGGGTACCACCGCCCATGGCCAGCTTGGCCACCGGTTTGCCGTCGGCGCCGGTTTCCCAGATGTAGGTCAGGCCGTCCCAGAACGGCTTGCCGCTTTCGCCGGTGCGGCGGATCAGCAGCCGGGTTTCCACCAGTTCCTCGCTGCCTTCGCTCTCATCGGTGAAGGCGAAGGTCTTGCTGAGCACGGTGCCGTTGGGGAAGTGCAGGGCGCCGTTCAGGTTGCCGCCGTTCTGGCCGTCGTAGTAGATGGCCCTGGTGCCGGGGGGAATGAAAGCGACCCGGTATTTGGTGGCGTAGTCCGAGAACAGCTTGCTGTTGAGCGCGTAGGGCACCCCGCCCTCGTTCGGGGCGCTGCGGGGGTCGTGGGGGTCGGCAAACAGGTTGTACTGATCCAGCTGCGGACAGTTGACCGCGAGCGCCCGGCGGTTGATCTGACCGGCACCGACGTTGCGGCCACAGAGACGGTTCACGTACTCCTCGGACGGTGCCGGATCGATTGCGCCACTGCGTTCGAATGGCGGAATCACCACCCGTGGCAGCGGTGCCAGCACCCGGCCGAAGCGGCCCTGGCAGTCATGCACGGTGGCGTCGGTGTCGGCGACGGCGCCGGGCAGTCCCGCCAGAATGGACTGGATGCCCTCGGGGCTGAGGATGCTGGCGTCCTGATCGGCGGCGGCCAGCACCAGCTCCAGGCCTTCGGTGCCGTGGAAGTTCATGTAGGCCTGACTCTCGCTGCCCAGATCATTGTCGTGGAAGCAGGAACCCCACTGGGGCTGTTTGCGCTCAGCGGCGGCATCGAACTTGTAGGCGTTGTAGTGACAGGCCGGATTCGGGTGCTCGTTGGTGTGGATCGGCTTGCCGTTTTCGTCCTGGGGCACCGGCGAGCCATTGGCGTCCAGCGGGTAGGGGCATTCGCCATCCAGCTCGTCCAGCAGACCGTCCCAGACGATGTGGGCGCCCTTGCCGGGATTGGTGACGTTTTTCAGACCGATCAGGGTGGGCAGCACGGTTTCCACCTGGCCTTCCATCACCTTCTCCAGGTTGGGCGGCGGCAGGTCATAGCCGGAGTTGCGCATCACGTTGTTGTAGATGTGCAGGCCTTCGGTGTAGGGGTCGAGCTTCTTGTCGGAGGTCTTGCCCTCGCCGTCGATCAGCTCGTAGCTGGTGTAGATCACCGCCGCGGTGCTGTGGTCCTCGAAGGTGTTGTTGTACACCTCGATGTTGTCATAACCCAGGGTGATGAAACCGGTGCCCCGGGGGACCGCCGACACCAGGCCGCTGTGGGCGAAGTTGTAGGTGTTGTTGTTGCGGGCCAGGTTGTTGAGCATCACCGAGGTGTCGCCGTACTGGGTGATGTTCTCCAGATCGTAGACCAGGAAGCCGCCGGTGTTGCATTCGGCGAGGTTGTTGTCGTACTCGCCACCCTGGACGTTCTCGATTTCGAAGCCCATGACGTTATAGGCCGCCCGGCTGTCGCGGATGATCGCGGTGTTGGTCTGACCGACGTAGATGCCGGCGTCAGAGGCACCCACCGATTCGGAGTTCTCCACTAGGATATTTTCCGATTCCACCGGGTAGATGCCGTAGCGGCCGCTGGCGGAGCTGGGCACATAGTCGGGGGTGGGGTCGCCCTCGTTGAAGGGGGGCGCGGTACAGGCCACATGCAGGCGTTGGCCGTAGTTGTCGGCGGTGATGGCGTCGCCGCCGCCGGACCAGATCGCCCGAACGTCCCGCAGGGTGCCCCACTTGACGCCCTTGAGTTTGAAGGCATCGCCGGGGGAATCGAGAATGGTCAGTCCCTCCACGGTGATGCCGCGCACATTCAGCGCTTCCAGCCCGGTGACGTTGACGCTGTCACGGAACGACAGCACGGTCTCGTCCTTGCCGCAGCCTTCGATGCGGATGTCCTCGGTGGCCTGCAGCAGCAGGCCCTGGTCCAGCTCAATAAAGCCGCAGCCGAACTTCATCACGTCGCCGGGACGCATCTGGATCATCGCCGCCACCATGTCGGTGGTGGCAGCAGGGCCCGGATTGATGGTGAATATGCGGCCATCGGAGAATGGGTTGGGCTGCGGCCGATCGGTCCGGTCGCCGGCCACGGCGTTGTCGGAAGGGCTGGGCTTGGGGTCGTCGCTGCCACCGCCACCGCCGCCGAAGCAGCCGGTCAGCAGCACGGCGCTCAGGGCGGCGGCCAGACCGGTGGGTGTCGATAAGTGTCTCATCGTGGGGATCTCTTTTGTTGTGTTGTAGATAGGGCTCTGACAATGAGGGCGGCCCGTCCCTGGGCCTGAGGCTGCCCGGCTCAGCGGGCAGCCTGCTCCGCCCGCTCCCACATGCGCAGGTAGGCTTCGGCGGAGGTGAACAGCTGGTTGACCGCTTCGTTGACCCGTTCACGGGGGGCTTCGCTGAAGCGGATCATGTCCTCGATCTGATCCGGGTAGAGCCCGTAGTGGGCAACGCCGCGACCGTCGTAAAGGCTGAACTCGCGATCACCGGTGCGCTGCACGTCGAAGGTGACCCGGCCATCGACCGACTGGAAGGGATAGAGCTGGTCGGCCTGTTCCGGGCTGCCGGGATTGCCGGCGAGGGCGGCAATGCCGTTGACGTCCGAGGCCATGCCGGCACCGCCGAAGGGGCCGACGCGGAAGGCGTCATCCCGTGGCCGCTCGCCGTCCCGGGTCAGCTGGCGCACCCAATGGTCGCGGGCCGAGGCGAAGGAGCCGGAGACGCCGCCCTGAGCGGCAATGCGATCCCGCAGCCGTTCGGTGCCGCCCCAGCCGCCGTGGCTGTTGATCACCGGGTAGCCGTGCTCGGCGGTGATCTCGAGGATGCGGGCGGAGGCCTTGCGGCTGATGTGATCGGTCTCGATCAGCATGCCCCGCTTCATCAGCTCCTGGATCAGGAAGTGGCCCAGATCGGTGAGGCCGCGGCGGTTGCACAGGTGATCGGTACCGGCGCGGGGGTCATACTCGGCGAATTCCTCGGGGCTCTCCGGGAAACGGTCACCCAGGTAGTCGAGCTGAAACAGCAACTGCTCCATCAGCCCCAGTGGGCCCAGCGGTTCGGGGTTCTGGTCCGGCTCCAGACCGGAATATTCCTGGGCCTCGGCGGGACAGGTCTCGAACTCGACGGGGTGACCGGTTTCCGCCAGGTTGCCGGCATAGAGCACGGCGCCGATGCCGACGCCGTGGCTGAGATCCGGCAGGTGACCGGCAAAGGCGTTATCGAACTTGTGCACCGGGAACACGTTACGCACGCCCAGATCGTACAAGCGGTCGAGACGCTCGACGATCTGCTCCCGGGTACACTCCGGCTGACCCTGAAATTCGCCGCAGTTGAACACCTTGGAGGTCTCAACCCCCAGCACCACCGCCATCTTGCCGGCCTCGATCACCTCGCGCGCCTCGGCGGGGCCCGTGACCAGGCGGAACCAGCCCAGACCGGGCCCGCCGTGCTGGGCGTCGATGTAGTCCTGCATCTCCTGCATCCGTTGTGCCTGCATCTCAATGGCCGGCATGGTGTCGCAGTCGTTCTGCTTCTGGGGGTTGAGCTGGCACAGGATTTCGTTGTGCACCAGGTGGTTCACCAGAATTTTCAGGCCCGACAGGTGCGCCCGCTCCAGCCAGCGGTAGTAGCTCTGGTGGTGTTGCAGGGAATTGTTGCGGGGCCAGTCATTGAACGTGGGCCAGCCCTCGGTTTCATGGGGGCCAAGGGTGCTGGTGACGTGCTCGACGATGCCGGTCATACCCTGGGGGCCGTGGTTTTCCTCGCAGTCGTCCAGGGCGTGGTCGATGCCGAACTTGTGGAACGGATCGCCGTAGTTCACCCGGCCGCCGATGAATTCATAGGCGGATATGTGGCTGTGGATGTCGACGTAGCCGTACAGGTCGTCCTGGTCGATACCGGGGATGCCGCGAAAGCGGTCCACTTCCTTGAGGTAGGTGGCCGGGCCCTTGCGGTCAACGGTGGCGTTCAGCTCGGCCTCGGGATAGGCGGCACAGCCCTCGCTGGGCACCATCGCAAACGCACTGTCGGCGCCGGCCAGGGTTGGCGAGGACAAGCCCAGACCCTGGTCGGAAGCGGTGAGCAGCAATCCGGTCACCCGCGACGACAGCTGGAAACGGTCGCCATCGGCGGGCAACAGCTCCCAAATGGCCAGGTCACTGGCCTCGCCGACCAGTCCCAGCGCCGGGTTGACCGAGATGTCGCCCAGTTGATCGCCGCTGTTCTCCAGGCTTTCCCCGAGGGCCCGCACGGCATCGCCAAGGGGGGAGATCGGGTCCAGGAAGAAGTTGGCCATGTCTCCCAGTCCGGCCACCAGGTAGCTCACTTCACCGATAAAATTGCCGGCGTCGTCGAGGAACTCACCACCCGGGTCGGTAATGCCCAGCAGCGATTTCTGGCCCTGCTCGCCGGTGCCGCGCTGGTAATCCGACAGCAGCAGGTAGCTGCCCAGCCCGGTGGGTTTGAAGTAAAACGCCGTAGCCTGGCTGATGTCGCTGGTGCTGTGGTAACCATCCGCGCTGGGGCTGGTGGCCAGATAATGGTCGCCCTGCTGGACCAGGTAGCAGCCGTTGGCGAACTGATAGCGGCCGAAGGGCAGTTGCCGCGCCAGGCTGTCGCCACCGATCGAGCCCGGCTGTTGCGGTGTCACGGTTGGCGGCTGGGTGTTCGGTTCAATCTGGGCGGTGCTGGAGGAATCGTCACCGCCCAGACAGCCGGTGAGGGTCAGGGTACTGCCGAGCAGCCATGCCTTGAAACAGGGATGGTTTGAGTGTGTCATTGGTGCCTCGGTTTTTTGTTGTTGTCCGGATAAAACGTGAGAAAGTCTCACGAGGTTCCGTTTAATACGTGACAGGTTGTAGCATAACGCCAAAATGTGAACTGCATCACATTGGGCCAAAATTTAATCAGGCGGGTGTCGGCGACACGAGGCCCGTGGCGAGGGAGTAACGGAATTGGCGGTTCGTACCTTGGTTTTAGGTGGTATCCGGTCGGGCAAGACCGGCATGGCCGAGCGCACGGCGCAGGCCCATGACGGCGACGTGGTCTACGTGGCGACGGCAACGGCGGGGGATGAGGAAATGGCGGCACGGATTCGCCGCCACCAGCAGGGACGTCCCGAGCATTGGGGGCTGCGGGAAGCACCGTTGGCGCTGGCCGAGGCGTTGGCGGAGGCAGCGGTGTGCGACGAGCCGCCGTGTTTGTTGATTGATTGCATGAGCCTGTGGGTGAGTAATCTGTTGCACGCCGGCGACGAGGTCTTCAAACGGGAGCGCACTGCCTTTCTGGAAACGGTGACCGCCTATCCCGGAGCGTTGGTGATTGTCAGCAACGAAGTGGGGTTGGGCACCATCGGCATGGACCCGCTCACCCGTCGGTTCTGCGACGAACTGGGTTGGCTCAACCAGGCCCTGGCCCAGCGTTGTGACCGGGTGATGATGAGTGTGGCGGGGTTGCCCCTGGTTTTGAAGGAAGGATAAATCAGCTGAGGACTGCGGTAGGGAACGCTTGGATTCACGGAATGCTCTGCCCTAGCCTGGGTGTTCCGTGCCGGCGAGCAGCAGAGGCTTTTCCTTCGCTGCCCTTCAAGGCACGTCCATGTGCCTGGGCGGGCAGCGCGGCATCCTTGCCGCTGCTACGGAAAAGCCTCTGCTGCTCGCTTTCTGGCGGTGGCGATATCGCCGGTGTTAGGGGGATGTAAGTAAACTATCTCGATTAGGAAGCTGAAGGTTAAGCCAGCGATATCTCCATGGCTTGAATGTGGTCAGGGGGCAGGCTTGTGTAGCAGCGGCATGGATGCCGCGGTCTCCGATAGGTACAGGGACGTACCTTTGAGGAGAGTGGAGTAAGCTTCCCGCCTGACCACCGCCACCTGAGTGTCAGGCTACAGGGGCCTAGAGATACTCCCTGATCCTCCGGGCAAACTCCTCCAGCCGTTCCTGCTGTGCGGCATTGGCGGCATGGGGCGTCGCCCTCAGCTGGGCAATGGAGGTGGGAACCACGTGGAAATGCACGTGGGGAACGGTCTGACCGGCGCCCTTGCCATTGAGCTGCATCACCACCGTGCCCGGCACCTCCAGCGCGGTCTCGACGGCCTTGGCGATCTTCTGGGTGGTCTGGATGCAGGCGGCGGCCGCCTCCGGCGACAGATCATGCAAAGTCTCGGCCGGCTCCTTGGAGATGATCAGGGCGTGGCCGTCCGCCTGGGGCATGATGTCCATGAACGACAGGGTGTGGTCGTCCTCATACAGCTTGATGCAGGGCAGCTCGCCCTTGAGGATCTTGGCGAAGATGTTGTTGTGATCGTAGCTCACGATGGCGGTCCTTGTTTGGAGTCGTGGTTGTTTATGATGTGCGGTCTCAGCCATGCCGGTACAGGCAACTTAAAGTGCCATAGCTCGAGACGTCCACCTGGATACGGCTGCGGCAGGCGTAGGGCACCGCAATCCCGGCGAATGAGCGCTGCAACGGTACCCCCATCACCTCCGCCAGTATCATCCGGATCACCCCGCCATGACACACCACCAGCACCCGCTGGCCGGCCAATTGCTCGCGCCAGTGCTGCCAGCCGGCACTGACCCGCCGGTGGAAATCGACAATAGACTCGCCCCCCGGCGGCGTGTTGGCCACCGGGTCCTCCCAGAACCGGGACAGTCGGTTGCCCTCGGCGGCAATGACTTCATCGGTGGTTTTGCCTTCCCATTTGCCGAAATTGACCTCCCGCAACCGGTCTTCCACATGCAGGGGCAGGTTGCGCTGTTCCGCCAGTTCGGTGGCAAATTCGATGCAGCGTAACAGCGGTGAGGTGACAATCGCATCCCACCGATCGTCTGGTGAGATGGCCGACCGCATCTGCTGCCAGCCCAATTCGCTCAGGGGATCGTCCTGGCTGCCCCTGAATTTGGGGCCTCCGCGGGGCTCGCCGTGACGGATGAGATCCAGCACGGTGGTTGCTCTATGACTCATCGCCGGCCTCTTGGCTGCCCGTTGCTGTTTGATTGCTGACGCCGGCGTCGGCAAAGCTGGCCATGCCGTTGTGCAGGGCACAGGCGGCGCGCAACAGCGGCAGGGCCACCGCGGCTCCGCTGCCTTCCCCCAGCCGCAGGCCCAGGTCCAGCAGTGGCTCGGCTTCCAGGGCGGCCAGCACCTGGCCGTGTCCGGGTTCGCCGGAGCGGTGGGAAAAGTGCAGCCAGGCGCGCGCGGCCGGCTGCTGGCGCACCGCCACCAGGGCCGCCACGGAGACAATGAAGCCGTCCACCAGCACCGGAACACGCCGGGCCGCACAGCCCAGGATGGCCCCGGCGAGGGCGGCAATTTCCAGTCCGCCCAGGGAGGCCAGGGTGGACAGCGGCTGCCGGTCGGCACCGTGCCGAGCCAGGGCCTGGGCGATCACCTCCGCCTTGTGGCTGACGCCCTGGCGGTCCAGGCCGGTGCCGGGACCGGCCAGCTCCGCCGGCGCGGCCCCCAGCAGCGCGCAGGCCAGGGCGGCGGCGCTGGTGGTATTGCCGATGCCCATGTCGCCGCCGATGAAGACCTGGGCGCCACCGATGGCGGCACGCTCGGCGGCGGCGTCGCCGGCGGCCAGGGCTCGGCTGACCTGATCGAGGGTCATGGCGTTTTGCCGGGCCAGATTGGCGGTGCCCGGCGCTATTTGCAGGTTGTTGACGCCCGCGAGATCGGGGGTCGGGGTTACCGTGCCCAGATTGACCACTTCCAGGGTGGCTTCCAAATGACGGGCCATCACGCTGATGGCGGCACCGCCATTGGCGAAGTTGGCGATCATCTGCCCGGTAACTTCCTGGGGAAACGCCGAAACGCCCTCGGCACAGACACCGTGGTCACCGGCGAACACCGCAATGTGGACCTGGTCTGCCCGTGGGCGGTCGCTGCCCTGTTGCGCCGCCAGGGCGATGGCCAGGGCTTCCAGCCGGCCGAGTGAGCCTGGCGGCTTGGTCAACACGCCCTGGCGCTCCTGGGCGCGAACACGGGCCTGGTCATCGACAGGCGGGGGAGGGGTTGTCCAGCTCTGCGGGAGGGTCATCGTTGACGGTCCTGAGTGAATGCAACAGCCGTCGATGGTGGTATGAGCTCAAAACGGTGTCAAGGCTGGGGGCTGGTCGAGTAGACTGGGCGCCCGAATTTTCAGGAAACACAGTGTGGTGGATTGGATTACTTCGTCTGTGCTGGTGTGTGTCGCCGCCGTGGTACTCGACCGTTGTCTGGGGGAACCGGTCCGCTGGCATCCGCTGGTGGGATTCGGCGCACTCGCCAATGGCCTCGAGCAACGGCTGAACCGGGCTCGGGGAACGTCGGTCTGGCGCGGGGCGGTGGCGCTGGCGGTGCTGGTGGTGCCGATCGTGGTGGCGGTACAGGCCATGGCGTGGTGGCTGCCCCAGCCGTTGAATCTGCTGTTCGGCGTACTGGTGCTGTGGTCGGCGCTGTCGTTACGCGGTTTGACCGAGCACGGCGGCGCGGTTGCCGTACCGCTGGCGACAGGCAATCTGGGAGAGGCGCGGGCACGGGTTGGCTGGATCGTCAGTCGTCAGGCCTCAGCACTGGACGAAGCCGGTGTCGCGGCGGCGGCCACTGAGTCAATGCTGGAAAACGGTGCCGATGCGGTGTTCGCCAGCCTGTTCTGGTTCTTGCTGGCGGGGCCGGCCGGGGTGGTGGCGCACCGCCTGATCAACACCCTGGATGCGATGTGGGGCTATCGGAACGACCGGTTTCTGCGCTTTGGCCGGGTAGCGGCAAGGCTGGATGATGTCGTGAACTGGCTGCCGGCCCGGCTGACCGCCCTGACCTACACCCTGTTGGGCCGGCGTCGACTGGCCTGGCGTTGCTGGCGCAGCCAGGCTCCGGCCTGGGACAGCCCCAATGCCGGCCCGGTCATGGCCGCCGGGGCCGGTGCGCTGGGTGTCACCCTGGGTGGGCCGGCGCCCTATGCCGGTGGACTCAAGTCACGGCCACGGCTGGGTGAGGGCCCGGCACCGGATGCCGCCACCATTGGGCGAGCCATCGGTCTGATTCAGCGCGGCGTCTGCTTGTGGTTGCTGGTGCTGGCGGCTGGCGCGGCAGCGGCAGGCGTGCTGCCATGGTGAGGTCGGATCCGCCCGCCCACGGCGGGCGCCTGAACCAGGCGGCGCGCCGTTGGGGCATTCCCCGTGAGCAATGGCTCGACCTGTCCACCGGCATTAATCCGAATGGCTGGCCGGTACCCTCAGTTCCGGAGGTGGTTTGGCAGCGGTTGCCGGAAGAGGATGACGGCCTGGCGGCCGCCATTCGTGGCTGGACCGGCGCGCCGGAGGCGGCGGTCTGCATTCCGGTGGCCGGCAGCCAGGCGGCGATTCAGGCCCTGCCGGAGTTGCGGGCACGGTGTCGGGTGGGCGTGCCGCATCCGGGCTACCAGGAGCACCGTCATGCCTGGCAGGTGGCTGGCCATAGGGTCCGACGGCTGGCGATCGAAGACATGATGGCGGGCGAGGCCTGGCTGGACGAGCTGGATGTACTGGTTTGGATCCAGCCCAACAACCCCACCGGGGTGGGCATCGAGCCGGCCCGGTTGTTGTCCTGGTATCGACGACTGGCAGCCCGGGGCGGCTGGTTGGTGGTGGATGAGGCGTTTGCCGAGGGCCTGGATTCGCTCAGCCTTGCCCAGTGGGCGGGACAGCCCGGATTGGTGATCCTCAAATCCCTGGGCAAGTTCTATGGCCTGGCCGGTCTGCGGGCCGGAGCGGCATTGACCGATCCTCACCTTGGCGACGGCTTGAGTCGCCGCCTCGGCCCCTGGGCGCTGAGCGGGCCAGCCCGTTACCTGATGGCTCAGGCCATTGCCGACCGGCCCTGGCAGGATCAGGCAGTGGCAAGGCTTTGGCGTGACAGTGAGCGCTTGCAAACCCTGTTGGCTGCCCAGGGCATGGCGCCAGCGGGTGGCAGCCTGTTGTTCCAGTATGTGCGCCACCCGCGCGCCGGAGTCTTGGCGGAGGCGCTGGCCGAGCATGGCATCCTGGTGCGGGTCTTTGACCAGCCGCCGGCCCTGCGTTTTGGCTTGCCGGCAACGGAAGCCCAGTGGCACCGTTTATCGGCAACCCTGACCAAGGTCATTGACCGATTAATCGCCAGTTGGTAGCCTGCGCGCGATTTCAGGTGCTTCCCGGGTAACGCCGCCCGGGAGTGAAACGGGAAGCCGGTGACACTCCGGCGCTGCCCCCGCAACGGTAATTGAGTCAAAGATGGTCTAACGCGCCACTGTGCCGCAGGGAATCCAACCGATTTCCAAGCATGGGAAGGTGACCATCCGGAAACCCGCGGGTTTCGCTCATAAGCCCGGAGACCGGCCTGGAATACGAACCCCAATCGACGTGGCCCCGCTGTTGGCGGCCACCCTCGGGTGTTCATGACACCAGACGCTGCGGTGGGCAGTGGTGGTGGGTGAAACCGGCCAGCACCATCCTACGCCACAGCAGTCTCCGCCCACCGACCGCAACAGCCGCAGCACCCCCAAGAATCGCCGTGCGGGTGCGCACGGGATGCAAGCGAGCTGTTGATTATGTCTGCTACCAAAAAGTTGCCGGCCCAGGTTTTGACCGGTTGTTCCTCCTCTTTGTTGCTGTCTTCGTCTGTGTTGCTGTCGACGGCTGCGCTGGCGGCCGAACCGGAGGCAAGTGTTCCTGAACTGGACACCATCGTGGTCACCGGCACCGCCGGTCCACTGACCATTGGCGAGAGTCTGTCGTCGGTCACCGTCATCAAGGAAGATGAAATCCGCGCCCAGAACCCGTCCGAACTGCAGGACCTGCTGCGGGGCCAGCCAGGGATAGACGTGGTCACTAACGGTTCGTTCGGCAAGCAAACCAGCGTATTCACCCGTGGTACCGCCAGTGATTCCACCGTGTTCCTGCTGGACGGCGTGCGCCTGCGCTCAGCCACCAGCGGTGGCGCGCCGTGGCAGTTTGTACCGGTGGAACTGGTGGAGCGGGTGGAAATCGTGCGCGGCCCTCGCAGTTCCCTGTATGGAGCCGATGCGGTGGGCGGCGTGATCCAGGCCTTCACCGTTGATCCCCAGCCCGGCCATCACGGTTGGGTGGAGGCGGCCGCCGGCAACTTCGATACTCAGCGTGTCAATGTTGGCGTAGCCGCCAGCAGCGAGCGGACCCGCATCAGCCTGAACGGCGTGCACAAAGAATCCGATGGCGCGCCGGTGGTGGAAGGCGGCGATGACCGGGGTTATCGCAATTCCGCCGGCGTCGCCCGGCTGGTGCATGAATTCGACAACGGTGGCGAGGCGGCACTGGTGCTGCTGGAGTCCCAGGGCAACACCGAGTTTGACGGCGGCAACACCGACTTCATGATCCGCACCTTCGGCTTCCGCCTGGACGCACCGCTGAGCGACTACTGGCGAACGGCGGTCCAGCTCGCCGAAGCCCGCGATGAGCAGGAAACCTTCGGCAGTTTCTCAGATTCGACCTTCAACACCCTGACCCGGTCCGCGCGCTGGGAAAACACACTGACCCTGGATGTCCACGAATGGGTACTGGGGGCAGAACTCCAGGACGAACAGGTCAAGAGCACCACCGATTTCGATGAGAACAGCCGCTCCAACGGCGCTCTGTTCACCCAGCTGCGGCTGCATTTCGGGCCCACCGATGTGCAACTGAGCCTGCGCGGCGACGACAACGAGGCCTACGGCAAGAACGAAACCGGCGGACTCGCGCTGGGCCACTCGATCGACCGTTCCCACCGTGTTCGGGCCAGCTACGGCTCCTCGTTCCGGGCGCCGACCTTCAACGACCTGTACTGGCCCTTCCAGAATTTCGGCACCAGCTCTTTCACCGGTAACCCGGATCTGGCGCCAGAAAAGGCGGACGCCTACGAACTGGGCGCCAGCGGCAGCTACGACCACTGGTACTGGGACCTGGCGCTGTACCAGATGGACATTGAGAACCTGATCGAGCTGCAGTTCGATATTCCCACCCTGACCCTGTCGCCGCAGAACGTCAGCGAAGCCCGTATCCGCGGCGCCGAACTCAGCGGCGGCCTGGCAATGGATGACTGGCGGGTGAATGCCTCAGTGGCGGTGACCGATCCCCGCGACGAGGCCACCGACAAGCGTCTGCGCCGGCGCAGCAGCCACTCGGCGCGGCTCGATGTGGATCGCGCCATCGCCAACTGGTCCGTGGGCGGCAGTGTGGCGGCCTATGGTTACCGCTACGACGATGCCGCCAACGATAAGCGCCTGCCGGGCTACGGCACCCTGGATCTGCGCGCCAGCTGGACGTTCGCGGAGGATTGGAGCACCCGGCTGACCGTGGCCAATGTGTTCGATAAGGAGTACGCCACCGCCGAGCGTTTCGATGGCACCGATTTTGTGGCCGCCGGCCGTACCGCGCTGTTGTCCGTACGCTACGATTTTCGCTAAGCCATGAAGTTGCGTCTGATCTACCGTGCTATGACCGCGGTGGCCCTGAGCGTGCTGTCGCTCTGGGTCAACGCGGCTACCATCGTCGGGGTGATTTCCGATCGTTCCGCGGCCGAACTTGCCGCCGGCGCCCATCAGCTGCTGGAACAGTATCCGGACCACCGGGTGGCCCTGCGCACGCCGGAGCAACTGGCGCTGCTGGGCGACAACGAACTGGGTTCGTTGCTGCAATCGGCCGACGCGCTGTTGCTGGCGGCGGTGTTCGGCGATCAGGTGGAGCGGCTGCAACGGCGGGTGGATGCCCTGCTGGCGCAGCGCGACCTACCGGTGCTGGCCATCAACAGTGATCGCCGTCTGGTGCGGCTGTCCCGGCTCGATGGCCGCTCGCCCTTTGCCGGGTTGGAGGCCGATGCCTTGAGCCAGGTGGTTGCCGCTCCGGACCCGGGCGTTGACGCCCGTACCCATCTGCGGGAGCAGCAGGCGCGTTTCCCCGGGCAAGCCCAATGGCTGCAAGGCCGGGCCTATTACCAGGGGCGGACGCCAGAGCACCTTAATCACATGATGCAGTGGCTACTCGCCAGGGCGGGAGCGAACATGACTGTTCCGGCTCCGAGCCCGCGCGCCGCCATTCGCTACTACCGGCGCGGGCAGGCCAGCGCCGGCGCCGGCGACCTGAAACTGGAGGCCGGCCCGGCGGTGGTGTTGCTGGATCTGGACAGCGGCGACCGTCCCGGTGACCGGGATCTGCTGGACCAGGCCTGCTTCCAGCTGGAACGGCGGAACATCCAGTGCTTCGCCATCCTCGCCCGTTGGGGAGGTGCCAGCCTGCAAGCGCTGACCGATTTGCCCGCGACTCTCGGTCCGGCCACCCTGGCCGGGCTGGTCAGCCTGCAGGATTTCGTGGTCGGCGGCGGTGAAGGTCGCGAGCAGGTGAACGACGTCTTGTCCCGGCTTAACGTTCCGGTGATCAAGGGACTGCGGTTGTCGGATCGCACCGAAAGCCAGTGGCGTTTGTCGGTGGATGGCGTGCCCTCGGATTCCGTGCACTACCAGCTGGCCATGCCGGAGTTGCAGGGCGTCAGCCAGCCGATGGCCTTGTCGGTGGCCAAGCCTCCGGTCATCGACGAGCGTACCGGCGTCCGCCTCAGTCTCACCATGCCGGTGCTGGACCGGGTAGTGGCGCTGGCGGATCGGCTCCATAACTGGCACCAGCTGCAGCTGAAGGACAATGCCGACAAGCGGATTGCGCTGATCTACTACAATCACCCTCCGGGCCGTCAGAACGTTGGCGCCGATGCCCTGGATGTGCCTGCCTCGCTGCTGGAAATGCTGCGCTGGCTCAAGGCCGAGGGCTATCGGACCGGACCGCTGCCGGAATCGCCGAAGGCGTTGCTGACGATGATTCAGCAGCGAGGTGTGAGCCTGCCGGATGATCCCCGTTCGCTCCGCCAGATGGCGCCCCTGGTGGCATCAATGGCAGCGCCGGCCTATCGGGCCTACTACGCCAGCCTGCCAGCGGTGGTGCGAGCCGAAATGGAGGATGGCCCCCTGGGTTACCTGCATCAGCGGCTGGAAGAAGCCTTCGCGGCGGGTGAACATGACATCGCCCTGGGCTTGCTGGATCGCGGTGCCCGGGATCTCCACCACCTGCTGGAAAACCACCAGCATCCGGCCCGGGATCGGGCCGTGGCGCTGCTGAACGAGTACGAGGCGTTTTGGCAGCAGCGGCTCAACGAAGGCGGCGGCCGCGCAGACGTCGTGAACGCCCGTGATGCGTTGCTGGCGACGGGCTTTCCCGGCCTGTCGGGCTGGGGAGCGGCGCCCGGCCGTTCGATGGTGGTGGACGACGAACTGATCTTCCCGGGCCTGCGGTTCGGCAACATCTTTGTCGGGCCGCAGCCACCGCGGGGCTGGGAGGTGGACGAAGAACTGCTGCACGCCAACACCACGTTCCCGCCGACCCACCAGTATGTCGGCTTCTATTATTGGCTGCGGGAGCATTTCCAGGCCGACGCCCTGGTGTACACCGGTCGTCATTCCACCCGGGAGTTCCTGCCCCGGCGCCGCGCCGGGCTCACCTCGGACGACTACCCCGAGTTGCTGGGCGGTAACCTGCCGCTGATCTACCCCTACATCGTGGATGGCGTGGGCGAGGGCATTCAGGCCAAACGTCGGGCCCTGGCGGTGATGATCAGTCATCTGACGCCTCCGCTGGCGGTGACCGAGCTGTACGACGAACTGCTGGAGATTCGCCAGCTGGTGGAAACCTGGGAAGCGGCGGTGGAGCCCAACAGCCCGACCCGGGAGCGGGCGGTGGAACTACTGCGCCAGAAAATCAGCCAGCTCAATCTGACCGATGCCATCGAGGCGGAGATTGCCAGTGAGTCCGGGCTGGCCCGGGATCAGGTGTCGCTGGATGAGATCTCTGAGGAGCTGCTGGTACACGAGGCCGGACATTACGTCACCGACGTCCAGGAGCAGTTCATGCCCCTGGGGCTGCATGTGTTTGGCAAGGACTGGAGTCGGGAGGCCCTGGACACCATGCTGGAGTCCATGACCAACGAGGCCGATGCGCCCCGGCTGCTGTGGGAGCAACGGCTGGCGGCATCGCCGGCGTCGGAAAAGGCCAGCTTCCTGGCGGGCCTGAACGGGCGTTTCGTCCGCCCCGGGCACGGCAACGATCCGCTGCGCACGCCGGAAGTACTGCCTACCGGCCGTAATTTCCACGCCCTGTCCGGTGACCTGATTCCCACCCGGGTGGCCTGGTCGCTGGCCGAGGAACTGGCGGCGGAGGCCCGTTCCCAGGATCGCCAGCATGACGATGGCAGCGAAGCCCTGGTGTTGTGGGCGTCGGACACCGTCCGCGACGAAGGCGTGATGGTGGCCTTCGGCCTGAATTTGTTGGGCATCAAGCCGGTGTGGAATTCCCGCGGCATCGTCAAAGGCCTGGAACGGTTGCCGGTGGGTGCCGGCACGCCGCGCCCGGAGCGCCGCGACGTGCTGTTCACCACCTCCGGGCTGTTCCGGGATCTGTACGAGAATCAGCTGATCTGGCTGGATCAGGCGGTGTTGCTGGCGCTGGCCGGCTCCGCCGACACCATCCGCCGTGACCATCCGCAATTGGCGCCCGCGCTCGACCAGGCGCTGGCCGGGCTGGCCGACGGCATGGCGCGCGGCGGTGCCGAATCGCTGGCCAGCAACCGGGTGGCCGCACGCTGGGTGGCGGATACCTCCGCGCTGCTGGCGGCGGGCACCCGGGCCGATGAGGCCGGTCCACTGGCGGCCTTGCGGGTGTTCGGTACCGCCCCGGGGGCTTATGGCGCCGGTGTGAACCGGCTGGCGACCCGTTCCGGGGCCTGGGAAAGCCGCGAGCAGCTCGGTCGTGCCTACCGCCGCCGCATGGGCCATGCCTACGGCAGCGGGCGTTCCGGCGAGGCCGAGCATCAGGCGTTTGATCGTCTGCTGGCACGGGTGGAGCGCACCTACCTGGGCCGCGCCAGCCACCTGTACGGCCTGCTCGATAACGACGATGGCTTCGACTACCAGGGCGGCCTGTCCAACGCGGTCGAGCACGTTCGCGGCGAGGCGCCGGACAACCGGGTGCTGCAGTATGCCAACCCGAAAGCACCGAAAGTGGAGAGCCTGCAGCGGGCGTTGCTGGTAGAGCTGCAGTCCCGTAATCTCAACCCCCAGTGGATCAAGCCCTTGATGGATCACGATTACGCCGGTGCCCGCACCATGGGCAGCGATTTTCTCGACAACCTCTGGGGCTGGCAGATCACCAGTCCGCAGGTGGTGAAGTCGTGGGTGTGGGATGAGGTCAACCAGGTCTACTTCCAGGATCGTCACAACATCGGACTGGCTGAGTTCCTGGCCGAGGACAATAATGTCCACGTTAAAAGCCACATGCAGGCCACCGCGCTGTTGGCGGCGCAACGGGGGTACTGGGAGACGAGCGGGCTGACCCTGGAGCCGCTGGTACGGGACTTTGCCCAGAGCATCATCGAGCACGGCCTGCCCGGCAGCGGCCACACGCGGCCGGACCATCCGCTGATGGACTGGGTGTCGGAACAACTCGATCCGGCCCTACAGGAAGCCTTTGACAATGCCCGGCGCGGCGGTGCGCCGCTCGAAGCCGTGCCCCTGCAAAGCCAGGTGTGCGGCCGGGCCAACAACCAGTCGGAACTATGCCAAGCACACTGACACGTATTGCAACGGCGGCCCTGCTCACGGCGGTCATGGCGGTGGCGCAGGCCGAGGTCTGTGCCCTCGATGACACTGGCCGGGAAATCTGTCTGCCGGCACCGGCACAGCGGATCGCTGCGCTGTCGCCCGGGGCCACCGAGCTGGTGTGGTCAGCCGGCGCCGGGGACCAGGTGGTGGCGGTCGTGGCGTTCAGCGACTACCCGCCCGCCGCCCGTGAGGTGACCTCGGTGGGCAGCCACACCCGGGTGGACCTGGAGCGGTTGCTGGCACTGAAGCCGGATCTGGTGATCGGATGGGTGACCGGCAATCCCCAGGAGCAGATTCGCACCCTCGAAACCCTGGGCCTGCCGGTGTTTGCCATCGAGCCCCGGGAATTCGAGGAGGTGTCATCGGTGATCGAGCGGCTGGCCCGGCTGGCGGGCACCGAGGTCGCCGGTAACGCCGAGGCGCAACGGTTCCGCGCCGGCATGGCTGAGTTGGCGACCCAATACAGTGGGCTTGCACCGGTGCCGGTGTTTTACCAGGTCTGGGACGAGCCGTTGATGACGGTGAACAACCAGCACCTGATTGGCAAGGTGGTCGCCCTGTGCGGCGGCGACAACGTGTTTGGCGCCCTGCCGCGGCTGGTGCCCCGCATTGGCGATGAAGCGGTACTGGAGGCGAACCCCGAGGCGATCCTGGCGGGTGGCATGGGGGAAGAGAACCCGGAATGGCTGGAGCGCTGGCGCGCCTACCCGAGCCTGCGGGCGACCGCCACCGGCAACCTGTTCTTCATCCCACCGTCGCTGATCCAGCGCCCGACGCCGCGGCTGCTGGACGGTGCCCGGCTGTTCTGCGAGAAACTGGAGATCGTCCGTGGGCGACGTTGAGCCATTGCCGGAGCTGGTCGCTTGACGCGCCGGTGGTGGCTGCCCCTGGTGTCATTGGCGCTGGCCTCGGTGCTGGCGTCCTGCCTGTCGCTCACCGTGGGCAGCGCCAGCATCGCGCTGGCGGATGTGTGGGCGGTGCTGACCGGCCAGGGCAGTGAGTTGCAACAGACCCTGATCCTCGAGTTGCGGCTGCCCCGGACGCTGGCGGCCTTCGTCACTGGCGGCCTGCTGGCGGTGGCCGGTGCGCTGATGCAGGTGTTGTTGCGCAATCCCCTGGCCGACCCCTACGTGCTCGGCCTGTCGGGCGGAGCCGCCGTCGGCGCGCTGCTGGCCATGCTGGCAGGGTTGGGTGGCCTGGTGGTCTCCGGCTCGGCCTTTGCTGGCGCGCTGGTGGCCACCGTGCTGGTGTTCGGCCTGGCCCACGGCACCGGCAGCTGGACGCCGTCTCGGTTACTGCTCACCGGAGTGGTGGTCGCGGCCGGTTGGGGCGCGATCATTACCCTGATGCTGGCCATCAGCCCGGCCCAACGGCTGCCGGGGATGCTGTATTGGCTGATGGGCGACCTGTCCTACGCCGGCACCCCCTGGTTGGCAATGCTGCTGCTGGCCCTCTCTTGTTTGCTGGTCATTCCCCTGGGGCGCAGCCTCAATGTCCTGGCCCGTGGTCCGCTGCAGGCGGCGGCGCTGGGGGTGGCGGTGCAGCCGCTGGAATGGACGGTGTACGTGCTCGCCAGCCTGCTGACCGCGGTGGCGGTAACCACCGCCGGCAGCATCGGCTTTGTCGGGTTGGTGGTGCCGCACATGCTGCGGCTGGTGCTGGGTAACGACCAGCGCCTGATCCTGCCAGCCTGTGCCCTCGCCGGAGGCACCCTGCTGGTGCTGGCGGATACCCTGGCGCGCACGGTGATTGCCCCGGAGCAGCTGCCGGTGGGGGTGATCACCGCGTTGTTGGGGGTGCCCACCTTTCTCTACCTGTTGTACCGGAGTCGCTGATGAGCCATCTGCAGCTGCGCGAATTGACGGTGGATATTCCTGGACGCGGGGCCGGCCGGCCACTGAGCTTCGGCATCGAACCGGGGCAGGTCTGGGGGGTGTTGGGCCCCAACGGCGCCGGCAAGACCACCCTGCTGCATACCCTGGCGGGGCTGCGCCCGCCCCGCGCCGGCCAGGTGTGGCTGGATGACCGGCCGTTGGCGGGACTGCCGCGCCGGAACGTGGCCCAGCACCTGGGGCTGGTGTTCCAGGAGCGCCAGGACGGTTTTCCCGCCACCGCGCTGGAAACCGCGCTGATCGGCCGCCATCCGTTCCTGTCCTCCTGGCAGATGGAGAGCGGCGCCGATCTTAGCCTGGCCCGCCAGGCCCTGGCGCGATTGGAAGTCGGTCACCTGGAAGAGCGCCTGGTGAACACGCTGTCCGGCGGCGAGCGCCAGCGTGTCGCCATCGCCACCGTATTGACCCAGTCACCGGCAATCTGGCTGGCGGACGAGCCCACCAACCACCTGGACCTGCACCACCAGATTGCGGTGATGGAACTGCTGGCCGGGGAGGCGGCCGCCGGCAAGGCGGTGTTCATGTGCCTGCACGACCTGAACCTGGCGGCCCGCTGGTGCGATCACATCCTGCTGCTGTACCCCGATGGCGAGGCCTGCTGGGGACCGGCTCCGCAAATGCTGGTGCCGGATGCCCTGGAACGACTGTATGGCCAGCGCCTGGCCACCACCGAGCTGGATGGCGCGCCGATCTTTGTCCCCGTTCGTTAAGGAGCACCTTGTGACCGACATCCTCAGTGGCCAGGCACCGGCCGCGCTGATTACCGCACCCGGTTCCGGCCAGGGCAAGTCCATCGTGACGGCGGCACTGGCCCGCTTGCATCGCAACGCCGGCCGTCGGGTCCGGGTGTTCAAGCACGGCCCGGATTACCTCGATCCGATGGTGCTGGAAGTGGCGTCCGGGCAGCCGGTGTACCAGCTTCACCCCTGGATGACCGGCGAGAACGAATGCCGCTGGCGACTGGCGGAAGCCGCCCGCGAGGCGGACCTGGTGCTGGTGGAGGGTGCCATGGGCCTGTTCGACGGTGATCCCTCCAGCGCCGATCTGGCCGCGCTCGCCGGGTTGCCGGTGTTGCCGGTGATTGACGCCCGCGGCATGGCGCAGACCTTTGGCGCGGTGGCCCTGGGGCTGGCCCGGTTCCGCCCGGATATTCGGATTCATGAGGTGATTGCCAATCGCATTGGCAGCCCCCGCCATGGCGAACTGTTGCAGCAGAGCCTGCCGGATGGCGTGGAATTGCTGGGCGCGATTCCCCGGGACGACGCCATGGCCATTCCCGACCGCCACCTGGGGCTGGTGCAAGCTTCGGAGCTGGCCAACCTCAACCAGCAACTGGACGCGGCCGCCGCGGTGTTGGCGCAGGCCGGGCTGGATCGGTTGCCGGCCACCGTCACCTTGCAGGCGCCGGCCCCGTTGGCGCCGCCACCGCTGCTGGACGGCGTGCGCATCGCCATCGCCAGGGATGCCGCCTTTGCCTTCCTCTACCGTGCCAACCTCGATCTACTGGAGGCCATGGGAGCGCGCCTAAGCTACTTTTCGCCGCTGGCGGACGACACTCTGCCGGACGCCGACGCGCTGTGGCTGCCCGGCGGCTACCCGGAACTGCACGCGGCCCGACTGGCGGCCAATACCGGTATGCGGGCGGCCATCCGCGATCACCATCGCGCCGGCCGTCCGATTCTGGCCGAGTGCGGTGGCCTGATGGCCTGTGCCTCGTCGCTGGTGGATCTGGACGGCCGCGAGCACGCCATGCTGGGGCTGCTGGCAGGCACCAGCACCATGGAGCCGCGACTGCAGGCCCTGGGCCTGCAAAGCCTGCTGACCCGGGATGGTGAACTGCGCGGGCACACCTATCATCGCTCGTCCCTGAGCACCGAACTCCAGCCTCAGGCCCGTACCCGCAAGCTGGCGGGCACCGAGGCCGAGCCGGTGTTCCAGGTCGGTAGCCTGACCGCCAGCTATTTCCACGGCTACTTTCCCTCGGCCCCGGCACTGGTCGCAAGGCTCTTTCGCGGCCAGCCCCTGGCGCTGTGACAGTCATTGACAAATTGGGACAACCATCAAAAAAGGAAACCGCCATGCGCGAGAACGCCAAAGACCCCGAACGCCACGCCCGCCGAATGGCGGCCAAACAGAAAATTATGCAGGACCGCATCAGCCGTGCCCAGAACGAGAAAGGGGTACTGCTGGTGCTGACCGGACCGGGCAAGGGCAAGAGCAGTTCCGGCTTCGGCATGGTGGCCCGCGCCCTGGGGCACGGCATGAAAGTGGGGGTGGTGCAGTTCATCAAGGGCAAGTTCAGCACCGGTGAAGAGGCCTTCTTCCGGGATCTGCCCAACGTGGATTATCACGTCATGGGCGAAGGCTACACCTGGGACACCCAGGACCGGGAGAAAGACGTCGCGGCCGCCGAAGCCGCCTGGGCCGTCGCCGGCAAGATGCTCAAAGACCCCAGCTATGACATGGTGCTGCTGGATGAGCTGAACATCGCCCTGCGTTACGAGTACCTGGACCTGGACCGGGTGCTGGACGACCTGCACGAACGCCCGGAGATGCAGCACGTCACCGTCACCGGCCGCTATGCGCCCAAGGAACTGATCGAACTGGCGGACACCGTGACCGAAATGAAAGTGGTCAAGCATGCCTTCAAGGATCAGGGGATCAAGGCCCAGAAAGGCGTGGAGTTATAAGGGGCCATGACCACCTTAATGATTCAGGGCACCACCTCGGACGCCGGCAAGAGCACGGTGGTGGCGGCGTTGTGCCGGTGGCTGCACCGTCAGGGTGTGTCGGTGGCGCCGTTCAAACCCCAGAACATGGCCCTCAACAGCGCGGTCACCGTGGATGGCGGCGAGATTGGTCGCTCCACCGCGCTACAGGCACTGGCCTGCGGTCTGGAGCCCCACAGCGACATGAACCCGGTGCTGCTCAAGCCCCAGACCGACTGCGGTGCCCAGGTGATCCTCCGGGGTCAGGTCTACGGCAACATGGACGCCGTGGATTATCACGCCTACAAGGCCGAGGCCCGGCACTCGGTGCAGGCGGCTTGGCAGGCGTTGCGCGAGCGCCACGACGTCATCATCGCCGAAGGCGCCGGCAGCCCGGCGGAAATCAACCTGCGGGCCAACGACATCGCCAACATGGGGTTTGCCGAAATGGTGGACTGTCCGGTGCTGCTGGTGGGCGACATCGACCGGGGTGGGGTGTTCGCCCAGCTGGTGGGTACCCTGGAACTGATCTCCGAATCCGAACGGGCGCGCACCCGCGGTTTCATCATCAACCGCTTCCGCGGCGACATTGCGCTGCTGGAACCAGGGCTGGATTGGCTGACCGAGCGCACCGGCAAGCCGGTGAACGGGGTGCTGCCCTACCTGCACGGTCTGGTGCTGGATGCCGAGGACGCCGTCGGCACCTCCAGTGAGCACCAGGCTGGCGCCCTGAAGGTCGTGGTGCCGGTGCTGCCCCGCATCAGCAACCACAACGATTTCGACCCGCTGCGGCTGCACCCCGGCGTCGAGCTGACGTTTGTCGGCCCGGAACAGGCCCCGCCGCCGGCAGACGTCATTATCCTGCCCGGCAGCAAGCACACCCGCGGTGACCTCGACTGGTTACGCGCCAATGGTTGGGTCGAGGTGATCGAGCGTCACCTGCGTTACGGCGGCCACCTCTTCGGCATCTGCGGCGGTTTTCAGATGCTGGGCCAGCGTGTCGACGATCCGCAGGGCCTGGAGGGCAAGCCCGGCACAACCGCCGGTCTCGGTTGGCTGGAGACCCAAACCCGCATGGTCCCCGGCAAGCAGCTGACCCGGGTCCGCGGTACCCTGAAGGCGCCGGGTAGCGCCGAGACCGTCACCGTGTCCGGCTACGAAATTCACAACGGTGTCACCACCGGCACGGGGCTGCAACGGCCATTGCTGAATCTGGACGACAAACCGGATGGCGCCATCAGCACCGACGGCCGGGTGATGGGCACCTACCTGCACGGGGTGTTCGATGAGCCGGCGGCCTGCGCGGCCCTGCTGGCCCATTGGGGCCTGAACGATCAGGGCCGGGCGGTGGATTATGCCGCCCATCGGCAAAGACAGCTGGATCGGCTGGCGGACGCCGTGGAGGAGTGCCTGGATACCGAGTGGTTGACCGCATTGCTCGGTATCTGAGCGATGCCTGGGCAGCGGTCGGCCCCAGTCTGGGGATCATCGAACCCAGGTTGGGGTTCTCGCCGCTGGGTTACGAAACACAGTCGGTGATCACCCCAACGCCAGTAACAGCAGCAACACCAGCTCCGACATCACCACACTCGCGCCCAGGGCATCGCCGGTGTAACCACCCAGTTGGCGCTTCAGGCTCCAGCCCCACAGCGCGGCGGTACCGGCGGTGGCGAGGGTGGCCCACAGCAGCAGCCAGCCCGACCACAGGCTGGCGACCAGCCCCACCAGTACGGTGAACAGCGTAGCCACCAACAGCCGGTCGGCGGAGAAGGACTCGGCCACCGGTTTGCTCTTGCTGCGGTCGCGGTCGGAAACATAGTCCAGGTAGCGCATCAGCAGCAGCGGCGTGAGGCGGGCGATGCAGGGCGCCAGCAGCAACGCCAGAGCGGTGGTGCTTACCTCCAGCAACAGTAGCGCCTTGAGGCCGAGCGCCATGACCAGCGCCACCGTGCCGTAGGTGCCGATGCGGCTGTCTTTCATGATCTTGAGCTTGTCGCGTACGGTCATGCCGCCGCCGAGGGCGTCGGCGCAATCCGCCAGACCGTCCTCGTGGAAGGCGCCGGTGAGCCAGAGATGGAAGGCCAGCACCAGGCCCACGCTGACCGCCGGGCTCCACAGCGTCGCCAGCAGCAGGAACAGCAGGCTGTAACTCAGACCCAGCAACAGCCCTACCAGCGGGAAATACAGGCTGCTCTGGTTCATCAGTTGCGGACTGTAGTCGATCCGCACCGGCATCGGCACCCGCGACAGAAACCCCACCGCCAGCCAGAATGCCTGCCATTCTCTATTCAATTCATTGTTGCACACTCGATTCGGTCTTCGATTCGAGGCCACCTTGGTCTCCGTCACGGTTCCGCTCCCTTGCTTGGATGCCGGTATTCTAAGGGCAAACGCTGCCCGAATCAGTGGCTGTGGACATTGGCGGCGTTGCCATTGCGTCAGTTGGGGCAGGTTCGGGTTGGCAGCTCGCTGCTGGCGAGTGTTTAATAAGGGGACTGACATTACTTCGTCGCCAACGCCTGTGACCGGGCCAGCTGGGGGTAGCGTTCATGGCCAGTTCAATCCCCGAGGTACGAACGTTTCTCGATGCCGCAACGCACACCTTCAGTCATGTGGTGCGTGATCCCGACAGCACCGCCTGCGCCATCATCGACTCGGTGCTGGCCTTTGACGCCGCCACCGGTGGCCTCGATACCCAGCCCTGCCAGGCCCTGATCGATTACGTGCGGGACGCGGGGCTGGAGGTGCAGTGGCTGCTGGAAACTCATGTCCACGCCGACCACCTGACGGCGGCGGCTTACCTGAAAGACTGTCTCGGCGGGCGCACTGGAATCGGTGAACAGACTATCCAGTTGCAGGCCAGGTTCGCCGAGGATTTCAATTTCGGTCCCGAGTTCGTCGCCGATGGCAGTCAATTCGATCGCCTGTTTCAGGATGGCGACCGCTTTCGCATCGGCACCTTGACAGCTCGGGTGCTGTCCACGCCGGGTCACACCCCGGCGTGTGTGAGCTATGTCATCGGCGACGCCGCCTTTGTGGGCGACACCCTGTTCATGCCCGACAGCGGCACCGCGCGCTGCGATTTTCCCGGCGGAGATGCCCGCACCCTCTATCGTTCCATCACCAGAATACTGACGCTGCCGCCGCAAACCCGGTTGTTCCTGTGTCACGACTACCAGGGCGGCGAGCCAGCGCAGATCCGTTACCAGACCACCGTGGCCGCCCAGCGCGAGGCCAATGTCCATGTCCATGAGGGGGTGACCGAGCCGGCCTTCGTGGCGCTACGCACGGAACGGGACGCCGCTTTGCCGATGCCGCTGCTGTTCCCGTTTGCGGTGCAGGTGAATATCCGGGCCGGCCGGTTACCGTCGCCGGAGCACAACGGCCAGGTGTACCTGAAGGTTCCGGTACACCGGGTTTGAGTCGCGCCCGGGGAGTCTTCGGCGGTTCGGAAAGGCGTTCACCATGGGTATGAGCCTCAACATTCTTTCCGCTACCCAGCTTTGGGTTACCGGGGGGCTGTTTTTCGCCCTGTTGTACCTGGCGGCAATGGGGGTGGACTGGGGCCGGCTCAAGAGCGAGCGGGCGTTGCAGCACAGTTGCCTGGGCGCGGCGGTGGCTTTGGGCCTGCTGTGGCAGCTGCGGGCCGGATTGTCACCGGGGCTGACCATTCACATTTTTGGCATGACGGTGGTAACCCTGATGCTGGGATGGGCGCTGGCGATCTTCGCCGGATTGCTGGCGTTGTTGATGGTGGTGATCACCGGCCGGGAGCCGTTGCTGCTGTTTGCCGCCAATGGCCTGATCACGGTGATGATGCCGGCATTGGTGAGCCACGGCATCATGGTGTGGGAGCGTCGTCGCAACTTTCGCAATTTCTTTGCTTACATCTTCTTCTGCGGTTTCTTTGGCGCGGCCATTGCGGTGGCGCTGGCCGGCTGCACGATGGTGCTGATGCTGTGGGCGTCCGGTACCTACAGCTGGTACCAACTGGTGCACGAATACCTGCAGTATCTGCCGCTGATCATGCTGCCGGAGGCGTTCGTCAACGGCACCGTGGTGACCGGGCTGATGGTGTTCAACCCGGAGCTGTTGCTGACCCTGGATGAGCGGCGGTATCGCTAAGCCAGCGGAAAGGGGGCGCCCTAATGGGTGTCCCCCATATCCAATCTCACTCGGCCGCGGCGCGGGCCTGTTCCAGCCAGCCGTCGAAGGTGGCCCGGTGGTTCTCGATCCAGGCCTGGGTGTGGGCCATGATATCGCGCTGGGAGTCCTCACCCTGGCGGATCTTCATGTTCTCCGCACTGACGTCGTTCACCGACAGGGTCATGATCTCGAACAGCTTGGCGGCGGCGGGGTTGGCGGCCGCCCATTCCTTGTTGGCCACGATGCGCTCGCTGTTGATCTCGAAGCCATAGTTGCGGCCGTTGGGCAGTTCGGTGTCGGAATTGTTGGGGTTGGCGGAGAACGGCACCTCCAGCCACACCACGTCCCTACCGGGCACCAGGATGCCGGAGACCCAGTACGGGGTCCAGGTGTAGTAGAAGATCGGCTCACCCTCCTTGTAGCGGGTGATGGTGTCGGAAATGATGGCCGCGTACTGCCCCTGCTTGTGGCTGATGGTGTCCCGCAGCTCGAAGGCGTCGAGCTGGTGTTCGATCACGCCTTCGCAGCCCCAGCCGGCCTGGCAACCGGTGAGGTCGGCCTTGCCGTCACCGTCGGTGTCGAACACCTTGGCGATGTCCGGGTCCTTGAAGTCCCCCAGGTTGTCGATGCCGTATTTGTCGGCGGAGGCCTTGTCGACCAGATAGCCCTGGGCGGCGCCGCTGATGTAATGGCCGCTGCGGTAGAATTCGTTATCGCCACCGGCATTGGCGTACATGGTGTTGTGCAACGGATACCAGTTCACCGCCATGAAGGTGGCATCGCCGTTGGCGATGGAGGTGTAGCCGGCGCTGTAGTCCACCTCCTGGATCGGCTGCACATCGTAGCCCAGCGCCCGCAGCGCCTCGTTGATCAGCATGGTCTGGAAGGTTTCTTCGGCAATCGGGCTCTGTATGGGCTGAACGGTCACTCCTGCCCCGGGCATGGACTGGGCCATTGCCACGGTGCCGAGACTGCCGGCCAGAAGGGCCGTCGTGAGTGTCAATTTGATGTTCATAGTGCGTGCTCCTGCGTGCCTGGGTGTGTTGTCGAACCTGTCGTTGCCTATCCTTGGGTGCCTTTGTTCTTCACCAGCGAATAAATCAGCCCGGCGGGACCGGACTGGTACCAGTGACGTACTCCCCGTTCCCGGGAATCCTTGCCGAGGGCCTGGGTCATCCGGTCGAGGATGATGGCCAGAATCACGATGCCGATGCCGCCTACGGTGGCCAGGCCGATGTCGAGCCGGCCGATGCCCCGCAACACCATCAGCCCCAGGCCGGGTACGGCGATCATCGAGGCGATGACCACCATCGACAGCGCCAGCATCAGGGTCTGGTTGACCCCGGCCATGATGGTGGGCATGGCCAGCGGTAACTGGACCTTGAACAGCAGTTGTCGCGGATTGGCGCCAAAGGAGCGGCTGGCCTCCACCAGATCCGCCGGCACCTGGCGGATGCCCAGGTTGGTGAGCCGGATTACTGGGGCCACGGCGAAAATGATGGTGACGATGACGCCGGGCACGTTGCCGATGCCGAACAGCATGACAATGGGGACCAGGTAGACGAACGCGGGGGTGGTCTGCATGGCGTCGAGCATCGGTCGCACCGCACCGGCGACCCGGTCGCTTTTGGCCATCCAGATGCCGGTGGGAATGCCGATCATCAGGCAGAACAGTACCGAGGTGATCACCAGGGCCAGGGTGGTCATGGCTTCGTTCCAGGCGCCGATGGCGCCCATGGCCACCATGCCCGCCATGGCGGCAATCCCCAGGCGCAGGCTGGACAGCTGCCAGGCCAGCAGGCCGAATGCCGCCACCACAATCAGCGGGTGGATGCTGAGCAGGGTGGTGTCGAACACTCCCAGGGCCAGATCCACCGGCTGTTTGATCAGCTGGAAGAACACCCGGAAATTTTCCACCAGCCAGTCGATGCCATCCTCCACGCCGCCCTGAATGTCGAACCATTCGGTGCGAAACGGTTCCTGCCAGGTGTTCTCCTGGCGCTGGATGGTCTGGGATTGGCTCAGCCAGCTGTCCGGGCTGGTCTGTTGCGGACCGGCACTGCCCCAGGGGTCGGCTTCGCCCTGGGCGTCGGCATGGATGTCCGGCACCGTCACATCGGCCCAGGGATTGGCGCCGCCGGTGGCGTCATAGGGCACGTCGTCGTTGCGTTCTTCCGCCATGATCAGTCACCTTCCCGGTCCAGGGCGTGCAGCAGTGAGGCCCGGGAGATGACGCCCAGGTACCGGTTGCTCTCGTCGACCACCGGCAGGCCGCAGGGGGCAGCGGCCACCAGGCCGATGATGTCGTGCAACGAGGTGTCGCTGCGGATGGGCGCGATGTCGTTGAGGTACGCTTCGGACAGCGGGCCGTCACCACCATTGCGTGCCATCAGCGAATCGATGGACACCACCCCCTGGTAATGCTGCTGACGATCAACGACATAGCCGTAATCGCGCTCATGCTGGCGCAGCCGCTCCAGAGTAGCGGGAATGGCCGCGCCCTCCCGTTCGATGACAGTGACCTGCTTGCGCTGGGCGGCATCGGCGGCGGTGAACACCGACGATTTGTCGACGCCGCGGAAAAATGAACGGACGTAGTCGTCGGCGGGATTCTTGAGGATCTCATCGGGGGTGCCGACCTGGACCACCCGGCCGCCCTCCATGATGGCGATGCGATCACCGATGCGCATGGCTTCATCCAGGTCGTGGGAGATGAACACCACGGTGCGGTCGGAGTTCTCCTGCAACTTGATCAGTTCATCCTGCATCTCGGTGCGGATGAGCGGATCGAGGGCGGAAAAGGCCTCGTCCATCAGCATGATTTCCGGCTCGTTAGCCAGCGCCCGGGCCAGCCCCACCCGCTGCTGCATGCCGCCGGAGAGTTCGTCCGGATAGCTGCGGATGTTGGCTTCCAGGCCTACCTGGGCCAGGGCATGGCGGGCCCGGCGGTGGCGTTCGTCACGGGGTGCGCCAGACAGCTCCAGGCCGAAGGCGGCATTGTCGATGACGTTGAGGTGGGGCATCAGGGCAAAGGACTGGAACACCATGGTGATCTTGTCGCGCCGGAGCTGGTTCAGGGCCTTGTCGGACAACCGGGAGATGTCCTGGTCGCCGATCCACACCTCACCGGAGGTGGGTTCGATCAGACGGTTGAGCAGGCGTACCATGGTGGATTTGCCGGAGCCGGACAGCCCCATGATGACGAAGATCTCGCCTTGGTAAATGTCGAAGGAGGCGTCCATAACGCCGATGGTCTGCCGCGTCTGCTCAAAAATATCGGCCTTCGATACCCCCTGGCGAACCAGCTCCATGGCCTTGTCGGGGTGATCACCAAATATTTTGTACAGGTTTTTGACAACAACCTTGGGCTTCATAACGACTGCTGGCCTATGTGTTTTTTATTGTAGGGCGAGCCCGAAACGGGCCGGGTAACGTTTCGGGTTGACAAATTGCTTACAGCTCTAACTATAGCAGAGCCTCGGCCATCGGGCAGGAAGACGCCTGAACGCCGTTCAGCGCTGGGGCCAGTGGCGTTGCATCTCGATGAACAGGAACGACGCGCTCCAGGTAATCAGGATCAGGCCGGTGAGTGCTTCGATGCCCGCCAGGAACCGAAGGGCGCCAAACGGTTCCACGTCGCCGAAGCCCACGGTACTGAACACGGTGAACGAAAAATACACGCAATCCAGCAGGCTGCCGCTGAAATTACCGATCAGCTGGCCCCAGCGCTCGCCGTGGTGCATCAGGTAATAGCCGCCGGCAAACACCCAGACCTCGACGGCGTGGGCGACCAAAGCCCCCAGCACCGCCAGCAGGATGCGGCTGCGGTGGTAATGGGGGCCAAAGTGCGTGAGTAGCTGACCCAGGCGGCGCAGAAACTCGTAGTGAATGAATACCGTCACCACCACGAGCAGCGAGATGAAAGCGATGGCCTGATACACAAAAGCCTTCCGGTTTGCATAAGAAATGGATTTAACTTCAGAATTATAGCGCTTAAGAGGGATTCGCAACCGGCGCCCATTGGCTATGTTGGCGTAGGCATCGGGGATGGCGGCAATCTCGTTGGCCCGGCCCTCTGCCGGCGAAGACTAACCTAAGGCTGGACTGGATCTATGCTCAAACGTTTCATCCCCTTGCTGGTGCTTGCTCTCGGCTTCGCCGGTTTTATGGCCCTGAAACTCACCCGGCCGGAACCGCCCCAGGTTGCCGCCCAGGAGCGCAGCTGGCGGGTGGAGATCATGGCGGTCGCCTTGCGGCAACATCGCCCCGAGCTGGCACTGTATGGCCAGTTGACGGCCCCGGAAATGGCCACTCTGGCCGCACCGGTGGCGGCGCAGGTGGCCAGCCGGCCGGTGGCAGACGGCCAGCGGGTGGCCGCGGGCGAGGTTCTGGTGGCGCTGGCCGAGGCGGATACCGCGCCCTTGCTGGTGCAGGCCCAGGCGGAAGTGGCGGATCTTGAAGCCCAGCTGCGTTCGGAATCGATCCGCCACGCCAACGATCGACAGGCGCTGGCGAACGAGCAGGCCATAGTGGTGAACGCCGAGCGCCAGCTGCAACGGACCCGAACCCTGGTGGCGCAGAATCTGGCATCCCAGGGCCAGCTGGATAATGCCCTGGATGCGCTGGCCCAGGCCCGGCTGGTACTGGCGGGTCGAGAACGCTCGATCCAGGAGCACCCGACGCGACAACAGCGCCTTGAGGCCCAGCTCAGCCGCGCCGAAGCGCAGCTGACGGCAACCCGGCGCGATGTCAGCCGCAGTGAGGTGACGGCGCCGTTCGCCGGGGTGATCACCCGTCTGCAAGCGGCGCCAGGTGACCAGGTGGCCCGTAACCAGGCGTTGCTGTCGATCTACCCGGTACATGGTCTGGAGCTGCGAGCCCAGGTGCCCCATGTGTACCGGGAGGAGCTCGCTGCCGCGCTGGCCCGCGGCGAACCACTGGAGGCGGTGGCCACGGAGGGACGCTACCGGTTCCAGATGAAACGGTTTGCCGGGGAGAGTGCGCCGTCCGGTACCGAGGCGATCTTCCGCTTACTGGGCGAGGCGGGCTCGCTGCGTCCGGGCGGCATGTTGCCGGTGGTACTGCAGCGCCCGGCGGTTGCCTCGACGGTCGCCGTCCCCTACAGCGCGTTGTACGGTAACAGTGGCGTCTACCTGGTGACAGCGGACCAGCGACTGCGCCGCATCGAGGTCCAGCGGCAGGGGGAGGTGCACCGACCCGGTGACCAGCGCTGGGCATTGATCAGTGGAGAGAACCTGGCGGATGGCCAGCGGCTGGTGGTGACTCACCTGCCCAATGCCATTGAGGGGCTGAAGGTGGACATCGCGGACGAGGTGACACCCTGATGGCTCAGCGTCGCGGTGTGATCGGATTCTTCGTCCATCACCGGGTCGCCGCCAACCTGGTCATGCTGACCATGCTGCTGGGCGGCCTGCTGGCCCTCACTCGCATGAACATTCAGTTTTTCCCGACCTTCGCCCTCGATGTGGTCAGTGTCCGGGTGATCTGGAGCGGGGCCTCGGCGGAGGATGTGGAGCAGGGCATCACCAATCCGCTGGAACAGCGGCTGCGCAATCTCGACGGCCTGAAGAAAATGACCTCCACCTCCGCCCAGGGCATTGCCAGCATCAGCCTGGAGTTCGAGGAAGGCACCGAACCCATTCAGGCGCTCGACGACGTGCGCCAGCAGGTGGACGAGTTCACCAATCTGCCGGTGGACGCGGAAGAGCCGCAAGTGGCACGGGTGGAACGTTATGAGCCGGTGGCCCGGCTGCTGATCCATGGTGATCTGGATGGCGAGGAGCTGCGTCGGCTGGCCTACCGGTTTGAAGACGAGCTGCTGCGCCAGGGCATCGACCGGGTGGACATCAGTGGCTTGCCGGAACTGCAGGTCAGCATCGAGGTGCCGGTGGAACGGCTGGAATCGTTGCAGCTGTCACTGGACCAGATCGCCGAGCGGGTGCGGGAGGTCTCCCGGGACCTGCCGGCAGGGTTGCTGGGCCAGCAGGACGCGACACGGGAACTGCGGGCGGTGGAGCAACGCCGGGATGCCCAGGCCTTCGACAGTATTCCGCTGATCAGCAGCGATCGGGTTCGCATCACCCTGGGCGACGTCGCCACGGTGACCCAGGAACCCCAGGCCGGCCAGGTTACCCTGAGCCGGGATGGCCTGCCGGCGGTGGAACTGAGATTGAGCCGGGCGGAGAACGGTCACTCGCTGCGGGCGGCGGAGGCACTGGCTGTCTGGTTGGCCAAGACCCGGTCGCAATTGCCGCCGACCGTGCAGCTGGAAGTGTATGACGAGAGCTGGCAACTGATCGATGAACGCATCTCGTTGCTGCTCAATAACGGCCTGGGTGGTTTGGTGCTGGTGATCCTGCTGCTGTACCTGTTCCTGCCCGGTCGGGTGGCCTGGTGGGTGGCGGTGGGGATACCGACCGCGTTCCTGGCGGCCATGGCGGTGCTGTGGGGTGTGGGCGGCTCCATCAACATGATTTCGCTGTTTGCCCTGATCATGGCGCTGGGGGTGATTGTGGATGACGCCATCGTGGTGGGCGAAGACGCCGACGCCCATTCGCGGCTGGGTGAGGGCTCGATGCACGCCTCCGAAGGCGCCGCCAAACGCATGGTGTGGCCGGTGCTGGCGTCGTCGCTGACCACGGTGGCGGCGTTCATGCCGTTACTGGTGGTGGGCGGCATCATCGGCAATATCCTGCAGGACATCCCGGTGGTGATGATCTGTGTGCTGGTGGCGTCATTGCTGGAGTGTTTCATCGTGCTGCCGGCGCACCTGCGCCACGCCTTCGTCAGCAAGCCCGCGGTGGAGCGGCGCAACCCGGTGGCCTCGCTGCGCCGGCGCTTCGAACGGGGGTTCGAGCGGTTCCGCGAGGGCACCTTCCGGCGATTCTCCCGAACCACGCTGCATTATCGGGGCGCGACCCTCTGCTCGGCGTTGGCACTGACCCTGGTCACGGTGGGCTTGCTGGTGGGCGGGCGGCTGGAATTCAATTTCTTTCCGACGCCGGAGCCGTCGGTGTTCTACGCCAACGCCAGTTTCGTGACCGGTACCAACCGGGAAACGGTGGATGCCTTCCTGGTCGAAATGGAACGCAGCCTGAACGAGACCGAAGCGGCGCTGGGTGGCGGCTTGATCCTGCATGCCGTCACCAGTCACGGCCGCACGCTGTCTGCCGGGTTTGGCGCCCGCACCGGCGATGAAGTGGGTGCGATGATGGTGGAGCTGGTGCCGTCCGACCGCCGCCAGATCCGTAATCCCGCATTCATCACCGCCTGGCGTGAGCGACTGAGGTTGCCGGCCGGGCTGGAGAACCTGGCCATAGATGAGCGTCGTGCCGGCCCGCCGGGCAAGGACATCAATATCCGGCTTACCGGCGACAATGCCGAGGCCCTGCGCCGGGCGGCCGATGATCTGGCTCAGTCGGTCCGCGCATTGCCCGGGGTGCTGGATGTGGAGGATGACATGCCCTGGGGGCGGGAGCAGCTGATCTATGGGGTGAATGGCTTTGGCGATGCCCTGGGGCTGACCACCGAAAGTCTCGGGCGTCAGCTACGGGCGGCGTTTGACGGCCGTATCGCCCAGGTCTACCAGGACGGCCGCGACGAGGTGGAGGTGCGGGTGCAGCTGCCCCGAAACCAGCGTGAGCAGCTCAGTACTCTGTCGCGGCTGACGGTGCGGTTGCCGGATGGCCGCTTCGTACCCCTGGCCCAGGTCATGACGCTGGACCACCGCCAGGGCTTCCAGGCTCTGCGCCACGCCGATGGCGCCTTGGCGGTGGAAGTAAGCGCGGCGCTGAACAGTCGGGTGATGACGGCGGACAAGGCGCTGGCCAGTCTGCAGGAGCAGGTGTTGCCGGCGTTGGTCAGTCGCTACAACCTGCGCTACAGCTTTGAGGGCCGGTCGGCGGATCAGCGTGAAACCATGGCGGACATGCGCACCGGCATGTTCATCGGATTGGGGCTGATGTATGTGGTGCTGGTGTGGGTGTTCGCGTCCTGGAGCCTGCCGCTGATCGTCATGGCGATCATTCCGTTCGCGCTGGTGGGTGCATTGCTGGGCCATTGGCTGATGGGCCTGCAGCTCACCATTCTGTCCCTGTTCGGGCTGTTCGGGCTGTCTGGCATCGTGGTCAACAACGCCATCATCCTGGTCACCTTCTACAAGCAGCAGCGCAGCCGTGGCCTGACCATCAACGAGGCGCTGAATGAAGCGGTGGTGCAGCGGGTGCGGGCGGTGCTGCTGACCTCCCTCACCACCATCGGCGGGTTGTTGCCGCTGCTGTTCGAGACCTCGCTGCAGGCGCAGTTCCTGATCCCGATGGCGACCTCCATTGCCTTTGGCCTGGGTTTGTCGACGCTGCTGGTGCTGGTGGTGATTCCGGCGTTGCTGTCCTATCTGGAGCAGTTCCGCGAGTGGCGGCAGCCGTTGCTGGCGGAGGGCGCGCGCGAACCCTCCGCCTGAAGGGGGATTATTCCAGTGAGGTGGCGCCGATGCGGTGAATGCTGACGTCGGCGCCGTTGAATTCTTCTTCCTCGCTCAGGCGCAGGCCGACAATCGCCTTGATGACGCCGTACACCACCAGGCCGCCGACAAACGCGACGACCACGCCGGCGAGAGAGCCGATCAGCTGGGCCATCAGGCTCACGCCACCGAGACCGCCGAGGGCTTCGAGGCCGAAAATGCCGGCGGCAACACCGCCCCAGACGCCACAGACCCCGTGCAGGGGCCACACCCCGAGCACATCGTCCAGGCGCTCAATCTTGGCCTGGGCCCATTCAAACAGGTAGACAAAGAGCGCGCCGGCGACGCCGCCGGTGATCAGCGCACCAACCGGGTGCATAAGGTCGGAGCCGGCACACACGGCCACCAATCCGGCCAGCGGGCCGTTGTGAATAAAGCCCGGGTCCTTGCGGCCAAGCACCATGGACACCAGTACGCCGCCAACCATCGCCATCAGGCTGTTGACCGCCACCAGGCCGCTGATGCCATCGAGGGTCTGGGCCGACATCACGTTGAAGCCGAACCAGCCCACGGTGAGGATCCAGGCACCCAGCGCCAGGAACGGAATGTTGGACGGGGCGAAGGCCACCACCTTGCCATTGCGGTAACGGCCGTTGCGGGCGCCCAGCAGCAGCACCGCCGCCAGGGCGATCCAGCCGCCTACGGCATGCACCACAACGGAGCCGGCAAAGTCGTGGAAGCTTGCACCAAATTGGGACTCAAGCCAGCCCTGGAAGCCAAAGTTGCCGTTCCAGATCAAGCCCTCGAAAAACGGGTACACCAGGGCCACGATCAGGCCGGAGGCCACCAGCATCGGATAGAACTTGGCGCGTTCGGCGATGCCGCCGGAGACGATGGCGGGAATGGCCGCGGCGAACGTCATCAGGAAGAAAAACTTGACCAGCTCATAGCCATTGCCGGTCGTCAACTCACTGGCGCTACTCAGGAAATGGTTGCCGTAGGCGAGGTAGTAGCCGACAAAGAAGTAGGCCACGGCGGAGATGCCGAAGTCGGTCATGATCTTGACCAGGGCATTGACCTGGTTCTTGTGCCGGACGGTGCCCACCTCCAGAAAGGCAAAGCCGGCATGCATGGCCAAAACCATGATCGCGCCAATGAGGATAAAAAGCGTGTTTGCGCTTTCAGTCAGGGTGTGTACTGCACTCGTGATATCCACGGGTTGATCGCTCCTGAGGGTCTGACCGCCCCGGCGTTGGGGCGGGCTGTGCATGAAAGTCGTCAGGAGCAAGCAAGCGGTGTTCCATAATGGAGCGTTTTGAGTGTTGGTAGTAGCTTGCGGGCATATTTTGGGGCATTCGAAAGCGCGAGCGATGGGTATCTACCCAAAAAAGCACGAAAACAGTGCAATATAAGGGCGCTATGCGCCAATTGGTTCTAAATTGGTGCGTAGTTACCAGGTCAGGTCCGAGGGCGGGCGTGAATCGGTTCGGATATCCGGGCTCAGGGTCTCGCTTTGGCCGCTTTCAATCAGTTCGCGCAAGCGTGCCTCCTGTTCTTCCATGGGGCCATTGAGGTCAATGATGATTTCCACCCGCCGGTTCTGGGCGCGGGACTCCGCGGTGTCGTTGCTCGCCCGTGGCTGGGTGTCCGCCAGGCCCTTGACCACCAGCCGGGGCGGCGCCACGGCGCCGCTTTCCAGCAGCACGTTGGCTACCGACGAAGCCCGTACCGCCGACAGGTCCCAGTTACTCTGGAAGCGCGAACTGCGAATCGGCACATCGTCGGTGTGGCCCTCGATGGTGAGCCGGCCGGGGATGTCGGCGAAGACTTCGGCCATGTCCAGCAGCAGGTCCTCGAACTCCCAGGTGACGTCCGCCGAGCCCGACGGGAAGGAGCCCCGTTCCTCGATACGGATGACGATGCGGCGTTCTTCCTCGGCCAGTTGCACCCGGCCATCACGGATGGCCTCATCCAGTACCTTGGCCACCTTGGCGGTGGTTTCCGCCATGCTTTCGGCAATCTCCCGCTCGATGCGCTGATCGATGGGGCTGCGCAGCGTCTCAAGCTCCGGTGCCTGCTCCGAGGTGGTCTGGCGGACTTCGTTCACCACCGTGGGCTCTGGCGGCGCCGGCGAGAAGGAATCGAACACCGGGCTGGTCCCCATGGGCACTTCCAGCACCGGCACCTCCCGCTGCACGCCGAAGGCCTTGGCCAGTTCGCCGGCAATCTGCTTGAATTTCGCGGCATCGATCTCGGAGAACGACAGCAGCAGGACAAAGAAGCACATCAACAGCGACATCAGGTCGGCAAAGGTGACGACCCAGGCCGGTATGCCCGGTTTTTCCTCTTCAGGCAGTTCATCCATGATGGCTTAACCAGCGGCCTCCTCGGCGTTGCCGTTACGCTCCCGCTTGTCCGGCGGCAGATAGCTGGTCAGCAGCTGTTCGATGATGCGGGGGTTCTTGCCCTCCTGGATGGCTACCAGGGCGTCGGTGTACAACGATTGCAACCGCGCCTCCTCGGTCATCCGCAGGGTCAGCTTGTCGGCGATGGGGCCGGCCAGCATGGTGGCGATCATGGCGCCGTAGAGGGTGGTGAGCAAGGCCACCGCCATGGCGGGACCAATGGACTTGGGGTCTTCCATGTTGGACAGCATCTGCACCAGGCCGACCAGGGTGCCGATCATGCCCATGGCCGGGGCGACGTCGCCCAGGGCGGCAAAGACCTTGGCGCCGGAGCGGTTGTGATCCAGGGTCATCAGTCGTTCCTTGGACAGCAGCTCCTTGACCGTATCCGCCGTTTGGCCGTCCACCAGCATCTGGATGCCCTGGCGCAAAAACGGCGAGCTCACCTCCCGGCTCTCCAGGCCCAGCACCCCTTCCTTGCGGGCCACCTGGGCGATGTCGATGATTTCGTCAATGCTCTCCTCGGTGTCCGGCAGTTTGAACTTGAACGCCCGTACCGCCACTTTGAAGGCGCCCAGGAACTGGCCAAAGCTGAACTTGGCCAGCACCACCAGCAGGCTGCCCCCGACCACAATCAGCAATGAGGCAGAGTTGATGAAAACCCCGGGGGCAGCCCCGAGAATGATGGCGGATGCAATAAGCAGGATGGCCCCGACCAGGCCGATAAGGGTGGCAAAATCCACTGTGGCTCCGAACACTTGGCTGTTGATCAGAGCAAAGGATAGTTGGCGTTGCCTGCTCTCGCAACGCCCTGAGGGGGCCGTTTGTGCCAGAACGTGATCGGTGCTCAGGTCAGGCCGCGCACCAGTGCGGCGCCTCCGGCCAGGGCGGCAATGGTGAGGATGAGGGGGCGCATGGCCTGGAAGGGCACCCGGTTCACCAGCGCGCCGGACAACGCAAAGCCGGCGATCACCCCGGGGGCGGTGACCAGAAACAGTGCCAGCTCCCGTTGCCGGATGAAGCCGGCCAGGGCGAGGGCGGTAATGCTGGCGAAGCTGGCAAAGGTGAAAAAGGCGGACAGGTTGGCGCGCACCAGCGGCCCTTGCTGGTCCTGGTAGATCAGCGCGATGGGCGGGCCGCCCACCGCAGTGATGGTGCCCATATAGCCGGAGGCGGCCCCCGCCAGCGTGCTACTGCGGGCGTTCAGGCCAGGGCGCAGGCCGGCGAGGCTGAGGGCTACCGCAAGCAGGATCAATAGGCCGAAGGCCAGCTCAAAGCCCTGGGTGGACAACGCCATCAGGGTGAAGCCGGCAAGTAGGGTGCCGACAATGTCGCCGCCGATGGCGAAGCGCACGTCGCGGAAGCTGAGGCTGGCCCGGTTGCGCACCAGCATCATCACCGTCAACAGGGCCGCGTTAAGCGTCAAGGGGCCGGGAATGAAGGCGGGGTAGATCAGGAACAGCAGGGGGGCGCACAGCGTGCCGATGCCGTAACCGGCCACACCCTGCAGGCAGGCACCGGCGAGAATCACGCCATTGGCCAGCAGGATTTGCAGCAGGCCGGCGTCGGTCATGGTTGCGGTTGGTCCTGCAGCTCCTTCCAGGCCGCATAACGGTGCAGGTCGGACTCCACCATGGCCAGGCAGGCGGCGACCACGCTGGCATCGTCGAGCAGGCCGAAGCCGAGGATGAGGTCGGGTATCAGGTCCAGCGGATTGAGCACGTAGATCAGTGCTCCGGCAACGGCGGCAACGGTTTTCCAGGGCACGGCCCGGTAGCGGCCCTGCCAGTAATCCCTCAGCATATCGAACATCAGGCGGATATCCGTGCTGAAGCGGGCGAGTTTGCCGCTGCGTTTGATTTTGTGCTCGATGCGTTGCTGGCGTTCCAGCAAGGCCGCCAGGTCGGCCTCGGCAACTTTGTTGGCTTCGGCCTGCAGTTCTGCTTCAGCCCGGTGCTGGTTGAACGGCTTCATGGCTTCGGGTTCGCTCCCTGAATGGTGGTACGCCCATCTTCCCCCATGGCTTGCCGGTTGCCAACCACCGTTGCCCTCGTTGGCGGAAGGTGCGTATCGAATACCGGTGAAAGCCTGGGAGCTTTGGGGCGTGCTGGACTGGCAGGAGGAGCGGCCGATTAGGTGCCTCAATCACTACAATCTGTTCGGTGCCGGTTATCTGTCGGCCTGTCGGCGCTGTCTGACGACGGTTGAGGTGCTGTAAGCCCGGCACCGCGGGGCGGTGCCGGGGAGTGACCGTGTTAACGGTATCAATGGACCTTCTTGTTTTTCCGGGCCATCACCAGGCCGATGATCGACAGCGCCAGCAAGGCCAGCGTGCCGGGCTCGGTCACGGTAACGATCTCCGGATTATCATGGTTAGCAGGTGCTTCAGTAGTGTTTTCATTGAGCGGAGTCTTTTGCGGTTCCCGCTCAGTGACGCCTGAGACAGCAACCAGACCACCACTGAATGAGTCGTCGGATGAGGACGACTGCTGCTCCTGAACATATCCATTGACCAAGAGGTTGCCGGCGCAGCTGAAATAGACGCAGCCGTCGCTGAAGTCGATGTTGGCGGCTTCATAGACGTCGGTGTATTTCGAGCTCAGCTCGGCGAGGGTCATTTGCGTTGCACTGGCGGAACCCGCCAGCCCAATGGCCAATGCCACTGCAACTAGGTATTGAATCACGCGTTCCATCGGTAAATCCTCACCCTAAAAAGAAGTTGTGCGTTGCCTCAGGATCTATGCATTAGCGCTGCCAATACCCGATAGTTGTTGCAATTCAATGAACTGTAAAAAAAGCCTCGATTGACCTGAATGATCAATGTAAATAAAGCTGACGTTTGACCCGGTATCCCCTGTAAAAAACGCCAAGTCTGTCCCCGCCTGCAAAACCTTGGCCAGATGCCCGCAAATGCCCTTGCCTCACTGGCTGCCGAGCAGTAGCGGCTCACTGTCGGTGCTGCGATGGTTAACCAAAATGTGTTTGGTCAGTGACGCACCGGGCTGTGGCGAAAATTCGGAGACTCAAAAAAAGGTGCCGAGATTTGAAGAGCGCTGACAATAGAACGTGACAGCATGTTGTTTTAATCGCGATCAGCTGCCAAGCTACCACCAGGCCTTTCCCCACCGGTCCGGGTTAGCCCAATGGTCCGGGTTGTTCCAGCTGCGGCGATGGTTGTAGCTGTCGATGTTGTAGGTGTACAGCTGAGCAACGTGGTCGCCGTCGCCGATGCGACCCTGACGGGTAAAGCCGAGGCCGATGAAGTCCTGGAAGGTCCAGGCAGCCTGCTCGGTCACCGCTACCGCAATCTGATGGGTGCCGTAATTGCGGAGTTGGCCCAGCAACAGGCTGCCATCGACGACGCTGAGTTGCTCCAGAATGTCGCTCAGCAGGGCCAGGTCGTGGGTCTGGGGCAGAGGGAAGGCTGACAGTGCCCGGGCCGGAGCCAGCTCGGTGTGGCTGCTGCTGGGGTGGTGCTCGGCCCAACGGGCGGCAATGGCCGATGCGCACTGGCCGCAACTCAGAAGCGTCTGGGGTTGGCAGCTGTCGGTGATGGCGGCGAAGGCCTGCTGAAGGGTTTTCATGACGATCCTCTTCTCGGCTCTAGAGTTGCTCGGTTGGCCGATGGTGGGCCAATGCGGGCGAAGTCGTGCCGGACATAGAATTATGAACACATGTCGCACATTTATTTGCATGTTGTAACCTGCGGCAAAATCAGTCAAACATGGCGGAAATGCCGCCATTGGCAGGTTTACGAACTTGACAATTCATTACAAAATACCGCCTCAGGCTGATTGCGGCTTGCAGAATAACTGCCCATATTTGTGGCATAGGCATTACTTTAGACAACCGTTGAGGGTTGACGAGCATGAAAGAGTCCGGCTTAACCGATCTGTCCCGCCGTGTCGCTGTTGCCCTGCAGTCGACGAAACTGCCTGGCAAGCAGCAGGGCGCCTCCGCGCTGGAGTACATCGTACTGGCAGCGGCCATCATCATCATTGTCGGTTGGCTGGCTACCGATACAACCGTTAGGACAACCCTGGTTACAGCCTTCCAAGGGCTGTTTACCGACGCGGCCAGTGGCGGCGCTGACGGTGGCGGTTGAGCCCCATTCAACCCTTTCGCAGGTATTCCATGGTTTTGGTTCGCCAGATGGTTGGCATCGCCGGCGCTCATCAACGGGGCTCGGTCGCGCTGGAATTTCTCATGCTGTTTCCGCTGGTGGTTGCCATGCTTTATGCCGCCGCGATTTACAGTGTGCTGTTTTACAGCAAGTACCAGCTGCAGGATGCGGTTGATAAGGCCGTGGCCAGCGCCATGCGGGTTGACCGCAGTCGTGCGGTCGACAGCGACAGCCTGCAAAGCGCGGTGACTACGCTGTCGACCAGCACCCTGGCGGCGGTGGTTTCGGGCCTGCCAGGCGCGGTGGCGAACGCGGTGGATGACGGCGCCAGCAGCTGCGCCATGGTCAGCAGCGGCGGTGTCGATCTGCTGCAATGCAGCATTCAGGCACGGGTGAACGGTGAGGAAAGCCCGCTGGTGAAACAACTGAGCTTCGGCTTTCTCGGTGCCTTCCCGCCGTTGCCGGAGACCATCACCGTACAGTCGGTGATCGCCATCTGACACGCCGACCTTCGAGGCCTGGTATTTGGCAGGCCTGGGAGCTGGAAGAGCTAGAGTATTTGGACCGTGCCGAGCAGGGAGCATTATCAATCCTATGAATTCCAAGTTGTTGTATACGCTGCCGGCGTTGTTGTTGGCACTGGTCGCGGTGGTGCTGGCGCTGGTCGGTGTGTTGCGCCCCCCCCATTCCCCACAATCCCAGCCAGACCCGGCTACCGGCGACGTTGCCGTCGAAGTTGTCGAGGCATCGCCTCCGGCACCCAGTTATGACTACCTGGTTGCCCGCGTCGCCATGTCGCCCGGCGATGCGTTGGAGGCCACCAGCGTCCAGAGAATCAGCTCGGACCACCCCATCGACGGCGCCATCCTTGCCGACGATCTTCAATTCGGCGCTGTCGTCTCCAATGTGGTCAGGGCCGGCGAGCTGATGCGGGAGGGAATGTTCGAATCCGCCAGCCTGGTGCGACCATTGCTTCAGCCGGGCACTCAGGCCATCGCGATCCCGGTAAACGATGTATCGGGCGTCGGCGGACTGCTCAAGCCCGGGGATGAGGTCAATGTCTACGCTTCGTTCCGCAACTCGGACAAGAACGAGCCGGCGGCGCTGACCGTGCTGGAAAACGTGGTGGTCATTGCCGTTCGCGGCGTCGCCTACTCCGGTGACGCGGTGGATGAGGATGAGCGCCGTCGTAATGCCTCCGTGGTATTGGCGGTGCCGGATGATAAAGTGGCTAGCCTGTTGCTGGCCTCCAATGAGGGAGAGCTGCGTCTGGCGGCACTGGCGGACACCGGCGAAGCCCTCGATGTGGCGGCGTTACCGGTGAGTCCTGCCAAGCCCACCTATCTGAAGGATTTGTTCCCGGCTCCGCCGCCGCCTCCGCGGACCGCTCCGAGTCGGCCGACGGGCAGTCGCGTGCAGGTGTTTGAAGGCGCCGAACAAAGGAGTGTTTATGTTCGCTAATCGCGTAAATCGGATGGCGCTGCTGGTCGCCGCGCTGTTCTGGATGGGCAGTGTACAGGCCAGTAACCCCGGCGCCCCGGTCTCCCTCAGCAGTGGCGAGCAGCGGGTGATGAATTTTCCCAAGCCGCTGACCAAAGTCGCCACCGCAGATCCGCAGATTGCCGCGGTATCGGTGTCCGGGGATCGCGAGCTCATTATCACCGGTGTCGGCGAAGGCGCTACCCTGTTGTCGGTGTGGCAGCGGGGCGAGCGGGAACCGCTGCAGGCGCCGGTGCTGGTGGCGCCCACGCTGGGGGCCACCATGCCCTTTGGCACCCAGGTCCAGACCGACATTCGCATCGTTGAGGTAAACCGCAGCGAGCTGAACAGCCTGGGGCTGTACTACGCCCGGCTGTTCGACGGCGGCCAGTCCGCCATCGGCATTGCCCCCCCGGGCAATGGCTTCCGTGGATTCGGCAGCGCCGCGTCAGCGGCCCCCCTCAGCACCGACGGCTTCAACCTGTTCAGTTTCGGTGCCCACTCCCTGACCATCATCAATGCACTGGAATCCGGCGGCTTTGCCTATACCCTGGCGGAGCCGTCATTGACCAGTCTCAGTGGCCAGTCGGCCACCTTCCTGTCTGGCGGGGAATTCCCGATTCCGGTGGGCAGCGACGAGGATTCCATCGAGATCGAATTCAAGGAGTTTGGTATCCGGCTCAGCCTGACGCCAACGGTGGTGGATCAGCGGCAGATCATCCTCAGGGTGGCGCCGGAAGTGAGTGAGCTGGATTTCTCCAGTGGCGTGCAGACGGGCGGGGTCGCGGTGCCGGGATTGCGGGTCCGACGCACCGAAACCACCGTTTCCATGGGCCCGGGTGAGACCTTCATCATCAGTGGCCTGGTCAGTCGCAACACCATCAATAACAGCGATCGCATCCCCGGATTGGGCAACATCCCCATTCTCGGCGCACTGTTTCGCTCCGACCGAATCTCCCGCGAGGACAAGGAATTGATCATGGTGGTGACGCCCCACATCGTGACCCCGGTGTCCGCGGACCAGTCGCCACCGGCGTCCATCGCGGTGGACTACCACAACAGCAGCCTGGATTGGCTCGATATGGTGATGAAGTCGTCCAGGGGATCGGAGCCGGTCAATCACGGACTGAGTTGGTGAGGGTATGACGAATCAGGAAATTGTAGTCTGCGTGGCGGATGATCTCGGTCTGCGGGTGTGGCTGGAACGCACCCTGGACGGTGCCTGGCCGGTGGAGTTCGTGGCCAGCTCCGATTTGACCCGGGTGATCAAGCTGGTGGAAGCCACCGGCTGCCGGCTGGTGTTCGTGGCCATGGACGAGGCCAACCCGACCGGTTCACTGCGAGTCATCAGCGCCTTGGTGAAGTCCCACCCTGCGCTAAAAGTGGTGACCATTGCCAAACGAGTGACCCAGGACCATCTCCTCAAATGCATGCGTGCCGGGGCCCGGGACTGCTTCCTGGCGGACAGTGATGCGGAGGAAATCCGCACGCAGGTCCAGGTGTTGCTGTCGCGGGACAGCGAGGATGGCCGGGGCGACGGTGTGGCTGCGAGTGAACGCAGGCAGGGGCCGGTGGTGACCCTGCTCACCGGCGTCAGCGCCACTGTGGATACCCGATTCCTGACCCAGAGCATGGCGTTTGCCATCAGCAAGCGCCATCCCGATGCCCGCATCCTGGCGGTGGATACCGCCGCCAGCGAACGCCACGTGTTTTATCTGGACGCCAACAACCGCTTCAACCTGAGCAACCTGCTGCATAACCCGGATACCCTCGATGACACCCTGGTGGACACCGCGCTGGAGGAATACGTGCCAGGCTTGCGTTTGCTGGCGGGGACGCTGCCGCCGGAAGATCTTACCGAGGCCTCCAACGCCGACCTGTTCATCGCCTTCAGCCAGTTGATGGGGCTGTTCGACCACCTCATTGTCAACGTTGACCCGGCCGTGGCGGACCATTGGATTGAGGTGGTCGGACTGCATGCCACCCGCCTGGTGATGGCCATTCATCCCATTGTGGAGCAGGCTCATTTGGCCCGGGACAAACTCCAGCAATGGGCGCCGGAACTGTCCAGGGGCTGTCAACGGGTGCTGCTGGTGGACGGTTATGAGGACAAGGTGCCGCCGGGGCTGGTCGAGCTGGAAGCTGCGGTGGGCATCAAGGCCGCCGGCGCGTTGCCGCTGGATTGGGCCAATCGTCTGCTGGCCAAGAACGCCGGAATTCCGATCCACAAGCTGCCGCGGCGATCGGTGTACAACCGCAAGTTGGAGAGCCTGATGCGACGAATGGATGATCGCCCCGCGGCTGTGGGCGAGGCTGGCAGCTCCAGTCGTCTGCCGCGCCGGGCGTGAGGGGGAATAAATCGTGGCCCGAACGGATCAGGAATTCCAGGACCTGAAGAAGCGCGTCCATTTCTACCTGGTGGAACGGCTGGACGAAGAAGGCGTGGAGGTTGGCAAGAGCGAGCGTGAGTCGCTGCAGGAGTTCGTCGAGGTCAACGTCACCGGCTTTATCATGCAGCACCGGGTACCGCTGTCCACCCAGGATCTGAATCTGCTGGTCAAGGAACTGTACGATGAAGTGACCGGGTTCGGGCCGTTGGAGCCGCTGCTGGCGGATCGCCGGGTCAACGACATCCTGGTCAACGGCCCGGAAGATGTTTTTGTCGAGATTGCCGGTGTGCTGCAGCGCACCAGCGTGCGTTTCATTGACGACGACCATGTCATCCGGGTTATCCGGCGCATCATCTCACCCCTGGGGCGACGGCTGGACGAGTCGAGCCCGATGGTGGACGCCCGATTGCCGGACGGCTCCCGGGTCAACGCCATCATTCCGCCAATTGCCATCGATGGGCCGTCGATCAGTATCCGGAAATTCACCCAAAAGCACCTGAGTGCCCACGATCTGGTGAACAGCGGTTCGATGAGCCCGGAATGCCTGGACCTGTTGATTACCGCGGTGGAGTCACGGCGCAACATCCTGGTCAGCGGCGGTACCGGCACCGGCAAGACCACCATTTTGAATCTGCTCAGCCAGTACATCCCGCGGGACGAGCGTGTGGTGACTATTGAAGACTCTGCCGAACTGGCCCTGAGCCACCCCCACGTCGTGCGCCTGGAGACGCGGCCGGCCAATACCGAAGGCAGCGGTCGCATCAGCGCCCGGGAACTGGTGATCAATGCCCTGCGCATGCGTCCGGACCGGATCATCCTCGGCGAGGTCCGCGCCGGCGAGATCATCGAACTGCTGCAGGCGATGAACACCGGTCATGAGGGCTCCATGAGTACCATTCACTCCAATTCGGCGCGGGATGCCATCGTGCGCATCGAGACGCTGCTGGCGGTGAATGGCTACGATGCCGGCGAGCGTGCAATCGGACGGCTCATCGGCTCCTCGCTGGACATCATCGTCCAGCTGGTGCGTTTGCCCAGTGGTCGTCGTTTCATCAAGGAGGTGGTGGCGATGAAGCCGACGGCTGACGATCCCTGCCACATGGAATTTCTGTACCGGAGCCAGGATCATGAGCAGCCAGGTCTGGTTTAAGCTCTCTCTGCTGGTCAGCCTGGCCACGGTGATGCTGGTGATGATCCAGTTGTCATGGGCGTTCTGGCGCCAGCGCCGTGCGGTTTCCAACCGCGTCCAGCAGCGGCTCAGCCCCCAGGGCGAGGCGAGTCCCGTCAGCAGCGCCCGGGTCACGGTCGGGCCGCTGGAGAAACTGCTGATGCGGGCCGATATCCACCTCAGCCGGACTCAGTTGCTGTTGCTGGGGCTGGTTACCCTGGCGGTGCTGGTGGCGTTGCAGGTGTTTCAGGGGCTGGTGGTGATGCTGGTGGCGCTGTTCTTCCTGGTGTCGGCCGGCTGGGTTTACTGGAAGGTACGCTTTCAGAAACAGCGCCGGATTATTCACGAAGAACTGCCGGGCCTGATCGATGCCGTGCTTCGCAATGTGGATGCCGGACGATCCCTGGAGCACGCCCTGATCAGCGCCTTTGACGACGCCCCGCCGGTGTTCGATCCGCTGCTGTTCAGGCTGCGCAGTGCAGTGGAGGCCGGCCGGGAATATACCCGCCTGTTCGAGGATTTCGCCGCCATCTATTCAGTGCCGTCGCTGGTGATGGTGGCCATTGCCCTGCGCACCACCACCCGGTTTGGTTCCTCCATTCGCCCGGTGCTCCAGCAAGTGGCGGATTCTCTGCGGTCACAGCAGGAAATGCGCCGCGAGTTCCTGGCGGCCACCGCCGAAACCCGCTTCACCGCGGTGACCTTTGCGGTGTTGCCGCCGGCGTTGGCGTTGTACATGGTCACGATCAATGAGCAATATTCCCGGGTGTTGCTCGACACCGGTACCGGCCACAAGATGCTGATGGTGGCCGGTGTCCTTCAGCTCTTGGGCATGATGATGATCTGGCGCATGATCCAGGGCGTTGGGCGTGAGTAACCTGTGGTCGTTCGTCGCCCTTGCGCTGGCGTTTGCGGCGGTCTGGCTGGCGCTGGTGCAAGGCCCCCGCTGGCGCCTCAAGGCGCGGATAAACGCCCGCCTGAATCGACGGGCCGCCGGCGACGAAGAGGTGGCGCGATCCTGGATCTTCGGATTGGCCACCTGGTACACCGAGCTGGCGGCGGTGCGCGGCGACTACCAGGAAATGGCGGAGTCGCTGGAGATCACCGGCCGTACCGACGAACGCATTCGCACCGATTACCTGCTGATGTGCTGGTTGATGCCGGCGCTGGCCATCCTGTTCGGCTTTGCCCTCACCGGCGTGATCTGGGGCACCTTGGTGGCGGTGGTGGCGTTCCTGCTGCCCCGGCGGTTGATCCGCTCCATGGCCGTCGCCGCCGAGAAACAGCAGAATCTGGAAGCCATTGAGCTGTGCCACATGACGCGCATGCTGATGGAAGCGGGGCTGTCCATCGAGCGCGCCTTGCGGCTGGCGTCGGTCCAGGCACGGCCGGTGATGCCCATGCTGTCCGGTCGCCTCGACCGCTTCAATCGCATGATGGAGGCCGGCGCGGACCGCACCGAGGCCCTCGACGAACTGGGCCGTAACCGACGGATCCTGGTTTTGCGTAACTACGTGGCGCTGATGAAGCAGAGCAGCAAGCTCGGGGCCAGGGTGTCCGGCAGCCTCGACCAGATCATTCATGAGGCCCAGCAAAACGAGCGCAGCCGACTGAAAGAGGACACCAATCGCATCGGCGCCAAGATGACCATCATCATGATGGTGTTCATGCTGCCGGCCCTGTTTACCCTGATCGGTGGGCCGGCGGTGATGTCTATTGCAGAAACCCTGGGCCGTTAGCCAGGACAAGAAAAGGAAGACCGAATGGACAACCCAAACCTTGCGCGCAAGGTCTCTGGGCCTCGCTGGCCCGCACCACGGCTGTATCGGTTGGGCGGCCTGGCCGGGACCCTGTTGATGCTGGCCGGGCTTTCCGGGTGTGCGGGTATGCCCGGCGCGGCCGGTGAGGCCAGCTCGGAGGACAGCGAGCCGCCGCTGGAGGTGAGCTGCAGGCGTCAGGTGCAGCCTGAAGCCCAGATTCACCTGGATCTGGTGGATCGGTTGTCCGAGGGCAACAAACCGTACGCGGCGCTGGCGCAACTGGAAGGCAAACCGATGGACAGTCACGGTCACTGGGTGCGCAAGGGCCGATTGTTGGCCTCCACCCAGCGGCTGTCGGACGCTCAGCGCCTGTTTCAGGCCCTGGTGGATCAGTGCGGCACCGGCGAGGCCTATCATGGTCTGGGTATGGTGTTGCTCAAGAGCTGGCGGGTTGAAGACGGGCTCCGGCAACTGCGGATTGCGCGGGCCGAGGCACCCGCCTCCGCCAACATTCGCAACGACTACGGCTACGCCCTGCTGATGAACGGAGAATACGACCACGCGGCCTACGAACTGCGCACCGCCTTGGAACTTGCCGATGGTCAGGGCCCGGTGCGGCAGAACCTGGCGGCAGCCTACCTGCTGACCGACAATGATCCGGGTCTGCGCATGCTGACCGAACGATACAACTTCGGTGTCGATGAGTTTGCCCATGCTCGCCGTTTGGCCGAGCGCCTGAGGAGGTAGATATGAAGCGCAGTCTTGCTTTGCTGGCGGTCATGCTCCCGGTTCTGGCCGCCGCGGACGGTTATCCGTCCGGCCTGTCCGACACCCCCGCGCAGCCCCCGGCCAGCTCTGAAGCCCAGCGGCTGCTGGACCGGCAGCGTCAATCCGGTGCGCCGCAGCAGGGCGAACTGTCCACCCAGCTGTACGTGGACAGCCAGAAACGGATTGCCGAAACCTTCCGGCGCCCGGTACCGGAGTCATTGTCCGAGCTGAGTAAGAGCGGTGACTAGGCAGTCCGGCTCGGTGCGTCGGCAACGGGGGGCCTTCATTTTTGTCACTCCGCTGCTGCTGACCACCATCGCGCTGCTGTCGGTGATGGCATTGGACGGCGCTCGGCTCTATGGGGTGCGGAACGACCTGCAGAATCAGGCCAACGCCGCCGCCACTGCTGGGGCGGACGCGGCTCAGTCCTGCGGGGGCGTCGATGTCTCGCTGGAGACCATGAAGAACCGGGCGTTGGCGGCGGCCCAGGCCCAGGGGTTCCAGGGTGGGGTTGATGATCTGGAGGTGCGCTTTGGTGTGTTGGTGGATAACCCCAGCGCGCCCGGGGAACTGGCGTTCCAACCGGTGGACGACATTGCCGCCAGTAACACCGTGTATGTCTCGCTGAGCAGCGAGCAGTCCATTTCCCGTCTGCTGCCCGAGGCGGTGCTGGGTTCGGTCACCCTGAATGCCCGCTCCGCGGCGCGCAAGGCGGTGCAGGCCACCATCGGCATGGCCGGTTCCACCGCCGGGGTGAACGCCGGGCTGCTGGGTGGGGTCCTGGGCGCGGCGTTCGGGAATCCCTCCTACAGTCTTGATCCCACCAGTTTGAACAGCCTGGAAAACACCTTTGTCGAGATCGAGGAACTGCTGGCCGAGCTGGGGGTGGATACCGTCGAGGACATGCTGCCGTTGACGGCGGACAACCTGGCGGCGGCGCTGCGGGAAATCGCCGGCAACGCCACACCGGCCGGGGAGCTGCTTGATGAGATGGTGCATGCGGTCGGAATTGATACCTTGCAGATTGCCGATGTGCTGGCGGTGGTTGAAGGCACGGAAGTGCCGGGTGACAGTCAGGTCGAATTGTACGGGCTGGTGACCACGCTGCTGCTGAACGTGCTCCGGGAGCAGCAAGACCAGAACGGCGTGCCCCTGTCCCTGTCCAATCTGGGCGACGCCGGATTGCCGTTGATCGCGGCCATCGACGAGGCGAGCCTGAACGCCAGGCTCTTCGTCGACCGGGCGCCGAAGTACCTGGCCGGTGCCACTGCCCGCAAAAACAGCGATGGCAACTGGGTCAGTGAGTTCTATGCGCCGGACATCAGCCTGGAACTGGAGGTGGCGGCACAGATCCTGCCGGTCAACCTGCTCGGCCTGGTGGAGTTCGAAATCGCCAGTCTGACCATTCCGTTGGCCATCGACCTGGGCGGCGGCACCGGCTACCTGACCTCGACCCGATGTGCCCGGGGGCTGGAAACCACGGTGGAGTTTGGCATGGAGTTACAGCGCCAGGTGCTGGAACTGACCACCGGCCGGATCGACACCAGCACCGGCGACCTGGTGCCGGAGCCAATCGATACCGAGATTGGCCGTATCAGCCTGTTGTTCGGTGCGCTCAGCGTCGATCCCATCCTCAACCTGGAGGCCGAGCTGGAGGGGGCTATCCCGGGGGACACCGACACCGTGATGCTCGATCCGAACTACCCCCTGTACTGCTCGCCCAGCAATGGTTGTTATCGCCTGGAGCACCAGGACCCCGGCGGCAGTCTGTCCGCACTGGCGCTGAAGCTGAATGTCAGCGATCTGAGCCTGTTGCAGGGTTCCTTGGGCGGAGTGGACCTAACCCCGCTGGTGGCGATGATTGAGCCCTTGCTGACCGACCTGCTGTTCGATGTCACCGACAACCTGACCGAGGCGGTGGTGGCACCGCTGCTGCAGGCCCTGGGCGTCGGCGTCGGCGGTCTCAGTGTGACGGTGTCCCATGCCGAGCAGGGCCGCTTGGTTCAACTTATTGAGAATATTGACCTCATCAACTAAATATTATCAGGTGGCCCGCGCTGCTCTAGACACGCACGGATTGCGAATTTAACGGAGCCAGGACTCGTATTCGATGATGGACCTTTCACACGCACTGATGCTCGGCGCCACCTCACTCTTGCTGCTGACGCTGCTCTATCGCGAATGGCGTTATCGTCAGTTGCAGCGCAAGAACCTGGCAATGTTGCAGCATGTCGGCCAGGCTCAGCGCACCCTGACCGAGCATGGCCGGGAGCTGCGAGGCCTGTTTGATCAGGCCGCCATCTCGGTGATCGTGTTCGACCGCTATGATCACAAGGTCTGTTACGCCAATGACTTGGCTCTGGAATCCTTTGGTGTCAGCAGCCAGGATCAGCTCACCACTGAGGTGATGTATCGGCCCGACGCCTGGGCCGATGCGCCCTACAGCCTGCATGATTTCGAGGGCTGGCTGGGCAAGGCCGGCAAGCTCGGCGTGCAGCGTTTTGAATGGAAGGCGCCGGGCGCGGAGGGGCACCCGGTGTGGCTCGACGCCACGCTGGCGGCGACGGTATTCGATGGCCAGCAGGCGCTGATGCTCACCGGCATCAATGTCAGTGAGCGCAAGATTTCCCAGTCCACCGATTGGATGCGCAACCGGGCCATGGTGGCGATGACCGGGGAACGGCCGCTGTCGGCAACCCTGGACCTGATAGTGGCGATGTACCAGTTCTCCGCGCCGCAGGCCCGCTGCGGCATCATGGTGCTGGACAGCGACAATCAGGTGCTGAACTGGGGCACCGGGGCGGGGTTTCCAGAGCCCTTCCATTCCGGCTTGCAGGGGCTGCCGGTGCGCTACGGCGCGGCCACTTGTGGCACCGCGGCGTCAATTCGGGGGCGGGTGGTGACCGAAGACATCGCCAAGGACGAGCGCTGGGGACGCTATCGCGACCTGGCCCAGGCTGCCGGCGTTCAGTCCTGCTGGTCGGAGCCGATCCTGGGTACCGGCGGCGAGGTCCTTGGGACCTTCGCGGTGTATCACAACAGCCCCTGGACGCCAGGCGAGGACGACATGGAAACGCTGACCGGGCCGTTGTATCTGGCCAGTCTGGCCATTGAGCGTCACCAGTCCCGTGAGAGTCTGAAACGGCTGGTGGCCGCCGAAAAATCCATTCGCCAGATCAGCGTCAAACTGCAGTCACTGGATGCCGATTCCACCGACAGTGGCGTTCAGGAGGTGATGAAATTCCTCTGCGAGTACCTGCATATCGCACAGGCTTACGCCTTCGTGCGTGACCCGGTTAATGCCATCTACCAGGCCAATCACTGCTGGCCGCCGGTGGTGCTGGGAGCGGACGACGAACCGCTGGCGATGACCCAGGATGAGCTGAGCGGCTGCCTGGCCACGATCAGTGCCAACAACCACTGCACCCTGCACCGGGACCAGTCGGAAGACAGTGACGAGCTGCTGGACCTGCTGATGGAGGACGAGCAGGCCGAGAGCGTGCTCATGGTGCCGGTGATTGTGGAAGATCGGATCGACGGCCTGCTGGTGTTCTGCGCCACTGACAGCCACCATCGCTGGGAGGCGCTGGAAATCAACACCGCCACGCCCATTGCGGCCCTGATCGGTAGCGCCCTGCATCGCAAGTCGCTGGTACAGTCACTGGTTCACCAGGCCTTGCACGATCGACTCACGGGGCTGTTCAACCGGGGCAAACTGGAGGACCAGCTGCGTCAGGAAATTCACCGGGCGTCACGCTACGGCAATGAGTTCTCGCTGATCCTGTTCGACGTGGACCATTTCAAGCACGTCAACGACCGCTTTGGTCACAATGCCGGTGACGATGTGCTGGTGGAGGTTGCCCGCCAGCTCAAGGACAATGTCCGATCCGCAGATATGGTTGGCCGCTGGGGCGGAGAGGAGTTCCTGGTGGTCCTGCCGGAAACCAACCTGGCGGCGGCGGGTGAGGTGGCGGAAACCCTGCGCCAGCACATCAGCCGCCAGAGCTTTCCGATCCCCGGCGGGGCGATCACGGTCAGCGCCGGGGTCACCGCCTTCCTGCCCGGTGAGGGGGCGCAGGACCTGATTAAGCGTGCCGACGATGCCCTGTACCGGGCCAAGGAGGCTGGCCGCAACCGGATCAAGATGTCGGCCTGAGTCTCAGCGCCGAAAACACGCTACCATAGCAGGCCATTTTCTGGTTGGGACAAACCGTATGGCTGAGCAGAGTCAGACTCCGTTTACCTTTCGCTTCCGGGTGCGTTATGGCGAGTGTGATGCCCAGGGGGTGGTGTTCAATGCCCGCTACGGCGACTACGTGGACATCGCCGTCAACGAATACATCCGCACCCTGTTCGGCGACTACCAGAACCTGCTGGATCAGGACCTGGACATCCAGGTGGTCAGCCTGGTCCAGAACTGGCAGGCGCCGGCCCGGTTTGACGATGTCCTGGAGGCCCGCATCACCCCAGGCCGACTGGGCAATACCTCGTTCAGCCTGGTACTGACCTTTTACCGTCACGGTGAGCCCGAACCGTTGAGTGACGCCACCATCACCTACGTGATGATCCGCCCCTCCGAGCGGGCCAAGACCGCTATCCCGGAGGCCCTGCGGAGCCTGCTGCAAGCCGGGGCGCCGGGCGTCATCATCAGCCATGCCGGAGAAGGCTAGGGAGCCTGCAGGAGCCTTGTCGATGACATTGAACCAACCCCAATCACCGGACGCCCCCTGCCCGTGTGGCCGACCGCAGCCCTACGGCCGCTGTTGCCTGCCGCTGCACCAGGGCCAGCCGGCGCCGTCTCCCGAGGCACTGATGCGTTCCCGCTACAGCGCCTTCGTACTGGGGCTGAGCGATTACCTGCGGCAAAGCTGGCACAGCTCCACCCGCCCCACCGAGCTGACCCTGGACGGCTCGCCGGACTGGTGCTCGCTGCAGGTGCTGTCCTCATCGGAGCAGGGCGGCCAGGGCAAGGTCCACTTCCGCGCCATCTACCGCACCGGCCCCGGTTTCGGCTACCTGGAGGAAAACTCCGACTTCGTCCGCGAACAGGGGCACTGGTTCTATATCGCCGGCGACACCCGGGAAGGAGAGCTGAAACCCGGCCGCAACGACCGCTGCCCCTGCGGCAGTGGCAGGAAATACAAGGCCTGTTGTCTGTCGGTGTTTCCTTCCTTTTAATCGCTGATCCAAATCAGGGGGCGGTGGTTATCGATAGGTTCTGGTCAAAAAATGTGCTATTGTCCGCGGCCTTTTTGAGCAATATCAATCCGGCTCGCGTACAATAGCGGTCTGTTCACTGTACCAGCCACCACCAGGATTTCCGGTCACCACCATGCAAGCCGCCAAGCCCCTGTTCGACCATCCCAAATACTGGGCCGAGTGTTTCGGTCCGTCGCCGTTCCTGCCCATGTCCCGGGAGGAAATGGATCAGCTGGGGTGGGACTCCTGCGACATCATCATCGTCACCGGTGACGCCTATGTGGATCATCCGTCCTTCGGCATGGCGGTAATCGGCCGGTTGCTGGAGGGGCAGGGGTTCCGGGTGGGCATCATCGCCCAGCCGGACTGGAGCTCGAAAGACGATTTCATGAAGCTGGGCAAGCCCAACCTGTTCTTCGGGGTGGCGGCCGGCAACATGGATTCGATGATCAACCGCTACACCGCCGACCGTAAGGTCCGTTCCGACGACGCCTACACTCCTGGCGGTGAGGGCGGCCAGCGGCCGGATCGGGCCAGCCTGGTCTATAGCCACCGCTGCCGCGAAGCCTACGACGATGTACCCATCGTGCTCGGCGGCATCGAGGCCTCGCTGCGGCGCATTGCCCATTACGACTACTGGCAGGACAAGGTGCGTAAGTCGATCCTGTTGGATTCCGGCGCCGATCTCCTGCTCTACGGTAACGCCGAGCGAGCGATTGCCGAGGTGGCGTTCAGACTCTCCTGCGGCGAGCCGATTGGCAGTCTGACCGACATTCGTGGCACTGCGTTCGTCCGCAACGACAGTGCCACTGGTTACTACGAGCTGGATTCGACGCGGGTTGACCGGCCAGGGCGGGTGGACAAGATCATCAGTCCCTACGTCAATACCCAGGACACCGAAAGTTGCGCCAGCACCCAGGAGGCCGGCGCGCCGCAAGCGTCGGACACCACGGTGGTGGTGGACCTGCTGCCCAGTTCCCGCATCGAACGTTCGCAGACGGTGATCCGGCTGCCGTCGTTCGAGAAGGTGCGTAACGATCCGGTGCTCTACGCCCATGCCAACCGGGTACTGCACCTTGAGACCAATCCGGGCAATGCCCGTGCCTTGGTGCAGAAGCACGGCAGCCAGGACATCTGGTTCAATCCGCCGGCGATTCCGTTGACCACGGAAGAGATGGATTACGTCTTCGACCAGCCCTTTGCCCGGGTGCCGCATCCGGCCTACGGCGACGCCCGCATTCCGGCCTACGAGATGATCCGCTTCTCCGTCAACATCATGCGTGGCTGTTTTGGCGGTTGTACCTTCTGCTCCATCACCGAGCACGAGGGCCGGATCATCCAGAATCGCTCCCACGACTCCATCATCCGCGAGATCGAGGCCATGCGGGACACTGTGCCGGGCTTTACCGGCGTGGTGTCGGACCTGGGCGGTCCCACCGCCAACATGTATCGCATCGCCTGCAAGTCGCCGGAGATCGAGGCCGCTTGCCGCAAGCCGTCCTGTGTCTATCCCGGCATCTGCTCCAACCTCAATACCGATCACTCCTCGCTGATCGAGCTCTACCGCAAGGCCCGCGACCTCAAAGGCGTCAAGAAGGTGCTGATCGCCTCCGGCCTGCGCTATGACCTGGCGGTGGAATCCCCGGAGTATGTCCGCGAGCTGGTGACCCACCACGTTGGCGGTTACCTGAAGATCGCCCCGGAGCACACCGAGGAAGGCCCCCTCAGCAAGATGATGAAGCCGGGCATTGGCAGCTACGACCGCTTCAAGCGCATGTTCGAGAAGTTCTCCAAAGAGGCGGGTAAAGAGCAGTACCTGATCCCGTACTTCATCGCCGCCCACCCGGGCACCACCGACGAGGACATGCTCAATCTGGCGTTGTGGCTCAAGCGCAACGGTTTCCGTGCCGACCAGGTGCAGGCGTTTTACCCGTCACCGATGGCGACGGCCACGGCGATGTACCACAGCGCCCGCAATCCGTTGCGCAAGGTGACCTACAAGACCGAAAAAGTGGGTACGGTCAAGGACCCCCAGCAACGGCGTTTGCACAAGGCCTTCCTGCGTTACCACGATCCCAACAACTGGCCGCTGCTGCGGGAAACGTTGATGAAGATGGGGCGGGCCGACCTGATCGGGCCCGGCAAGCATCAGCTGATCCCGAAACATCAGCCCCAGGGTCAAGGCTATAAGAGCGCCCGGCGCAAGAATTCGACGCCGCCGGGCAGTCGCAAGTCCGGCCAGCCGATGCTGACCCAGCATACCGGGCTGCCGCCCCGGGACGACGGCAGCCAGCGGCCCAAGCCGCTGTCCAAGCCCAAGACCAAGCCTAAATCCAGCCACAAGGCACGTGCTGACGGCGCGGGGCCAGCCTCGCGTCGGCGGGACGGCCGCCAACGCTAGCCCGTGATCGAGGGGGAGGTCCGCCCGTGCGACAACCGATCACCGGCTACCATTTGGACGATGAACACCACTGGGTGGCCGAGCTAGTCTGCGGCCACAACCAGCACGTCCGCCACGACCCGCCCTGGATCAATCGGCCCTGGGTTACCACCGAGGCCGGGCGCAGGCGGCAGCTGGGCACTGAGCTGGATTGCCGCAAATGCGATGAGGGCGCTGCAAAAGATCGCCTGTGATCCTAAGTCGCTGACGAAATGCCCAATACCGACTAAGCTATGGCGACAGACCGGCAGCGCCAGGCGGGGCAGGCCGGTTCAGCCGAGTTCTGGTGTTGCTTTAACGGAGCCGTAACCGAACATGGAATTGCCACTCACTTCGAGCGTTGTATTGGTGCCAGTGCCAAGGATGCGGAGCATTCCGGGGGTGGCTACGCTGTGAGAGCCTCTCTCTGGGCCGCTCGGACCTGCGTCATCCTGGCCACCCTGTTGGGCGCCTACATACTCGACCGCCAAAATTACCAGGCCTTTATCGATCAAGAGCGCGTTGATGTCACACGCCAATTAGCCGTGCTGCGGGCGCGGCTCGAAGGCAGCATCAACGAGAACATCCAGACCATCCGGGGACTGGTGGCGGTGATCGCCACCGAGCCGGCCATGGATCAGCCCCGCTTTGCCGAGATTGCCGAGGTGGTGTTGCAGGATCGTCAAGAACTGCGCAACATCGCCGCCGCCCCGGATATGGTGATCCGGCTGATGTATCCCTTGGCAGGCAACGAAGAGGCGGTCGGCCTTGACTATCGCAGTAACGCCGCCCAGTGGCCCAAGGTGAAACAGGCGGCGGAATCGGGCCACCTGGTGCTGGCCGGCCCGGTGAATCTGGTTCAGGGCGGGCAGGGCTTTATCGGCCGGGTACCGGTGTTTTCCCGCTCCCAGGATCGTGTCCAAGACCGGTTCTGGGGATTGGTGTCGGCGGTGATCGACGTGCCGGCGCTGTATCAGGTTGCTGGCCTCAACGACGTTGGCGAGTTGAGGGTGGCTCTGAGGAGAACCGGTGATGAGGGTGAGCCCGCAGAGGTGTTTTTCGGCGATGCTCAGATCTTCGCCCAAAGCCCAACGGTACTTCCGGTGCCAGTGGCTGGCGGGCTCTGGGAGATCGCGGCAGTGCCGAGCGGGGGCTGGCCGAGCCAGGCTGACAATGTTGTGAAATTTCGCTCCCTGCTGGTGGGGGCAGCGTCGCTGATTTTATTGCCGGGGATCTGGCTCACCGTCTCAATCCAGCGAGCGCGCACCAGCCAGCAGCGCCTGCAGGCCCTGTTTGAGTTGTCGCCCATGGGCATGGCGTTGATTGATCGGCGAACTGGCAATTTCGTGCAGCTGAATCAGGCCCTGCTTACCATGTCCGGATTTGCCGCTTCCAGGCTGGAGACCAAAGGCATTGGCCAGATTCTTCTGGAGCCGAATCAGGGCTACCCCTGGCAGGGTTTGCGGGATGGGGACCGCTTTGGCCCGTTGGAATTCCAGTGCTTACGTCAGCGGGGGGAGCCCCTGCCGGTGCTGCTGGCCGGCGTCCTGCTGCGGGATGCCAGCGGCAGCAAGCTGGTGTGGGCGGTGGTACAGGACATTGCCGAACAGAAACGGGTGGAGCGGATGAAAAGCGAATTTGTCGCCACCGTCAGCCATGAGTTGCGCACCCCGTTGACCTCCATAGCCGGCGCGTTAAAGCTCATTAGTGAAGGACTGCTGGGCGAGCTGCCGGAAAAAGCCCAGCAAATGGTGGGCATTGCTCAGAAAAACAGCGAGCGGCTGACGCACCTGATCAATGACCTGCTGGACATGGATAAGCTGATCTCAGGCAAGATGAGCTTCCAGGTGCGTGCCTGCCCGCTGGCGGTGCTGATGAAGTCGAGCCTGAATGGCATTTCCGCCTATGCCCAGGACCATGATGTGGTTCTGAAGTACGACAACCAGGCCGGCACCGTGACGGTCCGAACGGATGAGATCCGTTTCCAGCAGGTGATGGACAACCTGTTGTCCAACGCCATCAAGTTTTCACCCGCCGGAGGCCAGGTCTCGGTGGTGGCGACGCAGTCAGACCGGGAGGTGCAGATTGCGGTGTGCGATCAGGGACCGGGCATCCCCGAAGCGTTCCATGGCTACATTTTCGAGAAGTTCGCCCAGGCCGACGGTTCCGATCGTCGGGTCAAAGGGGGCACCGGACTGGGGCTGGCGATCACCCGTGGCCTGCTGCAGCAGATGGACGGATCCATCCGCTTTGAAACCCGGGCAGGCGAGGGCACCTGTTTCTATATTACGTTACCCAAGGCCCCCTAAGGAGCGCTTCCCTCCGTGCCTGGCCGGTCAGGACGGGAGGGGCGCTGTCGCCGACTGGCTGGCCAGTTGGAGCAGCTTGCGCTGGCGGCGGGAACGCCGGGCACGCGCCGTTACCGTGGCGATCAGGTAATCCGTCGCGACCGGCTTGGGCAGAAATTCATCGCCACCCAGCCCGATGATGGACAGGCGCCGCCAGGGATCGGACTCAGCCGACAGGAACAGCACCGGCAGGGTGTCATGGCGCTCATCTTCGCGTATCAGGGCGGCCAGCTCCGCTCCGCTCACCTCCGGCATATTGAGATCGAGGATCAGCACGTCAGGCTGGAACTGCTCAAGCTGGTTCAGGGTTTCCAGCGGCCGGTTGACGGTGAGGGCGTTCATGCCGGCACGGCTCAGAATCAGGGCATAGGCAGCGAGCACATCGGCATCGTCGTCCACCATCATTACCCGGTAGGGTTGTTCCGGAACCCGCTGTGACAGCTCGTCGGCCCAGCGAACCAGTTGCCGGGTATCGAGCGGTTTGGTCAGGTAGCGGGTGGCGCCCGCGCGCAGCGCTGCCAACCGTGCATGTATGTCCTTCATCACTGAGACAAACACCACAGGCGGGAGTTGTTCATGCTCCTGTTTCAGCTCCAGGATGCGATCGGCACCGCCGTACTGGTCGCCGTCGAAGCGCATGTCCATGACAATGAGGTCTGGCCTTTCAAGGCTGGCGTACAAGTCCGCGTAGATGGTCACTGAGTTGAATACCGAGACTCGGTAGCCGGCTTTGCTCAGGGTACTCTGGATCAACTCGACCTGGATCGGATCGTCGTCCACCACGTGGGCCGAGTACTGGGATTTTGCCGGCGGGCTCAGCGGCTCATCGCCGTCGACAATTCCGATGCCAGCGTCAAAAGGCGGCAGTTGGCACTGGCGCAGCTCTTCGGTCATTTTGCGTAACTGGTTGATGCGGTCTTGACTTGGCCAGCTGGAGGCGCGGAAGGTATCGTCAATCAGTTCGGTCATCTGACGGGCCTTGGCGCTCACTCGGGCCACACCGAAAGTGCCGGCCGCGCCGATCAGCTTGTGCAGGCGCTGGTGTAACTGCTCCAGACAGGCCAGCACCTGGGAAATATTGCGTTGGTCGAGGCTGTTGTGCAGATCCAGCAGGGCGCTCTGGATGGCGTCGATACGTTGTGGCAACTCGGCTAGAAAGTGCTTACGGAGCTTGGCAAGCTGGGCCGTTGCAGAGGGGGGCAGTGTGGTCTTCTGGGTTCCGGTTTCTTCCATGGCGGTAACGCGGCTCCATGCGAATAGATATCACTATCCTCAAGCGTAGCCCACTGTGCCGTCAAGTGCCGAATCTTGTTGCTGTTGATTTATCGGAACCGCCGCTTCAGAGCAGGCCGATTCGCCGCTAGAATGTCCGCCACTCCACAACTTACCGCTCAACATCGATCACTAGGGGGAATTCATGAAGGCATTGCGCATTGTCGCTGTGACACTGCTGGCGTTGTTTGCCAGCGTGCCGGTCCAGGCCGAGCGAACCCATACCCTGAGACTGGCCGAGACCTGGGGGCCTAATTACCCCATTCTTGGGGACGCCACCCGTCACATGGCGGCCATGGCGGAAACCATGTCCGGCGGCCGCCTGCGCATTCGGATCGATTCGTCCAACAAGCACAAGGCACCGTTTGGCATCTTCGACATGGTCAAGGCCGGTCAATACGATATGGGCCACACCGCGTCGTATTACTACAAGGGCAAGATTCCCAACGCCATGTACTTCACCACCGTGCCCTTTGGCATGATCGCGCCGGAACAATATGCCTGGTTCTACTTCGGTGGTGGCATGGAGCTGATGGCGCAGGTCTACGCCCCCCACGGCCTGCTGTCGTTCCCGGGCGGCAATACCGGTAACCAGATGGGCGGCTGGTTTCGCGATGAAATCACCTCAATGGCGGACCTGCAGGGGCTGAAAATGCGTACCCCCGGTTTTGCCGGCGAAGTCATGGCGGAACTAGGCGTGGCGGTCACCAACATCCCTCCCGGCGAGCTCTACACCGCCCTGGAACGGGGCACCATCGACGCCCTGGAGTGGGTGGGGCCAGCCCTGGATTTCAATATGGGTTTCCACCAGATCGCCAACTACTATTATTCCGGCTGGCAGGAGCCGGGGGCGGAAGTGCAGTTCCTGATCAACGAGCGCAGCTGGAATCAGTTGCCGGCGGACCTGCAGGAGATTCTTCGGGTCGCCATGCGTACTGCGGCGTACGACATGTACATCCAGAGCACCCATGAAAGTGGCGTGGCCTGGGACCGAATGAAGGACGAATACCCGGGCGTGACCCACAAGACCTTCCCGCCGGAGGTGATCGAGGCACTGCGTGCCGCCACCGGCAAATTGCTGGCGGAGGCGGCCGAAGGGGACCCGTTGGCCAGCAACATCATTCGTTCCCAGCAGGACTACCTGAACCGAATCCGGCGCTGGACCAACATCTCCGATCGCGCCTATCTGAACACTGTGGCTCCGGTGGAATAAGGCGCGAGCGCAAGCTGGCAGCTCGCTAGTTGTTCCCGCTACGGTGCAGTCGGGTTTCCAGCGCTGACAGCAGCACGTCAATGGAGACCTGCGCCTTGGTGAATGCCGCTTCCACCAGATCCAGCTCGCGGTGTGAGATCGCTTCGCCGGAGAGGATGACCACATGGGCCTGGGGTTGCTGCCGGTAAATGTCGGGAAGCAATTGCCAGCCGTTGCCGTCCGGCAGGCCAAGATCCAGAACAACCAATTGGAACTGGCCTTCCGTCAGGCACTTACGGGCTGCCGCTACGCTGGTGGCCTGAACAATTTCAAAACGATCCTTTGCCGTGGCGCGAATGACGTTGATCAGGTCCTCGTCGTCGTCCACATGCAGGACACGAGGCTTTTGGGGAGTCTCCTCGGTTAGCATCTGATCAAGGGGCGTCGGCACGGTATCTTTGGGAACGGGGGGGGATAAGGCTTGGGCATCGAAACCCTCGACGTGATCGGCCAGCGGCAGGGTGATGTGGAAGGCCGTTTCCTGGCCCGGCGCCGAATCGAAGTGAACGTAGCCACCCATGTGTTCCACCAGTTCCCGGGTGATGGCCAGGCCAAGTCCGGTGCCGCCTTGCTGGCGGGTATCGGAGGCATCGGCCTGGGCGAACTTGGCGAATATCTTACGACGGAACTGGGCCGGTATGCCCGGCCCCTGGTCGATCACCGACAGTGTAGCCGCCGCCGCGGACGCCATCACCCGGATCCGGACCACGCCGCCATCCGGAGAGAACTTGATGGCGTTGGATAACAGGTTGGACATTGCCTGCATCAGACGTCCCCGATCCACCTTGATGTCGACATCCGGAACCGGCTCATCGGCCACCAGGCTGACCTTGCGGTCGCCGGCATAGGGTTGATTCTGATCGATGGCCTCCCGCACCAGGCCGGGCAGGCTATGGCGCTTGAGGGTAAAGTCCAGGCGGCCGCTGACGATCTTCTGGAAATCCAGCAAGTCATTGACCAGGTGGGTCAGACGCTTGGAATTGCTTTCGGCAATGGACAGCATCTTGTTCATCGATTCGGGGACCTCGCCCACCTTGCCGCTGGCCATGAGCGCCAGCGAGCCGGCGATGGAGGTCAGGGGTGTCCGCAGCTCGTGGCTGACGGTGGCGATGAATTCGTCTTTGAGATTGTCTATGCGCCGGCGTTCGCTGATGTCGATGGCGATGCAAACATAGCCCGAAATACCCCCATCACGCCCGGTTATGGCGGTGACAATCAATGATACCGGCACCGGATGGCCGTCCTGGTGGATATAGGTGCAATCGCTAATTTCAGCTTCACCCTGGCCCGCCTTGGTGATGAAGGTCTGGAAACCGGCGACCGGGTGGCCCAGCGCTTCGCTCAGCTGCTGGCTGCGTTGCGCCAGTTCACCAGGATCGTGCAGCAGCACCGGGGTTCTCTTGCCCACCATTTCCTCGGCCGGGTAACCCAGCAGGCGTTCGGCCCCTTGATTGAAAATGGTGATGATGCCCTGGCTGTCGGTGGCGATGATCGACACTTCCGTTGCGGCCTTCAGGACACTGTTCAGCAAAGTGTTGGTGTAGGTGATCTGGGAGGTCTGCTCTTCGACCTGTTGCGCCAGTGAGGCCCGGCTCCGGTTCAGGTTGCCGAAGGATTCCGACAGCGCATGGGAGACGGTGGTGAGCGACTTGGCCAGGCCGTCGTACTCCCGCAGGATACTGCGCGGCATGGTGGCGGTCTGGCCCTCGGTTACCCGCTCGGTGAGCGCCCGGCTGGCCTGGGTCAGTTGGCTGAGCGGGCGGGTGAGCCAGTGGCTCAGCAAGCGGGCTGCGAGCGTGCCCAGCATCACAATGGCGAACAGGATCGCCAGCAACGTCAACTGATTGACCCGCAGCCGCTCAACCACCGGACGGGCGGGTAATTCCAGCACCACCGCCGCCAGTCCGGGCAGGTTGTGCAGCTCGACCGTGGTGCGATAGGCCCCGGACTGCCAGCGTTTGAGGTCGTGGGCTTCATCCAGTGGCAGCCAAAGACTCAAATCGTCCGAGCGCTTGATCAGTTCGCCGTGTGCCCGGTCGAGGCTGATGAGTGGGCCCAGCCGGCTGACGGTTTGGCCAATGTGGTCCAGCACCGCGATGCCCATGTCTGGCCGGGTTTGGGTGCGCTCGAGGTAATAGTTCAGCGGCGGGGCAACGCGGCCAGTGTCCTGTTCCAGCCAGTCGGCGAGAAAATGGGCCTGTTCCTTGAGGCGCTCGGCCACGAACTGTTCCTGCACCTTTTGTGCGCGCACGCCCTCAAAGGCGATCGGCAGGGTGCCGGCGAGAGCGATCCCCAACAGCAGGGCGATAAACAGGACCTCGGCAAAGCCAAAACGACTGCTGCGAAACAGGCTGGGCTTGCGCATGAGGCCCAGCGCCCCAAGGACGATCAGGGACGCCAGCAGGGCGTTGATGACGCCGTTAAGCGGTTGCTTGAGGGCTATCAGTACGGTGGTGGACCAGCCATTGTCCATCACGAAATAGTAAAAAATGACCACCAGCGGTATGCCGCAGAGCAGCCAGTACACCATGTCCGCCACCACCAGGTTGTAGCGGTAACGACGGTGGAGCAGCCCCACCACCAGGGCTTCCAGGCTGAAAATGACAAACGCGTAGGGGTGCCCCCAAAGCGACAGGGTGACGAGGCTGCCTGCCATGGCCACCGCAACGGCGGCCGGCACGCTCAGGGTGAGCACGGCGAGCATCGCCGCCACCGAGCCGAAGATCAGGTAGACGTCGTACAGTACCGGGATATAGGCCAGATTGGCTAATGGCGCGAGGGTCATCAGCAGGAGCGTCAGCAGCAGTGTCGGTTTGGTCAGCCCTAGTCGTTGAGTGATGCCAGCCATGGTGAGTGAGCGCTCGGTTGCGTGAATGCCACGAGCATGCCGGTCATCGGAAGGGCGGCAAGTGGCGACGGTCAAGGACGCCACTGAACAACGTTAATCCTGGGCGACTCCTCAGCTAGCATAGTCGCTCTGGTGCCATTTGTAGCAATTGTAGGCGGATTTCTTCAGGCGCAGGGTTGGGGCGGGAAACTCCCGCCCGCTGAAGGTGTGACGGTTAGCCGAAGCGGGACCGCAGCGCCTGAGCCGCGGCGACCAGGTTGGCCAGTGCGGGCTCCACTTCCGGCCAGCGTCGGGTTTTCAGGCCGCAGTCCGGATTGACCCAGAGTCGCTGGGCGGGGATCTTCTCCGCCGCTCTGGCCATCAACGCCACCATCCATTCGGTTTGCGGCAAGTTGGGACTGTGGATGTCGTAGACCCCAGGGCCGATCTCGTTCGGGTAATCGAAGTCCTGGAAGGCGTCCAGAAGTTCCATGTTGGAGCGCGAGGTTTCTATGGTGATCACATCCGCATCCAGTTCGGCGATGGACTCAATGATATCGTTGAACTCGCTGTAGCACATGTGGGTGTGGATCTGGGTGCTGTCGTCGACCACCGCGGCGCTGAGGCGGAAACTGTCCACCGCCCAGCGCAGGTAACTGCGCCATTGACTGCGTTTGAGCGGTAGCCCCTCCCGTAGCGCCGGCTCGTCGATCTGGATGATGCGAATGCCCGCGCTTTCCAGATCGGCGACTTCATCGCGCAACGCCAGCGCTATTTGTTTGCAGGTGGTCTCCCGCGGCTGATCGTCGCGCACAAAAGACCACTGCAGGATGGTGACCGGGCCGGTGAGCATGCCCTTCATCGGCTTGTCGGTCAGCGACTGGGCGTACTGGCTCCAGGCCACGGTCATCGGCTGCGGGCGGGAAACGTCACCGTAGATGAGCGGGGGCTTGACGCAGCGGGAACCGTAGCTCTGCACCCAGCCGTTGCGGGTGAAGGCAAAGCCCTCCAGTAGTTCGCCGAAGTATTCGACCATGTCATTACGCTCGGCCTCGCCGTGCACCGGTACGTCCAGTCCCAGCGCTTCCTGGCGCTCGATGCAGTAGCGGATCTCCCGTTGCATCGCCGCTTCGTAGTCCACGGCAGCCAGTTGGCCGGCCTTGAAGTTGCGCCGGGCCTTGCGGATCTCCTCGGTCTGGGGGAACGAGCCGATGGTGGTGGTGGGGAACAACGGCAGCTTGAGCCAGGCGTGTTGGGCCTTGGCCCTCTGTGGGTATGGGTTGGCGCGGACAAACTGGGTGGCGGTGATGGCGGCGACCCGTCGTTTGACGTCGTCCCGGTGGATGCGGGTGGAATCGCGGCGAGCGGCAATGGCGGCTTGATTGTCGGCCAGCGCCTGCTCATCACACACGCTCAGCGTTCCGGCCACTGTACGGGCCAGCAGGGTGACTTCATCGAGCTTCTGGCGGGCAAAGGCCAGCCAGTTGCGCAGTGCCTCATCGAGCCGGTCTTCCGCGCTCAGGTCATGGGGCACGTGCAGCAGCGAACAAGAGGGCGCCAGCCACAACCGCTCGCCCAGGCGCTCATGGGCCTCGCGCAGGTTGTCCCGTTGGGCGCTTAGGTCGCTCTTCCAGATGTTACGGCCATCGACCACCCCGGCGGACAGCACCTTGTGGTGGGGCAGGCGGTCGAGCACACTGGCCAGTTGGCCGGCACCGCGCACCAGATCGATGTGCAGACCGGCGACCGGCAATCCACAGGCCAGGCTGACGTTCTCGTCCAGGCTGCCGAACCAGGTGGCCAGCAGCAGCTTGGCTGGCGTGGACTGGAGCTGGTTGTAGGTGGTTTCGAAGGCCTGGCGCCAGGCTGTGGGCAGTTCCAGCGTCAGGATCGGCTCGTCGATCTGTACCCACTCGGCACCGGCACTGGCCAGCCGGGCCAGCAGCTCACCGTAGGCCGGTAGTAGGTTGGGCAGCAAGGCCAGCCGATCGGCATGGGTCTGCTCGCCGCCGCTGAAAGTCTTGCCGATCCACAGGTAGGTCAGTGGCCCGGGAATCACCGCCTTGACCCGGTGGCCGGCGTCACGGGCCTCCCGCACTTCGTCTTCGAGCCGGTTGTTGCCGAGGGTAAACCGTTGGTCGGCCTGGAACTCCGGCACCAGGTAATGGTAATTGGTGTCGAACCACTTGGTCATCTCGCAGGCCGCCGCCGGCTGGCCGCTGGGGGCGCGGCCACGGGCCATGCGAAAGTAGGTGTCCAGGTCGTCGGCCGCCGCGTCGTGACCGAAGCGCGGCGGTATCACGCCCAGGGCCTGGGACAGGTTCAGGATGTGGTCGTAGAAGGCAAAATCGCCAACGCTGACGTAGCTCAGCCCAGCGGCTTGTTGCTCCGCCCAGTGTCGCAGGCGCAATTCCCGTCCGCTTTGTTCCAGTTGCTGCTGGCGGATGTCGCCGGACCAATAGGCTTCGACAGCCTGCTTCAGTTCGCGGCGCACGCCGATTCGGGGGTAGCCCAAAGTGTGGGTAGTCAGGGTCATGATGGTTCCTTTGCCATGAGTCGTCAGTTGTCGGCGATCATCTTAGGCGAGCCCCCTGTTTAGTCAGAATCAAATTGCTATGGATAATCATGAGTGGAATTCATGATGGAGTGGGCGGTGCCGGGCCTGGTTTGTAGGGCTGGTATGGCCAAGCTGAAATGCCAAACTACTCACGACCGACTGTGCGGAAGGGTGTCAATTTCCCAAATAGTAATGATAATAGATTGCATTTGTGGCAAGGCTGAACCATAGTGCATTAGGACGTAGAGTCAGCAAGGAGGTTCAGATATGGGTGAATCGGTGGTGTTGATGGCGGGAAGCCCCCGCACGCTCTGTAGCGCCTGGCAGCGGCTCAGACAGTCGCAACCGCGGTCATCCGGTCGCCGCAACCGGGCGGCGCCAGAAAAGCCGCAACGGTCGTCGCCGGCCGCTCGATGATGACCTTACGGATGGCGACGCCGGCGGGTGATTGGGAGGTTCTGGGCTCAACCCCGTCCGGGTGCGGCGCACGGCGAGCGGGGTTGGTCACGGCGTGGCAACAGGGGCTTAACTGCGCACGGCTTCGAAGAACCGATTGGCCCGGCGGAAGGTGCCGAAGTCATTGAAGCGTACGCCCATGTCCCGCATCACCTTGTGGGCGGTGGGGGCGGTCCACTGGCGAATGTAGAACGGTTCCCGCACCGCGAAGTGGTGAATGGCGTGGGTGCTGCCGAAGTTGAAGCAGAACAGCTGCATGGGCATCAGCCACCAGGGATTGAGCACCTGGCACTGTTGCATCACGTTGCGAGCCTCGACATCACCGTAGTAGTGCATGTTGGAGCTGATGAAGTGCAGACAAAAAGTACGCAGCAGTGATGGCAGCATGTACACCACGGCGGCGACGTTGAGCACGGCCAGGGCATCGGCCAGCGGCGCACTGAGGGCGATGGGTTGACCCAGCAGCTCGGCACCGATCAGCACTGTATTGGCCACCACCCAAGTGTGGAACGCCAGGTAATAGAGGTTGCCGATGGGCAGGTAGGAGGTCAGCTGCACCAGGCTCAGGCGACGCACTTCGGCCCGGTCCTTGGGTTTTTGCGAACGGATGTAGGCGCGGTTGGCGCGGATCATTTCGAACGGCCGCATCACCACCGCCAGCATATTATCCCCGGTCATCAGGAAGCGGCGCAGGCCCCAGCGCTCGCCGTTGGTGATGCCCCGTTCCTCCAGGTCACTTTCGGTACCGGAAAACTTATGGTGATGCAGGTGCAGCTTGCGGCGGACGAACGGGTTGATGGTACTGGCTCGGGCCACCCAGCCCACCGCCAGCATCAGGTTGTTGATCCAGGGGCGGTTTTTGAAATACATCAGGTGGATCAGGTCGTGCTCCAGTTCATGGATGAACGACGCGAAAATGGCGGTGACCGGCACGCAGAGCCACCAGGGAATCAGGTCGGCGACATAGAGCCAGCCGCTGCCGATCATACCCAGTACGGACACGATCATGATGGTGGCGCCAATCACGTTCTGGTGCCGCAGCCAGGGGTGGCGCTGGCGGAGTTCCTGGCCAGCGCTCAGTACCGTCTTGCGGATGTGCTCGGTTTTCTGGGTGTCGGTCATGGTGGCGACGTCTGAGGGCGTGATCATTCCCTTTCCTCCGTTGTTTTCAGTATTTTTTCGATGGGGAAACTGTGATGGGGTAATTGTATGGCCGGGTGGGCGCCGAGCGGCTATGATTCGATGTCAGAAAGTGATCATTTGACGCCAAATTGTCTGCGAGACGCCCCGATGTCGAATTTGTCCAAGTCCGGTGCCATTCCCACGGTGCCCGGCTCCTACGTGTTGTTGTTGGCGGATGTGGTCTCACGCTGGCATTTTTCCATGGACACCCTGCTGGAAGGCTCCCAGATCCATCCCGATCAGCTGCTGCGCAGTGACTGTCGGATTGAGCTGCCGCGCTTTTCCGCTCTGATCAAACGCGCCGTGGAACTGACCGGGGAGCCGGGGCTCGGTTACCATCTCGGCCTGCAGATGAAGGTGTCTTACCACGGCCTGATCGGTCAGGCGGCGATGGTGGCCCAGACCATCGGGGAGGCGGTGGATATCCTGCGGCAGTATTACCAGCTGCAGTCCTCGATTCTTTCCATCAGTCTTGAGCGGCAGGAAGACCGGGTCACCCTGGTCTTCGAGGAGAACGATTTACAGTACCCACTCGGAAGGGTGGGCGCTCAGTTCCTGATGCTGGGGTTTGCCACCATGGGCGAGAGTCTGACCGGGCAGCCAATGACCGGCGAGGGCTACGTTCGTTTTTCCCGCCCCGACTACTTCGATCGTTACCAGCACCTGTTGCCGGGCAAGGTGCGTTTCAATCAGCCCTTCAACGGCTTGGTGTTTCCGGCCGAACTGATGGAGCGACCGCTGGTGATGGCCGATCCTATCGCTGCCCGGCTGGCCCGGGAACAGTGCAAGCAGGAACTGAACCGGTTGATGGCCGAGCCGTCCATGGCGCAGCTGGTGCGGGACCTGGCGTTCGATGAGGTGCAGGGATTTGCCACGCTGGAAGACGTGGCCGCCAAGCTGCACCAGTCCCCCAGGACGCTGCAGCGACGGCTGGGGGTCGAGGGTGTGACCTATCGTGAGCTGGTGGAGCAGATCCGCCGGGACAAGGCTCTGAGGCTGATCCTGGCCGGCAGTCACAGCGTCGGTCAGGTGGCGGACCTGCTGGGGTATGGCGACGTCACCAACTTCAGCCGTGCGTTTCGGCGTTGGACCGGAGCGTCGCCTCGCTCGTATCGCCAGCAGCAGGAAAGCTCCAAAACGTGACTGACAATTCTGTAATCCACAAATGTCCTGTCTCGCGGTATGTTGCAGCTATGCTCAATGAGGAGCTGCGGTCACCCGGTGTAGCGGGCGGACTTCGGCTTCGTTCCGAATGACATCCAACCGAGACGCAAGGGAGCCCTATGCAAAGGACGCGGCTTTACGTATTACTGGCGGCCTGGCTGCCGCTGCCAACGCTGGCCGAAGTCACTGCGGTGACGCTGTATCCAAATCAGGCCGCCATCACCCGGGAAGAGCCGGCTCAGCTCGTCGCAGGGGCGGGCACGGTCGAGATCCGCAACCTGCCGGCCGGGCTGATTGACCGCACCCTGCGGGTGGCGGTGCTGGGTGACCCGAGCGCCCTGGTGCGGGAAGTGAACCTGGTGAGTGAGCAAACCACCGAGGCCCAGGCCAGTAAGCTCAAAGAGCTGCGCACGGCGCTGCAGGCGGTCACCGACGACATCCGGGCCCAGGATGACGCCATCCGGGCCTGGCGCTACCGACTCGATCTGCTGGATCGGCTCACCACCGGCAATGGCGAGGCGCCGTTGCCAGACGACATAGACGCGACGGCGGACAGCCTGTTCCAGCAGGCGGAACAGTCCCTGAGTAATATCCGCCGGATCGAGCAGGACAAGCGCACCCTGGTGGAAGAGCAGGACCGGATTCAACGGGAGCTGGATGCCCTCCAGGACGTACCCAGAGTGGTTAAGCACCTGAGCGTCGGTTACAGCGCCGAGCGGGCAGTCGATGTGACCCTCCAGATTCAGTACCAGACCCGCCACGCCGGCTGGGCCAGTGCCTACGAGGCTCGCCTGGATACCGACAGCAGCGAGTTGCGGCTGGTGCATCAGGCGGTGGTACACCAGAATACCGGCGAGGACTGGCGCGAGGTGCAACTGGCCCTGTCCACCGCCAATCCGGACGTGGGTGGACGTCTGCCCGACCCGCCGCCCTGGATTCTCCTGCCGCCGCCACAACCGCTGATGGGCAAGGCCATGGAGGCCGATGAGATCAGCCTGAGTGCCGCCCCGGCGCGGGAGGAGCGCAGTCGGGCCCAGGTCCAGCAGGCGACCCTGGTGACCAACGGCTTGACCCAACATTATCAGGTGCCCGGCGCGCTCAGCCTGGGCGACGGTACCCGCGACAAGCGTCTGACCGTGAGCAGTTACGAGTTACCCGCCAAGGTCAGCCGACGCATGGTGCCGGCGCTTGCCAGCCTGGGATATGTCTATGGCGAAGCCACCTATCAGGGCGAAAGCACGCTGCCGCCGGCGCAGGCGTCACTGTTCCAGGATGGCCAGTACGTCGGTCAGGCCTGGCTGCAACAAACCGAGCCGGGAACCCCGATCGCGCTGTCCTTCGGTGTCGATGACCGGGTAACGGTCAAGGTAATCCGCGATCAGGATCAGCGCGGCGAGAAGGGGCTGATCAGCGAAGAGCCCTATCTGGAGCGGGTCAACCGATTCGAAATCAGCAACGCCCACGACCGGCCCATCGATATCCGGGTCCTGGACCGGTTGCCGGTGTCTCGCCATGACGACATCGAGGTGAGCTATCAGGACATCACCACCCCCTACCAGGAACACGTGGACGACAAGCCCGGCATCATCGCCTGGGACCGGGTGATCGCGCCCGGCCGCACCATTACCCTGACGGCGGGCTTTGAGGTGAGGGTGCCTGAGGGCCAGACGTTGCCCCCGCTGCCCTGAGTTACTGACCGCACAGCCGATGACCCGGCCAATGAGACGTACCGGTGCGATTGATCCTCAGTCGAAAGGGCTTTGATTCCTCTGCCGGGGGCGGCCCCAGCCCCCTGTTTCCCGATGGCAGCGTGTATGCGCTGCCCATTCCCGATCAACGATCCCGCATCCGCTACCGGGATATTCGGCATCAGGGTCTCAACGTGGGGGAGTTGCTGGTCGGGCTGACCGGCGACGCAACCCGCGCTGACGCTGGCGCGCACCTGGACCCGGACCTGATCGCCGACAGCTACCCCCGTCGGCCGGGGTGGCGACCGCTGCTGGGGCAAACCGGCACGGCCCAAAGCCACCTCCGCAACCAGGGCGTGACCACCGGAGATGTGTTTCTGTTTTTTGGTCTGTTGCGGGCGGCGGAGCCGGTCGGTGGCCGCTGGCGCTTCGTCAGGGCTGCCAAGCCGTTCCACGGGCTGTGGGGCTGGCTGCAGATCGGTGACATCATCACGGTGGATGACCTGGCCGCGGCCGAGCTGCCCTGGGTGCGTTACCATCCGCACCTGCATGGTACAGCGGACCCCAACAACACCCTCTATTTGGCGTCGCCGCACCTAACGCTGGCGGGGCAGGACACTGGCCTGGCCGGTGCCGGCACCTTCCCGGCCCTGGCGAGCGAACACAGGCTGACCGCTGCGGACGCCCCCTCGCCAACCCACTGGCAACTGCCCGCCGCCTTCTTCCCCGGTCCCCAGCAACGTCCGCTCAGCTACCATCACAACCGTGACCGCTGGACTCTGGAGGAAGACCGCTGCCGCTTGCGCTGCGCCGCCCGTGGCCAGGAGTTTGTGCTCGACCTGGCCGATTACCCTGGCGTCGCCTCCTGGCTGCAGAGCCTGCTGGTTGGCCGTTGAGGCCGGTCGCCCGGGCGCAGCAAAAAATGAGACTTGATTCATAAATCCAATAACGAAACGTTCTGTCACGTTCTGATTCGTGGTTGTCTAATAAAGCGACAATGGGGCGTCCCGAACGACGTCGGGTCCGGTCCTGATTGCCGCTCTGTTTGTGACAGCAAACACGCCAACTAACGACAATAAGACAATAAAAAGGACAGCTGCATGTTTCATCGAGTCTTTCGGCACCCCCTGCCATGGTGCCTGGCCCTGCCTTGCTTGTTGGGCATGATGTCGGCCCAGGCCGACAGCTACGTTTACCTGACCAACTCCACCAGCGAAACGGTGCAGGTGCGTAGCTACCACTTCGGCGACGACACCCTGGTTGAGGGCAGCGAGTGGCGACAGGAGGCCACCGAGATTGCCCCCTACGCCACCGCCCGTGTGTTGGCGTTCAATCGCTACGAGGGTTTGAAAAGTGGCAAGACCTACCACTTTGAGACTCAGGTTACCGGCCAATCCTCCACCGTGACGTTGCAGCAGAAAATGCAGGGCACCTGGTATGGCAGCACCATCGAGCACAGCGCCAGCGGCAGTGATTTCAATGCGCCCTGGCAGGATGATCGCGACATCCACCGCCACGACAGCACTTACGATGGCCTGGCCAGCCGGGTGGCTTTCAAAGCCGACTATACCGGTGGCTACGACGACTTCTACTACACCATCCGCAATGGTAACCAACCGGAGCCTCAGTCCGGCGACGATGCCCTCAAGGTGCTGACGTACAACATCTGGGCGCTGCCGATGCTGGCCAGCAACATCGGCGATCGGCTGGAGGAAATGCCTTCGGTGCTGCAGGGCTATGACGTGCTGCTGTTACAGGAGGCCTTTGCCTCCGCCAGCGAGGATCTGCTGCAGGCCCTGTCCAGTGACTATCCCTACCAGACCGAGATCCTGGATGAGCCGGGCTTCAATCTCTACAACGGCGGCGTGGTGATTGTCAGCCGCTACCCGATTGCGGCGACCGACTACCTGGTGTTCCAGGACTGTACCGGTACCGACTGCTTTGCCGACAAGGGCGTGGTGTATGCGGAGGTGATCCGGGATGGCAAGGCCTATCACGTGACAGCCACCCACACCGCCTCGTTCGACAGTGACGAGGCCCGTGCCTTGCGTCAACAACAGTTCCAGCAGATCCGCGGTCTGATCGATGGCAAGGGCATCCCGGCCTTCGATGCGGTGATGATGGGCGGCGACTTCAATGTGAACAAGCTGAAGTTCCCCGGCGACTACCAGCAAATGCTGGCCAACCTGGTGGCCTCCGCCCCGGAACCCACTGGCTACAGCCGTTCCACCTACGACCCTACGGTCAACCAGAATGCCGATGGTGAGCTGTCCCTGGGGGTGGAGTATCTGGATTATGTGGTGGTCAGCAACAGCCATCGTCAGCCCCAGCGGTCCCGTAACGATGTCCGGGTTCCCCGTTCGGACTCCGATGACCTCTGGGGCATCTGGGATCTGTCCGACCACTTCCCGGTGCTTGGCGATTTCCAGTTCTGATGAAGTCGCTCATCCTGATACTGGGCTCGGCGACGCTGATCGCCGGGCTCGGGTACGTGCTGATTCCCTCCCAGTCAGAGTCACCGGTACACCCGGACGTGGTCACAGTGGGAGCCCACGTTGCGCTGACCGTTGCACCCACGGTGTCTGGGCTGGATTCGCCTGCCTCGGTGCCGGCACGCAACGCCGGCACCGAAGCCGAACAGGGCCAGCAGGGCCGCCACGACCTCGCCCGGGACCGGCGGTTCCGGTATCTCCAGCAGTTGCAGACGGCGGGGGGCAATCTGCAACAGTGGTTCAACGAGTTACGGCAACGCTGCGGCGCTGAGGTGGTCGCCTGTCATGCCTTGCTGGGGCAAGAGTTGGAGGGCTACCCCGACGCGGATTTTGTCGATCAGCTGCGGGCCCTGTTACCCCGGTATCTTGGCTACGAACAGGCGATGTCGGCGCTGGTGATGTCTGGGGAGCTGCCGCCCGGTGACCGCTACCAGCGGATCGACGACTTACGGGTTGAACTGCTGGGCGAGGCCGGGGCGGAACTGCTGTTTGGCCAGGAGCGGGCCTGGGCGGCGTATCAGTTTGGCTATGAGGCGCTGCTCAACCAGGCGTCGGCCATGACCCCGGCTGCGCGGTTGCAGGCGCTGGAACGGCTGCGCCGACAAAGCTGGCAGGGCCATTTTGAGGCCTTGGCCAGCCTGGAGGGGGCTCACGGCGGCTATCGCCGGGACAAGGAACTGCTGTTGCGGGACGTGACCGACCACGACCAGCGGGCGGCAATGACGGCCGAGCTGCGGGTTAAACACTACGGTGAGGAAGAAGCCCGGGTGATCGCACTTCGGGAGGAGGAAATCAGCCTGCAACAGCAGCAGCGGGAGGGTTACCGGCAGGCCCGAATTGAGCTGCAACAGTCGTTGAACGCGCGTCGCAGCACCATGGACGAGGCCGCCTGGCAACGCCTCTATCAGGAGAGTCTGCAACAACTGCGCCGGCAGTGGTTCTCGGAATTGCCACAGTGACCCGCTTGTGGTTGTTTAAAAAATCACCACATCGGCTATCTTTTATATAGGGATGGTGGGTTGCCGGTCAGTCGTGGTGGAGTGCGGGTGCGGATGCAACCTGAAAGTCATCTACCAGCGAGGGAGTTCTGTATGTCTATCAGTGATCATGCCCTGAATGTCGATTTTCCTGATTTCCAACACGTCATTCTCGAACTGCGCAAATCCAATACCGCCTTCCGTGAACTCAGTGATCAGTACGACAAGCTCGACAAGAAAATCCGTGGCCTGGAGGTGCGGGAGGTGCCCACCGATGACCAACACTTCAATGAGATGAAAGTGGAACGGGCACATCTGAAAGACCAGCTGTATCGCCAGCTTTCCAACCGCTCCTGAGATCGGAGGGCCTCGTTCAATACGCTAGGCGGGGCGCCGGAATCGATGACATCCCCATGACGGAACCCTGCCTGCCCGGCTCACACCGGGCGGGCAGGCTTGCAACGCTCGCCGTTAGCGAACGCCCGCGCGGCGCAGGGCGGCCGGCGTGTACTCGTTGGACTTACGTTCGGTACCGTAGGTGTAGGGGTCGCTTTCCTCGTTGGTCAGACCCATAACCAAGTAGCGACCGGACAGCAGGTCGTACAGGGTTTCGAAGGCGTAAGCCGGAATGTTGGCGTCGTAAATCTGCATGGAGTGCGCCTCAGCCACCCGCCACAGGTTGCCACGGCCGTCGTAGTGGTCAACCACGGCTACTTGCCAGGTGTCCTCATCGATGTAGAAATCACGCTTGCCATAGATGTGACGCTCGCCGTCCTTCAGGGTAGCGGTCACGTGCCAGACCCGGTGCAGCTCGTAGCGGGCCTTGCTCTGGTCGATGTGACCCGGCTTGACGATGTCGTCGTAGCTCAGGGCGGGATCGGTCAGGCGGTAGGAGTTGTATGGGATGTACAGTTCCTTCTTGCCGTGCAGTTCCCAGTTGTAGCGGTCCGGCGCACCGTTAAAGAGGTCCAGGTTGTCAGAGGTACGCTGACCGTCGGCGGCGGTACCCGGGCCGTCGTAGGCCACGTTCGGCGCCCGGCGGACTCGACGCTGACCGGAGTTGTACAGCCAGGCGCGGCGTGGCTCTGCAACCTGGTCGATGGTCTCGTGCACCAGCAGCACGTTGCCCGCCAGCCGGCTGGGGGCGGTGATCGCCTGCTTGAAGTAGAACATCACGTTGGGATCTTCGCTGGGCTCGTAGTCGCCCAGTGCGACCCGCTCGGTGAAGTACTCGGTGAAACGCACCGGGCTGAAGTCGCCGTTCGGCTGCGGAGTCACCTGGGCGACGTTGCGGGTGAAGGAGCCGCCGCGGTAGCGGGTGAGATGGTTGAAGATCACCTCGAGGCCATTTTGCGGCATCGGGAACGGCGTGGCGGTCTGGTAGTTAGTCAGGCCGTTGCCGCTTTCCACCAGTGACACCTGAGTGGCGTTTTCGATGGTTTGCTGTTGCACCGCTTGTGGGTAGCTGGCGGTACGACGGGTCTCATAAACCGGAATGAAGTAATCGCTGTAGGCCTTGATGGTGGCAATCTGGCCCGGTGACAGGTTGTCGGCGTACTGATCGACGTTGCTGCGATCGATCTTGAACAGCATCTGGTCACCCGGGAACGGGTCGACGTAACGACCGTCGCCTTTATAGCCTGCCGGCGGGGTGGTCAGGCCACCGGTCCAGGCCGGAATGGCGCCACCGTTGCCGGCTTGCTCAGCGCCAATCGGGGTGAGGGTATCGCCCAGCTTGGCGGCTTCTTCCGCCGATACCGCTGCCAGGGCCTGGCCACTGAGGGCCAGGGAGCAAGCCAGTAAGCTGCTGGATAGCAGGTTGCGTCTGAACATGACGGTGTCTCCTTTGGTTTTTAGTGTCGTCAGAATGAGTAGGAAAAGCTGGCCGCCGCAAAGTCACGGTCATTGATGGTGTTGAAGTCACCCCCGAAGTAACTGGTGTAGCTCAGCGACAGCTTGTAGGCGTTCTGGTAGTCGGCGTCAATGCCTACCGCCACGGACTTGCGTCCTTCGTTGAAGTTGCCGCCAGGGTCCGGGGCATAGCCTTCGACGTCATGGGCCAGGAACAGCTTGGGCCGCAGATTGATGCCGGCAACGGCGTTGGGGTAGTCCCACACGAACAGGGCGCGGTAACCCCAGGAGAAGTCCGTGGTGAAGCCATCGTCCACACAGTTGGATGGGTTGATGTTGGTGCTCTCGGTACAGAAGTCGCCGGTGAAGCTTTCGCCCTCCAGCGGCATCGGGCCGGCGCCGTAGATGGTGGAGCGACCGAAGCGGGCCTCATCGCTGTCTGGGAAGTCGTGGATGTAGGTCGCGCCAACCTCACCGACGATGATGAAGCGGGCCGCGCCCATGACCCGGTCGATGAAGTGGATCACCGTGGCCTGGGCCTGGGACACCTTGAAGCGGTCATAGCCATCGATCTCCTGGCCGGCGTAGTTGACGCCGGGATTCTCAGCCTGCAGCTGTTGCTCCCGGGTGCTGAGGACCTGGCCGTCCGGACCGCGCTGCTGCAGGCCGGCAAAGAGCATCTCCAGGGTGTTCCACTGGATTGGCATGTTGTCGCGGAAACTGTACTCCGCACCCAGTGAGGTACCGGTCGGCAGGGTGGTGTTGATACTGACACCGTACAGGTTGATGCCCTTGGGGTAGTCAATGAAATATTGCGGGAACCGGGAGAACGGCTGGCTGGGGTCGTTGACCTGGGTCGCATCGGCGTCTGCCGGGTTGTTGCCAATCACGCTGAAGTAGGGCAGACGGCTGTTGTACTTGGTGTAGAAGAAGCCCAGCTCGGCGTCGAGTTCGGCGATGAACCAGCGCAGGGCAACACCAAACTGATCCTGTTCACCCGGCTCCTTGTCGCCGGCCCGCTGTGCAACGAAGCCTTCGGCGAAGGCCTGGGCGTCCGGTACCTGGCCGGCCAGCAGGACCGGGCCACAACCGTCGGCGGCCACGTCGTTGGTGGAGAAGAAGGTGCCACAGTCATCGATCTTGAAACTCTGCCAGTCGGTCTGGACGAAGGCTTCCAGATTGAGGTCCGGGGTGATGCCCACCGAGGTGTAGAACATTTCCACCGGCAGCAGTACATCCTTGAGCTCGGCACCCGGTGCCCGAAATGCCGGCACGTCGATGGGGTTGACCGCATTGATGCCGCCCAAAATAAAGGTGCTCTCACCCCAGTTCACCACCTGGCGACCGTAACGTGCGGACACCGGGGTTTCGCCGAAGTACCAGTCGGAGAACACATAAGCGTCCAGCAGGTCGGCGCCGGCGGCGTTGTCGTGGGCCTCGTCATTGAGCTTGCGCTTCTGACCCACCGGGTCGGTGGCGAAGTCGTTCTCACGGAGAACGTGATCGTAGTAGTAGCTGGCGCGTATCAGCGCGCCGACCCGGGTGAGTACATCGCTGTCCGGCGCGTAATCGAGGAACAGTTCGGAACGGCCGCGGAGGATCTGGGAGTAAAAGTCGCCCTTCTCGAAATTCAGGTTGCCGTCGTCAAAGTTGTTGGACGAGGCGCCGGTGTTGGAGAAAGCAAACTCAGGGCCCAGGTTACCCTGGGAAATCAGGTCCTCGTCCTGGTCTTCCAGACGCACGCCGACACCGGCGGTGAGGGTGGTGGAGAAGGACGCATCAATGTCGTAAATCTCGAAATCGAAGCCTTGCGCCTGTGGCGCCAGTGCCGCCACCAGCAAAGCCGTTGCCAGCCGGGACGTTCGGGTGAACTTTGTTTTTTTCATGAGTCGGTCACTCCATTTTGGGCAAACCGTGGGCGAGGGCGCGTGAGGCCGTCGCCGCGAGCATTGTTGTTATCGGGATAATTCGGTTCCGGTGGAGCGGGCACTTAGGCCCGCCCCGGAGCTGATAGCGCTATGGCTTGGCTACAGGATGCCGCCGAGCAGGCCGCCGTCGTCGCCACCATCACCGCCGCCGTCACCACCATCACCGCCGTCGCCGCCGGCGCCGGGGTCGGTGTTGCCGCCACCCTCGGAGCAGTCGGTCCCGGACTGATCGGCGTCCTTGACCACGCAGGGGTTGTCGACGGTCACGGTGCCGCTGTTGAACAGTGACCGCAGCTGGAACGCCATTTCATTGAACACCGCGCCGGAGCTGAAGGCATCGGAGTCCTTCTGACCCGCCGAAATCGGGTTGCCGTGGGAACCTTCCAGGTAGCGGGTGATAACCGGCAGGCCGGTGGCCAGCGGTGTGGATTCCGCGCCCATGGCCGCGGCCATCGGATCGGTGCCGGCCAGCGCAGCGCGCTCGCTGGCGATCACAAAGCCGGTCTCCGGGTCGACGAATTCCAGCGGTGCCTGGTCGTAGAGTTCATCGTCGGCGGCGTTGGGAATGGTGCTGTCCGTAGGCCGGTCCGCATCACCCTCAACCCCGGCGATGGCAGTCAGCAGGGTGGGAATGCCATTGTCCTGGTAGTAAGGCGCAAAGGCGGTGGGGTCGGTGCTGTCCAGCAACGCCTGGAACACATTGAAGTAGATGTTCAGCTCGGTGCGACCCTGGGCCAGCAGGCCGTCGGAGGCGGCATCCAGACCCGGCAGCAGCCGCGGCGCCACCGCCGGCGAGTTCTCAATCAGGCGGGTGAACTGGCCGCCGGTGTTGAGGAAGTTGGCCGCCTGGATTGGGTTCAGGAATGATTCCTCGTCTGCAGCGATGGCTGCGTTATTGACGTGGGGGAAGGGCACGCCGCCCATGCCGCTCAGGGAGTGGCTGAGGAAGTAGACCCGGTTCAGGTTCAGGTCGATGCCGTTGGTGCAATCGCCTGCAAGCTGACAGGCATTGATGGCGTCTTCGATGGCCTGCAGCGAGGCGTTCACGTTGAGCAGGTCGAGGGTGGCCTGGCGCATGTTGTCGCGGGTGTTGGCGTAGTTGGCGAAGTTCAGGAACAGACCGCCGGACTCCGGTGCCGCAAGCTGGCTGGCCGGCACCGCCGCCAGATCGGCGTCGGCGGCAAAGCCGAAGTGACGCTCCACCGCATCGGTGGAGGCGCCGGCACTCTGGCTGTCGTCGGAGGTGATGGCGCTCAGGCCCACCAGGCCGCTGTCGAAGATGCCGTGCAGCGGCTGGTCGATGGCCACGGTGACGAAGCAGGTGTCGTCGTTGTTCGGGGTACTGTCATCGGTCAGGCACAGCAACGCGGCGGCGGTGGCCATCGGCAGGGTCGCCGAGCGGTCGGTGGTGGCGGCGTGCTGGTAGATGATCACCGGGTAGCCGGCGGCCGGTGGCGTCCCGAAATTCTCATCCGGGGTGGCCACCAGCACCGGAATCTTGGTGTCCGTGGTTTTTACCGGGAACGGGAAGCGGTAGGTGATCCGGTCTGATGGGGCGTCCGCCAGGGTGTCGCTGGCGGAGAAGTCCGCGGCGGTCCAGTTGCTCGACTGCAGCAGGCTGCCGTCGCCATCCACCGCCAGGCTCTGGTAGTAGGGCACGGTGATCTCGCCCTCGTACACCTGAACGTTGACGTTCACTTCGGTAATGCCCAGGTCGGCGGCGGTCTGCTGCAGCGCCGGGTTGACGTCGCCACCTTCCTGCTGACGGTAGAAGCGAACGGTTCGGGGCTTGGGCGTATCCAGCAACCCGTCGGCTTCGGCTGCCAGGGCCGCGGCGTCCGCCGACAGATCCTGCAGGGTCTCGATCGCGGTGGTGGTGGCGGTCTGCAACAGGAACGCCAGCTGGCGATCGGCGTCGGCATCGTTGACCAGGTCGCCGTAGATCAGGGTGAGGCCTTGATCGCGGGCGGTGGTCAGGATGGCGGCCAGATCGGCGTCGTAGAGGCGGAAGCTCTCATCGGTCAACAGCCGGAAAATTTCGTCATTGATATCCTGGCGGGTGTCGCCAGCCACCGGCTGTTCCGTCAGGTTGTACTCGCCGCTGCGGAGCTGGCCGATGCCCGTCTGTTTGGCGTCGATCAACAGCGAGCGCTCGAAGAAGGTCACCGGGGCCGCGTTGGCCAGCAGCACGTCGTCGACGGCAGTCATGGTGACCGTGGTCGCCATGGGAATATCGGCGAAGGCTTTGTTGGTGGCGCCGTTACCAAGCACTTCCCGTTTGAAGTCAAAGTATTCCGCAGTCAGTACCCGCGCCGGTACCATGGCGTCGCGGAATGGCTGCAGGGCCGCGTTGGACAGGACTCGGGCCGGATTGGAGACGCTCTGGTAGGTGACGGAACCCACCAGCGGCTCGCCCTGGGCGTCGACGATGGCGTTGCTGATGGCCACTGCGTAGCGGGCCTTGGGATTCAGTGGCTTGATCGGCGCGATGCGCAGCATGTTGTCCTGGCCGCCGTCAATGTCCAGCAGTTCGACCCGGAACCCAGGGTCGACCAGGTCCGCCAGGATCTCATCGGCACCGGCGTCATCGCCGGCGGCGCGCAGGGCCTGGGCCTGGCGGTAGCGGTTGGCGGAGCGCAGGCCGGCGACCTCGCCGTCGGCGTGCTTCAGGCTATCCCCGGACGGGTATTCCAGCTCGATGAAAAAAACGTTCTGGTCCGGGTTGGGGACGATCTCGCCATCGACGTCGATAAACTCACGGGCATCAAACGTTTGATTGGCATCCAGACTGGCTTCGATCTTAATGTCCACTGGCGCCAGGATGGAGTTGCCGTCCATAAAGCCAATGCCGGTGGTGACCGGGTTGGCGGGGTCTGTGCCGTTCAGCATGGTGCCGTCGTCCACCTCACTGAGGAAGAACAGCGCATCGCTGGGAATGGGGAAGGCGGTGTCCAGCGGTGCGAACACCGGGCTGGTGCCTTCCTCTATGGCGGAAAACTCGACATCGTAGACAGGGTTGGCGTTCTTGCCGGTACGACCACCGTTGTCCAGACAACCGCTCAAACCAACCGAAGCGATAGCCAATGCCAGCAGCGACTGCTTGTTACTGATCATGCCTCTATACCTTTGTTGTTGTATTGGGCCAATTTTGCCAATTTGAGGTTAACACGTAAGTCGTAGAGACTCGGTTCCAAAAATTTGCTGTTAAAAACTGAAAAATGTGCTAACCGCGTTCGTAACAGTCTGTTGCCAAACGCTTTTGTTTTAATTCCTGTCCGCTCTAAAAAGATCCGGTCGCTGACAGGTTCGGTGATATTGGAACCTTCCTCCGGTTGCCATCGTTGCTACTTTGGTAGTAGGCGAGTTTTGCCTGCCCAGGACTATTTCCCAAACAATCCATACAACAAGGGAATCAGAGCAATGATCAACCCGATGCGCCTGGTACCAGGCGCCCTTTCCGTTTTCTTATTGGCGGGCTGTTTTGGTGGCGGCGGTGGTGACGGAAGCGACGATGTCGCGGCTTCGCCGGTGGTCCGTGGCGATCAAGCGGTGGACCAGGCACCTTATCGCGCCAGCGTGCGCCGTACCGAATTTGGCATTCCCCACATCGAGGCGGACAGTTTCGCCGACATGGGCTACGCCTATGGCTACCTGCAAGCGGAGGACAACCTCTGTCTGCTGGCCGAAGACACCCTGACCCTGCGTGGCCTGCGTGCCCGTTATCTGGGGCAGAGTGGCAACTACACCATTCCCGCCAATGGTACCGACACCAGCAACCTGAACGCCGATTTCTTCTGGCGCAGTGTGGCCACCGACGCGGCCATTGCCCCGTTCAAGGCCGCCAGTGACCCGGAGGTGCTGGCGGCGTCGACGGGCTTCGTCGCTGGTTACAATCGGTATTTGGCGGAAATCCGTCAGGGCGAACATCCGGGGCGTCATCAGTCCTGTCGTAACGCGGACTGGTTGCTGCCGTTGGAAGAGGACGACATGTACCGGCGCTACTTCCGCCTGGCGGTGCTGGCCAGTTCCTCGGTGTTCGTCGATGGCATCGCCACCGCGGCCCCTCCCGCGCTGCCCGGTGCCGAGGCCCTGGCGGCGGACACGATTCTGACCCAGTTGTCCGAGCTTGAGGGCGGTAATGGGGACTTGCCCTTCCCGTTCGGCGACGAGCTGCCCATCGGTAGCAATATGTATGGCATCAGCGGGGAGGCCAGCCGCAGTGGCGAGTCACTGCTGTTCGGTAATCCCCATTTTCCCTGGCAAAAGACCGAGCGCCTGTATCTGGCGCATTTGAAAGTCGGGGCCGACACCGAAATCATGGGGGCTGCCCTGTATGGGCTGCCAGCGGTGCTGATTGGCTTCAACGAGCATTTTGCCTGGAGCCACACCGTCTCTACCGCCTACCGCTTCACCTTCTATGAGCTGACCCTGAACCCCGCAGACCCGACTCAATACCTGTTTGAGGGCGAGTTTGTGGATATGGAGCAGCGTGAGCTGACCGTGGAATTCCTGAACGAAGACGGTTCGATTGGGGAAGAGACCCGGACCCTGTACCGTTCCCACTACGGGCCGATGCTTAATTTCGAGGTGTCCGGGGTGCCAGTGCTGCAGTGGAGTGGCGCCAAGGCTTACACCCTGAGGGACGCCAATGCTGAGAATGACCGCCTGTTGAATCAGTTTTTCCGCTGGAATCAGGCCCAAAGTTACGAGGAGTTTGTTGATCTCCATGCCAGCGTCCTGGGGGTGCCCTGGGTCAATACCGTGGCCACCGGCCCTGGCAAGCCGGTTTATTATGGCGATGTCACCGTGGTGCCCAATGTCCCCGACAGCAAAGTGACCGCCTGCCCGACGGCGCTGACGCCGGTGTTCGCCCAGCTGGCCCCGGGCCTGCCGGTGCTGGACGGTGCCCGCGCCGAGTGTGCGTGGGATACCGACGCCGACGCACCGGCGCCGGGTATTCTGGGGCCGGGCAATCTGCCCACGCTGGAACGCACCGACTGGGTCCATAACTGCAACGACAGCTATTGGTTGACTCACCCCGACCAGCCGCTGACCGGCTACCCGTCCATCGTCGGCGATGAGCAAACCGCTCGAACCCTGCGCACCCGCAAATGTATCCAGCAGGTGGAACAACGGCTGGATGGCAGCGACGGTCTGGGCGGCAGTACCGGCTTCGACCTGGGCAACCTGCAACAGCTGGTGCTCGACAGTACCGTGCTGTCCGAGCAGCTGGCGCGCCAGTCGGTGCTGGATAACTACTGTCAGCTGCCAACAGCGCTGGGCAGTTCCGGCCCGGTGGCGATTGCCGAGGCCTGCACCGTGTTGGCGGCCTGGGACGGCAGTCATAACCTCGATGCGGTGGGCGGTCATATCTGGCGCGAGTTCTGGCGCCGTATCGATGCCTTGCCGGTAGCGTCGCCGGGCAAGTGGCTGACGCCCTTCGATCCGGCGGATCCGGTGCATACCCCCGCCAACCTCAATCTCGCTGACCCGCTGGTGGAAGCGGCCTTTGCGGACGGGGTCCAGGCCCTGGTGGATGCCGGCATCGACCTGGCTGCCTCCACCGCAGAGCTGCAGCAGTCCGGTGTTCACCAGTCACCCATTCCGGTGTTTGGCGGCGAGAGCTTTGAGGGTGCCTTTACCATCGCCAGCTCCCGCGCCAGCGACCTGGCAAACGGATATCAGGTCACCTTCGGCAACAGCTACATCCAGACGGTCACCTGGGATGAGACCGGAAATCCCTTGGCGGAAGGGTTCGTCACCTATTCCCAGTCCACGGATCCGGCCTCGCCCTACCACCAGGATATGACCGAGGCCTATTCCGGCAAGCACTGGATTCACTTCCCTTATACCGAAGCGCAGATTCGCAACGATCCGGCGTTAGTGAACTACCGCCTACTGGAAACGCGCTAGTCGCTCCTTCCCCAGCAGAGACGGTCGCATTTTGCGGCCCTCTCTGTTCCCCTTTTATTTTCATGCAGAAACGGTGGGTTTCCTGAGCTGGCACTGCTAGCATGGCGGGTTCGCCAGAACCAACCTGCAGGAATCGGACCTGGACTACTGAATTGTGGTCCGGTTTTTTGGTATAAGCATGTTTGATACTAGAAGAAAGACTGGGTATGTCCGGGCCGTGGATTGTTCCCGGGGGCGCTCAGTAAGGGTGACTTTTTGAGCTTGCTTCCATTTCGTCCCTCGAAGGCCAAGCGTTTCGAACAGCGAGTGCAGCCGCATTTTCAGAGTATGTACGCCTTCGCCTTCCGTCTCACCGGTCAGCGGGATGATGCTGAGGATCTGGTGCAGGACGTGATGGTCAAGCTGTATCCGCGGCTGGAGGAGGTCGAGTCGGTGGAGCAGCTGCGTCCCTGGCTGAATCGGGTTCTGTATCGTCATTTTATTGACCAAACCCGGAAAAAAGGCCGTCAGGGCGAAGTCTCCGTCAGTAATCTGGCCGAGGCATCGGATCAGGATGCTTTTTTTGACAGTTTCAGTGCCGACACGGCCGATGCCGTGGAGTGCATCAGTCAGGAGCAGATGAGCGACCGGGTCCGACAGGTGCTGGCCCGGTTAACGCCGGACCAGCGTGCGTTGCTGCTGCTGCACGATGCCGATGGCTGGCGCCAGGAAGACATTGCGCAAGTGCTTGAAGTGCCGGTCGGCACCATCAAATCTCGACTTCACCGCTGCCGCGCCAAGCTTCGTGAATTGCTGCAAAAAGATTTGGAACCTTTTGGCCGCCCCGAGCGTGTAGATAACTGAGGTGGATGCCATGTCATGTGATCTGTTTAGTAAACAACTGGAACATTACGCTCGAGGTGAACTGTCGCCGGCGATGGAGCAGTCGCTGGAAACGCACTTGGCTGAGTGTTCGGCTTGTACAGGTCGACTGAACGCGGAACGGAAATTGCTGGGCGCGCTTCGGTCGCAGTCCGTACCTGTGCCCAGCGTTGATTTCGAATCCCGGATTCTGACGGCGGCCACTCGGGGAGCGGCGGCACGCCGTTCCTGGCAACACCCGATGGCGGGTAGCGCGGTCGCAGCGGTACTGGCGCTCGGCGTGTTTATTGGTCTGCAATGGCAGTCCGACCAGCCGGAACAGACGCTGGTGGCGGATTCGGCTGGAGCGGGCGAAACAACGGTGGTTGAAGCGTCAGCAGCGCTTCCGGAATTTGAGCCCCGGGAACAAACGGTAAAGCTCGCATTTCATTCCGGACGGGCATTGGATGATGTCACCCTGACTTTGGAGTTGCCCGCTAACGTGGAGTTGGCGTCGTATCCGGGTCGGCAACGCTTGAGCTGGCAGGTCAGTTTGAAAGAAGGCGACAACGTATTGGCATTGCCCCTGAAGGTGCTGTTCCCCGGGGATGGTGCTTTGGTCGCTCACCTGGACGACGGCACGCGGCAGAAGACGTTTCGGGCACCCATTCATGATAAAACGGAGCCTGCATCATGAAACCTATCAATGGCGTTATCCGATGGCTGATCTCGGGTAGCTGCGCGTTGCTGATGGCCGCCTCGATGGTGGCTCATGCTCAGGATGACCTTGACGTGACCATGCGCATGGTCACGGATGACGAGGCCCTGGGGAATTCCTTTGTACAGGAGCTTCAGTTGCCTGAGCCGGTGCCCAGCTTGGAGACCGGGGACTTGGATTCGGTACCTTCCAACGTTGAATTGATGCGGGAGGCCGGGCGCGAAGTGACTGAAACCCTGGCCGAGCAGGGTCGGGAGTCCCGTGACGCTCTGAGTACGGAGTTGCCGGGCGAGCTTCTGGATCTGTTGCCGCTACCCGAGGGGCCGGATCAAGACGGGCCGGTGCTGGATCTTCCTGGCTTGGAGGATCCAGATTTGCCGTTGGTGGACGAGGATAAGCTGCTCGACACCACCGACAAACTGCTCGACGGCGCCGGACAAGTGCTGAATCCATAAGCGCTCCCCGCTCTCTTTGTCAGTCAATTGACTGATTAGTCCTGACATCCTGTCAATTTGGCGGGTGATGTGGGGCGTTTCGCTGTTATACTCATTCCCTGAATTTTCCCTGATCCTCTGCTGAGTGTGGTTGCTTGGTGCGGATCGGCCGATGTCGGGGGAGTTTTCTTGCAGTCGTTATCCAAATTACCTCTCATTTTTAGCCTTTTTCTGGTTCTGATCAGTTCCCAGGCTTACAGTCAGGCGACCGACGCCCAAACGCTGTTCCGTTATGGGGTCGAGGCCTTTGAGCGCGGCCAATTGCAAGAGGCTCGCCTTTACCTGGAACACGCCCGTAAGCAAGGCCTGCAATCGGCTTCCCTGAGCTATAACCTGGGCGTGCTGTATTATCAGTTGGCCGAGTATGAGTTGGCCAAAATTGAGTTTGGCCAGCTGCTCGGCACCAGGCATCAGGCCCTCGCCACCTATAACCTCGGTCTTATTGCGCTCAAGCAGGAGCAGTCCGATACTGCCCGGACGGCGTTCGAATCGGTGCTCCAGCAAACCCCACCCGAGAATCTGGCTACTTTGGCGCAACGCCAACTGGACAGATTGGCGGGGGCGGCGGAAGTGCCGGTGGCGGCGCCGAAAGACTGGTACGGCTTTATCTCCGTGGCCGGTGGCTATGAAGATAATATCGCCCTGTTTCCGGACAGCGCCCGCTCAGACCTCGAAGGCGGATTCGCCGAGGCGGTGGCTGCGGGCTCAGGTTTTCTGTACGGCGACCGCAATCGCGGTCTTCGCGGAGACGTGGGGTTATATCTGCGTCATTACGCCAGCGAGGACGATTTTGACAGCGAGTTGGCGCAGGTGAATCTGCAATGGCGTCAGCTCATTGGCCCTGGTCGGCTGGGGTTCGGCGCAGGGGGTGCCTGGGTCCGCCGCGGAGGCGAGCCCCAGGAGCGTCATAGTCGGGCAATGCTGAGTTACCGGTTGGCTGGTTGCGGCAACTGGTTCGATTCCGAGTCCTGTCTGCTCAAGCTGACTGCAACCGATGTCAGTGCCGAAGCCGGGTTTGATGCCTACGAAGGCCAACTGTACCAGCTGGATGCCCGCTACCGCGCGCGCTGGCAGGCGTGGACCGGCGAGCTCAAATACCGTGGCGACTACAACGCCCGTGAGGATCTGACCACCGGCGCCGAGTTTTACAGTGTTTCGCCGCAACGACACGGGCTGGAGCTGTCGATTGCCCACCCAGTGTGGCAACGGTTGGAGTTGGAACTGCGCACCGGCTATCGCTACAGCTATTACCGGGATCGGCACCGTCTTAATAGCGGTGATGGTGGGACCCTGGCAGTACGTCGCGAGGACCATCGATGGCGAGCGGGGCTCCGGGCCAAGGTTGAACTGCCGGCGGGTTTTGCGGTGTTTACCGAATACGACTACAAGGCCAACCTGAGCAGCATCGACCGTTACGAATACACCAACCAGTACGCCTTACTCGGCCTTGAGCTGAGCTTCTGAACCCGCCCATGCCTTCGGCAGCTTGCGGGCATAAAAAAGCCCGCCCTGGGGAGGGGCGGGCGAATCTATTTCGGCTGACCTGGCCTTCAAAAGCCAGCCGAAAGGCCTGTCAATTCACTCCCACTTGCTAGAGGAGCCGCGCTGGTTTGTGGGGGTTCCATACCCGCAAACCGGGATCTGCGCAATAAGACAGCGTGGCTTGTCGTCAGGGTCAGACGGTGACGACAATCACAGTATCTACACGCTGGCATTTGTGAAATGGTTCCCAAAAAAATTATAAATTTCCGACTTTTTTCGGATTTACCCGGTTGTTGGCGGGTGACCACCAACTGAGGGGCGTGCAGCAACCCCAGTCGGTATCACGACATCCGCTATCCGGCTGAAGGCTGGTAAACTTAAAGGAGGGCCTTATCCGGCAATCACCTTGGCAGCGTGAGCTGCGGGAGGGCTGACGATGAGCAGAGTCTTTCAGAACCGGCGGGATGCCGGCGAGCAGCTGGCTGATCGGTTGGAGGGGGTGGCTATTGGAAGCGATGCCTTGGTGCTGGGGTTGCCGCGAGGCGGCCTGCCCATTGCGGCGGAGGTAGCGCGCAGGTTAGGGCTACGGCTGGATGCCTTTAATGTGCGCAAGCTGGGCGTCCCCTACCAGCCGGAATTGGCCATGGGTGCGATCGCCGAAGACGGCACCCGTTTCCTCAATAGCCACCTGATCGACATGTTGGGTTTGACGCAGCAGGATATCCAACAGGTTCAGCTGCGGGAGCAGGACACCCTGGCGCAGCGCGCCCTGCGTTATCGGGGCGAGCGCGCCAAACCGCGCATTACCGATCGCCATATCATCCTGGTGGACGACGGCCTCGCCACCGGGGCCACCATGCATGCGGCCCTGAACGCGGTTCGACATCAGCATCCGGACCGGGTCACCGTCGCCGTGCCGGTGGCGGCAAGGGACACCGCAGATGAATTCCGGCGGCTGGCGGATGAATTCGTTTGCGTGCTGGAGCCGGAAGACCTGGGTGGTGTTGGCTGCTGGTACGTCGATTTTGCCCAGGTATCCGATGAGGAGGTCTGTGCCATCCTCGCTGCCATGGCGTAAGCCGGTCAGCCCAGTTGCGGGCAGAAGCTAGACTGCGGCCAGCGTACCTTGGGTAGGCCAGCCAGGCTGTCCTGTGCGACGTCCCGATAGCCCAAGCTTATGATAACGGTCCTGCGCAGGATTAAGGAGCCTCTGTCCTACCTGTTGCTGGTGGTGGTCGGGTTCCTTATCGCGTTGATGTTGCCGCTGGGCTACCTGTTTCTCGGCGAGACCTTCGGCCGGGAGGTGTGGATGGGCGTCGCTGTGCTGATGGTGGGCGGGCTACTGGCGAACGTGACCGGTTTCAGACATGGATCTCCAGCACCACTGGCGGGTTGTCCGGCTTGAACTGACCGTTGCAGGTGGCGGCATTCACGAACAGGCAGTGGCCGTGCTCCTGCTGGCCGTAGCTCTCGTGAATATGACCGAACAGGTGCGCCTTGAGCCGCAGGCCGGCCAGGCGCTCGGCCAGGGCTTCACAGCCGACATGGCCCCCGCCGAAGCGCTCGCCAACCTGATCGAGGATGTTCATGGGCGGTCCGTGGGTGATCAGCACATCGGTGTCGTCGGGAATCTGCGCCCAGCGCTCGGCCAGGGCTGCGCCCCGAGGCAGGTTGAAGGCCCAGTTGAAGAACTCAGGAGTCCAGGGACTTCCCCAGAAGCGGACGCCGTCGATCTCGATACCGCTGTCCTCCAGGTACGTGGCCTGGGTGATCAAACACCTGGCCTGCTCGGGTTCGTTCTGGAAGCACCAGTCGTGGTTTCCGGCTATCAGGAGCTTGTGGCGATGGGGCAGGGTGCCGAGCCAGGCATCCAACTCTGCCAGCTCTTCCAGGGTGCCCCGGCCCAGGCTGTCGCCGGCATGAATCAGCACGTCACCGTCGGGAATGTGCCCAATCTGCCGGTACATGCCGTGGGTGTCTGAGATGACGATCAGCTTCATGGGAGACTCCGTTCTCGCGGGGGAGGGTTCTACGTTAGCACACTAACCCCGGTCCCGGTGGCGCAGTGTTTCGACGCCGTTGACGCGAGGCGCAGGAAAATCCGGTAGAGTCTGGGGATGTCCCAACAACTGATCGGGTGAACGATGCGGAATCTGCGAACGCTGCCATGGGGGGTGCTGATGATGGCGACCTTGGTGCCGATGAGCGCGTCGGCGATGGCTTGCCCGATGCAGCCCCAGACGGCGTATGAGCAGGTGTACTGCCAGGTCTGGGAAAAGGGCGGTGGCAACCGTCTGCCATCCTTCGACGATTTCCGGCGTAACACCCCGCAGGTTCAGGCGCTGCTGCTGAAGCGTCACGCGGCCCGATACGGCATGGACATGCCGGACTCCTCGCCGGAGCCGACCCGCGTCCGGCCACAACAGGTCCCGGTCAACGATCCCTTGCCATCGCCTGCGGCAGAGTCGGAACAGGAACCGGACTTGAGCCAAAGTCCGGCTTTCGCCTTCCGTGACTGCCGGCTTGAGGGCGAAATCATCGCCTGTCCCCGGCAACGCTACCGTCTGGCGGCAAACCAGTCCAACAGCGCTCTCGCCGAAGGGGTGCTGGATGACACCAACCGGCTGGGGCTGGAGGCTTATCAGGGCGACCCCAACAACGAGACCGAACTGCGCCGTTATCTGTCCCAGGCCTATGACCTTTATATCCGCAAGATGCTGGACATCGGCCTGGGCGGCGCCACCATGAGCTTCACCCAGTTTTACCATGGCTACCAACGCCATCAGGCCAGCGGCGTTGACTACCCCCAGCGGCTGGAGGCCACCTTCCAGCTGTTGAAGCGGGACAAACAATCCATGGCGGTGCAGGCCCGGTTGACCGACGCCTTGCCACAGACGCTGGACGATTGCGAGGGCGTAGGCCTGGACATCATTGTCTGCGACGATGTCGGCACCAACTGGGTGTTTGTGGGCGAGTGACGGGCTGCCCGAAACCCACGCCAACAAACCGGCAACCTCAATCAGCCTTTCAGTCGCATCAGGATCTGCTCGGTCATGTCCTTGGCATCGCCAAACAGCATGCGGGTATTGGGTTTGTAGAACAGCGGGTTCTCCACCCCGGAATAACCGGCGGACATGCCGCGTTTGAGGACGACCACCCGGTGGGCCTTCCAGACTTCCAGTACCGGCATGCCGGAAATGGGGCTGCCGGGATCTTCCGCGGCACTGGGGTTTACGGTGTCGTTGGCGCCTATCACCAGCACCACATCGGTCTGCGGGAAGTCGTCGTTGATTTCGTCCATCTCCAGCACGATGTCGTAGGGCACCTTGGCTTCCGCCAGCAGCACGTTCATGTGGCCCGGCAGACGGCCCGCCACCGGATGGATGCCGAAGCGGACTTCGACGCCTTTGTCTCGCAGAAAGCGGGTGATATCGCTGACTGGATTCTGGGCCTGGGCCACGGCCATGCCGTAACCCGGGGTGATGATCACCGCCTGGGCACTCAGCAGCTCCTCGCAGACTTCCTCCACGGTGGTTTCCTGAACCGGTTCATCGGAGGCTACGCCGGTACTCTCGGTCGATTGGCCGAAGCCGCCCAGGATCACGCTGACAAAGGAACGGTTCATGGCCTTGCACATAATGTAGCTGAGGATCGCGCCGCTGCTGCCCACCAGGGCGCCGGTTACAATCAGCAGGTCATTACGCAGTAGGAAGCCGATGGCCGCCGCCGCCCAGCCGGAATAGCTGTTCAGCATCGACACCACCACCGGCATATCGGCGCCGCCAATGGCCATGATCAGGTGTGTACCCAACAGCAGTGCCAGGCCGGTCATGACGATCAGAATGGTCACGCCGAGGGCACTGTTGTCGGTGGACAGAAAACTGCCCCCCAATACCAGGGTGGCAATGATGATGCCCAGGTTGAGCCAGTGCCGTCCCGGCAGCATGACCGGCTTGCTGGAGATGACGCCGTGAAGCTTGCCGCAGGCCACCACCGAGCCGGTGAAGGTAATGCCGCCGACAAAGATGCCCACGTACACTTCCACCAGTTTGATGGTGTGTTCGGCGCCAACGGTCGATACCAGCGGCTCCAGATACCCCGCAAAACCCACCAGCACCGCGGCCAGCCCGACAAAACTGTGCAGGATGGCCACCAGTTGCGGCATCTGGGTCATCACCACTCGTTGGGCGACGATCAAGCCGGCGATACCGCCCAGGGCAATGGCCACCAGGGTTGCGATCAGGTTGTCGGCCCCAATGTGGTAAAGCGTGGCCACCATCGCGATGCTAATGCCGGCGATACCGCACCAGTTGCCGCGGCGGGCGGTTTCCTGGTGCGACAGCCCGCCCAGGCTGAGGATGAACAGAATGCTCGCCACTACGTACGCTACGCTAACCAGTCCTGAATACATGGTGTCGCCTTCCTATTTGCGGAACATATTGAGCATGCGATGGGTGACCCGGAACCCGCCGGCCACGTTAATGCTGGCGATCAGCACCGCGAAGAACGACGCCACCCCAATGATGATGCTTTCGCTCTGGGCCAGGTGCAGGATGGCGCCAATGACAATGATGCCGCTGATGGCATTGGTCACGCTCATCAGGGGGGTGTGCAGCGCCGGGGTCACGTTCCAGATGACCTGCCAGCCGATAAAGCAGGCCAGTACAAACACCGTGAAATGGGTGAGGAAACTCTGTGGTGCATGAGCGCCGACACCATACAGGACACCCACCGCGATCAGCAGCCAGCCGATTTGCCGCAGCGACCGGAACAGCGGGGAGGGCGCCGCCAGCGGCTGCTGCCTGGATGGAGGCTCTTCCGTACCTGGAGGAGGCTGGGTGCTGGTGGGCGTCTTGGGCTTGGGCGGTGGCCAGCTGATCTCGCCCTGGTGCACCACAGTGACCCCACGGATTACGTCGTCGTCCATATCGACGTTGAACTGGCCATCTTTCTCTGGGGTCAGTTCGGTGATCAGGTTGAGCAGGTTGGTGGCGTAGAGTTCGCTGGCCACCGTGGCCATCCGGCTGGGCAGATCGGTGTAGCCGATGAGGGTGACCTGGTGCTTGCAGGCAATCTCGCCGGGGACGGTCAGTTCGCAGTTACCGCCCCTTTCCGACGCCAGATCGACGATCACACTGCCGGGCTTCATCGCCTTGACCATGTCTTCGGTGATCAGCTTGGGTGCCGGCTTCCCCGGGATCAACGCGGTGGTGATGATGATGTCCACCTCGGCGGCCTGCTCCAGGAACAGCGCCATTTCCTTGCGAATGAACTCGTCGCTCATCTCCTTGGCGTAGCCGCCGGCGCCGGCGCCTTCCTCTTCCATTTCCACTTCGAGGAAATCGGCGCCCATACTTTCCACTTGCTCGCGCACTTCCGGCCGGGTGTCGAAGGCGCGGACAATCGCCCCCATGCCGCGGGCGGCGCCAACTGCGGCCAGTCCCGCGACCCCGGCACCGATCACCAGCACCTTGGCCGGTGGCACCTTGCCGGCGGCGGTCACCTGGCCGGTGAAAAAGCGGCCAAAGTGCTGGGCGGCCTCAACCACCGCCCGGTAGCCGGCAATGTTTGCCATCGAACTGAGGGCATCCATGCGCTGGGCGCGGCTGATTCGTGGCAGGCTGTCGATGGCAAAGGCGGTGACGCCACGGGCGGACAGTTTCTCCAGCAGCTCGGGGTTCTGCGCCGGCCACAGGTAACCCAGCAGATGGCTGTCCTGTTTGAGCCACTGGGATTCGTCGACGCCGTACTCCGGATGAATCTCCGGCGCCCGCACCTTCAGGACGCAATCGGCGACCTGGTACAGGTCCTTGGGAGATTCCGCAATGGTTGCCCCGGCCTCCTTGTACGCAGCATCGGAAAATTGGGCCGAGGCCCCGGCGCCGCATTCCACCACTACCTCGTGCCCGAGGCCGATCAGCTTGCGGACGGACTTGGGCGTTGCCGCCACCCGGTGTTCGTGCTCGTGGATTTCTCTTGGAATGCCTAGTATCACGATCCAGCCCCTTGTGCAGAGTCCCATTGCATAGTCAGGTACCGTCGAATGCGCTGATGGCGTTGATCCAAGGCTCCGTACCGGTATCGACCTGACAGTCGGTCGGTGAAGCGAGTGTGGCGCAGTAACCTCCTACGGAGTATGGATGACGTTTTGGCTTGCGACACAGGGGGAAGCGTAGTCGTAGATTCGCTTGCTGTCCTGTAGCTGGATGAAAGGGTTGCCCTTTTGGCATCGGTAACCACTCTGCCTGGCGGCTGTGGGCAGTCAGCTGCGGCGGCCGCATGACGTGGCCTGGGCGCGTTGACCGCGGCGGTTGTCTGAGGGCCAATGATTGAAGCACACCGGCGAGTGCTTCGGGCGCATTGGTGACAGTTGTCAGGTGATTTGCAGATGGTTGCTGGCAGTGTTTAGTACTTTTGTAACCCGTGGGGGCAGAGTGCCGACGGCCCGATTATACTCAGTGACGACCCGCCCCTGAGGTTGAGGGTGGATCAGGCACGCTCGCCCTCCGCCGGGGGTGTACTGTACACATGGGAGAGAGGTTCAATGGAATATACGCGACAAACCGCCGCAGGATTGCAGAGGTTCGGTTACCTGCTGTTACTGACCGCCACCCTCGGGCTGACCGCCTGCGGAGGCGGTGGTGGCGACTCGGATGATAACGACGCCACTTTTAAAACCACAGCAGCAACCTTAACCACCGAGGCCGAGGCGGAATCCGCCGCCGAAGCCACGCGCCAGGCATCGAGCCAGTCAATTTATGCCAACGCCGCGCTCGCTTTACCTCTCGCGGCGGACGTGAACGACAACTCCGTCACTCAATACGTGGTCGAACACGCCCTCGAACTGGCGCTGGCCAATGCCACCGCGACGGCCTTCATGACGGAAACCGTCGAAGGAAGCTGTGGCGGGACAGCCACCGGCAAGGCCAACAGCGATACCGACTTCGTAGTCACCTATAACGATTTTTGTGAGCCGCTGGAAAACGGCGCCAACATGGTCATCAACGGCATCGTCAATCTGCAGCTGACGGTCAGTGGTGACACGGTCACTGCCTACGCGGCCGATTTCGACCTGAACATCCAGTCCGACGGCGAAACCTATATTGAGAAGGGCTCACTCTCCTGCACCGGAGAGTACCTGGACGACTGCAGCTACAGCTCCGAGTTCACCGGCAGCAATGGTAAGCTGTACCGGGTGACCAACGTGTCCGTTTCTGGCGACGAGTTTTCCGGCTACCAGCTCAGCGCTCGGGTATATGATCAGGAGCTGGGGTATGTCGATTTCAATGGCAGCGGTCTGATGCTGTGTTCCGGAGGCGGCTTCTCTGCGGGTACCATCGACGTCAGTGACTCGACCGGATTGGTGGCCACTCTGACCTTCAGTGGCTGTGCGGACTACACCGTGACCTTCAAAGGCAGTGCAACGCTGCTTCCTCAAATGTAAACCACCACACGCCGGGGTCCCGCGCCCCGGCGTCAGAATTTCAGCCCGACGCGAATGCCCTGGCGCACGCTCTCACTGGCCGGTTCCCGAATACGCACCAGCAAGCGCCCCAGGCGTGTGAGTTCCTCGTCGCCATCACCGAAATCCCAGGCCTCCCGAAAAAGCGACACGTTGACCTCCGGCCAGGGCGGCGGTGACCAGTGGAGCTGTAGCCGATAGCCCTCGCCGTCGCCCAACGACAATTCCGGCTCGCCGCCCGGGAGAGCCGCCGCGGCCACCCTGACATTCCCGGAATGGGTGAGGAACGCTGCAACATCGACGCAAAAGTTTGAAAACCACGTTTGCGCCGGCGCACAGGCCGCCACGCCGGCACCGATTTCCCACCAGCGATAGAACTCATCCAGCTGCAGCGACAACCCCGAAGACTGGATGGAGCGATCCCAGCGTTGGTATCGGGCCATCAGGTACGGCCGCCAGGTCAGCGTCGGGCTCTCAAGGTGGACCCCCAGGCGACCATCGTAGTGGATCAACCGTTGACGGGTAGAGGTGGTCAGAGGCACGCCGGCCTGGGTCTGGCCATCATATTGAACCTGGCCCCGGTTATAGCCAGCGTCCAGTTCCAGCCAGAACCGGCGTCCGAGATCCCGATGCCAGTTGAGATAAACACCCGGCAAATCACCCTGCTCCTGATTCAGGGTCGCCCCCGATGGGCTCTCTTCCCGGAAATCAAAATACAGCCAGTTGGTACCGAGTTGGAGTGAATCTGCGGATACCGAGGAAGATGCCAGGGGCAGTAACAAAAGCAAGCGGCGAAGGTGATTCGATAAAGCCATCAGTTCCCGATCCGTTGGTACGTTAAGCCGGGCTACGGTATCACTTTTGCGCTGGGGGCGCTCGCCGAAGAGTGCGCTCGGGTATCAGGCGCTCTGAGAATAATCGGGGTCGGAATAATCGGGGTCGGATCGAATAATCGGGGTCGGATCTACATTAATGATTGGTTGGTGCCAGGCCAACGATTGCAGAACCGATTTTCGGAACGCGGCCTCGGTGCCGATGGCGGGTTGCTCCGGGCGAACTGGAGGTGGGCGTGAACTCGCAATTGGGGCTTGCTGGCGAACAGAGGATAGACTCAGCTCGCCTTAGGGCGATCTTCGGGGCTTTGCCCCGTCGTCGCTATGCTCCGACGTCCAAACGGCTGGCGCCGTTTGTCGAACCGGAGGTTCTCATCAAAGCCCTCCGACAAACCGTATTCCACAAAAAAGCCCCGCACTTGGCGGGGCTCCTTTGTGGAATATGGCCCGCCCGAGAGGATTCGAACCTCTGACCTCTGCCTCCGGAGGGCAGCGCTCTATCCAGCTGAGCTACGGGCGGTTATCTGGATACTGCAAGCTCCGAACATTGGGAGCCTGGCTCAGGCTTCGGAGTACTGGATAGCGCGCGACGCGCTCCCCCTTCGGGGTCCAGTCCCTTGCGTTGCATCGCAAGGGCCGCTTCAGCGGACGAAAGCTACGCTTCCGTTGATTCCGCCCAGCTGAGCTACGGGCGGAATGAAATCAAGCCGGTGGCGTTGATTTCGAGCCCGCAATCTTACGTGCGAAGAATGGCTCTGTCCAGCCCCCGGGAGGGATTTAGCGCAACGGGATTGGCTCCGGTTCAATCTGCACGTGCCGCTCGCCGTCGCTGATGCCCACCTCGCCATCCTGGATGGTGATTTGCAGCTGCATGGAGCGGTGAGCCAGTTCCGCCAGACCGGCGCAGGCTTCCTGGGGGAAATTCACCACCGAGAGATTGTCGAAACGGGTAAGCTTGCCGTGGATCTTGTCCCACCACAGGGGCACGGCGCGGCCGCCGTAGGTGTATAGCACCACCTGTCGGGCCCGATTGCAGGCCTTTCGGATTCGGCTTTCTTCCGGTAGACCGAGATCAATCCACAGCTCGATGTCGTCACTGAGGTCCTTCTGCCAAAGATCCGGTTCGTTGTCGGTGCTGATGCCTTTGGTGAATTCCAGGGTGTCGGTGGCGTGAAGAGCAAAGGCTATCAGTCGCAGCATCATGCGCTCTTCGGTTTCCGAGGGGTGCAGGGCCAGCGTCAAATGGTGGTCGGCATAATGGGACCGATCCATGTCGGCAATATTGAGTTGGGCCTTGTAAATGGTTGCCTTGAGCGCCATGGGGGGAATCCAGCTATAGTTTTTAACAGTTTACACTGAATGGTTCGGTGTGGAGGCGGGAAGTTTACAAGGTTTGAGGGTGCTGTGAATAACGAAAACCTGCAATCGCTGCAGTGCGATCACATAGACATTCTGCAACAACGCTACAGTCAGGCGCTGGAGGCGCACCAGTACGACGCCCTGCTGATCAGCTCCGGGGCGGCGCCGATGCGCTACGCCGACGATCAGGCTTATCCCTACCAGGGCTTCGGCCCTTTTGTGCACTGGACCGGTTGGCCCCAGCTGGAGCACAGTTGGCTGCTGGTGCGGCCGAACGCCAGGCCGACCCTGTGGGTCTATGCGCCGGATGATTTCTGGCATGCCCGCGCCGAGCTGCCGGATGATCCCTGGCTCGAGGCCATGGACATCTATCTCACCTCAACACCGGGCACGCCGACGCTGGATCACTGTGGCCGGTTGGCGGTGGTGGGGGATCCCGTCACCCTGGCGGGGATCGCGGGCGACCATAACCCGCCGCAGTTGTTGGCCAATTTGGAGGAGGCCCGGGTTCGCAAGACGCCCTACGAAGTGCAGTGTCTGGACATCGCCAACGCCCGCGCCGCGCCAGGGCATCGGGCGGCCATCGGCGCCTTCCACAATGGCGGCAGTGAATTCGACATCCGTCTGGCGTACCAGGCGGCCACCCGTCAGCCGGAACCGCTGGCACCGTATCCCAGCATCGTCGGGCTGAATGAGCACGCCGCAATTCTTCACTACCAGCAGGCCGACAACGCGCCGCCGGAGCGCAGTCGCAGCCTGCTGATTGATGCCGGTTACCGCTATCGGGGCTACGGTTCCGATATCACCCGTACCACCGCCGGCGTGGGGCAGGGCCGGTTTCAGGCCCTGGTGGCCGGGTTGGAGTCGCTGCAGCGACGGTTGTGCGAGGCGGTGTCGCCGGGGACGGCGTTTGTTGAGTTGCACCGGATCGCGCACCTGGGGCTGGCGGCACTGTTGCAGGCCGCCGATCTGGTTCATGGCCTGGACGAGGAAACCCTGGTGGCAGAGGGCATTACCCGGGCCTTCTTTCCCCATGGTCTGGGCCATTTGCTGGGGGTTCAGGTCCACGATGTGGCGGGCAAGCCCACTCCGCCACCGCCGGATGCGCCGTTCCTGCGCTGCACCCGAACCCTGGAGCCGGGTATGGTGGTGACCGTGGAGCCTGGCTTGTACTTCATACCGGCGCTGTTGCAGTCGTTACTGCAGGACGGGCTTGGTGGGCATCTGAATCGGCCGCTGCTCGACGAATTGATGCCCTGCGGCGGCGTGCGTATCGAGGATAACGTGCTGGTCTGCGAGAGCGGTCACCGTAATCTGACTCGGGCCCACCTGCCTTGAGTGATGCTGGCCGAGCCGAAGCGGTCGCAACGCGCGTTTAAAAAGCCTTTGGTAGCAATGGCTTGGTTTCTGGTGGTCAAAGTTGCACGATTTTTGTCCTGAAAAGGCTTGCAATACGATATGCAAATAACAATAATTATCACTAACTTTGACGACCTCAAGAGTTTTTCACTATGTACGTTTGTTTGTGCCACGGTGTAACCGACCGCGATATCCGTGAAGCCGTTGAGAATGGTGTGAACTCCATGCGTCAGCTGGGCAAGGAGCTGGGCGTGGGTCGTCAATGCGGTCGCTGTGCCTGTACTGCCCGAGAAATTCTGCGGGAAACCAAAACCTCCGACTACCTCGCCATGGCGAACATGCTTGCCCAGCCTGCCTGAGGCGCCGGCGTCCTTCAAGTTCCTGCTTGGCCCCTCCAACTTCCTGATTGAGAAGTATTTTCCGCTGCGGTTTTTTCTTACTGCGGTTTGGGTCTATCCTTAATTCTCTGGCCGATATGAGAGAGGAGACCCGGCAATGAAAGGTGACAAGAAAGTCATCCAGTTCCTGAACAAAGTACTGACCAACGAACTGACTGCAATCAATCAGTATTATCTCCATGCCAAGATGTACAAAGACTGGGGCATCACTAAGCTGGCGGCCAAGGAGTACGAAGAATCCATCGATGAAATGAAGCATGCCGACACGCTGATCGAGCGCATCCTGTTCCTCGAAGGCCTGCCCAACCTGCAGGATCTGAACAAGTTGCTGGTGGGCGAGAATGTCGAAGAGATGCTGAGCTGCGATCTCAAACTGGAGATGGCGGCCCATAAGGATCTTCAGGAGGCCATCCTGTATTGCGAGCAGGTGAAGGACTACACCAGTCGCCAACTGTTCCGCAGCATTCTGGACAGCGAGGAAGAGCATATCGACTGGCTGGAAACCCAGATGGAGCTGATCAGTCAGATGGGCATCCAGAATTACGTCCAGCTGCAGTCGGACTCCGCCGAATAAGACATTACTGCCGGGGCGCCCGCTGGGGCGTCCTGGTTAATCCCGCCACGGATTCTTGCCCTGCTGTCAATCTTTCCTGAAGTTGTCACCCGTTGCCGCTAAAATAGCGCTTTTGTTTCGTGAGCCCCGCCGTTCGTGACGGGCAAACCCTGGGAGATTGCTTCAATATGGACCTGTCCTGCTTCAAAGCCTATGACCTGCGCGGCCGTGTGCCCGAGCAGCTGAACCCGGAACTGGCCGAGCTGATCGGCCGCGCCTACGTGGCGGTCACTGGTGCCCGTAAGGTCATCGTCGGCTATGACATCCGCCTGTCCAGTCCTGACATCGCCAAGGCGTTGAGTGCTGGCCTGATGGCAGCCGGCGCCGATGTCTACGATATCGGCCTGTGCGGAACCGAGCAGGTGTACTTTGCCACCAGTCATTATCAGATGGATGGCGGTATCATGGTGACGGCCAGTCACAATCCCAAGGACCACAATGGCATGAAGATGGTGGGCCCGGAATCCCGTCCCATCAGTTCGGACAATGGCCTGAACGACATCCGCGACCGGGTGCTGGCGCCGTTTGAGGATGCCGCCGAACCGGGCCGGAGCCAGGTCCTGGACGTGGCGGCGGCCTACGTCGAGCACTTGCTCGGTTATGTGGATCGCGGTGCCCTTGCCCCCATGAAGATCGTGGTCAACGCCGGCAATGGCGGTGCCGGTCTGGTGATCGATGCCCTGGAGGCGGCGCTGCCGTTTGACTTCATCAAGGTTCATCACCAGCCCGATGGCCGCTTCCCCAATGGGGTGCCGAACCCGATCCTGGAAGAAAATCGCGCCGCCACTGCGGAGGCGGTGGTTGAGCACCAGGCCGCCATGGGTATCGCCTGGGACGGCGACTACGACCGCTGTTTCTTCTTTGACGAGAACGGTCGCTTCATCGAGGGCTACTACATCGTGGGCCTGCTGGCGGACCAGTTCCTGCGCAAGTCCGGTGGCGGGCGGGTGATTCACGACCCGCGCCTGACCTGGAATACCCTGGATCTGGTGGCCGCCGCCGGCGGTGAGGCGGTAGAAAGCAAGACCGGCCATGCCTTCATCAAGCAGCGCATGCGGGATGAGGATGCGGTGTATGGCGGGGAAATGAGTGCCCACCACTACTTCCGCGACTTCGCCTACTGCGACAGTGGCATGATCCCCTGGCTGTTGGTGGCCGAGCGCCTGTGCCAGTCTGGCCAGACGCTGTCGTCGTTGATCGATGCCCGCATCGAGGCTTACCCGGCCAGTGGCGAGATTAACCGCACCATAGCCAACCCACCGCAGGTGATTGCCGCCATTGAGCAGACCTACGGCGGTCAGGCCAAGTCGGTCAGTCATGTGGACGGCCTCAGCGTGGAGTTCGAGCACTGGCGCTTCAACCTGCGGATGTCCAACACCGAACCGGTGGTGCGGCTGAATGTGGAGGCCCGTGGAGACCGCGGCCTGATGGAGGCGAAAACCGCCGAGCTGTTGGCGGAAATGGATCGGTTAAACGGCTGAGGCCGCAGGGGCGCACCAGGCTGCCCCTGCTGAGGGAGTATTAGCCGCCCAGGCTGAGCCAGGTGCGGACGATGCCGTAGCCCCAAACTCCGAGCAGGGTCAGCGCCAACAAGCCGAAGATGATCTTGTGGCGCAGCTGGCGTTCGGCGCTGGCGGCCACCACCCAGCGCAGGTACATCAGGCCGATGAAGCTGGCGAAGACCCCCAGGCTGGCCAGGGCCGGGACCAGCAGCCAGCCCGGGCTGACCGGCTCACCGCTCTGGCCGAGGTTGCTGAGGATGGCCATGGAACCCACCAGGATGGCCAGGGCGGTGAACTCCAGGGCCAGTAGCGGCTTGCGCCAGCGTTGGGCTGAGGGTGCGGGTCTGGTATGACTAGGGGATGATGGGGTTGACACGAGTGACTCCATGTTTTGGGGTGTGTTGGTTTTTTTGCCCGGCGGCAGCCGCTATAATGCGCGCAGATTATTATAACGCTCTAATGCGAGGTGCATTGAAGATGAAGAGAGTCCTGGCTGTTGTGCTGCTTGCTTTCGGCTTGTCTGCCGGCGCAGCAATGGCGAACGTAGAAGATGAAATCCGCGCACGCATTGCGCCGATTGGTGAAGTCTGCCTGCAGGGCGACGACGAATGCGGTGCCGCCGCAGCGCCTGCGGCCACGGCCAGTGCCGGCCCCCGCTCCGGCGACGCGGTCTACAACGCTGTGTGTATGGCGTGTCATTCTACCGGTGCCGCCGGAGCCCCAATCGTAGGGGATGCCGGAGCCTGGGGTGCGCGCATCGACAAGGGGCTCGACACCCTGATCAGCCACGCCATCAACGGTTTCAATGCCATGCCCGCCAAAGGCGGCTGCGCCAACTGCCCGGATGAAGAAATCCAGGCGGCGGTGGAGTACATGGTGAGCGAGAGCAAGTAACCGCCTGGTTGCTCGACCGAGCACCAAAAAGCAAAAAAAGGGGGTCAGAACCTAGGTTCTGACCCCCTTTTTTTGGTGCTTTCTCGGACTTCAACGGCTGAGTGCTTTTTTATGCCCCCAGATCCCCCAGCAGTGCGCTCAGCGTCGCCTTGCCTTTCTTCTGGTTGGCTTCGGCGTCGGTCTCGCCCAGCCCCTGCCAGATGATGTCCTCTTCCGGCAGCTCGTCGAGGAAACGGCTGGGGATGGTTTCGATCTTCTCGCCGTACTGCTTGCGCTGGCCGGCGTAAGTCAGGGTCAGGGTTTCCCGGGCGCGGGTGATGCCCACGTACATCAGGCGGCGCTCTTCCTCTATATTGCCTTCTTCGATGCTGGTGCGGTGGGGCAGGATCTCCTCCTCCAGACCCATGATGAACACGTGGGGAAACTCCAGCCCCTTGGAGGCATGCAGGGTCAGCAGCTGTACCTTGTCGCTGTCATCCTCTTCCTCCCGCTGTTCCATCATGTCCCGCAGGATCAGTTTGCTGATGGCGTCCTCAATGCCGATCTCATCCGCGGTTCCCTTGCCGTCGTCCAGCATCCGCTGCACCGACTCCACCAGATACCAGATGTTGTCCATGCGCCGCTCTGCCTGCTTGGGCGAACCGGCGTGCTGGTGCAGCCATTCCTCGTACTCGATGTCGGTGAACAGCTGCTTGATCACCGGAATGGGGTCGTCCTCATGCAGCCGTCGACAGGTGTTCTCCACCCAGTGGGCGAAGCGGCGCAGCCGGTCCAGGCCCTTCTCGGTGACGTGGGACTCCGCGCCCAGATCCCCGAGGGCGCGAAACAGGCTGACGTTGCGGCTGCGGGCGTAGTGACTGAGCTGTTCCAGGGTGCGTGGCCCGATCTCCCGCCGCGGCACATTGACCACCCGCAGGAACGCGGCGTCGTCGTCTGGGTTGATCAATAGGCGCAGGTAGGACATGGCGTCCTTGATCTCATTCTTCGAGAAGAACGACTGGCCGCCGGAAATCCGGTAGGGAACCTGATACGCCTGCAGCTTCATTTCCAGTAACCGGGCCTGGTGATTGCCCCGGTAGAGCACGGCAAAGTCCCGCCAGGACAGCCCTTGCTTCAGTTTCTGGTCGATGATCTCGGTCGCCACCCGATCCACCTCGGCGTCTTCGTTTCGACAGCGCAGGATGCGGATTTCTTCGCCGATGGTGTGATCGCTCCACAGCGCCTTTTCGAACGTGTGGGGGTTGTTGGCGATGACGGTATTGGCGCAGCGCAGAATTCGGCTGGTGGAGCGGTAATTCTGTTCCAGCTTGGTGATTTTCAGGCTGGGGAAGTCTTCCTTCAGCTGGGCCAGGTTCTCCGGTCGGGCGCCGCGCCAGGCGTAGATCGACTGGTCATCATCGCCCACCACGGTGAAGGCGGCACGGTCCGCTACCAGCAGCTTGACCAGTTCGTACTGGCACACGTTGGTGTCCTGATACTCGTCCACCAGCATGTAGCGAATCTTTCGGCGCCACTTGTCGAGCACATCCGGACAACTGCGAAACAGCTGCACCGGCAGCAGGATCAGGTCGTCGAAGTCGACCGCGTTGTAGGCCTTGAGGTACTCGTTGTACTTGGCGTAGATCAGCGCAATGCGCTGCTCCCGTTCGTCGGCGGCCTTGCTCAGCGCCTCGGCCGGTCCGCGCAGGCCGTTCTTCCAGTTGGAAATGGTCATCTGGATGTCGGAGACTTCATCGCCCGAGTCGGCACCGCCCTCGGTGAACATCAGGTCTTGCAGCAACGCCTTGGCATCCTCGGCGTCAAACAGCGAGAAGCCGGGATGGTAGCCCAGGTGCGGATGCTCCTCGCGAATCATGTTGAGTCCCAGGTTGTGGAACGTCGACACGGTGAGCCCGCGGGCCAACTTGCGGTCCACCAACCGACTGACCCGTTCCTTCATCTCCCGGGCGGCCTTGTTGGTGAAGGTGACGGCGGCGATGTGGCGGCCCGGGATACCCACCTGTTCGATCAGATAGGCCATTTTGCGGGTGATCACACTGGTCTTGCCGCTGCCGGCGCCGGCCAGTACCAGCAGGGGGCCGTCAACATAATGGACGGCTTCACGCTGACGGGGATTGAGCTGAGACACGGTCTACCTGCCAAGGGAAAATGGGATCGAGTATTCTACACCAGCCGGCGTTGCTGTACCTTGTTAGGCAATCGGCTATTCTTGAACACAGTGAAAGGAAAAACGCCCTGCGGAAGGGATCGTCCACGATGATGTTGGCCAAACAACCGGTGAGCAGTAGCAGCGTTCGAATTCTTGTCCTGAGCCCCGACTATACCGACTTCTGTTGGTATCGGGCTTTGCTGGCGGAGGATGGCGAACTGTCGACCGATCTGACCTGGTGTCCGGATCTGGTGGACTGCGAAGACCTGCTGCGCAACGCCCATTTCGATGTCATTCTGTGGGATTGTGTGTTTCACGGCGGTTCGGAAAAGGCCTTCCTGCACTATCTGGCCGTTTCCGGCAACGACAAGCCGGTACTCGCCGTCAGTGCCGAGTCGCCAGCGGAGCTGGCCAACGAATTATTGGGGCAGGGCGCTGCGGATTACCTCAGCAAAGCCGGACTCGACCCGTGGAGCCTGCGCCGGGCGGTGCGCTGTCTGTGGTATCGCGGCCAGCTGGGCGAGACTGAGCAGGGCCAGCTTCGTCGGGAGGTGGCCAGCGGCTTCATCAATCGCGATCTGTTTTTCGATCGTCTGCAACAGGCGCTGTTACGGGCGGAACGCGGCCGACAACGGCTGGCCCTGTTGCACCTCAACCTCGACAACTTCCGCAGCTTGAACGAGTCCATCGGCTATCAGGAGAGCGATCAGCTGATCCTGAAGCTGGCCGATCGCCTGCGCACCAGCCTGCGGCGGGTGGATTCGCTGATGCGCATTGGCGGTGACGAATTTGCGGTGATCGTGGAAAAGGTGGAGGACTCCCTGGCGATCAGCCAGATCATCCGCAAGGTGGTGTCCAGCCTGGACGACCCCTTTGTCGTTGCCGGCCAGAATCTGCTGGTCAGTGCCAGCCTCGGTGTGGCGAGCTACCCGGAGGCGGGCGATACCCCGGAAACGCTCATGCGGCGAGCCAACCGCGCCATGTTTGAAGCCAAGCGCGATGCCGGTACCAGTTATCGCTTCTACGACCAGCAGTTGCACATCAACGCCGGTTACCAGCTGCGGCTGGAGGCCGACTTGCGCAATGCCCTGCGCGGTCATGAGCTGGAACTGTATTACCAGCCGCGGATCGATCTGGCCACCGAGGACGTGCGCGGGGTGGAGTGCCTGATCCGCTGGAATCACCCGGAACGGGGGCTGGTGAGCCCGGACGAATTCATTCCCGCCGCCGAGCGCAGCGGCCTGATCGTGCCCATTGGCTACTGGGTGATCGAGCAGGCCTGTGCCCGCCTGCAGCAGATGGCCGATCTCGGCTACCCGGGCTTGGTGTTTGCGGTCAATCTGTCGTTTCGCCAGTTCCATGATCGCAAGATGACCGAGACCATCTTCCGCATTATCTATAACGCCAACGTCGATACCAGTCTGATTGAGCTGGAACTGACCGAAAGCGCCATGATGCACGATCTGGATTATGCGCGCCGGTGCTTGAGAGAGCTCAACCAGCTGGGTGTCAGTTTCGCCCTGGACGATTTTGGTACCGGCTTTTCCTCCCTCAGCAACCTGCAGAACCTGCCGATCTCGCTGCTGAAGATCGACAAATCCTTCGTTCAGCAACTGGGGCGGTCGGCGGATGCCGAACATATCATTCGAGCGATCATCAGCCTGGCCCACAGTCTGCAGATCAGTGTGGTGGCGGAGGGCGTCGAGACCGACGGTCAGCTGGAATTTCTTCGCCAGGAGCACTGCGATGAAATACAGGGATACTACTTTGCCCGCCCCATGCCCTGGCAGGAGTTGATCGATTTCCTCCATAACCACAGCCAAGCGGCTTGCTTGCAGCAATAACGCACTGTACCTTTTGCGCTTCAGTTGAAAAGCATCAGTGTAGAGGTGGCATGAACAGTATCTCCCGGCGCATTGCCGATGAACTCGGGGTCCGTGAGGAGCAGGTCAACGCAACCGTGGGCCTGTTGGATGAAGGCGCGACCGTTCCCTTTATCGCCCGTTATCGCAAGGAAGTCACCGGCTCCCTCGACGATGGTCAGTTGCGCACCCTGGAAGAACGATTGCGTTACCTGCGCGAGCTGGAAGAGCGTCGTGGCGCCATCCTCAAGAGCATCAACGAGCAGGGCAAGCTGACCGAGGAACTGAAGGCGGCCATCGACGGCGCGGACACCAAGAATCGCCTGGAAGACCTCTACCTGCCGTACAAGCCCAAGCGTCGAACCAAGGCCCAGATCGCCCGCGAGGCGGGGCTGGAGCCGTTGGCGGATGCGCTCTACAACGACCCTACCCAAGACCCCCAGACCCTGGCACAAGGCTATCTCAATGCCGAGGCCGGCGTGGCGGACACCAAGGCCGCCCTGGATGGCGCCCGCTATATCCTGATGGAGCGCTTTGCCGAGGATGCCGAGCTGCTTGGCCAGTTGCGGGACTTTATCTGGCAGGAAGGCCAGCTCAAGGTCACGGTGGTGGACGGCAGGGAAAGCGAAGGGGCCAAGTTCCGCGATTACTTCGACCACAGCGAAGCCTTGAAGAAGGTGCCCTCGCACCGGGCCCTGGCGATACTGCGTGGCCGCAACGAGGGTATTCTGACCTACAGTCTGGTGGTGGGCGAGGTCGAAGACGACCGTCGCCAGCCTCACCCGGCGGAGCAGCGCATTGCTGCCCATTGGCGTATCCGCGACAACGGCCGCGCGGCCGATAAATGGCTGGCCGAGGTGGTGCGCTGGACCTGGCGGGTCAAGCTGTCCACCCAGATCGATACCGACCTGATGGCCCAGGTGCGGGAGGCCGCGGAATCCGAAGCCATCAATGTGTTTGCCGCCAACCTCAAAGACCTGTTGTTGCTGGCCCCGGCCGGCCCCCGTCCAACCCTGGGACTGGACCCTGGGCTGCGCACCGGGGTGAAGGTGGCGGTGATCGACGGCACCGGCGCGGTGGCCGGCCACGGCGCCATCTTCCCTCATGCGCCCAAGAACCAGTGGGACCGATCCATTGAGCAGCTGGCCACCTGGTGCCGGCAGTTCAAGATCGAGCTGGTGGCCATTGGTAACGGCACTGCGTCGCGGGAAACCGAAAAGCTGGTCGCCGACCTGGTCAAACGTTACCCGGAATTGAACCTTGCCCGTATCGTGGTCAACGAGTCCGGAGCCTCCATCTACTCGGCGTCGGAATTTGCCGCCAAGGAGCTGCCGGATCTGGACGTCACCATTCGTGGCGCGGTGTCCATTGCCCGCCGGTTGCAGGACCCGCTGGCGGAGCTGGTGAAAATTGAACCCAAGTCCATTGGTGTCGGTCAGTACCAGCATGACGTCTCCCAGGTGCAGCTGGCCCGCAGCCTGGACGCCGTGGTGGAGGATTGCGTAAACGGTGTCGGTGTCGACCTCAATACCGCATCGGTACCGTTGCTGTCGCGGGTGTCCGGATTGAACCAGTCCATCGCCCAGAATATCGTCGACCATCGCAACCGCAATGGCGTATTCAATAACCGCAAGCAGCTGCTGGATGTCGCCCGTCTGGGCGGCCGCACCTTCGAGCAGGCCGCGGGCTTCCTGCGCATTGCCGGAGGCGACAATCCGCTTGACCGTTCCTCGGTGCACCCAGAGGCCTATGGCGTGGCGGAGGCGATTGCCGTCAAGAATGGCCGTGCACTGGCCGACATCCTCGGCGATGCGGTGTTCCTCAGAAGCCTGAAAGCCGAGGATTACGTGACCGAGCAGTTTGGTTTGCCGACGGTGAAGGACATCATTGCCGAACTGGAGAAACCGGGGCGGGACCCACGTCCGGAATTCCGCTTTGCCAGCTTCGAGGAGGGCGTTGAAACCCTCGCCGACCTGAAGGACGGCATGGTGCTGGAGGGCACGGTGACCAACGTCACCAACTTTGGCGCCTTCGTCGATATCGGCGTCCATCAGGACGGGCTGGTGCATATCTCCGCCCTGTCTCACGAGTTCGTCAAGGACCCGAGGGATGTGGTTAAGGCCGGCGACATCGTCAAGGTCAAGGTGATGGATGTGGACATCCCGCGCAAACGTATCGCGCTGTCGATGCGGATGGACGACCAGCCCGGAGAGAAAAACGCAGAGGACAAGCGTGGCAGCAGCCGTGCCGGCGCGCGCACCGGGCAGCGTTCAGGCCAGCAGGGACGTCAGCCCGAACCGAAGGGGGCCATGGCCGGTGCCCTGGCGCAGGCCATGGCTGCCGCGCGCAAGGGGCGTTAAGGTCGCTCTGAGTAACGCCCCTGTATCGCCCTTGCCTTGACCGCAGGGGCGCAGGAGGCGCTATGCCGAGGCTCCGCGAGACCTCATCCATTCATTCAACGTGGCCGTACCACCGTCGGTGCCGGTCGCGGTGCAGCAGGAGTCTGGCATGGGGGAATCCCGTCACCAGCTTTTTCGCCAACTGTCCGCTAATCACTGGAGCGGATTTCGCAAAGGGGTTGAGAAGGAAGGTCTGCGCGTCGATCGCAACGGCTTCATTGCGCAGACGCCGCATCCACGGGCGTTGGGCTCGACCCTGACCCATCCCCGCATTACCACCGATTACTCCGAGGCCCTGCTGGAGCTGATCACCCCGGTGTGCAACAGCACCGGGGAACTGCTCGACACCCTGTACGATATTCATCACTACGTTCACCAGCATCTCGGGGACGAGGTGCTGTGGCCTGCCAGTATGCCCTGTGCGCTGGATGGCGACGCCAGTATTCCCATTGCCGAGTACGGCAGCTCCAACATTGGCCGCCTCAAGCACGTTTATCGTCAGGGCCTGGCCGTGCGTTACGGCCGAATCATGCAGAGCATTGCCGGCGCCCATTACAACCTGTCCTTGCCGGACAGCTTCTGGCAGGGCTGGCAGCAGGCGTTGGGAGATGGTCAGAGCCTGCGGGACTTCCGTTCCGAGCAATACTTCTGGCTGGTTCGTAACTTCCGTCGTCGCAGCTGGCTGCTGATGTTGCTGTTCGGCGCCTCGCCGGCACTGGATGCCAGCTTCGTTGCCGATGTGAAGCATGGCCTCAAGCGGCTGGACGAAGCCACCTGGTATGGGGCCGACGCCACTTCGCTGCGTATGGGCGACCTAGGCTACCATAACAACGCTCAGGCTTCGCTCAATATCTGTTTCAATGAACTGCAGACTTACACCGCCACCCTGGCTGGGGCCTTGCGTACGCCGTGGCCGGACTACGAGAAACTCGGCGTACGCCGGGATGGTCAGTTTATCCAGATCAGCACCAGCATTCTGCAGATCGAGAACGAGTACTACAGCGCCATCCGGCCGAAGCGCACCACCGAGCGGGAAGAGAAACCCATCGAGGCGCTCAACGCCCGTGGCGTGGAATATGTGGAAGTTCGCTGCCTCGACCTTGATCCGTTCTCGCCGGTCGGCGTCACCGCCGAGCAGCTGGATTTCCTCGACCTGTTCCTGCTTGACTGCCTGCTCGCCGACAGCCCGCGCATCGATGACGAAGAGTGTGCGCATTTGGACGATTGCTACAAAGACGTGGTCAGTCGTGGTCGTGCCGAGGATCTGATGCTGACCTCCTGCGCCGGCGCGCAGCCGGTGTTAGCGGCGGCCCGGGCACTGCTGGACCGATTGACGCCGCTGGCCGAACAGCTGGACGGCTTGACCGGCGACGAGCGGTATCGCAAGGCTCTGGCGGTGCAGCTGGACAAGCTGGCGCATCCTGGCCATCTGCCTTCGGCCCGCGTCATGGAGGCCATGACGGCCAGTGGTCTGGGGCATCGGGACTGGGCGCTGGCCCAGGCTAAACAGCAACAAGCCGAGTTCCGGGCCCGGCCGCTGCCCGCAGACGTGCAGCAGGCGTTCGATACCATGAGTCGGGAGTCGCTGGTCGGCCAGGCGGAACTGGAGCAGAGCGATTCGCTGCCGTTCGACCGCTTCCTGGAGCAATACCTGGCGGATCGGTGAGCCGTCGCCCATGGCCGCAGTCCCTGGCCTGACCACATTGCCTCGCATGTGGTCGCCAGCATTTACCCGGCCGGCCTGGTGCCGCCGCTGTTGTGAGGTTCGTAGGCCCCAGGTCACGCAGAAAACGGACCTGTCGCACAAATAATGAACAGCGGCTTGTCATGTCAGGAAGCCACTGTTAGCTTTTGTTACTGCCTGTCCGGCCCGAAGTTGCCTGGGTCGGCACTGTTGTCGCGGCCGCGGCCGCGGTCAGGGATAGGGAAAGGGAAAGGGAAAGGGAGGGGGCATGGCCAGGGAAATCAATCTGGGTTGGGATGTGGAGACGCTCAACAAGGCCTATCGGCAGGGCCATATGGCCGCAGCCATGGGGATGGGGTGTGATCGTTGTCCCTATCGTGGCGCGGTCGTCATCGCGGCCTGGGAAGCCGGCTGGGAAGATGCCCGAGAGACGGCGCGGGAGGCCGTCGCCAACCGCGACCTGCTGTCCCGTATTGCCTGATTCCGCAGACCCGGGCCGGCCCCTGTTAAGTCTTCCCGCCTGTTGCGGTGACACCACCTGGCGTTGTGCTATTGAGCATTGCACTGCCTGGCTTTGCTGGGCCTGGCGTTGTGTTACTTAACGCGGTGCTGTTTATCACTGCACTATTTATTGCTGCACTATTTATCGCTGTACTATCTAGCGCTGTACTACGAAGGTGGTGAAGATCACGTCGGCCACGGTTTCTCCCGTCTGCTGTTCTGCCAGCACGGCATTGATCCGCTTCAGGGCCTCGTCCCGCAACGCCTGCTTGCCCTCGACCGAACTTAGCTGCTCCATATCGGTCTGTTCCCCGAACAGCATCACCAGCTCATGCCGTAGTCGAGGCATGTGGACCTCCAGAACGGCGCGGGTGGTTTCCCGAGTGGCCCGTAACGTCACCGCCGCCTTCAGGTATTGGATTTTCTGGTCCGGTATCCCGACGTGGGTGACAAAGGCGGGCTCCATTTCGATGTAATCGGTCACCCGGGCTTCGCTGTCCGGCTCGTCACCGTCCTGTGCGAGCGCGGGGACAGCGATGATGGGCAGCAGGCAAACCAGGGCCAGCAGGCGCAATAATGACATTACGTTCATAGGCTTGATGTTCTTGCAGGTTTGAGGTTTAGTGACCAGTCGGAGCTGGCTGGCATCGTCAGAATAACAGGCTGCGGCCTGGCTTGCAGCATCGTCACGAGGGAGAGGTTTGGGATGAGGGCGCACGTTTGAGTGAGCGGTTGGTATTTACCCTGATATTTGTGGTTTGTGCCGCGCTGTTGGGTACGGCCTTTTACATGGAATATGTGATGGGGCTGGAGCCCTGTCCACTGTGCTGGCTGCAGCGGTACGCCTTCCTGGCGGTGGCTGTGGTTAGTCTGTTGGCGATACTGCACAACCCGGTTGCGGTGGGTCGAAGAGTCTATGGCCTGCTGCTGACCCTGTTTGCCGCTGTCGGCCTGGGGCTGGCCGGGCGTCAGCTCTGGCTGCAGAGCCTGCCGGCGGATCAGGTGCCGGCCTGCGGACCATCGGTGGAATACATGCTGGAGGTTTTACCCTGGCTGGAGGTGTTAAAGACCGCCTTGCAGGGTACCGGCGATTGCGCCGAGGTGGTGTGGCGTTTCCTGGGGCTGAGTATCCCGGGCTGGACGGCGGTGTTCTTTAGCGTTCTGGTGGTGGCTGGGTTGGTCATGCTGCTGCGTCCAGGTGGTACTCGCTGACGGCCTGGAAAATATCCCGTCGGGGCTGTTGCGGGTGACGGTTGGCTTGGGGTAATTTGAAAGACACCGAGAACAATAACCGAAAAGGCCGCAATCGGGAGGCATCATGTTAGAGAATTGCCGCAGTGCCAAGGAGCGTTGGGGTGGGGTTAGCGATCTGATTGATCGCTGGCTGAAGGAGCGACAGGAACTGATCGTTCACTTTTGCGAACTCTCCGGCACGGATAGCCAGACCAGCGAAAACGGGCTGGTGGATAAGTTCGTTCGTTTGTGCGAGATCCTGGTGGATTACGTGTCCGCCGGCCACTTCGAAGTCTACGAGCAGCTGATCCGCGAGGCCAAGGAGTTCAACGATGGCGGTCTGGAACTGGCGGCCAAGGTTTATCCCCGGTTAGCGCAAACCACCGAGGTGGCTTTGAACTTCAATGACCGCCTGGATGGCAACAAGCTCACCAGTGATGATCTTCGAGAGCTGTTTCAGGAGCTGTCACGGCTGGGTGAGACCCTCGAAAGCCGGTTCGAAATGGAAGATTTCCTGATCGAACAGTTGCACAACGTTCATGCAGAGAAGGTCTTGTCGTCCTCGGTCTAGGCGGCGGACGACCTCCGCTCCCAAGGTCTCGGAGCGGTTTTGGCATCCGGCGCCTGGACGAGCGCGCCGGAGTTGCTTGCAGGCCGGAGCTTACTCCGGATTGATGGCCAGCAATTCAACGTCAAAGATCAGGGTCTCGTTCGGACCGATGCTGCGGCTGCCGCCTGGGCCGTAGGCCAGGTCAGACGGGATGTACAGCTTGTAGCGACTGCCTTCCGGCATCAGCTGCAGGCCTTCGGTCCAGCCCGGAATCACCTGGCTGAGGCCGAAAGTGACCGGCTCGCCGCGTTGGCGGGAGCTGTCGAAAACATCACCTGAAATCAACTCGCCAGTGTAGTGCACCTGCACCTGATCCTCGGCACTGGGTTTGTCGCCGGAACCTTCCTCCAGAACTTCGTATTGCAGTCCGGATTCGGTGGTCATGACCCCGTCACGCTGGCGGTTTTCGGCGAGGAAGGTTTCGCCGGCCGTCTTGTTCTCTTCCGCCAACTGTTCCATCTGGGCAACTTGCTCTTCCTGCATCTGCTGCTGGTAAGCCATCAGGGCTTCCTGGATTTCTTCACGGCTCATGCGGTTAACGGTCTCGTCGCCGCCGTGGCCATGTTCGATGCCCTGCAGGAACTGCGCCATCTGGAGGTCGGGGAGATCATTGCGCATGCGCTCGCCCAGCACCAGGCCCATGCCGTAGCTCACTTTTTCGCTGTTGGAATCCAGCGCGGGCTCTGGGGTGGTCTGAGTGGTGGCGCTGCAGCCGCCGAGCACACCGGCCGCCGCCAGGGCGATTAATGTCTTCTTCATGGAATCATCCTTTCTTGTCTTGAATCGATTGTTGTCTTGAATCAATGAGTTCGTGACAGCAAAGGTAACCGGTTCGAGGTCTAGATGCCACTGAACTTGCGTTAAGAAAACGACCGAAGGGGCCTTGAGCTGTTCTAGTAGGCTGCGACGAGCGGGTACAGGCAATAGGGATTAGCTATCGTTGCGGGGGGTTAAAGAAAAAGGGGCGCGGTAGGGCTCCTGCCAATTGCTGTTGCCGGCGTTGTCCTGTTGGCCAAAGAGTTGCTGCTCCGGCTCGATGGCCAGGGCGTTCCACTGGCCTTGTTCTGGCGGCCGGTCGGCGTAGTGCCAGCCGCCGTCGCTGTCCTGCCATTTGAAAATGATTTCCGGGCCGGCTTGGGGGGTTGGTGGCGGCACCAGGCCTTCGAACGCGGGGATGCGTTGCGGCGATTCTGCGGTTTCGGGGACCGCGTCGGGATCGTTGATGCCGAAGGTGATCAGCAGCAGCAACAGGGCGAGGGCGGGAAAAGCCAGGCGGATCAACCAGCGCATGGAGTTGTCCCGTCGACGCTGTGCGCTGTTGAATGGAGCGACAAATGTTGAATCAGGGCTGTCATCAGTTCTCTGGTGTCCGCGTCGATGTCATGTTGGGGTGCTGCAGCCCGCAGGTTTGACCAGATCACGGCATCCGCAGCCGCTGCATCTGCCGCTTCGCTGGCCTCCGGCAATGCGCCGTAGGCGAGGGCAAGTTCAACCCGCTCGGCTTCCAGTTCGGCCATGGCCACCCGGCTGCGCAGGCGAGAGACGGTGGCATCGTTGCGGGGCAAATGTTGCCGCAGGGCACGCAGTGGCTGGGTGATCCGCTGTCGCCACTGGTTAACCGGTGCCGGTTCCTGGCTGTACATCCTGCCTCGGCTGGCGAGCCAGCAGGCGCAGAGAATTCGGGTGACGCTCCACCCCCGTTGCTGCAGTGCCAGGCACAAGGCTTCAATGGTCGAGTCGGACCACAGCGCTAGCGCGTACTGCCACAACGGATTGTCGAGCTCGGGTGGTACTGTTGCATTGGCCGGATCGGCATCCATGGCAACCTCAAGCGGTCATTCTTGCATAGCGATCAGGGGGGACGTGTATCCGGGTAGCCACGGATAGCTGACGATAACCGATGGCGCTGAATCCCTGATAGAATGCCCGCATGCTTACGATAACAGATCTCAGTTTACAACGGGGTGGTGTGTGGTTGCTAGAGCGCGCCACCATCAGCGTTCAGAGTGGCGAACGGGTGGCGATCGTCGGAGCCAACGGTGCCGGCAAGTCCAGCCTGTTTCAGCTTCTGCTGGGCCAGCTCGCCCAGGAACAGGGCGACGTCAGTCTGCCCGGCGGCTGTCGGATTGCCCATATGGCCCAGGAGCTGGAGGCGTCGAGCCGCAGCGCCAGGGATTTCGTACTCGATGGTGATCGGGTGCTACGCCGGCTGGAAGCCGAGCTTCGGCAGGCGGAGGCCGACGGCGATGATCATGCCCAGGCGCGGCTGCACGGAGAGCTGGATCTGCACGAGGCCTGGGCTGCGCCCCGTCGAGCGGAGGCGCTGATCCGGGGGTTGGGGTTTGCCGACAGCGACGTCGATCGACCGGTTTCGGCCTTCAGTGGCGGCTGGCGGATTCGCCTGAACCTGGCCCAGGCGTTGATGTGCCCGTCGGACTTGTTGCTGTTGGACGAGCCCACCAACCACCTGGATCTGGATGCCTGCCTGTGGCTGGAAGGCTGGTTGCGCAAGTATCCGGGTACCCTGTTGTTCATCTCCCACGACCGTGACTTCATGGACCGGGTTGCCAGCCATGTGGTGCACTTCGACCGGCAAAAGCTGGAGCAGTACACCGGCAACTATTCGGCCTTTGAGCGTCAGCGCAGTGAGCGGCTGGCCCAGCAACAGGCCGGCTACGAACGCCAGCAGGCCCGTATTGCCGAGATTCAGCGCTTTATCGATCGTTTCAAGGCGAAGGCAACCAAGGCCCGGCAGGCCCAGAGTCGGGTCAAGGCGCTGGAGCGGATGGAACAGATCGCCCCGGCCCATGTGGATTCGCCGTTCACGTTTGAGTTTCCGGCGGCCGAGAAAGTCTCCAGTCCATTGTTGTCGATTCGTCACGGGGTGGCCGGCCATGGTGGTCGTGAGGTGCTTTCCGGGCTCACCCTGAGCCTGCTGCCAGGCAGCCGAATTGGTCTGCTGGGCCCCAATGGCGCCGGTAAGTCGACGCTGATCGACGCCCTGCGCGGCGAGGCTAGGCTACTGGGCGGGGAACGTACCGCCGGTGAGAATCTGGCGGTGGGCTACTTCGCCCAGCACCAGCTCGAGGCGCTGGATCTGGACGCGAGCCCGTTCCTGCATCTGCAGCGTTTGTCCCCCAGGGCGTCGGAGCAGAGCATCCGCAATTTCCTGGGCGGTTTCGACTTCCACGGTGACGAGGCACTGTCGCCGATTCGCGCCTTCTCCGGCGGCGAAAAGGCGCGGGTGGCGCTGGCGACCATTGCCTGGCAACGACCCAACCTGCTGTTGCTGGATGAGCCCACCAACCACCTGGACCTGGAAATGCGTCAGGCCTTGACCATGGCCTTGCAGAACTTTGACGGCGCCATTGTGGTGGTTTCCCACGATCGCCACCTGCTACGCAACACGGTGGACGAGTTCTGGCTGGTTCATGAGGGCCGGGTTCAGCCCTACGACGGCGATCTCGACGATTACGAGCGCTGGCTTGCGGAGCGGCGCAAGGACGAGGCGCCTCGTCCCGCCGGAACGGGTGTGGCTAGTGAGCCTGCAGCGGCAAATGCGATCGGCGGTTTGAGTGCGGATGAACGCAAGGCCCGAAAGCGGGCCGAAGCGGCGTTGCGCCAGCAGCTAAGCCCGTTCCGAAAGCGCCAGACCGCCCTGGAGCGTGACATGGAGACCATCCAGCAGGCGCTGACGGAGCTGGAGCAGGCCTTGGCCGAACCGGATCTGTACGAGGTCGCCAGCAAGGATCGGTTGAAGTCGTTACTGGCCAGCCAGGCTGAGCACAGAAGCCAGCTGGAGGCGGTGGAGATGGAGTGGCTGGAGGTCAGTGAAACCGTCGAATCGATGGCGGCCAACCTGGGCTAGGCTCTTGCGGGGCTAACGGATAATCAGCTCCAGCTCCTGTCTGGCGAGGTAGTCACGCTCATTTTTCAGGTCTGCCAGCGTCAGCGGTCGCTCCTCTAGCCAGCCCTTGGGGAAGGTGAGTGTCAGCCGGTTCGGCTCGGCCGCAAGGCGAAACTCCGGTGGTGGCTCCTGGTTATGGGAATGCTGCACCAATACCGCCAGCCGGATCAGCGCACACAGGTTGCGCAACCGCAGGTAGTCTTCCGGGTCGGTGCCGTCGAACACCGTGCTGGAAAACTTGCGCCGATGTCCGCGGACCAGGGTGGCCAGGTCGTGCTGAAGCTGTTGACTGAAGCCGGGCAGGTCGGAGTACTGCAGCAGGTAAGCACCGTGCTTGTGGTACTGGCTGTGGGAAATGGTCAGACCGATTTCGTGCAGACGACAGGCCCAGCGCAGCACATCCTCGTCCGTGGGGGTGTTGATGTTCCAGTCGCTAGCCACCTGCTGCCAGGCGGCGATGGCGGTTTCCTCCACCGCCCGACCGTGGTCCTGGTCGAGGCGGTAGCGCTCTTGCAACGCCTGGATGGTCCTTTCCCGCACATCTTCATGGCGAATGCGGCCGACAATGTCGTACAGCAAACCTTCCCGCAGTGCGCCGTCGGCGTAGCTCATTTCTTCGATACCCAGGGATTCGAAGGCCGCCATCAGAATGGCGAAGCCGGCAGGGAAGATGCTGTGACGTTCGACGCGCACGCCCATTTCCGAGAGTCGGTCGATGTGGCCCAAGTTCACCAGTCGCTTGCGCAATTCCTTCATGGCCGGGTAGGTCAGGGTGCCGTCGGTGATCTTCAGCGCGGCCAGGGCGTTGGCGATGGCCTTGATGGAGCCGGATGAGCCAACGGCACTGCGCCAGCCCAGCCTGCGATAGCGATGGCGAATGTGCAGCAGTTCCTGGGCCGCATGGGTGACGGCCCGGTCCATCTGACGACGGCTGATTTGGCCATCCCGAAAATAGCGATTGCGGAACGACACGCAGCCCATGTGCAGGCTTTCCAGCTCCCGGGCTTCAAAGCGCTCGCCGATGATGAATTCGGTGCTGCCGCCACCGATGTCGATGACCAGGCGGCGGCCGGCGTCGTCCGCCAGGGTATGGGAGACGCCCAGGTAAATCAGGCGAGCCTCTTCCCGGCCGGCGATCACCTCCACCGGGAAGCCGAGGACTTGCTCGGCTCGCTGCAGGAACTCACCGGCGTTGCGGGCAACGCGCAGGGCGTTGGTACCGACAATCTGGACGCCAGCGGACGGCATACCGCTCAGCCGCTGGGCGAATCGACTCAGGCATGCCAGGGCTCGTTGCTGGGCTTCTTCGGTCAGTCGGTTGCGGTCGTCCAGGCCGGCACCGAGCTGAACCTTCTCACCCATCTTTTCCAGGGTGCGAATCTCGCCGTGGACCAGGCGGGCAACCACCATGTGAAAGCTGTTCGAGCCCAGGTCAATTGCCGCAAGCAGTTCGGGCGGGGTGGCGGTGTCTGGTTCCGTCACGTGTCTTGAAATCCTCTTGCCAGGCCATATATTGACTTGAGCGTACACATATCGGCTTGGGCTTACAGAGCCCCGGCCGGCGGTCCTTTGCGCTAACTATAAGCGAAATATCGGTGGGCTGTCAGTAAGGGCGGTGCGGCAAGGCGGCCCAAACAGCGCTGGATCAACGTCGCGAGAGATCCCGGGTCGGTGAGCGGCAGCCAGGAAGCTCTTCACATTCGGCGGATCAATCGCGTAAAGTAACGCGTAACGAGAATGGGCGGTGACCGGCCATGGCCGGTATGCTGTCAACCCAGTCAACGCACATGGCGGACAATGTGATGGTTTCATTGTGTTGTCGCGAGTGTGCCGGAATCAGGAAAAGGCAATGAGCGGAAATATCGTAAACGTAACCGATGCGTCATTTGAGCAGGACGTACTGCAGGCAGATACTCCGGTACTGGTGGACTACTGGGCCGAGTGGTGTGGTCCCTGCAAAATGATTGCGCCGGTACTGGAAGAAATTGCCGAAGAGTACGAGGGCAAGCTGAAGGTGTGCAAGCTCAATATCGACGAGAACGAGCAGACTCCGCCCAAGTTCAACATCCGTGGTATTCCGACCCTGATGCTGTTCAAGAACGGCAACGTGGACGCCACCAAGGTTGGCGCACTGTCCAAATCCCAGCTGGCTGCGTTCCTCGATAGCAACCTCTGATTGGAACCGCCCGAAGTCAAAAGCCGCCCTTGACCCAGGTCACCGGCGGCTTTTTTGTGATCCGGAGTAGCACATGTCGATTGCGGGGTTGATGTTGGCCGGTGGCGAGGCCCACCGCATGGGCGGGCTCGACAAGGGGCGTCAGCTCTGGCGTGGCCGGCCGATGGCAGCCTGGGTGGTGGACGCCCTGGCTGCGGTGGTGCCGGCGGTGGTGATCAGTACCGGGCGCTCCGAAGCGTTCTACCGGACCCTGGCGCCGCAGTTAGTGGCGGACCCGGCGGAGTTTGTCGGTCAAGGGCCGCTGGCTGGGCTGCTGGCGGGGTTGCGGGCGGCCGACGCCAAGGGTCTGGAGGCGGTATTGGTGTGCCCGTGCGATACCCCGGCGGTTTCGGCAGCGCTGTTCCAGGCGCTGCTGGCGGCCTATCAGGCTGAGCCCGGGCGGCCGGTGATTGCCTGCTGCAAGGGGCGCAGTCACCCGCTACATGGGGTTTACCCGGTGGCGCTGCAGCGGGCGCTGGAGCGGCAGCTGAGGGCCGGTGACCGGCGGGTGATGGGTTTTGCGAAAGTCGCCGCCGCCAGGGCGGTGGACTGCGATGCCTTCGCCGAGGCGCTGGTTAATCGTAACCGGCTGGAAAATTTGGGCGACTGACCCGCTAGGGGGTGTCGTCTTGCCACTGCTGCGCCTGTTCCAGGTCGCTGTCCTTCTGCTCCACCCAGTGGTCCCCGTCTGCCGCCAGTTCCTTTTTCCAGAACGGCGCGGTGGTTTTCAGCGCGTCCATGATGAATTGGCAGGCGGCGAAGGCGTCGCCCCGATGGGCGCTGCTGACGCCGACGAACACGATCTGGTCGCCCAGGGCCAGTTCGCCCACCCGATGGATCACCCGCACCGCCTGCACGTCCCAGCGTTGTGAGGCTTGCCGGATCAAATCTTCGATGACCCGTTCGGTCATGCCCGGATAATGCTCCAGAAACAACCCGCTGACCTGGCTCTGGTCGCCGAAGTCCCGCACCAGTCCGGTGAAGGTGGCGACGGCGCCGGTGGTCGGGCCGGCGGCGCGCAGCGCCTGGTACTGTGCGGCGTGGTCGAAGTCATTGGTCTGGATAATAACCATCTCAGCCTCCGGTTACCGGCGGGAAGAACGCAACTTCGTCGCCATCGGCCAGGGTTGTGCTGGTCTTGGCCATTGCCTGGTTGACCGCCACCAGCAGCGGCCGGTCACTGTCCAGCTCCTGCCAGGGGCCGCCGCGCCTGGACAGGGTGGCGAGGACATCGCTGACCCGGCTCTGCTCGGCAATGGCGAGCTGTTCCGTATCGATGCCCAGATGTTCCCGCAGGCGGGCAAAATATTTCACGGTCACGGTGGAAGCGTGGTTGGTCATGGTCAGTCCAGCAGCTCGGCGAACGAATAATAGACAATGGTATCACCTGTCGATATCGCGGTGTGCTCCGGGATCACCGCCAGGCCGTCCGCCCAGCAAGCCGAGCTGAGCATGCCGGAACTCTGGTTGGGGTAGGCGGCTATTCGGGTGAGGCCATCGCGGTGTTCCAGGCGGGCCCGCACGTATTCCCGGCGGATCGACGGCCGCGGCGAGTCGAACCCTGCCGGTAGTGGCTGGCCATTGAGCGGGCGGCGGTGGCGGCCCTGACAGCGCTGGATGTAGGGCAGGGCCACCATCAGCCCGGTGACCAGCACTGCGGCCGGATTGCCGGGCAGCCCGAGCAGTGGCGTGTTGTTGAACTGCCCGAACGCCAGCGGCTTGCCGGGTTTGATGGCCAGGCGCCAGAGCGTTAACTCGCCCTGTTGCTCCAGCACCGCGCGGACATGATCCTCCTCGCCCACCGAGACGCCACCGCTGGTGATGATCAGATCCGCGTCTCGCGCCGCTTGTGTCAGTGCCTGCTCGGTTTGCAGTCGGCTGTCAGCGACCCGCTGGCACAGCACTACGTCACAGCCGGCTTCGGCCAGCAGGCCCAGCAGGGTGAAGCGGTTGGAATTGTAGATCTGGCCGGCGGCCAGCGGCTGGCCCGGCTCCACCAGCTCGTCGCCGGTGGTCAGCACCGCCACCCGCAGGCGTCGGATCACCGGCACCTGGGCCATGCCCAGGGAGCCGATCAGGCCCAGTTCCTGGGGGCGAAGCCGGGTGCCACGGGCCAGGGCGGTGTCGCCCCGGCGCAGGTCCTGGCCGCGGCGGCGGATATTCTGGCCCGCACTGGGTTTGGCAGTGGTGGACACGGTGCCGTCTTCCAGCATCGCCTGTTCCTGCATGATGACCGCGTCCGCCCCCGCCGGCACTTCCGAGCCGGTAAAAATGCGCGCCGCAGTGCCCGTCGCCAGGGCCTCCGGCGCCTGGCCGGCGGCAATGCGTGTGCGCACCGGCAGTGGCTGACCCGCTGCCAGATCGGCCAGCCGCACCGCATAGCCGTCCACCGCGCTGTTGTCGGCAGGCGGGACGTCGGCGGGGACGCGGATGTCTTGTGCCAGTACCCGATGCAGCGCTTGCTGCAGGGAAATGGTTTCGGTGTCGGTCAGCGGCTTGGCCTGATTCAGCAGCAGCGCGATCGCCTCATCCACCGGGGTTAGACTGGTGTCGGCCATCAGCGCTCCGCCACCTTGCCAATGGTCTGGTTGAGCCGGTGCACCGGCCGTTCCGGTTTGCGTCGCACCAGGCCGCTGAAGTTGCAGGGCTTGTGGCTGCTGGTCAATTGCTCCCGCAGGATGCCTTCCCAGCCGGTCTGGCAGGCACCGGTTGAGCCCGGCAGGCAGAAGATGACGGTGTGATTGGCCAGCCCGCCGAACGCCCGCGACTGGATGGTGGAACTGCCGATGTCGCTCTGGGACAAGCGTCGGAACTCTTCGCCGAAGCCGTCGATGGTCTTGTCCAGCAGCGGGGTGACCGCCTCTGGCGTGCTGTCCCGCTCGTGGAAACCGGTGCCGCCGGTGATGATGATCGCGTGGATATCGGGCGCGGCTATCCAGTCGGAAATCAGCGCCCGCACCAGGTAGACATCGTCGGGTAGAATGCGACGCGCGATCAGCCGGTGGCCAGCCGCCAGAATCTGTTCCTGTAGGTAGTGGCCGGAGCTGTCTTCGGCCTCGCCGCGACTGTCGGAAACGGTCAGCAGGGCAATGTTAAGAGGAGTTGTCTCGGGCTGGGTGGTGCTGGTCATCCGGTGTTGTGCTCCAAAGGTTGTATGGCTCGGGCAGGAGATGGCCTTGTCGTGGCGGCTCTGTTAGCTTAAGCTCTCAGTATCCCGATCACGGGGCGGGATTGGAAGGGCTGGTATTGCCCCGGGTTGTTGCTATAATGATCAGCACTTTGATGTCGCCAGTACTTGACATTGTCCGATGACCTGGTGAAATATCAATCTGTCTGACCGGCTGATAACTCTTGTTCACGAGTTAACGACTCTTGTTCGAAGGTTGAAGACTCTTGATCGAGAGTTGATGACTCTTAATCGAGGGTTGATGACTCTTGATCGAGGGTTGATGACTCTTAATCGAGGGTTGATGACTCTCTCAGCCTCTGGCCCTAGCTCCTTATTCTTGATTTCGTGGCCCCAGAACATGGCCCGGTCGGCCAGTGTGTATTCCCCTGTCCTATCTAACTAACCCTGATTATTCCCATTCTTGAATGTCTAACAACTTATGAATCTTACTGAACTCAAGCAGAAGTCCGTGCCCGAACTGCTCGATATCGCGCAGGAAATGGGGCTCGATAACCTCGCCCGTTCCCGCAAGCAGGACGTCATTTTCTCGATTCTCAAGAAGCACGCCAAAAGCGGTGAAGACATCTACGGCGACGGTGTGCTGGAAATCCTGCAGGACGGTTTCGGCTTTCTGCGTTCGGCGGATGCGTCCTACCTGGCTGGCCCGGATGATATATACGTGTCGCCGAGCCAGATTCGTCGTTTCAATCTCCGTACTGGCGATACCATTGCCGGTAAGATTCGTCCCCCGAAAGATGGCGAGCGTTACTTTGCCCTGCTGAAGGTCAATGAGATCAACTTTGACAAGCCGGAGAACGCCCGCAACAAAATTCTGTTTGAAAACCTGACGCCGCTGTTCCCCGAAGAGCGGTTGGCGCTGGAAGCCGGTAATGGCAGTACCGAGGATCTGTCCTCGCGGGTACTGGACCTGGTGGCGCCCATCGGCAAGGGCCAGCGTGGCCTGATCGTATCACCGCCCAAGGCCGGTAAGACGCTGCTGATGCAGAACATCGCCCAGTCCATCACCCGTAACAATCCGGAATGCCATGTGATGGTGCTGCTGATCGATGAGCGGCCGGAGGAAGTGACCGAGATGCAGCGCACCGTGCGCGGCGAGGTGATCGCGTCCACCTTCGATGAGCCGCCGGCCCGTCACGTGCAGGTGGCCGAGATGGTGATCGAGAAAGCCAAGCGTCTGGTTGAGCACAAAAAGGACGTGGTGATCCTGCTGGATTCCATCACCCGTCTGGCCCGTGCCTACAACACGGTGATCCCGTCCTCCGGCAAGGTGCTGACCGGTGGTGTCGACGCCCATGCGCTGGAGAAACCCAAGCGCTTTTTCGGCGCGGCCCGTAATGTGGAAGAGGGCGGCAGTCTGACCATCCTCGCCACGGCTCTGGTGGACACCGGTTCGAAGATGGACGAGGTGATCTACGAAGAATTCAAGGGCACCGGCAACATGGAGGTCCATCTGGATCGCCGCATCGCCGAAAAACGGGTTTACCCGGCCATCAACATCCGTCGCTCCGGCACCCGTCGCGAGGATCTGCTGATGGCGGAAGCCGATATCCAGCGGGTGTGGATTCTGCGCAAACTGCTGCACTCCATGGACGACGACACCGGCGCGTTGGAATTCCTGCTCGACAAGCTGCGGGAAACCAAGACCAACGACGAATTCTTCCTGTCGATGAAGCGTCGGTAACGGCACGCTCTTGGCCAGCCCGGTCGGCTCGCGAGCGCCGGGGCTGGCACCGTCGGGGACACTTCACCGGACACGCTGTGAATACTCCAGGTAGGCGCTCAGTTGCCATCTCTGGCCACGGCAGGTCCGGGAAAGGTGTCCCCGGCGGTACCTCCTGACTTTGTGCAGGCCCGCATGAGGGCCGCTCCGCAACTCGTTCTTCGCCACTATCCGAACATCTTGCTTTCGGATTCAACAGGACAGGTAAAAGGCGTTCACTTCGTATGAAATACCGCGATCTGCGTGATTTTATCGAGCAACTCGAACAGCAGGGTGAGCTGAAACGAATTCCTGTGGAAGTCGACCCCTACCTCGAGATGACGGAAATCTGTGACCGCACCCTGCGTGCCGGTGGTCCTGCGCTGCTGTTTGAAAACCCCAAGGGACACACCATGCCGGTGCTGGCTAACCTGTTTGGCACGCCGAAACGTGTCGCCATGGGCATGGGGCAGGACAACGTCGAGGCGCTGCGGGAGATCGGCAAGTTGCTGGCGTTTCTCAAGGAGCCAGATCCCCCCAAGGGGTTCAAGGACGCCCTCGAAAAATTGCCGGTGTTTCGCCAGGTCATGCGAATGAGCCCGAAAGTGCTGCGCTCGGCGCCCTGTCAGGCAGTGGTGGTCGAGAAGGACGAGGTCGACCTGTACCAGATTCCCATCCAGCACTGTTGGCCTGGCGACGCCGCTCCGCTGGTGACCTGGCCGCTGGTGATCACCCGCGGGCCCCATAAGGAGCGCCAGAACCTGGGCATCTATCGCCAGCAGCTGATCGGTCGCAACCGGTTGATCATGCGCTGGCTGAGTCACCGTGGTGGGGCGCTGGATTTCCAGGAATGGCAGCAAGCCCATCCGGGCGAACCGTTCCCGGTCGCGGTAGCGCTCGGGGCCGATCCGGCCACCATCCTTGGGGCGGTGACGCCGGTTCCCGATACGCTGTCGGAATACGCTTTCGCCGGTCTGCTGCGTGGCAGTCGCACCGAGTTGGTGACGGCCGGCCTGAGCGAACTGCAGGTGCCGGCCAGCGCCGAGATCGTGCTGGAAGGCTTCATCTATCCGGACGATATGGCGCCGGAAGGGCCGTTTGGTGACCACACCGGTTACTACAATGAGGTGGAGCAGTTCCCGGTGTTTACCGTGGAGCGTATCACCCACCGCAAGAATCCGATCTACCACAGTACCTACACCGGACGGCCGCCGGACGAGCCGGCGATTCTCGGCGTGGCGCTCAATGAGGTGTTTGTTCCGATCCTGCAAAAGCAGTTCCCGGAAGTGGTCGACTTCTACCTGCCGCCGGAAGGGTGTTCCTATCGGCTGGCGGTGGTGACCATGAAGAAGCAATACGCTGGCCATGCCAAACGGGTGATGATGGGGGTATGGTCGTTCCTGCGGCAGTTCATGTACACCAAGTTCGTCATTGTCACTGACGATGATGTCAATGCCCGGGACTGGAACGATGTGATCTGGGCCATCACCACCCGGATGGACCCGGCACGGGACACCACCCTGGTGGAAAATACGCCCATTGATTACCTGGATTTTGCCTCGCCGGTGGCCGGGTTGGGCTCCAAGATGGGGCTCGACGCCACCAGCAAGTGGCCCGGTGAGACCGATCGCGAGTGGGGGACGCCTATTGCTATGACCGAGACGGTGCGTTCACGGGTGGATGAGCTGTGGGCACAGCTGGGTATCGACGGTGACCCGGTGTCGGAGCCTGGCGCCTGACATGGCCGACGCCCGCCGGCGGATCACCCTGCGACCCTCGGGATTGGAGTTCACGGCCTCGCCGACCCAGGATTTGCTCAGCGCGGCTGCCGAGTCTGGCATTGCGGTGCCATCCGCCTGCCGCAATGGCGTATGTGAGCTGTGTGAGGCTCGCCTCATTGCCGGGCAGGCGCGGAATACCCGCAACCAACAGATAATTATTCCGGCCACTCCCCTGATGCTGTGTCGCGCTCAGGCCGAGGGGCCACTCGAACTGGAGATCGAGGCCGTTATGGCAGCAGGACAGAATTCCCCGCAGAAGATGCAGGCCAAGGTGGTGGACGTTCGCCTTATTGGCCACGATGTGTATCGGGTCGAACTGAAGCTGCCGCGCCGGCGCGAGCTGACCTTTCATGCCGGGCAGTACCTGTCGGTGCTATTGCCAGACAGCGAGCCCAGCTATTTTTCCATTGCCAGCCGGCCCTCGGCCCAGCACATCGAGCTGCACGTGCAGGCGGCGCCGGAGTGGGCGTCGGCGCAGCGCATCATCGATACCCTGAAAACCGCGGATTCGGTCGCCGTGGAGCTGCCCCACGGTAAGGCGTGTCTGGCCGCCGCGCCGGAGAAGCCACTGCTGCTGGTGGCCGCCGGCACCGGGTTTGCCCAGATGAAAAGCATCGTCGACTACCTGCGGGAAACCCGTTTCGACCAGTCCGTCAGTCTGTACTGGGGCGTGCGTCGCCAGGACGACATGTATCTGGGGGATCTGGCGCAGCAGTGGCAGGACGACTGGGCGCCGTTTAACTTCGTGCCGGTAGTGGGGGACAGTGCCGACAATGACTGGAGCGGTCACCACGACCAATTGGTGCGGGCGGTGCTGGCTTCCGGCAGCGATTGGCGCAACGTGGAAGTCCACGCCAGTGGCTCGCCCGCCATGGTCTACACCCTGCTGGACGCGCTGGTGGCCGAGGGGCTGCCGCCGTCGGCGTTCTTCTCCGACGTACTGGAATACGCGCCCCGCTAAGGGCGCTGTGGCTTCCTAAGCCTTGGGCATGGGCAGGTCCGGCAGTCCGCTGTCCTTCACCAGTCCCTGCATCAGGAGCTTGACGCTGGTCTGCTCCTCGCCCATATGGGCATTGAGGCGGCTCAGTTCCGCCATGGTCTCGCGACTGCGACGCAGTCGCAGGCTGGTCTCGAAGTACTCCCGCGCCTTGCCCCAGAGTTCGTTGCGAAGACTCAAGCGCCCCAGCGCCAGCAGCAATTCGGCGTTATTGGGACGGTCCTGCAGCCAGCGTTCGGCCACCAGCAATTGCTCATCCGGTTTGGCTCCCTTGATGCGACCGTACAGGTTGATCAGCTCTTCGCTCCAGTGATTTCTCAGCACCTTGCGCAGTAGGGTTTCCGCCTGGGCCTCGTCGCCCAGTTCCGCCAGCAGTTGGCTGTACTCGCGAATGGTGTATTCGTCTCGCCGGACGATGCCGGGCAGCTCGTCCCAGAGCCGGGTCAGCGGCGTCAGTGAGCCGGAGCCGCTATCGGATTGTCGGCGGCACTCGGCCGCTGCCCGTTGCATGAGGTTGTGCCAGATGGTGCGCTCCAGTTCCTCCCGCTCCTCGTCAGACACCAGGCCGCGCTTGCGCAGTTCCGGTAGCAGCCGCGACAGTTCCCGCCAGTCCTCCAACCGCACGTAGGTGGTCTTCAGCAGCTTGAGCACGAACGGGTGATGGGGGGCCTGCTTGCGCAGTCGCACCAGGGTGGCCAGCGCCTGTTCCAGCCGGTTGCCGGCAAGCTGGAGCTGGGCCTGGGTGATGCCCACCGCCACGTCGGATCCTGGTGTGCTTTCGAATGCCTGCCGCAGCAGCTCATCCACATCGTCGTGGGCGCCCGATTCGAACGCAGCCTGGGCGGCCGCCAGGTAATTGATCAAAGGGGTGTCGGCGTGCCCGGCAGAGGCTTCGAGCAGTTTGCGGGCCCGTGGCCAGTTGCCTTCGGCCAACGCCAGCAGCCCCTGGGTGGTGCGACGGCGGGCCCGGCGGCTATGGCCCTGGGATAACCAGCCGGTCATGCGCCCGGTGCGGTTGCTCAGCCGCCGGATAAGGCCGAGTGTCAGCACCAGCGTTGTCACCAGCAGCGCCAGCAGGGCGAGGCCGACCCAGAAGTTGGTTTCGAGCAGCCAGTGCCCAAGGCTGATGCGAATGTAGCCCAGATCGTACTGCAGGCCCATGGCCAGCCCGGTGCCCAGCAGCAGTGCGGTCAGGGCGATCAGTAGCCAGCGAATCATGATTCGCCCCCTGCCGTGTCGTTATCGCCGTTGAGGCGTCCGGCCAGGCGCGCTTTCAGCAGTTGCAGCGACTGGCTGATGTCCGGCAGCTCCGGGTCGATGTGCCGGTCGGCCAGCCCGGTCAGTGTTGACAGCAGCGCCGCCACTCTCGGATCGGTGGCGTCGTACCATTGCTCCAGCGCCTGGCGGGCCTTCGCCAGGGCGCGCTGATACAGAATCTGGTTGCCTCGCAACACCGCCATTTCGGCCTCTTCCAGCATCAGCTGCATGTTGAGTCGGGCGTAGGCGCTTTGCTCGGGTGACAACAGCGGCCGGACCGGTTCGTCCAGGCGCCGTACGACGACCACGTTACTCAGGGTTGCCTTGACCCGCTGCCAGGCTTGCGCCAACGGGCCGGGCTGGGCCTCGTCGAGGGTGTCTGGCTGCGAGGCGGCAAAGCCCGGCGCCCGGTCGTTGATCAGGTTCTGGTCGGTGAGCTGATGGATGCCTCCGATGGCGGCCTCCAGGGTGAGGTACAGGCCGGTGCGGTCCACATCGGTGATGGCCTTGAGGGCAAGTCGCTCCTTGGCCAGCTGCTGGCGAACCGGATAAACGCCGATGTCGTCCGACTCCCGCAGTACCTTATCGGCTTCCTCCAGCGCCGCCAGCGCGCCGCGGATGTCCTTTTCAATCAGCAGGCGCTGGTTGGCGATGCGTAACAGGTACTCGGATTCGGCGAGTAGCCAGTCGGTGCGGGTGCGGTTGCCGGCGGCGAGTAGCTCGCGGGCGGTGTGGTCGAGCTGGCGTTGCTGGGTGGCCATCCGGTTCTGCTGGGAGCTGAGGTTCTGCTCCAGGGCCTGAAGGCGGTCGGCCTGTTCGCCGCTACGGTCACTGAGCCGTTGCTGCAGGCTCTGGTTGGTCGCCTGCACATGCGCCAGGGCCTGCTGCAGCATTTGTTGACGTTGCCAGTGCTGCCAGTTCCACAGGCCAAGGGCGAGGCACAGCGCCAGGGCCGCGACAATAAGCAGCCACAGCGGCCACAGTTTGGGCCGGCGGGGTGGGTTGGGCTCGATCGGTGCGGGCAATTGGCTGTTTGTATCAGTCACAGGCATCCTTACTTGCTTGTCTTGTCAAAGACCGCGGTTTCGGTGGCGTCGTTAATCCGGCTGATGGACGTCGTTGCAGGTTCCAGGCGACAGCCGCCGGGCGACTGCGGCGACGATGTGGTCATCCTGCAGGCTGTCCGGAATGCAGAGGTTGCAAAATCCGGCAGCGGCGGCGCGGTCGGCCACGCGCTGAACCGGCAGCACCAACAGTCGCTGCCTCAAAGTATGGTCGCTATTCTCACCCAGCGCGATGAAATTGTTCAATGTTTCCCCGGACAACACCACCACCGCATGGGGGTCAAAGTGCGTCAGTGATTGCGGCAGCTGGGTTTGAGCCGTGGCAGGACATCGCCGGCTGTACAGCGACAGGGCGGTGACGTCGGCGCCCCGTTGGCGCAGGGTGTCGCGGATCAGCTCCCGGCCCTGGTCGCCGCGCACCAGCAACACCTTTTGCCCGGAGGGCGATGCCAGCTGGGGCAGCGCGAGCAGGGCCTCGCTGTCGTTGCCCCACTCGGGCCAGTGTGGCCTGAGTCCGGCCTGGCCCAGGACTTGGGCGGTGCCGCTCCCGACGCCGTACCAGTGGAGGCCGACCGGAGGTTGCGGCCACCAGGTGTCCAGCTGCTCGACCAGTAGCCTGGCGGCGTAGGGGCTGACGGCGATGATGTGGTGGTATTGATCGATGTGTTGGATCAGGCTGCGTTGTGCCGCCGACTCGGGCAGTGGCAAGCGTTCCAGCAGGGGCACCACCTCGGTGGTGGCGCCTTTCGCGCGGAATCCGTCGGCCAGGCGGCTGGCCTCCGGCTCCGGTCGACAGATCAGAATACGCTGTCCGCTCAGGGGGCGGCTACTTGGGGGTATGGCCATAGATTTCCGCCAGCACACGATCGGCGCCCATGGCCAGCAGGTCTTCCGCCAGTTCCCGGCCCAGTCGTTCGCCCTCGGCGCGCGGCGCGCGACCTTCGACGCGATAGATTTCCTCACCGTTGACCGAACCCACCAGGCCGCGCAACCACAGGGTGTCGGCGTCTTCGAGTACCGCGTAGGCGGCAATGGGCACCTGGCAACCGCCTTCCAGCCGCCGGTTGAGGGCGCGTTCGGCGCGGACCCGGTCGGCGGAATCGGGATGATTCAGGAATGCCAGCAGCTCGATCAGTTCGCTGTCTTCGAGGCGACACTCGATGCCCAGTGCGCCTTGCCCAACCGCGGGCAGGGACAGCGTGTCGGGCAGGGTCGAGCGAATGCGGTCGTGGAACTCCAGGCGTTTCAAGCCCGAGCTGGCCAGAACGATGGCGTCAAACTCGCCGGCATCGAGCTTGGCCAGACGGGTGTTGACGTTGCCGCGCAGGGTACGGATCTGCAGATCCGGGCGATAGGCGCGCAGCTGTGCTTCGCGGCGCATGCTGGCGGTGCCGACAACCGCGCCCTGAGGCAGCTCGTCGAGGGTGTCGAAACGGTTGCTGACAAAGGCGTCGGTAGGATCTTCCCGCTCACAGATGGCCACCAGGCCAAGTCCTTCCGGGAAGTGCATGGGCACGTCTTTCATGGAATGGACCGCCAGGTCGGCGCGGCCATCCAGCATGGCTTCCTCCAGCTCCTTGACGAACAGCCCCTTGCCGCCGATCTTGGCCAGCGGCACGTCCAGAATCTTGTCGCCCTGGGTCTTGATGCCGAGCAATTCAACGCTGATGTGATCGTAGCGGTGTTCCAGCTCGGCCTTGATGAATTCGGCCTGCCATAGGGCCAGGGCGCTGTTGCGGGTGGCAATGCGGATGGTTCTTTGTGACATGGTAGTGTGATTTATCGACTCGCCGGGAAGTGTGTTTCCAAGGTTAACGCGTTAGTCACCAAATGTCCCGCGCTCGCGGGGCTCCATAGGTCGCAGCGGCGCGGCTCAGTCGGGCGTCGGCAGGTGTTCGTTAAGCCATTCCCGCACGTTCGCCGCGTGGCGCCGGCTCACCGGCAGGCGGTTTGCCCGGCCGGTCAGCTCCAGGAACCAGTGACCGTCATGGTCACGGGCGAGGCGGCGGATAAAGCGCACGCCCACCAGGGTATGACGGTGGATGCGTAGCAGGTGGTCCGCAAAACGGGCTTCCAGCTCCTTGAGGGTGTGGTCGGTGAGTGTCTCGCCCTGGTTGTGGTGGACGGTGACGTATTTCTGGTCGGCTTCGCAGTAATAGACCTGCTCCATCTCGATCAACTCGGTGCCGCGATGACTCTTGATCGCCAGCTGTTCGCCGCTGTTGTGCTCGCGGGCCTGCATCGCCTGTAGCTGCATCCGGTTGACCCGGCCGGCGCGGGCCAGCGCCTCGGCCAGGGCTTCTCGCCGCACCGGCTTGAGCAGGTAGGCCACCGCTTGCACCTCAAAGGCGTTGATGGCGTAGTGGTCGTAGGCGGTGCAGAAAATCACCGCGGGCGGGTTGACCAGGGCCGCCAGGCGTTCCGCCGCCTCCATGCCATCCATGCCGGGCATGCGGATGTCCAGCAGCACAACGTCCGGGTTGCCGTCGGCCACCAGGCCAAGTACCTGGTGACCATCGCTGGCTTCGCCGCACACCTGGTAGCCCGGCAGGGCCTCAACCAGCCGTCTGATCCGTTCCCGGGCCAGCGGCTCGTCGTCGGCGATCAATACCTTGTGGGGTGTGGTCGTGGTCATGCGCTCAGCGGGGTCCGTGGTCGGGGTTGCGTTGGTGCCTTTTGTTGAGGCAGCCGCAGGATCACCGTGTAGGTGTCCTGCTGGTGGCTCTGTTTGAGCACAGCGGCTTCGCCGAACAGCGCACGCAGGCGCGCCTGAATGTTGTCCAGTGCCATACGGTTTCCTTGGTGCTGACTCTGGTCTGGGCCCGGTTTGGGGTTTTGCACCAGAATATAGACCGAATCGCCGCGGCCGTAGCCTTCAATGCGTAGGGTACCACCGCTCGGGCAGGGTTGAATGCCGTGATAGATCGCATTTTCCACCAGTGGCTGGATCGTCAGTGGCGGTACCGCTTGCTGGTTGAGCTCTGGCGCTATCTGCCATTCCACCTGTAGCCGCTCGCCCAGCCGCAGGCCTTCGATCATCAGGTAGCGGCGACACAGGCTGAGCTCCTCGTCCAGGCTGATCAGCCGGTCCTGGGTACGCAGGCTGGCGCGGAACAGCTCGGACAGGTCCAGTACGGCGTCTTCGGCCTGTTCCGGGCGACTGCTGATCAGGCTGGCAATGGTGTTCATGCTGTTGAACAGGAAGTGGGGGTGAATTCGCGCCTGCAAGGCGGCCAGGCGCGCCTGCAATTCCGCCTGTCGCTGTTGTTGCCATTGGTGCTGCAGATAGAAGTAGCGCAGCACCATCAGGGTGAGGATGGCCGCGGCCAGCATCTTCTTGCCGATGGCCTGCCAGGCGGTGGCGCCGGGCTCGGAATTCAATACGTTGTCGGCGAACAGGCTGAAGGCGAACACATCTGCCAGCACCAGCAGGGTGATCAGGCTGGTGGCCCCGGCGACCGAAAACCGACTCAGCCAGCGTCGCAGCAGGCAGATGCCGGCGGCGCTGGTCAGTGCGGTCCACTGGACAAACAGCGACAGCAGACCAAAGTAATTCCAGTCGATCCACTGGGCCTGACTGCGCATCACCGCCAGTAGCAGCACCATCAGCTCGCTGGTCATCAGCAGCAGGAAAACCGCCTGTACCCGGCACAGGTCGGGCACGAAGAAATCATCCATTGCTGACGCGCCGGGGGAGCGGCCAGTCGGTTGCTTGCGTCTGGTTGGCATGGCTAGTGGGTTCCTCGGGGTCTGACAGTGCTATAATCCCCCGATTTCATCCACGTCCGCAAATGGGGGCGGCTCTGAACGAATCACTGCGCCTTGCCGGCGCCGTTCAGGGGGCCCCTCCGATTGGCGGGCTGCCAGCAGGAACGTATGACCATGACGGATTCAAACAAGACTTCCGAGAAACCCTGGGGCGGTCGTTTCAGTGAGCCCACGGACGCCTTTGTTGAGCGTTTTACCGCGTCGGTAGGGTTCGACCAGCGTCTGTACCACCACGACATTATCGGCTCCATTGCCCACGCCACCATGCTGGCGGAAGTGGGGGTGTTAACCGCGGATGAGAAGGACCAGATCATCGAGGGTCTGCAGGCGGTCAAGGCCGACATCGAAGCGGGTGAGTTCCAGTGGTCGGTGAGCCTGGAGGACGTCCACATGAACGTGGAAGCGCGCCTCACCGATCGCATCGGCATTACCGGCAAGAAACTCCATACCGGCCGCAGCCGCAACGACCAGGTGGCCACCGATATCCGGCTGTACCTGCGTGATGAGATCGACGTCATCGCCGAGGAACTGCAGCGCCTGCGTCAGGGTCTGTTGGAGCTGGCGGAGCGGGAAGCTGACACCATCATGCCCGGTTTTACCCATCTGCAGACGGCTCAGCCGGTCACCTTTGGTCACCACCTGCTGGCCTGGTACGAAATGCTGGTGCGCGATGCCGACCGGCTGCAGGATTGTCGCAAACGGGTCAATGTGATGCCGTTGGGTGCGGCGGCCCTGGCCGGCACCACCTATCCCATCGACCGTGCCATCACCGCACGCCTGCTGGGCTTCGACCGGCCCAGCGAGAACTCGCTGGACTCGGTCAGCGATCGGGATTTTGCCATCGAATTCTGCAGCTTTGCCGCCTTGTTGATGACTCACCTGTCCCGGTTCAGCGAAGAGCTGGTGCTGTGGACGTCGGCGCAGTTTGATTTCATCGACCTGCCGGACCGGTTCTGCACCGGCTCGTCCATCATGCCGCAGAAGAAAAACCCGGACGTGCCCGAGTTGGTGCGCGGCAAGACCGGCCGGGTTAACGGTCACCTGGTCAGCCTGCTGACCCTGATGAAGAGCCAGCCGCTGGCTTACAACAAGGACAACCAGGAAGACAAAGAGCCGCTGTTCGATACCGTCGATACCGTCAAGGGTTGCCTCAAGGCCTACGCCGACATGGTGCCGGCCATCAGCGCGAAGGCGGATAACATGCGCGATGCCGCCCGCCGTGGTTTTTCCACCGCCACCGATCTGGCCGATTACCTGGTCAAGAAAGGGGTGCCGTTCCGCGATGCCCATGAGATCGTTGGCAAGGCGGTGGCCTTCGGAGTGGCCGAGTCCCGGGATCTGTCGGAAATGACCCTGGCGGAGCTGCGGCAGTTTTCCGACATCATTGGCGAGGACGTGTTCGGGGTATTGACCCTGGAAGGTTCCGTCAACGCCCGAAACCACCTTGGCGGTACTGCCCCCAACCAGGTGCGGGCAGCGGTCGCCCGGGCTCGTCAGCAGCTGGCGGGTTAGCCGCCAATCTGCCCGGTCTGTAACTGCACCACCGCCGGCGTCAACTCCGTGAGGGGGCGCGGCCGGTGCAGGCGGAAGCCCTGACCGAAATGGATGCCGAGGGTGCGAACCCGGCGCAGGGTCTCGTCGTCTTCGATGAACGTTGCCACCGTGGTCTTGCCGGCCTCGGTGGCGATTTTGTGCAGTGCCTCCGCCATCACCTGTTTCACCGGGTCCTGGTGCAGGTGCTTCATCATGCCTCGATCCAGCTTGATCAGGTCGATGGGGAGTTTGGCGGTCAGCTCGAAGCTTTTCACCGAAGCGCCGGCGCCGTCCAGCGCGACCTGGCAGCCGACGCCATGCAGGGCGTCACTGAGCACCGCCACTTCATCCGGGTACTGGGCAGCGTGGGCCTCGCTGATTTCGAAACAGAAACAGTCGTTGGCAAATCGCGACGACGCCAGCCGCTCCTGCACAAAGTCGGCGAAGTGATCGTCCAGCACCGACGCCAGTGACAGGTTGAAACCGCAGTATTTCAACCGGGGTTCCAGTAACGGGTGTTGGTCGAGCCAGTTCAGGGTGGTGCCAATGACCTGCCGATCAATGCGCTTGGCAAGATCGAAGCGTTCCGCTACCGGCAGGAAATCCTTCGGCAGCAGGCGCTCGCCGCCTCCGTCCCTACTCGCCATGCCCGGGAAACGGGCCAGTATTTCGATATGGTCACCCCAGGTGGCACTGTTGACCGGTCTCAGGGTCTGGTAGTCAAGGATCAGCAGGTCGTTGTCGAGGCATTGTCGCAGGTGGCCGAGCAGCAGGCGTGCCTCGCTCTCTCGCAGAGCCTCCGAGTGGGCGCTGGCGGTGTGAAAGCGATTCCGGCCTGCGATCTTAGCGGTGTGGCAAAGGTCGGCGGCCTGCGTCAGCAAATCCTCCGGGTCCTCCTGCAACTGATCGCCAAGCATCAACAGCCCGGCGCTGGCGCTGGTCTGCAGGCTTTCGCCCTGCCAGTCGAAGACAAAGTCCTCGATCAGCTTTAGCAGGTTGTGTGCCACCTTGCGGGCTTCCGCCTCGGCGCAGTTTTCCAGCAGCAGGGCGAAGGTATCGCCGGCCAGCCGTGCCAGCGCATCCCGTTGCCGGACTTTGAGGCCAAGGGCGCCGGCCAGCTCGCGCAGGTAGCGGTCACAGGTGCCGCTGCCGGCCCGGTCGTTGAATTTGGCAAAATGGTCCAGGTCGATGTACAGCAGGGCGTAGCCGGGCTGTCCGGCGTGTTTCAGTTGGCGTCCGAGCCGTGCCAGGAATTCACGGCGATTGAGCAGCCCGGTGATGGGGTCGTGACTGTTGAGGTAATTGCGGTTGCCGGAGGCTCGGATGCGTTCGGTAACGTCGCGGGCGACGTGGACCGCGCCAACCGCCTCACCGTCTGGGCAGGCGAGGCGCTGGTAGTGGACTTCGTACACCGGCGCGCCACTTTGCTGGGACGCCAGCGGCATTTCAACGGCAAACCCGGCCCGTTCAAGCGCCCTGCGCCAGAGTCGCTCCAGCAGGCGGCGCTCGTTGGGAAAGTCTCGCAACAGCGTGGACAGGTTGTCGCCCTCGGTCGGGGTCTGGCCGAACGCCTCTTCGAAGTGGCGTCGATAGGCGTCATTGAAACACATCAGGTTAAGGTCAGAGTCCACCGCCACCACCAAGTCGTGGGTGGCGCCAATGATCGAATGCAGCAGTTGGCGCGCCCGCTCTGCCGCCTGCTGCTGGGTTGCCTGGGGCGTGAGATCCACCACCGTACCCCCCAGGCGAATGATCTGGTTCTCCTCCCGCAAGGCCTGACCGGTCAATCGTACCCGGCGGCAGAGCTGGCGTCCGGTCATCAGGTCCAGGCTGATGCTGAATGGCGCCCCGGTGCGTATACAGCGGCGGAACAGGGCGCGGATGCGGGTTTGCTTGTTCTGGCAAAAATACAGGGCTTGTTCGGGACTGATGTCGGCGCCCACCCGCAGGTCCATCAGCCGATAGATGCCTTCGCTGCAGCAGACCTGGTTGGTGCGCAGATCCAGCTCCCAGATGCCCAAGCTACCGGTTGTTTCCACCAGTTGCAGCAATCGGCTGTCCTGGAGGCCACCGGTGCGCAGGTTGATCTGGGCCTTGGCGGGCTTGTCGGCGTCCTTCATGTGGGTGCGCTGGGCCAGTTCCGCGGTGAAGAAGTAGCCATCCTTGTGGCGCACGGTGATCACGATGGGCTGGCCCGCCTCAAGCCGGCGGCGGTGGCCGCCGGCGAGCGGGTCGTCCTCGCGGTCGGCGGCAATGTGGCTGATCGAACGTCCCTGCAGGTCGCTGATGTCATAGCCCAGCACGGCTTCGGCCTGGGAATCGATGTAGGTGATGAGGCCGCCATCATCCACCCGGACCAGGGTGCGGCGCACCTCGCCCCGATCGGATTCGGTACGGTAGCGGCGAATAAAGAACTCTTTCACGTCACGGTGCCCTCGATGGTCCGTAGCGGTCGGTATGACCGGACTCGGAGGTTTCTTTATTGTTGTCATTTTGGTTGGATGGCCACATCATACTGATAATCCAGCCAGAAATAACCTTCTTGCGGAGACAGTGTGACCACCCACTCACTTCCCATTGCGCTCGATTTCGATGACGGCATCGACCGCAAAACCCTGCGTCGCCTGAGGGACCGGTTTGTGGCAGTCAACCGGGTCCGCTGGCAGCGTGCCCGCTCGGCGCTGACCTACCGCCAGCAGGTGGTGCTGGACATCCTGCCGTTGATCTTTCATCTCAACCACCCCTCGTTGCCAGGCTACCGTCATCGCGACTGCCCTCATGGCCTGGGTTGCTATCAGCCGGACGAGGAAACGCTGGGGGCGGCCCAGCGCCTGGCCCGTTCCTTCGCCTATCGTGACGGCGGCAAGCGCCGCCCGGATCTGGAAGCCCTGTTTTTGATGGGAAGCCCCGGTTCACTGGGCCATTCGGTTGCCAGTGACCTGGATGTCTGGCTGTGCCACGATGCCGCCTTGCCGGAACCTGCCATCGCACGGCTGGAACAGAAGGCGGCGGAGGTGTCGGCCTGGGCGGAGTCGCTCGGCGTGGAGTTGCACGTTTTCGTCTTTTCCGCCTCGGACTGGCGCCAGCGCCAGCAACGGGCCGAGGTGGCTGGCGAGAACTGCGGCAGCGCCCAGCATTATTTGCTGCTGGACGAGTTTTACCGCACCAGTATCCATCTGGGGGGGCGTTACCCGTTGTGGTGGCTGGTGCCGGTTGAGGATGAGGCGAATTACCTGGCCCGTACCCGGCAGCTGATCGAGTGCCGTTTCATTCGTGCCGATGAGTACATCGATTTTGGCGCGGTGCCGCAGATACCCCGCGAGGAGTTTCTCGGTGCCGGCGTTTGGCAGCTCTACAAGGGCATCGATTCCCCCTGGAAGTCCATACTCAAGCTGCTATTGATCGAGTGTTACGCCCAGACCCCGGATCAGGGCCCGTTGGCGCTGGCGTTCAAGGCCGCGGTGTATGGCGGCGACACCAATGCCGATCGACTCGACCCTTATGTCATGCTGTATCGGCGCCTGGCTGCCTGGCTCAACGAAACGCAGGCGCCCGAGCGTCTGGAGCTGGTGCAGCGCAGTCTCTACCTCAAGGCCGGGCTCCCATTGACCCGGGGCGAGCAGAGTGCCGCCCTTTGGCGCGGGCAGTTGTTGCAATCGCTGGTCACCGAATGGGGTTGGGACGACGACAGGCTCGGCTTGCTGGATAACCGGCAATTATGGCGAGTGGAGGATGTTATCTCGTTGCGCCGCACCATCGTCAACGAGTTTACCCACAGCTACCGGCTGCTGTCCCGGTTGGCCCGGGAACACGGTGGCGGGGCGGCGATCAGTCAGCGCGATCTGAACCTGCTGGGGCGCAAGCTGTATGCGGCGTTTCAGCGCAAGGCCGGCAAGATTGAGCACATCAACCCCAACCTGGCGCCCTCGCTCATGGAGGAAAACCTGTCGTTCTTCCACCAGTCCGAACAGGAGGGGGAAGGCGCCGAAGGCTGGTTGCTGTTCCGTGACCTGGAAAATCCGACCGACGCGTTCTGGCAGCCGGTCATCCGTCGGTCGAACAACCTGGCCGAACTGATGCTGTGGTGCTACTGCAATGGCCTGCTGACCCGGACCACCCGGTTGAACCTGCGTGCCGGCACCAGTGCGGCTTCGGTCGGGGAGGTCCGGGAACTGCTGGAAGCACTGACGGAAAGGTTGCCGATGCCGGTTGGTCCACCGGAGCGAGAAGCCCTGCAGCAACCGGTGCGGCCCTTGCGCACCCTGTTATTGGTCAATGTCGGCGTTGACCCGCAGGCCCGACTGACCGAACTCGGGCTGCATAAACTCTCTGCCCGTAGCGATTCGCTGGGCTTTAGTGGCGGCCGGGAAAACCTGGTTCACAGCGTCGACCAGATAACGCTCAACTCCTGGCATGAAACCAGTCTGCAGCACTACGCCGCCGGGGATACCCTGATCCAGTGTCTGAAGAGCGTGCTGGCAGCGGCGGCCTTGGCCCCGGATTGCCTGCCCGAGCTGTCGGTGCACAGTCGCAGCGTAGGGCATGGCCAGGCCATAGCCCGGCGGGTGCAGGAGCTGTTTGGCGATATCATGGGGCAGTTCTTCGCCGGCGGACGCGGCCCGCATCCGCTGCGTTACGTGCTGGAGGTGGATCGCCGCTATTTTGTGCTGCAATTTGTCGACAGCGATCCGGGGATTGCGGTGCTGGACGATCTGGACGGCCTGATGGCCCACCTGGGCCGGCCGCAGGCGCACTACGTGCCGGTGGTGTTCGACCGCCATGCACTGCAGGAAGAGCCGCTGTTGCGGGCGGTCTGCCGGGCCGGTGAGCCGGAGACCATTCAGGTGTTCTTCCAGGTGGCGGGCAAGCAGGCCCGGTTTTGGGTGCTGGACGAGGTGGGCTCGCTGTTTCACTGGCGCCGGGAGTTCAGTGGGCGCCGGCACTTGCTGGGCCCGGTGCTGCAATTTTTGGAGAATCTGCTGGAGCGACGCCAACTGCGCGATGGTCTGAGCCTCCCCGGAGGCGGGCTCGACATTCGCTGTCTTGAGCTGGTGGCCCGGCACGGGGAGTGGCTGGTGGAACCGCGCTCCGTGAGTTACGACGTGTCGCCGCTCAGTGGCTTGGAGGTGCAGGCGGTGGGGGCACGGGATAGCGACGGTGACCTCTACTTCGACATCTTCTGCCAGGGGCAGGATTTTACCGTTCAGGAGTACGGCGACCAGTTGATTCCCGCCGTCGCCCATTACATCCGCTCCCTGCGCGGCTCCGGCGAAAACTACCCGGTCTACCTGACCGACCTGCAGCTGCCCCACGATCTGGGGCGACAGAGTTACCAGCAGGAGCTGCAGACCTGCCAGTACCTGGATTACCGTTACCGGCTGGAAGCGGCGCTGAACCGCGCCTTGGCCGGTTGAATCCCCGTCTCGCCCCGCCATGCCGGTGTCAGGTATACTGCGGGGCAATTGCAACAACGGGGTGGTGAGCAATGCAACGTCGGTTACCGTGGGTGGTCATGCTGATTCTCGGCCTGGCAGTGACAGGCTGTGGCCAGAAAGGGCCGCTGTACCTGGAGAGCCAAGGAAACCCAGAGTACCGAGAGCACCCGGAGCCGCGAGCGACCGCATCCGCGCCAGCCGACACGGTTGCGCGTGACCGCGAAGCGCTCGCCGGCAACGGCCCGCGGTAGCCGCGTCCGCCCCAGGACACTAGCAGGACAATCAATGGATTACTTCAATTACCGCAGCGGTGAACTCTATGCCGAGGATGTCGCTGTTGCCGATATTGCCGAGCGTTTCGGGACGCCGGCCTACGTGTATTCCCGGGCCACGCTGGAACGGCATTTTCGTGCCTACGACGAGGCGCTGGCCGGCCGCGAGCGATTGATTTGCTATGCCGTCAAGGCCAACAGCAACCTGGCGGTGCTGAACGTGCTGGCCCGGCTCGGTGCCGGCTTCGACATCGTTTCCGCCGGCGAACTGGAGCGCGTCATGCGTGCCGGGGGCGATCCGGCGAAGGTGGTGTTCTCCGGTGTGGGCAAGCAGCCCTGGGAGATGCGCAGGGCGCTGGAAGTCGGGGTGCACTGCTTCAATGTCGAATCCGACACCGAACTGGACCGCCTCAACCAGGTGGCCGCAGAGCTGGGGGTTCGGGCACCGGTCTCGCTGCGGGTGAACCCGGACGTCGATGCGGGAACCCATCCCTACATTTCCACCGGCTTGAAAGAGAACAAGTTTGGCATCGACATTGCCGAGGCGCTGGCGGTCTATGAGCGAGCGTCTGCGCTTACGCACTTGAACATCATTGGTGTCGACTGCCACATCGGTTCCCAGCTCACCTCGGTGGAGCCCTTTCTCGACGCGCTCGACCGGGTGCTGGTGCTGATCGATCAGCTTGCCGAACGTGGCATTTCCATTGAGCACCTGGATATGGGCGGTGGCCTTGGCGTTCGCTATGACCAGGAACAGCCGCCGGAGCCGTCGGAATACGTCGCCCGGCTGGCGGAACGGTTGGCGGATCGCAAACTCAAGCTGGTGCTCGAGCCGGGCCGTTCCATCGCGGCCAACGCGGGCATTCTGCTGACCCGGGTCGAGTTCCTCAAGTGTACCGAGCACCGGAATTTCGCCATTATCGATGCCGCCATGAACGACTTGATCCGACCGGCACTGTACAGCGCCTGGCAGGCGATCATACCGGCAACGCAGCGGGACGATGTGGACGCCAAGCGTTGGGATCTGGTGGGACCCATTTGCGAAACCGGCGACTTTCTCGGCAAGGACCGGGAACTGCGACTGGTGCCGGGCGACTTGCTGGCGGTACGCTCCGCCGGGGCTTACGGCTTCGTGATGAGTTCCAATTACAATACCCGCAATCGGCCGCCAGAGCTGATGGTGGACGGCGATCAGGTGCACGTGGTGCGGCGACGGGAGACGCTGGACGACCAGCTGGGCCCAGAAAGCTGTTTGCCGGAATAGGGACCGGGCATGATCCAACATCGGCGTGGCAATCGGCCACAACTGACGTTTACCAAGATGCACGGGTTGGGCAACGACTTCATGGTGGTCGATGCGATCAGTCAGCCGTTCCGGTTGCAGCCGGAGATGATCCGTGAGCTGGCCGACCGCAACTTTGGCATCGGCTTTGATCAGCTGCTGGTGGTGGAACCGCCGGGGATGCCCGACGTCGATTTTCGCTACCGCATCTTCAACGCTGACGGCTCCGAAGTGGAGCAGTGTGGCAATGGTGCCCGTTGCTTTGCCCGTTTCGTGCGGGACCGGCGCCTGACCAACAAGAAGGTCATCCGGGTGCAGACCGCCAGCGGTGTGATCGAATTGCGCCTGGGGCGCGATGGCCTGGTGGCGGTGGATATGGGGGTGCCGGAGTTGACCCCGGCCGCCATCCCGTTCGTGGCCGACTGCCGGCAAACCAGCTACACCCTCGAAGTGGCGGGGCAGGCGGTGGAACTCAGCGCCGTGTCCATGGGCAACCCTCATGGCGTACTGGTGGTGGACGATGTCGATACCGCACCGGTGGCGTCACTGGGCCCGCAACTGGAATGCCATCCCCGCTTCCCGGCCCGGGCCAATATTGGTTTCCTGCAAATCCTCGACCGCAGCCATGTCCGGCTGCGGGTGTTCGAGCGTGGCTCCGGTGAAACGCTGGCCTGTGGCAGCGGCGCTTGCGCGGCGGTGGTCGCCGGTCAACTGCGCGGACTGCTGGCGCAGACGGTGGATGTCGAGCTGCCCGGTGGGCACCTGGTGATCCAATGGCAGGGGGAAGGGACCCCTGTTATCATGGAGGGCCCGGCAACCAGCGTGTACGAAGGTCAGATTCGCCTGCCTTCGGCCCCTGCGCCACGCAGTCGTCGACCCAAGCGTTCGGGCGATCACAAAGCCAAGTCCCGTAATCGATAGCGCTCCGACCCCGGGTCACCGCGCGGACCAACAAGGAGAAGGCCATGACAGAACAAGCGGCCCGAGAGAAGGCTGGCGAACTGAGCCGTGACGACGTCGCCGAGTACCTGCGGGCGAACCCGGATTTTTTTCTCGATCAGGACGAGTTGTTACGCTCGCTAACCTTGCCCCATGACAGCGGTCGGGCGATCTCGCTGGTGGAGCGTCAGGTACACCTGTTTCGCGAGCAGCGTGACACTCTCCGCCGTGAACTGGTGGAGCTGGTTTCCATTGCCCGTCATAACGACCGCCTGTTCGAGAAATGCAAACGCTTGCTGCTGCAGGTGATCGAGGCGGACAACCTCAACGAGATGGCAGCCGCCATCGACGACAGCATTCGGGGTGACTTTGGTCTCGACGCGGCGTCGGTGATCCTGTTCACCGACCAGCCCCTGACTCTCAACCCCCAGGGCGCGTTGCAGGTCGTGGCCCCGGCCGAGGCCAAGGCACGGCTGGGTGACCTGCTGGAGGGTCAGCGAGCGGTCTGTGGTCAGTTCCGGGAAACGGAACGCAGCTTCCTGTTTCCAGATCGCGAAGACCCGATCGCCTCGGTGGCCCTGGTGCCGCTGCGGGATCAGGAGCTGCGTGGGGTGTTTGCCATCGGCAGTTGCGAGTCCGGTTATTTTGACCAGAGCATGGGTTCGCTGTTTCTGACTTACATCAGCGACACCTTGAGCCGGCTGCTGCCTTCGATGATGCAGCGCTATTGCGAGCCACCGGTGGTGGTGGATGTGGTTGTGGAGCCGAACTGATTGTGGCGCCTTCACCGGCTCCGGCACCTTGCGCGGAGATAGGCGCAACTGCTCTGCCCGCCGAGCTGGGCGAGCCAGTGGCACGGTTTATCGAACACCTGGCGTCCGAGCGGCGTCAGGCCCGCCTAACCTGTAATCATTACCGTCGCGACCTGCTGCGCTTGGCCTGCTATCTGCAGGCCCAGGCCGCTACCTGGGCGGCGTTGGACAGCCATGACCTGCGGGGCTATGTCGCCGAGCTCAGTCGTCAGGGGCTGGGTGGCCGCTCCATCGCCCGTCACCTGTCGGCCATTCGCCGCTTTTACGATTACCTGAATCGCGAAGGCCTGGCGCGGAATAACCCGGCACTGGGCGTTCGCGCACCTAAGGCCCCGCGCCGTCTTCCTCGGGTTGCGGACGTGGATCAGCTCAACGAACTGTTGGATGGAGCTGCGGACGACGATCCGCTGACGATCCGTGACCGGGCCATGTTTGAGTTGCTCTATTCGTCAGGATTGCGGGTCTCCGAGCTGACAGGGGTTGACCTTAACGACGTCCGGCTGGACGAGGGCGAGATCCGGGTGTTCGGGAAGGGGGGTAAGGAGCGGCTGTTGCCGGTGGGGCGTAAGGCGCTACAGGCATTGCGACGCTGGCTGGCTCAGCGCCCGGCCATGGCGGTGGACGGGGAGTTGGCGATGTTCCTCAGCCAACATGGCCGACGCCTGAGCGCACGCAGCGTGCAGCTGCGACTGGCGCGCTGGGGCCAGCTTCACGGGGCCGATCAGCGCCTGTATCCCCATTTGCTGCGCCATTCCTTCGCCAGCCATCTGCTGGAATCCAGCGGTGATCTACGCGCCGTACAGGAACTACTGGGCCATGCGGATATAGCGACCACTCAGGTGTACACCCACCTGGACTTCCAGCATTTGGCTAAAGTTTATGATCAGAGTCACCCGCGGGCACAGCGTCGACCACGCTCGCGGTCCAGGGGCTGAGTCGATGATTACTCAAGCGGTGTCTATAGTTACTAGGTAAACCACAAACGTTAGGGGTAAACCACAAACGTTAGGGGTAAGCCTCAAAAGTTACGGGGTAAGCCCCAAATCGAGCCGGACCCGCTGGGGGAAACGAAGGATCGTTGCGGCCTGGCGAGCGACCGTCGCCGGGCGGTAGTCATACACAGGGGAGCTACATGTCAACGGACGAAGCCTGGAAAACACGTTACCTGCAGGAGGTGGCTGTCGCGCAGGACCGGGAAAAGGGCTGGAATCGAGAACGCCATACCCTGGCGGGCTTGCTGGTGCTGACCAGTATGGCATCGGAAGGCCACAACGCTCATCTGGACGCCCTGCTGGCTCGGCTGCGGGAGTTGGTGCAGAAAGGGGGCTTCAACATAGAGGGGCTGCGACAACTGCAGACCCGGATAGATCGCCAGCTGCACCTGCTGAATGACCACAAGCAGACTCGGCTGAGCAAGATGCAAGCGTCGGTGGACGGCCTGTTGGCGAATAGCCGGGCGAATCCCTCCCTTGGCGCTGACCAGGACCGGCTAGAGCGGCTGGCCAAGGCGTTACGGCGGTCCCGCTCCCTGAACGAAGATCTGCCGGATCTGTTTTGCGAGCTGGTTTCGCTGCTACAGCAGGCCTTTGGGGGCGAGGCTTTGACGGTCGTTGCCGGCGACGCACCGATGGCGCGCCTGCAGGAGGCGGCCGGCGAGAACTCCGGCTGTGGCGAGTCCGATGCCGATCAGCGGATTCGATTCGCTCGCCGGGTGTCCGAACTGCTGGGCCAGATGCTGGCGCAACTGGCCCTCGATTCTCGCTCCCATACCCGTGCCTTAGCGCTGCGGGATCACCTGTCGCTGAGCCATGAGTGGGAGGATCTGCGGGCCTCGCTGAACGAAGTGGCCGAACTGATGATTGTGGTGGTGCAGCGGGGTCAGCGGGAGTTTGAAAGCTTTCTCAAGCGCCTGGACGAGCGCCTGCTGGCGCTGCAAACCCACTTTTGCGAGCAGTCGACAACGCTGGCGGAAGGTCGCAGCGCCGCCGCCGATTTCGATCAGGTTCTGAGAGCCGAGCTGCAGGAACTCGGCCAGCTGGTGGATCGTTCGAATGACATGCAGGAGCTGAAACAGTCGATCGCCAGTCATGTCGACTCCATTGCGGAAAACCTGGCACGCCACCGCAGCGCTGAGCAGGAGCGTGAGCAGTATTTGGAAGCTCAGATTGAGGCCATGCGACAAAAGCTGGCAGCGGTTGAGGCGCGTTCGGAACAGGTCAAGGAACAGCTGCGAGAGGAGCGCTCCCGGGCCCTGACCGATGTGCTCACCCAGTTGCCTAACCGGGAGGCCTGGCAGGAGCGGCTCGACTTCGAGTTCCGGCGCTGGCAGCGCTATCGCAAATCGGTGTCCATCGCGATTCTCGATATCGACCACTTCAAACGGATCAACGATTCCTACGGCCACAAGGCTGGGGACCGGGTGATCCAATTATTGGCGAAAACCCTGGCGGAGCGTCTGCGCAACACCGACTTCATTGCGCGTTACGGCGGCGAGGAGTTTGTGGTGGTGATGCCGGAAACCGATCCCCAGTGCGCCCACGGCGTACTCAACAAGCTGCGCGGGCACATCGAACAGTTGCCCTTCCATTTTCGCGGTGAGCCGGTCAGCATCAGCTTTTCCGCCGGCCTGACCCAGTTGGCGGAGGGCGATGATGCCGACTCGGTGTTTGAGCGTGCCGACAAGGCGCTTTACGATGCCAAGGCGGCGGGCCGAAATCAGGTTCACATTGCCTGCTGAGCCATGGGGGCGGTGTCCTCCAATGGCGGCTAGTGCCTCAACATGGCATCGAGTTCGTCAATCACTTCGGCCCAGTCAGAGTCGTCCTCAATGCCTTCGGTCAGGAAGTGGGCCTGGCTTTCATTCCAGAAGTCCGCGGCGTGCAGAGCAGTGTCCCCCGGCAGGGGGGCGTGCCTGGTCACGAACTGGGTGATACTGTCTTCGTCCGAAGGCAGGCCCAGTTGATCGAACAGTGTACCCAAGGTGTGCTTGCTGGTGTCCATGGTAATTTACCCCTCACACAGATGAAAAACCTTGCCGGTCAATGCGCGATGACACGTGGATTAGTGATGGCGCCGCAACGGCGAAAGCCTCCGGCCGACGAACCGGTCAGGGACGCCGGCCCGTTCCGGGGACTGTTATTGTTCAATGTAGCGGAAGCAGTGAGGATATCCAGTGATTAGACGAACGGCCACCTTGCTGGCATTTTGGCTGCTGATGGCCCTGACCGGCCGGGTGTGGGCGGAACCTCCACTGGATTCGCCTGCCCCGGTGCTGGGTATTGCCGATTTGCTCTGGCTGGACCAGGTCAATCAGTTCCGTGTCGGGGTTCGCGGTGACCAGGTGCCGCTGGCGTTCCGTACCTCGGACGGGGGGCTGGCCGGCACCTACATTGATTATCTGGCCCGCATCGCCGACAAGCTCGACACCTCCGTGGAACAGGTCAGCGGATCTCTCGTTGAACTGGAGAACGCCCTGGCCCGGGGCGAGCTGGACGCGCTGATTACCACCCGAGCGCCGGGCGAGCCGGTGACGGGTGAGCCGTTGCTGACGGTGCCGCTGATGAGCCTGACCTACGGCCTGTTCGTGGATTCCGGCGATGCCAGCATCCGCCAGCTGGCGGATCTTGAGCGCCGACGGATTGCGCTCATTGCGGATGATCCCAATCAGTTCCTGCTGCTCGATGCGGTCGAGAATTTCCACCCGGTCAATGTCGCCAATGCCCGCGAGGCGGTGGGTATGGTGTTGTCCGGTCAGGCCGATGCCTTTGTCAGTCCGGTGCCGGTGGTGTCCGATTACCTGCAATCGGCCATGATCAACGGCATCGGTTTGGCGGTACTGCTGGATCACCAGCCCATCGACGTGGTGCTGGCGGTTCCGCCTGGTCGCGAGCAGACCCATCGGGTGTTGAATCGCGCGGTGGAATCCATCAGTCACGTCGAGCATCGCACCATTCGCCAGGCCTGGTTGCCGTTTGCCGTTCCCCATGCGGGGGAACACCTGGAAGTGCAACTGAGCGAGTCGGAACAGGGTTGGCTGAAGCGAAATCCCAATTTGCGGGTGGCTTTTCGCTCACTCTGGCCGCCGTTTGAGTTCGTCGAAGACGGCAGAATCCGTGGTCTGGTTCCGGATCTGGTGAGCGAGTTGGAAGCACAGCTGGGAGTGAAGTTTGCCCGCAGCAATCTGGACGATCTGGCGCTTGCCGAAGACCAGCTCCGCAGCGGTGACCTGGATATCCTGCCGGCGCTGTCACTGACGCCCCAGCGTGAGGGTGAATTCCTGTTCAGTCGGCCCTACCTAAGCCTGCCCATTGCCCTGGTGATCCGCGAGGACGGCCGTTTTATCGGTGACTTGCGGGAATTGCGGGGCGAACGGGTCGGGGTGGTGCGCAAGCAGGCCGGGCACGATTACCTGCTGATCAACCATCCGGAGTTGAATCTGTATCCTGTCGAAACCGTGGAAGACGGCTTGCTGGCGTTGTCCAACGGTGACCTGGACGTGATGGTGACGCACATTCCGGCGGTCAGCTACACCGTCGCCCGACTGGGGCTGTCCAACCTGCGCATCACCAGTATTACGCCTTACCAGTACGAATTGCGGTTTGCGGTCCGGCGCGACCGGCCGGAGCTGCTGCGTATCCTGAACAAGGCCTTGGGCAGCCTGGACGCGGCCGACCGGGAGGAGATCTACAACCGCTGGATCCATCTGGATATTGAACAGGAAACCGACTACACCGTGGTGCGGCGGGTCATTCTGATTGCGCTGGCGGTGGTGCTGATCTTCCTGTACTGGAATCGCAAGCTGTCTCGGGAGGTGGACGAGCGCATTCGGTCGGAGCAGGCCCTGCGCCGCAGCGAGGATGAGCTGCGGGCCGCCAAGTTGGAAGCCGAACGGCTGGCGCGGGAGGCCGATAGCGCCAATCGCGCCAAAAGCGAGTTTTTGGCCAACATGTCCCATGAAATACGTACGCCAATGAATGCGGTCATCGGCTACAGCGATTTGCTGGACAAGAGTGTATCGGACCCCCAGCAGCGCAGCTATCTGGAGGCCATACGAGCGGGCAGTCGCAGCCTGCTGATGCTGATCAACGACATTCTCGATCTGTCCCGTATTGAGGCGGGCAAGTTGCGATTGGAAATCGGCCCGCTGTCGCTGCGTCGGCTACTGGACGATGTGCGCCATGTCTTCGATCTGCGCGCCCGCGAGCAACACATCAACCTGGAGGTCACCGTGGACCCGGCAACGCCGGCGGTGATGTTGTTGGATGAGACCCGCCTGCGCCAGGTGCTGTTCAACCTGGTGGGCAATGCCATCAAGTTTACCCACCAGGGAGGGGTCACGGTTCATGCCAGCGCCCATCCGGACGTGGCTGCCGACGGTGAGCCGGCGAGCTGCTGCCTGCAAATCGTGGTCATCGATACCGGTATCGGCATTGCACCGGATCAGCAGGAACGGATCTTCGATGCCTTCGAGCAGCAAGAGGGGCAGAGCAGTCGCAAGTATGGCGGTACTGGACTGGGCCTGGCGATCAGTCGCAAGCTGGTGGACATGATGGGCGGCGAGCTGGCGGTCAGCAGCCGTGCCGGTGAAGGCTCCACCTTCTCGGTGACGCTGCCGAATGTGGTCATTGCGGAGCAGGAGACGGAAACCGATCAGCCCCAGGAGCAAGCGGCGCAGCCGCTGGTGGAGACCCTCAACATGCAGGAGCGTGGCTGGCTAAGGAATCAGCTGGCGGAAGACTTTGGCGATGAGTGGCAGTCGGTGCGCGAAAGCGGCGATCCGGAGCAGATGCGCTATTTTGCCCGCCGCGTGCTCGCCTGGGGGCAGCGTTTCCGTTCCCGCCGGGTGACCCTATACGGCGAGCGGCTGCTGGCGGATGTTGATGCGTTTAATCTGGATGCGATCAACTCGGCGCTGGAATCCTTTCCCCGCCTGCTGGGGGAAGACTGACACTAAAGGCAGTCGTATTGGCTTTGGCGGTCGAAGGCGACCGCTACCATGTCGTAGCCGTCAGTGGAGAGCGAGCGCATCAGTTCCTGGTCTTCGAGCATGGCCATGCAGACCTTGTGGACGGTGGTCTGCAGCCGATCCAACGCCAGCGGATTGTGGAAGCGAAAGTCCACGATCAGATATCTGCGATCGACCGGAGCCGTTTCGGGAATGTCCATCCGCTCCACCCGATCGTAACCAATGTAGGTGGCTTCCGACTTCGGAAACAGGTCAGCCATCAGCACGTCGATGTCGTCGGCCATTGCGGGCGTGCTGACGGCCAGGGCAAGCACGGTCGGCAGGCAAGGGATTCTGGAAAAGTATCGCATCAGCTCTGTCTGTACGTCCGGTAACTCGCCGTAACATTGGGTTACGCGGCATTGTGGCAGATCGCAGTGCCAGGCGCTGCTGTTTATGCGGTAATTTTTCAATTGTTTGCGAGTGGACCGCAGACGGCCGAGGCTTTTGGCACCGACAACGATCAACTATGATGAAAATAATCTGATGTCAGGAGAGTTCGTTACATGTATCAACTGATATTCAAGGGTGAGTGTGCACCCGGTACCGATCTGGCAACGGCGCGGAACAACGCGCGCGCCCTGTTTAAGGCCTCCCTGGATCAGGTGGACAAGATGTTCAGTGGCCAGCGGGTGGTGATCCGCAATCGGCTGGACGAGGCACAGGCAGAGAAATACCGCGCGGTGCTGCACAAACACGGCATGGTGGCGTTTGTGGAGCCGATGGCCAGTCAGTCGCCGCCGCCGGAGGCACCTGCGACGGCTCCGCCACCGGCCTCAACTGGAGCGACGACCGCCGATCCGACACCGTCGCAGAGCGGGGCTGGCGTGCAGGTTGAACCCGGCGAACGGCTGCCGTTGGCGGGTGACAAAGTGGACGCGATTCTGTCCGGCTGCGGCCTGTCCCTGGACCCGGCCGGGGTCACCCTGGCGGAACCCAAGGCGGTGGAGGTGCCGATGTTCGAGCATCTCGACGACTGGACCGTGGCGCCGGCCGGCAGTGACCTCGGGGTGGAGCGCGATCTGCCCCCGCCGGTGGTGCCGGACACCTCCCATCTGTCCCTGGCCGACGCCGAAACCAAGGGTCGAGAGCCCGGGCAAGGGTAAGGGTTTTGTTGGTGCGCCTAGACTTCCTGGTGCGGCTCCTGCCGTGTTGCCTGTTGCTGGCGTGGCCGCTGGAGCTGTCGGCCGCCGCTCACCCGGCCGGTGCCGAGTCGCGGCCCAAGGTCGGTCTGGTGCTCAGTGGCGGAGGCGCCAAGGGGCTGGCCCACGTGGGTGTACTGCGGGTGCTGGAGGAAATCCGGGTGCCCGTCGATTACATTGCCGGCACCAGTGCCGGTTCCGCCGTGGCCGCGCTGTACGCCCTGGGCATGCCGGTGGATGAAATCGAGCAGCGTTTCATCAATATGAACTGGCTGGCCAGTTTTCAGGACACCCCGGGCCGTTCCTACCTGCCGGTCCGGCGCAAACAGCAGGACTGGCGTTTCCCGGTCACCCCGGGTATCGGGGTTCGGGCCGACGGCGTCCACGTTGGCCGGGGCCTGATCTCGGGTCAGAACCTGGGCTTTACCCTCAACGAGCTGACCCGAGAGGCGGCCCTGGTGCGAGACTTCGATCAACTGCCCATTCCCTACCGGGCGGTGGCCACGGACCTGGAAACCGGCGAAGAAGTGGTGATCGGGGAGGGCAGCCTGGCCGATGCCATTCGCGCCAGCATGAGTATTCCCGCGGTGTATGCGCCGTTTGTGCGCGACGGTCGCCCGCTGGTGGACGGCGGGATTGCCAATAACATGCCGATCAGCGTGGTGAAGGCGATGGGCGCGGACGTGGTGATCGCCGTGGACATCTCGGATGCGCTGGCCGCCGGTGACAGTTTGACCGAGGCCTTCTCGGTGGTGGGCCAGCTCACCACCCTGTTGACCCGGGACAATGTGCTGGAGCAGCTGGCGCTACTGTCTGAAGACGACGTGCTGATCAGCCCCGACCTGGAAGGACTGTCGTCTGCCGATTTTTTTGCGGCGCCGATGCTGATCGAGATCGGTGCCACCGCCGCCCGCCATCATGCTGTGGAACTCTATCCGCTGTCGGTGGACGCCGGAACCTGGCAAGACTACCTCACCCGGCGGGCGGAACGGCCGTTTATGGCTGGTCCGATCACCGAGATCCGGGTGCAGCCGTCGGCACGCATCTCCGAAACCTTCGTTCTCTCCCGCATCCGCCAGCCACTCAATCAGCCGCTGGACGTGCCGACACTGGATGAGGATCTCAAGCGACTGTACGGGCTGGGATACCACGAAACCGTGAACTACAGTCTGCTGCCGGCCGAGACCGGGACTGTGCTGGAGGTCCAGGCCCGGGAGAAGAGTTGGGGGCCCAACTACCTGAGCTTCGGCCTCGGCTACGAGGAAAGCTTTAACGACGATGCCAGCTTCAACGTCTCTGCCGCGGTTCGCATGACCGAACTCAACCGCCTGGGGGGCGAATGGTTGACCGGCATCCAGATTGGCACCGAACCCTATGTCCGTAGTGAGTGGTTCCAGCCTTTGGGCTTCGGTTTTGAGCAGTTTGCGGTGCTGGGAGCCGAGTATGAGAAAGAAGAGTTCGATATCTTCGATAACGGCACCCGCATCGTCGAGGCGGATGTCAAACGACGGCAGCTGGACCTGGCGTTGGGCGCGAACTTGACCTCGAATACCGAAGCCCGGGTGGGGCTGCATCGCGGTTTCAGCACTTTGGATGAGCTGGTCAGCAGAGCGTTGGGTAGCGGTCGCCGCCGCCATCGTGGCGGCTGGGACCTGCAGCTGGTGCACGATTCGCTGGACGATCCATTGTTGCCCGGAGACGGCGCTTTTATCGGACTGAAGGGCAAGTTCGAACGCCCTGCTCTGGGGGCGGATGCCGACTATGACCGGGTGACCCTGTTGGCATCCGGCGCCGCACCTTGGGAAAACTATCGTTTCCTCGGTACGCTCTATGTCGATGTGGTGACGGACGGCGAGGCGGACATCGACGATTTCGTGATTCTGGGGGGCTTTCGCCAGTTAACCGCCTACGGACACGGCGAAATCGCCGGTCCGGACGCCGCCCTTGCCTCGGTTTTCGGTTATCGAGCCTTCGGCGGGCCGTTTGTGCCGTTCTACGCCGGCGCCGGGGTGGAAGTCGGCAACGCCTGGCAGAGTGTCGACCAGGCCCGCTGGGCGCAATTGCTCCGTTCTTACAGCCTGTTCGCCGGCATCGATACCTTCCTCGGCCCGGTGCAGATCACCGCCGCTTATAACGACGACCACCGCTGGTCCGCGTACCTGAATATCGGCTATTACCTGGGCCGGTTATTCGACTGAATGCCCGGGGTGGACGGATCGGCGCGCTCAGATGGGCGCAACCAGGTACAGCTCGAGCTGGCGGCAGGGGCCATTCATGGGCCGGCGCAGCAGTGCCTTGTATTCGTCGCCCACCCGGCTGCCGGGCGGGGCGGGATGGAACAGCACGTCATCGCCCGGAAAGAACTGCCAGGAGGCCTGGCTGCGGTCAGGGTGGCGCCCGAGCGACAGCAGCTTGGCGATGCCTCGCACCTGGCTCCAGGCGCAGGGCGGTTGTGGTCGTTGCTCTCGGGTATCGCCATCGGCTGTCGCTGGCGCGGACTGCGGGTGCGAGGCCATCCAGGGGGTGCTGGCACAGGCGCTCATCAGGGTGGCCAGGCTGACCGCGGCGAGGGTTCGATAAGGTTCAGGGTGACGCATGGTAATCGGTTTCCGTCGCCTTGAGACTGGCAATCACCTTGGCGCATTGCTGCTGGGCGTAACCTTCGAGAATTTCGCACAGCAGCGGTTCATCCCGTTGCTGGATGGCGTCGATGGAATCTCGCATATAGGCCAGGTTGTCGCTGAGGGTGTCCTGGCCGCCGTGCTGGAAGGCCACGAAGGCACAGCGTTTGGCGGAAGGCCAGAGATTTTCAATGGCGGACACGATGAAATAGTTGTCGGCATAGACCAGGGATGCCTGGGTGAATTCGATGCCGAGGTCGAGAAACCGCATCAGATCCTGGCGCTCGAAAGCGTCACTCATCCGGGTGTACAGCGATTCCAGGCGCGCCATGTCGGCGGGCTGCCAACCGTGTACCAGTTTGCGCCCGGTGTGGCTCAGATACAGCACCAGGATGTCGTACAGGCTGCGGACAAAGAACTCGTCCAGTCGGGTCACAAAGGCACCCTTACGGGGCACGTTGCGCACCAGGTGACGTTTCTCAAGCAGCAGCAGGCCCTCGCGGATGGAGCCGTGACTGACATCCAGCTGCCGTGCCATGGCGCTCTCGTAAATCCGTTCGCCGGATTTCAGTTGGCCAAAGGCAATCTGGTTTTCCAGGTGACGCGCGACCTGTTCCGTCAGGGGTTCACTGGGTTTGAAGGTGGTCATCGCTGTGCTTGGGGTCCGGCCTGGAGCAGAGTGCCGCCAATGTTCTCACATCTTGGCAGTGGGGAAAATGGTTACAGAATGGGCGCCAGCAGGCGTACCGCCCGGCAGCACAGGCGAAACAGCAGCGAACGGTCGCGGTAGTCCCGTGCGGTCATCAGGCGGCAGCTTTGCAGGTCCTCGGACAACATCTGCGCGACGGCCTGGACAAATTGGGGCGCGGTGGACAGGGCGGTGATCTCGAAGTTCAGCCGCATGGAGCGGTTGTCCAGATTGGCGGTGCCGATCGCCGCGTAGCGGCTGTCCACCAGCACCACCTTCTGGTGCATAAAGCCCGGCTGGTACTGGTAAATGCCAATGCCGGCCCGGCTGGCCTGGACCAGGTAGGAGTAAGCCGCCAACCGGACCAGCCGGCTGTCGGATTTCTCGGGGATCAGAATGCGGACATCCACCCCCCGCAGGGCGGCAAGCTGAAGGGCGTTGATCACCTGGAAGTCGGGAACAAAGTAGGGCGAAGCGATCCAGATCCGCTCGCGGGCGTTGTTGATGCAGTTGAGGAAGAACAGGGTACAGGTTTCGTGGGGATCGGCCGGACCGGTTGGCAGAATCAGCGCCTGCTGATCGCCTCCCGGCGCCGTTTTGGGTGACCAGTCCAGGGCCGGGGTCTCGTTGCAGGCCCAATTCCAGTCCTCCAGCCAGGCCAGTTGCAGGCCCAGTACCGCAGGGCCCTCGATGCGACAATGGGTATCGCGCCAGGGCTCCTGATCCATGGCGCGGCCGAGGTATTCATCCCCCAGGTTGATGCCGCCGACGAAACCGATGCTGCCATCGCACACCAGCAGCTTGCGATGATTACGAAAATTGATCTGGAACCGGCGCCGACGGATGTTGCCATCGCCGAACGAGGCAATCCGTGCGCCGGCGGCGCTCAGTTCGTTGAGGTAGTTACGTGGCAGCCAGACACTGCCGATGTCGTCGTAAAGGAACCAGACCCGGACCCCTTCGGCGAGTTTGCGCTTGAGGATGGTCTTGATGCGCTGGCCAACCCGGTCAGAGCGGACGATGTAGAACTCCAGCAGGATATAGTGCTGGGCATCCTCCATGGCATCGAACAGAGCCTGAAACGTGGCTTCACCATCCCGCAGTACAGCGCAGCGGTTTCCACCGGTGAACGGCTGGCGGGCGAGCCGGCACAATACCTGCAGGTCGGGATCGGCGTGGGCCGGTTCCGGGGCGATCAGCGCGGCGGTCTGCTGTTCAAAGCGGTTGACCAGGGGCTGCAGCGCCCTGTCCTCCAGGCGCCGGGCCCGCACGTATCCGGAGAACCGGTTGCGGCCGAAAAACAGGAACAGTGGCACCGACAGGTAGGGCAGGCCCAGCAGGGCGATGATCCAGGCGATGGCGCCCTGAGCGGTGCGATAGGTCAGCAGAATGCGGTAGACGCACAGCAACGCCGCGCCGTACAGGCTGGCGACCACGAACGCGATGAACGACAGCCCTTCGCTCACTGATGGCCGTCCTGATGGTGATGCCGGGCACGAAACTGCGCCGGTGCCATGCCGGTCCAGCGCTTGAAGGCCCGGCTGAAGGCACTGAGTTCGGAAAATCCGAGCAGGAACGCAATTTCGCCCAGGGAATACTGGTTGGCTGCCACATAGCGCAGCGCCTTGCCCTTGCGGACCTGTTCCACCAGGTCGTGAAAGCTGACCCCCTCCCGTTTCAGGCGCCGGTAGAGCGTCTGGCGGCTCATGTGGCATTGCTGGGCGAGGGTGTCGGCATTGACCCGGTCGGTGGCCATTTGGTGGGCCACCAGGCGGCGTACCTTGCGACTGAAGCTGCGTTGGGGTTGCCAGCGAGCCAGGATGGTGTTGACCTGTTTGAGCACGGCGGAATAGATGTAGGGATTGCGCCGTGGAATCGGGCGACCCAGGTGGCGGCTGCTGAAGCCAACCCGGGTGGTGGTGGCGCCAAACAACACCTCTCCGCCGAACAGGCGCCGGTATTCCGCGGCATAACTGGGTTGTGGGTGGGCCAGCTCGACCCAGTCCACCGCAAAGTCGGGAAAGATGAAGTGCCGGGTCCGGGTGATGGCCGAGGCCAGGGTGCGGTCCATGTCCTGGCGACAGTAATGGGCCGCGGTATCCGGCTGCCAAGACAGGATGGCCTGGTCTTCGGTCTGCTCAAAACTGAGGGCGATCGATTCGTTAATCAGTCGGTGCAGGCGGACATACTGGCCGAGCGCATCGCCCAGGGTGTCGCAATTGAAAAACACGTGGCCGACCAGGCCCATGCTCTCCGGGTCCACGGTTTCGCCGGCGTGCAGGCCCACCGCCGGATCGCCGGTGAGTTGCTCGGCATAGTCCCAAAAACGGTAGTAGGCGTCGGCGGGCACGCGCTGATCGGGGCCGTCTAGCTGACTCAGCGACACCCCCAGCAACTGCTCCATCGGCGCGGGGTCGTCCTGTCCCCGGCGTTGCAGGTAATGCACCAGTGCCAGGGCGCTGGAGGCCGCCACCAGCGGCGTTACGCTCAAGGTTTCCTCGTCCTTCGTATCCACCGTCACGGGTCCTGCCAAAGCGGGTCTGCTCCGAAATGTTGTTACGAAATGTCAAGTGTCTGGGACAACCTGTCAAGGGAATGTCATCGCTTTAACGATAGCATTAGACCACCGATTAGAGACACTGCAGTACACAATCAACAACGAGGAGGTGGTCTGTATGGAAAACACAATTTTTGTTCCCCATAATGAATTGGAGCGTGCTAACTGTCGGGCACTGGAAGAGTACCTGAGCGGCATGTTCTTCTGCTAAGGGGGCGGTTAGTACCGGAAAAGGCCGAGTGATCGGCCTTTTTCGTTTGTGTTTTACAGCCTCTGAGGGGCTCAGTCCCCGACGCCGAACGCTTCCAGCGGCTGGATGCGCAGGCGCAGTTTTTCGCTGCGTTCGAGAATGCCCTCGATACGGCCCAGCTGTGCCTTCACCTGGTCGGACTTCATGGCGCGACTGGCGGTGAAATCGAACTGCAGGCCTGCAATCTGTTGATCCTGACCGCTGTGGCGCAGGTTACAGACCTTTGCGATGAGTTTGTCCAGGTCGAGGACGCCGGCTTCCATCGACAGCTGAGCCCGCAGCTCCACCGCATCCCCCTCCTTGAGTAAGTATTGGCCATTGACCACCATCGACAGACCTTGCCGGGTGAAGTCGAAGCCGGCGGCGGGTCGGAAGCGGCCAAACAGACCCTTCCGTGGCCGCCATTCCAAGGCCAGGTTGGCGGCGGGCATCCTGCGAAGTTTGCGGCGGTCCGGTTGCTGCGATTGCGCCATGGTGAGTTTCCTTGTGTGCGGGCCGGTCACGTCGATGGGGCCGGTATCCCTGAAATGTGTGTGGCGTTGGTGTTCGGTGTTAATGTAGCTTGCCAGGCAGCCGCTGTGCGCGATGGACACCACAAAATGAGTAAGTGATGACGCGCTGGCAGTGGTTAGGGAGCCTCTGATTAACTCCGGATCAGCTCTGGCATTCAGAGCCATTCACCATCAGAGGCGCCTTAGTTCGCGGTTGCTTATGGCCAGCCCATTGACTGATTGCAACGAAAGAGGAGTCGGCATGAAGGTCCGTTTGAACCATCGCATCACCGGAGCAGGGCGACCGCTGATCCTGCTCCATGGCCTGTTTGGCTCTATGGAAAATCTCGGGGGTGTGTCACAGCGGCTCCAGGAGCATTTTCAGATTCACGCTCTGGATCAGCGTAACCACGGCCGTTCGCCCCATACCGATACCATGGATTATCCCGCGATGGCGGATGATGTCATCGGCTACATGGATGAGCAGGGCTTGGCGCAGGCCTGCGTGCTGGGGCATTCCATGGGCGGCAAGGTGGCCATGCAGGTCGCCCTGAGCGCGCCCGACCGGGTCGAGCGCTTGGTGGTGGCGGATATCGCCCCGGTGACCTACAAACCCCGCCACGACGCCATCCTGGAGGGGCTGAGTCAGCTGGATCTGGATCGGATCACGTCCCGGCAGCAGGCCGACGAGGCCCTGGCGGCGTATGTGCCCACCACGGGCATCCGCAGCTTCCTGCTCAAGAACCTGCAGCGGATTCCGGACTCAGAGCGTAGCGGTGCCGCGGTGTTTCGCTGGCGCCTGAATCTGCCGGTGATTCAGCAATGCTACCACCGGCTGGCCGCGGCCCCGGAAGCCACCAGCCCTTACCTGGGCCCGGTACTGTTCCTCAAGGGTGAAGATTCCGCCTACATTCAGGAAAAACACCGGGACGAGGTGGCCCGATTGTTTCCCCATGCCCGCCTCAAGGTGATCACCGGCACCGACCACTGGCTGCATGCCGAGAAGCCGGATACGTTTGCCGCCCTGTGCCGCCAGTTCCTGGCGGAGTGAGTTGCCAGGGGGGCTCAGGCGCGCGCTTGGCGATCGCCGGTGCTGTCCAGTTTGCTGAGCTTATGGTCAAAAAACGCTTTCGCGCTATAAGCGACACCACCAATGACCAGCAGCGCGGCCAGGGTAAACAGCGGAGAGGCGAGTTGGTACAGCATGGTGGGCTCCCTAAAGGTACGTTCGTGGCGCCGGGCCGGTCAGAAAATGAGCAGTGACTATACTCGAGCGCCCGTGCCGCTGCAATGTCGACGCTATGCCGAGTCAGGTCGCTGTGCTAGGTTGTCGTCGAGTGTGTTTGCAAGCAACCTAAGGAATTGGAATTTCTTATGAAATGGCTATTGATCGGCGTGCTCGTGGTGTTCCTGCTGCTGGGTGGTTTTCTGCTCTCGCCCTCACCGGTAGACAGCCAGGCCTGGGCGCCGCCACCGCCTCCGGCCATGACCGGCCCGCTCTCAGCCAACCAGCACTTGCGTCTGGCCGATCTGCTGGCCAAGGGCCAGGTCTACGGACCGGAAGATACCGCGGTGGATGGCCAGGGCCGCGTCTACGCGGGCACCCAGGACGGAAAGATTGTGCGGGTGTGGCCGGATGGCCGGGTCGAGGAGTGGTTGCAGACCGGTGGGCGACCCCTGGGCATGGTGTTTGATGGCGACGGGCGACTGATCGTGGCCGATGCCTGGAAGGGGCTGTTGGCGATCACCCCCGACGGCGAGATCAGCGTGCTGAGTCGGGAAGCGGAAGGGCTGCCGTATCGCTTCACCGATGACGTCGATATCGCCCCGGACGGTCGTATTTACTTTACCGATGCCAGTTCCCGGTTCGAGCAGCCGGATTACAAACTGGACCTGCTGGAGATGCGCCCCCACGGTCGTCTGCTGCGCTACGATCCCGCCACGGGCAAAAGCGAGGTGCTGCTGGGTAACCTGCATTTCGCCAACGGTGTGGCGGTGTCCCCGGATGGCAGCTACGTGCTGGTCAACGAAACCTGGAAGTACCGTATCCTCCGTTATTGGATCAGTGGCCGCGATGCCGGTCAGGCCGAGGTGTTTGCCGACAACCTGCCTGGCTTCCCGGACAACCTGGCGGTGGACCAGCAGGGTCGGTATTGGGTTGCCTTTCCCTCGCTGCGCAATGAGCAGATCGACACCCTGCATCTGCACCCCTGGCTGAAGGATCTGGTGGCGAAGTTGCCGGATGGACTGAAACCGAAGCCGGAAGCCTATGGCCTGGTGGTGGCGCTGGACGACCAGGGCGCGGTGATCACCAGCCTCCACGATACCAGGGGCAGCCATCTGCAGGAGATCACGTCGGTGAATCCCAGTGGTGGTTATCTATACTTTGGTTCACTTCACAACGACCGTATCGGTCGGCTAGCGTTGCATGCCATCCCTGGGCTTGGAGACATTAACGAATGATGCAAGTGGCGGACATTGACTGGGATCTGCCGGATCCGTATACCCTGACCATCGACGTGACCCCTGACGATACCGACCGCTTGGGACATGCCAACAACGTGGTCTACGTCCGCTGGCTGGAGGAGATCAGTTGGGCTCACATCGAGAGTCTGGGCATGACCTGGGAGCGCCACGAGGCCACCGGCAAGGCCATGGCCATCACCCGCACCGAAATCGATTATCTGGCCGCCGCCAATGCCGGCGACCGCCTCATTCTGGCCACCTGGTTGACCGGTTTCGACGGTCGCTTCCGTTCTGCCCGCCAATTCCAGCTGGTGCGCGCCAGCGACGGCAAGACCCTGGTAAGGGCCCTGTCCAGCCACGCCTGTGTCGATCTCAAGAGTCAGCGACCGACGCGGGTGCCCCCGGAGTACGGTGAGATCCTGGGGGGCGCCCTGGTCGCTGGCGGTAAGGGCTTGGCAGCGCTGAGCCAGACCGACTGACAGCGAAGGCTGAAATATCTGCTAGGCTGGAGAGTGGAATACCCTCGGACTGCGAGCAAAGGGGAGAGCGCGATGGAGAACCCGGCCGTGCAACCTGATAGCGGCGCGATGCTGCGCATCGTCTATGAGCGGTTTGGCGACGCCGACCAGCTGAAACTGGAGGAAACCGCGGTGCCGCGGCCTGGCCCAGGTCAGGTGTGTATCCGGGTCGCTGGCGCCGGAGTGAACCCGATTGACTGGAAAACCCGCAAGGGGTTGGGGTTCGCCGCTCGACAGATTGAGCATCGGCTGCCGTGGACGCCGGGCTATGATATGGCCGGCGAGGTGGTGGCGCTGGGTGACGAGGTACGGACCCTGGCTGCGGGGGACCGGGTCATGGGCATGGTGGGGTTTCCCATCGCTGGTGGCGGCTACGCCGAGTACGTGCTGGCGCAGGCTGACGAGGTGGCCATTGTCCCGGAAGAATTGGACCTGATGACTGCCGGTGCCGTGCCGCTGGCGGCGCTGACCGCCTGGCAGGCGCTGTTTGAGGTGGCGGAACTGGAACCGGGACAGAAAATCCTGATTCACGCCGGTGCCGGTGGGGTCGGCCATTTTGCCATTCAGTTTGCCCTGGTCCGCGGCGCCCACGTGATCACTACCGCCTCGGCACGCCACAAGGACTTCCTGGACGGTCTGGGGGTGCATGAGGTCATCGATTACACCAAGACCGACGTGGTGGACGAGTGCTATGGCCTGGACGTGGTGCTGGACCTGGTGGGGGGGGATACCGGTCGCCGTTCCCTGCATACCCTCAGTGAACACGGCGTGCTGGTCACCATTCCCACGGTGACGGCGGACGACATCATCTCCGCCGCCGAAGGTATGGGGCTGCGAGCCCATGGCATGACGGTGCGGCCGGAAGTCTTCCATTTGGAGGAAATTGCCGAACTCATCGAGGACGGTGACGTCAAGGTGCATGTGCACCAGGTGTTTCCGCTGGCGGCTGCGGCGGACGCCCATCGCGTGCTCGAGGATGGCCACGTACAAGGCAAACTGGTGCTTGACTGCCGGGCGGGTTAGGCCGGTCCCGGTTGCTCGATCTCTCCGCCCACCGGCTCCCTAGCCGGTGGCTTCCGTCTGGCTGCTGGTATCCTTCTCCTTGCGATCCTTCGGCGGCTGGGGCGGGACCAGGCTGATCAGAACCCAGTCTTTCTCCGGTTGCAGTTCCATGGCGGTGGTTACTGGCCGAATCCGTGCCCGGGCGTCGATCACAAACAGCAGAATGGCCTGGAAATCGTATTGTTCCTGGAACGCCTGAAACGAGAAGGCGTCGCTGAGGTGGGTGGTTTTCACCGTGTAGCCCCGGCTCACCAGACTGGCCAATTTGGCGTAGCTGACGTCGCCGAACAGCCCCCGGGTACGCTGGATTTTCTCGGCGGTCTGGTGGCGGGCCAACTGGTCCTGGTCCCCGTCCGACAGGCTGTAGACGCTGCCTTTACCAAACCAGTCGAGGAAGTGATAGGTCGCCAGCGAGTTCATGTGCTTGTAAGGCGAGATCACCAGCAGATTGCCCAGGCCGGTAAAGTCCAGGTGGGTACTGGCATGCTCCGACACCGGGTTGCCGAAGTACACCTGCAGGTTGTCCATGCGGGCCTGGCGGACATTTTCCCAGTTGGTGTCGGTCAGCATCACCGGTACATCGTGTTTCTGCAGCGCCTGGCCAATTTGTCGGGCGACCTGGTTGGCCCCCAGAATCAGGAAACCGTAGTTGGCCGGTTCCGCCACGCGCAGCAGCTGGGCGAGCGGGCGGGCGGTAAGGCTCTGCACGGTCACGGTTGCGATGATCACCATGAACACCAGCGGCACCAGGGTTTCGGCGCTGGCATGCCCCAGCTTCTGCAGCTGGAAGGCGAACAGCGCGGACACCGCGGCGGCGACGATACCGCGAGGCGCGATCCAGCTCAGGAACAGTTTTTCACGCCAGTTCAGATTGGTGCCGATGGCGGAAAGGAAGATGCTTAGCGGACGGGCGACCAGCATCAGGACCGCCAGCACCACCGCCAGTCCCCAGCCCAGCTCGGCAATGGAGGCGAACTCGATGCGGGCGGCGAGGATGATGAACAGGGCGGAAATTAGCAGAACGCTGAGGGACTCCTTGAATTCAAGAATGCTGTCGATAGGCACCTGACGCATATTGGCCATCCAGATGCCCATGACGGTGACCGTCAGCAGGCCGGATTCGTGGGCTAGTTCGTTGGATAGGGCATAGACACCCAGCATGAAGGTCAGGGTGCCGGCGTTGTGCAGGTACTGTGGCAGTAGGTGCTTGCGCAGGGCGACGCCGTTCATCCAGCCAGCGACTGCGCCGATCAGGAAACCCACCGTCAGGGCCTTGACGAAGATGAACAGCGAGTGGCTAAAGACATTACCCTGGCCCCAGGACACGATGCCTTCGAACACCAGCACCGCCAGCAGCGCGCCGACCGGATCGATGACGATGCCTTCCCAGCGCAGGATATTGGCCAGTTTGGCCTGGGGCCTGACCGAGCGCAGCAGCGGAACGATGACGGTGGGACCGGTGACGATGGCAATAGCGCCAAACAGCAGCGCCACCGGCCACGGCAGATCCAGGGCCCAGTGGGCGACGAGCGTGGCGATGACGCAGGTGACCAGGGCACCAACGGGTATCAGATTGCGCACCATTTTGCCGTGACCCTTGATCTCCTGGTAGCGCAGGGTCAGGCTGCCCTCGAACAGGATGACGGCGACCGCCAGGGAAATCAGCGGAAACAACAGCTCGCCGAACAGCGGTTGCGGGTCCAGCCAGCCCAGCAGGGGGCCCGCGATGATGCCGCCGGCGAGCAGAAACAGGATGGCCGGCATGCGCACCCGCCAGGCCAGCCATTGGCAAAAGAGCGAGAACACGCCGATGCTGGCGAGGAGCATAACGATGCTGGGCGACATAAAGGATCAGTTCCCTTGAGGTGGTGTAAGCGTGAGGCCCTTAACTATCGCTAAGCTGAGCCCGCCTTGCAATGCGGTTTAGCAATCGGGATGCGGCAATGAAACCGAAGCTTGCCGTGACCGGGCTGGCGGCGCCAAAGCCGGTGGCGCAATCCAGTCGCACCGGCCCGGCGTTGTCGGGCTTCTGCAGGCAGACCTCGCCATCGGCGGCGGGATAGGTCAGTTGCTCCAGCGAGTACACAGCCTCGATGCCAAACCGGCGCTTGGGATTGCGCGAGAAGCCGTATTCCCGGCGCAGCAGATTGCGAACTTTTGCCAGTAGCGGGTCCTGGGTGGTTCGGCTGAGGTCGGCGACCTGGATCTGGGTTGGGTCCATCTGGCCGCCGGCGCCCCCGGCGCAGATCAGGGGAATCTTGCGGCGCTGGCAGTGGGCGATGAGCGCGGCTTTGGCCTTGACGCTGTCGATGGCGTCGACCACACCGGTCAGTTCGCGGCCGATCAAGGCCTCCACATTGTTCGGCGTCAGGAAGCCGAAATGGGGCTCGATGTGGGCATGGGGGTTGATGGCCCGCAGGCGTTCGGCAAGGGCGTCGGTCTTGGCTCGGCCGTACTGGCCGGTCAGCGCATGGGACTGGCGGTTGGTGTTGGAGACGCAGATATCGTCCATGTCCACCAGGGTGAGCCGGCCGATGCCGGAGCGGGCGAGCGCCTCGGCGGCCCAGGAACCAACGCCACCGAGACCGACGATCACCAGGTGGGACTGCCGGAAGGCCGTCAGGGCCCGGCGACCATAGAGTCGTTCAATGCCGCCAAAGCGGTAGCTGTAATCGTCCACGGTCATGCCATGCCTCACGCTTGCGGGATATAACTGGGACTGGATTGTACCTCAGAGCGGGTGGGCACTCTATCGGGGGCGTAGGCTGGGCAGAACGAAAAAAGCCACGCAAAAGCGTGGCTAAAAGCAAGATTGCTCAACCCGACGGGGCGTTGAGCTGGACTAGTTCAGAGACACTAATCAACGTAGACAAGTATCCTTGATTGCCGCGGTGGGCAGAAGGTCAGAAACTGACAAGTTGCGGTCATTTTCGGCCAGGCAGGGTGAAGGCGGCGTTTCAGCGGATAAGTGGATTGAGCCGGCGGCTGAAGGTGCCGGTGAGTCGCAGTGACGCCGTCAATACCGAAAGCGAGACACCGTATTCATTGCCCACCGCCACCGGTCGGTGAGTGTCGGAATCGCCCGGCACGGCCGCGACTGGCTCTGGTGGCGCCCCAGATCCGGCTGAAGAGTAATTGCTCTATTCGGTCACGCCGTCTACGCTGACGGCTGGTTTGTCTTCAGGATTGCAGGATGTCGACGTACCCATCCGAGCTGAAACCCGATCTGCCTCTGATCAAAGCGCACTATGCCGAGATTCTCTGCCAGCTGGTGGAGGAAAAAGGGGGCAATCGTAGCGCAATGCTGGCGGCTGCCAACCTTCGACCGGCGGCCCTGGGGCACCCGGATAACCTGATCACGGTGGATCAGTTTGTGGCCCTCAATCGGGCTGCCTTGAAGTTGGGCGGCGTGCCGGCGCTGGGGCTGGAGTATGGTCGGCGCCTCAAGTTCACCACCCACGGTGCCCTGTCACAGGCTGCCGTTAGCAGTGATACCGTTGAGGAGGGGCTCAGGGTCCTCATCAAGTATTTCCGCGTGCGTTTTATCTACATGGACCTGACCTTCTTCATCGAAGGGAACGATGCGGTGCTCGAACTGCAGATTCAGCACGACCTGATGGACCTTCACGCGTTCAATGTGGAGGTGGTGCTGGCCTCCATCATGGACGTTAATTTGCTGCTGTTTGGTACCCGTTTGCTGGACGGCGGCGAATGTCGGCTCAGCTACCCTCAACCGGATCACCATGAGGCCTATCGGGCCCTGTTTGGCGAGACGGTGCGTTTTTCCCAGGGCGTGAATCAACTGCGTTTCCGCAAGGAATTTCTGACCCTGCCGCTGGCCCTGTCCAATCCGGTTACCCGCCGGGTTGCCGAGGAACAGTGCGAACGGGAGCGGCAGCGTCTGGAGGCCCTGGTTTCGACGGTTGAGCGGGTTCAGCGATTGCTGGAATCGGTGCAGTCGGGTCGCCTGCCTGGATTGGAGGAGGTGGCGGAGCGGCTCGGTGTGTCGGCCCGAACCCTGCGTCGTCAGCTCAGCGCCGAGGGCATGAAGTTCCTGGCGCTGCAGGATGGTGTCCGCCATGAGCGGGCGCAACAAATGCTGGCCGGCAGCGACATGAGCATCGATGACATTGCCTTTCGGCTGGGTTACAGCGACCCGTCCAATTTCGGTCGGGCCTTCCGCAAGTGGGAAGGCATGTCGCCGACCGCCTATCGAACCTCACGCCAATCGCCGTCTGGCGCCGAGTGAGCACTCACTCTTCCAGATAGGTGTACCCGTACAAGCCGCTTTCCAGTTCCGCCAGCAAGCCATCCTGGATGTCAGCGGGGACAGCGCTGTGGGCAAATTTCTTGCGGTACGCCTGGAGTAGCGTTGCCGGTTCGAAATTGACGTAGCGCAGGATCTTTTCCACCGTGTCGCCGGCAATGGTTTCACTGATCTGGTAACGACCGTCGGCATCCCGGCGGATATCCACCGAGTGGGTGTCGCCGAACAGGTTATGCATGTCCCCGAGAATCTCCTGGTAGGCGCCAACCATGAAAAAGCCGATCAGCATGGGCTGCCGCGGGTCTTGGGCGGGGATCGGCAGGGTGGATTCGATGCCCTGGCCATCGACATAGCGGTCGATGCGTCCGTCGGAGTCGCAGGTGATGTCCTGAATCACTGCCCGCCGGTCCAGTGGACGATTCAGCCCGTTGATTGGCAGCACTGGAAAGATCTGGTCGATGCCCCAGACATCCGGCAGCGACTGGAACAGGGAGAAGTTGACGAACAGCTTGTCCGCCAGTTTCTCGTTGAGTTCATCGATGATCTCCCGGTGTGCCCGGTTGCTGCCGTTGAGCTGCTGCTGGAGCAGTCGACAGCAGGCGGAGTAGATGCGTTCCGCCTCGGCGCGGTGACCCAGCGACAGCAGGCCGTGGGCGAACTGGGCATGGACATCGCTCATGGCGTGTAACACATCGTGGAAGATTTCCACCCGCGATCGGCCAGACCGTTCATCCTGCAGGCTGGCCAAATCCCGCCACAGGTCGTGCAAGGGTGTCGGCGCCTCGGCGTCGGGCGCATTCGGTGTTCCGTGCTCCGCCAGTTCACGATCAATCACGTTGGTGACCAGCACCGCATGGTGCGCGGTGAGCGCCCGGCCGGACTCGCTAATGAGATCCGGATGGGGAATGCCCAGGCGTTCGCATTCCGCCTGCAGGGTGTGAATGACGTTATAGGCATACTCCTCAATGCTGTAATTCATCGAGCAGCTGCTGCGGGTGCGGGTGCCCTCGTAATCCACGCCCAAACCTCCACCAATGTCCACTGTGGTGATGGGGGCGCCCATCTGGCGCAACTCACTGTAAAACCGGGCGCACTCCCGCAGGCCGGTCTGGATATCACGGATGTTGGCAATCTGCGAGCCCAGGTGGAAATGCAGCAGTTGCAGGGAATCCAGCGCATTGGCGCTGGCGAGAGTGTCGCGAACGTCCAGGATCTGGCTGGCAGATAGGCCGAATTTGGACTTCTCGCCACCGGTATTTTGCCAATTGCCCTTGCCGACGGTGGCCAGGCGCGCCCGTACGCCGATCAGCGGCTTCACCCCCAGGCGGCTTGCCTCCTCCAGGATCAGCGGCAGCTCCGACGGCTTCTCCACCACGATAAACACCCGGTTACCCAGGGCCTGGCCGATCAGCGCCAGCCGGATGTATTCCCGGTCTTTGTAGCCGTTGCAGACGATCACCGAGCCGGATTGGCAAAGCGCGAGCACCACCATCAGTTCCGGCTTGCTGCCCGCCTCCAGGCCAATCTGTTGTCGCGAGGCCGCCGGCTCGGCGCGGATTAACTCTTCCACCACCCGGCGCTGTTGGTTCACCTTGATGGGGTACACCGCGGTGTAGCGGCCCTGGTAGTTCTGTTCCGCGGCCACCAGATTGAACGCTTGGCAGAGCTGATTGACGCGGTCGTGAAGGATATCGGTAAAGCGCACCAGGACCGGCAGCGCGGTGCCTTGGGCCACCAGATCCGCCGCCAGTTGGGGCAGGTTGATGGCGTGCGCGCTGATGTCCCGGTCGGGCCGAATGAGGACGTCACCCTGGGCGTCGACGTCGATATAGCCGTCGCTCCAGTGGGCGATGTTGTAAACCGCTTTGGCGTGGTTGGCGGAAGCGTCAGTCATGGCGTTGCTACCTGTGCTCTAGGCTGGGCCGATCGGGTGTCGGCGCGATGGCGCCATTGTAGGGATTCCCGGCGGTCGCTAAAAGATGGTGAGAATATAAATTATAGGAGCCCTCAGATCGCGCAGAGGCGATTTGGGGTTTATCAGCGCCATAGCGCCAAGGGATGCTTTAGCTCTGAGGTGAGGGCACCTACAATATCGCTACATAACGACCCGTGATTCGGGTCGATCACTGGCGATTGGAGAACAGGCATGACCACACTGAATGACGGTTGGTTTACGGAAGTGTTCCAGAACGAAGGCACGGCGTTTTCACTCAAGGTCCGCAACAAGTTGCATGAGGAGCAGAGCGAGTTCCAGAAGCTGGAAATCTATGAAACCGACACATTCGGCAACCTGATGGTACTGGACGGCTGCGTGATGCTGACCAGCCGGGATAACTTCCTGTACCACGAGATGATGACCCATCCGGCCCTGTTTACCCACAAGCACCCGAAGAAAGTGGTGATCATCGGCGGTGGCGACTGCGGCACCCTGAAAGAAGTGCTGAAGCACCCCGACGTGGAGGAAGCCTGGCAGGTGGAGATCGACGAACGGGTTACCAAGCTGTCCGAGAAGTATTTTCCTGAACTGTGCGAATCCAATGGCGATCCGCGGGCGAACTTCTTCTTTGGCGATGGCGTGCAGTGGATGCGGGACATCGAGCCCAACAGCGTTGATGTGATCATTATCGACAGTACCGATCCGGTCGGGCCGGCGGAAGGCCTATTCGCCCTCGATTTTTACCGTGACTGCATGCTGGCGCTGCGGGAGGGTGGCATTGTGGTGCAGCAGAGTGAATCGCCGTTACTGCACACCGACAGCATCATTCGCGGTATCCACACCGACATGAAAAAAGCGGGTCTGGGGCATGTGGTCACGCTGCCGTTCCCACAACCGGTTTACCCCACCGGCTGGTGGAGTTGCACCATGGGCAGCAAGGACAACCCGCTGCTGTACTTCCGCGAGGCGGATGCCGCCGAACGTGGGTTTGTGACCCGTTATTACAACGAGGCCACGCACCACGGTGCGCTGGCGCAGCCCCAGTTCATGCGCGACCTGCTGGAAGACTGAGTGCACGGACGCGGTCGTGGCGAGGGGCTGGCTTTGTGAAAGTCTGTGAAATATATCCCCGGGTTGCTGGGGGTGAATGCAGGTTCTGACCTAGACTGCAGGGAGGTGGTCGTTTTTTGAGCGATTGGTGTGGTGTTCGTGCAAAGAGGTAGCCCCTATGGATATTCGTCGCGGCGAAGAGGAAAAGCACTGGTTCCGCAGCGACCGCTTCACGTCGGTCAATGGCAAATGGTACTACCAGACCCGGGAGGGGACCGTGGAAGGTCCCTTCGATTCCATGACAGAAGCCGGTGCTGACCTGTTGCTGTATCTCCGGCACGCGGATGATCTGCTTTACAATCAGCCGGTGTAACGACAATAAAAAAGGGCGCCCATGAGAGGCTGTGTGAAAACAGTCTCCGAAGCTGGCAAAATAACCGCGACATGGTTCGCGGTTATTTTTATGAGGCACAAGGAAGGCACACCTCGCAGTCAGACGCTTCTGCTCCCCCCGAGCGTTGAAGATTACATTCCCCAGGACCACCCGGTTCGCGTCATCGACGCCTTTGTCGATTCCTTACCCCTATCTGAGCTGGGGTTCAAGAAAGCCGAGACAGCTCAAACTGGCCGGCGTCCTTATCACCCAGGTGATTTGCTGAAGCTGTATATCTACGCCTACCTGAACCAGACCAGCAGTACCCGCCGCCTGGAGAAGGAATGCCATCGCAACCTGGAAGTGTTGTGGTTGATG
>NZ_JAQNDA010000010.1 GCF_028369065.1 Marinobacter sp. SS21
TCAAGATGGCGGGAGAGGGGCAAAAAAACACACAAATAACGGGAGAATAGCGTCTGAATCTTCGATTTTTGCCGGCTAAAACCAAGATCGGCAAAAATCAGCGGTTATTCAGAGCTTCCCTAACCGAAAAATAAATCTGTCCCGGTTTTCCAGGTGATTCCGGAGAAAGCAGATCTTTTCCGATTTTCTTACTTTTCATCACTGTAATGGTTAAGCCAATTCCCATGGTCGATCCGTTCGGCCATAAACGGGCTTTAAGACACCAGTATCTCGCAATTTCTGTGCGGCCCACCTGGCATCGTACTGCCAGGAATAGACTAAGTCTCCGGAAGCTCTTATTTCTGATTCATAGTGATCCCAAAGATCTTTAGCAATTTCTTTTGGCCAGCCAGAGCCCCCGCGTGCTTTTAAACACTCAACAATCCATTTCATCATGTCTTCACGATTCGCCAAGAGAGCCCCTCCCTGACCCAAGACATTTAACGCTCGCATTTTCGGCTGGCTTGGAGCGCAGCGGTAAACCAGTTCGACAACATGCTTTTGTTAGGCATGTTCTACCCCAATACTTTGAAGTAACGCTGAATACTGGTCTGGATCTTTTTCTTTAATTTTCCGTAATATAAAATTCGCCGTTGTCTTCATCTCAGGAACATCAATTGGCAAAACACTTCTCTCAAAGACACCCGCCAAATGTGAGAATTCATTATTGATGCGATCCGTTAATGACGCAGCCAATGCATCATCTCCAAAAAAGCGCGCCAATTTGTCATCTTTTTCCACTGCATTTGGATACTTGTAGTACAAAAACGCCTCTAGGAACTTCCGAGTATTGTTCCCGAAGTTGTAGTAGCAATCATGATTTTCATCACCATCTATCTGGGCATGGGCACACCTATAAATTTGGTGAAACAGGAAGTTGAACTCTGTGACGTAGTCTTTCAGGTATCGAGGCATCAACTTGATATCACTGACTTGATCTGTTCGTGTGATGATAAAATATTGAGATTTGTTTTTATTCAAAGCACCGGGAAGTCGCTTCAAATACTTTAAAAAATCCAAGTTGTGAGTTGAAATAAAAAGCTGTTTGAAACGATCACGCTCTTTTATCTCACCGCTATCTTCATATTTCTCCGGCGTTACGATCTCGGAATTAATAAGGCTGTAGACAAAAAAGATATGATTTGCATCCAAGCTGGAGATAGGATCATCAACCCAGATAATCGGCTGATTGCCTTTAGTTTCTATGTCTTCAAGTTTAGCCATGAAGTAACAGAAGGCTATCAAACTACATTCGCCCTCACTGAGGTGGAATGCTTTTTTATCATTTCTGGTTACCTCAAATCGGTATCCAGATGATGCGTTCCCGGGATTTGCTTCAATGGCTTTGAGTGAAAGATTTTGATGACCGAAGAAATTATTCAAATAATCATTTACACGGTCAGCTCCCTTGCTTTCATCTTTTAGATGAGCCTTCAATTCAGCTATTTTCTCTCGTTTTTTATTAACATTTTCTTTTGCGAAGTTTCTAGTCTTCTCCGCTAAGCCCATGGCCTCATTCAGTGATTCAATGGACTTATTCTCTTCTTCATACTTTATGTCTGTTATGAATGTAAAAACTTCATGGAGGCGGAGAGCCGCACGAGCTTCAGATTGGTCAGAGCTTAGTGAAGCTGTAAGCTGGTTGGATTCGTTTCTGAGTTGCTCATACAAATCCCTGACCGCATTCAAATCTTTTTCAACCGACTGAGGTTCATTGAATTCAAGAGGTTTAAAGATGTCATCTCTTCGTTTTTTGATCTGTTTTCTTATGGAATCCAGGCTCTCAATGTAAGACGTTGATAGGGTCGACAACTGTTCTGTCAGCGAATCTAAGTCGGCCGTGTAGTTAGTGTAGAAATCCGAGTTTTTGACTTTCATTAGATTAGGGACTCTGGATCGCTCACTTTCAATCGATCCAAGCAGGGCTTCCAGCTCTTGACGAAGGTCTTCAGACTCCTGATTAAAATGCTTGTCCAGCTTCTCCCACAAATCTTCAGGAAGGTCGCTGCCACAAAATGCGCACTTATCTCTCTTCTCTTGATGGTGGCCCCGACCAGTCCTTACCCACGTTGCCAGAGCCGCATCGTTTAGCAACTCCTGAATTGGTTCAGATGCCTGAATCTTTTTTCCGATTAAATCTTTAGCCTTTGAAGCTATTACAGAGCATTGGAGATTGAAAGTCGTTGATTCAGGGATTTCTGATTTGGGTTCTTCTCTGAGGAGGTCATGAAAATTGCCTACTTGCTCATCAGAAATCGGAGAGTAAGTGTCTTTGGTAACATCCGAGATGTCTGCCTTTATTTTAGAAACATTGTAGTTGGCATCACCAAACGCTTTATTATGTTTGATTCCGGTGCCTGACTTATTGGCTTTATCACGTAACTTTCGTTCCAATTCTGACGACTTGTCGTCATGGTATTTTCGGGCTTTTTTGAAACTCTCCTCAGCACCGAGGAACTCCCCCAGCAGACCAGACTTATCCTCTTCGTTGCCAAGTTCGGCTTCAAGCTTCTCAATTTCTTCCTCAAGCTTTGTATTGTCTTCCCCTAATATAGCGAAAGAATTGATGGAATGTTCATCATCAACAATGAAACGTAGATTGTCCCGGACAAAGTCTTCATTGAAAACCCGAACAACTTGACCATGATTTCTTAGTGAATTCTGCGTCGCAGTGCTGCCACCATCAAAAGACACCCGAAACTCGGGTGAACTATATTTCTCTGAGATACAACCGGTTTCTAAAGCTCGAAGGATTCGAGAAAGAGTTGTTTTTCCAGAATAGTTGCGTCCATACAGAATATTTAGGCTTTTAAATTCTGCGATATTATTCCCAGTATCTCGCACGGATGATGACCACTGAAAATCATCATAGACAGCCATACCTTTTATCGAGTCTATTTTTTTAATATGTCCGCTCATGCACGTCCTTTTGAAGATGCCTAACACCTAAGCATTTAATGGTCGTGCGCAGCACGACCTTTAAAGCGTATTAGATGGAACGCTTCGTTATTGCAAAAATACCGAACGCGGCATAATGCTCATCCCCCGAAGCACTCCATGAAAATCATTAAATAAAAACAAATACCTACAGACCCAACAACACCCTGAACTGTAATAACGACGATTCGTCATCATCACAAAAACGCCGAATCAACCACCCCTCGACACCCAGGAAACCCCTTACACCCCCAAAACTCCTCCCCAACATTCTCCCCACGCTTAACAACCCGCTTCACCATCTCCCCCTCGCACTTAGGACACCGAGGCTCCCTCTCCTTCCTCGCCACAATCTCCCTAACATGCGCCACATGCTCCCGATTAGTCCGAAATGAAGCAGCCAATCGCCCAGACTCAACCCTCTCAACAACCTCCCTAACCTCACCCTCAGAAAGCACCACCTCCGAATGCGACTTAATAAACCGAATATATCCCCCACCCTGCGTCACATTCCCCGGCATCTCCGTCTTAAACGTCGAATCCCCCACAAACACCACCAACGAATGCACCTGCTGATCCCCCAACCCCAACAAGCTCTGCAACGTCTTCACATGCTTGTAGTTCTGATGCAGCGGATTCTGAAACTTCTGCGAGTACTTATAGATCTTCTGCGTCCAATACCGCTGATTGGCACTGCCAAAGATCCACCCCTTCATGTTCTTGGTTTCCACCACAAACACCCCGTATTGGGAAACGATGATGTGGTCGATCTGGGTGGTGCCGCCTTCGGTGGGCAGGGTGACGTTCTTGATCAGGTGGTAGCGGTTCTTGTCGAGAAACAGGCGAGCGGAAGCATTGACGAGGAATTCACCCATCTTGCCCTTGAACCAGGGCGACTTGATCACGCCTGCTAGGATGGCAAGGGGAATCAGATACCAGAGGGCGTTAAAAACAGGCTGAAGAACCGGGGAGTAGTCCATCCGTCATCCTTAACTGACAGCAATTCGTTCCATCTTGTTTAGCTACACATTAGCGCAAAGTCTTTACCTCGCCCCCTAGGTCATTGAAAAAATTCGTAAACGAACCGTTGCACGGCAATGGGCGTGCCGTGTCACCCATCGGGCTGCCGCCAGAGCGGACCCAGCCACAGGCTCCACGCCACAACATTGACAACCCCCTAAACCCCGGTAGAGTCGGTAAAAAAACGGAGACACAGGCCTATGGAAACCTCCCCCAAACCACCCCGCGTGGTCATCTTCGGTGCCGGTAGCGTGGGCTGCTACCTGGGTGCCCGACTGATGTCGGCGGATGTTGACGTCACCTTCGTCGGGCGGCCACGGATGCAACAGGTGCTCAAAGCGCATCCACTGCGGGCCACGGATTACGAGGGCTTCCAGTACGAGGCCTACCTCAGCGAGGGCCAATACGTGACCACCCCGGAGGCAGCCGCCCAGGCCGATCTGGTGTTGGTGACGGTGAAGTCGGCCGCCACCGAGGAGGCGGGGCGGGCCTTGGCCGAGCATGTGCGGCCCGGTACGCCGGTGATCAGCCTGCAGAACGGCATTTCCAACGCCGAACGGTTGCGGTCGGTGATGCCTGGTGCCGATGTGCTGGCGGGCATGGTGCCGTTCAATGTGCTGCAGAAGAGCCCCGGTCATTTTCACCACGGCACCGAGGGGCACCTGATGACCGCGCGCCACTCGGCACTGACCGCCCTGCTACCCCGATTCATTCAGGCTGGACTGCCGCTGGAGCTGCGCGACGACATGCTGTCGGTGATGTGGTCCAAGCTGCTGCTCAACCTGAATAACCCTATCAATGCCCTGAGCGGAGTGCCGCTGCTGAAGGAGCTGTCGCAGCGGGATTACCGGCGCTGTCTGGCGCTGGCGCAGGAAGAAACCCTGGCGTTACTGAAGGACGCCAAGATGCCGTTGGTCAAGCTGACCGGTGTGCCGATGGCACTGATTCCCAAGGTCATGCGGCTACCAGACTGGCTGTTTACCCGGTTGGCGCGAACGATGCTGGCCATCGACCCCCTGGCCCGTTCCTCCATGTGGGAAGACCTGGAAGCTGGCCGCCCGACCGAGGTGGACTGGATCAATGGTGAAGTGGTACGCCTGGCCGGTTCGCTGGGGCAACAGGCCCCGATCAACGCGCGCCTGACCGAGCTGGTGCGTGAGTGTGAGCAGCAACGGCGCAGCTGGAGCGGTGCCGACCTGCTGCGGGCATTGACCCACTAAAGCCGCATCGACCAATTAAAGGCAAATCACTCTCATTTGCAGGCGATAGGATTACAGCGTTGTAAGCCAAATCGCACACGGCCAATCAGCAATGTCCTGTTTGCCCCAAGCCCCGTATCCGTAGAATAGCAATTGTCAGGGATGACATGCCTGCAAGGACGCAGGTTCAAGGATGAAAGGACTGACTCACAGGATGTGGGTCAACAGGGATGATGGCCAAGGATTGGCTAGGCCTGAAGGAACAGGCGTTTGGTTGGCTACGGATAAGGAACACAGGGACAGTGATCCTGTCCGAGCCCCCTTTCTGGTGGTTCTATTCGCCGAGCATTTCTCCCAGATCCCCCTCCACTGAAGGATACAGCCCTCCTCAGACTTGGGTCGCGCTGACGCCCGTACCAATTCTATTCAGGAGACTTTGTATGACCCGTAATTCGCTGTTGGCCACTTTGTGCCTGGTATTGTGCCTATTCACCGGCCTTGCTCACGCCGAGCCGGAGATGACCGACCATCCGATCAATATCAATACCGCCACGGTGGAGGAGCTGCGTGCGCTGGAGGGCATCGGCGAGAGCAAGGCCCGCGCCATCGTTGCTTACCGTGAAAACCATGGCCCGTTCCAGAGCGAGGCCGAACTGACCAATGTGCGTGGCATCGGCGAGCAGATCCTCAGCAAAAACACCCCGCGTATTACCCTCGAGTAATTTCTACTGTCGCTGCACTAAAGTTGGGCTGGACAGCCCAACTTCCGCTGCATAAGGTTGTGTAAGAAGCCTGAACAACCACGCGCAGCAGGATCTTGCCATGGCTGATCCGATCAAAATGTATCCACCGAAACCCGCCAGGGTGTATTTTTTCGGCACCTGCCTGGTCGACCTGTTTTACCCCGAAGCCGGGCTGGCGGGGATCAAACTGTTGCAACGGGAAGGCATTGAGGTGCAGTTCCCCCAGGGGCAGACTTGCTGCGGCCAGCCCGCCTACACCTCGGGCTATCACGACGAGGCCCGCGCCGTCGCGGCAGCGCAACTGAAGCTGTTTCCAGAGGACTGGCCCATTGTCGTGCCCTCTGGGTCCTGCGGCGGCATGATGCGCAAGCACTACCCCCAACTGTTTCGCGATACGCCGCAACTACAGCAGGCCCTGTCGGTGGCTGCCAGAGTCTGGGAGCTGACCGATTTCCTGCTCAATGTGTGCAACATCAAACTGGAGGACCTTGGCAAGCCCACCACAGTGGCCCTGCATACCTCCTGTTCGGCCCGCCGTGAACTGGGGCTGGCCGACGTTGGCCCGACCTTGCTGGGGCAACTGCAGAATGTCACCCTGGCCGAGCAAGTGCGGGCTGAGGAATGCTGCGGTTTTGGTGGCACCTTCGCGGTTCGGCACCCGGCCATTTCCGGGGCCATGGTCAGCGAGAAGGTGGAGGCCATCGTCGATACCGGGGCGCGGGAATTCGTCACCACCGACTGCGGCTGCCTGATGAACATGGTCGGCTACGCCGACAAGGCCCAACAACCACTCAGCGGCAAGCACATTCTCAGTTTTCTCTGGGAGCGCACCCAAGGGCCGCCACCACACCACGCCGGGGAGCAAGAGCCATGAGCCTCGGTCCCGCCTCCCAACACACCCACCGTGATGCCGTGCGGGAGTTCCACCCCCGGGCCCGGGCGGCGATTCACAACCCCCAGATCCGCCGAAACTTCCGCAGGGCGATGGATGGGTTGATGAGCAAACGGCGGGCCGCCTTTGAGGGCTGGGATGTGGAGGCCCTGAGAACCCTCGGCGCCAACGTTCGTCAACGCGCCCTTGCCCAGCTGCCGGAACTGCTGGTGCAGCTTGAGCAGCAGCTGATTGCCAATGGCATCCAGGTACACTGGGCCAACGACGCCGACGAGGCCTGCCACATAGTGGGCAACATCTGCGCGGCACGCCACGTCCGACGGGTCATCAAGGGCAAATCCATGGTGTCCGAGGAGATGGAGCTGAACGACTACCTGGCGGAGCATGGCATCGAGGCGTTGGAATCGGACCTGGGGGAGTACATCGTCCAGTTGGCCGAAGAAACGCCCTCCCACATCATCATGCCGGCCATTCACAAGAACACCGGCGAAATCTCCGAACTGCTGCACCACAAGACCGGCACTGACCGCTCCGACGACGTGGAATACCTGACCGCCAGCGCCCGGGCCCAGTTGCGGGAAAAGTTCATGCTGGCGGATGTGGGTGTGTCGGGCGTAAATTTCGCGGTCGCCGAGACCGGCACCCTGTGTCTGGTGGAGAACGAAGGCAATGGCCGCATGACCACCACGGTTCCGGCCTGCCACATCGCAGTGACCGGGATCGAGAAGGTGGTGGCCAGCATGGACGACGTCGCCGCCCTGCTTGCCCTGCTCACCCGCTCGGCCACCGGCCAGCACATCACCACCTACTTCAACCTGATCTCCGCTCCCCGCCAGCCAGATGAACTGGACGGCCCGGAGGAGGTGCACGTGGTGCTGGTGGACAACGGCCGCTCCACGATTTACCAGGACGACGAATTGCTGGATACCCTGCGTTGCATCCGCTGCGGCGCCTGCATGAACCATTGTCCGGTGTACACCCGGGTGGGCGGGCATGCCTACGGCACCACCTACCCCGGCCCGATTGGCAAGATCCTCATGCCCCATCTGCTGGGGCTGGACGAAACCCGACACCTGCCCAGCGCCTCCAGCCTGTGCGGGGCCTGCGCCGAAGTCTGCCCGGTGCGCATTCCCATCCCGGACCTGCTGGTTCGGTTACGCCAGGAGTCGGTGGATGGCGACCATTTGCACCCTGGCCGGGTGCGCGGCCATGGCAGCAAGCGCAGCAAATCCGAAGCCCTGGCCTGGAAACTCTGGCGCTGGCTCCATACCCGCCCGGCGATGTACCGCTGGGCCACGGGGATGGCGGTGCGGTTGCGCATTCTGCAGCCCCGCAAACTCGGGGCCTGGACCGATTACCGCACGGCACCCCGGCTGGCTCGCCGCAGTCTCCATGAACGAATGAGGGATGAACGGCCATGAGCGCTCGCGAACAGATTCTGCAGCGGCTCAAACACCGCCGCGGTCACACCCTGGCGATGCCAGAGTGCGATTATTCCGTACTGGATCGGGGCAAGGCGTCGCAAGCGGAACGGCTGCAGCAGTTTGAACAGACCCTGGAGTCCGTACACGGGGAGGTTCACCGGGTGCACCGCAACGACTGGCTGGAGCGCCTGGCCGAAGTGCTGCAGGCCCGCAGGGCACGCAACCTGCTGATTCCCGGGGTGCACCCGATTGGTCAGGCGGTTCGCGATGCCCGCCAGCCGGGCTTGCCGGAGTTGCTGTACTACGACCGCCCGGTGGAAAACTGGCAGCGGGAGCTGTTCACTGAGGTGGACGCCAGCCTGACCTCCACCCGCGGCGGCATTGCCGAAACCGGCTCGCTGATCCTCTGGCCCACCACCGACGAACCCCGGCTGATGAGCCTGGTGCCGCCGGTGCACATTGCCGTGCTAGAGGCCGCCGAACTCTACGGCACCTTTCTGGAAGCCCTTCGCGCCCAGGGCTGGGCCAAGGGCATGCCCACCAACGCCTTGCTCATTTCAGGGCCGTCCAAGACCGCGGACATCGAGCAGACCCTGGCCTACGGGGTCCATGGCCCCAAGGAACTGATCGTTCTGGTGCTGGAAGATTAGAGAGCAAAAAGCGCGGGCGATCAGCTGGCCAGCTGCGGCAGGAACGAGGTGTCTACCCAATACCGCTTCAGGTTGGTCTCATCCACCAGCACCGGCACGGTGTCACCCTGGATATGATCGGTTGGATCAAACCACAGGTTGTCGCTGTGGAACACGTGAATTTCCGAAGTCTGCGGATGTTGCCATTGGCACACGATGCGATAGGGGCTGCGGCCGTTGACCTTGAGCCCGGTGTTGCGCTCCACGCCCTGCAACGTCGCGTGAATCTGCACCCCTTTGTGCTTGAGATAGTCCCGGGAGCGCCGTTTCAATACGCCCGCCAGCACCATGCCACCGCCAACGGTTGCGAATACCAACCCCAGCACACCCACAATCACCGCCCCACCCCACAGCGAAAAGAAGCCATTGATGCGGGCCCCCTCCGGGTTTGAGGTCTCGTACAACACCGACACTCGCTCACCCCGGTTGTACGATGGCGGATTGGAGCCGGTGTTGGATTTGAACTCCACCTGCCGGCCATCGTCATCCTGGAACACCACCACGGGGTAGTAGGAAACCGAATCGCTGGATCGGGACCGGACCAGTTCCACCACTTCCCCTTCGGCGGTGACGGCCTGCTCAAGAAATGACGCGGTGTTGCTGTAGAGAAAATAGGCACCCACCAGCATGCCGAGGCCAATGAGGGAGAAAACGTATTTGATGATGTTTAGGGTTTTCAACGAGTCAGTCCTTTTCAGACGTTGAGGGTGAGCCGATAACCGAAAGTATGGCCAGGTTTGCGCCGCCCTGCTGAATCCTTGGCCTGGCTAACGGAAACCGCATCTTACGAAATTCGGTCTGCCTTCGCTAACGGACAGGGCGACCGGCGTCAGCGGCCAGGTCATCCTCTACCCGCCAGCATGGGCTGCTTCAATTTCTAGGCAGGTGGGCCCAGCGTTCTTTCTCGGCCTCGGCGTAGCCTTCCTCGATATCCGCCAATTGGGTGGTGGGGCCATCGGGCCGCATACGCTCCTGCACCACCTCCGGCCATTGATTGTGGGAGCGGCTTCGGCAAATCTTGTAGGTGACATCGGCAGTAAACCATACGGGATGAAACGCGTAGGCCGACACCAATCCAAAAAACACATTGCCCGAAATTCCTTGGCCCTCGGCCTTTTCCTGTGCAAACTCGTCTTGCGCCTTCTTTAGTAGGCCGCGCATGGAAAATTGCGAGCGCTCCAGCTGCTTGGCAATGAAGTCCCCCTTCTCTGGAAGTTGATGACCAAGGTCGTCAAACCAGGGCCCCTCGTTCATGTATGCCCGCAGGTATTCCCACAGGCTGACCAGGGTCTGAAGGCGCTTGCCGGAGGTGTGGCCGCCGATGTTCAGGGCGATTCGGTCTTCCGGGTGACCGAAGCGCTGCAAAATGATCTCCAGGTTGCCATGCACCATCGAGCCGGCGTATTGATTGACATTGCGATACTCGTAGGCCACCGCCTCGATGCCCTCCCAGGGAGTGTGGTAGAGCTTGCCGTTAAGGTCGTAATAGATCTCCCGAGTACGGCGGTTGAACACGATGGGTAGGGGAAAGGGGCGGTAGAGTTCCCAAATAAAAAAGACGGCAAAAAACGCTGCACCAAATGCCAGAACTTGCAAGGCAAGGATGGGCGATCCAGCGAATAGGTATACAGCTGCAGCCGCCGCACAGCCGGAGAAGAAAAACGCGCCCGCTCCCGAGGGAAGCCCCTTGGTCTCCGCAGTGGCTGTCTTCAGCGTGAGGTAATCCTCGGTGTGGAGTTCGACACTGCCGGGCTGGGATGGTCGATAACCGCTGGGCTGGTCGCCCTTGAGCAACTGCCGGGGGAACTGCCCCGCCAGTTTTTCCCCCACCGCGTCGAACAATTGCTTGGCACTCTTGATCATGACAGGTTCACCTTCACGGGTGGCAGCTCCAGGCCGGGCTGGGGCTGGTAGGTCAGCTCGCCTTCGATGCTCTCCGGTTTATCGCTGTTGTGGTAGACCCGGCGGTAGACGGCGGTGCCCACGGGCGGCTCGATGCGGGTGCCCTGGTGGCGGTCGAAGTCGCTGCCGGTCCAGACCACCGGAAAATTCTCGAACTCGCTGTCCTGCATACTCTGCCTGTCCTCCTCGGTGAACCAGCGCCGGAACTCGTCCTCGGCCCAGGCCAGGGAACTGAAGCTGCGGACGCGTTTCCGCTCGTGGCCTTCGAAGTGGATCATACTACGGGTCAACCCCGGCTGGCCCGGCAACTCCAACAACAGCAGGCATTCCTGGACATGGTCCCCGGTGCGCGGGTTCAGGCTGGGGTAACGTTCCAAAGTCAGTTTCACTGGGAACACCACCTGATAGAGCCGCTCCATCTCGGTGCGGTACTCCCCGGCCCAGTCTGCTGGTTGGATGCCGAAGCGGGTCTTGGCAAGCCAGCGTTCCAGGGGCGTGTTCTGGATATAGAAGCGGGTCACCAACCCACCGATCAGTGTGGCGGTCAGGCCAATGGACAGGGCGGTCACCCAGCCTCCCAGCCGGGACAGGCCGCGCACGGCGGAGGCGGCTTTCAGCCCCAGGGCCACGGCGCGGGCCTCACGGTAGGCGCGGAAGGCCTGTACCCCCAGAGCCAGTTGCCCTGCCGACACCCCCGCCAGCCCCACCTCCAGGGCAGCGGTATCGTAGTCGCCGCTGCGCCAGGATTCGAAGGCCTGGAGTCCGAAGACGATAATATCGAAGGCGGCAGTTATCGACGCGAAGAGCGCTGAAAGTGCCCCAATGCCATGGCTATAGGCGGCTGGATTGTCCGCTTTCGACAAGCCCTCCCTCCAATTAAGTTCCGCCAGTTTGTGTTGGACCGAAGTATACGCGGTGGCGACGGCAGCCATTGCTTCTCCAAACTTCGCTCCCGACTCAACATTACCTTCTTTATAAAGCTCGCTGCCCATCAGCACTAGGTTTATCCCCGTCACCAACACCAACAACGACCGCACCGGCGCCTTCTCCAACGCCCCGTCCCGCCAGGTGTAGGGATTGTCGCGGGTAAAATGGGCCGCATTGGCAGGCTGGAGCCGTAGCAACGACAGACGTTGCACCGGGGCGTCGGTGGCCGGGGTGTAGCGGGCGGGCTTGCCGTTGGCAGCCTCACTGAGCCACTGGTTGGCCTGCACGCGGTCGACGTCTTCCACCGCCAGTTGCTGGCCGGAGCGGGCCAGGGCCGCAAGCAGGAAACCGCTGCCCAGGGCCGATATCTGGGCGGGCACCCGTTGCAGCTCCGCCGCAGCCACCGGACTCAGGGCGGTGAACAGGGCCTCGTGGGCTGGTACCGGGGCGTGGAAGCTAAGCCGGTGGAGGCGGGCGTTAATGGCAGTGGCGAAGGCGGCGGTGGCCTGGGGCAGGCCTTCCAGGGCTTCTGCGGTGAGGTCTGTGATTTCGACGAGCTTCTTGAGATCCCCCAGCGCCACGACTTCCCTCAGCCCCAGCAGGGCATGCCACAGCCACAGGGCGCGGCTGGTATCGAGTTCCATCATGCGTCCGATGGCCGCCGCGCCCCGGCTCATGTAGGATGGCCCCAGCAGGCTGATGCTGAACTTTTCCGCCAAGATGGTGCGATGGTCTTCCCGGGCCAGGTCCAGGCTTTCGCAGGCGCTGGCCAGGGTGCCGGGGGCGTCGTCGCAGTCCAGGGTGCCCATCCACTCGATCCAGGCGTCCAGCAGGCCGATGATCACGGTCTCGAACTGTTCCTGGGAGGTGTCGGACTCCCGCCACGCCTGTTGCAACCGCCCCTGGTCGGTGAGTTCGACGAGTTTCTGGTTGAGTTGCTGGTCGCCGTTGGACAGCTCGCGGATGATGCCGGCAAGGCCCCACTCGCCGCCAAATCGGGATCGCAACAGCTCCTGGTTGTCGTGGGTCAGGCGGACCAGCGCGGCCAGGTCTTCGGTGATGCCCCAGGGGTCGTCCACCAGCGCCACGGACCGCTGCTCCAGCCGCTGGGTCTGGCGGGCCAGGTTGGGCCAATGGGGCACCACCGGGGTCAGGCCTGACCAGTCAAAATCCGGTGCGGCGATCACTTCCGGCAAACCGTTGAATACCGACTCATCAAGCACCTGACTATGAGGAGCCGCCCCCGGGATGACCTTGCGCATGTGCCGGGGGCGCTGCCCGGCATCGTTGGCCAGGGTCTCGAAGTGGCGATCGGACCAGCGGTTGGGGGTCCAGGCCAGGTACACCGGGTCCCCCGCCGGCACTTGCAGGTAGGCAAGCCGGCGGGCGTCGATGACTGGCCCGCCCCGGTCGGTCTCGCCGAGCAACCCGTTGCTGACCTGGAACTCGGCCAGACGGCCCTCCAAGTCGATCCAGACATAGAGCCAGCCATCCCTCAACAGCCGGGGCACGTAGTGCATGTTCCGCTCGCGCAGGTTAGTGTAGCGCTCGAGCACCGGGAACCGACCCGGTAATCGCGGCAGTTCAAGACTTTCAAGCAGCGGCCCTTCGTACGCCAACGGGGCGATGGCGTAGCGCAGGGGCAGCAGAGCGGTCATCAGTGGGCAGGTGGCGCAGCCGGTCATAACACCTCCGTGTGTTGGTCGTTCGTGATCTGCTCCTGGGTATCGGACAGGGCTTGGACCAGCGCTTCGCTAAAGCGGAAGCAGGGCTGGATAGCCGCCGTGCCGTCAAAGCCTGCAACACCCTGGCAGTCCAGGCGTGCCACCGTGAGCTGGTGATGCCGGACCTCCGCCTGGCCCGCACCATAGGACAGGCCGGTCACCCGGCTCCAGAAAGCGGTTGGCAACAGCGTTTCGGCGTTTACCAGGCGCGCCACCACGTTGGCGTCCGCCAGCCTTAGCCAGACCACACGGCCATCCGCCAGCCGCACCTGCACCCGGGCCCGGAAATACCCGGCAAATTCCTCCAGCATCATCCCGGTATGGAACACCACAGCCCGTGCCAGGGCCGGGTGACGTTGGTACCAGTGGCCCGTCAGCTCCGGGTTGTCGTCCAGGGAAAGTAACAGAGGTCCCAACGGCGCCAGGGCGTCGTGAACACCATCGGCCAGTACCTGCACAGGCGGGTCGCTGATACCCAGATCATAGAGCCCGCGTATCCCCGCAGGGAGGCTGGCACCATCTATGGCCAGGTAACGGTGTTCGCCCGGAGCCAGCGGTGCCCCCGTAGCCCATTCCTGACTCATATTGTGGCCTCCCCTTCACCGCCAAGGGCCGAACAGATCTCCGCGAAGGTGTCCTGGTCCCTGGCGGCCTTACGGAAATTGGCGGCCTGTTTGGCAATCGCGCCGGAGGGTGTTTGCAACGGTGCCAGCGCAGCATCCGGCCTGGCATTGTCGCGCACTCCGGCTGTCGCCAACGGCGACGACGCATTGTCCGGCTGTACCTGGTCGACAAGCACGCCCGGTTGCTTGGGTACCTGTGCCGAAACCCCCGTCCCACTCCCCGGCGATCCTCCCGAGTTCATTTTCACCATCGGCCCGGACACGGTGACGCCGCTGGGATCAACTTTGACGAAGCTGCCGCCGGCTTTGAGAGTAACTTCAGCCCCAGCCTCGATAACGACTTTCATGCCGGCCTTATGGTGGATTTCGTTGCCGGCCTCGATGAGCTGGGCCTGGCCTTGTCGGCTGTGGTGGCTACCGTTGACGGTGAGGCTGTAGTCGCCGCCAATCTTGGTGCGCTGTTCGCCGTCCACGGTGAGGTGGTCGTTGGCTTTGATATGGCCGATGCGGTCGTTCGCCACGGTCAGGTGGCTGTCGTGCTTGATGACCTCGGTGCGGTCATGCTCGGTGAGCAGATCCAGGTCCTTCTGGGCGTGGAGGTAGATCTGTTCCTGCTCAGCTTCGTCCTCGAAGCGCAGTTCGTTGCTACCCTCGCCCTTGTGACTCTGGGTTTTCAGCACCGTTCTTGTCTTGTGCTCCGGCAGTGCATAGGGCGGCGTGTTGGTGGCGTGGTAGGTACGGCCGGTGATGATGGGCTGATCCGGGTCGCCGTCGAGGAAGCTGACGATGACCTCATGGCCGATACGGGGCAGCGCCATGAAGCCGTACTGGCCGCCGGCCCAACCCTGGCTGACTCTGAGCCAGGCGCTGCTGTGCTCGTCATTGATTGAGTAGCGGTCCCAGGGGAAACGCACTTTCACGCGACCGTGCTCGTCACAGTGGATCTCCTCGCCAGCCGGGCCGGTGACGATGGCGATCTGCGGGCCGTCCATCAGCGGGCGGTTGGTCACCTGTGGTCGCCAGCGCCTATCCGCCGGGATGGCCTCGAAGCTGTTGTGGTAGGTGGTGGGATCGCTACCGCCCTCCTCTTCCAGGGCCTGGGGCTGCTTGCCAGTATGGACGATGCCGGTCAGCAGCCAGTCCCGGTTGAGGTCGACTTGGCCGTGGCCGGTCAGGGGCAGCTTGGCGCCTGCGGCAAGGTCGGGACGGTTGCTGCTGCCACGGGCAACGCTGGCGTCACTGCGCAGGGCGTCCAGTCTGGCCTGGCTAAAGGCGCTGCCGCTGGCATCGCTCTTGAAGCGGCCGGGGTAGTCGTAATACTGATAGTCGTCGCGCTGGTGATCGATGCCGGCCGCCGCCTGCTCGTGCATCAGGGCGTAAGCGGGATTGCGGAAAGTGTAGTCCTTCATCGCCACCGAGGCGGCGCGAACCCGTTCGCGGTAGCTGAACCTGAACACCGCCGGCTGACGGCTGCTGCCACCGGCGCTGGCGTTGTAGCTAGCCTCCGGCAAGGTGACGGTGTCGCCGTGGTGATCGGCGATCACCAGCGGTTGGTTGTCCTGCGTTCCATCGAAGCGAAAGTGCCAGCCCTCTTCCGCCGCCAACCGCTGCAGGAAGTCGAGGTCGCTCTCCCAGTGCTGAACGCAGTACTCCCGTTCCTGCGGGGCGCGCTTGAGGTCGAACACCGTGTCGGCGATGCCGCGCTCGTCCAGCAGCGTCTTGAGGATGCTGTCCGGGGTCTGGGCCTGGAAGATACGGCTGTTGTGCATCAGCCCCAGCCGCCACAACGGCGGCTTCACCACCAGCTGGTAGCGGGTGCGGCGGTGGCCGCTGTCGCCGCGGGCGAATTCGGAGACCACGCCGGTGAAGCGGCGCAGCAGCTGGCCATCCTGCCAGACGGCCAGTTCCACGGATTGTTCGAGGATCTGGTCCAGGGAGGGGGACAGACTTGAAGTGTGTCCCCCGGACGCGCTTGAGCTGGCACCGATACCGGGATCGCTGCTGGCCAGTTCCAGGGTGCCATGGAACAGCTCAGAGAGAGCTTCAGAGAATTCGAACGCGACCACCACAAACAGGTCGGCGGGGAGGCTGCCTACACGGGCAGTAAACTGCAGGCCCTTCGCAGTCGGGAGATTGGCCTCGGGCATGTCTTCAATCCTTGAAGTACGTCGTCCAATTAATCACCCAGGGTCCCGGGGACTAATTCCGGATTTGTCCCTATGACTGGGACTGAATTGCTCATCCTGAGCAAGCCCCGATTATAACGGCCGTGGAAATGATTGAAACCCACCCCACCGGAACCCGATAACAGTTTGGAACGAAACATCAAGGAGCAAGCCCCCCGGGAAGAGACTCTCACCAGGGGCCACAAATCGGATCAGGCCAGCTGATGTTCCTCGCCCTTGTAGTAGGCTTTAACCCTCGGGTTCATTACCTTCTTCCATAGGGGCGGGATACAGGCCAGTACCACCATGGCGGCGTAACCTGCCGGCAGCTGAGGGGCTACGTCATGATGGCGCAGCACCTGATAGCGACGCTTGGCGTAAGCGTGATGGTCGCTGTGGCGTTGCAGATGGAACAGGAATACGTTGGTCAGGAAGTAATTGGAGTTCCAGCTGTGTTCCGGGGTGGTGCGCTCGTAACGTCCGTTCTCCAGCTTGCGACGGTGCAGGCCATAGTGTTCCAGGTAATTGACGATTTCCAGAAGGGTGAAGGCGACGAAGCTCTGGCCCAGGAAGAACGCGGCGCCCAGCCAGCCGAACGCGGCGGTGAAGGCCACCAGGGCCAGGGCACTGATGCCATACCACCAGATCAGCTCGTTACGCCAGCTCAACGGCTTGAGGCCCTTACGCTCCAGACGTTGAGCTTCCAGTTTCCAGGCATTGAGGAAATTACGAACATAGGCCCGTGGCAGAAAATTATAGAGAGACTGATCGTACCGGGAAGAGGACGCATCTTCTGGCGTAGACACATGGACATGGTGACCACGCAGATGCTCCACCTTGAATCCCGCGTAACAGACCAGGGACAACAGGAAGCCACCGGCCCAGGTTTCCAGGCGCTCGTCCTTATGGATCAGCTCGTGGGCTACATTGATACCCAGACCTCCCACAATGCCAATGGAAAAAATCCAGCCAATCGCCCCCAGGGTGCTGAACATGCCCGAGCCCAGCAACGTCATTGACCACACCAGCAGTGCGGCAAACAGGACCACCCAGCTCAGGGTGAGAAATTTGTAGAAACGCTCCTTGTTCATCTCCGGGACTTCCTCAACCTCGTCCGGATTCAGGGCGTCCTGTCCCAGCAACAAATCCAGCACCGGAATGATCACAAACACCACCACCGGCGCCCCCCAGGCAAACAGATTCACCAAATCCAGCGCTTGACCCGCGACCAATAACAGAGCGGGAATCGCCAACGGCAGCATGGATATCACAAAGGCGTATTTCTTGAGGATCAGCAGTAACCGGCGGCGGGCCGGATTCTGACTTGCGGTTGTGTTGCTCGTGCTCACAGTACATCCCTCTTTCTTGCTAGTAAGGCGTGGGAGGCGGTTCTGCTCGGCGCATGTCCGGCCTTCACTCCCACCTTTTCATAGGTATTGGGGGTGACGTGAGTTTATCGTCACCCCTATTTGCATTATTGTCCTACAATATAGCAATCGTCAACCATGACATCACCGAATATTCGGGAGATGATCGAACTCGGAATCATCAGGACCGCCAAATCAAGGCCTTAAGAGGGGAAAACCAGCTGTGTTACACTCACCTAAGCACGCATACTCGGGTCACCGTGGCCCGCTTCAGAGAGCAGTTATGGAATTTCAGGTTCCCAACACGTTGGCCGAACAGATCGCCAACTACCTGGCCGAGCAGATCATGACCGGCCACATACACCCCGGGCAGCGGGTTCATGAAGCCAAGGTGGCCAGCGAGCTGAAAGTCAGTCGGGCCTCGGTCAAAGAGGCGCTCTACACGCTGGAACGCTGGCACCTGGTGGACATCACCCCGCGCAAGGGTGCCTCCGCAACCAGGCTCGATGCGGAACATGCCTCAGAACTCTACGATGTCTATATGCACCTGCTGCAGATGCTCGTGGAGCGATTGATCGACCGTTGGCAGGCATCGGACCGGGATTTGTTGCTCGCCAAGATTGAACAGGTGACCCGCCGCCTCACCACCGACGCCGATGTACTGGCGGTGGTGGAGGCAAGCTTTGATGTGATGGACACCTGTTGTCAGGTGGTGGGCAATCCCTACCTCACCGAGGCGCTGGCCAACTTCAAGCCAGCGGTGAGCCGCACCTATTACCTGAGTGCCGATCGCTACCGCCAAGACTTGAAACGCACCGCCCAGTTCTTCAGCGGACTCACCCGGGCCGTGCTGGAACGGGACAAGGCCACTGCGGCGGAGCACATCCAGGCGTTCTTCCAGCACCAACGACAGCTGATCTTGCAGGCGCTTTCTCCTGAGCCGGCCGCGGCCCCCTAGGCGGAACGACCACGGCATCTTATCCGGCCTGAAAAACCGGTTTAGACGAACACAACGTAGATAGACAGATAGACAGATAGACAGCTAGGCAAAACACAACCCGAGCGAAGGAGGACGAGCAAAAACGTCATAGGCGCACTCGTTTTTACACCGTCTCCGAAGAGGGCCCCCACTGTGAGCAAAATCCCCGTAGGCATCAGCACCTGCCTTCTTGGCGAACAGGTACGCTATGACGGTGGTCACAAGCACTCCCGATTCTGCACCGAGGTACTGGCGCGCCATTTCGATTTTCACCCCACCTGCCCGGAAGTGGCCGCGGGCCTGGGCACACCTCGTCCGGCGGTTCACTTGCGCGAGATCGACAACAACCTCCGTCTGATCGACGCCAAAGGCAACGCCGATCACACCGAGTCGATGCAGGCCGTCATCGACCAGGTTGTCCCGTCACTGGGCCATCTGCGGGGCTATATCCTGATGGCCAAATCCCCCAGTTGCGGCATGGAACGCATCAAAGTGCATAACGAAGAGGGGCAGTTGATCCACCGGGACGGAAGGGGTCTGTTCGCCGAGGCCCTGATGCAGGCTTACCCCCTACTACCGGTTGAAGAAGAAGGCCGTCTGCACGATGACCAGCTGCGGGAAAATTTCGTCGAACGGGTGTTCGCCTATGACGACTGGTTGCAGAACGTCGTCGCTGACCTAAGCCCAGAGGCGCTGATCCAATTCCACACCCGCCACAAATTCCAGCTGCTGGCCCACAACGAAGCGATCTACCGAACTCTGGGGCCATTGCTGGCTGACCTGAAATGCACGCCGCTTGAGCAGATTGCCAAGCAGTATATCAGCGGGTTCATGGCGGCCATGGCCTGCAAGGTCAGCCGGGGGGCCCATGTCAACGCCATGCAGCATTTGATGGGCTACCTGCGGGATTCCATGGGCGACGCTGACCGCCAGGTGCTGACGGAGCAGATTGAGGCCTATCACCGGGGCGAGCTGCCCTTGATTGTCCCAATGACGTTACTGCGCATGGCCCAGCGGCGGGAGCCGGTGGACTATGTGGCACTTCAGCAATACCTCAGCCCCTACCCGGACGAGCTGGGACTGAGGAATCGGGTCTGACAACCAATCAGACCCGCGTTTTCTCTCCTGCCGCGCTCTTGGCGGCCTGACGCGCCCGCTCGGCCTGCTTGCGGGATTTTCGCTCGGCAATGACCTTGGCCGCCTCGCCACCGACGTGGGTTTCGCCACGCTGTTCGGCCAACCGGATCTGGCGCTCACGCTCGGCAAACCGGGCCTTCTGCGCATCGCTGAGGGAGTCGATGCACTGGTGGCAGCTCACCCCCTGCTCATACTCAGGACGCTGCTTGTCATCCTCGGTGATGGGCCGGCGGCAAGCGTGACACTGGTCAAAGGCACCCCGTTCCAGCTGATGGTTGACCGTCACCCGGTCATCGAAGACAAAGCATTCCCCGCGCCATAGCGACTGTTCCTCGGGCACTTCTTCCAGGTACTTGAGAATTCCGCCCTTGAGGTGGTAGACCTCCTCGAAGCCCTGTTCTTTAAGGTAGGCGGTGGATTTCTCACAACGGATACCACCGGTACAGAACATGGCCACTTTCTTGTGCCGAGTCGGATCGAGGTTCTGTTGGACGTAGCCAGGAAACTCGCGGAACGTATCGGTAGCGGGGTTGACCGCGTTCTTGAAGGTACCGATTTCCACCTCGTACTGGTTACGGGTGTCAATCAACAACACCTCTGGATCGGAAATCAGCGCGTTCCACTGTGCCGGCTCCACATAGCTACCCACAATCCGTTTGGGATCAATATCCTCCACACCCATGGTGACGATTTCTTTTTTCAGCTTGACCTTGGTGCGCTTGAAGGGCTGATCGTCCACGAAGGATTCTTTGTAGTCGATGCCATCGAAACGAGCATCGGTATCAATCCAGGCCTTGATTGCGTCAATGCCCTCACGACTGCCGGCGATGGTGCCGTTAATGCCTTCCCGGGCCAGCAGCAACGTGCCGCGTACGCCCTGCTGTTCCATCAGCGTCAGCAGGGGCTGGCGCAGGGATTCATAATCTTCAACAACTGCGAACTTGTAGAGTGCGCAGACCACAACAACATCGGTCATCGGATTCTCCTGCGAGCCGGATCGTAAATCCGGAGCATCGATTCATTGAATTGATAAATCGGCTAGTTGATTAACTGGTTAATGGACTAATCAAAGAATAGCCGCGTGAAAAGGCGGACGAATTTTAACCGATCGAAGAAAGGTTGGAAAACGCCCCGGCTGACGCGGGGCGATTCGACAGACTTAAAACCGGTACATCAGCCCCAAGGTTGCGGCCGAGACTTCCGTTTCACTGTCCTTGAAGAGCGTCAGGTACTCCAAGCTGACATCGGACTTGTCGTTGATCGCGATGTTGGCGCCCAAGCCATAGGACACATCATCGTCATTACCGGCATCGTTGAACACTTCATCGCCGTCTACGCTGACGCTAACCTCGGATTTGATACCGGTGTACCCCAGGATGATGTACGGATAGATTGGGGTCGGGTTTGGAATGCCCGCCAATACATAGGCGCCAATGGAGCGCTTGGTTTCCACTGTCAGTTCCGCGCCGCCCAGGCTGCTGGAGTCATCCGTCAGCCCAAAGCCGCCCCGGCCCTCAACAGCGATGTAGTCGTTAAGTCGACCACCAATCCGAAATGACAGATGGCCATATTTGAAATCATTCGGGATACCTTCCTCATCGACATCAACATGGATTCGGGACAGGTTTACTCCGAGATAGCCTTTTGGTGAAGCACTCTCTTCGGCCTGAACACCCACCGCCATCATCGCTGCAAGGGAAGCCGCCAACCACTTGTATTTCATCATCACATCCTTAATTCGAAATGCTGTCCGTCCAGTCGGACGCTCACATACAAAAAGCCGCCCCCTCCACCGGATGGAGCGGCCTGCATGTTAAAGCATTTCTCATTAATAATGCGAACAAGGCGTCGCCCTTGCGGACATTCCCCGCTACACCATCAAGCTCATTCTGCCGCGGCCAACTCCCGCTCCACCACCGCCGACAGCTGTCCCCAACCCGGCCGTGTCAGCTGGATATTGTCGACCAGTACGGTGGGGGTGCTCAGCACCCGCATCTGCTGGGCCACCTGGACACTGGCTTCGATGTCCTCCCGGTGCAGCTCGGTGGTCATGCAGCGGCGGAAACGGCGCTCGTCCAGGCCCTGCTCGGAGGCGTAGCGGGAAAACATGTCGACCGGCTTGCTGGTGCCGCTCCACTCACCCTGCTTGGCGAACAGCGCATCGTGCATCGCCCAGTAGCCATCCTGATCACCGGCGCAGCGGGCCGCCATGGCTGCGGGCATCGCGTTCTGGTGCTGACGCAGTGGCAGATCGAAGAACACGAAACGCACCTTGCCCGCGGCGACGTACTCCTCCTTCAGCCGGCGACTGGCGTCGGCAAAACGACCACACGCCGGACACTGGTAATCGGCGAACTCGCGCACCACCACCGGGGCGTCCTCGGCCCCAACGCTCACACCAAAACGATCTAGATGGACGGGAAATGGCTCCGCCTCGGTCGCAGCCACCGGCAGGGCCTCAGAGGTTTTCTCCGGCGGCTGGGTCATCAGCACCAGACCTGCGACGATGGCGATCACCACCGCCACTGCAATGGCCAGCCACCCCAGCCTTCGCCGCCCGGCTCGATCATAGCCTGGCTGTCCCGTGGTCTTTCGCCGATTTGCCTCACCCATAACCGCTCCTTTGTGTCTTGGGAACCATTGAATCACTCCGAATCACCTCAGAACGCCAGAGCGAGTCCGGAGTTCTGCAGAGGCTCCCTTTGTTAAATTGACGCTAAGATCATGTCAGACCGTAAAAAGTTCCGCCATGATAATAACAAAAGACACAAATGCCATTCCCCGTTTCGCCGCTGGCCTAGTCGTGATAGGCATCACTACTCGTCCATCAACTGGCGCACCAGGCGATTGAGACGATCCACCTCCCTGCGCAGGTTCTGGACATCGTCGAGCAGATCCAGAGACATGGCCAGGCCAGGCAGGTTGAGTTTCAGGTCCCGCTGCAGGCGCTGGGCCTTCTGCAACCGGGTCAGCGCCGGCAGATCAAACAGCCACTCCTGCACCTCCCCTTCGGTCAGCGGGCTGATCACGCCGTAGCTCACCAGTTTGATGACGAACTCCGCATGGATGTCTCCCCGCTCACACAGCTCCCGAAGGGTAAAAGTGGCCTGGGTATCACCCAACTCCACCGTCAGTGTCCGTTCCTCCTGATTCATCGCCGCCCCCTCACACACCCAGTTTGCTGCGCGGATTGAAGGTACCCTCCAGCTGCGCCAGTTGCTGATACAGCGCCTCGGCCTGCTCGCTGTGCTGCTGCGGCATGACCACCTGCAGCAGCACCATCTGGTCACCGGGATGCTTGCCCGGCAGGCCCTTGCCCTTGAGCCGCAGCTTGCGACCGGTGGAGGCCCCCTTGGGCAACTTCAGGTTTACCTTGCCCCCCAAGGTGGGCACGGTCACCGTGGCTCCAAGCGCCGCCTCCCAGGGGCTCACGGGCACCGTGACCACAATATCCCGGCCCTCCACGGTGAACAGCGGATGGGGCGCCAGTTCCACTTCTATAAACAGATCGCCAGACTCACCGCCGTTCACGCCGGGAGAGCCCTGACCCTTGAGGCGGATATGCTGACCTTCTCGCATGCCCGGCGGAATCTTGACTTTCAGGGCCTTGGCGCGGGCTTTCAGGTGGGAGTAATCCACCGAATCGTGAACGGTAAAGCTCACCTGTTTTTCGCAACCATGAAAGGCTTCTTCCAGGAACAACGCCAGGCGAGCATGAACGTCTTCTCCCCGCATCGGCCCTTTGGGCCGAAAGCCAAAGCCGCCGTGGCGACTGGCACCACTACCGAAGATGGACTCAAAAAAATCGCTGAATTGACGCGCGTCGGCTTCGGTGTAACCGCCAGCACCAAAATTGGACGCACTGTGCCAACCTGGCGGCGGCTCGAATTGGCCACCCCGACTGCCGTACTGACGCAGATGGTCGTACTCCGCCCGTTTCTCTGGGTCCTTGAGCACCTCGTAGGCCTCGCCCACGTCCTTGAACTTCTCGTCGGCATTGGCCTCCTTACTGACGTCCGGGTGGTATTTCCGGGCCAGTTTGCGGTAGGCCTTCTTGATATCCTCCGGCGTCGCGGATTCGCTCACGCCTAAGGCCGCGTAATAGTCCTTGAACTCCATGATGCCTCCCGCAGCCACCGTTTTACTTGCGCACTATTGAGGAGAAGAACTGAAGCCGGTCGTTCATCAGGCTCTTTGTTAACTCAGACTCTTTGTTAACTCGGACTCTTTGTTAACTCAGACTCTTTGTTAACTCGGACTCTTTGTTAACTCAGACTCCTTGTTAACTCGGACCCTGTTTTAACTGGGGCGCTATTTTAGCTGGGGCTCTGTAGTAACTATTGTAGGCGGGAGGAAATTTACAAGGCGGGAATACCACCGGTGGGGCAGATACGTCAGAGGGGGACAGGTGTGCAAACCTGTCCCCCTCTGACGGAAGGGACAGACTCACCGTCTGTCCCCGGACAACGCTGATCCCAGAGAGGGATCAGTTCACCTTCGGGTCAAGCTCACCGGAGGCGTAACGCTCGAACATGGTTTCCAGGTTCACCGCCTTGATCTTGCTGGCATTACCGGCGGTACCGAAGGCCTCGTAACGGGCGATACAGATCTCGGTCATCGCCTTGACGGATTCCTTCAGGTATTTACGGGGATCGAACTCGGCGGTGTTCTGCGCCAGGAAACGACGGATGGCACCGGTGCTGGCCAGACGCAGATCGGTGTCGATGTTGACCTTGCGCACGCCGTGCTTGATGCCTTCGACGATTTCCTCAACCGGTACACCGTAGGTTTCCGGAATTTCACCACCGAACTCGTTGATCACCGCCAGCCAGTCCTGGGGCACAGAGCTGGAACCGTGCATCACCAGGTGGGTATCCGGAATGCGCTTGTGAATGGCCTTGATCTGATCGATAGCCAGGATGTCGCCGGTGGGCGGACGGGTAAACTTGTAAGCGCCGTGGCTGGTGCCGATGGCGATGGCCAGGGCGTCCACCTTGGTCTTCTTGACGAAGTCGGCCGCTTCTTCCGGATCTGTCAGCATCTGGCTGTGATCCAGCTTGCCTTCGGCGCCGATACCGTCTTCTTCACCGGCCATGCCGGTCTCCAATGAGCCCAGGCAACCCAGCTCACCTTCCACGGACACGCCACAGGCGTGCGCCATTTCCACGGTGCGGCGGGTGACATCGACGTTGTACTCATAGGAGGTCGGGGTCTTGCCGTCCTCGCCCAGGGAGCCGTCCATCATCACCGAGCTGAAGCCCAGCTGGATGGAGCGCTGGCAGACCGCAGGGCTGGTGCCGTGGTCCTGGTGCATGACCACCGGGATATGGGGGAATTCCTCAATCGCCGCCAGGATCAGGTGGCGCAGGAACGGCGCACCGGCGTAATTGCGGGCACCGGCAGAGGCCTGCACGATCACTGGCGAGTCGGTTCTGTCCGCCGCTTCCATGATGGCACGCATCTGCTCAAGGTTGTTCACGTTAAACGCGGGGACTCCGTACCCACGCTCAGCGGCGTGGTCCAGCATCTGGCGCATCGAAATCAGGGCCATGGGGCACTCTCCTTAAATGAAACTCAATCGGTTCGAAGCTTTTGTGGAGCCCAGTCTGCGCTGGGCACCTAACGGCCTGGCACCTAACGACTTTAGGCGCCGCGCTCTTCCAATACAGCAACGGCGGGCAGTACTTTGCCTTCGACAAACTCGAGGAAGGCGCCGCCGCCCGTGGAAATATAGGAAATCTTGTCATTCACACCGTACTTATCCACCGCCGCAACGGTGTCGCCACCACCGGCCAGGGAGAAGGCATCACTCTGGGCGATGGCATCCGCCAGCGCCTTGGTGCCGTTGCCAAACTGGTCGAACTCGAAAACGCCAACCGGACCGTTCCACAGAATGGTCTTGGCGGACTTCAGCAGTTCGGCGAACTGGGCAGCGGTCTGCGGGCCTACGTCCAAAATCATATCGCCCTCGGCGACCTCGGCGATGGTCTTGGTGGTGGCTTCGGCTGTCTCGGCGAATTCGCTGGCAACCACTACGTCGCTCGGTAGTGGGATGTTCACCTTGGCAGCTATGGCCTTGGCGGTGTCGAGCAGATCGTGCTCACACAGGGATTTGCCCACTGGGTGATCTGCCGCCGCCAGGAAGGTGTTGGCGATGCCGCCACCGACGATCAGCTGGTCACAGATCTGGGACAGGGCATTGAGGACGTCGAGCTTGGTGGACACCTTGGAGCCGCCAACGATGGCCACCACCGGCTTGGCCGGATTGTCCAGGGCCTTGCCGAGAGCGTCCAGCTCCGCCGCCAGCAGCGGACCGGCACAGGCTTGCGGAGCGAAACGGGCGACACCATGGGTAGAGGCCTGGGCACGGTGAGCGGTGCCGAAGGCATCCATCACGTAGACATCGCAGAGGGCGGCGTATTGCTTGGACAGGGTTTCGTCGTCCTTCTTCTCGCCCTCGTTGAAACGGACGTTCTCGAACAGCACCACCTCACCATCGGCCACGTCCACGCCGTCCAGGTAGTCCTGCACCAGGCGCACGTCCTGCCCCAGCAGACCGGACAGATGCTCGGCCACCGGCTTCATGGAGGAAGCTTCGTCGTAGACGCCCTCTTCCGGACGGCCCAGATGGGACATCAGCATAACCTTGGCCCCGGCTTCCTGGGCGGCCTTGATGGTCGGCAGCGAGGCGCGAATGCGGGCGTCACTGGTCACTTTGCCGTCTTTGACGGGTACGTTCAGGTCTTCCCGGATCAGTACGCGCTTACCGGCGAGGTCCAGATCGGTCATTTTCTTGATGGCCATAAGGTCGTCTCTTCAACTATGTTCAGTGTTTACGTCAAATTTCTTGGAAAAGCATGCCGCAACGCCTAACAGCGTGGGCAGGGAGCCCCTTTCCCAGACCGTCTGTGGCCATGGATGGCCACGGACGAGCGTACATGAATGTACTCGTAGCGTGTCTGGGGAAGAGGCTCCCTGACCGCGCTAACCACCCAAGATTGAGGGCTATATCTAACTCAATTCCAGCCAGCTTCGGCTGACATCCAGCATCCGATTGGCAAAGCCCCACTCATTATCAAACCAGCACAGCACCTTCACCATGCGGCCGCCGGTCACCCGGGTCTGGCCACCATCCACCACGCCGGAATGGGCGTCGTGGTTGAAATCGGAACTGGCCAGCAACTCATCGGTGTAGCCAAGGATGCCTTTCAAACTCCCCTGCGCCACCTGCTGGAGCAATTCGTTTACCTCAGCCACGGAGGTTTCCCGGCGCACATTCAACGTCATATCGATGGCGGATACATTGGTCGTTGGCACCCGCATCGCCACGGCGCTGAAGCGATCCTTCATGTTAGGCAGCAACCGCTCGATACCCCGCGCCAGCCCGGTATCCACCGGCACAATGTTCTGCAAGGCACTGCGGGTGCGGCGCAGATCGTGGTGGTGGTAGGCGTCGATGACCGGCTGGTCGTTCATGGCCGCATGGATCGTGGTGGTCACCCCCTGCTCCACGCCCAGGGCCTCATCCAGCACCCGAATCACCGGGACAATGCAATTGGTGGTACAGGAGGCATTGGAAACAATCTGATCGGCGGAGGTCAGTGAGTCCTCGTTAACCCCGAACACCACCGTTCTATCGACATCCGCCTCCGCAGGCTGGGAAAACAGCAGGCGCCTGGCGCCCGCATCGAGGTGGGCCTGAGCGGTGGCGCGATCCGAGAACGCGCCGGAGCATTCCAGCACCAGATCAATGCCCAGCTCCCGCCAGGGCAGCTCGGCGGGCTCGCGGCAGCTGACGACAGCAATCGGGTCACCGTTGACCAGAAGCCGGTCCTGAGCCACCGCCACCTCGCCCCGGAACCGGCCGTGGGTGGAATCGTAGCGGGTCAGATGGGCGATGGTGTCGAGGTCCGAGAGCTCATTGATGGCAACCACCCGCAAGCGGTCACGAAAGCCGCCCTCGTACAGTGCGCGCAACACGCACTGGCCGATGCGGCCGTAGCCATTAATGGCAACTCGATAGGGCGCCTTGGCGGACATCAGTCTTCCAGCAGCTCCCGGGCCACCGCCAATACGTTGTCCACGGTGAAGCCGAATTCCTTGAACAGTTCACCGGCCGGCGCCGACTCACCAAAGGTGCTCATGCCCACGACACGGCCATCGAGGCCCACGTACTTGTACCAGTAGTCTTCGATGGCGGCTTCGATGGCGATGCGGTTGGACACCTCCAACGGCAGCACCTGCTGCTTGTAGTCGGCGCTTTGGGCGTCAAACACGTCGGTGGACGGCATGGAGACCACCCGCACCTGGCGGCCGTCCTCTCGCAGAACCGCCGCCGCGTCCTGGGCCAGGCCCACTTCGGAACCGGTGGCAATCAGGATCAGTTCCGGCGTGCCGTCGCTGTCAGACAACACATAACCGCCCTTGGCCACATTCGCCAGCTGCTGATCGTCCCGAGCCTGATGCGGCAGTCCCTGGCGGGAGAACACCATCGCCGTCGGACCGTCTTTGCGCTCGATCGCCGTCTTCCAGGCCACCGCTGACTCAACCGCATCCGCCGGACGCCAGGTGCTCATGTTCGGGGTGGTCCGCAGGCTGGCCAGCTGTTCGATGGGCTGGTGGGTCGGACCGTCTTCGCCCAGACCGATGGAATCGTGGGTGAACACAAAGATGGAACGCTGCTTCATCAGCGCCGCCATGCGCACCGCGTTGCGCGCGTATTCCATGAAGATCAGGAAAGTGGCACCGTAAGGCACGAAGCCGCCATGCAGGGCGATGCCGTTCATGATGGCGGACATGCCGAATTCGCGCACACCGTAATAAATGTAGTTACCGCTGGCGTCGTCCCGGGTCAGGCCCTTGCTGCCTTCCCAGATGGTCAGGTTGGAACCGGCCAGGTCGGCGGAACCGCCCATGAATTCCGGCAGCAACGGACCGTAGGCGTTGAGGGCGTTCTGGGACGCCTTGCGGCTGGCGATGGTGTCGCCCTTGTCCTGACATTGGCGAATGTAGGCGTCGGCCTTGTCGGCGAAATCCGCCGGCAGGTCTCCGGCCATGCGACGTTTGAACTCAGCGGCCAGTTCCGGCTCGGCCTTTTCATAGGCGGCAAAGGTCTCGTTCCAGGCCTGCTCGGCTGCCCCGCCTTTCTCACGGCCGTCCCAGCCAGCATAGATGTCGTCCGGCACTTCGAACGGGCCGTGATGCCAGCCCAGGTTCTCCCGGGCCAGGGCGATCTCGTCATCCCCCAACGGCGCGCCGTGGCAGCTTTCCGTGCCCTGCTTGTTGGGCGAGCCGAATCCGATGATGGTCTTGCAGCAGATCAGGGTCGGCTGATCGGTATTGGCGCGGGCCTGCTCGATGGCCTGCCGAACCGCCTCGGCGTCGTGGCCGTCCACCGCCGGAATGACTTGCCAGCCGTAGGACTCAAACCGCTGCGGGGTGTTATCGGTGAACCAGCCGTCCACTTCACCGTCGATGGAGATGCCGTTGTCGTCGTAGAAGAACACCAGCTTGCCCAAGCCCAGGGTACCGGCCAGGGAGCACACCTCATGGGAGATGCCTTCCATCAGACAGCCATCACCCAGGAAGGCGTAAGTGTAATGATCCACGATGTTGTGGCCAGGACGGTTGAACTGAGCCGCCAACGCCTTTTCCGCCAGGGCAAAACCAACCGCGTTGGCGATGCCCTGGCCGAGTGGGCCAGTGGTGGTTTCAACGCCAGGCGTATATCCGAACTCCGGGTGGCCCGGGGTTTTGGAGTGCAGCTGACGGAAGTTCTGCAAGTCGTCGATGGAAACGTCGTAACCGCTCAGGTGCAGCAGGGAATAGACCAGCATGGAGCCATGGCCGTTGGACATGACAAAGCGGTCACGGTTGATCCACTCCGGGTTGGCCGGGTTGTGGCTCAGGTACTCATTCCACAGCACCTCGGCGATATCCGCCATACCCATGGGCGCGCCCGGGTGGCCGGATTTGGCTTTCTGCACCGCATCCATGCTCAGCGCGCGAATGGCGTTGGCGAGATCTTTGCGAGACGGCATTGACTGTTCTCCACTGACTTTAAAATGAGTAAGAAAAAAATAGGCGCGTATTTTCGCCGATTACTAGGCGCGGGGGCAAATCGGAAAACCGAGAGACGCCAGGCCAGGCCCTTGCGGTTGTCAATTCGACCGATTCGCGCACATCTTCGCGCACACAGGAAATCTATATCAATATTTTTTGATATGGCCATTGCCTGACCGCTTCTGCCGGTCTACACTCCTCTCCCATGACCTCAATAGCGACAATCCCAAACATGGCGACACCGGCCACCATCGACACTCTTGCGCCCATTTACAAGGCCTGCGGCGATGCGCTGCGCCTGGAAATTTTGCGAGTGCTGCGCCGGGACACCTTTGGGGTACTGGAGCTGAGCCAGCTGTTCGATATGCGCCAGTCCGGCATGAGCCATCACCTCAAGGTCATGAACAAGGCCGGACTGCTGGAGCCCCAGCGGGAAGGCAATGCAATCTTCTACCGTCGCCCCTTGCACCTGGACAGCGACACCCTGACTGACCGGACCATCCGCCAGATCTTCGAGACGGTGGATCTGGTCCCCCTACCTCAGCCCCTGCAGGACAGGATTGAGGCAATCCGGGACCAACGTGCCGAGCAATCCCAGGCCTTTTTTTCCCGGCACGCCGAACAGTTCCGTGAACAACAAGAGCTGATTGCGGCCTTTGAACTGTACGCCGAGCCCACCGCGGAACTGGTGCGCCAGCGGGCGGCGCGACAGAACTGGCGCATTGCCCTGGAAATTGGCCCCGGAGAAGGCGGCTTTCTCCCGATGCTGTCGGAAACTTTCGAGCACGTGGTGGCCTTGGACAACTCCCGGGACATGCTCGCCAAGGCAACGCGAACCTGCATCGACGAGCACCTCAACAATGTGGACCTGATTGAAGGTGTCACCGACACCCTGCTGGCCAGAGGCGATGCGTTCGATCTGGTGGTGGCCAACATGGTTCTGCACCATGTGCCGAGCCCAGCGGACATCTTTCTCGATGCGGCGGCGCTGATGAATGCGGACGGCTGCTTTGTGATCAGTGACCTGTGCAGCCACGACCAGGACTGGGCCAAGCACAACTGTGGCGATCTGTGGCTGGGCTTTGAGCCGGAAGAGCTCACTGCCTGGGCCGAAGACGCCGGACTGACTTGCGGAGAGTCCCTGTTTATCGGGTTGCGCAATGGCTTCCAGATTCAAGTACGGGAGTTCTGGAAATCGACCGGCTCCAGTTAAAAAAACCGAACCTTTTTTAACCATATCAATTTTTTTTGATATACAATCACCAACCCATAACCCATTGGATTCCGGTGGCAACGACAGCCGACCGACGCGTAACCGCTCATACAGGAGCCAAAACTATGTCTGACTACAGCATCTTTACATCTGAATCGGTCTCTGAAGGCCACCCGGACAAGCTGGCCGACCAGATTTCCGACGCGGTACTGGATGCCATCCTGCAGGAAGACCCCCACGCCCGTGTTGCCTGCGAAACGCTGGTTAAAACCGGTGTGGCAATCGTTGGCGGCGAGATCACCACCTCCGCCTGGGTCGACCTGGAAGAGCTGGTACGCTCCGTCATCAAGGACATCGGCTACACCTCTTCCCGGGTTGGATTTGACGGCGACACCTGCGGCGTTATCAACATCATCGGCAAGCAGTCTGTCGACATCGCCCAGGGCGTTGACCGGCAGAAGCCGGAAGACCAGGGTGCAGGCGATCAGGGCCTGATGTTCGGCTACGCCAGCAACGAGACCGACGTGCTGATGCCGGCCCCCATCTGCTACGCCCACCGTCTGGTAGAGCGCCAGGCCGAAGCCCGCAAGAGCGGTCTGTTGCCCTGGCTGCGCCCGGACGCCAAGAGCCAGGTCACCTGCCGCTACGAGAACGGTATCGTTACCGGCATCGACGCCGTTGTACTGTCCACCCAGCACGACGAAGAAGTAAGCCAGGCGGACCTGCAAGAAGCGGTGATGGAGCTGATCGTCAAGCACGTGATCCCGGCCGAGCTGCTGCACGCAGACACCAAATTCCACATCAACCCAACCGGCAAGTTCGTGATCGGTGGTCCGGTGGGTGACTGCGGTTTGACCGGCCGCAAGATCATTGTTGACACTTACGGCGGCATGGCCCGTCACGGTGGTGGTGCGTTCTCCGGCAAGGACCCCTCCAAGGTGGACCGTTCCGCCGCCTACGCCGGTCGCTACGTGGCCAAGAACATCGTTGCCGCTGGTCTGGCGGACCGGTGTGAGATCCAGGTGTCCTACGCCATCGGTGTGGCGGAGCCCACCTCCATCTCCATCAACACCTTCGGCACCGGCAAAATCGGCGACGACCAGATCATCGCTTTGGTCCGCGACCACTTCGACCTGCGTCCGTACGCCATCACCCGCATGCTGGACCTGCTGCACCCGATGTACCGGGCCACCGCGGCTTACGGCCACTTCGGTCGCGATCCTTACGAGATGACTGTGAACGGCGATACCTTCACGGCCTTCCCGTGGGAGAAGACCGACAAGGTTGCGGCCCTGAAGGACGCTGCCGGGATTTAAAAACGATTACCCAGCCCGCCACCTTATTGGGGTGGCGGCGCTGAGGTAAGGCCTTTGCGGACACGCTGCGGGTACATCCCTGTACGCTTATTTCCGGCCATCCATGGCCTCCAATAGTCCGCAAAGGCCTTACCTCACCACCGCTTTCCACAGCGGAGACAGCTTCTCCAAACTCATTTTTACGTTTGGAATGCTGTTAGACAGCCATCACCAAAAGTTCGATCGAGGTGGTGGGGGATACCTGCCCCGGAATGTCGGAGGCCAGGGATGGCCGGAGTCAAGCGCACATGGGTGAGGCAAGCGCTTACAAAGCATCGCTTTGTGCGCAGCCGAACGGCGGCAATCTATGATTGCCGACTGGACCCCGCAGGGGTGCTTGTAGCGGTTCCGGGGCAGGTATCCCCCACCACCGAAACACCCAGACTTGAGGCAATGGAGAACGCACTCCAACGCCAAAGACACTGACAGGAGAACACCATGAGCACTCCGGCAGAACAACTGAACGCCAACCAGGATTACAAAGTCCGCGACATTTCCCTCGCCGACTACGGCCGCAAGGAAATCCAGATTGCCGAAGGCGAGATGCCGGCTCTAATGGCCCTGCGCAACAAATACAAAAGTGAGCAGCCGCTGAAAGGCGCCAACATCCTGGGCTGCATCCACATGACCATCCAGACCGCCGTACTGATCGAAACCCTGGTGGAACTGGGCGCCAACGTGCGCTGGTCCTCCTGCAACATCTTCTCCACCCAAGACCACGCCGCCGCCGCGATCGCGGCCCAGGGCATTCCGGTCTTCGCCTGGAAGGGCGAAACCGAGGAAGAATACGAATGGTGTCTGGAACGTACCGTCGGCGCCGACGTTGACGGCTGGGAACCCAACATGATCCTGGACGACGGCGGCGACCTCACCGCCCTGCTCCACGACAAATACCAGACCATCCTGGCCAACTGCCACGGTGTTACCGAAGAAACCACCACCGGCGTTCACCGCCTGCAGGAGATGCTCCGCGAGGGCACACTGAAAGTGCCGGCGATCAACGTCAACGACGCCGTTACCAAGTCCAAGAACGACAACAAGTACGGCTGCCGTCACAGCCTCAACGACGCCATCAAGCGCGGCACCGACCACCTGATGGCCGGCAAGAAGGCACTGGTGATCGGCTATGGTGATGTGGGCAAGGGCTCCGCTGCCTCCCTGCGTCAGGAAGGCATGATTGTTAAGGTCACGGAGGCCGACCCGATCTGCGCCATGCAGGCGTGCATGGACGGCTTCGAAGTGGTGTCACCGTACATTGACGGCGTCAACACCGGCACCGAAACCGGGGTGAACAGGGACTTGCTGGGCACCACCGACCTGCTGGTCACCACCACCGGCAACTTCAACGTCTGTGACGACAACATGCTCAAGGCCCTGAAGTCCGGCGCCGTGGTGTGCAACATCGGCCACTTCGACAACGAAATCGACACCGCCTTCATGCGCAAGAACTGGGAGTGGGAAGAGGTCAAACCGCAGGTACACATCGTCTACCGCGACAAGGCCAGCAACGACCATCTGATCCTGCTGTCCGAAGGTCGCCTGGTGAACCTGGGCAACGCCACCGGTCACCCGTCACGGATCATGGATGGCTCCTTCGCCAACCAGGTGCTGGCGCAGATGTACCTGTTCGAGCGCAAGTTTGCCGACCTGCCGGAGGACGCCAAGGCCAAGGGCGTCTATGTTCAAGTACTGCCCAAGCAGCTGGATGAAGAAGTGGCCCGGGCGATGGTGGAAGGCTTTGGTGGCGTGATCACCAAACTGACCCCGGAGCAAGCCAAATACATCGGTGTACCGGTTGAAGGCCCGTACAAGCCGGAAAGCTACAAGTACTGATTGCTGACCCCGGAGACGTAACATGCAGTCCCAAAAACAGTTCAAACGCCGATTCAGTTTCGAGTTCTTCCCGCCGAAGACCGAGCAGGGCAAGGAAAAACTTCAGGCGGTCCGTGACCGCCTGGCCGCCGTGAACCCGGACTTTTTCTCGGTCACCTTCGGTGCCGGCGGTTCCACCCGCGACCGCACCCTGGAAACCGTCGTCAACCTGCACCAGCAGGGCATCTCCACCGCGCCGCACCTGTCCTGCGTGGGTGGCACCCGGGAGAGCGTTGCCGAGCTGCTGGACCTGTACCGCGATAACGGTATCAACCGCATTGTCGCGTTACGAGGCGACCTGCCCTCAGGCATGGGCGCGGCCGGCGAGCTGCGCTACGCCAACGAGCTGGTCAGCTTCATCCGTGAGCACAGTGGCGATGCCTTCAACATTGAGGTGGCGGCCTATCCGGAATTCCATCCCCAGGCCCGCAACGCCGAGGAAGACCTGAAGAACTTCGCCCGCAAGGTTGAGGCTGGGGCCAACAGTGCCATTACCCAGTACTTCTTCAATGCGGACAGCTATTTCTACTTCATCGACCGGCTGGAGCAGCTGGGGGTCACCATTCCGGTGGTTCCGGGCATCATGCCCATCGTCAACTTCTCCAATCTGGTGCGTTTCTCCGAGATGTGCGGCGCTGAAATTCCCCGCTGGATTCGCAAACAGCTGGAAGCGTACGGTGACGACTCCGCCAGCATTCGCAAATTCGGCGAAGAAGTGGTGACCGAGATGTGCCAGAAACTGCTGGCTGCCGGCGCTCCCGGCTTGCACTTCTACACCCTCAACCAGGCCGAACCCAGCATCAACATCTGGCAGAACCTGGGCATTGATCAAGGCGAAAAAATCGCCTTCTGATCACCTTCCACCGGCTGGCCACCCCGGGACAGCCGGTCCCTCTCTCTCCCGACACAGCCGCTGTGCCCGCTCACCAAGACCTTGGTTTCCCGTCACCCTTGCTCCCGTAGTCTAGACTGAAAACGACGCACCTATTCTGTAGACCCCTCAGGGTCCAGACGAGTAAGACGAGGAGCCCCCATGATGAACAATTGGCTGAAAGCACTCACCGCGTCTGCCCTAATCGTGGCAGCGGGCAACACCCAGGCGGAGACCCTGCGAGTGGTTACCGACCCGAGTTTCGTGCCGTTCGAAATGATGGATCAGGATACCGGCGAGATGATCGGGTTCGATATGGAGATCCTCGCGGAGGTCGCCAAACGCGCCGGTTTTGATTACGCGCTGCAAACCATGGATTTCAACGGCATCATCCCGGCCCTGCAAACCGGCAACGTGGACATTGCCATCGCAGGCATTACCATCACTGAGGAACGGGAACAGATCGTCGACTTCTCCGACCCTTATTACGACTCCGGCCTGCGTATTCTGGTGCGGGAAAGCAACGATGATGTAAATGAACTGAAAGATCTGGAAGGCGCCAAGATCGGCACCAAGATCGGCAGCACCAGCTACGACTTTCTGGTATCCAACCTGGCAGACAACGACGGCGTCACGCCGTATCCCGGCAGCTCCGACATGTACATGGCGCTGATGTCCCGTGCAGTGGATGCGGTGTTCTACGACGCCCCCAACGTCGGCTACTTTGCTCGAACCCGGGGCGAAGGCCGGGTCAAAACCATCGGCCCCCTCTACGAAGGCCAGCAGTATGGCATTGCCCTCAAACAGGGCAGCGAGTGGCTGGACAAGGTCAATGAGGCACTCGCCAGCATCAAGGCAGATGGTACCTACAAAGCCATCTATGAGAAGTGGTTCGGCCCGATGCCGGAATAACGGCCAGCGCTTGAGCGCCGGAGGCACAAGCGGCGGGCCAGGTCACCCAACCACTCGCCAAGCCGGCGCCACCACACCATCGGCCCTGGGAGAGACCACTCGTGGAGTTCCAGTTCGAATTTGACTGGCAGGCGGCCATCAATTCCCTTCCCTTTCTGCTGAAAGGCATCCCCTACACCCTGCTGATCTCATTCGGCGGTCTGGCCATCGGGTTTGTCCTGGGCATTCTTTTCGGCCTGCTCAGCCTCAATAAGCACCGCGCCCTGAAATGGCCGGCCACGGCCTACATCGAGGTCTTCCGCGGCACACCGATCCTGGTGCAGGTACTGTTTATCTTTTACGGTCTACCTGACATTATCGGCGCCCCCATCCATCCACTGGTGGCCGGCATTGCCGCGATTGCACTGAACTCTGGCGCCTACATTTCCGAAGTGGTCCGGGGCGGCGTGCAGTCCATCGACCGGGGGCAGACCGAAGCCGGACTGTCGCTGGGTCTGTCCCGCAGCCAGACCTTCTGGGCAATTATCTGGCCTCAGGCGTTTCGACGGATGATTCCCCCCCTGGGCAACCAGGCCATCGTCAGCATCAAGGACACGTCGCTGTTTTCGGTGATTGGCGTAGGCGAACTGGTGCGCCAGGGCCAGGTCTACATCGCCAATACCTTTACCGCCTTTGAGGTCTATTTTGCGGTGGCGGTGCTGTATCTGATCATCACCCTGTCGCTGTCGCTGGTGCTGCGCTTCTTCGAACGCCGCGGCCTGGGCTCTGCGTGAGGAAACCGTCACCATGGCACACATCGTAAAAATGCAGGGCATGAACAAGTACTTTGGCAGCCTCCATGTCCTCAAGGATATTGAACTGACGGTGGAATCCGGCGAGGTGGTGGTCATCATCGGCGCCAGCGGCTCCGGCAAGTCCACCCTGATTCGCTGCGTGAATGGCCTCGAAGAGTTCGAGTCAGGTCAGCTTACCGTGGACAACCGCTCGCTTGCGCCCAGGGGCGGCAATCAGAGGTCGCTGTCCGCGATCCGCAAAGAGGTAGGCATGGTTTTCCAGCAGTTCAACCTGTTCCCGCATCTCACGGTAAAACGCAACATTATGCTGGCACCGATCAAGGTCAAGAGCACCCGTGAGGCGGATGCGGAAAAGACCGCCCTGCGCTTGCTGGACCGGGTCGGCATCGGCAACCAGGCGGAGAAGTACCCATCCCAGCTCTCCGGGGGCCAGCAGCAACGGGTGGCCATTGCCCGGGCCCTGGCCATGGAACCACGACTGATGCTGTTTGATGAGCCTACATCGGCGCTGGATCCGGAAATGATCGGGGAAGTTCTGGACGTGATGCGGGAACTGGCCAAGGAGGGTATGACCATGATGGTGGTCACCCATGAGATGGGCTTCGCCCGGGAAGTGGCCGACCGGGTGATCTACATCCATGAAGGCCAGATTGTGGAACAGGGCCAGCCAGACGCGGTGTTCGACAATCCGCAGAACGAGCGCACCCAGGCGTTCCTGTCCCGGGTACTTAGCCACTGAGCGGGCCAGCCAGCTTTGGCTGACCGCCCCTTATAAAGCCCCGTCAGGCCTGTGCCGCGTACAGCAGGGCGCAGCTGGCGGCGTGTTCCCGCTCAATCTTGAGCCGGGAGTCCTCCAGCAGGAATTTGGCCACTTTCTTGCCGATCAGCGGCAGATCGCAGCGGACGCTGAGCGTCACGTAGTTGATACAGTTATTCTGGTGACCCTGCAGGCGCATGTTGCCCTTGATTTTGGCGGGCACGCCTTCGATGTGGACGCGAAATTCACAGTGCCACTCGTTATCATCTTTACGGAACCAGTGTTCCTCCTGCCGGACCCGATTCCACTCTTTGTGGAAGCTGGCGAGAATGCCTGGCACTTCCCGGGCGCTGCGCACCTCTCTGGAAATCACCAGCTTTCCGGTCTGATCGGAACGATTGCACTCGTCGACATGCACATTACGAGCCCCCACATCCGCATTCTTCTGCAGAATGTGCTGCTCATTGAAAAAGGCACCCAGCACTCGATCAAGGCTCGAGTCATAGGCGTGTGTTACTTCCAGCTCCATAGCGGCCTCCGAATCTTCTTATTGAATGATTTTCCTGCGCTGAGCAAATCCGGACATTGGCCGCTAGGTCAGGTAACGCTGGCATTGTAGCCAGCATTTCCCCCCGCGTTCCGTCAAGGTGTAAAAGTCGGGATCACCTCAGTATGATTGGGGCTCGCTATCAGACCACAGCCTGAGACCGGTTGCGACCGACCGCCACCAATGTCTAATGCCACGAACCGGGCTATCCGGTGGCGGCGTAGTAAGATCGGTCGCACTCTTGAGTAAAGAAGCCGACAGGAGAGATCACCATGCGCAATGCCGACTTGGTCGCGAGAGACCTCAAGTTTGTCTGGCACCCATGCACACAAATGAAAGACCACGAAAGCCTGCCACTGATTCCCATCAAGCGTGGCGAAGGCGTCTGGCTGGAAGATTTTGAGGACAACCGCTACATCGACGCCGTCAGCTCCTGGTGGGTCAACTTGTTTGGACACGCCAACCCCCGGATCAATGCCGCCATCCAGGAACAGATTGGCAAGCTGGAGCACGTAATCCTCGCCGGCTTCAGTCATGAGCCGGTGGTCAACCTGTCCGAGCGGCTGGTGGAGATCACCCCGCCGGGACTGAACAAGTGCTTCTACGCCGACAATGGTTCTTCCGCCATCGAAGCGGCGCTGAAAATGAGCTATCACTACTGGAAGAACCACGACAAACCGGGTAAGAAGAACTTCGTCAACCTGAGTAACAGCTACCACGGTGAGACCCTCGGCGCACTGGCGCTGGGGGACGTTGCGCTGTACAAGGACACCTACCAGCCGCTGCTGATGGAAGTCATCACCGCACCGTCGCCGGACGCCTTCAACAAGGAGCCGGGTGAAACCGACGAGCAGTATGCCCTGCGCCAATTTGAGGCGATGGAGAAAATCCTTGCCGAGCAGCACGAAGAGATCTGCGCGGTGGTGGTAGAGCCGCTGATCCAGTGCGCCGGCGGCATGCGCATGCACCACCCGATTTACCACACCAAATTGCGGGAAGCCTGTGACCGCTATGACGTTCACCTGATTGCCGATGAAATCGCGGTGGGCTTCGGCCGCACCGGCACCCTGTTCGCCTGCGAGCAGTCCGGCATTACCCCCGACTTCATGTGCCTGTCCAAGGGACTGACCGCCGGTTACCTGCCGCTTTCGGTGGTGCTGACCACCGACACCGTGTACAACGCCTTCTACGACGACTACGAAACCCTGCGCGCCTTCCTGCACTCCCACAGTTACACCGGCAATCCCATTGGCTGCGCGGTGGCGCTGGCCACGCTGGATATATTCCGCGACGACCAGGTGATCGAAAACAATCGCCGGCTGTCCGCCTGCATGGCGGAATCGGTGGCCCATCTGGCCGACCACCCCCATGTTGGCGACATCCGTCAGCACGGCATGACGCTGGCCGTCGAGATGGTCAAGGACAAGGCCAGCAAGACCCCCTTCCCCTGGCAGGAGCGCCGGGGCATCCGGGTGTACCAGCACGCCCTGACCCGCCAGGCTCTGCTGCGGCCATTGGGCAACGTCGTCTACTTTATGCCGCCCTATGTCATCACCGAGGAGCAGATCCGCCATCTGGCCCAGGTCGCCACCGAGGGCATCGAAATTGCCATCAGGGACTGAGCGATGAGGACGCCCCGCATCCACACTCCGGTGGCACTGGCCGCCGGCGCCAGCGTCGATCTGGACGAACAGGCATCCCAGCACGTTGGCCGGGTTCTGCGCATGCAGGTGGGCCAGGCCCTGCTGCTGTTCAACGGTGACGGTTACGATTACCCGACCACCATCACTGAGGTCGGCAAACGCCGAGTCAGCGTCACCGTGGCAGAGCCCCAACCGAACCACAGCGAATCACCGCTACGCCTGGTTCTGGGCCAGACCCTGTCCAAGGGCGACCGCATGGACTACGCCATTCAAAAAAGCGTGGAAATGGGCGTATCTGCCATCGCCCCCTTGGTCACTGAGCGTTGCGACGTTCGCCTAAAAGGCGACCGGGAAGAGAAGCGCGTGCGCCACTGGCAGGCGGTGGCAATCAGTGCCGCTGAGCAGTGTGGCCGCGCCCGGGTGCCGGAGATCCTGCCGGTGATGACCCTGGAGCAATGGTTTGAGCACACCCGGGCGCTGGCCGTGCGGCTGGTGCTTCACCATCGCGCCAGCCAGTCCCTGGCCAGCCTGGCCAGACCGGACGAAGTGGCGCTATTAATCGGCCCCGAAGGCGGCTTGTCCGAGGCTGAAATCGACGCGGCGGAACGGGCGGGCTTCCTGCCGACCACCCTGGGCTCACGGGTACTGCGCACCGAAACCGCGCCGGTGGCGGCCATGGCGGTATGCCAATGGCTGTGGGGGGATTTTGGCCCGCCGCCAGCATGCGACTGAGACGTTGCCAGGCAGTAACGCCAGTCTTTATCGGCACCCCAGTCATTGACAATATTAACAGTCGGCAACATTATCCAGCGGTTGCTTCAGGAACCCATACTTGGCGAGGCGCGCTTTTGACCGGACCGGCTCGGTCTTTAGCTCCAATAAAATCAAAACGATAAAACGACACGCGAGTTCCGGATGACGAATATTTTTTATCAAGCTGAATTCTGGCAGTACCTCAGTATTCCGGTCATTGCCGCGTTGATCGGCTGGTCCACCAACTGGCTGGCCATCAAGATGACGTTCTACCCCCTCGAATTCATCGGCAAGCGCCCCATCTGGGGCTGGCAAGGCATCATCCCCTCCAAGGCCAGAAAGATGGCCGCCATCAGCGTTGACGCCACCATCTCCAAGATCGGCACCGTGCAGGAGATTTTCGAGCAAATCGACCCCAAGGTGCTGGCGGCGCATACGGTGTCTTCGGTTCTTCCCCGCGTTGAAGAATACGTCGATGAGATGATGCTGACCGAGTATCCCACCTTCTGGGAGAACCTGCCCATGTCCGCCCGGCGCATGGTCTATGACCGGGTTCGCAAGGCCACGCCGCAGCTGGTGGACAACCTGGTGGACGATCTGACCGATAACATCGAAGGCCTGCTGGACATCAAGGGCATGGTCATCGAGCGGCTGGCGAGCGACAAGCGCCTGCTCAACCGCATTTTCCTGGAGTGTGGCGAGGTGGAGTTCCGCTTCATCGTCAACTCCGGGCTCTACTTTGGATTCCTGTTCGGGCTCATTCAGATGGGCGTCTGGTACTTTTACCAGAGCTGGTGGGTACTGCCGATTTTCGGTTTGCTGGTGGGCTGGGCTACCAACTGGATCGCGCTTAACGTGATTTTCCGGCCGCTACACCCCAAAAAAGTGGGACCCGTCAAAATCCAGGGCCTGTTCCTGCGACGCCAGACCGAGGTCGCCCACTCGTTTTGCCACATCGTCACCCACGAAATCCTCACCGTCGGCAACATCATCAATGCCGTCCTCAATGGCCCTAACGGTGAGCGCGCCCAGAACATGGTGAGGAAACACATCAAGCCACTGGTGGACGAAACCGCCGGCATGGGCAAGGCCCTGACCCAGATGGCCTTCGGTGCCACCGGCTTTGCCACCCTGAAAAACCAGGTTGGCGAGAAGGCCCTGGAAATCTCCCGCACCTCGTTCAACAACCCAGTGTTCGAGCAGGACCGCGCCCGGGCGGTGGAATCCATTATGGTGGAGCGGATGGTGGCGCTGTCTTCCGAGGAATTCCAGGACTTGCTGCGACCCTGCTTCCAGGAAGATGAGATCAAGCTGATCATGGTCGGCGCTTTCCTGGGATTTGTCGCCGGTGCCGGTCAGTTCATCTTTGTCTTCGGCCAGTCTCTGAATTTATTCTGAACGACATCTATACTTCCCCAAAGTCAATCTGGAACCACTGCCCCGCCCAGCCATAGCTGGGCGGGTTACCAGTTCGGGGAGGGCGTTTCATGCCAGGTTTACTATCCTGGATTTCAGAACTGTTCGGCAGTAAACAGGGGGCTCCGCCACCCACCGGCTCGCGTTTGCTCAACCCGGCCGCGTCCAGCACCATCAACCCGGTTACCGGCACTGCCACACTGCACAAGCTGGAACAACACCTGTTCTGCTGGCTGCTGGACTCCCCACCGTCGGCACTGACGCCTAACAACGGCGATGCTCACGCGGTGCTGACGAAGCTCGCCAATCGGGTACAGCAGGGCACGCTGGATGAACTGCCGCAGCAACCCGAGACCTTACCAATGCTACTGCGGGCCTTGGCAGACCCCAACGTCAGCCGCCAGGAAATATCGGACATCCTGCTACAGGACTCTGAGCTATCCGATCAGCTCCTGATCATGGCTAACAGCCCCTTTTTCCGCCCCGGGGAGGACGCCATCGACTCGGTGGACAAAGCGGTCTTTATGCTTGGCATCAACGGTATTCGCAACATCATTTCGGCGACCCTACTGCGCCGAATGATGGCGGCTCGAAACAGCGGCGAAGCGTTGTTCGCGCAACGTGCCTGGCACTGGGGGCTCTGCTGTGGGCGTGCCGCGGAGCTGATCGCCCAGATCCAGAACAAGGACGGCAGCGCCTACTTCCTCGTCGGACTGTTACCCGCGCTCTCCTATCTCACCTTGCACCGGGAAACGCTGCGCATCTACCGCAGCGCACAGGCAAGCCCTGACATCCGCCCGTCGGTGATTCAGCAGGCACTGCAGCTCCACGCCTGGGACATCAGCCAACACATCGCCAACCACTGGAACCTGCCACCCCGTTATTCTGCCTATCTGCTGGAAGCCGAACGCCCGGTTCCCCGCAAACCGGACGCCCCGCTGAACGACGGCATCATCCTCGGAACCCGAGAGATATTGCGCCATTCCCACCAGCGCAACATGGGCGAAACCGAACTGCTGGGGTTACTGGCGTTGACCGAAGCGCAGTTCCAGTCGGTTCACCAGACCTTGCTAAAATCCCTTCGAGAAGGCAACTAAGGCTCACTCCGTCGGTGCCTGCTGGTCTTCTTTCAACAACCGATCGAAGGTGATCGAGCCGCTGACGATGGGGCGATTCAACAGTGACGCCGGTAACACCCGGGGAAGCCGGTCGGTGACGCCATCGTCATCCCGTCGCACCGTGCGCAACACGTCCTCAACGGTAATCAGATCCAAAGAACGCGCCGGCACCAGCAAGTCGCCAGTGCCCCCCGCCAATGACAGCAACCCGGCCCGGATCAGTTTGTCGCTCACCTGCCGGGTCACCTCCGCCGGCACCCGCAACCGGGACTCCAGCGCCTCCTGCTGGGGCGCTGGACGTCCCTCACTGAAGGGCTTACAAACCAGCCACATCATTACCAGAGCCACGTTCTCCTGCAGCTCGGCGGAGGAACGGACCCGGTATCGCTTGGCAATTGCCCCCGGGTTTTGCAGATAGAACGCTATGCTGGAACCCAGCAACAGGATCATCCAGTTCACATACACCCAGATCAGCAGAATGATACCGATGGCGAAGCTGGAATAGATGGCGGCGTATTTCGCGGAACCCGCCACAAAGGACGCAAACAGCATGCTGCCGGCCTGCCAGGTTATTCCTGCCAGCAAGCCCCCGACGAAAGCATACCTGAGTTTGACCCGGGTATTGGGCATGAAGACATAGACAAAGGTGAACGCCCCCACCACCAGGAAAAACGGCATCAGTCGGCTCACCGCCAGGATCAGCGAGCCGAACGGCTCGATGGCCATCAGGCCCTGGACGAAGGTGGAGGACAAAATGGTGGCGGTCATTCCCACCGCGGACACCATCAACAGCGGCCCGATCATGATCACACTGAGGTAGTTACTGAAGCGCTGCGCCATGGAGCGCATGTCTGGCACGCGCCAAATCACATTGAACGACCGCTCGATCTTCTGTACCAGCGAGATGACCGTATAGACCAACAGACCCAGCCCCACCGACCCGAGCACCCCCACCTTCATGTTGTCGACGAACTCGAGTATCCGGTTGCCCAATTCAATGCCCTGCGGTCCCATCGGCTCAAAGAACTGGAACAGGAACGGCTCCATCTTCTGGTGGACATCCATGGCCTTGAGCACGGAGAAGCTCAGCGCCAGCAGCGGGACAATGCTGAGCAACGTGGTGTACACCAGGCTCATGGCATGCAGGGTCAGATTACCCAGCAGCAGATCCCGCCCCAGCGCATAGACGGTGCGGCCCAAGGTGTAGAGCCAGGTCCAAGGGCGATGCTGGGGCGGGTTGGGGTTGGCAAGAATCCATTGTTCAACGGCGTTGAGCCGGTCTTTGAATTGACTGGAGGTCACGATTTGTCCTGTTCACGCGCAAATGGGGTGTAATGCTTACTGTCTGGCCTCTAGGATAGTCGACTCACGCCACCTGTCGTCGACTCAAACCACAGGCAGTCCTCTCAAACCACATGCAGTCCTCTTTAACCGCTGCGGCCCTCTTACACCACATAGTGGGCATTGGTGCCGGCCCGGAAGCCCTCCAGGTTACCGGCGGTGATCCAGACGATACGCTGCCGCGCCTCCTGGCTGGCCCAGGCCGAATGCGGCGTCAGGATCAGATTGGGGATATCGTCGGCCAGCAAGGGGTTACCGTTGCGAGGCGGCTCCTCGCTCAAAACGTCGAAGCCGGCGCCGCCGATGGTGCCGGATCGCAGCGCCTCCGCCAGCGCCTGCTCGTCCACCAGACCACCGCGACTGGTATTGATGAGCAGCGCATGGGGCTGCATCTGCTTCAGCTGCTCGGCGCCAATCAGGTGCCGAGTGTCCTCGGTCAGCAGGCAATGCAGGGACAGCACGTCCACCTTGGGCAACAGCTCGGCCAGCGGCAATCGCGGATAGCCGTCCACTTCGCCCCGCGGCTGGCCGGGCCGACATCCCAACAGGACGTTCATACCGAAGGCCCGTGCCCGGGCCGCCACGCCCTGCCCCAGATCGCCGTAACCGACGATCCCCAGGGTACGGCCCTCCAGCTCCATAATCGGGTGTCCCATCAGGCAGAACATATCGCTGGCCGCCCACCTTCCGTCCCGCACATCGCGATGGTAGTCCAGGAGCCGGGTGGCAAGCGCCAGCATCAGCGTCATGGTGTGCTGAGCCACGGTGGAGCGGCCGTAGTTCACCACATTCACCACGCGAACGCCGTGGTCGCGGGCGGCCTCCAGGTCCACATTATTGACGCCGGTGGCCACCACCGCCACCAACTTGAGCTCCGGACAGGCCTCAAAATGAGCCCGAGTGAGAACAACCTTGTTGGTGAGTACGGTGTCGTACCCTTTGAGCCGGGCTAACACCTGATCCGCATGGGTTCGCTCGTGGATCATCAGCTGATCGACCACCCGTTCGATCGGCTCCAGGCTCACATCGGCCCCCAACGTCTTGGCATCCAGGAAAACCGCTTTCATAGAGCTTCCTTATCTCGCATTGTTACGCAGCATGTTGCTTTAGTGCCCGAACAGCTGACTGCTCAGCTGACTGAACAGGCGCCAGGACAATCCAGGGTTTCAACTTTCTGTCAGTAGATTACACTCATTGAGACAGGCGCTGAACACACCGGCAGTCGACGCCCGGGCTTTCCGCTGACGCCTGCCTGCGGTTGGCCAGGACGCGAGGTGATACCCCATGGGTCCGGCCGGGTTCAGCGGCGCGTTTCACCCCCAGCGAAGAGAACGGCCATGGAACACGAATTCTGGCATAACCGATGGGCCAACAGCGAAATCGGTTTTCATGAGGGCAGCGTCAACCAATTCCTCCATGACCACTGGTCCATTGTGGTCGACGGCAGCAACGATGACACCGTGCTGGTGCCCCTGTGCGGCAAGGCCCACGACATGTGGTGGTTGAACGACCTTGGGCATCCGGTGATCGGCATTGAGTTGAGCGAGATTGCCTGCAAAGACTTCTTCACCGAGGCCGAGGAGAAAGCCTCCGTTCACCCCGGTGAACCGTTTATTAAGTTCCGACACGACACCCTGGAGTTGTGGTGCGGCGATTTCTTCCAACTGGTTCCCGAGGACGTGAAGAACGTGCGCCTGGTGTACGACCGCGCCGCTCTGATCGCCTTGCCGGCCCCGATGCGCAAGCGCTATGTCGAGCACCTGACCGCGGTGCTCCCGGACAGTACCCACATTTTGCTGCTCACCCTGGACTACCAGAACGAGGACGTCAAAGGCCCCCCGTTCAACGTCAGCGATGAAGAGGTACGAGCGCTGTATGGGGAGGACTACGATGTGGAGTTGCTGCTGAAGCAGGACATGCCGCCGGATAGCCCCTTTGCCAAGCGCAAGGGACTGCACCGGGCCACGGAAAGCGTTTTTCGGCTCAGCAAACTGTAGACTTGCACCACATCAGTGCGAAACGCGAGGCTCATGACGGTAACGGCGCCGCTGCTCCGGGGCCAGAACATACTTGACCACGGCTTGCTCACTGGCGCCAAACACGGCGAAATTCTGCCGTCCGTGACGCAGGGTCATGCCCCGATTTGGCCCGGAAGTCGCGTCCAGTTCGTCGATATCCTGGCCGTCATCCTCCCAGAAACACACCGGGCAGATCTGGTAGCTGCCACGCTCGGCGAGCGTAATGTAATCGCAACAGGGGCACTGGGCCCGGGGTTCGGGCCCCAAGGGCCCTTCCCACTGGAGAGAGTCGTCCTTGCCAAGAATACGCTTGAGCCAATTGAGCATGACCATCGTTTGTCCGTCGATTCACCATCGCCACCCCCTGACCGGGTCTTGGTGGCACGAAGCGTGCAGTGTACTGATTTAGGGGCAAATCGCCACCGGTAGATCGGGCCGGATCCACCGGTCCATCCACCCAATCCCAGCCCCGACCGCGCGCCATTAATCTCGGGCCTGGTCGGGAAACAAAAGCATCGGTGACACTGTCCAACAGCCAAGGACTGAACTAAGCTGAACATATCGGCGGCGGCACCTGCCGATGGGGTAACGAGTCCGTCGACACCATTCTTCACTATCCAACACATGACACCAAACGCCACTGGCGTTGCCAACCGAAACGGGGATTTATACGTGAATCACGAATAACAGACAGGGCTACTGAACGCTGACGGCGAGGCTGTCAGGCCCCATCACAATTCCAAGTTCAGTGGTCCCGTCGCCATAGCGAGGGTGAACCATGAGTATAGTGCAGCACTTCAAGACACGGTATGACGCTACCCAGGAGGAAGAGTATTCCCTGGAGGAATACCTGGAGATCTGCAAACAGGACAAATCCGCGTACGCCACCGGCGCTGAGCGCATGTTGCTCGCCATTGGCGAGCCGGAACTGGTGGATACCTCGCGGGATACCCGGCTGTCACGCATCTTTTCCAACAAGGTCATCAAGCGGTATCCGGAATTCTCCGAGTTCTACGGCATGGAAGAAGCCGTGGAGAACATTGTCTCGTTCTTCCGTCATGCCGCCCAGGGCCTGGAAGAAAAGAAACAGATTCTCTATCTGCTGGGACCGGTTGGCGGCGGCAAGAGCTCCCTCGCCGAAAAGCTGAAGCAGCTGATGCAGAAGGTGCCCTTCTACGCCATCAAGGATTCGCCGGTTAACGAAACCCCTTTGGGCCTGTTCGATCCAGACGAGGACGGCCCGATCCTGCTCGACGAGTTTGGCATTCCCACCCGTTACCTCACGAACATCATGTCGCCCTGGGCGGTTAAGCGGCTGCACGAGTTTGGCGGCGACATTGGCAAGTTCCGAGTGGTGAAACGCTACCCCTCGATCCTCGATCAGGTGGCGGTCTCCAAGACCGAGCCCGGGGACGACAACAACCAGGATATTTCCGCTTTGGTGGGCAAGGTCAACATTCGCATGCTGGAGGATTATTCCCAGGACGATCCCGACGCCTACAGTTTCAGCGGCGGTCTGTGCCGCTCCAACCAGGGCCTGATGGAGTTCGTGGAGATGTTCAAGGCGCCGATCAAGGTGCTGCATCCGTTACTCACCGCCACCCAGGAAGGCAACTACAACACCACCGAAGGCATGGGCTCGGTGCCCTTTGACGGCATCATCCTGGCCCATTCCAACGAGTCCGAGTGGCAGACCTTCCGCAACAACAAGCACAACGAGGCGTTTCTGGATCGGGTCTACATCGTCAAGGTGCCCTACTGCGTGCGGGTGACCGAAGAGATCGAGATCTACCAGAAGCTGCTGAAGAACAGCTCGCTGTCTGGCTCGCCCTGTGCCCCGGACACCCTCAACATGCTGGCCCAGTTCTCCGTGCTGTCACGGGTCAAGGAGCCGGAGAATTCCAGCGTGTTCTCGAAAATGCGGGTCTATGACGGCCAGAACATCAAGGACACCGACCCCAAGGCCAAGTCGATCCAGGAGTACCGGGATGCGGCCGGGGTGAACGAAGGCATGGAAGGCCTGTCCACCCGCTTTGCCTTCAAGATCCTGTCCAAGGTGTTCAATTTCGACACCACCGAAGTGGCCGCCAACCCGGTGCATCTGCTGTATGTGCTGGAGAAGCAGATTGAACAGGAACAGTTCCCGGCCGACACCCAGGAACGCTACCTGCGCTTCATCAAGGAGTTCCTGGCGCCGCACTATGTCGAGTTTATCGGCAAGGAAATCCAGACCGCGTACCTGGAGAGCTACAGCGAATACGGCCAGAACCTGTTCGATCGCTACGTCACTTACGCCGACTTCTGGATTCAGGACCAGGAATACCGTGACCCGGAAACCGGCGAGATCCTCGACCGCTCCGCCATCAACGACGAGCTGGAGAAGATCGAAAAACCGGCGGGCATCAGCAACCCGAAGGACTTCCGCAACGAGGTGGTCAACTTCGTGCTGCGGGCCCGGGCCAACAACCAGGGCCAGAACCCCTCCTGGCTCAGTTACGAGAAGCTGCGCAGCGTGATCGAGAAGAAAATGTTCTCCAACACCGAAGATCTGCTGCCGGTAATTTCCTTCAATCCAAAAGCAAGTCAGGAAGATCAGAAGAAACACAAGCAGTTTGTCGAACGGATGGTCGACCGGGGCTACACCGAGAAGCAGGTTCGCCTATTGGCGGAATGGTACCTGCGGGTTCGGAAGTCCCAATAAGGAGCCGCCGATGGGGGCACCGAAACCGTCAGCGGCCGGGTCGCACAAGGCCCGGTCGGCGACGGCTTCGGGGCCTTGCTCCGCCACTCCTTGGTTTTCGGGTTAACGAAGAGGTGCAGTTATGGGGATGACCCACATTGTCGACCGGCGCCTGAACGGCAAGAACAAGAGCGCGGTGAACCGGGAGCGGTTCCTGCGCCGTTACCGGCAACACATCAAGAAAGCCGTAGCGGACGCGGTACAGCGCCGCTCGATCACCGATATTGAACGGGGCGAAAGCGTCAGCATTCCGTCCCGGGACATCCAGGAGCCCATTTTCCGTCACGGCCAGGGCGGCCGACGGGAAATCGTCCACCCCGGCAACCGTGAGTATGTCACCGGCGATACCCTGCCAAAGCCCCAAGGCGGCGGTGCCGGCCAGGGAGGCGGCCAGGCCAGCCCCGACGGTGAGGGGATGGACGAGTTCGCCTTCCAGATTACCCAGGAGGAGTTCCTCGACTTTCTGTTCGACGATCTGGAATTGCCCAACCTGGCCCGCAAGCGGCTCAAGGACACGGAAACCTTCAAGTACGTGCGGGCCGGTTACTCCACCCAGGGGGTGCCGGCGCGGCTGGACGTGGTGCGATCCCTGCGTGGCGCCCATGCCCGACGCCTGAGCCTGGGCGGCGCCCGGCGTCGTAAGCTGAAGGAGCTGGAGGAGCAATTGGCCGAATTGCTGGCCGCACGGGCGGAACCGGACGCTGCCTTCAGCAAAGAAGACCAGATTCAGGTACTGGAGGATGAGATCGCCCGCCTCAAAGGCAACCTGAAGCGCATCCCGTTCATCGACGAAATTGACCTGCGTTATCGTCAGCATCGCAAGGAACCTCAGCCAGCCACCAGTGCCGTCATGTTCTGCCTGATGGACGTTTCAGGCTCCATGACGCAAATGCACAAGGACATTGCCAAACGCTTCTTCATCCTGCTCTACCTGTTTCTCAAGAAGAACTACAAGAAAATCGATGTGGTGTTCATACGCCACCACACCAGCGCCAAGGAGGTGGACGAAGAAGAGTTTTTCTACTCCCGTGAAACCGGTGGCACCATCGTGTCCAGCGCATTGAAGCTGATGAAGAAAATCGTCGAGGCCCGCTACTCACCAGCGGAGTGGAATATCTATGCGGCCCAGGCTTCGGACGGCGACAACTGGAACGACGACTCCCCGGTCTGCGGCAAGCTACTAAAAGACGGCATCCTGCCCCTGGTGCAATACTTCGCTTATGTCGAGATCACGCCCCAAGATCACCAGATGCTGTGGTATGAATACGAGAAAATCATGGAAGAGCGCCCCCACAGCTTTGCCATGCAACAGATTGCCGATGCCGGTGAAATCTACCCTGTATTCCGCCACTTGTTCGAGAGGAAGGCTGCATGAGCGATACTGTCGATCAGGCCCGCAAGGCGACCGACCGCAACCCGATATCGACCGGGTCCGAGTGGACCTTCGAGCTGATCGGGCGATACAACGAAGAAATTGCCAAGTGCGCCGAGGAATTCGGTCTGGAAACCTATCCCAATCAGATCGAAGTCATCAGTGCGGAGCAGATGATGGACGCCTACAGTTCGGTGGGCATGCCGGTGGGTTATCACCACTGGTCATTCGGCAAACAGTTCCTCAATACCGCCAAAAGTTACCAGCGGGGGCAGATGGGTCTGGCCTATGAGATCGTCATCAACTCGGACCCCTGCATCGCATACCTGATGGAAGAGAACACCCTGCCCATGCAGGCCTTGGTGATTGCTCACGCCTGTTACGGCCACAACTCGTTTTTTAGAAACAACTACCTGTTCCGCACCTGGACCGACGCCAGCGCCATCATTGACTATCTGGTATTTGCCCGTAATTACGTCTCTGAGTGCGAGGAGCGCTACGGGGTCGAAGCGGTGGAGGAAATCCTCGACTCCTGCCACGCCCTGATGAACTACGGCGTCGACCGCTACAAGCGCCCCGCCCCCATCTCGGCCTCGGAAGAGCAGCGACGGCAAAAGGAGCGGGAGGAATACCTGCAGCGGCAGATCAACGACCTCTGGCGCACCATTCCCAAGAGTGCGGACGACGAGGACGAGAAGAGCCGCCGCAAGCAACGCTACCCGGAGGAACCCCAGGAGAACCTGCTGTATTTCATTGAGAAGAACGCGCCGCTGCTGGAAACCTGGCAACGGGAAATCATCCGGATCGTGCGCAAGATCGCGCAGTACTTCTATCCCCAGCGCCAGACCCAGGTGATGAACGAAGGCTGGGCCTCGTTCTGGCATTACACCCTACTCAACCGTTTGTACGAAAAAGGCCTGGTGACCGATGGCTTCATGATGGAATTCCTGCAGAGCCACACCGCGGTGATTTACCAGCCACCGTTCAACAGCCCCTGGTATTCCGGCATCAACCCCTACACCCTGGGCTTCTCCATCTATTCCGATCTACGCAGGATTTGCGAGAACCCCACCGACGAAGACCGGCACTGGTTCCCGGACATCGCCGGAACCGATTGGGTGGAAACCCTGCACTTCGCGATGAAGAACTTCAAGGACGAAAGCTTTATCCTGCAATTTCTGTCACCCAAGGTGATGCGGGATTTGAAGCTCTTTGCCATCGAGGACGACGATCAGGAAGACTTCTACCGGGTGACCGCCATTCATAACGAATCCGGCTACCGGCTGCTGCGCGAGAAACTCGCCAGACAGTACAACCTGAGTTACCGCGAACCCAACATTCAGGTATGGAATGTGGACCTGCGGGGCGACCGCTCCCTGACCCTGCGTCACGTTCCCACAGACCGGGTCCCGCTGGACGACGATACCAGCGAGGTGTTGCGACATACCCATCGGCTGTGGGGGTTCGATGTTCACCTGGAGAGTATCGACGACGACACCGTGGTCCAGGAGTTCCACTGCCCCCCCCGGGATCTGGACGACAATTAAGGAGCAGGCCCCGGGACCCGTTTGCCGTTTCCGAAGGAAAAGGGAGAACGGGCCACCAAAGCATCGGCAAATTCCTGGCAATGACGTACACTTTGGCTAAATTGATCGTCAGTTCTTCGTATTCATCGCGCAGGAGCATCGATGAAGTTCAGCCCGGTCAGCTTTGCTTTGCTGGCAACCCTTCCCCTGGTGGGTCTTGCCGAGCCCGCCGATGACGCCATTGAACATTGGCTATCCGAGGAGTTTCAGCCATCCAGCCTCAGTCGCGACCAACAGCGGGCTGAGTTGAACTGGTTTGCCCAGGCAGCGGCGCCGTATCGGGGCATGACCATTCGGGTGGTGTCCGAGCGCATTGACACCCACGCCTATGAGGCCAACGTGCTGGCCCGTGCTTTCACCGACATCACCGGCATTCAGGTTATCCATGAAGTCACCGGCGAAGATGACCTGGTCAAGAAAATCCAGGCCCAGATGGATACCGGGCTCAACATCTACGACGCCTACATCAACGATACCGATTTCATCGGCACCCATTACCGTCGCGGTAAGACCCTGGCGTTGACCGACTACATGAGCGGGGCCGGCGCCGATGTCACCCTGCCCAGCCTCGATCTGGACGACTTTATCGGCCTGGCCTTCGGCACGGCGCCCGACGGTAAGCTGTACCAGCTGCCGAGCCAGCAGTTTGCCAATCTCTACTGGTACCGGCACGACTGGTTCAGCCGCCCGGACCTGCAGCAACAGTTCGAAGACCGCTATGGTTACGCGCTGGGGGTGCCACAGAATTGGGCGGCCTATGAGGACATTGCCGATTTCTTCAGCCACCAGGTCCGCGAAATCGACGGCCAGCGGGTGTGGGGGCACATGGACTATGGTCGCACCGACCCCTCCCTGGGCTGGCGCATTTCCGATGCCTGGCTCAGCCTGGCTGGTGCTGGCGACCCTGGATTGCCCAACGGTTTGCCGGTGGATGACTGGGGAATCCGGGTGGAAGGCTGCCACCCGGTGGGCGCATCGGTGGTGCGGGGGGGCGCCATGGACAGCCCCGCCGCCATCTACGCGGTGGAGACCTACATCGAATGGCTGCAGCGCTTTGCGCCGCCGGCCGCCTACGACATGACCTTCACCACTTCCGGCGAATGGGTCGCCCAGGGCCAGGTCGCCCAGCAGGTATTTTGGTACACCGCCTTCCTGCCTGCACTCACCGGCCCCAATTCCCGGGTGCAAAACGACCAGGGCGAGCCGTTGTGGCGGGTGGCCCCCTCTCCTCGCGGCGCCTATTGGGTACCGGGCATGAAGTCCGGCTATCAGGACGCCGGAGGCTGGACCTTGCTGCGTAACACGCCGCCAGACCGATTGGCGGCGGCCTGGCTCTATGCCCAGTTTACCGTGTCGAAAACCGTCTCTCTGCGCAAGCTGTTATTAGGGCTAACGCCCATCAGGGCGTCGGACATCCACTCCAAAACCTTTGGCGATCGCGCCCTGGCACTGGGGGGACTGGTGGAATTTTATCGCAGCAATGCCCGCAACATCTGGACGCCCACCGGCACCAATGTGCCGGACTACGCCGCATTATCCGGGATCTGGTGGCAACAGGTGGGACGGGCGGTGCGAGGAGAAGTCAGCGTTGCCGACGCCATGTCGAACATGGCCAGCCTGGTCGACGCCGAGCTTGCGCAGTTGGCCCACAAATCAGACCGGCGCTGTGCTCCGCGGCTGAATTCGCCAGAGCCCAGGGCGACCTGGCTGGCACGGCCCGGAGCGCCCAAGCCAGCGATGGACACTGACGTCGCCCCCCAAACCCTGAGTTACGAGGAGGCGATCAAACAGTGGTAATGCGCCTTGCAGTTCGCCTGTTGGCCGGCCTGATGGTGACGTCGGCAGCGATGGCCGCCCCCCTTAAACTGATTACATTTCCGATACCACCGCTGGTCCGTATTTCCGACCACCAAGCGCCATCAGGCTATGCCCTCAACGTCATTCACCGCATGTTTGAATTGGCCGGGGATGACTACGAACTGGACTTCCAACCTGAGAAACGCGCCATACGCAGCGCCACCGAAGCCCCCAACACCTGTGTCTTCCCGATCGACCGCTCCCAGGAGCGGGAAGCCAGCCTGAGTTGGATTGGCCCGGTTTCCATTTCCCGGCACGGCTTTTACAGCCACCCGGATCGCCCCCTCACCATCCGCACCCTGGCCGACGCCCGCCCCTACACCATCAGCAGTCACTTGGGCAGCGGCCTGGGTGAATACCTCCAGAGCCTGGATTTTCGCATGCACCTGGCCAGCAAAAATCACCTCGGCTTGTTGATGCTGAACGCGGGCCGGGTGGACCTGTGGATCTCGGACACCCGCTCCGCGCCGATCCTTGCCGAGCGCCTGAACCTCAGGCTGAACGCACCGGAACTGGTGTTTTTCACCACCCTGCGATCGCTTGGCTGCAATCGCCAGACCAGCCCGGAAAGGCTGCAGGCACTGGAGAACGCCCTGCTGGCGATGTATAGCAGCGGCGAACTCCAGGCCATTCTTGACCTGGAGCCCTGAATCCGCCGTTATCCCAAGACGGTTTGAGGCGCCGATGCCAGCAGCAGGCTCCGAGCGGTTTCCGACAGCTGCGGCAGGAAGGTGACGATCAAAAGCGCGCTACCCATGACCAGCACCGGCAGGATGAAGCGGAAATTGCGCTGCCAGAAGGTGCCGTGCAGGCTCTCCCAGGCGACGGGCACACCGACCACCTGTCTGGTCAGCAGGTGATTGAGGGCCACCGGCGGGGTTAGATACCCCATCTCGAAGGCCAGTACCGTCATCACCCAGAAATGCAGCGGCTCAATGCCGTTGCCGAGGGCAATCGGGGCCAGGGTCGCGTTCACCAGCAACACGGCGCCATAGGGGTCCATGATCATCCCGATCAATACCAGCATGCCCATCAGCAGCGCCAGGGTCAGCCACACCGAGCCCAGGCTGTCAGGGAACAGCTCCAGCAGGCCGGAGCGCTCGATCAGTCCGCCGACGCTGACCGACAATGCCATCAGCATCAACAAGGCGCCGATCAACGCCGTGGAATCGTCCGTTGCTCGTAGCACCGCCTGACGATAACCGACCGGCACGGGCTGGTCGGGCGATGTCTCCGGTTGGCCGAGATCCGGGTCGGCTTCCTTCAGCAGCCATCGCTCCATGGCCAGAATCAGCAACATCACCAGCGGCAGAATGGCCGGTGCCGAGAACTCATCCAGACCACGGTCCAGCAGCAGTTCCCACACCATGACCACGGCGGCAAACGCCGCGATATAAGGCAGCAGCGGTACCAGCGCCCGCAGCATGCCCGGTATCGCCTGCATCGGCGAGGCGGTCTTGAGGCTGGAACGCCCCCCCAGCAACAGTACGAACAGGGTATACACCAAAGCCGTCAGCAGCAGCACCCGGGCTCCGGCGCTGAACAGCTCATCGGTGGTGACGCTGTTGTTCAGCGTCGCCACTATGACCACCAGCAGGCAGGGCCGGAGCATGGTGCCCATGGAACCGGAAATGGCCGTGGTGGCGAGCGCCAGCTGCTCAGACGTTCCCGCCCGCCGCAGTTCCCGGTACAGGGTCATGCCGGCGGCCAGGATGAAGATTCCCGAGGCACCGCTGTAGGCCGTCGGCAGGGCCGTCAGCAACAGCACCACCACCCCCAGCCACTTGGGTGGTAACTGCCAGGGCCGGATCACATCGAACACCTTGCGGGGCAAATGACTGCGCGCCAGCAGCATGCCCACCCAGACATAGAGCCCGAGGCTCAGAAACAGCGCCGACAGCTCCGCCATCATGTTCAGGTACACCGCAATACCGTGATAGAAGCCGTGGAACATGAACTGCAGCGCCGCACTGAGGCACATGACGCTGTACAGTGGCACACTCAGCAAGGCCCGGGGCCAGGAGCCGGTGCGGCTCAGGTCGGTTCGGGATTGACTGAGCTGGTAAGCAGAGATCACCGTCAGCAGGCCGAATCCGGTCACCCAGATATCGTGCATGAACAGGTGCGCCAGCGGCATGCCGGCGGCTGCCTGGGCCAGTTCCTGCTGGCGGTAGAGCCAGGCCGACAGGGTCAATAAGGCATTGGCGACCAACTGGGCGACGGTGGCGACCCGGTCATCCTGCTGACTTTCCACCGGACGCAACGAGATGTGCTGGCGCCGTAAGGTGGCGGCCGCGGCGCAGAACAGCAGCATCAGCCCCAACAGCACCCGGCGGTTGCCCGTAACCATGATGACCGCTTGCGACAAGCCCGCTTCCATGGTGGCAAAGGCCGTCACCGCAGGCGTATTGAGCGCCTGCAAACGTTGCCACCTGGACCATTCCCCGCGGCAGGTCTCAGCCTGACGCCGAAGGGATTCGTGGATGGCCTCGCGGTCGATCTGACCGCCAAAGACGTCGGCAAAGGGGTCCTCGGCCAGCTCCGCCTGCTTGGCGCGCACCGCCACCTCAACAGCCTGCCCCAGATCCGGGTGCTGTTCACAACGCGGCTGTTCCAGACGATCAATCACCCGCAAATTGAAGTAGTCGGGCCAGGTGGCGCTACCGACCTCCAGCAAGCGTGAGTGCAGGGTTTCTCCCACCGACGCTAACAGCGTGAGTACCAGAATAACCAGCATGGGCAGGCTGGAAAGCCAGCGGGCAAGACTCAGCGAGCCGGATCGGCTCAGGGTATCGGAGTGTGCGGACATGGGTTACTCAACCGGATTGCTGCATTCTTCCCTGCCGCTGTCGGCGCGGCAGCGAATCTTGCGCTGCAGGGTCAGCATATCGGCACTGTAATAACCTTCATCCCGCAATTGCAGGCGAGCTTGCTGCATCATCCGCTCGTAATCGAGGCGGTCCTGGTCGGGAATGTCGATCCACCAGCGCTCAGGCACCTTGGCCTCCTCCATAGCCACCCGACTGATGATCTCGTCAAAGCCCTCATAAAAGGCCTCGCGGACGAACTGGGCCAGCTCATTGGGTACCACCTCGGCACGCCCGATCAACTGCATGGTGATGTGGGTCAACGGCATCTCGATGATGCCGCCATCCGGCGACAGGCCTTTGTGCAGCTCCAGCACCTCGTAGCCCGCCAGCGGTGCGGCCAACACATCCACCACGCCGGTATTGAACATGTTGGGGGCGTTGACGATATCCGCCACCACCGGCGTGGCGCCCACCCCAGCGATCATCCGCGCCTGGGTCGGGTCATAGTCAAGCACCACCACTCGCTTGCCGGAAGCCTTGGCCAGCGTGTTGACGGATCGGTCATTAACGAACACATGGGCCGCCCCGGCCGGGGCAATGCCCATCACCACATAATCGCCACTCACCATGCGCTCGGCGCTGCGGGGATCGGCCATCAACTGCAGTGCCAGCCGCATCTGATTCCGTTCGGGAAACCCACCGATGGAATCGAGCGTACCGGTGTACTGATTGAACAAACGGGCTCGCAACCCACTCATCAGCGCGGCATCACAGGTTCCGGACTTGAGTTCCTCCACCATGATGGATTCACTGGTGTAGGGCACCATTTCCACATTGATACCGAACTGGATGATCTTGCGGCGCTGGTCCTGGGCGGCTGCAAAAAGGGGTCCGGAACGCCCGAAGATGTCCCAAATACAGACACGGTAGACACGATCGGGATCAGGCTCCAGACCGGTCAACGCCTGCATGGCGGCAATGCGCTGCGACAGCGGCAAGGTGGTATCGTAGACCTGGTCGCGGAATGAGGACTCATTGGCCAGTGCCGGGGTGGCAAACAGAACAAAAAGCCACAGCAAGGCGGCTTGGCATCGCCGGGTAAAGCGGGGCATAGGGGCAGACATTGTTGTTATACCTGTTATCAGAGAATCAGGAGGCGAGTCCTCGCCTCCCCGGTCGTCAAGGCTACCAACTTTCAGATCCTGACAACCTGTCTCTTTGGGCCAGCGCCAGCTGCCTGGACCACAACCTCAAGGGTTCGCCTGTGCCGACGCTGGTTTCGACTGCGCCGTTCCGGCAATCAGACGCCGTCCGAAGCTGACCAGGACAAATCCGGTGGGAAACATCAACACGCCATAGACCGCGGCAGGAATGGACATATCGCTGGATTCCAGCAGGGTCAGGGTCACCATCAGGGCGATGGTGCCGTTCTTGATACCCAGCTCCATGGCCACCGCCAGGGACTCCCGCTGGGACAGCCCCGAGCATCGACTCACCAACAGGCCCAGGGCAATCCCGGCGATGTTCAACAGGATCGCCGCCGGCCCCGCCTGCACCAGTAGCTCACCAATTCGGTCGCGAATACCGTAGAGCAGGCCAAGGATCAGCAATGCCAGAACCAGCCCGCCGAACACACTGACCGCACCTTCGGCCCGCTGTGCCAGGGCCGGCGCCCGTGTTCGTACCGCCATGCCAAGCGCCACCGGGAACAGTACAATGCCCACCAGCATGGCAATGGTCTTGCCGATCGGCAGGACAATGTCTTCCTGGGTTCCGAACTGCAGCTGCAGCGCCCAATTTGTGAAGAGGGGCAGCGTGAGAATGGTCAGCAGGCTTGCGGTAACGGTCAGCAGGATGGACAAAGCCACATGGCCTCGCGCCAACAGCACGAACAAATTAGAGGTCGTGCCACCGGGACAGGCGGCAATGATCACCAGACCCACCGCCATCGCCGGGGCCAGCCCCAACAACCAGGCCAGGGCGAAAGCCACCAGCGGCATCAGTAAAATTTGGGCAAAGGTACCGACGATCATGCCGCGGGGGTTGATCGTCACCTGCCGAAAATCCCGCAAGGTCAGGGTCATGCCGATACCGATCATGATGATGAACAGGGAAATCGGCAGTCCAACGGATACGAGTGGGCTGGATTCCATAAGTGTCTCCTGGGTTGTTATTGTTGTTGCCGCTTTTAGTGTTGCCGGCGATGTTGATGTTATTGTGGTTACCGTCAGCTCGCCCCCCTCGGGGGCGGCAGAGCAGGCGCGTTCAAGAGGCCGTTATCACGTTAGCAACGCAGTCGTTTTACACGGTCGCGTCAATCCAGCGTTTTCAAGTGGGTCAGCAGTGCTCCGGGGTCGGTGAGCGTCACCCGGCCGTATTCAAGCCGCAGCAAACCAATCTCCTCAAAGCGCTTGATGACCTTATGCACGCCCTGCCGGGTCATCCCCATCATATTGGCGATATGTTCCCGGGTCAGGTAGAACGTCACGGGCTCGGCACTGACCTCGCCGATGCCCTGTATTTGTGCCAGAAACAGCAAGCGGCGCCCGATCCGGGCCTCGATGCCCCGCAACGCGTCGTCCTCGATGATGGACATCGCCGACCACAGCCGCCGGCTGATCAGGTCCATAACCACCGGATAAGCCTGGGGGAAGCGCGCCAGCAACTGACGAAATCCCTCCCCGGGCAATTCGATGATCGTCGCGTCTTCATGGGCGGTGGCCCCGTAGACTCTCGGGGTGCCCGGGGAGAACACGGTATCTCCGAACCAGGCGCCCGCGCCGAAAATGATCAACATGGCCTCCCGTCCGGCGGCATTGACCGAGCTGATTCGCACCGTACCGTCGGCAATCACGCACAGCGTGGCCTGCATCGAACCTTTGGCGTATATCGGCTTACCGGCGACAAAATGCTTCACCCGCGCCATCGCCGCCGCCTCGTCGAGTGCCTGCCCTGGCAGTCCGGCCAAAAGCGGACAGGCCTGAAGAACGGATTTAGGTTCAATCATGAATGGAGTGTACCCAGTTGCCATCCAGCACAATGTAAACCATTTGACAGTTTTACGCCTCTACACCTGCCTACACTCAAAAAACACCCAACAATAACCCACACCGAGAGAACACTGATTATGTCCGATCAATTGGCGATCCCCTCCAAGCAAGGGCAAGTCAGCGCCGAAGAATGGCAGCTTCGCGTTGACCTGGCCGCCGCCTACCGTCTGGTCGCGCTGTATGGCTGGGACGATCTCATTTTCACCCACATCTCCGCCCGTATCCCCGGCGAAGAGCATCAGTTCCTGATCAACCCTTACGGCATGATGTTCGAAGAAATCACCGCATCAAGCCTGGTACGGGTGGATCAGGCCGGCAACAAGGTTAATCCGGACGATTTCGACATCAACCCGGCCGGCTTCACCATCCACAGCGCCATCCATGCGGTTCGGGACGATGCGGTCTGCGTCATGCACACCCACACCACCGCCGGGGTCGCGGTGTCGGCCCAGCAGGAAGGACTGCTGCCGCTGTCCCAGCAGAGCCTGTTTCCGCTGTCCAACCTGGCGTACCACGATTACGAAGGCGTAGCCCTGCGAGAGGACGAGAAAGCTCGGCTGCAACGGGATCTGGGCAACAACAATTTCATGATCCTGCGCAATCACGGCCTGCTCACCACCGGTGCCAGCATCGCCGATGCGTTCCTGGGCATGTACATCCTGCAGCGCGCCTGCGAGGTCCAGATCCAGGCCCTCGCCGGCAGTCGCCCCATGACACCAGTGCCCGACGGCATTGTCGACACCATCCGCCAGCAGGCCACGCAGGTAACCAAAGGCATGGGTGGCAAACTGGCCTGGCCAGGGCTACTGCGCAAGCTGGATCGCATCGATCCGGGTTTTCGGAACTGAATAGGGAAACACCATGAGTGATGATAAAGCGCCGCGAGCGCGCTTCCACCATATGAAAAACGGCACCGCGGAAGACTGGCACATCATTGCCCAGTCCTTTGGTCAGTTCGCCAAATCGCTGCCAGACCGCATCCTGGAACACTTGCGCTTGCTGGAGGGGGACTTCGGCGGCTTTCCGGTGGACCGTCTCAGTCACTGCCTGCAGACCGCAACCCTGGCGCACCGGGACGGCAAAGACGACGAATATGTAGTCTGCGCCCTGCTACACGACATCGGCGACACCCTCGGCTCGTACAATCACGCCGATGTTGCCGCCGTGCTGCTGGAGCCCTTCGTCAGCGAGGCAAATCACTGGATGATCAAGCACCACGCCATCTTCCAGGGCTACTATTTCTTCCACTACCTGGGCCTGGACCGGGACCTGCGGGACAACTACCGGGACCACCCTCACTTCAAACGGACCATCGAATTCGTCAGCAAGTACGATGCGCCGGCGTTCGATCCGGAGGGCGAAATTCTGCCGCTGGAGTACTTCGAACCGATGGTGCGCCAGCTCTTCGCCAAGCCGGTACGCTCGCTGTACAAGGAGGCAGAGGACGCAATGCAGTAACCGACCTGCCTTGAGCCGGCCCTTCCCCCGAGGGCCGGCCTTCCCGCCCAGAAATTGCGCCTTTAGCTTCACTCGCCCCATTACGTGGTTATACGTATACTCAAAAAAATACATGGAACCGATGAGCGGTAACGCCCGTTCTTCTAAGATGTAATTAAGAATCACGTCCGAGCGTGCGCAAAGACACGCAAGAATGGAAGCAACGCAGCCCGACCTCGGTCCCGGCACCGGTGGCTGGCTCACTAAATAAAACGATCCCCTCAATCCCCAGGTATGGGCGAGAGCGGCAAGAGGACTGAGCATGAAACGTTTGGCAACACTGGATGCATCCTGGCTGGCGGTAGAATCCGAAAACACCCCCATGCACGTCGGCAATCTGCAGATTTTTTCACTTCCGGAAGGCGCGCCGGAAACCTTCCTTCAGGACCTGGTCACCCACATGAAGTCCGAGCGGGAAGTCGAGAAGCCTTGGTGCTACAAACTCGCCTTCCCCGGCAACCTGGGCCGAGTGGTCGCCCCCGCCTGGAAAATCGATAACGACATCGACCTGGATTACCATGTCCGCCACTCGGCCCTTCCCCGCCCAGGCGGCGAACGGGAGCTGGGCATCCTGGTGTCACGCCTGCACTCCAACCACCTGGACTTCAACCGTCCGCTGTGGGAGTGTCACATCATCGAAGGACTGGAAAACAACCGTTTTGCGCTCTATACCAAGATGCATCATTCGCTGATCGACGGCATCAGCGGCATGCGCCTGATGCAACGGGTACTGAGCACCGATCCCAACGACACCGACATGGCGCCCCCCTGGGCGGTGCGCCCGGAACAACGCCGCGCCAGCAAGACCGACAACGAGGCGAGCGTCCACGCCGCCTGGTCCCAGGCCCGGGAAGCCCTCAGGCTGCAGACCGATATCGCGCCGCGACTCTGGGATGCCATGTCCCGCCTGGTCAGCTCCGCCCGCCATCCCGAAGATGGCCTGATGGCGCCGTTCACCGGGCCGGTGTCGCCGCTTAACCATCGGGTCACCCCGCAGCGACGCTTTGCCACCCAGCATTACCAGTTGAGCCGCCTGCGTCGACTGGCCAAACTGTCCCACGCCTCCCTGAATGACATCGTGCTGTATCTGTGCGGTACCGCACTGCGCCGGTTCCTGCTGGATCAGCACCAGCTACCGGATACCCCGCTGACCGCCGGCATTCCCGTCAACATCCGCCCGGCGGATGATCAGGGCACCGGCACCCAGATCAGCTTCATGATCGCCTCACTGGCCACCAACGAAGGCGATCCCTTGCAGCGGCTAGCGGCCATCAAAGAGTCCACCCGCCGGGCCAAGGAACACCTGCAGAAGCTGCCCAAGAAAGCGCTGACCCAATACACCATGATGTTGATGTCACCGTATATCCTGCAGTTAATGTCGGGCCTCGGTGGTCGCATGCGTCCGGTGTTCAACGTCACCATTTCCAACGTGCCGGGACCAAACCACACCCTGTATTACCAAGGGGCCAAGCTCGAAGCCATGTATCCGGTGTCACTGATTGCACACGGCGGTGCCTTGAACATCACCTGCCTGAGCTACGACGGATCATTGAACTTCGGTTTCACAGGCTGCCGCGACACCCTGCCCAGCATGCAACGGCTGGCGGTATATAATGGCGAGGCCCTGGACGAACTGGAAGAACTGCTGACGCCGCCCGCTGACGAACCGCGAGCCGCCTCCAAGGAGGAGGCTGCCGAGGCCTGAACCGGCCCCGCTTTGGATTACTCGGGGCGGTTCCCTGTCTGCCAGTTAGCCGCCCCGACAAAGATCAGTTGCAGGCACCGGGTGGTGCGTTTTTTGATCTGTTCGATCTGGTAATCGTCATCCGGCTCAACACCGATGAGGTCGGTCAGGCTGAAGGCCACCGTGCGTACCACCAGATCACAGGTCAGCTCCAGATCGGCATCACCGAGATGCTCCGCCAGCCGCAGGCGACGCAAGTCATTGCTCAATTCGCTTGAGAAAAAGCGCAGCTCGCTACGAATCCCCTCCTGCACGGCCCGGCTCTCGCCCGCCAATCCCTGGGCCATGAAGATGAAGAAATTGCGGTTCTGCTGAACGTGGCTGATGAAAATCGCCACGGACTCCTCCATCAACTTGTCTGCCTGCAGGACGTTTTGCCGCGCCTCTCGCATCATGCGCCGCAGTACCAGCCCCAACTCGTCAACCAGTTGCAGCCCCAAATCATCCATATTGCGGAAGTGCCGATAGAAGGCGGTGGGCACGACACCGGCCTGCCGAGTGACCTCACGAATCCCCAGGCTGGCAAAATGGCGCCCCTTCCCCACCAGGGTCAGCGCGGCCTCCATCAGCTTATCCCGGGTTTCTCCCGGCTTACGACGCTTACGTTCAGCCATAACGAACGACTTCTCTTTCCCAATCGATAGCGGTTATGCACCCGATAAGTCACCGCCGGACAAGCTGGTGCAGGCAGGGCAGTCACGAAGCGGCAAACAAGTGTACACAAAAAAATCATCCGTGCGACACAGATCCAGTCATTAAGGGCCACAAGCTGTTTTTCGCCACCACAGTTTTAGCTTCCGCCGGCTTCAGACAGGCAATCACTACAGAATTTCAATGAGTTACGACACTCCATGCGCTGACCTAGGAATTTGTTGACAGCCCAGCATCCACTTGTGTACATTTGTTCACAACTCGTGAACACTTGTACACATGGAGAGGAAACCATGCTGTCTTTACTGGAACAAAATCGCCCTCTGCGCTGGCTCGGCAAGCAGCTTTTCAATCGGGAAGACCCGGCGGCCTTCTTTGACCCCCTGCTCACCAGCATTGATCCAATGCTGGTACGCCAGTACGTGCCAGCCAAGGTAACCGGCATTCTTGACGAAACCGCCGACACCAAAACCTTTGTCCTGAAACCTTCGGCCCGCTGGGCGGGATACGAGGCAGGACAACATGTGAACATCTGTATCGAAATTGACGGTGTTCGGCTCAATCGAACGTTCAGCCTGTCCAGCTCTCCCAAGCAGTGGCAGCAGAACGGCACGGTCACGCTGACCATCAAGCGCCTGCCCGGCGGTCAGGTAACCAATTGGATGCACGATCACCTGCAGCCCGGTGATACCCTGGCCCTTGGGGAGGCCTTCGGCGACTTCCTGGCCCCGGAAGTGCCAGAACCGTTGCTGTTCATTGCTGGCGGCAGTGGCATCACCCCGGTGCTGAGCCTGCTGGACACCCTGGCCGACGACGATTACTCCGCGCCGGTGACCCTACTCTACTTCGTGCGCACTCAGGCTGACGTTATCGCCGCCGAGAAACTGCACACCCTGCGCCAGCACTGGCCGGCCTTCACCCTGACTGTGGTGGCCACCGATGCCGGCAAGACCCCGGAATACCTCAACGACGGTCACCTGGACACGGTACCGGGCATTAGCGCGCGCCGCTGCTACCTGTGCGGCCCCAAGGGCCTGATGGACCTTGCCAATGAGTTGCTGTACCACCGGGCCATCAACGCCGACCGCATTCACAGCACCTTCTTCTCCGCGCCCATGGCGGCTTTGCCCTCCGACGACCTCGGTGGCGAAGTGGCTTTCGAACGCAGCGGCGTAACAGTGAGTGCCGAAGGCGATGCGGTGCTGCTGGAGATCGCCGAAGCCGCCAAGCTGTCGCCGAAGTACGGCTGCCGCATGGGGGTTTGCCACCAGTGCAGCTGCAAGAAGACCAGCGGCACGGTCATCAACCGGCTCACCGGCAAAGCCTCCGGCCCTGGCGAAGAGAATATCCAACTGTGCGTCTCGGTTCCCCAGGGGCCGGTTAACATCGATCTCTGATCACCCCATTCTTGCCAGAAACCAAGAACAAAGAGAACGGGTCCGCAACCGGGCCCGCTGAGGAGCAAATGATGAAGAAACTCAACGAAGCCCAACTTCAGGAACTGGAACAGGACCTCAACGCCATCCGCGACGAAGTGCTGGCCGACCTGGGCGAGCGTGATGCCAAATACATTCGCCGGGTGGTCCGGCTGCACCGGGCACTGGAAATCGGCGGCCGGGTGATGATGCCGTTCGGTTTCATTCCGCCGGTGTTCGTTGCTGCCACCGCGTCACTGGGTTTGGCCAAGATCATCGAGAACATGGAAATTGGCCACAACGTCATGCATGGCCAGTACGACTGGATGAATGACCCCTCGTTGCATTCGCAAACCTATGAGTGGGACACCGTATGCAGTAGTGAGTCCTGGCGTCGCACCCACAACTATGAGCATCACACATACACCAACGTCATCGGTAAGGACCGGGACTACGGCTACGCGGTGTTGCGACTCGGTGACGACGTCAAGTGGCACCCCGGCCATCTGCTGCAGTTCATTAACTACATCCTGCTGACGGTGCTGTTCCAGTGGGGGGTAGGGCTGCATGAGCTGGAAACCGAGCGTCTGCGTCGCCGGGAGATCACCTGGAAGTCCAAGCTGCCGTTCCTCAAGGATTTCTTTCGCAAGGGCGGGCGTCAGGCGTTCAAGGACTATGTGTTTTTCCCGCTGCTGACGTTCCCGGTGGCTCCCATCGTGCTGGCCGGCAACATCGGCGCCAACCTGATCCGCAACCTGTGGTCCTCTACCGTGATCTTCTGCGGTCACTTTACCCAGGATGCCGAGACCTTTACCGAGCAAGAGTGCGAGAACGAGAGCAAGGGCCACTGGTATCTGCGTCAGTTGACCGGCTCCAGCAACTTCACCGGCAACAACTTCGTGCACCTGCTGAGCGGCCACCTCAGCTACCAGATCGAACACCATGTGTTCCCCGATCTGCCGGCCCACCGCTATCGCGAAATCTCACCGAAGGTTCAGGCGGTGTGCGAGAAGCATGGCATTCATTACAACTCCGCCAGTTTTGGCCGCCAGTACTGGACCGTGCTCCAGCGTATCGGCCGGTTCTCGCTGCCGGATAAACTCAGACTGAAGCTGGAAGCCCAGCCGGCCTAAGCTTTTGGGCCCGGGGACGGACGTGATGTCTGTTGCCGGGCCCAGTTTCACGCCTCTCGGCCCTATCTGTTCCACCCTTCGCCACCCTTGCTCCCCCCTTCGCCATCCTTGCCCCCCTGGCCAGCCTTGGCCACAGCCCAGCCGTTTGACGAGATTTTACCCCGCTCGCTCCGCCCCTCTTGCTCGTTCTAACACCCTGATTCACCTTCACTTCTGGCCAAGGCCAGGGCTTCGCCGAAACTTGCGCAACGTCTCATAGCAATTCGATACAAGAAAATTCATTTAATCACGACTATATCTATTAATCTGGACATCTACCGCGACGGTGGGCTGAAGTGACGATGTAGCCATCGATTCCGGAGAGCGACTGATCGGACACACTATTATCTGGTGCATCGCCATGAACGACGACAAGTTTGTTGGTGGCACGGATGGCCTAGCGAATGATCAGAAGGGACTCTGGCTACACGACCTGAAGCACATCAAATTGAGCGAAATCAAAGGGCTGCTGGCTGGGCACAGCCTCAGGCTGCTTTACCTCCCCCATGGGCTGGAATCGAAATTTCGCGATTATTTCTGCCTGAACTCCGCCAACTGGCTCAGAAAGTCCGTGTACGGGCTGATCATTCTCTATCTGCTCGTGGTTGTCCCCGTTGGACTCTTTTTCGAAGATGCCAGTAAACCGATCTGGATGTGGCTGGCGGTAGCCCCAATCGGCGTGGTGCTTTTCTGCATCTGGCTCCTCACCCTGATCAAAGAACCCGAACGTTACGTCGAGCTGGTTCTGGAAGCCGGGGTGTTTATCTGCCTCACGGGCACCTTGTCGGGCGTCATGCTGCTGGGGGAGCATTACCTCGGGCAAGTGGCCGCGCTGGAGAGCATCTACATCATCATGGTGGCCTTCTCGGTGCTGAAGTTGCGAACCATGCTGGCACTGGTGGGCTGCCTTACCGCCATCGCGGTGGCCAGTTGGGCGGCCTGGCTGGTGGATACCCAGTACAGCGCCCTGACCATGCTACTTTGCTTCTGGATTCCCCTGCTGATATGCGCCTTCAACGGCTACATGCTCGAGCATGCCTACCGCCGCGATTTTGTGCAGATGCTTTGCCACCATCATGAGAAAAGCAACCTGCTGCAGGAAATGATCGCCATCGGAAACGAGGCGAAAGATGTTCAGGCGGTGCTTGAGTATGGCCTGAACCGCATTTGCGTTCATATGGGCTGGCACCTGGGACGGGCCTACAACGTGGAACAGCAGAACCTGGGGCCGGTTGCCGCCAGCGGCATGGGCGGTGGACTCAAGTTGGAGTGGCTGAGGACCATTGAACACAACTGGCCCGAGGCTCGACATTCCGAACTGGCCCAGGAGGCCATGCAACTGGGCAAACCGTCCTGGGCCAAACAAGGCATTGAACTGGGCGAAGATGCCACCTCGACCCGGCTGGCGTTCCCGGTCATGATCGATAACGAAGTGGCGGCGGTGCTGGAGTTCTTTTCACCTCGCGACGAGCGCCTGGCGCCCAACATGCTGGCGCTGATGGAACAGGCGACCAATCAGCTTGGGCGCTTGTACGAGCGTGATCGTCAGCAGCAGATGCTCACCAGAGTGTCGCTGGAAGACCCGCTCACGGGTCTGCCCAACCGGGTGGCTTTCCTGAACCAGTTGCACGCGGCCCTGTCTCGCCACCGGCGAACCCCTAACTACCATTTTGCCGTGATGTGCGTGGGGGTGGGCAGGTTCAAGTCGATCAACGAAAGTCTGGGGCATGCGTCGGGAGACGAAGTGCTGCGCGAGGTGGCCCGCCGCCTACAGATGCATCACCGCCCCACCGATGTGATCGCCCGCATCAATGGCGCCGAGTTCGCCATTCTGATGGACAACATCTATTTTCCCGAAGACGTCATGGCGCTGATTAAGCGAATCCAGGAAAAATTTGTGGAGCCTGTGCAGCTGGACGGCCAGAGCCTCAACCTCGACACCTCCATCGGCGTGGCCTACAGCGGTCAGGGACTCGACGTGGCCGAAGAAATACTCAGCGACGCCGATACCGCCATGAGCCAGGCCAAGGACACCAACGTCGGCTACCTGATTTTCGAAGAGATGATGCGTCATCGGGTCCAGCATCGGCTGCGGCTGACCGAAGACCTGAAAAAAGCCATAGAAACCGATCAGCTGGAATTGTTCTACCAACCCATTGTTGACCTGCAAAGTGGCCAGGTTTCCGGCTTTGAATCGCTGATCCGCTGGAATCACCCCCGGCTGGGGATGGTGTCCCCCAACGACTTCATTCCGCTGGCCGAAGATACTCAGTTGATTTTGCCGCTGACCGTGTGGGTCGTGCATGCTGCTGCCCGGCAGTTACAGAGCTGGCAGGAAATAAACCCCGAGACCATGCTGAGTGTCAACCTGTGCGCCAGCTATTTCGCCAGCGGCAGTATGCCGGACGAGATGATTCAGATCATCGAGCAGCACGATTTGCGCAGAGGCAGCTTCCGGCTGGAGATTACCGAGACCAAAATGATCGATAACGAGGAAGCCTGCCTGCGTAATCTGCGACGGCTGGCCAAGAATGACATCCCGGTTTATATCGATGATTTTGGCACCGGCTACTCTTCGCTCCATTACCTGGCCAACTACCAGGTCAGCGCACTCAAGATCGACAAGTCGTTCATGGACCGGATTACCGAGCAGGGCAAAGACACCATCGTTGTCAACATGATCGCTTCGCTGGGCCAGAATCTGGGGCTGAAAGTCATTGCCGAAGGCGTGGAAAACGAAGCCCAGCTCCACTGTCTGAAGGCGATCGGGTGCGACTATGTACAGGGCTTTTTGATGTCTCGCCCGGTACCGGCGCAGGAGGCGAAGCGCCTGATTGGAATGCAATTGGTTGGTGTGATGCCCGAGAGCCAGTTCGGCGCCGGCGCCTAGCGCTGGACGGCCAGACCGGCGTCAACGCATCCACCTCACCACGTGGAGCTTAGAGTAATGTACGCAGCTGAATACAAAAGAAAACTCGAACTCACCGACCATTGCGCCTGGGCGCAGCGGTTCTGGGACGACCTGGTGCCGCTGAAAAATCGCGTGGTGCAACACCCCCTGTTTACCGAGATGGCCGACGGTACATTGTCGCTCACCCGGTTTCGTCGGGCACTGCTCAACTTTTACCCCCTGGTGGAACACTTTCCCAAATACATGGGGCTAAACCTGGGCAAAACCCGCCCCGGCGCGGCACCCGGCCACGAAGAGGCCAAACTCTGGCTGATTGACAACATCCACGTGGAGCAGCGGCACGCCTACTGGTATCAGGACTGGGCACTGGGCTTCGGCATTGACAAGGACGCGCTCTCGAGCGTGGTGCCACCTGCAGGGATGGACGCCATCAACCATTTCCTGTGGAACATATCCAACAACGCCTCCCTGGAAGAAGGCATTGCCGCGACCAATCTGGCCATTGAGTGGGCGACCGGGGAGTGGAGCCAGCAAGTAGTGAAGGGAATAAAACGTTACGCCGACGAGGGTAAGGCCACCATCAACCGCCACACCATGGCCTGGTTACGAGCCCATGCCAGCTATGACGACAACCACCCGTACGAAGCCATGGAGTTGATCAAACGTATTGCGGTGACCGAGGAACAGCAGTCGCGGGCGCTGGCCGCAGCCCGACGGGGCTTCGAGTACTACCTGCTCGCCCTGGACGATTGCCATGAGCCGCGCTTTGAGTCGCAAGCATCGGCTTGAAGCCGGTTGTCGTGAATCTGGCGCCCCATCCCCTTTCCCGCCATTAGCAGGAAGGCCGGGACAGCAGATAACCGCCCAAGGCGCAGAAGAATGCGCCCAGTAGTACCAGCATCCAGGCTGGCGCGCCAACGACATAAACCGTCGCCCAGCTCACACAGAGCATGGCGCAAGCCAGTACCTTTGCCGACCTGGGCACCACCTGCCGATGCCGCCAGTTCGCTATCACCGGTCCAAATCGCCGATGATTCAGCAACCAGGCTTCAAATTCCGGAGAGCTTCGGCCCGCCGCCCAGGCAGCAATCAGGATAAAGACCGTGGATGGCAACAGTGGCAGCACGGCACCCGCGATCGCCAAGCCGACACTCAGGTACGCTATTACCCTGTAACCGCCCTTACCGATGGACATTGCCGCCAATTCACCCGTCATCCCATGAAGCCCGCAGGGGCCGGTTCACATTTTCTCAGTGTACCTGCAATCATCGAACAGGTCGCCCCTGCAGGCCCGATGGCCGCCTCGGGAAAAGCCCGTAGCAACCATCGGCCCGGTTTGTCGCACCATCGCCGGTGGTGTGGGTGTCGCCAATACTTGCGCACGCCAATAAGCTGACCTAAGTTTACCGTGGGAGTCTCCATCAACGTCAGGGGTGTTGTACCCAACGCTCTGCCAAAGGGGGCATAATGCCGAGTTCCAGGCTTGCGGTTGTAGCCTTGTGGTTTACTCTGTTCGCTGCGCCACCCGCCGTGGCGCAGAATGTCGAGTCAATGAGCCTGGAAGAGCTGATGAGCCTTCAGGTTCGCATTGCCACCGGCACGCCCAAATCCTTGGCCCGCGCCCCGGCGGTGGCCAGCGTGATCACCGCCGAGGAACTGGAGGCCATGGGGGTGCAGGACATCGACGAGGCCCTGGAATTGGTGCCCGGCCTGCACGTGTCCCACGGCAGCTTTATCTACGCCTCCCGCTATTACATCCGCGGCATCGTCTCCAATTTCAACCCCCACACCCTGGTGCTGATCAACGGCATTCCCAAGTCCAGCCTGTTCCTCGGCGACCGCGGTCAGCGACCGATGGCCCGTGCCGGCTTCCCGGTGAAGATGGTGGAGCGTATCGAGATCATTCGCGGCCCCGGCTCGGCGGTTTACGGCGCCGATGCCTTCGCCGGCGTCATCAACATCATCACCAAGGCCCCCGAGGACCTCGACGGCGGCGAAGCCAGCCTGGCCTACGGCAGTTTCGACAGCGGCTATTCGTTCCTGCGCCAGGCCCTGGACGTGGGTCCGGTACAGGGGGTGTTCTCCATCGCCTACGACCAGAGCAACGGCGACGATCCCACCATCGAGGCCGACCAGCAATCCAACCTGGATGCCCTGTTGGGCACCAGCGCCTCGCTGGCGCCGGGCCCGGTCAGCATGGGCTACCGCAATTTCGACCTGCGCACCGATCTGCTCTGGAGCCAGTTCCGCCTGCGTATGGCTTACCGCCAGGACCGGGTGGAAACCGCTCAGGGCATCAACGACAACCTCGACCCGGACAGTCGCTTCGAACACCACCACGGCATGGCGGACCTGACCTGGCAGGCGCCCGAGTTTCACCCGGACTGGGAGCTGGATACCCAGCTCAGTTACCTATATAGCGATTTTCGCAACCCAAACCCGATCAACCTATTCCCGCCAGGCGCTGATTTTACGCTGATCGGCGGCGGTGCCTTCCCCGAAGGGGCACGCTCAACCCCTGAGCTCTCGGAGGAAAATGCCCGAGTCGACGTGACTACGTTGTACCGTGGTTGGGATGACCATCAACTGCGCCTGGGCACCGGGTATTTCTGGGGCGACATCTTTAGGGTGACCGACACTACGAACAACCAACTGTCGCCAACCGGCGCGCCAATGCCGATTCCGACAACCGACATCAGCGACACCGAGCGCATTTTCCTGCCCGAGAACCAGCGCACCAGTTACTATGGCTTTGTGCAGGACGAGTGGGCCTTCGCCCCGGACTGGGAACTGACCGCCGGGGTTCGCTACGACCATTACTCGGATTTTGGCGATACAGTAAACCCACGATTAGCCCTGGTCTGGACCACCTCCCCCTGGCTGACCACCAAACTGCTGTACGGCGAGGCCTTCCGCGCCCCGGCCTTCTTCGAGCTCCATGCCCGCAGCAATCCGGTGGCCCTGGGCAACCCGGACCTGGAACCGGAAACCATCAAGAGCACCGAACTGGCCTTTAGCCTGACGCCCTCTGAAAACTGGGCCCTGGACATCAACCTCTACCACTACCGCATCGATGACCTGATCGACTTCGAGGGCGACCCGGGCGGCACCTTTACCGCCCAGAACAGCGGCCGGGTACGGGGTCGCGGCATCGAAACGGAGCTGCGCTATCAGCTGGCCGCTACCGCTCAGCTGCTGCTCAACTACAGTTACCAGCGAACCCGCGACCAGGATGGCGAGCCATTGGGACTCACCCCCAACTCCGACGCCAGCCTGCGCCTGAACTGGCAGCCAAAACCCGCCTGGCAGGTCACCCCCAGTGTGGTCTGGGTCGGTTCCAGCGAACGGGCCGCCGGCGATGCCCGCGCCAAGCTGGACGGTTACACCACCCTGGACCTGAATATCCGCCGACTGCTGAGCGACAACGTCACCCTCAACCTGCAAGCCCGCAATGTGTTCGATGCCGACGTGCGCGAAGCCAGCCGCGGGCCGGTACAGGGGCAGAGCGTGCCGAATATTCCCAACGACCTGCCCCAACAAGGGCGCAGCGTCATCCTGCAGGGCACGGTGCGCTGGTGACACCCTTTCGCCGCCGTTGGCTAACAACCTGAAATTGCGTCGACGCAGCGACTGACCTAAATTTCAAGAATGGAAAGGTTGCTCCCGCTCTTGTGTAAGGACTAGTCAGTTAACCCGAATCAAGGGGAACGAAATGCGCCGTTTGAGGCCATTCGGCATGCTCCTGACACTCCTGTCTTGCCAGACCACTGCCACCGCGCAAGACCTGTCGGCCCTGAGCCTGGAGGAACTGATGAGCCTTCAGGTCAGTATTGCCACCGGCACCCCCAAGTCGCTGGCCAGCGCCCCGGCGGTAGCCAGCGTAATCACCGCAGAGGAACTGGAAGCCATGGGGGTGCAGGACATCGATGAGGCCCTGGAGCTGGTGCCTGGCCTGCACGTGTCCCACGGTACCTTCTTCTATGCTTCACGTTATTTCATCCGTGGAATCACCTCCAACCAGAATCCTCATACCCTGTTCCTGATCAACGGCGTCCCCCAAACCAGTCTGTTCACCGGCGATCGTCCCGAACAACTCCTTGGTCGGGGCGGCTTCCCGGTGAAGATGGTGAAACGCATCGAGATCATTCGCGGACCGGGATCTGCCGTTTATGGTGCCGACGCCTTCGCCGGCGTCATCAACGTCATCACCAAGGCCCCGGAAGACCTCGACGGTGGCGAAGCCAGCCTGGGTTACGGCAGTTTCGACAGCGCCTACTCGTTCCTGCGCCAAACCCTGGACGTGGGCCCGGTGCAGGGGGTAGTGTCCATTGCCTTCGACCAAAGCAACGGCGACGACCCCACCATCGACGCCGACCAGCAGTCCATCCTGGACGCCCTGCTGGGCACCAGTGCCTCTCGGGCGCCTGGGCCAGCCAACCTCGGCTATAACCAGCTGGATGTTCGTAGCGATCTGCTCTGGAACCAGTTCCGCCTGCGCATGGCCTATCGCCAGAACCGGGTGGAAACGGCCCAGGGCATTAACGAAGTGTTGGACCCGGACAGCCACTACCATCAACGTCGTGGTACCGCTGATCTGACCTGGCGTAATGACGGCCTTCACCCGGATTGGGGACTGCAGGCCCAGCTCAGTTACCTTTATAACGACTTCCGCAATCCAACCCGGACCCAGCTATTCCCACCCGGTGCCGACTTCACCCTGGTGGGTGGCGGGGGGCCCTTTCCGGAAGGCGTGCTGCAGACCCCGGAACTGTCCGAAGAAAACGTCCGGCTGGATGTCACCAGCCTTTACCGAGGTTGGCAGAACCACCGCCTACGCCTGGGTGTTGGCTATTTCTGGGGCGACATCTTTGAGACCACCGACGCCGTCAATTACACCCTCTCGCCAACGGGTTTTCCCACGCCAGCTCCGCTGATGGATGTCAGCGATACCAACTTCGCTTTTCAGCCAGAAAACCAGCGCACCAGCTACTACACCTTCGTGCAGGACGAATGGGCCTTCGCCCCGGATTGGGAACTGACCGCTGGGGTGCGCCATGACCATTACTCGGACTTTGGCTACACCGTCAATCCCCGGGCGGCGCTGGTCTGGACAACCACCCCCTGGCTCACCACCAAACTGCTGTACGGCGAGGCCTTCCGCGCCCCGGCCTTCTTCGAGCTCTATGCCCGTAACAACCCGGTGGCCCTGGGCAACCCGGACCTGGAACCGGAAACCATCAAGAGCACCGAACTGGCCTTTAGCCTGACGCCCTCTGAAAACTGGGCCCTGGACATCAATCTCTACCACTACCGCATCGATGACCTGATCGACTTCGAGGGCGACCCGGGCGGCACCTTTACCGCCCAGAACAGCGGCCGGGTACGGGGTCGGGGTGTCGAGACGGAGCTGCGCTATCAGCTGGCCGCTACCGCTCAGCTGCTGCTCAACTACAGCTACCAGCGAACCCGCGACCAGGGTGGCGAGCCGTTGGGCCTCACCCCCAACGCCGACGCCAGCCTGCGCCTGAACTGGCAGCCCAAACCCGCCTGGCAGGTCACCCCCAGTGTGGTCTGGGTCGGTTCCAGCGAACGGGCCGCCGGCGATGCCCGCGCCAAGCTGGACGGTTACACCACCCTAGACCTGAATATCCGCCGACGGCTGAGCGACAACGTCACCCTCAACCTGCAAGCCCGCAATGTGTTCGATGCCGACGTGCGCGAGGCCAGCCGCGGGCCGGTACAGGGGCAGAGCGTGCCGAATATTCCCAACGACTTGCCCCAGCCGGGGCGCAGCGTCATCCTGCAGGGCACGGTGCGCTGGTGATTGCCCGACCGGACTTACGCCCTCCGTGCGTGGCAACCTAAAATTGCGCCAAAGCGATGGGTGACCTAAATTTCAATAAAGGAAGCATTGCTCCCGATCCTGTAAGGAATGTTCAGCCAACCCGAACCAAGGGGAACGAAATGCGCCGTTTAAGGCCATTTGGAATGTTCCTGACACTCCTATCATGCCAGGCCACAGCCACCATTCAGGATATATCGACCCTGAGTCTGGAAGAGCTGATGGGCCTTCAGGTCCGCATTGCCACCGGCACGCCAAAATCCCTGGTACGTGCCCCGGCAGTGGCCAGCGTGATCACCGCCGAGGAACTGGAGGCCATGGGGGTGCAGGACATCGACGAGGCCCTGGAACTGGTGCCAGGCCTGCACGTGTCCCACGGCAGCTTTATCTACGCCTCCCGCTATTACATCCGCGGCATCGTCTCCAATTTCAACCCCCACACCCTGGTGCTGATCAACGGCATTCCCAAATCCAGCCTGTTCCTCGGCGACCGCGGCCAACGCATGATGGCTCGGGCCGGCTTCCCGGTGAAGATGGTGGAGCGCATCGAGATCATTCGTGGCCCCGGCTCGGCGGTTTACGGCGCCGATGCCTTCGCCGGCGTCATCAACATCATCACCAAGGCCCCCGAGGATCTCGACGGCGGCGAAGCCAGCCTGGCCTACGGCAGTTTCGACAGCGGCTATTCGTTCCTGCGCCGGGCCCTGGACGCGGGTCCGGTACAAGGGGTGTTCTCCATCGCCTACAACCAGAGCAACGGCGACGATCCCACCATCGAGGCCGACCAGCAATCCAACCTCGATGCCCTGTTGGGCACCAGCGCCTCACTGGCGCCGGGCCCGGTCAACATGGGCTACCGCAATTTCGACCTGCGCACCGACCTGCTCTGGAGCCAGTTCCGCCTGCGTATGGCTTACCGCCAGGACCGGGTGGAAACCGCTCAGGGCATCAACGACAACCTCGACCCGGACAGCCGTTTCGAACACCACCACGGCATGGCGGACCTGACCTGGCACGCGCCCGAGTTTCACCCGGACTGGGAGCTGGATACCCAGCTTAGCTATCTGTACAGCGATTTTCGCAACCCCACCCGATTCCAACAGTTCCCCCCGGGCACCGACTTCTCCCTGGTAGGCGGCGGCGGGCCGTTCCCGGAAGGCGTGCTACAGACCCCCGAGCTGACCGAGGAAAATGCCCGCCTGGATATGGCTGCCGTCTATTGGGGGTGGGAAAAACACCGATTGCGCCTGGGCACTGGCTACTTCTGGGGAGACATCGTCGAAACCAAGGACGCCACAAATTTCATGTTAAGTGCGACCGGTTTTCCAACCCCGATTCCACTCACCGATACCAGCGACACCCTTGGGGCCTTCCTGCCCGAAAACCAGCGCACCAGTTACTATGGCTTCGTGCAGGACGAATGGACCTTCGCACCCAACTGGGAGCTCACCACCGGCGTACGCTATGACCACTACTCCGACTTCGGCGACACGGTGAACCCCCGCCTCGCCCTGGTCTGGACGACCACGCCCTGGCTAACCACCAAACTGCTGTACGGCGAAGCCTTCCGCACGCCGGCATTTTTTGAGCTCCATGCTCGCAGCAACCCGGTGGCCCTGGGCAACCCTGACCTGGAGCCGGAAACCCTCAAGAGCACCGAACTGGCCTTCACTTTCACCCCCTCGGCCAGTTGGGCGCTGGATCTCAACCTCTATCAGTACCGCATCGATGACCTGATTGACTTCGTGGCCGACCCCGGCGGCACCTTTACCGCCCAGAACAGCGGCCGGGTCCGGGGTCGGGGTGTCGAGACGGAGCTGCGCTATCAGCTGGCCGATACTGCTCAGCTGCTGCTCAACTACAGCTACCAGCGAACCCGAGACCAGGATGGCGAGCCATTGGGACTCACCCCCAACTCCGACGCCAGCCTGCGACTGAACTGGCAGCCCAGGCCGGCCTGGCAGCTCACCCCCAGTGTGGTCTGGGTGGGTTCCAGCGAACGGGCCGCCGGCGATGCCCGCGCCAAGCTGGACGGTTACACCACCCTGGACCTGAATATCCGCCGACTGCTGAGCGACAACGTCACCCTCAACCTGCAAGCCCGCAATGTGTTCGATGCCGATGTACGCGAGGCCAGTCGCGGTCCGGAACAGGGCCAGCTTGCCCCCAGCATTCCCAATGACCTGCCCCAGCCTGGCCGCAGCCTGGTCTTCCAGGCCATTCTGAGATGGTAGCCGCGCCGGCTGCGACGTCGGTCGAAAAGCTAAAATCCGAAACGACACCAAATCGTCTATAATTTAATCAACCCGGTCCGGCAGTCCGGGGCGGTTTGCGGGGGCCAACGGGTGATCCCCGATTTTGTGAAGCGGCGCTGTTATCGCGTTGCGATATGCCTTCTTGTGAATGCGCCTATGGCGCGAGGGGGGGCTGTGTCATGCACGCCACCAAACGCATCGTCATCTGTTGTGACGGTACCTGGAACCAACCGGACATTGATCCGACCAATGTCGTCAAGGTGGTACGCAGCATTACACCAACGGCATCCGACGGCACCCAGCAGGTCGTGTTCTACGATCAGGGCGTCGGCACCGGAAGCCATACCGACCGCCTGCTGGGCGGCGCCTTCGGTAAAGGTGTGGCCAAGAACGTACTCGATTGCTACCGCTTTCTGGTACACAACTATCAAACGGGGGACGAAATCTATGCCCTCGGATTCAGCCGCGGTGCCTACACAGCTCGCGCGTTTGCAGGCTTTGTCTATGCCGTCGGGCTGATGGAAAAAAGCGATCTGGAGACACTGCCCAAGGCCTGGCATTACTACCGAACCGAGCCAGAGAAACGGCCCAACGCCCGCTACGATGAGAACATCCGTCCGCAGATCAAAATGATTGGCGTTTGGGACACCGTTGGCGCCCACGGCGCCCCGACGCCCTTGCTCGGTCAACTGACCCGGCCCTGGGTGGGCTTCTTTAATACCCATCTCAGCCAGATCGTCGAGAACGCCTTCCAGGCCCTGGCCCTGGACGAACAGCGGGCCCCCTTTGCACCGGACCTCTGGACCGGCTCAGTCGACCCCAGCCAGAACGTCGAGCAATGCTGGTTCCGGGGCGTTCACTCCGATATCGGCGGCGGCTACAAGGAAACCGGGCTGTCTGACATTGCCTTGCGCTGGATGACCGACAAGGCACAACACCTTGGGTTGGAAATGGACAATCGCTACCTGGAGCAACTGACCCACCCCAATCCGCGCATGTCGGCCCATGACTCCTTCCATGCTGGCTATCGGCTGCTGGAACTGCTGCGGGTCAATCGGGGCGTCCGCTTGCTGTTTGGCGATCCAGAGAATCCCCCCCTCAACGTCAGCATCCATGAGTCGGTGCATGAGAGCATCAAGAGTGGCCTCTACACGCCGCAAAATCCGGACTTCCCCCACACCGAGGCCATGCAGGAGCGGCGTGCCAGCGAACGCCATACGGTAACCCATGGCGAAGCCGAGCTGGCTCTGGCTCAGAACGCCCAGCCGCTGTCCTGCCGGCTGCTGGATTTCAGCCGCCAGGGTGGCGCCCATATCCAAACCAACCAGCCGATTGAGGAAGGCGCGACGGTGCAGATCGCCAGCGACTTCTTCGAACCGACCGAGGCGGTGTGTGTGTGGAAGAAGGGGCAGGATCACGGGCTCTCCTTTGCCAAGGTAGCCTGATCAGCCCGGCCAAGCTCCTCAAGGCAAAGGGAAAGGCCACCACACGGGGTGCGCGGTGATGCGCACCCCGGAGGGGTAGTGTCGGGCGCGGATGCAGGCGGTCGTCAGCGGGGCTTGTCGTCAGAACGAACTTCGGTCACCAGTCCATTGTGCAGGATCACCACTCGCCGGAACTCATTGGCTCCGAACTCGAACAACCATTCCTTCACCGGAATCACGGTGATGCCGGCGCCCTGGCCACGGTAACGGGAGTGCCCATAGCTGCGCCAATAGATCCGCTGGGACAGCGGCTCACCGCACCGACCAACCACCTCGAATTCACTCAGTCCCTCCCGCAAAAAGCGACTGGAGCAACGCCCGGTGGCACTGGGGTGAAAACCGTAGCCCAGAGAGCGTTCCCGGCGCAGCTGGCCGTTGCGGAACTCCAGCCGCCGGATCAGGCCGTGAGGACCGGGGTTGTAGTACCAATGTTCGACGATGTCGGTGACCCCCAGCCCGGCGACGCTCTGGGCGGGGTAGATCGCAACGTAATCCGGCGCGCCACACCGTTCCTCCACTTCCACCGGCCAGTCGCCGATATCCACCAGTGCGCTGCCACAGCGAAAGGCGGTCAGGGCTGTTCCCGGCAGCAGTATCACTAACAGTAAAACCGCGAGTCGCAAGCTATGGATGGCACACGGATACACCATCACGCCTCCCAGGTGCTACGCCAATTCACACGGTACATCCATTCAAACGCTACAGCGGCGCTGGACACACAACGATTCCGCCGCTTTGTGGGGGAGCCGGAAATCCCCAAGCTCTCACTGAGTGTGAATCGAACGACGACCAAAAGTTCAACCCGCCGGCCCCACCTCACAGGCCAGCACCAGCGCCCAGAACTCGGAGAAATCATTCACCACCACGTCGGGCTTGTCCGGGTGCTTGTGGGTGCCGGGGAAAATTTTGTTCAACCAGGGCAGATCCCATTGCGCGCCATTGAAAAATACGGCGGTCATGCCCGCCCGTTTGGCCGCGATGATGTCGGTGGTGCTGTCGCCCACATACCAGATGCTGGGATCGGGCGAGTATTCCAGCTGCGCCGCCGCCAGCAGCAGCTGGTCAGGATGAGGCTTACGCAGCGGGGTGTCATCACCGCAGACGTAAGTGTCAAACAGGTGGCGCCAGCCGCTGCCCTCCACCGCCGCCAGTTCGTGCTCAAAAAATTCCCGGTCCCGGTTGGTGATCAGGCCGACCTGGATATCGAGACGACGCAGCGCTTCGAGCATCTCCCTGACCTTGGGTTCGAACGGTTTCACCGTGCCGAAGTGATTGCGGTAATGACGGTTGAAAGCCAGATGGGCGAGTTGCTTGGCGTCTTGATCTTCGCCGAACAGCACCTCGAAAATATCGGTCCGGGAGATCTTCCGGTCCGCCTTAACTTTGGGGTGGAGGGCGGCAAACTCTCGAACGTAGGCCACCAGACGGGCATCCTCCGGGGTTTTGCTGTCCTCTGGCATGACCATCCGCCCCATCAGTTCCAGCTGATGGAACTCCGGCAGCATGTCATCCACGGCGTGATACATGGCGTCCAGGGTATCCACCAGGGTCGCATGCCAGTCGAACAAGACCACCGCGGGCCGAATCAGTTTCGCCACCGCCGGGTGCCAGTCGGATTCGATTCTGGGGGGCGGCGGTGTTGGCGGCGGATAGGCCGGTGGCCGCACCCCATCGACCGTGGCCCGGAAGGCCTGCCGGTTGCTGTGGGCGGTGTCGCCAAGCAGGGTCATCAGATCATCAAAACTGTCCAGAATGGCATGGGGAGTATCGCGATAACTGAACCAGCTCTCGACCCGGTCCTGCGCCCAGCAGGCGCCGTTATAGAACACCCGGGTAATGCCGGTTCGGGCCGCGGTGATCATGTCAACAAAACTGTCACCGACGTACCAGGCGGTTTCATCCGCCGGTAGCCCCAGTTTTTCCAATGCCTTGAGCATCACTTCCGGATCGGGCTTGTAGTGCACCACGTCATCGGCGCACACGGTGACATCAAACAGGTCTTGCCAACGGCCGCCGTCCACCGTCTGGATTTCGGTATCGAGGAATTCCCGGTTGCGGTTCGTGGCCACGGCCAGTTTGATGCCCAGACGCTTGCAGGCCATGAGGTACTCGAAAACGCCTTGCTGAAACGGCTTAACCTGGCCGAAGTACTTGCGATAGCAGTGGTTGTAAGCTTCATGGGCGATCAGCCGGGCGGCTTTGTCATCGCCGAAGATGGCGTTGAATATGTCGGTGCGCGATACCCGGCGTTCCGCCAGGATGCGGGGGTGCAGCCGGCGATAGACGCGGATAAAGCGCACCAGGCGGGCATCATCGGCGGTCCGGCACTTTTCCTCGGGCAATAGCCGCTCCACCAGCCCCAGTCCTTCCAGTTGCGGCAGCATGTCCTCCATGGCGCTGAACATGGCATCACTGGTATCCACCAGGGTGCCGTGCCAATCGAACATCAACACCTTGGGCGGCTGCAAGTCATCGGAAAATCGGGCCATAGCATCCCCCTCAAGGTGCCGGTTGCAGCAACAGCTTCTATCCCCTAGTTAAACCCATGATGGGCGATTGCACAAAATGAGGGCACCAAAGCGCCGTGCATAAAAAAAGCAGACCAACGGATCGTCAGTCTGCCTTTTAGACCTCAGTATGTCCGAGGTGACTTACAGCGGTGTTACCGTCAGGTTATAGAGACCACGGTTCTCTTCGTAGCAACGGGCGGTCAGGGTGTAGACGCCAGCCTCCAGCCGCTCGGTGAGACGGGCGTTGTAGTTATCGCCGCCATCGTCGTCTTCGGCCACGTACCCTGCCGGGCCTTCCAGTGTCAGCATCGGATCCAGGCCATCGGCACGCATGTCGATCTGATACATCCCCGCCTCTTCGATGGTCAGGGTATAGACGTCAGGGCCACTGCGCATCCAACCAGCCACGTCGGCGGGAGCGGAGATCTCCCGTCCCTCGTCGATGTCGACGTTCAGAGCGGCAATTTCAAGGGTGAACAGACCGCTGTTCTCTTCATAGGAACCGGCCTGGATCTGGTATTCGCCGGCCTCGAGAATGTCGCCAATGCGGGCGTTGTATTCGTCGCCGCCATCGTCATTTTCGACCTCGTAGCCGTTGGGACCGGTCATGACCATCAGGGTATCGAAGTCGTCGGAACGCAGGTCAATCTGATACGCGCCGGACTCGGGAATGGTGACGTTGAAAACAACGGCTTCGTCCTGCAACCAACCGGTGGCGGTACCAGGCGCCGTAAGGCTGCTGGAGAGTTCCAGGTCGATGGTGCTGGACGCAATACTGAACGGCCCATAGCTGCTGGCATCGACACCGCTGACCACCACCCTGTAGTCACCGCTCTCGGTGATTTTGTAGCGCAACGGCGAAGCCACCGCGAGCATCTCGTCCTGCTCGTTATAGAGCGTCAACAGGCCATCGAGACTGCCATCCAGCTCAATCTCCAGCAGCGTGTCCGCGTCCAGTGCCATGGCGAAGGTCTGATAGCGGCTACCGTCCTTGCGGTTCAGTCCGCTCTGCGTGGTCAGTTCACCACGGGCGCGATCGCCCAGCGCAATCTCGGTCACACTTTGGCCGCCGGAGCCGGCGCCCATGGTTGACGGCATCATTTGACAGCCGGCCAGAAAAACGGTGGCCACCGAGCCTACGATCAGGGGTAACGTATTCTTTGTCATGAGGTAACCTTTAACATCCTTAGGTTGATCAATCACAGGACGCAAAGCCGCGTCCATTCCTTGAACACAGAGCAGTCTGTGTAACACGCAAATCATCTTAGCGCCAAATCAGCGCCTGGGAGTCTAAAATAATGCAAAACCGGCGAAAAAATCCTTAATTTTCGTGACCGTCACAGGCTCCCAGGGCCAACGCCGATGGCCACTCAAGTCCCGGTGGCAAAGTCAGTTCCGCTGCGGAGGCAACACCACCCACTCCGGTTCTTCGTACTCCCCCAGCCGCCGAATCTCGACGAACGGGGCCGCGCTGCGAATGATGTCGGCGACCCGTGGATCGTGCCGCGACTCCATGGCATCGCGGTCATGCTTGCTGTCCCAGTGGGCAATGGCGATCAACGCGTTGGGGTCGCCAATCTTGCGGTGCAGCTCGGTGCCACGGGCGCCGGGGGCCTGCTGAATGAGTTCAGACGCACGTACCCAGGCGTCAGCATACTCTTCGGCACGGTGGCCGTCCTTAATTCGAATCTCGAAGATGTATTTCATGCTCCCCCTCCTGGCCCGACCAGGCTGACGTCTCTGGAAACCGCCGGCCAAGCTATTTGCTTAAAGGGTAGGTGAACAGCAACAGGTGCGACAGGTTCAGCCCCCAATGCACCAGCACCGCCCAGACCAGACGCCCCGTCCATAAGTAGGCCAGGCCGTAAACCAGCCCAGCCAGACAGGCCACCGCCACGTACTTCCAACCACCGGCCAGGTGCGCCAATCCGAAGGCACCGCTGGCAACGACCAGGGCGGTGATCCAGCCAAAACGAATTGCCAGCTGGCGTTGCAGCAGGCCCCGGAACAGCAGCTCTTCGGCCACGCAGGTATTGACGAGATTGATCACCGCGAACGTCCAGAACCAGGGCGTCAGCGCCGGTTGCCAATGCACGAGGCCCATGGCGGCCGCCAGCGCCATGACGGCGGCCACGCCCGCCGCCAGCAAGACCGGCGCCAACCAGCGCGGAAACGGCCGCCGCAGCGCCATGCTCAGGCGAACCAGCGGCAACCAGCTCAACAACGACCACGCCACCCAGACCTTGTCGTGATTCAGGTACAGGTTGGTGGCGACGCTGCCCGACTTCAGGGTCTCCTGCTCGAGCAGCAGCAAACCGGAGTCACCAGGCACAGCGTGAAGCAGCAAGACCGCACTGGCGAAAAACCAGCAAAGGTAGCGCAGGTTTCTCAGCCAGGGAGGGAGTGGTTGCCAAACCATCCAGGCGGTCAGCAGCAAGTAGCCAAAGCCAAAGCTGGAAAACTCCCAGGAGGTGTAGCCCACCAGCGGAGCGACCAGCAGCAGCGCCAGCGGCCCACCGTAATGCAGGCGAGGGTCGCGACTGAGCCCACAGGCAATCAGTGAAACTGAATAGAACAGGCCGATGAACAGCATATTATTCCGGTGTTCCAAAATGTGACTGGGCACAACATCGCGAATCCAATATCAGTTTTCAACCTCAGCGCCGTTTTTTAACCTTAGCGCCATTATGAATCCCGCCGCAGTTTTTTGTGCCAACCTGGCTAATCGCTGTCTTTTTTGGCGAATCTTGTCCTAATCTAGCAAACTAAAGGGGAACTCACTGATGCCAAAAAACCGACCTGATTCTGCGAGCCACTCAGAGGCCCTCAATGAGCGATGAGCACTACCTCAAGCAGGAACTGAACGCCCTGCTGAAATCCGACAACCGAATTTTCGAGTTCATTCAGCACGGTTCCCTGGACGGCCTGTGGTACTGGGATCTGGAAAATCCCGAGCAGGAGTGGATGAGTGAGCGCTTCTGGACCACCCTTGGATTCGATCCCCAAGAAAAGCTGCACCTAGCCAGCGAATGGCAGGATCTCATCAACCAGGAAGACCTGGCTCTCGCGCTGGACAATTTCAGCAAGCACTGCGAAGACCCCAATCACCCCTATGACCAGATTGTCCGATACCGGCACAAGGACGGCTCCACGGTATGGGTGCGTTGCCGGGGCCTGGCCATTCGCGACAACCAGGGCCAGCCCGTCAGAATGTTGGGCGCTCACAGCAACGTCACTCAGATCATGCAATTGTCGGAACAGTACGAGTCACTGTTCGAGAACAGCCCAAACAGCTTGCTGGTTATTAACCAGCGTGGAAACCTGGTCAAAGTAAATGGCAAGGCACGGGTTCACCTGCAACTACCCGCGGATGTGTCCGCCCTCGATATCCGCCAGTTGATGGGCAACGCCAGCGCCCAGTGCGCATTGGACACGCTGAGACAAACTCACGAAGTGGACGACCCTGCGACACTGGAGACCCAGTCCGACCTAACGATGACCACGCTGGGGGGAGCACGGTTGGACATGCAGGTGAACATGAAACCCATCAAATTCGAAAGCCAGTGGATGCTGTTGATGTCCCTCGTCGATTTGACCATGCGCAAGCAAGTAGAGGCCTCCAAGGACAACCTGATCTCACTGATCAATCACGAACTGCGCACCCCCTTGACCGCCATCGTGGGGGCGATTGGGCTGGTCAGCAGCGAGCGTTACGGCGCGCTGCCCGAAGATGTCAGCAAGTTACTGCAAATGGCCAACCGCAACTGTGACAAACTCCGTAAACTGGTCGATGACATCCTCAGTGTCGACAAGCTGGCCAGCACCAACGTTCCGCTCACGAAATCCGAAACGGACCTGGGGCAAATCATCCAAGACACCGTCGCCGAGATTCAGGGCTTCGCCGACAGCCGCGCCGTCACCCTCGCCTTCCACCAACACAGCCATCCCGCGCAGGTCTATGCTGACGGCTTTCGGCTCGGCCAGGTCATCACCAACCTGTTGTCCAATGCCATCAAGCATTCGCCTCAGAATGGGCAGATCACCATAACCCTGGCCCGTGACGGCGATCACTTCCGGGTCGGCGTGGAAGACAACGGCCCAGGCGTCTCGGAACGGTTTCGGCCGAAGCTGTTTGAGCGTTTTTCCCAAGACGATCTTCAGCCCACCGATACCATCTCAGGTTCAGGTTTGGGCCTGCACATTTGCAAACTCATCATGGACCGACATCACGGCACCATCAATCACCGCAACACCGGACATGGGAGCCTGTTCGAATTCAGCCTGCCCATTGGCGAAGCCCACTAACCAACACAGCCCTGTTCCGTGAATCTGACCCGGGCCACAGCTCCGTAGCGGTCGGCGTAGCTCGCCAGCAAATCATCGTCCCGCCACCACCAGCGCCGGGTATTGGTCATCAACCCCTGCTTGTACTCAATACCGTGGGGCAAATGGAGTTCGGGCCGGATAACACTACCGTCCGGGTAGCTGAGCAACTCGCTCTGTGCCTCACCAATGCCTTCGATGCTGACCGTTCCAACACCGTCATGGACATCAAACCGGATGGGCACAAACTTGCTGGGCAACCAGGTGGTGACCAGTTCTGCACCGAACAGACCAAATATACCTCCGCCCGCCTGCCCGGTCCCAATCGCAGTTAACGCTTGGCGTTGTTGCTCGCTGGCGGCCGCATCCACATACGCACAGGCCGTGCCTTCGCCATTCTCAATCGGGCCGGGGAACTTGTAGTAGAGAGCAAGCCGGGTACCGTCAAGTGAGGTGGTCCCATACTGTCCCGTGAGGATGTTCCATACCCCCCACCCCATGCATCGCCCCTCGTTGGGTCGGGCATTGAAGTTACAGGGGCAACCCCAGTCGCAATTACAGGCGGTGAAATAGTCCGCCTCGAAGTTCCACGCTGTCATAACGGCACCTCCTGTGAGGGTGTCCCGATCCTACTGCGCACGTTTCCATCTTACGCCCTGGCCGTAACACGGTGAAGTGCCCACATAGGTGCCCAAATTGGTGCCCAAATCGGTGCCAGGATGGAGTACTGTTACGTTAAGAGCTTCCGATCAACTCCGCTTCATCTCTGGCTCTGAACGACCAGAAGACCGCTCAAGCCTTCAAGATGCGCAGAGACCATTCGAATTTATTGACGGGCTCCCTGGCACAAATTCCGACGACAGAGGTGACTGCCATGCCCATCCGGACAACGATTAATAAAGGCCGAGTGCCGGTAAAAATATTCACCGACCACGTCGAACCCGCCGCCCTGAACCAGTTGGCCAACATTGCCCAGCTGCCGATTGTGCACAGCCACATTGCCGCCATGCCCGATGTGCATCTTGGCATCGGCGCCACCGTGGGCTCGGTCATCCCCACCCTTGGCGCCATCATCCCGGCAGCCGTGGGGGTGGATATCGGCTGCGGCATGAACGCCGTGCGGCTGACGCTCAAAGCGCACCAACTACCGGACAGCCTGCGTCGAATTCGCCAGGCCATCGAGAGCCGGGTGCCCGTGGGTTTCGATATGCACGCTCAGGCCAGCATCCAGCGCAAGTCGGTGAACCAGTTGGATGCAGTGCTGGCGCAGATTCTCGGCAAGCACCCTGGGCTGGCGAAAATGCAAAAGCCCAACACCTGGCCCCGGCAGTTGGGCACCCTGGGTGGCGGCAACCATTTCATCGAGCTGTGTGTCGATGAAAACCAGGACGTGTGGCTGATGCTGCACTCCGGCAGCCGGGGCATTGGCAACGCCATCGGCCGATACTTTATCAGCCTGGCCAAGAAGGATGCGCAACGCCATCAGCTGCACCTGCCAGACCGGGATCTGGCCTACTTTTCCGAAGGTGCGGAGCACTTCGACGACTATGTGCAGGCGGTGGAATGGGCGCAGGAATATGCCCTGGTGAATCGTCGCGAAATGATGCGACTGGTGGTGGACGCCATACGCCCCCAGCTTCCGGATTTCACCGTCAGCAAGGAAGCCATTAACTGCCACCATAACTATGTCGCCCGGGAGACCCACTTCGGCGCTCAGGTGTTCCTGACCCGAAAAGGAGCGATCGCCGCCGCCAGGGACCAGCTCGGCATCATCCCCGGCAGCATGGGTGCCAAGTCCTTCATCGTGCGCGGCAAGGGCAATTCGGAGTCGTTCTGTTCCTGCGCCCACGGCGCGGGCCGCACCATGAGCCGAACCCAGGCCAAACGTCAGTTCACCCAGGCGGATATGGAGTCGCAAACCCGGGGCGTGGAATGCCGCAAAGACAAGGGCGTACTGGACGAAATTCCCGCCGCCTACAAGGACATCGATCAGGTCATGGCCAACCAGAGTGATCTGGTGGACGTGGTTCACACCCTCAAGCAGGTCGTTTGTGTTAAAGGTTGAACAAAGCGGCACAGAGTCTGGCAACAGGCCCCAAGCCCCTGATACTATCGATGAATAACAGCAAAGGATTGGTTGCATGACCCACAAGTCAGCCGATGTACAAACCGATTCAGCCCACCAAGAACAACGCAGACAACTGGTGGTCCAGGCCCGTGATATTGTTCGCAACCACGGCATGGCCGCGCTGAACCTGCAAGCCCTGGCTGAGCAGGCTCACCTGCCCTTGGCGACCCTCGAGCCCCTGTTCGGCGACACCCCCGGCCTGATCCGGGCACTCTACGAAAGTTGGGTGGAAGAGTGGCAGCGAAGACTGATGGCCGCGCTTCCCGAAACCCCGCCGGAAGCCATGCTGCGCCAAGCTGCCTACATATACCGCGAGCTGGCCTGCTCTGATCGAGCGCTATTCCTGGCCGCCAGTACGCCGGTGGCGATCGAAGCGGACCTGTTCGGGATGCTCTCCAACTCCACGGCCTTCGAGATGTTTGCCAACTTCATCAAAGCCGGCATGGCCCAGCGCAAATTCCGCATTACCGCCGATCCCGACGCCACCGTTCGGACCCTATGGGCCGGCATCCATGGCGCGGTACTGATCGAGATCTGCAGCGGCTACGACGAGCGGACCGGCAAGCGAAGGCTGGAGGAAGGAATCAGCCTACTGACCCGTGGTCTGCAACAGTGACCGCGCCTATAGCACATCGACAAACACCGCAATGTAATGGCAGGTACTGCCTCCGAGCACAAACAGGTGCCAGACCGCATGCATGTACGGATACCGATCCAGGATGAAGAACAGCACCCCGACCGAGTAGGACAACCCTCCGGCCACGATCATGATCAGGCCAAACTCGGAGAAGCTTGCCGCCAGCTCGCTGGCAGCTACCACGATGAGCCAGCCCATCACCAGGTAGTTGAACAGATGGGCGGTTGCGTAATGCCGGGATCTGAAGATCTTGAGCAAGATGCCGCCAATGGCCAGCAGCCAGATTACCGCAAACAGGCTCCAGCCCCAGGGACCACGTAGGTTGACCAGCAGGAACGGCGTGTAGGTACCGGCGATCAGCAGGTAGATGGAGCAGTGATCAATGACGTTCAGTACCGGTTTGGCTTTTTCGTGCTGGATGCCATGGTAGAGCGTCGAGGCGGTATAAAGAAGGAACAGGCAGCCGCCATAAATCGACACGCCCACAATCTTCCAGGGGTCGCCATCCAGGCTTGCCAATGTCACCAGCAGCGTTGCCGCCGATAACGCCATCAAGGCACCGATACCGTGGGTAATCGAGTTGATCAGTTCCTCCGCGAACGTCTGCTCCCTCGCTGCGGATTGCATCATCGCTGATTCCGACACGAACGCTGCTCCTTCGACATTCCCTGAATGCCGTTGTCGATGGCTCGGTGAAGCCTGAGACGCCCATCTGGCGATGGCTTGGGACCGAAAATACGTCCGTTATACCCTGCTGCCATGTCAGTTTCATGATGGCGGTAGGTGCAATTGGTCAGTTTCAGGATCGCAGCCCGCCTCTGCATCGGCGGATTCCCCCCTGCGGCGCCCAAGCAGTCCCTCTGTGTTTACTATTGTAGCCGTGAAAAGATCCAGAGGCGTGTCGATGGAAACGTCGGCTGGTCTTTACTGACTGAATGTGTATTTGGCGCCCAGGTTAACGTATATGCCATCGGTGTAGACTATACGCTGAGTCGGGGAGAAGTTTTGCACATCCGAAGCCGTAATATCCTGATCGAGTAAATTGTGGACACCGGCACTCAACGTAAGCTGCCGAATACGATGCTGATACGACAGCGTAATATCGGTATACGAGCCAGATTCAGCCCTTCTGGAGACATGATTCAGATGTCCGCCGAGTGTTCCAGCGGCGGTGATGTGATAACTGGCACCAGCTGCCATCAGAAGCTTGGGGGCTACAGCGGCAGAAGCATCTTCACTCGAGTCATTTCCCTGCTTCACATACCCCACATTCGAAAACAGCTTCCACCTATCAAATGCGACTTGATAATCAAGCTCCATACCGTACCGGCTAATGTCCCCGGTATTTTCAAACATGATAATGCCCGTCGAGACATCACGCTGGATCAAATTGTCGGCTTCGATAAAGTAGCCATTTATCACAAACAAGGTATTTTCTGAGGAATAGGTGTAAGCGAGATCCAGCGTATTAATGATTTCCGCTTCCAGGTTTGGATTACCCCGTAAAGCGGCACCCAGATCGATGCCCTTCTGAACAAAATTCGGAGAGTTAAAGCCTTCTGCGTAGAGCAGCTTCAGCGACTGCTGTTGGTCCAACTGATAAACCGTCGATATTTCCGGCGCCAGGTGGGTCCCACTGTCCTTATTATCAACATAGCGCCCGCCCAAAATGAACCGCCAGTTCTCATACCGATAGTCCGAACGCATAAACAGCGACCTTTCGTAACTGCTGGCGGCCTGCATAATCGGAGCAATGGCTTGCCCTGTCGCCTCACTGAACAGTTGGTATTCTGAAGACTGACGATGTTCATATTCCAAGCCATAAAACAATGACCAGTATTCACTAAGCTTACTATCAACATTTGTACCGGAGCGCCAGCGATAGTTAGCATCGCCATTTTCGAACTTAAAGCCACCGTTCCCACTCGCGCCAACCGCTACCAGGGCATTAGTAATGGGAAACCGCAGCTCGAACTGGTTGTAATCGGTGAAAACATTCACCGTATGGTTGCCCAGGTTAATCCCATTTTCCAAATGCAAAAGCCTGCCCTGATACTTCAAGCCATTAGTGAGTATGAAAGGAACCTGCGAATTATGGCCGTTATGGGTGACCTCAAACTGCTGGTACATCGCACTGAAGTCTTTATAACCCAAGCGAAACAGCAAGGCTTCGTTGTCAAGGGAGTGCAGGAATTCACCGGACGAAGGCAGACCCAAAGATGGCGTGATATCAATTATTTGGGCGCTTCGACCGTCGTCATTTGTTTTTTCGAGGGACAGATTGCTCCAAAAATTGCCGTCTCTATAATTCGCCATCATGCCGATCTTGTAGGCGTCTTCAAAGTAGTTAACGGCAACAACGTTGTCAGAACTTTGGTGGGTAACCACATTTATTACGGCAGCAGAAGCATTGGTACCGTAATAGACTGCCGCTGGTCCGCGAACGATTTCGACATGACTGATGGACTCAAAGGGCACGCCGTTTAGCGGCACTGCAGAATGACTTGGCGCCCAATATGGCACGTTATTCAGCAGGAAAAGAACTTTTTGATTAAAACTGTCGACAAGTCCCCGGCTCATTATTGCCGAATTTCCCGACTGGGTACCCTGCGTCAATATACCAGGGAAAAAGTTGAGCATGTCTTCCAGCGAAGTGATGCCCATAGCTACCAAATCGTCTTTATCAAAACGCGATACTATGAGCGGCGCTTCGGCAATTTCTTGTGTCCGACTGGAAGCAACGTCGACTCGAACGCTGAGCAGTTCTTCAATTGGCATTTGAAGCCAGTCGTCAGAGTTCGCTCGCTCTGACCATGTCTCAGCCAACAAACCACTGGACAATAATGAACAGCAAACGGCTGACGCGATACTTTTTGACACAGCGCTCTCCATCGGTTGACGATGAAGCCATCTCAAAAACGCAAAAAACTCGCTCTTGAGTATAGGTGCCAACGCTATTAATTAAAAATAGGTGGCGGCGTTGGGCTGCCTTCCTTGACGGCATCCGTTCCAAGCAGGCTGCAAGGGTCACGAACCAGGGCGGCCCACGGCCGCACAATGACTGGCACCGTTGCGGGGCTGCGGTAGCGGGGCGAGGATTCGCATGAGTTCTATCCGCGCCCGCATCAAATCGGCCGCCGGACAGATCGAACACCGTCTGACGGCCCCACACTTACTTCAGCGCACGTTGAGCATCATCGACCGCCAGTTCCTCGTTCGGGAACTACCGGCTGCACTATGGTCAGTCGACCAACGGGCCTCCCGATCACCGTCAACGCAAGGCGCGATACTGCCCCGATCGTATCTCCCGCCAGCTCACATGCCACGGCGACTTGACCCACAAGCAAATCGAGCGGAACAGGCCGGGCCGAGCAAGGGGTTCCTCCTCCGCTGGCTCCTGAAGCTCCGATTCGGCACGCTGTGGGACGGGCAGTTCCGGATCGACACTCGGTGACGACGGGGAAGCGGACGACGATTGAACGGACGGTGATTGAGGCGACGCCGATAGGGACGACGGCGAGGGGGTCACTATCTGCTGAGGTTCAGCGAACGATACCTCCTCGATAGGCAGCGGAAGCTCGCTCACACTCTGCCCGGCGTCCAAATGAGCCAGGTTGTTCTGCAACCCCTCCAGCATTTGCTGCAATAGCTCTTGCATCGCCTCAGGCAGATGTCCATGTTCGAGCATTTGGCGGATCTCGCCATCCACTTCCTGCACTTGCTGAATCACCTGTTGACGAGCGGACCGCGCCTCATGGGTAATGGTTTGGAGTTGCGACTGAAGCAGGTTGCGATTCAGCGGCAAACGGAACTCCGGCACGGCCGCACCACGCCGGGCCAACAGCCCCCGCATGGTCAGAGCCGTGCGGGCCGAGCGTTTGAGCTCACCCACGTCTTGAAGCGCATCACTGGGGGGCAAATCCAGCTCTGGTGTGTCGTCAACCTGTACTTGTGCTATAAAAGGGGCCAATCTGCCGAACAGTACTCGGAGACGTTCGTCGAGCCGGTCTAGCCGCTGCGTCACCTCGTCATCCGAGTATTCCCGCATGGTTTTCTCCAGCCCGTCAATCAGCCGGGCCAGTCCTGGAGCCTCTCCTGCCGCCGCTGAATCCTGGGCCAGCATATTCTCAAGACTGTGCTTCAGCCCTTCGATCAGACCGGCAACCCGGATCAGCCGCTGCAGTATTTTCCGGCTTTGCTCCAGCTGCTGCAGCGTGCGGGTCGGCGTGCTTTCGGGGGCGCTGTCGCTCACCGCTATCTCCTGTTTTGGCCAGACTCTGGATACAGTGTATAAGCTCTTTCGGCGTATGCCAGATTCGACAGGGCCAATTCGCCCGGTTGACCGGCGTGGAATCGCCGTTAGCGTGGCGCTGGGCCTTGGCGCTTCAACGCCGTTTTCCATATGCCTTTCCTGCACTGACAAAGCCCGCCCAGTGGACCGGTGAGGCGATGCCAGGATGGTCAAACGGCTAAACATTTGAAACAAACTTGCTCAGGATGGAACTTCAGGAATGCCGCCAACTCGGAAATTGCCGGGCGAAAAGAGCTTGAGATGACAGCAGCGACAGGGGATGTGGCGGACCGAGTCGAGCCAAATGACGAACCGGAAGCGTGCTGCCAGCTTCATGCACTTTGGGTAACTACCTAGTTACAAGGGAGCCTGCCTGATTGACAACGTCAAAGGCAAACCGCGTGCTGAACTGAGTTGACAGATCCATACCCCAAGCACGGCCTACTCTGGCACCAAATCCGACAATCGGTAAGAGATCTCATCGTCCGCAATCATGGCGTGGCCGTCATAGGCGATCTCGGAGGGATACCCATACTGCGGGTGGTAACTGACGTCGAGCCGTTCGACCTGCCGGCGTTGAGCGTCGGCAATAAAGTCGAACAGGCCCTCCACCGTCAGTCGTGACCGGTCCAGCTGGTCTGGCTGGGTCAGGGGTTGCGTCAGCCCGGCGACCGACACCACGCGGGCATCACGCACGGTGATCCGCAAGGGCTGGGTAAATTCCTGCAGACAGAAGCAGCTCTGCTGAACGGTGATCTGGTAATCCCCTATCTGGCTGGCGCGCCAGCGTTCCCTGGCGTCTGCCAAGGTCTCGGGTGCGCCCTGTGCACTAATGCCCGGCGCCGAGGACAGGGCGCCGCTACAGCCGGACACACCCGCCAGCAGGGTGAGGGCCGCAATCGTAAACGATCGAGTCTTCATGATGCCCTCCGGGTGCAGCGACGGCAAAGTGCCAGCAGGGCAAACAGCCACCAGCCCCACCCAGTGGCACCCCCGCCCCCGGATGACCCCGAATCGTCGCCATCGGAAGCGCGGCTTTGGGTCTGGGCTCCGCTCCCGCCGTGGTCCGCCGGCTCCTCTTCCACCTGAGGCACCACTGCGGTGGCCAGGTTGCTGCTGGCAGAAACCTGGCTGTTGGCAGCAAACACCCGGTAGCGGTATTCCAGCTCCGGTACTGCCGTGGTGTCCACAAACGCTTCACTGTTCGCTGCCAGCGAGGCAATTGTCAGCCAGGTGTCGGTGCCACTGCGCAATCGCTCCACCAGGTAATGGGTTTCGTTGTCGGCCCGATCGTCCCAGCTTAACAGTACCGCACCATCGTCCACCCTCACGCTGAGCCCCGCCGGTGTGGCCGGCTCGGTGTAATAAACTCCGCTAGCCACGTTGCTGGGCAGCGCATCCCAGTCACCGCCCACCGCTGACACCCGGTATTGGTAGACCACGTTCGCCTCCGCCGAAGCGTCCAGGTAGGTTTCACTGCTCGCCGCCAGGGCATTGGTCAGGATGGTATAGCTGCCCTGGCCTTCAACCCGGCGCTCGACCCGGTAGCCGCTTTCATCGTCGGCGTGGTCCTGCCAAGTGAGGCGGAGATTGACGCCTTCGGTGGTAACCGCCAAATCCGTTGGCAGCTTGGAGATCACCGCGAATTCGGTCGCCAGCTGATCGTTGGCCAAGGCAATGTCAATGACATCGCCGGAATCGCTGATCAGGGCCACATTCTGGGTGAGGTTGAACTGGGCACCGATACCCAGCGCCTGAACGCTGACCTGCAGGCCATCGCTGGGTGAGTCCATTTCGCCGCAATCGTAGCTGGCGCCATCCAGTGCGAGAGTGCAGGGCTGACCATCTACGGTGACAACCTGGAGTGTGCCCTCCTCCGCAGGCACCGAGCCCGTCAGGGTGAATCGGTCTGCTGCGGCATAGGCCTGCTCATAGCGGACGTCGAAATGCGCCACAAACGCCTGGTTACGGTTCACCTCACTGGCGTTGGCCAGGGAAGCGACCAGGCCGATGTCGGCCGGGAAGTTGAAGCATTGTTCCACCGCGGACAGATCACTGATGGTGCCCTCGATGTCACCTTCCGAGCAAGAGGAGAAACTGGTGGCGGAAGCGGAAATGGAGGGCGCCATGATGTACCCGCTGCCACAGCCGTTGGCGAGAGGATCGTCGTGTCGAGCACCGAGGTTGTGACCGATTTCGTGGGCCACTACCAGGGCGGTGATGGAGTCGTTGCCGAAGGCATTGGTGATACCCGAGGCATAGCCATTGGCGTTACACACCGTACCCACATAGGCCAGGCCGGCCACGGAGCCGTCGAAATCGCGACCGCTGATGAGATGAAAAATGGCGCTGTCGTTCTGGATGAACGGCACCTGATCATTGGCGAGTTTGGCCTGCACATCGCCCAACAGTTCGTTGGCATTGGTGGAGGTGGTGAACAGCTGGCTGCCCAGGAATTCAACCGACAGGGCGTCGAATACGATGCCCAGCTGGGCCTGGTAGAAGCCCTCCACCATGTTCAGGATACTGACCGCCCGGTCCTGGAAATCGTCGGGGTAGTCGGTCTGAAACTCCAGGTCGAACGCCAGCTCCAGCTCCAGCATCAGGCAATCGCCATTGACGGTATCGGCACACAGGGTGTCGTAGTTGGCACTGACCTGCTGCACCATCATCGGGCTGGCCAGGCTTCCCGGGGTGATCGCAAACTCGTCATGGCTGTGTTCCGAAGCACAGGTGGGCATCGTGTCCTGGCTTAGGCTCATGGCGGCTGGCTGGGCTGAGGCGGCAGCTCCCCCCAGCACGTGGAGCTGGCCAGACAGGTAAGCCAGGCCGGACCAGCCGGACGCTGATCGAGTGAGCCGAACCCAGCTGTCGGGGGCCCCGCTTAGCTTCCCGTGGTAGTGTTCGGCCCGCAGCAGCTTGGCGTGATCGCCCAGCACGTCATCCAGTCGGGTGTTGAGGGTCAACTCGGCGGTATATTGGTGACCATCAATCCAGAGAGCCTGGTTCAAGATCGGCTCAGCGGAGGCGGAGCCCGCCGCGACAACACCCGTTAGCAGGCATGCCAGTAACACCTGCAGGACAAATCCTCTCATGAACAAACGCTCCAGCACCGATTGCTTTAAACTGACCACCAATAACGTATTCAACGGCCTGTCTCTACGAGCATTGTGTTAAAGAGTGTATTTATGAGCGGCACTTCAAACCGACCCTGTGCACGAGTCGACAACTGGTACTGGGGGTTGGCACTCTCACTGGTCCTGTCGGCATTCGTTCCGGCAACCGCACTGGAGTGGTCCCGCCCGGCGCTGGCGGACGGTGAACTCTGGCGCCTGGTCACCGGGCACTGGGTTCATTTGAGCCTCACCCACCTGGCCCTGAACCTGGCCGGCTTGATGGTGGTCGCGCTGCTGTATCCGCAGCTTCATCAACGGATGATTGATTCCCTGGCGCTACTGACCATCGCCCTGCTGGTGTCCACCGGCCTGTACTTGCTGTCACCGGAGCTGACCTGGTACCGAGGCTTTTCCGGCTGCCTTCACGGGCTGTTGGTGTATGGCGCCCTTCGGCGAATCCTCCAAGCGCCTTTGTGGAGCCTGGTCATCCTGGTGCTGGTGGCGGCCAAGCTGCTCGTCGAACAACTGGACGATGCCATGCCCGGAGTGGCCGGGGCCATCGGCGGCCCGGTGATTATTACCGCCCATCAGCTGGGCGCGGTTGGCGGCCTGCTGGCCGGCGCTACTGTCCTGGCGATTCCGTCCTGGCGGACAACGGGATGACCTCGGCCCGCTCAAACGGTTAACCTGTAGCTAATCGATCACAACCCTGCTCTTATTATCAGGACGGAAGCCATGAAAATCGGCCAGGTATCGAAACAGACCGGGGTGGCGGTTGAAACCATCCGCTACTACGAAAAAATTGACCTGTTGCCGGCGCCCGAGCGAGAGGCCAGCGGTTACCGCCATTACAGCCAGGACCACCTCCGCCGGCTACTGTTCATCAAGCGCTGCCGCAACCTGGACATGGCCCAGGACGAGATTCGCCAGCTGATCGGACTGATGAACCAGCCGGAAGCCGGTTGCCAGGGAGTCGACCAACTGCTGGAACATCATCTCGACCATGTCCGGCAGCGCATTGCCGAACTGCAGGATCTGCAGCAGGAAATGCAGGCCCTGCGCGCCGCCTGCGCCAGCGAGGGCCAGGTCAGCGAGTGCGGCATTCTCAATACCCTCAAGCAGAACGGCAAACCCCAACGCACACTGAACCCGGACAACCATATTCCAGGCTCCCATTGAGGCGATAACGAACAGCAAAGCTCAACGCTTGACCCTGTAGCTACTACAGGCTTTTAAATGACCCCATCGACCAATACCAGCCCCAACCCAAAACGGGGCATGCAAAAAAGGAGTGGTTTATGTCAGGTCATTGCTGTGCGTCCGCATCCCATGGCCAGCAGTCGGTGGATCCCCGTTTCCGGCGGGCACTGTGGATTGCGCTCTGGGTCAACCTGGGGATGTTCCTGCTGGAGTTCGCCGCCAGCATCGCGTCTGGCTCGGTGGCCCTGCTTGCCGATGCGGTGGACTTTTTCGCCGACTCCGCCAACTACGCGCTGTCACTCTACGTGCTCTCGATGGGACTGCTGTGGCGGGGCCGGGCAGCGCTGATCAAAGGCACCACCATGCTGGTATTCGGTGTGGTCGTGCTCGCCAAGGCGGGCTGGAACCTGCACAGCGGCATCACGCCGGAACCGCTGACCATGGGCACCGTGGGCGCCCTGGCGCTGGTCGCCAACGTGGCGGTAGCGCTGTTGCTGTTCGCCCATCGCACTGGCGATGCCAACATGCGGTCGGTGTGGCTGTGTAGCCGCAACGACGCCCTCGGCAATATTGCTGTGATGCTGGCGGCTGTGGGGGTATTCGGGACCGGCACCGCCTGGCCGGATCTGGCGGTCGCCGCCATCATGGGCAGCTTGGCCATCCACTCGGGGCTCAGCATCGTCGGCCACGCCCGCAGTGACATCGCCGAGGCCAAGGCCTGTACCTCCTGAACGCGATCTAACATCAGTGATAGGTTAGAGAAAGATCGACACCATGATCGGGATGTAGATCAAGGCAAACAACGTACTCAGCAGCGCTGTCCCCGCGGCCTGCCTGGGTGCGGTGTCCAACAGGGTGGCGATCACCACGGTGTTGGCGGCAATGGGGGTGATGGACACCAGGAACAGCGCCTGATGAACGTCCAAGCTATAGAGCCCCAGCCATTGACTGTCCAGCCACCAGAACAACAGCGCCACCAGCGGCCAACTGACGAATTTGCCGAAGAACGACAGCCATGTGAAGCGCCAGTTCCCCGCCAGTCCCCGGAAGCTGACGATGCCCATGCCGATGATCATCATGCCGAAAATGCTGTAGGCGCCGCGCAGATTGTCGAACAGCGGTTCAAAGACCAGAGGAATGCTCAGCCCGGACAGATTCAGCACCACCGCCAGCGCAAAGGCATAGACCGAAGGCAGCCTGGCCACCCGCAGAAGGCACTCTTTCACCCCTTCCCGCCCCCGCGCCGCCAGGTAGAAGCCCACCGAGGTCTCGAACAGGGTGGTGCCCAGCATCGCGACGATGTACAGCCCCAGCCCCTCCTGACCGAACAGCAACAGCGCCACCGGAATACCGAAATAGCCGGTGTTGCCGGTACCGGTGGACAGCGGCACGATGTTGATGCTGTCATCATGAATCCAGCGTCGGCCAAGGGCACGATGGACCAGTGCGATCAAGGTACTGAGGCCAAAGGTGAGGAACGGCAGCAGGATCACTTCCGCCGACAGCGGCGCACTCATCACCCCCGAAAACACCACCGAAGGCGTGACGATGTACAGCATAATGCCGGCGATATGGCGCCCGCTCGCGTCCAGGTAACGCCCGGCAATCCAGCCCAGGGCCACGGTGACATAGAGGGGAAGCATCTTGTACAGCAATGCCAGTGCGGCGGCCATCGGAACTCCAGAATGGGCAACGGGAAGGCCCGCAAGTCTAGCAGCGGCTGGAAACAGGCTGAACTCACAGCTTCGCAGGTAAGGGTTATTGCCTAGACCAACGCCCACCCACTCCCCTTCGACCTTTGGCTAAAACCTGATCACAAACCCATTGACGAGGTCGGCCACCAGAGTTACCTTTACGTTAACGTCAACTTGAGCAATCCCCATGAATGAGATGACCAAAGCCCGCACCTACTCCATCAGCGACCTCGCCAGGGAGTTTGACATCACCACCCGCACCATCCGGTTCTATGAGGAAGCGGGCATGCTGGAGCCGGAGCGTAACGGTCAGACCCGAATCTACAGCGACGAAGACCGGGTCAAGCTCAAGCTGATCCTTCGAGGCAAGCGGCTAGGCTTCAGCCTCGCAGAGTCCAGGGAATTGATCGAGATGTACGATCCAACCTCGGACAACGCCAAGCAGCTGCACGCCCTGCGGGCCAAGATTCAGCAAAGCCGGGTGGCGCTGGAGCAACAGCTGGCGGATATCCAGGTCATGCAGAACGAACTGGACGCAGCGGAAGAACGGTGTCAGGAGGCGCTGCGGGAGCTGGAGTCCTGACGACACGAGAAACACCTATATCGATAACGATCACGAAAACAATTTGCGCAGTGCTCGAACCAACCAAAACAAACACAAGCAAGGTGGGTTATGGCAACGAAGAACAGCTACGTAAGCGGCATCAGCGAAACACCCCTACTGGGCATGACCATCGGCGAGGCCTTTGACCGGACCGTCAGCCGGGTTCCGGACAGCGATGCGCTGATCGTCCACCATCAGGATCTGCGTTACAGCTACCGCGAGTTGCAGGCCGCGGTCGATCAGGCTGCCAAGGCCCTGATGGCCCTGGGCGTCGAGAAAGGCGACCGGGTCGGCATCTGGTCCCCCAACTGCGCCGAGTGGTGTATCACCCAGTTCGCCACCGCCAAGATTGGCGCCATCCTGGTCAACATCAACCCCAGCTATCGCCTGCACGAGGTAGAGTACGCCCTCAAGCATTCCGGCACCTCGACACTGATCCTGCAGGGCCAGTTCAAGACCTCCGACTACGTCGCCATGACCACGGAACTGGTCCCGGCACTGAGCCGCGAGCTGGATGGCCCCCTGGCCAGCGACAAGCTGCCGGAGCTGAAGAACGTCGTGTGCCTGGATGCCGCCCACAAGGTGCCGGGCATGCTGCACTGGGACGAGCTGCTGGCGCAGGCGAGTTCCACCAGCGACGCCAACTTCCAGGCCCGCCAGCAGGGGCTGCAGTTCGACGACCCGATCAACATCCAGTACACCTCCGGCACCACCGGTGCGCCCAAGGGCGCCACCCTGTCCCACCACAACATCCTCAACAACGGGCTGTTCGTGGCACGACGGATGAACTTCTCCGAACGGGACCGGCTGGTGATTCCCGTGCCGCTGTATCACTGCTTCGGCATGGTGATGGGTAACCTCGGTTGTATCACCCATGGCGCGGCGATGATCTACCCGTCCGCCGGCTTCGAGCCGGAAGCCACCCTGAAGGCGGTGGAACAGGAAAAGGCCACCGCCCTGTATGGCGTGCCGACCATGTTCATCGCCGAGCTGGAGCACCCGCAGTTCGCCAGCTTCGACCTCGCCACCCTGCGTACCGGCATCATGGCCGGCTCCAACTGCCCGGTGGAAGTGATGAAGCAGGTCATCGACAAGATGCACATGCGTGACGTCACCATCTGCTACGGCATGACCGAAACCAGCCCGGTGAGCCTGCAGACCGAGCCCACCGCACCGCTGGAGAAGCGCGTCACCACCGTCGGCACCATTCACCCCCACCTGGAAGTGAAGATCGTCGACCCGGCCGCTGGCGCCGTCGTGCCCGAGGGCGAAAAAGGCGAACTCTGCACCCGTGGCTACAGCGTGATGCTGGGCTACTGGAACAACGACGAGGCCACCGCCAAGGCCATCGACAGCAACCGCTGGATGCACACCGGTGACCTCGCCACCATGGACGACGAGGGCTACGTCGCCATCGTTGGCCGCATCAAGGACATGATCATTCGCGGTGGCGAGAACATCTACCCGCGGGAGATCGAGGAATTCCTCTACACCCACCCGGCGGTGTCCGACGCCCAGGTGATCGGCGTACCCGATGACAAGTTCGGTGAGGAAGTGATGGCCTGGGTCAAGCTGGTGGACGGCCAGGACATCAGCGAAGACGAGTTGCGGGCGTTCTGCAAGGCCAACATCGCCCATTTCAAGGTGCCGAAGTACTTCCGGCTGGTGGACGAGTTCCCGATGACCGTCACCGGCAAGATCCAGAAATTCAAGATGCGCGAAATCAGCATCGAAGAGCTGAGCCTGTAACCCCAAATCACAACAAGATTCCCGCCCATTGGGGTGGAAAACGGAGCACAAAGATGAAAAGCCAATACACCTCCCTGAACTTCAATCTCGGCGAAACCACCGACATGCTGCGGGACCAGATCAACCAGTTCGCCGCCGACCAGATCGCGCCGCTGGCCGAGAAGACCGACAAGGACAACCAGTTCCCCAACGAACTGTGGCCACGCCTGGGCGAGATGGGCCTGCTGGGCATGACCGTGAGCGAGGAGTACGGTGGCAGCGCCATGGGCTACCTGGCCCACGTGGTGGCGATGGAAGAAATCAGCCGCGCCTCCGCCAGCATCGGCTTGAGCTACGGTGCCCACTCCAACCTCTGCGTCAACCAGATCCACCGCAACGGCACCGCCGAGCAGAAGGCCAAGTACCTGCCCAAGCTGGTGACCGGTGAGCACATCGGCGCCCTCGCCATGAGTGAGCCCAACGCCGGCTCCGACGTGGTGAGCATGAAACTGCGCGCCGACAAGAAGGGCGACCGTTACATCCTCAACGGCAGCAAGATGTGGATCACCAACGGCCCTGACGCCAACACCTACGTCATCTACGCCAAGACCGACGTGAGCAAGGGCCCCCACGGCATCACCGCCTTCATCGTCGAGCGCGACTGGAAGGGCTTCTCCCGCGGACCCAAGCTGGACAAGCTGGGCATGCGCGGTTCCAACACCTGCGAGCTGATCTTCCAGGACGTGGAGATTCCGGAGGAGAACGTGCTGGGCGGCGAGAACCAGGGCGTGAAGGTACTGATGTCCGGCCTCGACTACGAGCGGGTGGTGCTGTCCGGCGGACCTGTCGGCATCATGCAGGCCTGCATGGACATCGTGGTGCCCTACGTCCACGAGCGTAAGCAGTTCGACCAGCCCATCGGCGAGTTCCAGCTGATCCAGGGCAAACTGGCGGACATGTACACCGAACTGGCCGCCTGCCGCGCCTATCTCTATGGCGTGGCCCAGGCCTGCGACCGTGGCGAGACCACCCGCAAGGACGCTGCCGGCGCCATCCTCTACACCTCCGAGCGCGCCACCAAGATGGCCCTGGAAGCGATCCAGATTCTCGGCGGTAACGGCTACATCAACGAATTCGCCACTGGCCGCCTGCTGCGGGACGCCAAGCTCTACGAGATCGGCGCCGGCACCCAGGAGATCCGCCGCATGCTGATCGGTCGCGAACTGTTCAAGGAATCCCGCTAAGGGTTTAAAAACCGGATAGATTCGTTCGTAGGATGCGGTGAGGCGCAGCCGAACCGCATCACTCAAGGTGGCCGCCGACACTGGCACCGATGCGGTTCGTTTCACTCACCGGCATCCTACGCGGCTGATTTTCACCCTGCTAACGGCAGAGGCTTTTTGTTATGGCTATTCTCCATACCCAAGTACAACCCAACTCCGAAGAATTCCGCCAGCGCCGCGAGCACATGCTGGGGCTGGTGGACGAGCTTCGTACACGCTTCGACGCCATCGCCCAGGGCGGTGGTGAGAAGGCCCAGAAGCGTCACACCGACCGCGGCAAGCTGTTGCCCCGGGACCGCATCCAACGGGTGCTGGACCCCGGCTCGCCGTTCCTGGAGATCGGCACCTTTGCGGCGGAAGGCGTCTACGACGACCACGTTCCCGCCGCCGGTGTGGTGGCCGGTATCGGCCGGGTCCACGGCATTGAGTGCATGATCGTCGCCAACGACTCCACCGTGAAGGGCGGAACCTACTACCCGCTGACGGTGAAGAAGCACATCCGCGCCCAGACCATCGCCGAGGAAAACCACCTGCCCTGCATCTACCTGGTGGATTCCGGCGGTGCCAACCTGCCCCAGCAGGACGAGGTATTCCCGGACGCCGAGCATTTCGGCCATATCTTCTACCGCCAGGCCAACATGTCCGCCAAGGGCATCGCCCAGATCGCGGTGGTGCTGGGCCTGTGCACCGCCGGTGGCGCCTACGTGCCGGCGATGGCGGACGAGAGCATCATGGTGAAGGGCCAGAGCTCCATCTTCCTGGCCGGCCCGCCGCTGGTGAAGGCCGCCACCGGCGAGACCGTCAGTGCCGAGGAGCTGGGGGGCGCCGACGTCCACACCGGCATTTCCGGGGTGGCCGACCACTACGCCAGCACCGAGGCAGAGGCCCTGGAGCGGGCCCGTCGCTGCATCGCCAATCTCAACTACAAACGCCCGGACCACATGGCCCTGCGGGAGCCTGTGGAGCCACTGTACCCGGCGGACGACCTGTACGGGCTGCTCCCCAGCGACCTGCGTACGCCCTATGACGTCAAGGAAGTGATCGCCCGGCTGGTGGACGGCTCCGAGTTCGACGAGTTCAAGGCCAACTACGGCAAGTCACTGATCTGCGGCTTCGGCCACCTCTACGGCATGCCGGTGGGCATCGTCGCCAACAACGGCATCCTGTTCTCCGAGTCGGCCCAGAAGGGCGCCCACTTTATCGAGCTGTGCAGCCAGCGTGGCATTCCGCTGATTTTCCTGCAGAACATCACCGGGTTCATGGTGGGTAAGGACGCCGAGCACGAGGGCATCGCCAAACACGGCGCCAAGATGGTGACCGCCGTGGCCTGCGCCCGGGTACCCAAGCTCACCGTGGTGATCGGTGGCAGCTTCGGTGCCGGCAACTACGGCATGTGTGGCCGCGCCTACAAGCCCCGCTTCATGTTCATGTGGCCCAACGCCCGCATCGCGGTGATGGGCGGCGAGCAGGCCGCTGGGGTACTGGCCGACGTCAAGCGCGCCGGCATCGAGCGCCAGGGCGGCAGCTGGTCCCAGGACGAGGAACAGGCCTTCAAGCAGCCGGTGATCGACCAGTTCGAACACCAGTCCAGCCCCTACTATGCCAGCGCGCGACTGTGGGACGACGGCATCATCGATCCGGCCGATACCCGCCGGGTGCTGGGCCTGAGCCTGTCTGCCGCCCTCAACGCACCGCCCGAAGAAACCCGCTTCGGCATTTTCAGAATGTGATGGAGGCTGACGATATGACCACAAACGCCGTACGTTATGAAACCGATGCCCGGGGCGTCACACGGATTACCCTGAACCGTCCGGACAAACGCAACGCCTTTGATGCCGACATCATCCACGCCCTCACCGAGGCGGTGAAACAGGCCTCGGACGATCCGGCCTGCCGGGTGATCGTGCTGGCCGGCGACGGCAAGCATTTTTCCGCCGGGGCCGACCTCAACTGGATGAAGCACACCGCCACCCTCAGCGCTGAGGAAAACCGCGAGGACGCCCGCGCCCTCGCCGGCATGCTCAAGGCCATCGATCTGTCGCCGAAACCCACCCTTGCCCGGGTCCAGGGCGCGGCCTTTGGTGGCGCGGTGGGATTGGTGAGCGCCTGTGACATGGCCATTGCCAGCGACGACGCCCGTTTCTGTCTCAGCGAGGCGAGACTGGGACTGGCCCCCGCCGCCATCGGCCCCTACGTGATCCGGGTCATCGGCGCCCGCCAGGCCCGCCGTTATTTCCTTTCCGCCGAGGAGATCAGCGCCCACAAGGCCGAGACCCTGGGCCTGGTGCACGAGACCGTGCCGGCGCAGCAGCTGGACGAGAGCCTCAATGGCCTCGTCGATCGGCTGTTAAAGAACAGCCCCCAGGCCCTCGGCGCCTGCAAAGAACTGATTGCCCGTACCGGCCATGACCAGCCGGATGAAGAACTGATTCGCTACACCGCCGATCTGATCGCCCGATTGCGCACCAGCGATGAAGGCCAGGAGGGGCTGACGGCCTTCCTGGAAAAGCGCGCCCCCAGCTGGATTCAGGAGTAACCCCATGAGCAATAACCCGATTCATACCCTGCTGGTGGCCAACCGCGGCGAGATTGCGCTGCGGATCATGAAGACCGCCCAGGCCATGGGCATCCGCTGCGTGGCGGTGTATTCCGAGGCCGACGCCCGGGCGCCGTTCGTGGATTTCGCCGACGAAGCCATCTGCATCGGCCCCGCCGCCGCATCGGAAAGCTACCTCAAGGTGGACCACATTCTCGATGCCGCGAAGGAAACCGGCGCCAACGCCATCCACCCCGGCTACGGCTTCCTGTCCGAGAACACCGAATTGGCAGAGCGTTGCGAAGCCGAAGGTATCCACTTTGTCGGGCCACCCGCCAACGCCATCGCCGCCATGGGCTCCAAGAGTGCCGCCAAGGCGCTGATGGAGCAGGCCGGCGTACCGTTAGTGCCCGGTTACCACGGTGACGACCAAAACTCCGAGCGCTTTCATCAGGAGGCCGAGAAAACCGGCTTCCCGCTGCTGATCAAAGCCAGCGCCGGGGGTGGCGGCAAGGGCATGCGGGTGGTCCGCAGCCTGGCCGAGGTCAACGACGCCGTCGCCGCCGCCCAGCGTGAGGCCAGCTCCAGCTTTGGCGACCCCCACCTGCTGATCGAGCGTTACCTGGAAAATCCCCGCCACGTCGAGGTCCAGGTGATGTTCGACAAGCACGGCAACGGTCGCTACCTGTTTGACCGGGACTGCTCGGTGCAGCGCCGTCACCAGAAGATCATCGAGGAAGCCCCGGCGCCCAACATCCCGGACGAGGTCCGCACGGAGATGGGCGAAGCGGCGGTCCGTTGTGGCGAGGCGATCGGTTATGTCGGCGCGGGCACCGTCGAGTTCCTGTACGAGCCTGGCGCCGGCTTCTACTTCATGGAAATGAACACCCGCCTGCAGGTGGAGCACCCGGTGACCGAGCTGATCACCGGCCTCGACCTGGTGGAATGGCAGCTCAAAGTCGCCCAGGGCGAAACCCTGCCCTGGACCCAGGAAACCCTGCACTACAGCGGCCATGCCATGGAGGCGCGGGTCTATGCAGAAGACCCGGACAACGACTTCCTGCCGGTGACCGGCACCCTGTTCAGCCTCAGCGAGCCTGACGGACTGCCCGGTGTGCGGGTGGATTCCGGCGTCAGCCAGGGTCAGGAAATCACTCCCTGGTACGACCCCATGCTGGCCAAGGTCATCGTCCACGGCCACACCCGTGACGAAGCCCGCCAGCGACTGGTCAACGCCCTCGCCCACTACCGCGCGCTGGGGGTCACCCTCAACATCGACTACGTCTGCCGGATTCTGGAACACCCGGATTTCGCCGAGGCGAAGCTGACCACCCACTTCATCGAGCAGCAGGTCGACACCCTGTCCCGGCCCGCCTTCAGCCACCGGGAACAGATGGCCCTGAGCTGGCTGGCCTGGCACCACGCCACCGCCGCCGAGTTACCGTCGGCGGGTGGTTCGCCATGGCAAACGGGCGACAGCTTCCGCATCGGCGGCCCCAAAGGCCAGCGCTGCGAACTGCGCATCGGCAGCGAAGACGACACCCTGCACTACTGGCTGGAATCCGCCGGTCACGGCCGGGTCCAGCTCGACAGCGAGGATCAGTCCATCGCCCTAAAATGGCACCGTGATTCGGACAGCGACGGCGTGATCGTCCGCCTCAACGGCAAGACCGTCAAACTGGGCTGGGCCGTCCACGGCGAACGGCTCGGCGTGTTTGCCAACGCGGTGCACTGGGAGGCCCTGGTCAACCACCCTGAAGAACAGGCCGCCGATGCCGCCGGCGATGGCCAGATCAAGGCGCCCATGCATGGCCGCATCACTGCCGTTACCTGCCAGGTGGGCGACACCGTGGACGCCGGCACCGCGCTGGTGGCACTGGAAGCCATGAAGATGGAACACACCCTGCGGGCCCCGGTCAAAGGCACCATCGCCGCCGTGCACTGCAACCAGGACGACAGCGTGGGCTCCGGCCAGGTGCTGGTGGAGTTCGAAGTGGAGGGGGCAGAATGAGCCGGGAATTCGTCACCCTGGTGGAGATGGGCCTGCGGGATGGCCTGCAAAACGAGGCCACCCCGGTTCCGGCGGACGTTCGCGCCCGCTGGTTCAACGCCCTCGCCCAAACCGGGCTGAACCGCATCGAGGCGGGCAGCTTCGTCTCCCCCAAGTGGGTGCCGCAGATGGCCAACACCGATGAGGTGATTGCCGCCATCCAGCGCCGCCCTGACCTGTCCATCGAAGTGCTCACCCCCAACCAGAAAGGGCTGGAGGGTGCCCTGGCGGCCAACGCGGATGTCTGCGCGGTGTTCACCGCCGCCTCGGAAAGCTTCACCCAGCGCAACATCAACTGCACCATCGCCGAGAGCATCGAACGCTTCCGCCCGGTGGCCGAAGGCGCCAAGGCCGCGGGCAAACGCCTGCGGGCCTACGTCTCCTGCGTGGTGGGCTGCCCCTACGAGGGCGCCATCAAGCCCTCCCAGGTCGCCCCGGTGGTGGAACAGTTGCTGGCACTGGGCGCCGACGAGATCTCCCTCGGCGACACCATCGGCGTTGCCCGCCCGAAAGAGATTCACGCCCTGCTGGATGCGGTACTGCCATTGCTACCGGTAGAAAAGCTGGCCCTGCACTGCCACGACACTCGTGGCCAGGCGGTGGCCAACATCTACGCCGCCCTGGAACGCGGCATCCGCATCTTCGACAGCGCCGTCGCCGGCCTCGGCGGCTGCCCCTACGCCAACGGCGCCACCGGCAACGTCGCCACCGAAGATGTGCTGTACCTGCTGGACGGCGAAGGCTTCGACACCGGCATCAACCTGCAAGCCCTGGCGGCGGTGGGCAATGAAATCTGTGATTTCCTGGAAAGGGATAATCCGTCGCGGGTTGGGAAGACGTTTAGGGTCTAGGCGCGACTGAAAACGCCGAGCGGTGCAACTAAAACAGGGATGTTTGCAAGTCTTTTGAGGCTGTTGTTGCTCTTAGCTTCCGGAGCAGGGCACCACAGTCACTTGTTAGCAGATTCTGCTTGTAGGCGCTCAACCAGCCACACCTTGATGATCGATTGGCGGGTAACGCCAATACGCGCGGCCTCACGATCCAACGACTCTACGACCCAAGCAGGAAAGTCCACGTTGATTCGCTTTTGCTCCAGGTTGGCGCGACGGGCCGTGGACAGATCAAGGCCTTCAATAATATCTTCCTTGCCTTCGTCGAATTTTTTATCGAAGTCTTTAGCTTTCATAGAGTTCAACCTCCTTCTTGCGGGAACGCCTGACTGAAATCAGACGAATACGACCTTCCCTATACGTGACGACAGCCGACCAATGCTTTTCACCAATCTTGCCTATAAGCGCGAACCTTGGTTCGTCATCGGATTTTGCGCGGATTTCCAGCAGATACGGATCTTTCCATAGCTCTTGAGCGGCCACGAAATCAATACCGTGTTTTTCCAGATTGGCCTGACTTTTGGCTTCGTCGAATTCAAACTCATCCATGAGTATAAATTATTCCTTTTTTACTCAATCTGCAAAATGTGTAAGCTGTAGTGCAACTGCTAGACATTATGACTCCCCACTAGGGGGCTACCCCCACCTCGTGGGTTAGCCTCAGCCAGAGCCATAATTTACGTGTTCACATGCGTAAAATTGGGGGGGCAGCACCATGAAAAAACATAGCACGGTGTTTATTGGCCTGGATACGCACAAAGACTCCATCGCTGTGGCCTACGCCACAGATTCCCGAACAGAACCGGTGACTTACCTCGGTGCCATCCGCACCCAGCATTACGCCATCCGCAAGATGCGTCCGGCAGTTTGAGTCCCGCCTTCCCTACTGCCAGCTTCAATTCGTCTAGAAGGCCGGTCCCTGACGACACCGACACTCGAAAAGCGGACACTGAAAACTGATGAAAGCCGGACAATCGAGGTTGATGAAATGCGGTCAAACTAGGGTGTTGTTGACAGGTCGGCAAGGTACCCGCCTACTCGTTACTCAGCGACTTGCCAGATCTGGGGAAACTGAACCGCAAGGAGATCGCCCCCCCCTGGTCGGTGTCGCCCCCATGAACTGCGATAGTGGAGCATTAAAAGGCAAGCGCCGCATTCGCAGCGGACGTCACCGGATACGCACGGTCATGTTCATGGCCATGCTCTCCTCGATCCAGTGCAACCCGGTATTCAAACGCTTTCACGAACGCCTGAAGGCCCAGGGAAAACTGGCGAAAGTGGCCCTCATCGCCTGCATGAGAAAGCTGATTGTGGTGCTCAATACCATGGTAAAAAACCAGGAACCGTGGCGGGAAAAATTGGCTTAAATATATCGATTGACACCACAGTCACTTGTTAAATGCATTTGCCACGCAGATTCCATGCGCATAAACTATACGCATGATCCACGTGAGGACCCTGACCATGAAGTCAATTTATGACCATTCAGCGGCCAAGAAACCAACAAACCTTAGCCTAAACAAAGACTTACTTACCAAGGCAAAGCAGCTAAATATTAACCTATCCGCTACACTTGAGAAGGCTTTAGCTGCCGAAGTCAGTAAACGACAGGCTGAAGAATGGCTAAGAGCCAATAAAAAGGGCCTTGAAGCATGCAATGACTTTGTGGAAAAGAACGGCCTTTTCTCTGACGCATTTAGGGATTTCTAGTGAGCCAATTTACCTTCTACGAAAACACAGATAAAACCACCAAAAAGGCATATCCATTTTTTTTTGGATGTTCAAACTGACCTCATATCTGTATTGAATTCCAGAATTGTGATTCCAGTAATTCCTGCGCAGAATCTTGAGAGCGAAGCACCCGAACGTCTATGTCCAATTTTTCAAATTGACAGCAATGAATACGCGCTACTTACACATCAGCTGACCAGTGCTCCCGCATCGATTTTGAGACGTCCCATCGAAAACCTGGAAGCTTTTCGCGATGAAATTATCAATGCGATAGACTTTTTGATTACAGGCATTTAACGAGGCCGTAGAAAAACGCTCCCGAGAGCCCCTTCCCACCGCCTGTCGCGGAGTTGCAGGGCGAGCCACAGGGCAAACTGAAGATCAGCAGCCCGATGTCCTTCGGCCGGCTACACATTGCCCCGCTGATCCCGAAAATGCTGAAGCGCTACCCCAAACTCGACATCGAGCTGCTGATGGACGACCGTCCCGTGGACCTCGTTGCCGAAGGCATCGACATTGCGATCAGAAGTGGCTTCGCAGGGCTGCCGGATTCGGCGCTTGTGGCCCGTAAGCTGGCGCCATTGCGACAGGCCGTCTTCGCGTCACCGGATTACGGCAAGGAGCAGCCGCTCCCTCAAACGCCAGCAGAACTGACTGAACACAACTGCATTCTGTTCAGCTATTCCCGGGACAGCAACGTGTGGACGTTTGAGCGCGACGGAGCATCGGAAACCGTAGAAGTGACCGGCACCTATCGCATCAACAACAGCGAAGCCATCCTGGCGGCCATCCTCGAAGGCATCGGCGTCGGCCGACTGCCAACCTTTGTCGCCGGCCCCTTACTCAAATCGGGACAGCTGATTGACCTGTTCCCGCACTACCGCATCCCCGACCACACCCTTTATGCGGTGTTCCCCGAGCGACAGTATCTACCGGCGAAGGTGCGGGTGTTCCTGGAGTTTGCCTTGGAATATCTTGGAGGGGACGAACCGTACTGGGATGTCTGAAGGAGTCGTAAGGCCGGAAAAGGAGTGAGCATTTCGGCGATTCAGGACAAACGGTGAATGTATGCTATCGAGAGCACAAGTTCTGAGTCCCTGAATTCAGGTCAAAAATGGCTGGTTTCACTGCTGGCGAACCTTAGATCAACCGCGCCAAAAATACTGTTCGAGGATCAATGGCTTTAATGCTTGCAAATCTTCCTCTGCCAAAAAATCATGGGTTGCTCTGACCGAAGCCTCCCAAATTTCTAACAGCTTGAGGTGATCTGCTTTTTCGACAACATCAATATTCATCACTTATCTCGATTGAAACTTAACGCCTTGGCTCCTGACTTCAGACTTTGCGGCATTCCAGAGCGTCGATGTAACCAGAGGTCATGGACGCCCGCGCAACGCCGCGTCAACCCAGATCCACACTGGCGGGGGTGAGCACGCAGCATGCAACCCCAGGCAGCAGCAGTGAAGCCTATCAGGATGTGCGATTCAACCAGGCATCCTCCTCACCCGGCTCCGGCAGGATCTCCCCACCCTCCATGCTCCAGCTGGCGGGAAAACCGATCAAACGTACCGACACCTGTGAAGCCGGCAATTCGGCCGCCTGCGCCACCCCGTCATGAATGGCGGCTTGCAGGCTGTCGGTCAGTTCCCGGTTGCGATTGCCACCACTGCGTACATTACCAATCACGGCCAGACGCTCACCATTACGGGTGCGCTGTCCGTGCAGGAACAACACATTTACAAACTCCGGCGGCGCCCCGGTTACATCGCAATGCACATCCGTGATTATGTCAGCTACAGCCTTACGCGCAGATACAGGCAAGGGTTGGGTGCAGGCCAAGGTATAAACAGGCATAGCGGGCTTTCCTCTCCGTTTAGCGGTTGGCCGAAAAAGCAAAAACTCCGCGGGTGACACGGACCCGCAGCGCGCGCATGGCGGCGCTTCCATAGAACTGGATGGCACCAGCGGCCGACAGCCGCTCGCGATTACTGGCCAGAAAGGTGCCAAACAGATCCTGCTCCAGCAATGCCAACATCAGGTGATCCGGATGTTGGCCGGTTTGCGCGCACCAGTCGTTGGCGCAGGCGGTGAGCATGGCAACACGCTTGGCCTGCGGAAAGTCGTTGGCGCACTCCAGAGTGACAATGGCGCTCTGGCTGGGCGCATAATTTGTGAACATCTGGTCGGGCTCGAACTCCATCCAGAACACCACCAGACGCTCATCGCCCACATGGGTGCGATAGTGCGCGCGCACCATGGCTTCCAGTTCGCGCTGCTGCGCCGTGGAAAACTGCCCACGTACAGCACTGATTAACCCTTTCCTCATTAGCCTGCCCTCCGCGTTCCCCTTCCAGTCACCAACATTAGCTCACTGCCATCAACGCTCGCACCGCCAGAACGATAAGAATCAGCGAGGCAGTGGTGAAGATCGTAAAGCGCTCTTCGATCACATTACGCAACGACTGATGGAAACTGTGCGCCACACGCAGGCCCACATAGGCCCAGGCCAGCCACAGATCCATTACGCTAATGCCGGCCACTGCGAGCACCAGCAGCGTGGCATAGAACAGGATCGGCTGCTCCAGCAGGTTATGGTAATTATCCAGCTTCCAGCGCACAGGCAAAGGCAACGCCTTGGCATGTTCGTCGTTGGTTAGGGTGGAATCCAGTTTCTGACCCGCGCGCGATACCGCCCGTACGCGGCCTGCCACCATCCACAGCCACATGACCAGTGTCCACAGCACCAGCGCCATGGCCGGCATTAGTATCTCGCTTGCCATCACCATTCATTCTCCCCGTTGTTTATCGGTAGCGGCGCTCACCAGTTTTCCTTGAATGGACGCAGGTCCAGCTCGTGGGTCCACACACTGCGATGCTGCTGATGCAGCTGCCAGTAGGTTTCGGCAATTGCCGTGGGACTCAACGCGCCATCTTCACCCTGGGCATCCAGATAGCCGGGTACGGAATCACGCAACCGGTCCCCATCCACGGCCCCATCGATGACCACATGGGCTACATGAATACCTTGCGGGCCGAATTCCCGGGCCAGCGACTGCGCCAGCATGCGCAGGCCGGCCTTGGCCTGGGCGAAGAGCGCAAAACCCGCCTTGCCGCGCAAGGAAGCCGACGCCCCGGTAAACAGCAAGGTGCCGTGACCCTGTTCCACCATGGCGGCCAACGCCTGGCGCGCCACCTCAAACCCGGAAGCGGTATCCTGCAGCCAGGCGCTTTCCAACTTCTCTGGCGTGATGTCCAGAAACGGCTTCGGTCGGTTAGTACCCACGTTATGTACCACCAGATCAAGGGCGTAACCGTCGGAGGCAATCTGTTCGAAGACCTTCTGAATGCTCTCGGTACTGCGCGCATCCACAACAACAGCGGTGGCACTGTTTCCAATGTGCGCCGCGGTAGCGGCAATCTTTTCCACATTTCTGCCCGCCACAAACACGTGCAGGCCACCTTCGGCGGCCCGCTGGGCAACGGCGCCGCCAATGCCATTGGGGCTGCCGGCGCCGACAATCAACGCCGCGCGTGGGCGATTCAGTGCTTGCAGTTCGCGTTGCCGACGAGCTCGCCGACGGCCGTTCAACCGCTGGCGAATGAGGCGGCCAAAAAACTGCCGTGCGAGACCGCTGTCGTGATCCGTCTGCTTGCCCATCAGAACACTTCCTTGTACGGGCGCAGATCCAGCTCATGGGTCCAGGCGCTGCGCGGTTGTTCATGAAGCATCAAAAATTGCTTCGCTACTTCATCGGGTATCAGGGCGCCATCGGGGCCCTTGCGGCCGAGGGCAAACTTGCCGAGCCCGCCACCGAGCCCCTTGACAATGGCGCCATTGACCATGCCGTCGATCACCACATGGCCCACATGAATACCCTGCGGGCTGAACTCACGGGCCATGGACTGTGCCATCGCGCGCAGCCCCGCCTTGGCGGCGGAGAAGCCGGCAAACATTGGCTTGCCGCGCAGGGACGCACTAGCGCCTGTAAACAGAATGGTGCCGCGATGGCCCTCTGACCCCGGCCGCGCCAGCTGTCGGCGCAGCGCCTGCTGGCTGACCAGAAAGGCTCCGTAGACGCAGCGGCGCCAGTGACCGTCTTCATCATCTGGCTGGCTCTCCAGAAACGGTGTGGGAATGTTGCGACCGGTGTTGTAGACCACCAACGACGGCGACTGTCCGGCCTCATCCACCGCCGCAAACAGGCGTTCGATGTCATCGGCAGAGGTGCTGTCCAGGGCAACCGCAGTGGCCGCACCGCCCTCGTCTTCGATCTCTGCCACGATGGTGTCCAGCTTTGCCGGCGTCCGCCCGGCGATAAACACGTGCAAGTCATGACGCGCCGCCAGACAGGCCACCGACGCCCCAATGCCCTGGCGGTCACCCACCCCAACAATCACTGCTGCTGCCTTTGCCATAACGCTGCCTTCCGAGCTCCTGTTGCCCTACCACCCACCGCCAATCTATGCGGTGGTCGTCAGGATTACGGTAGGCTAGCTTGCAGGCCCGCACAATCGAATTATCCTTAGCCATGGATTAGCAAAGCTTATCCATGTAATTTATAGTCAACAAACATCAGAATTTTGGCATAGAAAAACTAACTGAAAGCCATGCGCAGTCAGCCCCCTCCAATGCAGTTTCTGCCGGCCTTTGAGGCTGCCGCCCGGCTATCCAGCTTCAAACTGGCCGCGGAGGAACTGAATGTAACCCCCTCGGCCATCAGCCAGCAAATCAAGGGGCTGGAGCAGCTGCTTGGCCACCCGCTGTTCGTTCGCCACCCCCGCGCGGTGGAACTCACCCGCGTGGGTCTGCGTTATTTTGAGCTGGCCAGCGAGATCATACGGCGCTACCGGGATGGCCATCGCGCCATCAGCAACGACCTGCGTACTCCCACATTGCGAGTTTCCGCCATGACACTGGTGGCCTACGACCTGCTGATTCCAGCCCTACCCCGCTTCAACATCGCCCATCCGAACATCGACCTGCGTATTGAAACCAGCGAACTGCCGGTGGAGCTGGGTACCGAGCGCGATGACATTGCCGTGCGCGTGGGACCCGGCAACTGGCCCGGCCTCACCGCGCACAAGCTGTGTGATTTGAGTGTCACGGTAGTGGATAACGGCGCTGACCCGGACCTGGCACCGCTGCGCCCCGCCGATACCAATCAGCTGGCACGACTGACGCTGATACACAGCCGCACCCATGTGGACGACTGGGCCCAGGCCGCCCAAGCCATGGGCATTGACCTGAGCGCCAATCCGCAGGTGTTCTTCAACGATTCCTTCTCGGCCGTTGCGGCCGCAGAAGCTGGCTCCGGCGTTGCCTTGGGCCTGCTGCCAATTATCCAGAAGCGCATTGATGGGGGCAGCTTGCGGTCGCTGCTGGCAAGGCCCATCCCTATCGGGATGGGCATCTGGCTGGTGTACCCGCCAGCATTGGAGGAACATCCGGGCTTGCCGGCAGCTCGGCAATGGCTTGAAGACACGCTGGGCGGTCTATCGACCGCACCCGCATAAACTACAACGACCCGCACTCGCCGACCGACGGATATGCGCTAACGTGCCACAGGCATTTGTGATCTATGCAAACATATCAATGAAAACCGGGACAGAATTAGTTTTCGAAAATAGCCGAACCGGTGTTCCCAACCCCATTACCAATATCAGGCACCGAACAACTGCTGCCGGTAATCGCTGGGGGTCAATCCAGTCCATTTCCTGAACGCCTTGTCGAATGCACTCAGCTCTGCGAAATGCAGCCGGTACGCAACCTGCTCAATCCCGAGAGCGGGGTCCGCCAATAAACGCAGGGCAAAATCCCGCTTCAGACTGTTGAGGATGTCACTATACGTCGTGCCCTCTTTCTTGAGCTTGCGCCAGTACAGGTTCTCCGATAGTCCCAGTCTGCCTGCGATAGCACTTTGTGCGAGCCAACCCTCTTCCCGGTTTAGAACCAGCAGCCGTCGGGTTTGCGCGGTGAAAGGTTCCGAGGTATTCCGCACCAGCATCATGTTGTGGTTGTCCCGCAGCATCAGGCGGACCTGGTCCTCGGTGGCGGTAAACGGGACGTCGACGGAGGGTGCATCGAACACTATCTGGTTCACCGGGGCGGAGAACACCAGGTTGTCGCCAAACAGATACTGTAGATGACTGTCTCTTGGCAACTCCGGGAAGCTGAAATGGACGGCCTTGGGCTTGAGTTCCTCACCGATGAACCAGCTGATCAGCCGCAGCCAGATCAACAGCATGCTCTGGTAAATAAAGCGATAGCTGATCGGCGCGCGTTCGTCGAACCTCAATAGGAGGGTAACGGTGCCCGCAGAGCGCTGGAGTTCCCAGCGAAACTGGTCGGTGAACAGCCCAAAGAAAAGATTGCCGTAATCCGTCAATGACTGCAGGGAACGGCAGCCAACCCCACCGATGGCGAATACCCCAAAGGCCCGGCGAGGGATCGGGGCCTCCAGAAAGCCCAGGAACAGGTCCCCGCACTCCGCCATGACCCGTCGAACAAATCCCCCGTACTCCAGAACGGACAAACGGTGCCCGCTGACGGCCAGTTGCCGGCGGGAGAGGCCTTCCTGGGCCAGCAACCGTTCAGCGGTATTTGACGCCATCCCCACCCCTTCCAGTACATCAGTCAGAAAGGCGACGGGAATGGTCTGGGTCATCAGCAGGTCTTGCAGTGACCTGTAGGTGGACGTCATAGCTTCTTCCTGGATTGCATCTTGTTTCTGAAAATCTACCCGGAATTGCAATGATTGGACAAGTGACGTGCAGGATTGAAACCTGTTTTTCGACCTAACCGGCCGGTAACGTCACAGGTAAAGGGTCCGTGCACGAACCGCTGCACGATTCGGGTGAATCATTCTTAACGTATTTCGCAAATCCTGTGAGGGTCCCATGAACCGGTCCGACGAACACCAGTTGTTGATGCAATGCCTTAGCCTGCTGGAAGAAAAATCCACGACGCTGTCTCCGCAGAGCCACGCTTCACCAACGGACCGCTACACCGACCCGGATCGTTTTGCACAAGAACTGAAGGCCATTCATCAGCGGCTTCCTATCGCTTACCTGCACAGCAGTGAGCTGCCCGAGCCTCATCATTTCCGGACGATTGACACCCATGTTGGCGCTGTTCTGTTCACCCGCGGGGAAGACGGCAACGTCAACGCCTTTCACAACGTGTGTCGCCACCGCGGTGCCCAGGTCGAGTCCCGGGCATCCGGCTGCGCCAAAGCCTTCTCCTGCCCTTACCACGCCTGGCGTTACAGTGCAGAGGGCGAGCTGATCTCGGTGCCGTTTGAGCAAACCTGCTTTCCGGATTTGAACAAAAGCGAGCGTGGCCTGGTGGCCATTCCCTGCATCGAGGCCTACGGTTTCATCTGGCTGTGTCCCGAGGCAGACTCCCGGGAAGCCGCGGAACAACAGGTGGCGCAGCACTTTGAACCGGTATCCGCCGATCTGTCGTGGCTGGGGTTAGACCAACTACACACCTTCGACCAACACCGCCGACGCTGGCGCTGTAACTGGAAAATCGTCAACGAGGGCGGCCTGGAAACCTACCATTTCAAGTTCGCCCATAAGGACAGCATTGGCCCTTACTTCCTGAGCAATACCTGCGTAACCGATCAACTCGGCGCGCATTTCCGGGTCGTGATGCCCACGGAAAAACTGAAGGAGGTCACCGAGGCGTCACTGGCCGATACCCGACTGAGAGACATCACCCACATCGTCTACGGACTGGCACCGCAAACCACCTTCCTGGTTCAGAAGGCTCATATCGACTGGATTCAAATGATTCCCGTCTGCGTCGATGAAACCGACATCATCATGACGTCGCTCATTCCGACACCGCGCGAGGAGCTGAGCGCAGAAGAACACGCCTACTGGCAACGCAATCTGGAGATTTCCATCGCCACCCTCGACGAAGATTTCGAGCTTGGCCAATCCATCCAGGCTGGCCTGAACAGTGGCGCGAATCAAAGCCTGACCTTTGGCCGCAACGAAGGGGCACTGGCCGCCTATAACCGCTGGGTGGAGGATCAGCTTCAGGCATTCAACAACGGATGAAGGACTGGCGTGGGTGTGCAGTGGATCGCGCCCTGCCCAAGACAACCAACAAGAGGCTCTGCCAATGCCCCAACCGCTTGATGTTGGCCAATACAACAAAACCGACCACGCCAAAACCCACCGGCAATTGAAACCGGGACTAGAGCGTAATACGCCGGCCATCGAACGGGATTTCGAGACCCTGATGCGAGACGGCTACGTCATTATCGAGAACCTGATTCCCAGAGAGACCTGCGCTGCGATCAAGTCCGAGGGCCTTGCCCTGCTCGGCCAAACCGGTCGCAACGCGTTTGAAGGTCACCAGACTCAGCGGGTCTACAATGTGCTGTCGAAGACGCGGCTGACTGACCAGCTCGCGACTCACCCTCGCTTCCTCGGCTTGATGGACCGCTTGTTTGAACCGGGTTTCCTGCTGTCCCAGAGCCAAATCATCAACATCCTTCCGGGCGAAGCACCCCAGGGGCTGCACCACGACGACGGCTTCTATCGGCTACCACGGCCACGGCAGCCGCTCGGCGCCGCCACGGTCTGGGCCATCGACGATTTCACCGAAGACAACGGCGCAACGGTGATCGTACCGGGCAGTCATCGCTGGGGCGATGACCGGATTGCCAAGCGGGACGAGGCCATATCTGCGGTGATGCCAGCCGGATCGGTTGTGTTTTTCCTGGGCACCACCTGGCATGGCGGTGGCGAAAACCACTCGAAAGCTGCTCGTTTCGCCATCACTCACCAGTACTGCGAGGCTTACATGCGCCAGCAGGAGAACTACCTGCTCGAACTGTCCAAGGACACGGTGCGATCACTCTCGCCGGAACTCCAGGCGCTGGTCGGCTACTCCATTTACCCACCGTTCATGGGCATGGTGGAAGGTATGCACCCTCTGCGTACGCTGGAGTAACCGGCCGGGTTGTCCAATTCCCCCCTATGCTAGGGGCGCTGGCCACCGGTAGCTGTGCGCTGTCCACCACTGATCGAATACGCTGCGCGGTTCCGCAATCTCAGTCCGCCGAAGGCAGATTGCCCCCCAGCATGTTTTCAACCACCGCCGCATTGTAGAAGGCTTCAACCGTCTGGATTTTGTCGTCCCGGACACGAAACCAGACTGCCAGGCGCACATCGCCAATCGGCTCGAAGTTGGTCCGGTAATCGAGGATCGCAAACACGTGCTCCCCATCGGCACTGAGCTGGCGGAGGATCAGGTCTTTCTGGATGGCAACCATACCGAACTGGTAGGACAGCATGTCATCCCGACTCAGAAATCGCATGTTCGGCCCCACATACTCAAACCCCTCAGCGGCCAGCAAGGTCTTTGCCTCATCCAGGCGCTGGTCATGAATATCGGCGATGAACTGCGCCACGATGTCTTTTGGCTGCATGAATGGACTCCATATCCGAGCTGGGGACGGCTCCCTGGATTCGCGTAACTGCTTTAAAATTGAGCACTTATTCACTTGGACAACCCAAATGATGCGACGACAAGTGCGCCAGATGGCAGCATACTCCGAGCTCTCAGAAGCCAAAGTCAGGATCTACCTTTGAACTTAGCAGGTCAGCCGAAGTTCTGGGCCAGGACGCCCCACTTTCCAAGAGAAATTCCTTGGATATTTTTTTCCTGCGGGCTCTCGAGATCCCTGATGCAAACCTGTAACTTGTGACCCACATCACACCTTCGCAGTGGTGGACGAAAACACCTTTACACTGATCAGCCCTGATCACGCGTCCATCATCCACGCGCAGCACAAGAGGTTCGGTAATGGCGGGAGTCGACTTGGGACAGAAGTACGAAGAGCTCAAGCAGCAGTATGTACGGAGTTTACCCAAGCGCCTGGACGAGCTGCGGACGGTTTGGAACCGACTCCAGCACGTTAGCTGGGATACCAAGGCACTGACGTTCATGGAGCAGTGTGCCCACAAGCTCTCCGGTAGTGGCGCCACTTTTCAGTTTCCGGAAATCAGCCACTGCGCCCGCGTACTGGAAGCCCAATTGCGGCAAATGCTGAACAAGCCAGATGCAAACCCATCGGAGCGGAACCAAATCGAAGCCTCACTGCGTGGCCTGGAACGCGCTCTCGATCAAGCAATCAACACCGCCACCCCGCAATCCGTGGCGATACCGCCGGTAAAGGCCGTCAAAAGTCACCACCGCATTGCCGTAATCGAAGACGACCTAAGTCAGGCTGCTTTCCTGAAAGCCTGGCTGGACCAGCGCGGCTTCACGGTGGAAATTTTCGAGACCCCCGAGGCCTACAGCAGGCGAACGGACGACCACAGCCACCATCTGATTCTGCTGGATCTCAGCTTTCCCGAAGGCGCGCTGGAAGGCATCGCCTGGCTGGAACGCCTGAAGAGCCAGCTCGATGCCAACACCCCGGTAATCATGATGTCGGCCAGAAGCGACATGGTGGCGCGCATGCGGGCCCTTCGAGCCGGTGCGGATACCTATCTCACCAAACCCCTGGACCTGGAAGCACTGGAAAACCGTATTAACCAGTTGCTGGCGAACACCACCACAACGAGACCGCGTGTACTTTGGGTGGACGATGACACGGACCTGCTCGCCTACTACAAAATCCTGCTTTCCGACGAAGGCTACGAAGTGGAAGGCCTCTCTCAGCCGGTGCGTATACTCGAGCGCGTAGAGCAATTTCAGCCGGATGCCATAGTACTGGATCAGGAGATGCCCGGCGTTCAGGGGGTCGAACTGGCTCGGGTACTCCGCCAGGATGCCCGCTTCATGACCATCCCCATTCTGTTTGTATCTGCCTCGCAGTCGGTGTCCGAACAGCTGGAGCAGCACAGCATGGCCGGCAACGAGGTGTTCCGAAAGCCACTGGATAACAAACAGTTTCTGGCCGCCCTGCAACACCACCTGGCGCAGGCGCAACGGATCACAGCCCGCATCAACCTGGTCAGTCAGCGTAAAGAACGCCAGGGCCTGCAAAACCACGACTATTTCCTGACAGAGCTGGCCACCTTACTTGCCTACATTGAGGTCAAGCCAGACAACCAATCCCGTTACCTGCTGCAACTCGGCATCTGCCGTGAAGCGTACCTGCGCGCGCAATATGGCGCTCGTGCCCTGGCCCGCTTAACCGCTCGCATGGAACATCACTTCGCGAACCAGTTGGGCACCGGCGACTCCGGTTGTGCCTTGGGTGGAGGCAGCTTCCTGTTTCAGGTCAACGCACCCGCAGTCGAGGATGCCAGTGCGTTTCTGGAAAGCTTCTACCAACGTCTGAACAGCGCAAACTGGTGCCTGGGCGAACCGCCCATCCCGGTCGCCCTAAGTATGGGGGTACTACCGCTGACCGAGGCTATGAACGAAGACAAGGCCCTGCTGGAAGTTGAACAAGCCTGTGGCGAGGCGATGCAAACAGAAGGCGGCTGCGTGGTGTGGCAGCAGGCACCTGAACGGTCCGAGGACAGCAAGCTGGACGAGCGTATCCGTGAACTGCTCGAAGCCCGGGCCTTCAAACTGCACTATCAGCCGATCGTGAATATGGATTCCGGCGACACCCTGTTCGAGGCCCTGGTGCGGCTAGTAGACGAAAACGACGCCGTGTACCTGCCAGGCCAATTCATGCCCCAAATGGCCGATGGCAACCACGGAACCCTCCATGACCTGGATTGTTGGGTGATTGAACATGCGGTCAGCGAGCTGTCAAAGCAGACCGGCAAAGCCGCGGCCAGCCATTCCGTGGCCATCAAACTCTCCACCCCGATGGCCGAAGTGGCGAAGATGGTGCCGCACCTCCGCAGCGGCATGCGTAACGCCCGCATCGAGGGGAAACGTCGGATCTACCTGGCCCTCTCGAATCCGGCCGTGATTAAAGATGTTGCCAGGGCTAAACAGTTGTTGAATGCATTACGGGACATGGAGTGCGGGCTGATCATCGAACACGTTGACACCAGCACCGCGTCGGTTGAATTACTGAAAGAACTGCGCTCCGTGGATTTCGTAAAACTGGCCCCGAAATACGGCGCCAACGCCGAACAGACGCCGGCGTTGGAAAACCTGCTCAATCAACTCTCCGCAACGTTCGGATCCAGCCTGCCGGTCGTGGCGACCCGGGTAGAGGATGCCAAGGCCCTGGCCTGGTTCTGGGACCGGGGCATTCGCAATTTCCAGGGACACTTCATTCAGGCGCCGGAAGTGGCAATGAATTTCGAGTTTTGAGACTCACAACTTGAACACGCGACATGCGTTTTCGCCCAAAAAAAGATTCCGTGCTTCGTCGTCCAATGACAATTCATCAAGATGCTCAAGCGCTTTGGCGGGCATGATCATTGGGTAGTTGGTGCCGAAGAGGACCTTGCGACGTCCATGACCACCCATGAATTCAACCAGCGCCTGCGGATATCGCCTGGCGGTGTAGGCGGAGGTATCGATATAAACATGCTCATGCTTTGTCGCGACCGCAATGGCTTCATCGGTCCAGGGGTATCCAATGTGGCCACCAACGATCACCAGTTCGGGAAAATCCAGGGCCACTTGATCCAGGTAGATTGGCCGCCCGACTTCTGAGGGCATGAGTGGACCGGTGTGGCCGATTTGTGTGCAAAACGGAACCCCTAGATCGCAGCACGCAGCGTAAACCGGATAAAACCGACGATCCGTTGGCGGCACTTCCCAGAGCCAGGGCAGAACCCGTATGGCCTTGAACCCCAGTTCGCTGATACAGCGTCGGACTTCCCGCACCGCATCCATAGGCCTCGATATATCCACCGCCCCCACACCCACCAGTCGGTCTGGCGCCTCAGCGACGAAGCCTGCGACCTCATCGTTTGAAATCATGACATTGCGGGGAGCGACCCAGGCGCTGATGAGGCTACGATCAACCCCAGCCTGAGCCATCATCGCCAGAGTTGTGCTTACCGGAAGCTCAGCGGTGGGCATCGGGGATTGGGTCCACCGGCGCAAAGATTCAAAGACCGGATCCTGCGCATGCCTTAACGTGGGATGCTGTGCCCATGCGTCAACAATCATGGGACTCCTTCAAGTGGGAACCAGTGTCAACCACAGCCTAGTTCACTTTCAATCGAACCACCATGTGCTCGCTGAGCGCCTACAAGGCGCCGTTACCTCTGACTACTTCCCTTCCCCCACCACCCTGACGAAAGCATGGTCCTCCAACCCCGCTTTCGGTCGGAACAGCGCTGCTGGGCGACCGCGACCTCCGGGCGGGGGGGCTTCGCCGACTTCATCGAGGATGTCTGCGCTGAGGATACGGCGCCGGAACGATTTCTTTTCCAGTGGCGCCCCCAGTACTTCCTCAAAAGCCTGCTGCAACTGGGTCAGGGTGAAGGGGGTGTCCAGGGTATGGACCGGCAGTACGGTGTAGGCGGTCTTGCCACTGAGGCGCTGACGGGCGGCAGCCAGTAACTGGCGGTGGTCAAACGCCAGGTCGTGCGCCATGGCGTCCGCCAGCGGCCACCAACGGGTATCGGCCACCGAGTCCACGAACGCGGCCGTCGGTGCATGGGCCATCAGCGCCATATAGAGCACCGTGACCGACCAGCCACGGGGGTCACGGGCGTTATCGCCCACGGTGCAGACCTGTTCGAGGTAAGGAGCCGTTACCCCCGTTTTCTGCCGTAATTTTCGTGCTGCCGCTGCGCTGAGCGCCTGGTCCTGCCCGGCATCGATAAAGCCACCGGGCAGGGCCCAGCGACCTCGTTCCGGGTGGTTGGCCCGCTGTACCAGCAGCACGTGCAGGCGCCCTTCGATCAGGGTAAATATCGCCACATCCACCGTTACCAAGGGGCTGAGGTAGTCCTGCGGGTTGTATTCGTCCAGGAAGCGTTGTTCGTCGGCATGGTCGCGGCTTGCCATCATTTCCCCTTGCAACTTAGTGGCTTTATGCCAACAATAACACGGGCACTGGCACGCGTCAGCCTCACCGGCAGCCGGACAGACCGGCCGCCCACCCAACCAGCAAGGAGTTTGCTGCATGCAACGAGATTTCGATTTCGCGGTCTTTATTGGTCGCTTCCAACCCTTACACAATGGCCACCTGCAGGTCATCCGCACCGGCCTGGAGCGGGCCGACAAACTGATCCTGCTGATCGGCTCCGCCTGGCAGGCCCGTAACGCCCGGAACCCCTGGACCCACCAGGAGCGCGAGGAGATGGTCCGGGCCTGTCTGACGGAAGAGGAGAATCAACGGCTGCTGTGCCTGCCGCTGATGGACTCTCCCTATAATGACGAGATCTGGGTGCGCAACGTACAGGCTACTGTGGCCGGGCTGGCCACCGCTCACTACACCACCCCGCACCGGCCGATGAAAACGGCGCTGATCGGCCACAAGAAAGACGCCACCGGCTACTACCTGAGCCTGTTTCCCCAGTGGTCGAGCATTTCCGTCGATAACGTGGCAAACCTCAGTGCCACACCGCTAAGGGAGCGCTTCTTTTCCGAAGCCCCGGACACGTTACTGCCGCAACTCACCGATGACCACCTCCTGCCCGCCGGTGTCACGACCTGGCTGCGCGACTTTGCCCAGTGCAACCCCGGTTATGCCCAGGTACGGGACGAACTGGCGTTCGTGCGCAAGTACCAGTCCGCCTGGATCAACGCGCCCTATGCCCCCACCTTCGTAACTGTCGATGGCGCGGTGGTGCAGTCCGGGCATATCCTGCTGGTGGAACGGCGGGCCAATCCGGGCAAGGGCTTGTGGGCCTTGCCCGGTGGCTTTGTTGATCCGGGCGAGCGCCTGCTGGACGCCTGCCTGCGGGAACTCCGCGAAGAAACCCGCCTGAAGGTGCCCGCACCGGTATTGAAGGGCTCAATCCGGGAACAGCGGGTCTACGACGATCCCTACCGCTCGGCCCGGGGCCGCACCATCACCCACGGCTTCTACTTTGAGCTGGCGCCGCAGGCCGAACTGCCCAAGGTGAAAGGCAGCGACGATGCCCGCACGGCGCGCTGGGTGCCGCTGGCCGAGCTGGACCCGCAAACCCTATTCGAAGACCACTACTTCATCATCCAGGACCTGATCGGGGCCGCCTGAACGACGCCCCGGCACTCGCTGAAAAACAAATCCAAAATAAGGCTTGACTCATTTAGTGGCTCTAGGCCAATATAAAGCCATCGGGTAACAGACAACACCCGAGCAGCGGATCGCTGCCCCAGGGTCTGAAGACGAAACATCAACAGACCCCGGCGCCGGATAGACCAGCGCCGATCACCACCGACTGGAGGATTTCCGTCATGCGTAACCTGATCCTGAATACCGATTCCTACAAGACCTCCCACTACCAGCAGTACCCGCCGAACACCCGGTTCATTTCCAGCTACATCGAGTCCCGCGGCGGGATTTATTCGTCCACCGTGTTCTTCGGCTTACAGGCGTTCATCAAGGAATACCTCAGCCGCCCCATCACCACCGCGGACATCGATGAGGCCGATGCCGTTTGCCGGGCCCACGGCGTTCCGTTCAACCGTACTGGCTGGGAGTACATTCGCGATGTCTACCAAGGCTTCTTACCGCTTGAAATTGAAGCAGCGCCGGAGGGTGCAGAGATCCCGACGGGCAACGTACTGGTTCAGGTTCGTAATACCGACCCCAACTGCGCCTGGCTCACCAGTTATGTTGAGACCGCCCTGTTGCGGTCGGTCTGGTACCCCACCACCGTGGCTACGGTGTCCCGAGCCTGCCGAAGCATTATCGAAGGCTTCATGAAGGACACCTGCGATTCGCTGGCGGGCTTACCCTTCAAGCTCCACGATTTCGGCGCCCGGGGCGCCAGCTCAGAGGAAAGTTCCGCCCTCGGCGGCATGGGCCACTTGCTGAGCTTCCAGGGCACCGACAACCTGTCGGCCATCATGGCCGCGCGGCGGTACTACGGTGCCGACATGGCCGGCTTCTCGATCCCGGCGGCGGAGCACAGCACCATCACCAGCTGGGGTCGGGACGGCGAAACCGCCGCCTACGCCAATATGCTGGAGCAGTTTGGCGGCGAGGGTCGTACGGTGGCGGTGGTCAGCGATTCCTACGACTTGTGGAACGCCATCGACAACCTGTGGGGCAGCGAGCTGAAAGAACGCGTGCAGAACAACGGCGGCACGCTGGTCATTCGGCCCGATTCCGGCGTTCCGGAGGCGATCGTGCCCGAGACCATCGAGCGCCTGATGGCGAAGTTCGGCTACACCGTCAACAACAAAGGCTACCGGGTACTGCCGGACTGCATTCGAGTGATCCAGGGTGATGGGGTCAATGCCGACAGCATTCGCGCCATTCTGACGGCCATGAAGGCCCAAGGCCAAAGTGCCGACAACATTGCCTTCGGCATGGGCGCTGAGTTGTTGCAGAAGGTCAACCGGGATACCCAGCGATTTGCCATGAAAGCCTCCGCCATCCAGATCGGTGAGCAGTGGCAGGACGTCTACAAGGATCCCATCACCGACCCGGGCAAGCGCTCAAAGCGCGGGCGTCTGGCCCTGGTTCAGGAAAATGGGACTTACAGGACCGTTCGCGCCGATGCCCTGGCTGGTCGCATCAATCGGCTGGCGACCGTGTTCCGCAACGGAGACGCCCTCACCGGCGCCGACTGGGACAGCATTCGCCAGCGTGCTGAACGCTGATTCGCCACGCCCACTGCCACGGACCTTCCGAGCCATTGAGGTTCGTGGCTGCCTGCCGCACCTTGCGACCCAATTGACCATAACGTGGCCCAGCTGACTGTGACACTTCGTCACCAATGAGAGAGACCTACCCGGCGGACCTGGGATACCATCGGCCCTATCTATAACAACGAATCGATAGCAGCGAATCCGCGACAACGAATCCACAATAACGAGGTTTCATCGTGCTGACCCTGGCCGAAAAACTCTGCATCACCGCCGCTTTTATCTTCTTCATGACCGGCCTGCTCACCGGTATCTGGAAGTACCGCTGCATGGCCGCCAGCGCCAACGCCAGTGCTCCGGTGTACGTTAACGTCGCTCACCGCAGTTCGCTGATGTACGCTTTCGCCGCCTTGCTGCTGGCCTACTTCGCCAAATTGAGCGTATTTCCTGAACTGACCAACACCCTGGCCGCCGTGGCCGCACTGGCATTCTTCGCCTTTGCCATCGCCACCTACATCGTGCACGGCGTGCTGGACGACACCAGCAATCAGTTGCGCAAACCCCACCGCCTGGGCAAACGCAGGTTGCCAGGCTGGCTCACCCCACTGTTCATGGTGTCGCTGATCGTCGCCGAGGTAGGCGGCGCCGCCGTCCTGGGGACCGGGGCGCTGCTGGCCATCTGGTAATTCCCGGAGCATACCGGCACGGCGCAGGGCTTGCTAAACTGGGCACCTTTCCAGGAGGAACGCTGACCATGGCGAAATGGCTGATCAAATCGGAACCGTCGGAATGCGGCATCAACGACTTTGCCCGTGATCCGGCCAAGGTGATTCCCTGGGACGGCGTGCGCAATTACCAGGCCCGCAACTTCCTGGCGCAGATGCAGCGCGGGGACGAACTCTTTCTCTACCATTCCAGCTGCAAGCATATCGGCATCGCCGGCATTGTCAGGGTGGTGCAGGACGCCTACCCCGACCCGCTGCAGTTCGACCCGGATTCGAAATACTTCGACCCCAAGAGTTCGCCGGAGAAACCCCGCTGGCAGGCGGTGGACATGCAGTTTGTGGCGAAGCTGCCGACACTGATTACACTGGACCGCCTCAAGGCGCTGCCGGAACTGGCCGATCTGGCGCTGGTACGCAAGGGCAACCGGTTGTCGGTGATGCCGGTGACCGAGGCGGAGTGGCACGCGATCCTTGGGAGCCTCTGAATAACTCCAGATCGTCTCTGCGTGCTACCCAATCGACCCACTGACCATTAGAATTCCGTCCATTAGAACTCTCTCCCAATTCCATTGTTGTTCATAAGGAGCATCGGCCGTCCATGTCGTCGGAACTGAGTCCCGTATCGGCTCTCGATCAGCTGCGCAGGATCGAGTCCAGCAAGGTTTTCCAGGGCACCGTCATTGCCATCATCATCCTTTCCGCCTTGACCATTGGCGCCAAGACTTACGACATTCCGCCGCTGTTGGCCGAGATCCTGGCGGTGCTGGATAACGGCATTACCCTGTTCTTCCTGGTGGAGTTGCTGTTTCGCTTTGGCGTGCATCAGGACAAGAAACGCTTTCTGCTCGATGGCTGGAACCTGTTCGACACCCTGGTGGTGATTGGCAGTCTGATCCCCCTGGACAACTCCGAGGCGGTACTCCTGGGCCGATTACTGCGGGTGTTCCGGGTGTTACGCCTGGTCTCGGTGGTACCGGAGCTGCGCTTCCTGATCAACTCCCTGCTCAAGGCCATTCCCCGCATGGGCTACATTGCCCTGCTGATGTTCATCATTTTCTACATCTACGCCGCCATGGGCGCGATGTTCTTTGCCGACATCGACGGAACCCTGTGGGGCGATGTGGCGGTGGCCATGCTTACCCTGTTCCGGGTGGCCACCTTCGAGGACTGGACCGACGTCATGTACGCCACCATGGATGTCTACCCACTGAGCTGGTTGTACTACCTCACCTTCATCTTCCTGACCGCGTTCGTATTCCTGAACATGATGGTGGGGGCGATCCTGGAAGTCATGAGCGAGGAGCAGAACGCCAAACAGGCCCAGAAGGCCCATGCCGAACGGGACGAAATGGCCCGCCGACTGGTGGAAGTGCAACAGCAGTTGCAGGAGCTGACCGATCTGGTGCGAAACCAGAAGCGCTGACGCCAAGCGACGCTCCCACACGGGTTCGGGATCACCACGGTGGGGCAGCCGGCTGGCTGTCTCGCCATTCGCGCACCATTGGCGGGCACGAACCCGCGATCTTGCTTGTCCCTGGTGCGCCCCGTCCGCTCCATTGCCCGCAAATGGACTCGACGCCCTTTTATTTACCCACCTTTACGCACTCTGGTACAGCAATTGCTTTTACCTCCCATAGATTTTCCGTATCCGGAACCGGCTGCTGGCAATGGCGTCACTGCTGAAGGAAAGGAGGCGCTGGCCAGCGCTTAGTCGTCAGGCAGTCTGACGATCCCGCCCCACCAGGGGGCAACCCGCCCCGGCCAACTTTCCTCGGCTCTGCGCAACCGCCCGGATGTATCGAACCGCTTTTAGGTAGGGCTGACCTATGAATGAACAATCCTTCCGGTTCTTCTCGTTTGAGGGAAAAACCCGGATCCTCCACCTGAGCTGGATGGCTTTCTTCATTACCTTCCTGGTGTGGTTTAACCATGCCCCATTAATGGCAGCCATCCGCGAGCAATTTGGCCTCACCAACGCCGAGGTCAACACCCTGTTGCTGCTGAACGTAGCATTAACCATTCCGGCCCGGATCCTGATCGGCATGCTGGTGGACGCCCTCGGTCCCCGCAAGGTCTACTCTCTGGTACTGGTGATATCCGGCGTCATCTGTCTCGGCTTTTCGCTGGCGCAAACCTTCGAGCAATTGGCCATCAGTCGCTTCCTGCTGGGCTTTGTCGGAGCCGGGTTCGTGGTCGGCATCCGCCTGATCAGCGAATGGTATCCCGCTCGCGAGTTGGGCCTGGCGGAAGGCATCTACGGCGGCTGGGGAAACTTCGGCGCGGCCTTTGCCGGTCTCTCCCTGCCTACCTTGGCACTGTTCTTTGGCGGTGACGACGGCTGGCGCTGCGCCGTGGGCACCACCGGGTTGATCGCCATTGCCTACGCCGGCGTGTTTTACGCCATGGTGCGCGATACCCCGAAAGGCTCCACCTATTTCAAACCGAAGAAAGGTGGTGCCATGGAGGTGACCAGCAAAGGCGACTTCTTCCTGTACATGCTGATGAACCTGCCGCTGTCCATCGCCCTGGCGCTGATTGTCTGGAAACTCGGCCCCACCAATCTGAACATGCTGAGTGAGAGCACCACCTACATCCTGTACGGTGTGGTTGTATTGATGCTGGCGTTCCAGTTGCTGCGCATCTGGCAGGTCAACGGCCATGTCTTCAACAAACCGGTACCGGAGTTTGACCGCTACCCGTTCAAGCAGGTGGCCCTGCTCAACCTGACCTATATGGCCAGCTTTGGCTCTGAACTGGCGGTGGTGTCCATGCTGCCCCTGTACTTCCTGGACACGTTCGACATTTCCCCGGTGCTGGCCGGCATGCTGGGCGGCAGTTTCGCGCTGATGAACCTGATTGGTCGCCCCGGCGGCGGCTACGTGGCGGATCGGTTCGGCCGCAAGTTGACCATCCTGCTCACCCTGGCCGGTATCGCCGGCGGCTATTTGATGATGGGTCAGATCAACAGCGACTGGCCGCTGGCCCTGGCCGTGCTGCTGGTACTGTTCTGCTCGGTGTTCGTACAGGCCGGCTGCGGCGCGGTTTACGCCTCGGTCCCGCTGATCAAGCGCCGTCTGACCGGTCAGGTCGCGGGTATGGCCGGCGCCTACGGCAACGTTGGCGGGGTGGTGTTCCTGCTGGTACTGTCGCTGGTATCGCCAGCCATGTTCTTCGTGGTGCTGGGCATCTTTGCCATCGCGATTCTTATTATGGTGGGTATCTTTATGGATGAACCCAGCCCGCAAACCAGCGAAGTCATGCCCGACGGTTCCGTGCGGATGATCGAAGTATCATGAGTGAAAACCTGCTGCTCCGGCTCGGCCAGCACAGCATTGCTGGCCGCAAGCCTGAAAACCAGGACAGCCTGGGGGCCCGCTATCCCGAAGGGGAAGCGCTGGCCCTCAAGGGCGTTTGCGCTGTCGTTGCCGATGGCGTAAGTGCGTCCCAGGCCGGCCGGGAAGCGGCAGAAACCTGTGTCAAAGGGTTTCTTCACGACTACTACAGCACCCCGGATTCCTGGAGCGTCGAAACCGCCGCCAGCCGGGTCCTGGGCGCGCTCAATCGCTGGCTTCATGGTCGCGGCCACGCCAGCCACGGCGATGCCCGGGGCATGGTGTGCACCTTCAGCGGCGTGGTGATCAAGAACAATCGCGCCTACATCTTTCACGTCGGCGACAGCCGGGTCTACCTGCTGCGCGATAACGACCTGGATTGCCTGACCCGCGATCACCACGTACTGGTCGGCCCCGACAAGCAGGCCCTCGCCCGGGCCATGGGCGTGGAACTGAACGTGGAGATCGACGTCTGCCGGGTCCGCCTGGAATCTGGCGACCGGCTGATCCTCACTACTGACGGCGTGCACGGCACCCTGAATCGTCAGTCCTTGCTGGCCTGCCTGCAGGAGGACGATCCGGAAACCGCCGCCCAGGCGCTGGTGACCAAGGCCTTTGACGAGGGCAGCACCGACAACCTCAGCGCCCAGGTCATCGCCGTCGACCACCTGCCTGCCGAGGACCTGGAGTCCCACTACGAACGGCTGTCCGCACTGCCCTTCCCGCCGCCGCTGGAGCCCGGTCAGGTACTGGACGGTTATCGCATTGTGCGGGAAATCCACGCCAGCAGCCGGACTCAAGTGTACATGGCCAACCCGGTAGACGGTGGCGATCCGGTGATCCTGAAAACGCCCTCCCCCAATTACCTGGACGACCCGGGCTATATCGACCGCTTCATGACCGAGGCCTGGGTTGCCAAACGCATCAACAACGCCCATGTGGTCAAGTCGATCGACCCACCCCAGAACCGCCAGTGCCTGTACTGCCTCACCGATTTCGTCAGCGGTCCGACCTTGCGGGAGTGGATGAACGATCACCCGCTGCCCAAACCGGCGGAAGTCCGCAATCTAGTCCGCCAGATCGCCTCGGGCCTGCGCGCCCTGCACCGGCTGGAAATGATCCATCAGGATCTGAAACCGGAAAACATCGTGATCGATGGCGATGGCACGGTCAAAATCATCGATCTGGGCTCGGTGCGCATCCGTGGCATCGAGGAAATCGACGTACCCTGGGATCGCGACAGCTATCTGGGCACCGCCAGCTACGCGGCACCGGAATGCCTTGAAGGTGACCTGTCCACGCCGGCCTCGGACCGCTACGCCCTGGGGGTGATCGCCTACGAGATGCTGACCGGCCAACTGCCCTACGCCAAGGAACCCAAGCCGTCGGTGCGCAACCGGCTGCGCTACCGCAGTGCGCGGTCGGTCAACCCGGATCTGCCCAAGTGGCTGGATGCCTGCCTGGAAAAAGCCGTCGCCCTGAAGCCGCAGGATCGTTACCCGGCACTGTCGGAGTTTCTCCACGATCTGGAGCACCCCAACCCCAAGCTGATCCCGGTCGGCTCGGAACCCCTGGTGGACCGCATCCCAGCCGACCGCTGGCGCTTCCTGGCACTGCTGTCGTTGCTCGGCAACCTGGTGCTGGCACTGGCGCTGTGGATTGTGTTCACGAACTATTAATTCGACATGAGCCAGCCCGCCTTGCGACCGTCACCATGGAAACCCTTGCTGACAAGAGGCTAGACTGGGCCACGGTAGGGGCGCATCCGAGTCATCGGATCGCCCGGCCGATGGGATAAAGCCCCGAACCCGATCATGGAGAACCAAAGCGTGCGCCTGTTTTTGACCCTGTCGTTGACCCTGATACTCGCACTGCCTGCCTGCGCCCTGGCGGCCAACGACGCCCCGCTGGAAAGCCAGGACGCCCTGCATACCCAGACCTCGGCCTTTATGGCACGGGTACGGGCCAATAACATCGAAACGGCCTACCAACTGCTGCGCCCCTACCTGGGCGTTGCGACCGCGCCCTATGACCAATCCGCCAGGGACGCGGTCGATTATTTCAAGCGAGTCACCGAGCGGGTCGGACAGCCGTTGGCATCGTCCCATGTCCGAACCGAAACCATTGGCAATGATTTCTACCGCGAAACCTGGTTGCAGAAGTTCAACACCGCCGCCATCGCCTGGTCGTTTACGTTTTACCGCCCACAGGACAGCTGGAAACTGGTGGGAATCAGCCATACCACGGATATTGAATCGCTGTATCACAGCGACCAATAGCTGAGCCTCGCCCTTGGTGCCCGCCCCCATTGATTACGCTATAATCGCCCGGCGCCAAAGCCCCCGAGCAGCGGGACAATAATACCTGACTAATTTGGTCTGATATTGTACAATCACTCGCCAGAGGATTGGCTTTCCCTGCTTTTTTCAATATCCAGGCAGGCTTAGCGCAGCTGCAAGACGACAGGAACCCCGTCACCCAACAATCGACTGCACGGCGAAGACAGCCAGAGCACACCGGCTGAACGACCACTGCGGCACTCAAACTGATGACATCCGCCGATACCGCGTCCAGGTCCGGTATCCGCCACCCGGGCCGAGAGGCCCCTGATGAGAAAGAATACGGAGCGACGATCATGGCGAACACCGACCGACAGGTGAACGAGCTGATCAAACGGGAATACGAACACGGATTCGTGACCGAGATTGAAGCCGAAACCTTCGAGCCCGGTCTCAATGAAGACGTAATCCGCCGCCTGTCGGCCATCAAGAATGAGCCGGAATTCATGCTGGAGTGGCGCCTGAAAGCCTATCGTCGCTGGCTGGAGATGGACGAACCGAACTGGGCTCATGTGAATTTCCCGAAGGTGGACTACAACGCCATCTCCTACTATTCCGCGCCGAAGAAAAGAGAAGACATGCCCCAGAGCCTGGACGAGGTCGATCCGGAGCTGCTGAAAACCTATGAAAAGCTGGGCATTCCTCTGCATGAGCGCGCCAAGCTGGCCGGCGTGGCCGTGGACGCGGTGTTCGACTCAGTGTCCGTCGCCACCACCTTCAAGGAGCCGCTGGAAAAAGCCGGCGTCATTTTCTGCCCGATTTCAGAAGCGGTGCAGAAATACCCTGAGCTGGTGCAGAAATACCTGGGCAGCGTGGTCCCCGCCGGCGACAACTACTTCGCGGCGCTCAACTCGGCGGTGTTCTCCGACGGCTCCTTTGTCTACATTCCCAAGGGCGTACGCTGCCCCATGGAGCTGTCCACCTACTTCCGCATCAACGCCGCCAACACCGGCCAGTTCGAGCGCACCCTGATCATCGCCGACGACGACAGCTACGTCAGCTACCTGGAGGGCTGTACCGCCCCGATGCGGGACGAAAACCAGCTGCACGCCGCCGTGGTGGAACTGGTGGTGCTGGACAACGCCCAGATCAAGTACTCCACGGTACAAAACTGGTACCCCGGCGATGAAAACGGCAAGGGTGGCATCTACAACTTTGTCACCAAGCGTGCCGCCTGCATTGGCAAAAATTCCAAGGTGTCCTGGACCCAGGTCGAGACCGGTTCCGCCATTACCTGGAAGTACCCCAGCTGCGTCCTTCGTGGTGACAACAGCGTCGGCGAGTTCTACTCCGTAGCGCTGACCCACAACTACCAGCAGGCCGACACCGGCACCAAGATGATCCACCTGGGCAAGAACACCTCCAGCACCATCATCTCCAAGGGCATTTCCGCCGGCCGCAGCAGTAACGCCTACCGGGGCCTGGTGAAATTCGGGCCCGGCGCCGAGGCCGCCCGTAACTTTACCCAGTGCGACTCGCTGCTGATTGGCGACCGTTGTGCGGCCCACACCTTCCCGTACATCGAAAGCCAGAACAAAACCGCCATCGTCGAGCACGAGGCCACCACGTCCAAGGTCAGCGACGAGCAGATGTTCCTCTGCCGCCAGCGTGGCATTGATCCGGAGCAGGCGGTGTCCATGATCGTCAACGGTTTCTGTAAGGAAGTGTTCAAGGAACTGCCAATGGAATTCGCGGTGGAAGCGGGCAAGTTGCTGGAAGTGAGCCTCGAAGGCTCCGTCGGCTAAGCCCCGGACGGTTCGGCGGACCCAGGTCCGCCTGCGGAAACAGAATTCAGACAGATTTAACGAGAGAGAATCCGACGCATGCTGAGCATCAAGAACCTGCACGCTTCCGTTGAGGGCAAAGAGATCCTCAAGGGTATCAACCTGGAGATCAAACCCGGCGAAGTCCACGCCATCATGGGCCCCAACGGTTCCGGCAAGAGCACCCTGTCCCAGGTCCTGGCCGGTAACGACGCCTACGAGGTCACCTCCGGCGAGATCCTGTTCAACGGCGAAGACCTGCTGGCACTGGAAACCGAAGAACGCGCCCGTGAAGGCATCTTCCTGGCGTTCCAGTACCCGGTGGAGATTCCCGGCGTCAGCAACCTGCAGTTCCTGCGTACCGCGGTCAATGCCATGCGCAAGCACCAGGGGCAGGAGGAAATGAACGCCGCCGAATTCATGAAACTGGCCAGACAGGTGTCCAAGCAGGTCGACCTGAACCCGGATTTCCTCAAGCGCGGCGTCAATGAAGGCTTCTCCGGCGGCGAGAAGAAGCGCAACGAGGTGATGCAGGCCCTGCTGCTGCAGCCCAAGCTGGCGATTCTCGACGAGACCGACTCCGGCCTCGACATCGACGCCCTCAAGGTGGCCTCCGATGGCGTCAACGCCCTGCGCTCCGACGACCGTGCGATCCTGATGGTGACCCACTACCAGCGCCTGCTGAATTACATCGTACCGGATCAGGTGCACGTACTCGCCGGCGGTCGGATCATCAAGTCCGGTGGTCGCGAGCTGGCCCTGGAACTGGAAGAGAAGGGTTACGGCTGGCTGGGCGTCAAAGATGAAGACGAAGCCCAGGTGGCCGGCTAAGGGAGAGCAGGAATGAAACCAGCACCGACCCTATCCAGCGCGTTTCTGACCCCGACCGGACAGTCGCTGCCCCAGCCGCTGCTCGACCTGCGAGCTCAGCGTGGCACGGCCCTGACCGACATGCCGCTGCCGACCCGCAAGACCGAGAACTGGAAATACTCCAGTCGCTATCTGCAACTGACCGAGGCCCTCGCCGGCACCCTGCCCGCCGCCGGCAAGAGCGGCAGCGCCCTGGCGGTATCCGGCTACCACGTGGTGTTCCACAACGGCATCATGGTGCCCGAGGCCAGCGACTACCCCGATGTGGATGGCATCGAGATCAAGCGATTCGCCGATCTCGACGACGATGAGGCCCGTGAACTGGCCGAGCGCCTGGACAACACCCTCGACGCCGAGGCGGTGCAGCTGGCGCGGCTGAATTCGGCCCGTTTCGAGGACGGCCTGCTGATCCGACTGGCGCCCAACGCGGTACTGGACCAGCCGCTGTTCGTCATCAGCGAAACCGACGCCCACTGCAGTGGCTCGGCCTATCCGCGCATTTATCTGGATGCCGGTCGCCACAGCCAGATTACGGTGGTGGAGGAATACATCTCCCACGGTGACGAACCGGCCATGGTCAACGCGGTCACCGAGTTCACCCTGGCCGACGGCGCCCAGGTCACCAATGTTCGGCTGTCCGCCGAGGGTGAGAACGTGCAGCACATCGGTGCCACAGGCGTACGCCAGGGTGCCCACTCGCGCTTTGACAGTCACTGCGTCGGCTTCGGCGGCCCCATGCGTCGCCACGACCTCCAGGTGCGCCTGGAGCAATCCGGTGCCAATTGCCGCCTCAACGGCGTGGTGGTCACCCAGGGCAAGCAGCATTACGACAACCACACGGTGATCGAGCATGTGGCTCCCCACTGCGAGAGCGAGGAGACCTACCGCAACATCGCCGCCGACCAGTCCCATGCCGTGTTCAACGGCCGCATCCACATTCACCAGGATGCCCAGAAGTCCAACGCCAATATGAGCAACAAGAACCTGCTGCTCTCTACCGGCGCGGAAATCGACACCAAGCCCGAGCTCGAAATCTACGCGGACGACGTCAAGTGCGCCCACGGCGCCACCATTGGCCAGCTCGACGAAACCTCAATCTTCTACCTGGTGTCCCGCGGCATCGATCGCCGCAACGCCCGTACCCTGCTGACCATGGCGTTTATTAATGAATTGATTTCACAGATTCCTGTCGAATCAGTACGGGCGACAGCCCAGGCGCGGCTCAATCACTTTATCGACCAGACGTTTACAGAGGCCTGAGCGGTATGACTGACCTTTCCATGGCACATTCTTCAGGACAACAGACTTCAGAACACCTGCCGGCGGCGGCGCCGCTGGATGTGGCGGCCATTCGCCGGGACTTTCCCATTCTCGAGCAGAAAGTGAATGGCAAGTCCCTGGTGTACCTGGACAACGGCGCTTCGGCCCAAAAGCCCCAGGTCGTTCTGGAAGCCATGGATCGCTACTACCGCGAGCAGCACTCCAATGTCCACCGCGGCGCCCACACCCTGGGTGACCGCGCCACCGCCGCCTTCGAGGGCGCACGGGAAACCGTGCGCGCCTTCCTCAACGCCGCCAGTACCCGGGAAATCGTCTGGACGCGGGGAACCACCGAGGCCATCAACCTGGTGGCTAACGGACTGACCGCCAAGCTGTCCGCCGGTGACGAGATCCTGATCAGCCACATGGAGCATCACGCCAATATCGTGCCCTGGCAGATGCTGGCCGAACGCTCCGGCGCCACCCTGAAAGTGATCGCGGTGACGCCCGAAGGCGAGCTGGACCTGGACAGCTTCGATCAGCAGCTGAGCGAACGCACCCGTATTCTGGCCGTCACTCACGTTTCTAACGTACTCGGCACGGTCAACCCGGTGGCCGAGCTGGTGGCCAAGGCCAAGGCGGTGGGCGCCCTGACCCTGCTGGATGGCGCCCAGGCGGTGCCTCATTACCGGCCGGACGTGCAGGCGCTGGGTTGCGACTTTTACGTGTTCTCCTCCCACAAGCTGTTCGGACCGACCGGCATCGGCGTGTTGTACGGCCGTGAGCAGTTATTGGAGGAGCTACCGCCCTATCAGTTCGGCGGCGAGATGATCGAGCGGGTATCGTTCGCGAAAACCACCTGGAACACTCTGCCCTACAAATTTGAGGCCGGCACACCGGCCATCGCCGAGGCGGTGGGTCTGGGCGCGGCCATCGACTACCTCAACGGCCTTGATCGCCGAGCCATCGAGGCCGCCGAGCAAACGCTGCTGGCCAAAGCCAATGGCCTGGTGGATTCGATCCCGGGCATGGCGGTGATTGGCACCGCCCGTCACAAGGTGCCGGTGATGTCGTTCAAGATCGACGGCTTGCACCCCAGCGACATCGGCACCCTGCTGGACCAGCAGGGCATCGCCATCCGCACGGGCCACCATTGCGCCATGCCATTGATGGACTTCTATGGGGTTCCCGGTACAGCCAGGGCGTCGTTCGCGTTTTACAATACCCTTGAGGAGGTGGACCAACTGTTCGCCGCCTTGCAAAAAATTCAGCGTCTGTTTGTCTGATGAAGGTGAATGCATGACAGCCGAAACGTTTACCCCCACCGTGGGCGTGACCATGACGCCGAGCGCGGTGTCCCATGTTCGCAAGCAGCTGGCGAAAAAGCCCGAGGCCAAAGGCATCCGGCTGGCCATCCGGAAAAGCGGCTGCTCCGGGTTCAAATACGAGACCCAGTGGGTAGAGAGCCCCGAGGTGGATGACGACATCTTCACCGTTGATGGTGTCGACATCTTCGTCAAGCATGAACACCTGCCCATGGTGAACGGCACCGAGATCGACTTCATCACCCAGGGTGTCAACTCCCTGTTTCAGTTCCGCAACCCCAACGCCACGGCAGAGTGTGGTTGCGGCGAAAGTTTCACGGTTACCTGAACGCCCTCGGCACCAGGCAACCGCTAATCGGCAACGACAGCTAAACGAGGTCATCCAGCGCATGCAAGAACGGGAAGTGGTGCTCACCAAGCGCGAGGTGGAAGCCCGACTGGTCCCCGCCGGCACCGAAATCATGATTCCGGCGGATACCTTTGTGACCATCACCCAGTCGCTGGGGGGAAGCTTCACCGTGGCGGTGAACGGCAACCTGGCCCGCATCGAGGGCCACGACGCCGACGCCCTCGGCAAGCAACCGCTGCAGAGCAGCTTCGACACGCCGGAAGACGGCAGCGTCAACGAGAACCAGGTGTGGGAAGCGCTGCGTAACTGCTACGACCCGGAAATTCCCGTTAACGTGGTGGAGCTGGGACTGATCTACGAATGCAACGTGATGAACGGCACGCCGGAAGGTAATCACGTTTACATCAAGATGACCTTGACCGCCGCCGGCTGCGGTATGGGCCCGGTCATCACCGAAGACGTCAAACGCAAGGTGGAGCATGTCCCCCATGTGGACAAGGTCACGGTCGAGCTGACCTTTGATCCGCCCTGGAACAACGATATGCTGAGCGATGAAGCCAAGCTCGAACTGGGAATGCTGTAAATGACCGCCACCGAACAACAGTTCCGCGACAACCCCCTGGGCAAGGACGTCACCCTGGAGGACGTTTTCGACGCCTTTGAGTTCCTGGACGACTGGGAAGAGCGCTACGCCTACATCATCGATCTGGGCAAACAGCTGCCGGCATTCCCGGAAGCCGAGAAAGTCGAGGAAAACTACGTCCATGGCTGCCAAAGCCAGGTCTGGCTGATCCACCACCAGGACGACAGCGATGGCAAGCTGTACCTGATGATCGAGTCCGACGCCATGATCGTCCGGGGCCTGGCCGCCATCATCCTGGTGGCGCTGAACGGCAAGCAGCCCCGCGACCTGCTGACCACCGACATCGACGAGCTGTTCGAGCGGCTCGACCTGTTTCGGCACATTTCGCCAACCCGCGGCAACGGTCTGCGGGCGATGATCGGCAAGATTCGCGACATCGCCGCCCGCGAGGCCGCCTAGGCTTACCGCCGGCGTGAAGCCTCCCCCGGCCCCACGCGAGCGCGGCGCGCTACCAAACCACCGCCTGATCGCCGCGCTGAATATTCACCAGCGCACCGGTCATCGGCATCTCCCCGTTACTGAAATCCGGATGCACGCTGTTGATCGTCACTGACGCCTGACTGTCCTTCAGCTCCGGCGCTGCGCCCGGCGTATCGAAGTAGCTGTAGCTACGGTACAGATGCAGCTCATCCCCGGGGCGCAGGCCTGCGGTGGAGCCAGACGCCAGGGTGACCCGCCGACCCTCGACCCGGGTGACACGGGTGATGAAGGGCTGGCAGCGCACCGCAGCCGCAATCGCCGTGGCCATGTCATCCAGCACACCGGTAACCGCCTCGCCGTAGCCGGTGCGGTGGAATCCTTCGGAATCAAATCCAGCGGAACTGGCCGGGGCGGCGTCCCAAAGCCCGCGAGTGGCGTACCGACTCTGGTACACCGGCGCGCCACTGAAGCCGTCAAACACCATCAGGTCGGCGACGAACCGCCGGTGCCGATTGACTACGCCCAAGCCGCGCTGGAGCCGGTCCAGCACCGACGACCCCCAGGCTTGCGGATCTTCCACCGCCACACTGCGGATGACACCCGCCACCACGAATTGGGCGTCCAGATCCCGGGCCAACGCCGATACGTTACTCAAGCGGTTGTCGAATGCCTGGGCCGTGGGTGCATTCACCGTATCCAGCATCAGTTGGGTGGTGGAAGCGCTCAGCACTTCCAGCCGCCCGGTCTGCTGCAAACGCGCCCTCAGCTGTTGCGGCAAGGTTTCGCCAGCGTCGTCAATGCCGCCAAGGACCGCCTGTTCCGGGGCCAGCAGCGGGAAACCGGCTACCGCCACCCGCTTTTTCAAACGCGCAGCCGTGCCAACCTCGCAGCTGGCGCTCTGGGACATGTCAGCGCGCAGGGTAACCCGCATCAGGTTGCCGACCTGGCGCTCGCTGAGAATTTCGATACTACGGGCCTGGGCCGAGGTCGCGACCACCAGTTCCGATTCGGTCACCACACCGTTGGTGACGGTATCGCGGCTGTCGATGCGGGCCTCGTATTGCAGCGCCACGTCACGGAGGGCCGCACGCCGGGCTTCCTCACGGGCCAGCTCCAGGTTGCCCCCCTGAATCACCGCGTGTCCGGTGCCTTCCAGCACCACCGCCAGCGCCGCGACGGGCATCAATGCCAGCAACGCCAGGCCATGGAAAAACAGGCGACGGCCGTAGCGAGCCAACAGCAGTGAGCGCAGAGATATTCGCTTCATCCATTCAATCCAGATAGTAGAGGGAGTCAACCGCACGGGTCTGAATATCACCAGAGCGGTCGTTGCCCCTGGGCATGGGAATCGGGCAGTCACTTTGCAGCCGGTCATTGGAAGCCAGGGAAACACACTCCCGGAAGCGGGGTTCCAGTTTCAGCTCCATCACGGTTTCCACGACGCCATCGCTGTGCTCATTCACCGCCACCACCTTGGCGCCACGAATGTAGCTGTCGACATAGGTGCGGAAATTATCGTTGTTCAGCACGAAGTCACTCACGGTTGAACTGCCGAAGATCACCGTGCCGTAAACCCGTTCCGCCAGATTGCGGTAGGCGTCCAGTTTCGAGGCCCGACGGGCAAGCAGGCGTGCGCGGGCATCGACACGGTCGCGGCTGACGTTCTGATAGGTACCATAGCCGTTTTCCCGAACCACAATCGCCTCCAGTTGCGGTTGCTCCGACACCTGCTGCTGTTTGTACTGGCCAGTTGGCGCGCAGCCCGCCACAACCCCGGCCAATACCGCCGCCACCAGCACCCGAGCCGCCCCCTGCGAAGTCATGTGCGTAATCTCCCCAAAAAATTCGATGATCTTGGCGCCACCATGAAAAATCCACGCCAAATCGCTTAACCCATTGTTTTTCAATAATACTGCAGCATTTTATTGATGCACCTCGGCGTGAAAGCGGCAAAGTTTCGCCTCCCGGCAGCCAGCCTTGCGAGACGCCTTAACAGATATGAAACATTCCGTTACCGCATTGCCGGTGATGCCTTCCAACATCTGGTTTACGCTGGCTTGACCTGTATCCATGCTTATGGATTCGGAACCCTGGCCTGAGATTGTTCGTCTTCACTACACCATTATGAAGTGTTCCGGCCAAACCGATAGGAGTAACTGACCTTATGACCGGTATCCGAATTTCACGCCTGGCCCTGGCCGTCGGGCTGACCGTTACCAGCACCGCCTCGCTCGGCGCCCCCCAGGCGTTCCAGACCGCCCGCTCGTTTGCCATGGGCGGCACCGGCGTGGCGGTGGCCCATCCAGCCACGGCCAACATCGCCAACCCGGCGATGCTGGCCAACGGACACCACGACTGGGCCGACGACTTCGGCCTGATCCTGCCGTCGATCAACCTCCGCGCCGCCGATGAGGAAGAAGTGGTGGACCAGATTAACGACATTCAGGACACCCTCGATCAGCTGGAAAACAGCGACACCGTGGTGGAAGTCCAGGAAAATGCAGGACGACTGCGCGGGCAACTGGCGGCACTGAGTCGCGACACCGCCCGCATCGATGTGGGCGCTGGCCTCAGCCTGGCCATTCCCATGGAAACCATTTCCGTCGGCGTGTTCACCGACGGCAGCCTGCGGGTCACCACCCGCGGTAATGTCACCGCCAACGACCTGGCCATCCTCCAGGAAATCGAAGAAGACCTTGGCGAAGCCGCACTGGTGGCGTCCGGATTACGGGACGTGGAATCCGAACTCACCTCCGACGGCACCGTTATCGCCGCCTCCACGGCGGAAATTGGCATCAGCTTTGCCCGCGCCCTGGAGCTGGCCAACGGCAACAACCTGGCCCTGGGCATTTCGCCCAAGTACGTTCAGCTGCGCACCTTCGAGTATGTGCAGCGGGTGAGCAACTTCGATGACGACGATTTTGACGCCGACGAAAACGAAACCGACGACAGCCAGTTCAACCTGGACCTGGGCGCCGCCTACCGGTTCGGCGAAGACCGCCAGTGGAACGCCGGCCTGGCGGTCAAGAACCTGCTCCCCATGGACCTGGAGTCCACCAGCGGCGCCGAACTGGAGATCGAACCGAAAATCTCCGCCGGCCTGGCGCACTTCGGCGACTACCATGTGGTCACCGCGGAACTGGATCTCTCCGAACAAAAAGGCTTTGGTTTCAGTGACGATACCCGGTGGCTGGCCGTCGGCGCCGAGTTTGACGCCATGCGCTACGCCCAGGTCAGGGTGGGCCTGCGCCACAACCTGGCCAGCGATGGCGACCATCGCGGTGTCGAGGAAAAAACCCAGTTCACCGCCGGCATCGGATTGGCGCCGTTCGGCGCGCACCTGGACATCGGCGCATTGATCAGCGACGCCGACCTCGGCGCCGCCATTGAACTGGGAGCGGCCTTCTAACCGCCCCCGCTCGCCTGGATCATCCACCGCTCACGGTGGGTGATCGCCCTCCCCGCCTCATTTACCCTTGCCATTTGCCCTCTCCGGCATAAGCCCTGATAATCTGGCCCAGTTCCTTACCGAGGTCCCTGAATGGACATCTATCTTGTTGGCGGCGCGGTCCGTGACGAACTGCTAGGCATTCCGGTCAAGGATCGCGACTGGGTCGTGGTCGGCGCTGCCCCCGGGCAGATGCTGACCCAGGGCTATCGCCAAGTCGGCGCAGACTTCCCGGTATTCCTGCATCCAGACAGCAATGAGGAATACGCCCTGGCGCGGACCGAACGCAAGCAAGGCCACGGCTACCATGGTTTCGTGGTCCATAGCGCGCCGGACGTGACGCTGGAGGAAGATTTGCAGCGGCGGGATCTGACCATCAACGCCATGGCCCGGGATGCCGACGGCCAGCTGGTGGACCCGTTTAACGGCCGCCAGGATCTGGCCGCGCGCCAGCTCCGCCATGTTTCCCCGGCCTTTGCCGAAGACCCCCTGCGTATCCTGCGTACCGCCCGTTTTGCCGCCCGTTTTGCACCTCTGGGCTTCCGCGTGGCGGAGGAAACGACCACTCTGATGGGGCAGATGGTGAGCGAGGGCGAAGTCGATCACCTGGTGCCGGAACGGGTCTGGCAGGAAATGCAGCGGGCACTGCAGGAACAGGCGCCGGCGGTATTCTTCGAAGTATTGCACAGCTGTGGTGCCCTGGCCGTGCTGATGCCGGAACTCGATGCATCCAGGTTAGCCGAGGCGCTGGACGCATTGCGCTGTGTTTGCGCTCACGACACGGCCACCGATGTCCGCCTTGCCGCCATGCTGTCGCCGCTCTCAACCGACGTCGCGTCACAGCGCGCCAAGGCCATGAAGGCACCGAACGAATGCCAGGATCTGGTCCGCTTAACGACCACCGCCGCCGAACGGTTTGCCACCAACTCAGCAGGCGCAGGTTTCGGTGCCGAGGACCTGCTGCAACTGCTGGAACTGGCGGATGCCTGGCGCAAGCCGGAGCGTTTTAGCCGGCTGCTGGTTGTGCTGCGGTGCGCCCAGGCCAGCCACCTGCACCCGACCCTGGCCGCACTGGAACAGGCCGCCGTCGACACCGCACAAGTCAACGCCCAGGATCTGATGGCCCAAGGCCACAAAGGAAAGACTCTGGGCCAGGCAATCCGCCTGGAGCGTCTCCGGCGTATTCAGACCCTGCTAGCATCGTCACAGGAGGCGCCGTGACCGAAACACCCGTCGCCCTAGTCACCGGCGCCGCCCACCGGCTGGGGGCCGCCACCGCCAGCCGCCTGCACCAGCGCGGATGGCGGGTGATCATCCATTACCGGAGCCGGCCGCAACAGGCCAAGGCCCTGGTCGAAAGATTCAACCAGGCACGCCCGGGGTCGGCCATCGCACTGGCGGCCGACTTGAGCCAGGCCAACGACATCAAACAACTCGCGCAGGCGGCCATCGCCCGCTGGGGCCGGCTCGACGGTTTGGTCAACAACGCCTCGCTGTTCTACCCGACCCCGACCGCCACGGCCAGCACCGAAGACTGGGACGCCATTCTCAACACCAACCTGCGCGCGCCCTTCCTGCTGGTTCAGCAGTGCCTGAATGCCCTGCAGCAGAGCAATGGTGCCATCGTGAACCTGCTCGACATCTACCACCAGCGACCGCTGGCAAACCACCCGTTGTACTGCGCCAGCAAGGCCGGACTCGCCAGCCTGACCCAGGCCTGGGCACGGGATCTCGCCCCCAATGTGCGGGTTAACGGCGTTTCTCCCGGTGCCATCCTCTGGCCAGACAATGGCGAAGCGATAGACCCGGACTACCAGCAGGCCATTCTCGCCAAGACTCCGCTCTGCCGTACCGGCACCCCGGACGATATCGCCGGGGCCGTGGCCTTCCTGCTCTGCGATGCGCCCTTCGTGACGGGACAGATCCTCGCGGTGGACGGCGGCCGTAGCCTGAACATGTAACAGCCCGTCCAACACCGCTCCCGTTCCGGCAAACTCCCGGCTCCACCGCTATCTCACACCCGGCTGGCGGTGCGTTGGTCCACCTTTCCGTTTCCGCTACAATGCAGGGCATATCGATACGGGAACCGCTACATCAGGCTCCCCGCCCTCTTTATCATTTTGGAGATTAGCCATGCGTGATGTTGTGATTGTTGCCGCCAAGCGAACCGCCGTCGGCAGCTTCGGAGGCGCCCTGGCCAGCCTGCGCGCCGACCAGCTCGGCAGCGCCGTAATCAGCGCCCTGCTGGAAGACACCGGAGTCGCAGCGGATCAGGTCAACGAAGTGGTCATGGGCCAGGTGCTCACCGCTGGCTGCGGTCAGAATCCGGCCCGGCAAGCAGCGATCAATGCCGGCCTGCCGGCCTCGGTCCCCGCCATCACCATCAACAAGGTCTGCGGTTCCGGTCTCAAGGCCGTGCATATGGCGGTGCAGGCCATCCGCTGTGGCGATGCCGAGATGATCATTGCCGGCGGCCAGGAAAGCATGAGCCAGGCCCCCCATGTGGTCCCCAACAGCCGCAACGGCCAGCGCATGGGCAACTGGACCATGATCGACACCATGATCAATGACGGCCTGTGGGATGCTTTCAACGACTACCACATGGGCATCACCGCCGAGAACATCGTGGACAAGTACGACATCAGCCGGGAGGAACAGGACGCCTTCGCCGCCGCCTCCCAGCAAAAGGCGATCGCCGCCCAGGCCGCAGGCTACTTTGATGGCCAGATCGTTCCCGTCAGCGTTCACCAGCGCAAGGGCGACCCCATCGTGGTTACCCGGGACGAGAATCCTCGGGACGGCATTACTGCCGATGGCCTGGCCAAGCTGCGCCCCGCCTTCAAGAAGGACGGCACGGTCACCGCCGGCAACGCCTCTTCACTGAACGACGGTGCCGCGGCAGTGCTGGTGTGCAGCGCCGAAAAAGCCGAGCAGTTGGGGCTGGCGCCCTTAGTGACCATTCGCGCCCACGCCAATGCCGGCGTCGACCCCACCATCATGGGCACCGGTCCGATTCCGGCCAGCCAGCGCTGCCTGGAACGGGCCGGCTGGAGCGTGGACGACCTGGACCTGGTGGAAGCCAATGAGGCCTTTGCCGCCCAGGCCCTCTCGGTCAACCGTGAACTGGGCTGGGACACCAGCAAGGTCAACGTCAACGGTGGTGCCATTGCCATTGGCCATCCCATTGGCGCGTCCGGTTGTCGCATCCTGGTGACCCTGATCCATGAGTTGATCCGTCGGGATGCGCACAAGGGTCTGGCCACCCTCTGCATCGGGGGCGGCATGGGCGTGGCACTGGCCGTGGAACGCTGATGACGGAGCCGTCGGCGCCACTGCTGAATGTCGTACTGTACGAGCCGGAGATTCCGCCCAACACCGGGAATATCATCCGGCTCTGTGCCAACACCGGCTGTCGCTTGCATCTGATTGAACCGCTGGGGTTCAGCCTTGAGGACAAGCAGATGCGTCGCGCCGGGCTGGACTACAGCGAGTACGCCACGGTGAAGGTGCACCGTAACTATGAGAGTTTTCTCGACACCGAACGGCCCGCCCGGCTGTTCGGCCTGACCACCCGAGGCACTCAGTCCTATCATCAGGTACAATTTCAGGAGGGAGATTACCTGATGTTTGGCCCGGAGACCCGGGGCCTGCCCAGCCAGGTCCGCGAACAACTGCCATCACATCAGCGCTTGCGGGTGCCCATGCAGCCGAACTCCCGCAGCCTTAATCTGTCCAACGCGGTGGCGCTGGTGGTCTATGAAGCCTGGCGCCAGCTGGATTTCATTGGAGGCCTGTGAGGTGAAATCGACCCGTTTCGAAAGCCCGGCAGCGCCGGGAATGAGCTGGCGTTCGCTGGTCGTCTGTGCGCTGGCACTCTCCTGGCAGCCCGTTACCGCCGAGGACGAGGCCGCCAACCTGCGCCGGATCACCTCCCTGGAAGACACCTCGGAAGCCTCAGTGCATGCCGGCCAACAGCTGATTTCCGCCATCTACGAGGGCTGCGGGCTCACCGTCAAGTTTCTTGAGGCGCCACCGGCACGATCCCTCAGCCTGGCCGAAGCCGGCCGTTCCGACGGCGAACTGGCCAGGGTGCGAGATGTCATCAACGAGAATGGTCCGCTCGTCGCCCTGGAACCCCCTCTCACCCTGCTGCAGCTGGTGCCGATTTATCTCGACCCAGGCATTCCCGCCCAAAACACCCTCGTCGCCGTCGACCGCATTGGCTACATCAACGGTTATCGCATGGTGCCGCCACTGCTGCCCACGGGAAAGTCCACCTTACTGGCCCACAGCACTGAGCACCTGGTGCTCCTTTTGGAAAATGACCGGATAGATGTCGGCCTTACCCTGAGCTGGGACGCTCAAAAGGCGACATTCAACAACAATGCCCTGATCATCGGGGAGCCGATACTGGAGGCGCCGGTCTATCATTACATTCACCGCTCCCGGGTCGCCGACCTGCCGTGTCTGTCGGCGTCGCTAAAGCGACTCAAGGCCGAAGGCCATGTGGACGACCTGCTGAACGCGATATTGGCCGAGCAACTCACGGGCAGTCGTTAAGGCGAACCACGCCTTGCTGATGCAGCCTTCAGGGCACGCGGAGCCGATTCGGAGCTAGTCAGAGACTTCTTAGGGAAGAGATCCGGCGTGAGGGCCGAATTCGGTAGGAGGGAAACCGGGAGCAGGGTCGCCCAACCGGTCGTAACCGACCGGTTGGGCGAACTGCCAGCTCACCGGTCAGTGAGTCTGACTTTCCTGAGCCGCCTGGGCCTGGGCTTCGTCCTGCTTGCGCTTGAGCGCCTGGGCGTAGATGGCATCGAAGTTCACCGGCGCCAACATCAAGGCCGGGAAGCTACCTTTGTTGACCAGGCCGTCAATGGCCTCGCGAGCGTAGGGGAACAGGATATTCGGGCAGTAAGCACCGAGCATCTGCCCCAGTTGCGGGCCCTCGATGTTCTGAACCATGAACACCCCGCCCTGCTGGATCTCCACGATGTAAGCCACTTTTTCGCCCACCTTGGCGGTGACGGTCAGGGACAGCACCACTTCGAACTGGTTGTCGCTGATCTTGGTATGGCTGGTGTTCAGATCCAGGTTGACCTGGGGCTTCCACTGCTCCTGGAAAACGGTCGGCGAATTGGGTGATTCGAAGGACAGGTCCTTCACATAGATCCGCTGCAGGGCAAACTGCGGTTGAGTTGCGTTTTCGCTGCCTGCTGCGGCCTGCGGGTTGTCAGCCATGTTTTATCCTTTCAATCTCTGATCGGGCAGCAATTGCCCTGTTGGGTTAAAAGCGCGACCGCGACAGTGTACCCACTGGCTCCGCGTACTGATGTGAAACAGTGCGGCAGATTGGCCATCAATTCAAGGGTTCAAGCCCTGACCGCCGCCGGCGCCACTCGCCTACTTTTTAACCAATGGCAGATTGCTGGCTTTCCAGTCGGCAACGCCACCGTTAAGGCGAACCACCTTCTCAAAACCCTCGGCGGTCAGCTGCTTGACGGCCATGGCCGCGTGCTGCCCCATTTTATCCGCCACCACGATCTGCTTTTCCTTGTGCTTGTTCAGCTCCGCCATGCGATCCTTGAGGCTGTTCAATGGAATATGCAGGGCACCGGTGATATGTCCCTCGCCGTATTCCTTGCGATCGCGGATATCCAGCACTATGGCTTCATCCCGGTTGATCAGGCTGACCGCAGCCTGGGCAGAGATCTTCTGGCCACCGCGGCGGGATTCCAGGAGAAACAGGGCCGCCAGCAGTGCGACAAATACCGACACCAGAATGTAGTGATTGACTATAAACTCGAACAACCTGTCCATGAACAAACCCTGCTGAATGATTTTGGCGCGATTATACACGCCCTCCGGCGGCGACAGAAGGCGGGGCACCGCCCCTGGCCCAGCCGGGGAACGGCAGCTCCCGGTTGCGTAGCCTGTGCTGGGCAAAACGGGTAGAATTAGCGCTTCCATTTTTTGCCAAACGCATTTTTTGCCACACGCATATTGGCCAAACACCTTTTTGCCATTTACACCGGATAAAGTGATGACTGTGACGCGCAAGCCGACTGCACTGATTATTCTGGACGGCTGGGGCCACCGGGACCCGGCGGAAGACAACGCTATCAGCAACGCTGAGACGCCGTTCTGGGACAAGATCTGGCAGCAGCAACCGAAAACCCTGATCAACACCTCCGGGATGTTTGTCGGACTGCCCCAGGGCCAGATGGGCAACTCCGAAGTCGGTCACATGAACCTGGGCGCTGGCCGGGTTGTGTACCAGAGCCTGACCCGCATCGACAAGGATCTGGAAGACGGCGCCTTTGCCAACAACCCAGTGATCTGCCGGGCCATCGACCAGGCCGTCGCTAACGGTCGCGCCGTCCACCTGATGGGCCTGCTCTCTCCGGGCGGCGTCCACAGCCATGAGAACCACATCCTCGCCGCCGCCGAAGTGGCTGCCCAACGGGGCGCCAAGGAAGTCTATGTTCACGCCTTCCTCGACGGCCGCGACATGCCGCCACGCAGCGCCCAGCCGTCGCTGGAAAAAGCCGCCGCCGCCCTGAAGTCCCTCGGCGTTGGCCGGGTAGCCTCCATTGTTGGCCGTTACTACGCCATGGACCGGGACAACCGCTGGGACCGGGTCGAGGAAGCCTATAACCTGATGACCCTGGGCGAGGCCGAGTTCACCGCCACCAACCCTCAGGAAGCGCTCGACATGGCCTATGAGCGGGGCGAAAACGACGAGTTCGTCAAAGCGACCCGGATTCACGCCCCAGGGGAAAGCGAAGCCACCATCAATGAAGGCGATGCCGTGGTGTTCATGAACTTCCGTGCCGACCGCGCCCGCGAAATGACCCGCGCCTTCGTCGAGCCGGGGTTTGACGGCTTCAAGCGCCGCAAGCTTCCGCAGCTGGCGGATTTCGTCATGCTCACCGAGTACGCCGCCGATATCCAGACCCCTTGTGCCTACCCGCCGGAGGCGCTCACCAACGGCCTCGGCGAAGTCATGGCCAAACTGGGCAAGACCCAACTGCGCATCTCTGAAACCGAGAAGTATGCCCACGTCACCTTTTTCTTCAACGGTGGCCTGGAAACACCGTTCGAGGGCGAAGACCGCATCCTGGTGCCTTCGCCCAAGGTCGCAACCTATGACCTGCAGCCGGAGATGAGCGCACCGGAGGTCACCGACCAACTGGTGGCGGCCATCAAGAGTGGCAAGTACGACCTGGTGGTGTGCAACTATGCCAATGGCGACATGGTGGGCCATACCGGCAAGCTGGACGCCGCCATCAAAGCCGCCGAATGTCTGGACCAGTGCGTGCAGCGGGTCACCGAGGCCCTTGAGGAAGTGGGCGGCCAGGCTTTGATTACCGCCGACCACGGCAACTGCGAGCAGATGACCGACCCCAATTCCGGCCAACTGCACACCTCCCACACCATTGGCCCGGTACCGCTGGTCTACGTTGGCCCGCGCAAGCTGCGGCTGAAGGACGACGGCAGTCTCAGCGACGTCGCACCATCGCTACTCAGCCTGATGGACCTCGAACCACCGGCGGAGATGACCGGGCACAGCCTGGTCGAACCCCAGTAGGCGGGCCGGTCCTGCGGACCGGTCGGTATGTCCATGCAGCAACCGCTCCGACGCCTCAGATCCACAGCACTCCCGGGCTTTTGCCTGGGCGTGCTGTTACTGTGCGCGTCGGCACTCGCCGACGACGTCTCACCGCAACAGATTGAAGCACTCAAGGAACAGATCGCCGATATCGACGACTGGCTGCAAGATGCCGAAGAAGAGCGTTCCGATCTGCAGCAGGCCCTGGTCCGCGCCGAACAGCAGATCAGTCGGCTGACCCGGCAACGCCGGGAACTGCGCCAGCAGCTGGCGCAGCAACGCAATCGCCTGGCCGCACTGCAGCAGCAGGAACGGGACCTGATCGCGGTACTCGACCGCCAACGCGACGGCCTCAAGCGCCAGCTTCGTGCGGCCTGGATGGAAGGGGACACCCCGGCCATCAAGGTATTGCTGAACGAGGTAGACCCTCAGGATGTCGCCCGCACCATGACCTACTACGAATACCTCAGCCAGGACACGGTCCGTCGGCTCGAGGCGTTCAACGCCAACCTGCGCCAGTTGCGCTCCACCCAGCACGAAGCCAACGCCACCGAAACCCGCCTGGCCAAACTGGAACAGGACGTGGCCCAACGCCAGCGGCAACTGCAAGACAGCCGTGCCGAGCGCGAACGGACCCTGGTCGCTCTCAAGGCCGAGATCGGCACCCGCCAGGACCGCCGGGAACGACTGGAGGCCGATCGGGTACGACTGGAGAGGCTGTTGCGGGAGGTACAGGCCGCCATCGCCAGCATTCCCGCACCCAACGAATCGCAACCCTTTCAGTCGCTACGGGCCAAGCTGCCCTGGCCGGTACAAGGCCGGGTCGTTCGCAACTTCGGGGAAAGCCTGGCTCAGGGCCGGCTTCGCCATAATGGCCTGCTGATCAGTACAAGCAGTGACGCCGAGGTGAAAGCGGTGCATTATGGTCGGGTGGTGTTCGCCAACTGGCTGCGAGGCTTCGGCCTGCTAACCATTATCGATCACGGCGACGGCTTTATGAGCCTTTACGGACACAGCAGCAGCCTGCTCACCAGTCCGGGCGACTGGATTACGGCGGGCCAGGCCATCGCCATCTCGGGCCAGACCGGCGGTACCGATCAACCCGCGCTGTACTTTGAGGTCCGCCACCAGGGCACCCCCCAGAACCCCAGACGCTGGCTTAGCCAACGCTGAGCCTTCACGGGCATCCGGTGGGCGGCGAGTCCAATTTCCGCGGGCTGACAAAGCCCGCCCAGGACGCCATACTGTTGGCTAAGCATAAGAAAACTTTTCATTATTTGACTGGAACAGGACAGCTGAATGGGAAAGGCAAGAAGTAATCGGTACCCGCAAGGTTTGCACGCGCTGATTGGCGCCGCCTGTTTGATCGCCCTTCCCGCCTTCGCCCAGGGCCAGGATGACACCGAAGCACAAAAGCGCCTGCTGGAAGAGATCAACAACGGCCAGCAAGTGCAGATCCGCCTACCGGATCCGGAAGAACAATTGCCCCTGGACGACCTGCGCAAATTCACCGAAGTGTTCAGCCGCATCAAGGAAGCCTACGTCGAGGATGTTGACGACCGGCAACTGCTCGAGAGCGCCATCAAGGGCATGCTCGCCGACCTGGACCCGCATTCCACCTACCTGGCCCCGCAGGACTACGAACAACTCGAAGAAAGCACCACCGGTGAGTTTGGCGGCCTGGGCATTGAAGTGGGCATGGAGGACGGTTTCGTCAAGGTCATCGCCCCCATCGATGACACCCCCGCCCAGAAAGCCGGCGTGCTGGCCGGCGATCTGATCATCAAGCTCGGCGATCAGCCGGTCAAGGGCATGTCGCTGGAGGAGGCGGTCAACCTGATGCGCGGCAAACCCGGCACCATTCTCACCCTCACCATCCTGCGGGAAAGCGAGAACGCGCCGATCGAAATCGATGTCGAACGCGCCATTATCAAGGTCAACAGCGTGAAATTCCGCATGCTGGAGAACGGCTACGGTTATGTCCGCATTACCCAGTTCCAGTCAGAAACCGGCGCAGACTTCCGCGCCGCCATTACCAACCTGATGACCCAAAATGGCGGCAGCCTCGATGGCCTGATCATCGACGTGCGCAACAACCCTGGCGGCATCCTTCAGACCGCAGTGGAGGCCGCCGATGCCCTGCTCGATGAAGGCCTCATTGTCTACACCGAGGGCCGGATCCAGAGTTCCCGCTTGCGGTTCAGTGCCACTCAGGGAGACATCACCTCCGGCACCCCAACCATCGTGCTGATTAATGGCGGCTCTGCCTCAGCCTCGGAAATCCTCGCTGGCGCCTTGCAGGACCACCACCGTGCCGTGGTCATGGGCACCCAGTCGTTTGGCAAGGGCTCGGTGCAGACCGTTATCCCACTGGACGAAACCCACGCCATCAAGATGACCACGGCCCGCTACTACACCCCCAATGGCCGTTCGATTCAGGCCCGCGGTATTGTCCCCGATATCGAGGTACGTCCGGCGCAGCTGACCGAACTGGAGCGGCGCCCGTTTTTCACCGAGGCGGATCTCAGCGGACACCTTGAGAACGGCGATGAAGAAGAGCCGGATTCCCAGAGCCGCGCCGTCGAGGGCGACGTTCCCTCCCCCATTGACCAGGACTTCCAGCTCCGGTCTGCCCTCAACCTGCTCAAAGGCATGAAGATCCTGGACCAAAGACAGCATGGAGCGCAGTAAACGGATGGTACGAATTGCGTTGCTGATCGGCGTCTTGATGGCGCCCGCATTGACCTGGGCGGAGTCCAACAGCGATAGCGCCGGCCAGCTGCCACCCACCATCGCCATCATCATCGACGATGTGGGCCACAATAGGCACGAGGGTGAGCGGCTGATTGCGCTCGAGCAGCCCATTACCCTGGCGTTCCTGCCCTACCGTCGCTACACCTCCTGGCTCGCGGAGCAGGCCCACCGTAACAACAAGGAGATCATGCTGCACGCCCCCATGGCGAACACCCACGACTTCGCTTTGGGGCCGGGCGGGCTGACCAGCGAGATGGACCGCCAAGGCACCATCACGACCCTGCGTCGGGCCCTGCAATCCATTCCCCACGTTCAGGGCGTCAACAATCACATGGGCAGCCGGCTCACTCAGATGATGGAACCCATGGAATGGGTAATGTCGGAGCTCTACCGTTACCCGCTGTACTTCGTTGACAGCCGCACCATCGCCAGCTCCATAGCCAGTGATGTGGCCCAGGCCTATCAGATTCCCACGCTGGTACGCGACGTTTTCCTGGATCACGAGCAGACCGAGGAGTTCGTCCACCGGCAGTTCCAGGAATTGATCCGCCTGGCGCGGAAAAATGGCAGCGCCATTGGCATTGGCCACCCCCACACAGTCACCGTCGACTATCTGGAAAAACACCTGCCCCTGCTGGATCAGCAGGGCATTGCCGTGGCCACGGTGAGCGCGGTGTGGGCGTTGCGCAACGACAACCGGGAAATGTTTGCCGAAGGCGAGAAGCAGAGCATCAGCCCGGCGCTGGCCACCACCCGCTAGTAACGTCTGCACACTCCGGAGTAGACGCAGACTCAACAAAAAAGCAGGCCTCCTGGGAGACCTGCTTTTTTATGGGGCGATGCCTGGCGGGCTTTAGAGTCGTACTTCGATGCCCTGTTCCCGCATGGCCTGCTTGGCCTCGGGGATGGTGTGTTGCCCGAAATGAAAGATGGAGGCCGCCAGCACCGCATCGGCACCGCCCTGAGTGACGCCGTCGGCCAGGTGCTGCAGCTCGCCGACACCCCCGGATGCAATCACCGGCACCGACACCGCGTCGCTGACGGCGCGGGTCAGACCGAGATCGAATCCGATTTTGGTGCCGTCCCGGTCCATGCTGGTCAACAGCAGCTCGCCGGCACCCAGCTCGGTCATCTTCTTCGCCCATGCCACCGCATCCAGCCCGGTGGGCTTGCGACCGCCGTGGGTGAAAATTTCCCAGCGCTCAGGCTCGCCCTCCCCGCTCACCTTCTTGGCGTCAATGGCCACCACGATGCACTGGCTACCAAATCGCTCGGCGGCCTCGCGGACAAACTCCGGGTTGAACACCGCCGCGGTGTTGATGGACACCTTGTCCGCCCCGGCATTCAGCAACTTGCGGATGTCCTCCACGGTGCGCACGCCGCCACCGACGGTGAGCGGAATAAACACCTCGGCAGCCATCCGCTCAACGGTTTCATAGGTGGTGTCGCGGCTTTCATGGCTGGCGGTGATGTCGAGGAAGGTGATCTCGTCGGCGCCCTGCTCGTTGTACTTGCGCGCCACCTCCACGGGATCTCCGGCATCGCGGATATCAACAAAGTTCACCCCTTTCACTACCCGACCCTTGTCAACGTCGAGGCAGGGAATGATGCGTTTGGCCAATGACATGGTGGTGCACTCCGCTAGGTGGAAAGTTCAGTCTTACAGGCTGTCGCAGAAAGCCTGAGCTTCGGCCACGTCCAGCGTGCCCTCGTAGATCGCCCGACCGGTGATGGCACCGAGGATGCCCTTGTCGGCAACGGCGGCCAGTCGCTTGAGGTCGTCCATGTTGGTGACGCCGCCGGATGCGATGACCGGGATACCGCCGGCTTCGGCCAGGGCCGCCGTCGCCTCGACGTTAACGCCCTGCATCATGCCGTCACGGGCGATGTCGGTGTAGACGATGGAATCGACGCCATCACTGGCAAACCGCCTGGCCAGGTCGGTGGCCATGACCTCGGACACTTCCGCCCAGCCGTCGGTAGCCACCCGGCCGTCTTTGGCGTCCAGCCCGACAATGATGTGGCCCGGAAACTGTTTGCACATCTGAGTGACGAATTCAGGCTCCTTGACCGCCTTGGTGCCGATGATCACCCACTGCACGCCAGCCTTGAGGTAGGCCTCGATGGTCTCGGCGGAACGAATACCCCCGCCAATCTGGATCGGCAGGTCCGGGTAACGCTTGGCGATGGCCTGCACGATCTCGCCATTGACCGGCTCGCCGGCAAAGGCGCCGTTCAGATCCACCAGGTGCAGGCGACGAGCGCCGGCGTCCACCCAACGGGCGGCCATGTCTACGGGATCATCGGAAAACACGGTGGAATCGTCCATACGCCCCTGACGCAGGCGCACGCATTTGCCGTCTTTGAGGTCGATGGCGGGAATAATCAGCATGAGAGGGAGTCCGTATCTGTCTATCGATTCAGTATCCGGACCGGCTCAGGTGCCGGTCCAGGCCACAAAGTTCTTCAGTAACTGCAAGCCGGCGTTATGGCTCTTCTCCGGGTGGAACTGAGCCGCAAAGATGTTGTCACGGGCCACCGCTGCCGCCAGGTCGACGCCATAATGGGTTCGACCGGCCAGGTCCGGATTGTGATCCGCCTCGGCATAGAAGCTATGAACAAAGTAGAAACGCTCGCCGTCGGCAATGTTGTGCCACACCGGATGGTCGACGGCCTGGTAGACCTCGTTCCAGCCCATGTGGGGAACTTTCAGACGCTCAGCGTTCTGCTCCAGGAGGTTATCGCCAAAGTAGCGCACCTGGGCCGGGAACAGATTGATGCAATCCACGCCGCCGTTTTCCTCGCTACGGGACATCAGCGCCTGCATGCCGACACAGATGCCCAGCAGCGGACGATCAACGGCAACTTCCTTCACCAGGGCATCAACGCCCAGGCGGCGGATCTCCGCCATGCAATCACGGATTGCGCCCACCCCCGGCAAAATCACCCGGTCAGCCTCGCGGATGTGATCGGCGTTGTCGGTCACCAGCACCCGGACATCCGGCGCCACATGCTCCACCGCCTTGCTTACGGAGTGCAGGTTTCCCATGCCGTAATCAATAATGGCAACGGTCTTCATCTAAAGCATCACTCCGGCAGGTTACAGCGAGCCCTTGGTGGACGGGGTCATCCCCGCCATGCGCTCATCCATTTCAATCGCCATGCGCAGGGCACGGCCGAACGCCTTGAACACCGTCTCAATCTGGTGGTGGGTGTTCTTGCCCCGCAGGTTGTCGATGTGCAGGCTGACCATGGAGTGGTTCACAAAGCCGTGGAAGAATTCCTCGAACAGATCGACATCGAATCCGCCCACGGAGCCACGGGTATAGGGCACGTCCATGATCAGGCCGGGGCGGCCGGACAGGTCGATCACAACTCTGGACAGAGCTTCGTCCAGCGGCACATAAGCATGGCCATAGCGGCGGATGCCCTTCTTGTCGCCAACGGCCTGCTTGAACGCCTGACCAAGGGTGATGCCGATGTCTTCTACGGTGTGGTGATCGTCGATGTGCAGATCTCCCTTGGACACGATATTCAGGTCCACCAGGCCATGGCGGGCAATCTGATCCATCATGTGTTCCAGGAAGGGGACACCGGTATCGAAGGTGGCTTTACCGGTTCCGTCGAGATCGATCTCGACGGTAATCTGGGTTTCAAGGGTATTTCGTTCTACCCGAGCCTTGCGTTCGGCCATGGGGACTCCAGTGCAATGAGACGGCGCAATGCCAAATAACTTTCGTGTGCGGATTATACCTGTTCTTGCACTCAGCGTCTCACCACGGCCTGAATTCTCTGGGGAGTCTTAAAGCAAGGCCTGAGAGCCTCGCAAGGCAGGCCTGCCCGAGCGAGAGACTCCCTGAACTAAAAAGGGGTACGGAGTGCTGCGAGAACGCGTTCAGCTCGCGTCACGCAGCACGGCATTAGAAGGCCTTCTTGAGGTTCGCCACGTAGGTATCAACCAGGCTATTGAACTCATGCTTGATGACCGGACTGATGGCCAGCTTGAGCAGTCCCGGCAACGGCAGGGTCAGCTCGGCGGAAGTCTTGAACTTCAGGGTGGTGGCATTGTCACCGTTGGCCTGAATACTCCACTCGCCCTGCACTACGCCATTACCCTCGCCTTTCACCGGCTTCCAGAAAATGGTGCCGGCATCTCGGTCGGCGCTGTAGGTGCAGGCATAGACGGACTGAATCGCATGCTTGTCGACGCCGATTTTTTCCATCTCCCAGCGATAGGCGTTATCACCCAGATCCACCAGCTTATCCACTTTGGGGAAATAGCCCGCCGAACGGGGTACATCCGCCAACAATTCGAACACATCGCCATAGGCAGCCGAAATCTCGAAATCCCGACTCAATTCAATGGACACAGTGATAGCCACAAATCTCTCCTTAAACTCAATGTTGAAATAATGTCTCTAGTCCGTTCACCGAGCGAACGCTGCGGGCCATCCCGGCCACGTTTTTAAGTAATTATTCTGTATGAATCCTAATGGATTGTCATACAGTGCAACTTTTATTTTGGGGCGCCTAGGTTATCCTTGCAGACATCTGCGCCATTTCCCCGGATCTCACCCGAAAGGATGCCGACACCATGAAAACAGTACGTTATCTGGCCTTAGCCGTCATTGGCCTGATCGTCCTCGCGCTGGCGGCGATTGCGGTTGCCATCGCCGTTATCGACCCCAACGACTACAAGCCCCAGATCGAGAAGGCCGTCGAGGACACCACCAATCTTGATCTCATATTAGAGGGCGAGATCGGCTGGTCATTTATTCCCCTCGGCCTGGAACTCAATGGTGTCGAAGCTACCCTGGAGAACGACCCCCTGGTGCGCCTGGAAAGACTGATTGCCCAGGTCGATTTCTGGTCGTTGATTACCCTGTCACCACAGGTGAACACCTTCGTGCTCGATGGCCTGAACGCCCACCTGGTGGTGGATCAGCAAGGCAACGGCAACTGGACCCGCATCATGCCCCAGTCAGACGAAGCTGTCGCCGATTCGGTTCCATCCACGGAACGGCCCGCCCCGGCAGCTGAAGCAGGTATCGATACCGAGACCGAGACAGAGACCGCGGACGCAGGCGCGCCGCTCAACTTTAATGTGGAGAGCGTACAGGTCACCAACGCCAGCGTGCTCTACAACGACAAGAGCAGCGGCCAGTCGGTGACCCTGGAAAACGTCAGCCTCAGCGCCAGCGAGATCACCCTGGGCAAGGGCTTCCCGATGGAAATGGCCTTCCGCTTCGCCACCAGCCAGCCCGAGTTTGCGGTAGACGGCAGCCTCCGTGCCGACCTGGATGTCAACCAAGCGCTGAACCGATTTGCCATGGCCAACCTTAATTCCCGCTTCGCCCTCAGCGGCGAGCCATTCGGCAACAAGACGGTGCAGGCCGTGATCAAAGGCGGCGCCGTCGCCGACCTTGAAAACGAGACCGCCGCGGTAAACGACCTCACCGTAACCCTGGCGAACCTGGAGCTGACCAGCAACCTCAACGTGACCGGCTTCGGCGACACGCCGGAGCTGAGCGGCAACCTGAACATTGCCCGCTTCTCCCTGAAGAAATTGCTGGAGGCCCTGGGCCAGCCGGCCATCGAGACCACCGACCCGGACGTGCTCAAGGCGCTGGCGCTGTCGATGAACGTCAATGGGCCGGCCGGGCAAGTCAACCTGGACAACCTGTCCATCACGGTGGATGACACCACCTTCGCCGGCAATGCCCGCTATACCCTGGCCAACAGCGCCATCGCCCTGGACCTGCAGGGCGACACCTTCAACGTTGATCGCTACCTGCCACCCGCCGCTGAGGACGAAGCCCAGACCGGCGACAACGCCTCCTCGCCCAGCACGCCAACCGAGACAGCCACCAGCACCGAAGAGGGCGACCTGCTGCCGCTGGATACGCTGCGCACCCTGGCCCTGGACATCAAGCTGGGCCTGGGCGAACTGGTGGCCAGCAATCTGACCATCAACGACCTCAAAGCGGTAATGACCGCGAACAACGGTGTACTCAAGGTCAACGAACTCAGTGGCAAGCTGTACGAAGGCGGATTTAACGCCAACGCGACCCTCGACGCCCGCACCGACAATCCGACCTGGTCCATCGGCTCCAGGGTCAATAACGTACAGACCCTGCCACTGCTGACTGACCTGGCGGAAGTGGACCTGCTGGCCGGAGGCGCCAACCTCAATATCGACCTGAAAACCGCCGGCAACCGCATATCCGCGCTGCGCAACAACGCCAAGGGTGACATCGGCTTCAATCTCGCCGAAGGCGAATTCACCCGCATGAATCTTACCCGCATGGCCTGCCAGGGCGTCGCCCTCGCCAACCAGGACACCCTGGCCACCACCGGCTGGGGCACCAGCACCCCGTTCAACGACATGCGCGGTACTCTCAAGGTGGACGGCAACACCCTCACCAACACCGACCTGGTGGCGGCGCTGGCCGGTATGAAACTGGAGGGCAACGGCACCGTCGATCTGGCGGCGTCGGCGCTGGATTACGAAGCCGGCCTGCGCATTATCGGCGAGATTCACCGGGATGAAGCCTGCCGGGTGACCGAGTACGTGGAAAACGTGGTGATTCCGGTGGAATGCCGGGGTGACTTCGCGGAAGACCCCGCCGGACTGTGTTCCTTCGACGGATCCCGTTTCCGCGATACGCTCAAGACCATCGCCGCCAACGCTGCCCGGGCCAAGGCTCAGGAAGAAGTGGAGCGGGCTCGCGGACGCGCTGAAGAACGGGTGACCGAAGAGCTGGAGCGCCGCCTCGACAGCGAGGAGGCCGAACAGGTCAAGGACGCTTTAAAAGGGTTGTTTGGCCGATGAACGACAGCATTGCCCAACGATTACTGGACTGGTACGACCACCATGGCCGCAAGACCCTGCCCTGGCACCAGGATCGCAACGCCTACCGGGTCTGGGTCTCGGAGATCATGCTGCAGCAGACCCAGGTGGCAACCGTCATCCCCTATTACGAAGCGTTTATGCAACGTTTCCCCGATGTCGGGGCACTGGCCTCGGCACCGGTGGACGACGTGCTCAGCCACTGGTCAGGCCTCGGCTACTACGCCCGCGCCCGCAACCTGCAAAAGGCCGCTCAGACGGTGGTCGACCAGTTTGCGGGCAAGTTCCCCGCCGACCAGAGCCAGCTGGAATCCCTGCCCGGTATCGGCCGCTCCACCGCGGCGGCCATCCTGGCGCAGGCCTTCCAGCAACGGGCGACCATTCTCGACGGCAACGTCAAGCGGGTGCTGGCCCGCCACCACGCCGTGGCGGGTTGGCCTGGCCAGACCGCGGTGCTGAACCAGCTGTGGCAGCACGCCGAGACCCACACTCCCCACGACCGGGTCCGAGACTACACCCAGGCGATCATGGACCTGGGCGCCATGGTGTGCACCCGCAGCCGGCCAGCCTGCGATGCCTGCCCGCTGCAAGCCAGCTGCCAGGCCAACGCCCGCGATGAAGTTGCCCGCTATCCCGGCTCAAAACCAAAAAAGGCGAAGCCAGAAAAAACCACCTGGATGGTGATCCTCGAGGACCGCCAGGGCCGGATACTGCTGCAACGCCGGCCTCCGAGTGGCATCTGGGGCGGTTTGTGGTCACTGCCGGAGCTGGACCCGGCCTACACCGCCGAGGAGCTGCCCGAAGCCTGTGAGCAGACCCTGGGACTGAGCTGCGGCGAGGCCGAGGTGCAAACCGGCTTTCGCCATACCTTCAGCCACTACCACCTGCACATTCAGCCCGCCCGCCTGACCACCGGCGTCGGTGTCGGTGCCGCCATTGCGGACGATGCCGACCAGCGCTGGCTATTCCGTGACGAAGCCATCAGCCTGGGGCTGCCGGCTCCCATCCGCACCCTGCTGACCCGGCCGGACTCTGACCAGCCTGCCCTGCTGTGATCTGATATCATTCCCGGCACGCCGATTCACAGGCCAACCACCACAGGAGCCGATATGAGCCGCACCGTTTTCTGCCGCAAGTACCAGGAACAACTCGAAGGCCTGGACTTCCCCCCCATGCCAGGCAAGAAGGGCGAGGAGCTGTACCAGACCGTCTCCAAAAAGGCCTGGCAGGAATGGCAGTCCCAGCAGACCATGCTGATCAATGAAAAGCACCTGAACCTGATGGAGCCCAACACCCGCAAATACCTGCAGGCCCAGATGGAACACTTCCTCGACAACGAGCCCTTCGACAAGGCCGAAGGCTACGTGCCACCCGAGGCCTGAACGCAATTGATCAGGCTTTGCACAGCCCGGAAAAGTTTCAGAAATTTTTATCGATCAGCCTTGACTCAATACCGCTAAACCGGTTTAATAGCGCCCCGTTGCAGAGCACTACCGCAACATGCCCGGATAGCTCAGTTGGTAGAGCAGGGGATTGAAAATCCCCGTGTCCGTGGTTCGATTCCGCGTCCGGGCACCACTAATTCAATGACTTAACCCGCTTTTTAGCGGGTTTTGTCGTTTCTGGTGTCCACGTAGTGTCCACCGACAATCT
>NZ_JAQNDA010000011.1 GCF_028369065.1 Marinobacter sp. SS21
ATCCTCGGGCAAGGGCCAGTTAAGATTTAGGGCATCGGCCCGGGACAGCAACTTCTGGATGGCCCCGACACTGGTCTTGGTGCTGGCGCTGATTTGCCGGATCGAGAGCCCGGCTTCCAGCCTCAGGCGAAGCACCTCTCTGATTTTACGCATTGGAATTCTCTTTGCTGGCACAACTCCGCTCCCCAGAAAAAGGAGTCAGAGTAGCAAACACTTGAATAAACAATGCGTTAAGAAAGATTCCGGTTGAACGTGAACACCGTTTCCGGGAACGTGAACGCGGATTCCGGCATCGTGAACACCGATTCCGGAAAATCCTGAAAAGTGTTCACCTTCGACCAGAATGGTTGTTCAAGTTGAACCAGAATCGGTGTTTACGTTCGTCCGGAATGAGTGTTCATGATGGGCCGGAATATGCAGAGTCAATATGTAGACTAGTAATTCTGCTCAAATCGGAAGGGGTGACCCATGTAATTGGGCCATCCCAATTACATGGGTCAGAGGTTGGGGTAGACCCACCTTGAATACTAAAAAATCTTTTAAGGGGCTGGACCGTCCAGTTTACCGGAACCTCTCCGAGCCACCCAACACCAGAGTCCTTATAATCGGGATACGCTGGATACTGCCCGCTCACGAATGCACCTCCGCCAACAACCCCATAATCTCCCGACTCACCGCATCCAGATCCGCGTCGATCTCTTTCAGTGACCGGGGTGGCTGGTACTGGTAGAAGTGGCGGTTGAAGGGGATCTCGTAGCCGACGATGCCCATCTGGCCGTCCTTGTCGTCGCACTTGCCTTCGTCGATCCAGGCGTCCGGTACGTGGGGCAGCACTTCGCGGGCGAAGTAGTCCTGGATGTTTTCATTCAGCGGTACGTTTTCGTTGTCCCGCAGGTCCGGGTTGGGTTCGGGTTTACCTTTTGACGTGCAGACTTCGGCGTCGTCGTCCTGCTCGCCGAGGTGCTTGCACAGCAGCTTGAACGCCGGGGCGGGGAGTTTGATGTCCCCCAGCCAGGCGGTGAGCTGTTTCTTGAAGGTGTTGCGGGACAGCAGTTTGCTTTCTCGGAAGTTGCCGAGCACGGTGAGGATGGCGTCTTGCAGATCTTCATCCAGCTTAGCCCAGGCCTTGTCCGCCTGCAGGGCGGCGAGGCGTTCCGGATCCTGCGGGTAGAACGCCAGCTTCAGGGGGCGCTCGACTGTGATGCGGCGGTAGCCGAAGTCGGTGGTGTTGAACACCTTGGCGATGCCGCTGGCTTCCAGTTCGGCGCGGTCGTAGCGGCTGTAGAGCTGGACGATCTTCGCCAGCGCCTCGTCGTTGAGGTATTTGCGTTTGGAGCCCAGGGACTTGCGCATGGGGCTGTGCAGGTCGGCGGCGTTGATCAGCAGCACCTTGCCCTTGCGTTCGCTGGGCTTGTGGTTGGACAGCACCCACACGTAGGTGGCGATGCCGGTGTTGTAGAACATGTCCGTGGGTAGGGCGACGATGGCGTCCAGCAGATCCTGCTCCAGGATGTAGCGGCGGATCTCGCTCTCGCCGCTGCCAGCGCCGCCGGTAAACAGGGGCGAGCCGTTGAGAATGATGCCGATGCGGGAGCCCGGGGTCTCGCTGGTGGGCGCCTGCATCTTGCTGATCAGGTGCATCAGGAACAGCAGCGAGCCGTCGGACACCCTTGGCAGGCCAGGGCCGAAGCGACCGTCGAAGCCCTGTTGCTGGTGTTCGTCCTTGACGATCTTCTCCACCTTCTTCCAGTCCACGCCGAAGGGCGGGTTGGAGAGGCAGTAGTCGAACCGGTTGCCCCGCAACTGGTCGTTGGAGAGAGTGTTGCCCAGCTTGAGGTTGGAAATGTCCTGGCCCTTGATCAGCATGTCCGCCTTGCAGATGGCGTAGGACTCGGGATTCAGCTCCTGGCCGAAGGTGCGCAGGGTCGCCTGGTCGTTGAGTTCGTGCAGGTATTCCATACCGCAGGAGAGAAAGCCGCCGGTGCCCGCTGTCGGGTCGTAGATGGTGCGAATGGCCCCCGGCCGGGTCAGTGCCTCGTCGTCGGCGGAGAACACCAGGGAGGTGGTCAGTCGCACGATGTCCCGCGGGGTGAAGTGTTCCCCGGCGGTTTCGTTGGAACTTTCGGCAAAGCGGCGGATCAGGTCTTCGAACACCAGGCCCATGTGGTAGTTGTCCACCGCCTGCGGCGACAGGTCGAAGTGGGCGAACTTCTGCACCACCTTGTAGAGCAGGTCGGCGTCGGCCAGCTTGGCCATGCTGGTGTCGAAGCTGAAGTACTCGAAGATCTCCCGGGCGTCGGCGGAAAAAGCCCGCACGTAGCTGTCCAGATTGTCGAGGATGTGGGTCTCGCCCAGCTTGGACAGATCCAGTTTGGAGGTGTTGTAGAACGACTGGCCGGCGGCGTTGAGCAGCAGCTTGTTGCGGGCTTCCTCCGGCATGGACCCGCTGGTTTCCACCATCGCCAGCACCTTGTCCTTCGAGTTGGCCAGCACGCATTCCAGACGGCGCAGCACCGTGAAGGGGAGAATGATGCGGCCATACTGGGATTGCTTGAAGTCGCCACGCAGCAAATCGGCCACCGACCAGATCAGCCCGGCCAGGGAGGAGGTGTTGGTGTTCATGATGGAATTTGAGTTCTCTAACAACATGCGGGGGCGTCCTTGCTGTTCGGAGGCTCGGCTAACCTGTTGAAAGATTTAGGGGGAGCATTTGCCGAGCATAATTTTGCCCGATACTACCGCAGTACGTCCATTGGGGCCAAGGCTTCAGGCCAGGTTCCTCGCCGCCGTCCTTGAGTGGGCGATTTCCCATGGAAGAGTGACAAGTGTGTTGCCAAAGTCCCAAATTGGGACTATTGTGTGGCGTATGAGAATCATCGCCTTGTCGACGCTGAAAGCCTTCTGGGAAGAAAACCCGGAATATCAGGATGCCAAAGAGCCAACCCTGGCCTGGCATCGTCATACCTTGCATGCGGATTGGAGTTCACCTGCCGAGTTAAAGCAGGACTTCGGGAATGCAAGCATCCTCAAGGATGGGCGGGTTGTATTCAATATTGCGGGGAACAAGTACCGGCTGGTTGTGTGGGTGAACTACGCATACCGAGTCGTATACGTCCGTTTTATTGGCACCCATGCGCAGTATGACAAGATTGATGTGCAAACCATTTAGTTGTCGGAGGATTCGTGATGAATATCAAGCCGATTAAGACCGATGCCGACTACCGTGCGGCATTAAAAGCCGTTGAAAGCCTGATGATGGCCGCGCCGGATACGCCAGAAGGCGAAAAACTGGATGTCATGGTTACCTTGATTGAGGCATATGAGGCCAAGCATTTCCCGATGGATTTGCCTGACCCGGTTGAGGCCATTAAGTTTGAAATGGAACGCAAGGGCCTAACCGTCAAAGATCTGGAACCCATGATCGGCAAAAGCAACCGCGTATACGAGATTCTGAATCACAAACGCTCGCTAACGTTGAAGATGGTCTGGAAACTCCACGAAGGTTTGGGCATTCCGGCGGAGTCGTTAATCAAGCCGCCACAAGCCCATGCCTGATTAATCTCGCAGCCGGGAATCAAGCCTCATTCCCCGCCGCCACCCCCGACGCCCAGGCCCACTGGAAGTTATGCCCGCCCAGATGACCGGTCACATCCACCACCTCGCCGATGAAGTAGAGGTTGGGGTGGTCGTTGGCGGCCATGGTCTTGGAGGATAGCTGGCGGGTGTCGACGCCGCCCAGGGTCACCTCGGCGGTGCGGTAGCCTTCGGTACCGCCGGGTTTGATGGTCCAGCGTTGCAGGGTGTTGGCGGCGGCCTCCAGATCGGCGTTCTTGTAGCTTTGCAGCGGACCCTGCCAGCCCTGCAGCTCATTGAAGGCCTGGGCGAAGCGTTTGGGCAGATGCTGGTTGAGATGCTTGGCCAGGGTGCCTTGCGGACTGCTCTTGCGCAGCCCGAACAGTTCTTCCTGTACATTCTGGCCGGGCAGCAGGTTGATGGCCAGCTCGTCGCCAGGTTGCCAGAAGCTGGAAATCTGCAGCATGGACGGTCCGCTCAGGCCGCGGTGGGTCACCAGCATCGGTTCGCGGAAGCTCATGTCATTACAGCTCACTTCCACCGGGCAGCTCACGCCGGACAGCGGCGCCAGTTGCTCCTTCAGCGCCGGCTGCAGGGTGAACGGCACCAGGCCGGCGCGGGTGGGCAGCACTTCCAGGCCGAACTGGCGGGCGATGTCGTAGCCAAAGCCGGTGGCCCCCATGGTGGGGATGGACAGGCCGCCACAGGCCACCACCAGGGATTGGCATGCCAGCGTGCCGCCACTGGTGGCTAGACGGTAGCCGTCCGCCGTGTCGCTGATGCTCCGGATTTCGGTATTCAGCCGTATCTCCGCACCGGCCCAGTCGCATTCCGTCAGCAGAAGATTGAGGATGTCCTTGCTGTTGTCGGCGCAGAACAACTGACCGGCCGCTTTTTCCACATGCTCCACGCCGTGCCGCTCCACCAGCTCCAGGAAATGCTGGGGGGTGTAGCGCTTGAGGGCGGAGATGCAGAAGTGCGGGTTATCGGACAGAAAATTGGCCGGAGTGCTGTTCAGGTTGGTGAAATTACAGCGGCCGCCCCCGGACATCAGAATCTTTTTGCCCGGCTTGTTGGCGTGGTCCAGCACCAGCACCCGGCGTCCCCGGTAGCCGGCGGTGGCGGCACACATGAGCCCGGCGGCGCCGGCGCCAATGATGATGACATCGTAATGTTGAGACTTGGAGAGTGAGGGTGTGGGTGTCATATCATGCCAGTCAGCTCGAGTAGCACGGAAGTATACCGGCCAGGCGGGGCATTTACATGGCCTATAGCGTCAGGGTTGGTTAGAATATGCACGCTTTTTGCCTGCCCATACCTATCTTGGAAAGAGATGTGTCCCGAATTTGTCTGACGGCCCTGCTGCTATTTTTACCGGCGTTCAGCTGGGCGTTTACCGTTACCTTTATAAACCCCGGCAAGCACGACGAACCCTACTGGGTGGATGCCGCCAACGGCATGAAAGCGGCGGCTCGTAGCCTGGACATCGAGCTGGAGATCCTGTTTGCGGAGCGAGATCCGCTGCGACAGATTCAGTTAACCCGCGAGGTGGCTGCCCGCTCCCCACTAACCCGACCGGATTACCTGCTGTTATCGGTGGAAAAAGGCACCTTTGGCGAGCAGATGAGCGTTGCCGTGGACGCCGGTATTCAGGTGTTTCTGGCCTATAACGGTTTGTTGCCGGCGGAGCGGGCTCGTTTTGGCGGCCCGCGGGAGCAATTCAGCGAATTGCTGGGTTCGTTGATCCCGGTGGCCGAAACCGCCGGCCAACTGACGGCGACGGCGCTGCTGGATGAAGCCCGCCGACGGCGGCTGCAGGCGGCGGACGGCAAGATCCACATGATCGCCATCTCCGGCGACCGCTCAACCGATAGCTCCATTCGTCGCAATCGCGGCATGCAGTCGGTGGTGGATGCCAACGATGACCTGGTCCTGCATCAGATCGTTCATGCGGACTGGCGGCGGGATATTGGCGAACTCAAGGCGGCTCAGCTGCTGGAGCGCTATCCCGAGGTGTCGGTGATCTGGTGTGGCAATGACCTGATTGCCTTTGGCGCTATTGAGGCCTTGAAGGCACGGCAGCAGCGCCCCGGCGTTGAGGTTCTGGTGTCCGGCGTCAATACCTCCGAAGAGGCGATGCAACGGCTGATTGCGGGCGAGCTGACCGCTTTGGCCGGGGGCCACTTCATGGCCGGCGCCTGGTCACTGGTGATGTTGTACGACTATCACCACGGCATCGATTTCGCCGGCAGCGAAGGCCTTGAACTGCAGCGCCCGATGTTTTCCCTGTTCACCCCGGTGCTGGCCCAGCGCTACCTGGAGCGTTTTGCCGAGCCGGTTCCCCGCATCGACTTTAGCCGTTACAGCAAGCACCGGAATCCGGGGTTGGACCGCTATCGCTTTGATTTCGGGCAGCTGTTGGAACCATGACCGTGCAAGCCGACGCGCGGCCGATCCAGTCCATTTCCCGGGACATCCTGCGGCGAATGGTGTCGATTGCGGCACTGTTCGTGGTGCTGGTCAGCGTGGTACAGAGCTGGGTTCAGTATCGCAGCGAGATCGAGCGGGTTGATGCCCTGGTGGCGACACTGGCGGGCAGTCATGTGCCCTTGCTGACGGTGGCGCTGTGGGACATCGAACCGGTGGTGGCCAGGCGCCAGGTGGCGATGATCGCCGCGCACCCGGAAATCGCTTCGGCCCGGTTGACGACGATGATCGGCATGACCTTCCGGACGGGGGCGGGCCGCGCCGGCGATGGCGCGGATTTTGCGGCCGCCATTCCCCACCCTCGGGGTGGCGAGGAGCCCCTGGGCGAACTGTCGGTGAGCTACAACTGGCAACAGATTCGTCAAAACATCCTGGTGTCGGTGGCGATGGCGACGGCGAAGCTGGCGCTGTTCATTCTGTTCATCTGCGTGCTGGTGTATCGGGTGATCGTCGCCCGGCTGAAAAAACCGTTGCGCCAGATTGCCCGGTACAGTTTGCGGCTGTCCCCGGATCGGGACAATCCGCCGTTGCGGATCCAGCGCCCCGAGCGCCCCTGGCGAGACGAGATCGACCTGATGTCGGAAGGCTTCGACACCCTGCGGGAAACCATTGCCCGTTACCGTTCGGAGCGGGACCGGGCCATGGCGGCGCTGGCCATGGAGCGGGATCAGCTGGAGCAACGGGTGCTGGCGCGTACCGCGGAACTGGAGGAACACCGGCGGGAACTGATTCGCCTGACCCGTACCGATCCGTTGACCGGCCTGGCCAATCGGCGTTACTTCGACGATGCCAAGCGACTGGAAGAGCGACGGGCCCGCCGTCAGGGCACGCCGATTTCTTTGGTGATGATCGACGTGGACCACTTCAAGGCCTATAACGACCGCTACGGACATGCCGCTGGCGATCGCTGTCTGGTCCGGCTGGCACAGTTGATGCGGGAGCATTGCCGGCGGGCGGGAGAACTGGCGGTTCGGCTGGGGGGCGAGGAGTTTGCCTTACTGCTGCCCGGTCAGGGCCGACTGGCGGCCATCGAGCTGGCGCAGAAACTGCGCCAGTCACTGTATGAAGTCAACCTGCTCCACGAAGGCTCGCCCATTGGCCGGGTGTCCGTCAGCATTGGCTGCGCCACCTGGGAGCCCGGCTGCGACCTGCCTTTGGATGACAAACTGTTCGACCGCCTGCTCAGCCTGGCGGACCGGCGGCTCTACCAGGCCAAGCATCACGGTCGCAACCGGGTGGTCGCGGAAGACCGGGACTCGCTCGGCGTACCTTGGTAGCGTCTTGATCGAACCTTGATAGCGTCTTGGCAGCGCCCCGCTAGCAGGGGGCAAGCCACTCAGTCCAGGCGCACCTGACCCTCCATGTAGAAGGCGGCCTGGCCGGCAATGCGCACCCGGTCGCCCGCCAACTGACACTCCAGCACCCCGCCACGGGCCGACAGTTGGCGGGCGGACAGCTGATTTTTACCCAGGCGCTGTGCCCAGTACGGCGTCAGCACGCTGTGGATGGAGCCGGTCACCGGATCTTCATCGATGCCCACCGCGGGCACGAAATATCGGCTCACGAAATCGCACGTGTCTCCCGGGGCGGTGATGATCACGCCCTGGCTGCCGATCTTCTTGAGCAGCCCCAGATCGGGTTCCGCCGCCCGCACCTCAGCCTCGTTATCCAGTATCACTAAGTAGTTATTGTCATTGGCGGCGTAGTACACCCGGTCGGAGGCTTGCGGCAGCGCCTGGCGCAGTAACTCCGGGGTGGCGCGTTGCTCGAAGGCGAGGTTCGGGAAGTCCAGCTCCAGCCAGCCGCCATCGCGACGGGTCACGCCGAGGGGGCCGCTTTTGGAGCGGAAGCGCACGGTGTCACGGTCGAAATCGAGCCGGTAGAACAGCACCCAGGCGGTGGCCAGCGTCGCGTGACCGCACAGCGGGACTTCCGCGCCGGGGGTAAACCAGCGGATGTGGTAGTCGCAGTCGCTGCCTGCCGGCTCCGGCACCAGGAAGGCGGTCTCGGAAAGGTGGTTTTCCAGCGCCAGGTTCTGCAGCAGTTCGTCCGGCAGCCAGTGCTCCAGCGGCATGACCGCCGCCGGATTGCCGCCAAAGACGTCGCTGGTGAAGGCATCCACCTGGTAGATCGGTAATGTGGTCATGCTGTCTCCTGAGGGTTAGGGTGAGGGAGGTTGAGTCGGCCCGCATAGTCGGTTGCCCGCAGGGTCAGGAAGCGGAACAGCTCTTCGGTACCATACAGGTGCAGTTCGGGCAGGCCGCCAAATGCGTTCAATACCCAGTGTTGTGGCGCCATCTCCGTGACTTTAAACCCCAGAGCCCGAAGTTGCCGGACCAGGCTCGCCTGAGTTCCTCCCAAGGGGAGGCTTGCGGGCGCGCTGCCGGCCAGTCCCAGCAGGTCCTTGCGGGATCCCCGGGGCGCGATGGCGCGGGGGCTCAACGGTTGTGATGCAAAGGCGGTCATGGCGGTCACTCCTGGTCCGTGGATCGTGAAACGATTATCACGCCCTGCCGCTCACCATCACAGATTCAGCTGGTATGGTTTTGAACCGGTACAGATGATTTAATGGGGCATCTGTACCGTGAAAGTCGGCGGGCAACTGTACCGCCCCCTGAGTCGGGGAATCTGGCAGGATAGGACTATGGGCATTCTCTACAATCGCGTGGCCGACCAGTTGCAAACCCTGATACTCGAAGGCGTGTATCGGGAAGGGGAGCGTTTGCCCGGCGTCCGGGTCCTGAGCCGCCAGTTTAGTGTCAGCGTATCGACCATTCTGCAGGCGCACCAGACGCTGGAGGGGCGGGGCTATCTGCAGGCCCGCGAACGCAGCGGCTACTATGTCCGACTTCCCAAACTGGACACTCCGGAACCGGTGATGAGCCAACCCCGCTCCGAGCCGCTGCCGGTCAGTGCCCGGGACATGGCGCTGGAGCTGTGCAGTGACGAGCAGAAACGAATGGTGCCCTTGGCGGCGGCGATTCCCCATCCCGACTTCCTGCCGGTGCGACAAATTCAACAGGCCACGCTGTGGGCGGCACGCCACGGTTACGAGACCCTCGACTACGCCTTTCCCGGCAAATCCATCTACCGTCGGCAGGTGGCCCAGCGCATGACCGCACTCGGGTGCCTGGTGACCCCGGACGACATTCTCGCCACCAATGGCGCCCAGGAGGCGATCATTCTGGCCCTGCGGGCGGTGACCCAGCCTGGGGACATCGTCGCGGTGGAGTCGCCGTCGTTCCCCGGCATCCTGCAGGCACTGGATGTGGTTGGTCTGCGGGTCATTGAGATTCCCACCCACCCGACCGAGGGGCTTAGCCTGGAGGGCCTTGAGCTGGCACTGGAACAGTGGCCCATCAAGGCCTGCGTGGTGGTCACCAACCACAGCAATCCGATGGGGGCCCGGCTTCCCGACGCGCGCAAGCAGGCGCTGGTCAACATGCTGGAACGGGCCCGGGTGCCATTGATTGAGGACGACATATACGGTGACCTGTACTTTGACGGCGAAAGGCCGCGCCCGGCGAAGGCGTTTGATCGTACCGGCAACGTGATCTATTGCAGCTCGTTCTCCAAGACCATCTCCCCCGGATTGCGGTTGGGCTGGATGATTCCCGGTCGTTACCAGGTTGAGGCACGGCAACAGAAGTATTTCAGCAACCTGGCCACCGCCAGTATTCCCCAGTTGGCGGTCGCCAGGTTCCTGGAGCAGGGGGGCTATGATCGCTACCTGCGCTCCGCCAGACAACGCTATCGCGAGGCCATCGAACGCATGCGTTCGGCCGTTGGCCGGGCCTTTCCCGAGGGTACCGCCGTCAGCCGGCCCAGTGGCGGCTTCGTGCTGTGGGTACAGCTGCCAGGAACCACATCGGGGACCCGGGTTTACCAACTGGCTCGTGAAGACAATATTAACGTCGCCCCAGGACGGATGTTCTCCACCACCGACAAGTATGAGAACTGTCTGCGACTCAACGGCGCCAACCCCTGGTGCCCGCGCATTGAGTCGGCGATACAGCGGCTGGGCGTGCTGGCCCAGCAGGTGGCCTCAGAATCCACATCAGGATGACGGGGTTTCCCGTAGGTTGAGCGGATTCACCAATCCGGCGGCGATTGCCAGACCGGTCACGTCTGGCAGCCGATCCGCCCCCAGTCGCTTCATCACCCGGCCCCGGTACAGGTCGATGGTTTTGACGCTGACGTTCAGCTGCTCCGCAATCTCCCGGCTGGTGTAACCCTGGGCCAGGGGCAGGAACACATCCCGCTCCCGGGGCGTCAGGCTGTCCAGCAGGGCCTGGGTTCCGGGCGCACCGGCTGTTGTCTGCGGGGACAGCCGCCGGTCCTGCATCGCCTGTTGCACGCTGTCCAGCAGCAGCTGTTCGTTGAACGGTTTCTCGATGAAGTCGAAGGCACCGGACTTGAAGGCCCGCACGGCGATTGGCACATCGGCATGTCCCGACACGAAAATGATCGGCAGGTTCAGTCCTTGTCGCTGCATTTCTTCCTGCACGTTCAAGCCACCAAGCCCCGGCATCCGCACATCCAACACCACGCAGCCGGCGGCGTCCGGGTCGACGGCGTCCAGAAACTGGCGTCCGTCCGCATAGCCCCGCACCGTCAGGCCGACGGATTCCAGCAGCCACTGGGTGGATTCGAGCATGCCGCTGTCGTCGTCCACGACGTAGACGATGGAAGATGGCGCGTGTGTCATGGCTTGGTTCTCTTGCGTTGGGGTTGGTGTGGATGATGCCTTGGTTGGCTTTGTGAATGGTGCTGCGAATGGTGCGTCCGGGCTGGCGTGCCGCCGTCAGGGAAGCGACAGGTCAGGCGCAGTCCGCCCGCTGCTGCCGGGCTGGCATCCAGGAAGCCGCCAAAGCCCTCGATGATGGAGCGACTCATGGACAAGCCCAGCCCGAGGCCATGGGGTTTGCGGGTATAGAATGGCGTGAACATCTGGTTCAGTCCGTCCTCATCCAGCCCCGGGCCCTGGTCTATGACGTCGATACAGATCTGGCCTTCGCCAGTGGTGGATGTTTCCCGGCCAGTGGCGATGGTGATTCGCGAGGGCTGCTCCGGGCGCTGCTCCCGGTTGGCGTCGATGGCGTTGCGAATCAGGTTGACCAGCACCTGCTCCAGCAACACTGGATCAGCGGCCAGCGTCGGCAGATGGTCCGACAGTCTCTGCTCGATGCCCACCTTATACTTGTCGGCCTCCCATTGGCACAGGCGAATCGCAGTCAGCACTGTGTCGTTGAGCTGGATCGTGGCACTGCGTTTCTGGCCCTTGCGGAGGAAGGCGCGAAGCCGTTTGATGACCTCCGCGGCATGGTTGGCGTGTTGGGTGATGCGTTTGAGGCCATCCTGGACCTTACCGAGCGCCGCCGGATTGTCCCCGGCCTGAGCCAGATAGCGCTGGCTGGCGCTGGCGTAGTTAACGATGGTGGCCAGGGGCTGGTTCATCTCATGGGCAATGCCGGAGGCCAGTTCACCGAGGGTCGCCAGGCGGGCGGCGTGGGCCAGTTCGTCCGCCAGCCGGCGGTTCTCTGCTTCCGACCGCACCCGGGCGCTAATGTCGCGGGAAACGCTGATCACCTCAATCACGGTTCCGGTGTAAGTTTCGCGAATAGCGCGGCTGGCAATCTCGAACCAACGCCGGCTACCGTCCCGGTGCAACACCTGTAGGGTCAGGGTGGCATAACCGGTGTCGCGAAGCTGGGTGCGGGCGGCGTCCATCTGGCTGTCGTGGGTATCCGGCAGTACGATCTCTTCCAGCCGCTTGCCCCGCAATTCCTCCGGCCAGTATCCCAGCAGTCGCCAGGACGCCGGCGAGGCATCGAGAAAGCGACCATCCGGGGCGTGACGGGAGATCAGGTCGGTGCTGTTTTCGGTGATCAGGCGGTAAAGCCGGTTGGACCGGGCGGCCTGATCGAGGGACGCCACGGTTGCCGTGGCATCCCGGCCACGAATCACCACACACTGGCTGCCAATGTTCGGGATAAAGGTCCACAGCAGGATGGTGTTGCCCAGGCGGCGCTCCACATCCTGTATGGTCCTGCGCTGCCGCAGGCTGGCCTTGACCAGCGCCTCTAGGTTGACGGGCAACAGGTCGAGGGGGCTTTTCAGCTGCAGGCGCTCACATAGCCGCTGGGTGGCCGGGTTGCTGGCGTTAATTCGGGCGTCAGCATCCACCAGCAGGCAGGCTTCCGGGTCGTGTTCGAGCAGGGCGGGGACCGATTCAGGGAGACTCATTGGCATGTTTTAAATTCGTATAGATAAATTACTATAATACCTTGGGGCTATTGCTAGATAATTTTGTCGAATTTAGTATGTCTTTAGTGAAGAGTATAGCTTTAGTAGCCAGCTCTCAGAAGCCATCACAAGAACAACCGAGTTCTGGAGAGGAAAACCACCATGACCTCTATCTTCGATGCCGGCCTGGATCCGGTTGCCGCCAACCAATCCGCCCTGTCGCCGATTGATTTCATAGCCCGCACCGCCAGCGTCTACCCGGAGTACCCCGCGGTGATCCACGGCGCTGTCCGCTACAACTGGGCAGAAACCTATGCCCGCTGTCGTCGCCTGGCCTCGGCTCTGGCTGGCCGAGGCATTGGCAAGGGCGATACGGTTGCAGCCATGTTGCCGAATATTCCAGCCATGGTGGAATGCCACTTTGGTGTGCCCATGATCGGCGCGGTGCTGAATGCCCTGAACGTCCGCCTGGACGCCGAAGCCATCGCGTTTATGCTGGAGCATGGCGAGGCCAAGGTTGTCATTGCCGACCGGGAGTTCGGCGTGGTGATCCGGGACGCGGTGAGTCGTCTGCAGCAGCCCCCGCTGGTTATTGATGTGGACGACCCGGAATACGGCGAGGGTAGCGCCGTCAGTGACCTGGACTATGAGGCCTTCCTGCAGGAAGGCGATCCGGCCTACGAGTGGCCGTTGCCCGCCGACGAGTGGGATGCCATTTCCCTCAATTACACGTCCGGCACCACCGGTAATCCCAAGGGGGTGGTGTATCACCACCGCGGTGCCTACGAGAACGCCTTGGGCAGTCAGGCGGTGTGGGGCATGGGGCAGCACCCCGTGTACCTGTGGACTTTGCCGATGTTCCATTGCAACGGCTGGTGTTTCCCCTGGACGGTGACCGCCATGGCGGGCACTCATATCTGTCTGCGCCGGGTCGACCCGGAGCGGATCCTGCAGATGATTCGCGAACACCGGGTGACGCACCTGTGTGGCGCGCCCATCGTGCTCAATGCGCTGCTGAATGTGCCGGAGTCCGCCAAGGGCGGTATCGATCACACCGTCAACGCCATGACCGCGGGAGCGGCGCCGCCGGCACAGGTCATAAGTGCCATTGAAGAGATGGGATTTCGCATTACCCACGTTTACGGCCTGACGGAAGTCTACGGCCCGGTGACCGTGTGTGCCTGGAAGTCGGAATGGGATGCGCTGTCGCTGGAAGAACGGGCGGTGATCAAGGCCCGGCAGGGCGTACGCTATCCGACCCTGGCGGGCATGATGGTGGGCGACCCCAGCACCCTGGAGCCGGTGCCTAAAGATGGCAAAACCATTGGCGAGATTTTCCTGCGGGGGAACACGGTGATGAAAGGGTATCTGAAGAACCCCAAAGCCACCGAGGAAGCCTTCCGTGGCGGCTGGTTCCACACCGGGGATCTGGCGGTATGGCATGAAGACGGTTACGCCGAGATCAAGGATCGCCTCAAGGACATCATTATATCCGGTGGAGAAAACATCTCCACCATCGAAGTGGAAGACGTCCTTTATCGTCATCCCGCCGTGCTGGAGGCCGCGGTGGTCGCCCGTCCCGACGACAAGTGGGGCGAAACCCCGTGCGCGTTTGTCACCCTCAAGCCGGAAGCGGACGCGTTGACCGAGGACGAGCTGATCGCCTTCTGCCGGGAGCGCTTGGCTCGCTTCAAGGTGCCCAAGACCGTGGTGTTTACCAAGCTGCCCAAGACATCCACCGGCAAGATCCAGAAGTTTGTGTTGCGTGACCAGGCCCGGGAACTCGGCTGAGCACGACTCTCCTCAAACCCTGACAAAAACAACATCAGGCGCTCCACCCGGAGCTGCCAGGAGGACTCTGTATGCAAATTTATCACCGTAACCAAGGGCAAGAGCAGCCGTTCTGGGCGGCGGGCCCCTTCAAGATTCGCTTGCCGTTCGTGCATTACCGCTGGGAAATGGCGGAGATGGTTCAGGCGCTGATCATGTTTGTGGTCAGCCTGGCGATGATTCCACTGCTGGAAACGTACCTCGGCGTTCCCTACGACGTGGCGCTGGCCTACGTGGTGGTGTGCGGCATCGGTTTCATGCTGCCGGCGCTGTTGGGCGTGCCCTTGGTGCCGGGCTGGATCACCCCGGGAATACCGGTGGTGCTGTTGTTCCTTGGGGATTTTGAGCCGGGGTCTGAGGCCATCCAGGCGCTGTTTGCCCTGCAGTTCCTGGTATTCCTGATCTTCCTGGCGTTGGGGCTGAGCGGCATGGGCAATAAGCTGGTGCAGCTGATCCCCCGATCAATGAAAGGCGGCATCATCATCGGCGCGGGTATTGCCGCCCTGATGGGTGAGATCGAGGCCGGTGGACGGCTGGCGGAGACCCCGATTTCGCTGGCCCTGGGCGGGCTGGTGTGTCTGTACCTGATGTTCTCGTTGTCGTTCAAGGGCTTCGTGGCCAGTAACCCGATCGCCCGCAAGATTGCCAACTACGGCATGGTGCCTGGCATGGTGGTGGCCATTCTGGTGGGCTTCGCGACCGGCGAGTACAACGTGCCGGAGGTACAGTGGGGCGTCACCCAGCCAGCATTTGGCGAGCTCTGGAACTATTTGCCCTTCACCGTTGGCTTTCCCGATGCCTCGGTATTCCTGCTGGCGATTCCAACCGCAGTGATTGCGTACATCATTGCCTTCGGCGACATTATCGTGGGCAAGTCGCTGATGGACCGAGTGGACCATCTGCGCAAAGACGAAGCCATCGACAGCAGCATCGACCGGGTGCACCTGGTGACCGCCATGCGCAACGGCATGCACGCCTTCTTCGCCCCATACCCGGGATTGGCCGGGCCGATCTGGACGGCGGTCACCGCCACCATGGCGGAGCGCTACAAGTATGGCCGCAAGGCCATGGACTCCATTTACAGCGGTGGCGGTACCTTCTGGATTACCGGATTCATCGCGTTGTTCATGCTGCCGCTGGTCAGCTTCTTTCAGCCTGTACTGCCCATCGCGCTGTCGCTGACCCTGCTGCTCACCGGCTACATATGCCTGATGGTGGGGCTGGAGCAGCTGGAGAACAACACCGAGCGGGGCATCGCCGGCACCATGGGAGTTGTTCTGGCGGTGTACGGAGCCGGCTGGGGGCTCGCCAGCGGTGCCATCCTGTATCTGCTGATCGAGCGGACTCAACGGCTGGAGTCGAGCTCCGAGCCGCGGGCCGTCGCTGGTCAGACGGTTGGGGAATCCTGACCCTGCCGACATTCTTCCCTAAATGTGTCCTTGGGAGCCTGACTTCGGTCGGCTCCTTTTTTTAGGCTTTCGAAAACTGACTCGACACCGCTCAGGGCATGATCTGTCCATTGATCTTGGGTTACAGGTAGAGGGAGGGGCGGCAGTCAGATCGGGACTAATTTCGATTAAATTGTGTACAAGGTGAAGCGGTTGCTTTAATTTGGCAGTAGCACACGCATTTCTGTGAACAACCAAAATAAGGCAGGAGGCAGTGATGACGATCAGCTCGACCCCCGAGGGCGTATCGGTTACCCCCCGTCACCTGGATTTCGACGTGTCGGCGGATCTGAAAACTGACTGGCACAGTAACGATGCGTTCCGTACCGCGTTCTTTAATGCACTCTCGCTGCAATTTCCCGAGGGCGAGCAGCAGTTTATCGATGCGGTTCGCCACTACCGTGACCGTATCGGCGATCCAAAGCTGCAAGCGGAAATTCGTGGCTTCATTGGTCAGGAGGGGCTGCACGGTCGCGAGCACCGGGCCTACAACGAGGCGCTGAAGGCTCGCGGCTACGATATTGATGCCATAGACGCCCGCTTCCATCGACATGTTGCCTGGGTGGGGCGGTTACCGGCCAGTCGACGCTTGGCCGGCACCTGCGGGGCGGAGCACTACACCGCGGTACTTGCCAATGCGCTGCTGTCCCATCCGGAGTGGATGGCGGGGGCAACACCGGCCATGCAGGCGCTGTGGCGCTGGCACGCCATAGAAGAAACCGAGCATAAGGCGGTGGCCTTCGACGTCTATCGTCATTGCATCGGTGATGAGCGCCTGCGGCGGATCGTGTTTTTGTACGTGACCTACAACTTTTTCAAATTCACCTTCCTCAACACCTGCAGCCTGCTCAAGGCCGATGGCAAGCTGTGGAGTCTGAAAACCTGGCTCGGGGGGCTGAATTTCCTGTGGGGACGACCGGGGATCATCCGCCGCTGTCTACCGGACTTTCTGGCCTATCTGAGAAAGGGCTTCCACCCCTGGCAACAGGATAATCGGGAGTTGCTTCGACACCAACTGGGGGCGTTGAGCCCAGGTTCGATGAGGGATGGCGTGGCACGCTGAAAATTCACAAATAGGCGGGATTGTCGATCAAAAATTCCTGACTATGTGAATTAATTCACGAACTGTGTTAAAAATGGCTGCCGATACAACAATGATAATAATGGCAGCCGGTAACGCGGCGCCAACACCTCGGAGACACCCCCATGCGAGTTGGTCTGATCGTAGACTCAGCCTGTGATTTGCCTTACGAATTTACCCGTAAACACAACCTCTTCATCCTGCCGGTCACCGCGCACATTGATCGGAAAACCTACATCGACGTACACGACCCGGTCCAAACCCAGGAGTTTTACCAACGGGGCCTGCTGCAAAAAGGCCTCCACGCCGAGACCGAAGCATTCACGACCCAGCAGATTCACGATCTGTTCATGGAAAAAATCGTGACCCAGTTTGACGTCGCCATCTGCGAGACCGTCACCCGCTCCCGTTCATTGATTTATCAGAACGCCACGTTGGCCATGAACAGCGTCATGGCGAACTACCATGAGGCGCGGGAGGCGGCGGGGCGCAGCGGCAAGTTTTCCATGCGGGTGATCGACAGCAAACAGATCTTTGCCGGTCAGGGCCTGTTGGCGGCCCATACCCTCAGACTGATCGAGCAGAAATTGTCAAAGAACGCCTTGCGGCAAGAGGTGGAGACCTTTGCTGACAAGATCCATACCTGCGTTATTCCCCGTGACCTGCATTACATCCGCGAACGTGCCCGGCGCCGGGGCGATAAGAGCGTATCGGCGCTGGTGGCCTTCCTTGGCAAGGCGCTGAACATCACGCCGGTGATCTTCGGCCAGGGCGCGGAAGGCCAGCCAGTGGCGAAAACCAGGCATTTTGACGTGGCGGTGGAGCGGGTGATGAACTATGCCATCGGTCGGGTCGAGGCCGGGTTGCTGACGCCCTACGTCAGTTTGTCCTGTGGCATGTCCTGGACCGAGATTGAAGCGCTGCCGGGCCTCAATCGGCTGCGGGATGCCTGCGAACAGCATGGCGTCGAGCTGCTGTTGTCGCAAATGGGGATTACCAGCAGTATTTACATCGGTCCGGGGAGTCTGTGTCTGGCGCTGGGAGCCGAGCCGCACGCCTTTAGCGACTTTCAGTAGTCCAGCGCGCAGTAGTCCAGCGCGACTGGGGCTTGGCCGACGGGCATAGTGAGCGGTGTGTCTTGGGCAAAGCCCCTGCCGCCACCACCGTGTTAGCCTCGCGGGTATAAGGCCTTGTTCATTGACCAAGGCTGCGACAATAATGGCCCAGACACCGTTTAGGAACACCGCTCATGACAAAGTTTCCCTCAGATCTCGCAGCTACGCTGCTGGAACAGCACGTTAAGCACGAAATGTCGTCCTTGAAAGGCGCCAAGCTTCGCAAAGCCATCGAGCGCGAAGTGGAAGAGCTGTTTGGGTACGGCGAAAAGCTCACCCTTAACCGGGTCTGTTCCGTCGATCAGGTGATGGGGGTGATCCGGCGTCTGGTGGTGGACATGGATCTGGATGCCGGTATTCCGGAGCTGGCGGCCGAAATGGCCACCGAGGTGCTGAACGCTGATGTGCAGTCCGGTACCTTGCTCAAAGACGTCCTCAGTCGGGAGCAGACCACCGCCTTCGTTGAAGAGATGCTGGAACTCAAGCATCACCGGGAACGCTTGATCAGCAGCATCATGTCACACCCGGTGTACCAGGAGCTGGTGTCCAACGTGGTCTATCAAGGGCTGGTGAACTACCTCTACGAGGACAATCTGATCACCAAGTCCGTACCCGCTGTCGGCTCGATGATGAAATTTGGCAAGCGAATGGCCAACAAGGCTGTGCCAGGATTGGATGAAACCTTCGAGCGCAGGCTCAAAGCCTGGTTGTCGGACAGCTTGCCGGGGTTGATCAGCCGCAGTGAGAAATTCTTGCACCAGGCCCTGACGGACGACGAACTGCGCGATACCGTGATGGCGGCGTGGTTGACCCTGGAGGATCGCAGCATTGCCGAACTCCAGGAAGGCCTGGGGGATATCCAGCTGCAGGAGTTCGTGGTGCTGGGGTATGAGTTCTGGCTGAGCTTCCGCCAAACCGAGTATTTTGATGGCTGTTGTCAGGCCGTGGTGGATCACCTGTTCGCCAAGTACGGCGATCGACCACTGGTTGATCTGCTGGCGGATGTGGGTGTCGACCAGGCGATGGTGATGGAGGAGGTCGATGCCTTCGCGTTACCCCTGGTGGACGTGCTACGGGAGGAAGGGTATCTTGAGGAGGCGTTGCGTCGGCGGCTGTCCGCTTTCTATAAGTCGGCGGCCGTCAAGAAAATTCTCCAGCCGGAAGCCTGACCCGACCCGCTTTATCTGGTCCCCAGGCCGCCGGAGGCGTTGTCTGGGGACATTATGCCTACCTTTGAGCTATTCTCCGCGTATTTGATCGCCATTGTCCTGCTGACCATCACTCCGGGCGTGGATACCCTGCTGGTGGTGCGTAACTCCGTCCGTTCCGGTGTGCGGGCCGGATCGGTGACCAGCCTGGGCATCTGCAGCGGCCTGTTTATTCATGCAACCCTGTCGGCGGTGGGGATTTCGCTCATCCTGGTACAAACCGCCTGGGCCTTCACCCTGTTAAAGTGGGCCGGGGCCTGTTATCTGCTGTGGTTGGGGCTGGCAAGCTTGAGGCTGGCTTGCGCTCGCTCCGGGAATGCCGGTCCTGGGATCACCCCAGCCCGGGTCCCGCCGCGGTTTGTTCGGGATTTCAGGGAAGGCCTGCTGTCCAACCTGCTCAACCCCAAGACCGCCTTGTTTTATATGGCGTTTTTACCCCAATTCATTGATCCGGCGGGGAATGTGTTCCTGCAGTCCATGGGGCTGGCGGCCATTCACTTCCTGTTGGCGATGGTTTGGCAGTGCGCGTTGGCGGCGATGGTGGCCCATTCCCACACACTGGCCTCTCCGGCCTGGCTCAAGCGGGCGCTGCATGGGGTGACCGGTGGCCTGTTTGTCGGCATTGGGGCCAAGGTGGCGTTGAGCCAGGGGTAGGTTGCGTTTGTCTGGTCCTGAGAAGAAAAAAGGCGAGAAAAAAGGGGTCAGAACCTAGGTTCTGACCCCTTTTTTCTCGCCTTTTTTCTTGCGCTGCAGGCCCAGCCTTAGCGCTCCAGGTACTGAAGCTTGTTGGGCTTGCCGTCCCATTCTTCGGCGTCCGGCAGCGGGTCTTTCTTCTCGGTGATGTTGTCCCACTTGGCGGCCAGGTCGGCGTTGATTTCGATGAACGGCTCCTGGCCGGCGGGTAGTTCATCCTCCGAGAAGATGGCTTCCGCTGGGCATTCCGGTTCACACAGGGCGCAGTCGATGCACTCGTCCGGGTCGATGACCAGGAAGTTGGGGCCTTCGTAAAAGCAGTCCACCGGACATACTTCAACACAGTCGGTGTATTTACACTTGATGCAGTTATCAGTAACGACAAATGTCATAGTTGGATTCCTGGGTCGGTGGTCAATCTCATCAGTACGGAGGTCGAGCAGGTTCAGGGCCGGCAGGGCGCGTCCGAACGAAAAAATCGTCACTCCTAATATTTGTAGCGCGATATTGTAGGGAGCGGCCCTTACGGTCGCAAGCACCTGGCCGCTATAACCATATACCTAGATCAAATTTTTGAGTTCGTAGAGCTGATTTAGCGCTTCCCTGGGGGTCAAATCGTCCAGATCCAGTGCCTTTAGGACCTGTTCCACCTCACTCGGTTCCAGGCTGGCGAACATATCACCCTGAACCACCGAAACTTCGGCTTGCCTGATAGCCGGGGCTGGGGCGTCGCCGGGTTGGCTCGGTGTCGGGCTGGCCGATCCTTCGAGTTGCCGGAGTTGGGACTTGGCATTGCCAATGACCCCCTGGGGCACGCCGGCCAGCTTGGCCACCTGCAGACCGTAACTCTGGCTGGCGGGGCCGTCGTGGACGCTGTGCAGGAACACGATGCTGTCATCATGTTCGGTGGCGGTCAGGTGCACATTGACCGCGTGTTCCAAGCTGTCCGCCAGCTGGGTCAGCTCGAAGTAGTGGGTGGCGAACAGGGTGTAGCAGCGAATCTCCCGGGCCAGATGCTCGGCGGTGGCCCAGGCCAGGGACAAGCCGTCGAAGGTGCTGGTGCCACGACCGACTTCGTCCATCAGTACCAGGCTATGCTCGGTGGCGTTGTGGAGGATGTTGGCGGTTTCGGTCATCTCCACCATAAAGGTGGAGCGGCCACCGGCGATGTCATCCGAAGAGCCCATGCGGGTGAAAATGCGGTCCAGCGGTCCCAGCACCGCCCGGTTGGCGGGCACAAACGAGCCGGTGTAGGCGAGCAGGGCGATCAGCGCGGCCTGGCGCATGTAGGTGGACTTACCGCCCATGTTGGGGCCGGTGATCACCAGCATTCGGCGCTGGTTGTCCATCAGCAGGTCGTTGGGTACATAAGGCTCGCTGAGCAGTTGCTCCACCACCGGGTGGCGGCCCTCCTCCACGTCGAAACCGGGCTCGTTGCGGAACTCCGGGGCACAGAACCGCAGGCTGGTGGCACGCTCGGCAAAGTTGGCCAGCACATCCAGTTCCGCCAGGGCCTGGGCGGTGTCTTGGAGCTGGGCGAGGTTGTCGGCCAGGGTTTCCAGGATCTGTTCATACAGCGCCTTTTCCCGCGCCAGCGCTCGGCTCTTGGCGCTCAGGGCCTTGTCTTCGAACTCCTTGAGCTCCGGGGTGATGAAACGCTCGGCGTTCTTCAGGGTCTGGCGGCGAATGTAGTCCACCGGCGCCTGATCGGATTGGGCCCGGCTGATTTCGATGTAGTAGCCATGCACCCGGTTATACCCCACTTTAAGCGTGCTAATTCCGGTGCGCTCCCGCTCCCGGGTTTCCACGTCCAGCAGGAACTGGCCGGCGTTTTCACTGATGTTGCGCAGCTCATCCAGCTCCGCGTCGAAGCCCTCGCAAATCACGCCGCCGTCCCGAATCACCACCGGTGGGTTGTCGAGGATGGCGCGCTCCAGCAGATCGGCCAGTTCCGGGTATTCGCCAATGGTGGTGGCCAGCGTGCCGATGTGCTGGGAAATCACCGCCGCCAGCGTCTGTTGCAGCGTCGGCAATGCCACGAAGGCGTCACGCAGCCGGGCCAGATCCCGGGGACGGGCGGATCTCAGTGCCACCCGGGCCAGAATGCGCTCCATATCCCCCACCGCTTTCAGAACATCGTGCACCGGCTCGTTATGGAAGCCCTCCAGCAGTGCGGCGACGGCGTGCTGGCGCAGCTCTACGGTGTGGACATCCCGCAGGGGGCGGTTGAGCCAGCGCCGCAGCAGGCGGCCGCCCATGGCGGTGGCAGTGCGGTCCATCACCCAGGCCAGGGTGTGTTGGTGTCCGCCCATCAGGTTGGTGTCGATCTCCAGATTACGACGGCTGGTGGCGTCCAGAATCACCGCCTCGTCCCGGGTCTCGCGGGTCAGCTTGCGAATGTGGGGCAGGGCGGTGCGCTGGGTTTCCCGGGCGTATTGCAGCAGGCAGCCGGCAGCGCAGATCGCCAGTTGCTGGTCCTCGCAGCCGAAACCGGTGAGATCCCGTACCTGCAGCTGCTGGGTCAGGGTACGCAGCGCGGTGTCCGCCTCGAACAGCCAGGGACCCTGACGACGCACACCGGTAAAGCCCTCCAGCACTTCTTCATAGGGGAAATCCTCACTGATCAGGATTTCCGCTGGCCGCAGCCGCTGCAATTCGCTGCGCAGATCTTCCAGCTCGTCCAGTTCCGCAACCGCGAAGCGACCGCTGGAAATGTCCAGCGAGGCGAACCCGAACCGTTCCTTGTGGCTGTAGATGGCTGACAGCAGGTTATCCCGCCGGTCCTCCAGGAAGGCTTCATCACTGAGGGTGCCCGGAGTGACGATTCGAACCACTTGCCGCTCCACCGGTCCCTTGCTGGTCGCCGGGTCGCCGATCTGCTCGCAGATGGCGATGGACCGGCCGGTGCGCACCAGTCGGGCGATGTAGTTCTCGGCGGCGTGGTAGGGAATGCCGGCCATGGGAATCGGCTGGCCACCGGACTGGCCGCGGGCGGTCAGGGTGATGTCGAGAATGTTCGCCGCTTGCTTGGCGTCGTCATAGAACAGCTCGTAGAAATCCCCCATGCGGTAGAACACAAGCTCATTGGGGTGCTCGCCCTTGATCTTCAGGTATTGCTGCATCATCGGGGTGTGCTTGGGGATGTCTTTCTGGGCTGCTGACATGAAGGCTTCCGCAATCGGTGGCTGCTGTTGGGGGGTGAATTGTAAAAAATTAACGCTCCGGATGAAACGTAGCCTGCATGGCTAATTTCCCTCCCGAGCCGGAAAACTGATAGCCGACAACCGCTTCCGTTCATTTACCCGTCGCCGGATATTTCGGCACTGCAAGATAGTCCTATAGCCCTGCAACAGAGTCCAAGAATTACTCCGGTGTGGGGACCATGCTGAACGTGGGATGCGATCCCGAGGGCGGTGAGAGTAGCCCTGACTCGTAAAACATGACGGAGAACCAACCATGAAAAATCTACAAGCAGCTGTAAAGCGCTTCCTGCGCGAAGAAGAAGGTACCGAAGTTGTTGAATGGGCACTGCTGGCTGGTTTGGTGGTAGCAGTCGGCGCTGCCGTTCTGGCAACCATTGGTACGGAAGCCAAGGCAAAATTGGACGAGCTGCTTGCGTTGCTGCAGTCCTGAAACGGAGGCAATGCAGCTCGATGCTCGAACTCAGGCAGTCGGGGACACCGGGCCCGCTCGGTGTCCTTCCCAACACAGGACGTAGTATCCAATGAACCCCGAGTTACTCCCCATAAGTCTTCCGGTGTTTGCCCTGATCTGGAGCGCCGCCTGCTGGGATCTGCGCTGCCGGCGTATTCCCAACGGCTTGGTGCTGACCGGTGTGGTCGTGGGCATGGCAGTACACCTCGGACTTGGCGGGTTCGCCGGTTTGCTGGATGCCCTGGCGGGTTTGGGAGTGGGGCTGGCGATTCTGCTACCCGGCTATCTGGTAGGAACAACCGGTGCTGGCGACGTCAAGCTGATGGCAGCCGTTGGCACTTTTCTCGGGCCCTTCTACGCAATGCTCGCCGGTCTGGCGAGTATTGCCGTGGGTGGTCTGATTGGATTGGGCTTTCTGGCCTTGGCCGGCCTTTCTAGCCGTGCTCCGGCACCCTGGTCGCGCTACGGGCTGATGCTAAAAACCCTCTTTGTTACTGGTCGGCCGGTTTACCTTGCGCCCGAAAAGGGCGAGGTGATGGGCCGCAAGTTTCCTTTCGCCGTGTCCATCGCGGTGGGAACCAGTTCACTGGTGATCTGGCAGTTCTGGCTGTCGTCGCAGATTGGAGTGAACGCTTAATTACAGCGGTCCGCCGCGGGATGGTGGCAAGATGAACAATAACATCCAGAGTTCCGGCGCAGTGGCTGATCTGGCCCAGGTGACGGAATCATCACTCCCGAACAGCCCCGACGTGGCTGTCTCCGGGGGCAGCATCCCGGCCTTGCGTCCTCGCACGTTGGAGGAGTGTGGCCTGACTGAAACCTACGCTGCCGATTTAGTGTCCAAGCACCTGTTCGAACGGGGTGTGCTGGACCTGGAACAGATAACCCGTTACACCGCACTGCCCGGCAGTCAGGTGGAACGGGTTTTTTACTTTTTACGGGAAGAAGGCCGTGCCGAGATCCGCGGTACGGCGGCCAATGGCCTACTGCGTTTTGCCCTGACCGACCGGGGCCGGGCGGCCGCCCAGGAGGCCCTGTCTCGGGACGGCTACATCGGCCCGGCGCCGGTGCCTTTGGAGCAGTATACCGGGATGGTGGCTCGCCAGACCCTGCAGTCCCGGGGCTTGAGTGGCGCCGAGGTGCATGCGGCGTTTCAGGATATTGTCGTTCGTCCCGATGTGTTGGACCGGCTGGGGCCGGCGATGCACTCCGGCCGCGCCCTGTTTATCTACGGTGACTCGGGCACAGGCAAGACCTACATCGCCCGCAAGCTGTCCCGATTGATGCTCGGCGAGGTGTTGATTCCTTACGCAGTGTTGGTTGCGGACAAAGCCGTGCGGCTCTACGACCCGGAAGTCCATGAAAAGCTGGATCCGCATCCCGGTGAGCAGGCGGTATTTCTGGACCGTGGCCACGACCCACGCTACGCGCTGTGCAAACGGCCAGTGGTGATGGTCGGTGGTGAGCTGACCATGGACATGCTGGAGGTGCAGTTCGACGCGGCGACCCGTATTCATCACGCTCCGGCGCAAATGCGGGCCAATAACGGCATGCTGGTGATTGACGATCTGGGACGCCAGCGCATGCGCCCGGACGAGCTGTTCAACCGCTGGATCGTGCCCATGGAGGAGGGGCAGGATTTTCTCAGCCTGTCCACCGGGCAACATTTTCAGGTTCCGTTCAAGGTGGCGCTGCTGTTCTCTAGCAATCTCCATCCCCTCGAGTTGGCCGACGAGGCTTTCTTGCGGCGTATTGGCTACAAAATCCGTTTTGAACCCCTGACCCCGGAAGAATACCGCGCCATCTGGCACCAGGAGTGCCAGCGCCAGGGAATTACTGCGGACCCCGCCCATGTGGCGTTCATGCTCGAACAGATGCATGGCCCGTCCGGTGTGCCTCTGCTGCCCTGTCATCCACGTGACCTGATCGGCCTGGCGACGGATTACCTGCGCTATCGGGGTGAGGCAGAGCTCACCCGCAAGGCCTTGATTCGGGCCTGGCAGAACTACTTCGTAGAGTCCGGCGGTGCCGGAGAGGAGAGTGCGTCATGAAGAAGAAGGGGATAGTCGCAATGCTTGGGGTTTCGCTGTTGCTGGCGATCGGTGCCGCCGGTATGGCGAACAGCTGGGTACAGGAACGCATCGGTACGACCGATAGTGAGGAGCTGACCAGTGCGGTCGTGGTGGCGGCGGTGGAAATTCCATTCGGCCGCACGGTGGAAACCACCGATTTACGGATGATGGAACTGCCGCCCCATGCCGTCCCGAAAGGCAGTTTCAATAGCATCGACCAGGTCGTGGGACGGATCAGCTCGCAAGCCATTTATGCGGATGAAGTGATTCTGGAGCGCCGGGTGGCAGAGCACATGGCCGGCAGTGCCCTGGCGGCGGTGCTGGAGCCCGGTATGCGGGCGATCACCGTACGGGTGGATGACGTGGCGGGCGTCGCGGGATTCCTGCTGCCGGGCAACCAGGTGGACGTGGTGTCCAGCAAGCGCAGCGGCAGCAGCCGGGACTTCGAATCCACCACCATTCTGCGGGGGATAACCGTGCTGGCGGTGGATCAGCACGCTACCCAGGAGCGTGATCGCCCGATGATTGTACGGGCCGTCACCCTGGCGGTGACCCCCCCTCAAGCCGAGCGTCTGCTGGAGGCCACCGAGGAAGGCAAGGTTCAGCTGACACTGCGAAACCCGCTTGAAGAGGTGGAAGAGCCGGTGGAAGTGGCAAGCGAGCCAGAACCGGTAGCGGCGCCGGCGCCAGCACCGGCACCAAGACGGGTTTATCGGCCGCAACATGTACGCGTCAGTGTGATTCGGGGTACCGATCTGAGTTCAACCACTGTTAACAAGTAAGTCGCTACGGCTGTCTGCCAGCCCAGTGCGGCAATAACGTGAAAAATGGGGAAGCATCATGGAAAAGGTCACGTTGAAAGGGCTAACCGGCGTCGTGGTAGTGCTACTGAGCCTGGGTTGGCCACTGAACGCATTCGCCCAGTCGAATGAGGGCGCCATGCTCGCCATGCCTTACGGGGGCGAGCCGATATCGGTCAATGTACCGATGAATCAATCCCAGGTGTTGGACTTTCCCAATCCGGTCAAGCGACTGTCGGTGGGAAATCCTGAGATTGCCGATGTGGTGGTGGTTCGTTCGCGGCAGGTCTATGTCTTGGGCAAGTCCCGAGGGACCACCAATGTCATGCTGTGGGACAACAACGATCAGTTGCAGGGGGTGCTGAACATCGCGGTGACTCACGATCTGCAAACCCTGAAGGCCAACCTGCATGACTTGCTGCCGTCGGAGAGCATACAGGTGCGTTCTGCCAACGACACTATTGTGCTCAGTGGTGAAGTGACCAACGCGTCCAGCGTCGATGCCGCCATGCGCCTGGCCAGCAGCTTCTCCGGGGTTAACGAGGATGGCCAGGGCTGGCCGATTCTCAACATGATGCAGGTGGGTGGTGCCCAGCAAGTGATGCTGGACGTCAAGGTGGCTGAGGTGTCCCGCTCGCTGGTGAAACGTCTGGACGTGCAGTTCGATGTGCTGAACATGGCCAGTTCCTCCCTCAAGGTGGGGGCGGTCAAGGGCGGCGCGCTGTTCCCGGACGCCTTTTTCCAGCAACCCGGCGTGGGCGAGGTTCGCATTCCTGCGCTCCCTGGCATCCGCACGCCCATCGGTCCGATGATTGACGAGTTCGCTCCGGTGACCAAGTCCATTGAGGATGCCGGCATCTTCGCCAGCTACCAGAATGGCGACTACCTGCTCAATTCGGTTATTGATGCGGCCAACCGGGAGGGCACCGCCAAGATTCTGGCCGAACCCAACCTGACCACCCTGACCGGGGAAGAAGCCAGGTTCCTGGCCGGTGGTGAATTCCCCATTCCGGTACCGCAGGGTGACGGCGGAATCACCATCGACCATAAGGAATTCGGGGTCAGCTTGGGCTTCTTGCCAGTGGTGCTGGACTCCGGCGCCATCAATCTGAAGGTGGATGTCGCGGTGTCCGACCTGGTCAATGACAACAGTATCGTCGTTGGCGTTGGAGAGGCCGGGCAGGTTTCGGCCCAGTTCTTCGTGCCCGCCCTGGTCAAGCGCAGTGCCAGCTCCACCCTGGAGTTGGGCAACGGTCAAACCATCGCAATTGCCGGCATGTTGAATGAGAGCCTGCGGGAGAACGTCAGCAAGTTCCCCGGGCTGGGTGATATCCCGATCCTTGGGGCGCTCTTCCGCAGCCAGGAATTCATCAAGGATCAGACCGAGCTGGTGATTTTCGTCACCGCCCGTCTGGCCCGTCCCATCACCCCCGAGGAAATCCGGCTGCCGACTGGCAATTTTGTGGAGCCGAGCGACATCGGGTTTTACCTGCTGGGCCGGCTTCACGGTGAGCCCGAAGAACAGCCCCGGCGCGAGACCGTTGATCCGCTCCTGAACCGTAACGACGGCGGCACGGAAGGACGTTTCGGCCATGACCTTTAACCGTTGCTCATCGAAATTCCTAGGCGGGAGAAAAAACATGTTTATTTCACGAATCGCTCTGATGGTCGCCGCAGGTGCTCTGCTCACAGGTTGTGCTTCATCGCCCGGTGACGACCTGGGCCCGTTTGGCGCCAGTGTTCGGCACGCCATGGCGTCCCAGACCTACCGCGAAGGTGACCCCATCCGCCCCATGGCTGGGGAACAGGCTGTCAAGGCCATGAAAGCCTACCGTGGCCCGTCTGAGACGCCGCCAATAGTCCTGGATGCCACGGCTATGGGCATGGAATGAGTAGGGAGGGGCAGCTATGCGTTATCGACTGGAAATATTACTGGCGGGCCGTTCCCCAGAGGGGTTGGAGCTCCTGAAAGCCCAGCTGGGCGATCGCAGCGATGTCCATGTGACCACCCGGCTCATGGTGAATGGCACGACCGATCCACTGAGTGACACAGCCCAAATGCCCGATGCTCTGGTGCTGATGGTTAGTCAGAATTGGCGAGCCGAATTGCAGGCCCTGATTGACCGCCCGGCCAAAGTCCGTCCCCCGGTGTTGGTGATTGGTGAAAAGGATAACGCCGAGGTTATTCGGGTGGCGCTGCGTGCCGGCGCCAGGGACTTCCTGTCCTTGCCGCTGGAGGACGGTGAAGTCGCAGCATTTGTCGGCCAGTTGCTGCGAGACAAGTGTGCCGAATCCAGCCGCAAAGCTGCCCGCATGACCGCGGTCATCAACGCCAAGGGGGGATCTGGCGCCAGCATGGTGGCGGCCAATTTGTCGCACATCCTGGCGGACTCTCTCAACCAGCGTACGGCACTGATCGATATGGATCTGCAGTTTGGTGCCCTACCCATCTATTTCAACCTGTCTCCCCATCACGGGCTGGTGAGAGCGTTGGAGCTGGTCGACAGCCTGGACCTGTTGGCATTGGAGGGTTATGTGCTGTCCCACGCCAGCGGTCTGGACTTGTTGGCCTCAACACCCGAGGACCGGGTCACCATCGCTGAGGTGCCGGAAGAGCGCATGGAAATGCTGCTTAAAATCCTTGGTGAGGCTTACGACGACATTGTTGTGGATTTGCCAAGGTGGGTCAGCGGCGCCACCGCCATGACCCTGGAAAGTGCCGATCATGTGCTGGTGGTGATGGAGTTAGGCGTGGCTCACCTGCGGGATGCCCAACGTCTGGTCTCCATTTTGCGTAAGGAACTGGGGGTGGCGGATTCGCAGATCACCGTGGTGGTGAATCGCTTCAGCAAGAACAGTCCGGTGTCCCTCAAAGACATCAACAATGCACTCACCGGTCTCCGGGTGGTCACGCTGCCCAACGATTACGGCCGGGTCAGTGACAGCATCAATATGGGCAGCCCATTGTTTGAGTCGGCGCCCAAGGCTCCGATCACCCGAGACCTGGTCACCTTGGCCCAGTCGTTGAGTGACCAGGAATTGCCGTCGCCAAGCGTGGGGTCCCGCTGGAACCCGCTTGAATGGGTCCGGCAGACCCGAGGAGTATGAACATGAACCTACGTCATAAATTGGGTAGCAGTAACGGAAATGGGAGTGCCGGCTCGGTCGGTTGGAGTGCCCCGGTCGCCAGGGAACCCGAGGACTTCGGGAACCTGTCCGACGAAGAACAGGCGTTCAAGGAGTCGCTCTTCGATCGGATGGTCAAGACTCTGGATCTGTCCCTGCTCGGCGGCTTGGGCGACCGAGAGGCCCGCAGCCAGATCCAGCAAGTCTGCGAAGCGATGATGCGGGAGGAAAGTCTGCCGTTCAACGCCAGCGTACGCCAGCGCATCATTGCCGATCTGCAGGATGAAGTGCTGGGCCTGGGACCTCTGGAAGCCCTGCTCGCAGACAAGACGGTCGCCGATATCCTGGTCAACGGCACCGCCCCCATCTACGTGGAGCGGTTCGGCAAGCTGGAGCAAACCAAACTGAGTTTCAGCAGCGACCGGCACTTGCTGACCATCATTGACCGAATTGTTTCTGGTGTCGGGCGACGGATCGACGAATCCTCGCCCATGGTCGATGCCCGCCTCAAAGATGGTTCCCGGGTCAACGCGGTGATTCCGCCGCTGGCGATTGACGGTCCGATGCTGTCCATTCGCCGGTTCTCGGTCGATAAACTGACCGCCCAGAACCTGGTGGAAATCGGCGCAATGTCCGCCGAAGTCGCGAGTCTGCTTGAGGCCGTGGTCCGCGCCCGGCTCAATGTGCTGGTCTCCGGAGGGACCGGCGCGGGCAAGACCACCATGCTCAATGTGCTATCCAGTTTTATTCCCCACAGCGAGCGGATCGTCACCATCGAGGATTCCGCGGAACTGCAGCTGCAGCAGCCCCACGTGGTGCGTTTGGAAACCCGGCCTCCCAACATCGAGAACCGGGGTGAGGTGAGTCAGCGCGACCTGCTCCGCAACAGCCTCAGGATGCGTCCAGACCGGATCATTATTGGCGAGGTTCGTGCCGGCGAGGCGTTGGACATGCTGCAGGCCATGAACACCGGTCATGATGGCTCGCTGACCACCATCCATGCCAACAGCCCGCGAGATGCCCTGACCCGGATCGAAAGTATGGTGGCGATGAGTGGCGTGAACCTTCCCGTGAGCCCGCTGAGGGCGCAGATTTCCTCCGCCATCGACATAGTCCTGCAACTGGAGCGGCAGGAGGACGGGCGGCGGCGTCTGGTCAGTGTGCAGGAGGTCAACGGCCAGGAAGGCGATGTCATCACCATGTCGGAAATCTTCAGCTTCCGTCGTGAGGGGGTTGATGAGCAGGGCAACATTATCGGCAAGTTCTCGGCAACGGGCGTGGTGCCTAATTTTTACGACCACCTCAAGCGCCGTGGCATGGACCCGGGACTGGAGATCTTTCAGGCAGAGCGGGGGATATGGTGATGAACTGGAACATATCAGATGAAGTCATCTTTGTTGGCATGGTCTTCGTGGCTGTCTTCCTGCTGGTTCAGAGTTTTATCATCCCGGTTTTTGGAGAAAACCGACAAGCCCAGAAACGGCTGAGAAAGCGCCTGCAGGCGGTGGCTCGAAGTGCAGACCAGGACGAGCCCATTTCGCTGGTGCGACGCAAGCACTTGAGCCAGTTGTCCAGCTTCGAACGGGCCCTGGAATCGCTGCCGGGTATGGAGCGCCTGGAACACCTGATCGAGCAGGCGGGTCAGAAAACCCTGGCCTACCGCTTGGTACTCAAGGCCCTGATTTTTGGGGGGGCAATCGGCGTGCTGGTTGGCCTTTTGCTGTCGTCGATGTTGGTGGGCCTGGTGGTCGGTGTTGCCATGACTACGCTGCCGGTATTTCGCCTGCGCCGGGCCCGGGCAAATCGATTGGCGAAGTTTGAAGAGCAGCTGCCGGAGGCGCTGGTGGTGATGTCCAGAGCCCTGCGGGCTGGTCATCCATTCGTCGATGCCATGCAACTGGTGGCGGATGAGATGCCGGATCCTATCGGAGCGGAGTTCCGTACCACATTCATGGAAATCAATTATGGCGGTGATGTCCGGAACGCCCTCAACGGCCTATTGGGAAGGATTGGCAGCATTACGGTCATGGTGTTTGTCAGCTCGGTACTTATCCAGAAGGAGACTGGGGGCAATCTGGCCGAACTGCTGGAAAACCTTGCCTCGATCATCCGTTCCCGCTTCCGTTTCCACCGCAAGCTGCGGACGCTGTCCGCTCCGGGGCGTCTCGCCGCTTGGATTCTGTCGTTGCAGCCGTTTGCGATGGCCGGTCTGTTGACCGTGGTAAGCCCAAACTTCTTGCCCATGCTGACGGACAATCCCATCGGCCGCCAGCTGATTGTGGTGGCCTTTGTCCTGACGGTCGCTGGTATTTTCTGGATGCGGCGTATTGTTCGCATCGATGTATAGGGGGAAGCCGAGATGGAATTCCTGAGTCGGTTACAGGTGTTACTGAATGAGTTGATCAAAGATCCGCAACTGGCGCAGTTGAGCTTTATGGTCTTGCTGGGGGCTGCCGCCTTTGCGCTGATGCTGGCTTTGATTCTGATTTACCTTGGGCTGAGCGACCCGATCCGGCGGCGAGTCCAGCAGCTCGACACCCAGGCGGCAGGCGGCGGCACGATTGCCACCGAGAAGGGCGAAGCCGGGAAGCCAGCCGGGCAGGCCCTGCGTCTGGCGGAATCTATGGGATACCGGCTCCTGCCAGCCGACAAGAAGGTGCGCAATCGAACCTATAACCAGCTGCGGCACGCAGGAATCTACACACCGGGCGCGGTGAACACCTTCTATGGTGCCAAGCTCGGCTTGACCCTGTTGTTGCCCACGGTGGCCATGTTCTCGGTACAACTGCTTGGGGCTTCGTTTGCCACCGTCATGCTGGTTGCTGCCTCAGCGGGCATTGTGGGCTATGTGCTGCCCAGCTACTGGCTGAATCGGGCGGTTCGGCGGCGCAGCACCAGCTTGCGGCGGGGATTGCCGGATACCCTGGATTTACTGGTGGTATGTACCGAGGCCGGGCTGGGTTTGGTGGCCGCCATACAGCGGGTGGCGCGGGATCAGGAAATCAGTCAGCCGGAACTGGCCGAAGAGCTGAACCTGTTTGGCATGCAAACCCGGGCCGGGATGGATGTCCGATCAGCCCTGCGGGATATGGAAGAGCGCACGGGGGTTGAGGAGGTTCGCGGGCTGGTGACCAGTCTGATTCAGAGCATGCGCTTCGGCACCAGCATCGGCACCACCCTGAGGATCTATGCCGACGAATTGCGGGACAAGCGCACCCAGGACGCCGAGGAACGGGCCGCCAAGGTCAGTACAAAAATGCTGTTTCCGCTAGTGTTCTGCGTACTACCGAGCTTCTTCGTGGTGGCCCTTGGGCCACCATTGCTCGGGGCGATGGAAGCCATGGCAGGTAAATAATGACGCGGTGTGTGACCCAGGGGAGAAGACAATGATCAGACAAAAGGCAGTACTTCCGATTTTGCTGGCCGCTGGCATGCTGGCTGGCTGCGCGAGCACACCGTCAACCGGCGGTGGGGACGAATACGGGGTGTTTTACGAAGGGGAATCGGAGGCAACCTATTCCACCGCTTTCCCGGTCAGTTCGCCCGAAGAAGCCTATCGCAATGGCGACTCGGCCGCCCAGACCGGCGACTACGACCGGGCCTTGTACGAATACATTCGGGGACTGAGGCTGGAAGAGGCGCCACCCACCGAGGTCTTATACAAGATCGGCAGCATCCATCACGCCAGGGAGAACTACCGCCTGGCCAGTCTGGCCTATCGCTGGGCGCTGGAAATCGAGCCCAATCATGCGGCGGCGGGTACCGGCCTGGGCGTGCTCTATCTGGAAGCTCGTCAGTACGAGGCCGCCAAGGCGCAGTTGGAGCCCGTGGTGAACGCGACCGAAGCAGCGCCCTGGCGTGCCTATAACGCCCTGGGCATCCTGGCGGACATGGACGGCGATCCGGTCAGCGCCGAGCAATACTATCAGCAAGCGCTGACCGCAAACCCCCGTTCGCCTCAGATTCTTAATAATCTGGGTTACTCCCGCTACCTGGTGGGGGACTGGGTCGGTGCTCGTAACGCCTTGCAACAGGCCCTGAACGCCGATGCCGGTTACGAGCTTGCCTGGCGTAACCTGGGGTTGGTGCATGCCCGCGAGAAAAACTACCGCTCCGCGCTGGAGGCCCTGGGCCGCACCGGCGAGGAGTCCGAAGCCTATAACGACGTTGGCTATGTTTCGATGATGTCGGGCGACTACGCCCAGGCCCTGGCATTCTTCAATAAGGCCATGCACCTGTCGCCGGCTTATTACGTCACAGCGAGCGAAAACGCGCGTAATGCGGAACGCATGATGCAGCGCGGTCCGGCTATTCAGTAGGGGGGAATGTCATGAGGATGAAATCACTGCGACATCAGCAAGGCACGGAGGTAGTGGAGTTCGCCATTACCGCCAGTCTGCTGTTCCTGATTCTTTTCGGCATCATCGAAACGAGCGTGGTGTTGTTCGACAAGGCAACGCTGACCAATGCCAGTCGTGAAGGTTCTCGTACCGGCATCCTCTGGCGCCCGGACCCAAGAAATCTGGCGACGGAAGATAACGAAATCACCCAGGCCATTGACGATTATGCCTCCGATTACCTCATCTCTTTGGGGGGCGCGGCGAGCATGTCCACGGACGTCCAGCGGGTGGATGTGGACGGCGACGGCACCTTCAACAGCGGCGATCAAGTGGTGGTCACCATCACCTATCCCTACCAATTCCTATTGCTGCCAGAATTCCTCGACACTTCGTTCGGGAATTTTGAGCTGTCTGCGACCACCGTGATGCGAGCGGAATGACCATGAACACATCAAATACAAACGCACGAAGCCGGTTTGCACAGATGCGTTACGCTCGACCGGGACCCTACCGGCAGCGGGGCGTCTCCTTGATCCTGGTGTCTATTTCCTTGCTCATGCTGTTGGCGTTCGCTGCCCTGGCGGTGGATGGAGGTAATCTCTACGTGGCCAAAAATGAACTGCACAATGCCGCCGATGCCGGCGCCCTGGCCGGCGCAAGCGAGCTGTACCTCAACGATGGCAGCGCCGTCAATCCGGGAGCCGATGCCACAGCGCAGCAGGTTGCCATGGCGAACGCCAGCCAAGGCGATGCGGTGGAAGTGGCGAGCGTGCGACGGGGCCACTGGAGCTTTACCACCCGAACCTTTACCCCCAACGACTCCCTGGAGCCGGTCGACCTGTTTTCCAGTTCGGCGGCGGAATTGGACCTGAACACCGATTTCATCAACGCTGTCGAGGTTGTGACCCAGCGCGAGACAACCCCTGTCGAAGCTTTCTTTGGCACCGTGCTGGGCTTTGATCATTACGATGTGTCGGCGCGGGCGGTCGCGTATATCGGCTTTGCCGGGACGTTACTGCCAACGGAGGTGGACCAGCCCATCGCAATCTGCGAGGACGCTTTGTTGAATGCCTCTGGCGAGTACGAGTGCAGCGTCGGTCGGTTTATTCCGGCCAACGGAGACACCGGCGGCTGGACCAACTTCCAGCAAAACGGAGAGGGGGGTGCCAACGCCAGTGAAATCAGAGACGTCACCTGCGCCGGTGGAAATCCCGAAACGCTACACTACGGCCAGGATATGCAGACCTCCAATGGTCAGGTCGAGTCGGCATTCCAGAAGCTTTACGATTGTTGGGAGGAGGCCACCAATAAAATCGAACCGTGGAACCTGACATTACCGGTAATCGAATGCCCGGCGGGCGGCGTCGGTCCGAGCAATAAGCTGATTGGGGCCGTGAACCTGAATGTGATCTGGATTGTTGATCAGGCCAACCAAATTGATAATCGGGCCCCCAGTGAAATGGCGCTGCCAGCCGAGGACAGCGGTGGTGGGTCGCCGGGAACCTGGAGCAACAGCAGTACCGATGGAATCACCCGTTGGAACGATTTCGTCGACACACTGGACGTTGAAAAGCCGGATTTCACCCCGGCCCACTGGGATGATAATCCCCAGGAGAACGGTTGGCGCCAGAAAACCATCTACTTCTCGCCGGACTGTTCCTTTCATGACCCGGAGGGGCTGACCGGGGGCGATAATTATGGCGTATTGGCCAGGATCCCGGTGCTGGTGGACTGAGCCATACCCGTCATGTCTGGAGATCGGCCCGGGCCTGACGGGGCTGTCATAGGGTAAGCCACTGAAAACACCCGCAGTGCCTTTGTCGGCAAGGCTCTGCGGGTGTTTTCAGTTGTTCCCCGGAGGCTGTGAATGCCACAGGTGAGTCAGGTTTGAGGCAAAGGCTCCCTAGCTCTTGGCGGTGACGAATTCGGAAATACGACGCGATTCCTTGGCACTGGCAGCCGCTTCTGCAGCCGCAACCTGCTCGGCCTGGGCCAAACGGTATCGTGACGGTGGCAGCCCCACGTGGCGCTGGAAGATCCGGGTAAAGTACGACAGGTCATGAAAGCCGACGGTAAAGCAGACATCGGTGACCGACACCTTGGGGTTAGCGAGCAGCCGTTTGGCTTCCTCGATCCTGCGGGTGAGCAGGTAGGCCTGGAAGGTGACATCGCCGAGGCGCTTGAACAGCCGGCTGAACTGGAACGGGCTGAGGCCAAAGCGTTCCGCCACTTCCGCCTGGACTATTTTCTTGTGCAGATTGGCATTCAGGAAGGTGAGGATCTGGTCCATGATGGCGCGTTCTTCACCACCACCGTTGCAGCGTAGCCTGGCTTCGGGAGGAATGGCGTTGTTGGCGTCGAGCGCCGCACGGGCGGCCTCGGCAGGCTGGCCGTGGCGGATCGCGCTCAGCGTATCAATGACATCGATATAGCGCGCGGTGTCCACCGGCTGGACGAAGTAATCCCAGACGTGGGAACGAAACGCCCAAACCGCCAGTTGCTCGGAATGGGACTGGGTAATCATCAGCAACGGCACCGAAGGCAGCAGTTGCTTGGTCAGCCGCAGTTCGACCAAGCCGGACTGGTCCGGGTAATCGAATTGAAAACAGACGGCAACCGGAGCATGCTGCTTGATGGCCGGAATGGGATCCTGGCCAACCGCGACATACCTGACCTGATAGCCATGGGTTTTGAGAGTTTCAGTGTATTCGTTGGTGGTGCATGCTTCCAGGTTCCTGATGACAATAACAACACAGCCAGGGTGATCCATCTCACTGCCTCTACGGTTACTCTGGCACTGGATACTACTGGGTCTGCGGGGTTGTATGGATACTGATACACCGCGACCTAACTTGCCAGAAACTGCGCCTGCCCGCTGAATGGATCTACTTCGCACTTAATGCTAACTATTGATCTTCCATGATCTTTTATTGTCATCGGAACAAGGCAAAATGCAGGCCAGGCCGTATAACTTTATGATTTATCAAAAGTACATCATTTTGATGTTACATTAAAAACAATTAATGTAATTTTTTCTGACAGTTTGAGAGGGGCTTATGACCATTTCCGATCAGCAGCTGGCCGATGCGGGTGCCGATCTGGGGGCGCAGTTGGTGAGCCGGGGAATGACGATTGCCACGGCAGAGAGCTGTACTGGCGGTTGGTTGGCCAAGGTGCTGACCGATCGTGCCGGTTCATCCGCTTATGTGGCGGGCGGACTGGTCACCTACAGTAATCGCGCCAAGCAGCTCCTGCTGGGTGTTACAGAACTGACACTTCAGCAGCATGGCGCTGTCAGTGAACAGGTTGTCCGCGACATGGTCGCCGGCGCCCTGAGGGCAACCGGGGCGGAGGTGGCCGTGGCCATCAGCGGTGTGGCGGGGCCAGGGGGCGGCAGTGCCGAGAAGCCGGTGGGCACCGTCTGGTTTGCCTGGGGCGCTCATTGTAAGGACACCGTAGCCCGGCACAGACGCTTTGAGGGCGACCGGGAGGCAGTGCGGCGACAGGCGGTAATGGTTGCATTGCAAGGGGTTAGCGACTTTCTGGATTCCTGATCAGAAGCAGGGGTTGGTCTGTTGTGCGGCTTGTGTTTTAATACTGGTCAAATATACAGTTCGGTTCCTGTGGGAACTTGACCCGGGCAAGACCATTCAGATAAAGCGAATAGCGAATAGCTTGCAGCAAATAGCTAAACGCTGAAAGTTAGAAACTTATAAGCAAAGAGGGCATGGCAGCAATGGAAGACAACCGCAAGAAGGCACTCGGTGCAGCTCTGAGTCAGATTGAGCGTCAGTTCGGTAAAGGCGCGGTGATGAAAATGGGCGATCAGCCGCGAGAAGCCATTCCGGCGGTGTCTACCGGCTCGCTGGGGCTGGACGTGGCGTTGGGTATTGGCGGTTTGCCTTACGGCCGGATTGTTGAAATCTACGGCCCGGAAAGTTCCGGTAAGACCACGCTGACGCTGCAGGTGATCGCCGAAGCCCAAAAGCAGGGCAAGACCTGTGCCTTTGTCGATGCCGAGCACGCCCTGGACCCGATCTACGCCGAGAAGCTGGGCGTGAACGTGGATGAACTACTGGTGTCCCAGCCGGATACCGGCGAGCAGGCGCTGGAAATCGCCGACATGCTGGTGCGTTCCAACGCGGTGGACGTCATTATCGTCGATTCGGTAGCCGCGCTGACTCCGAAGGCGGAAATCGAGGGCGAGATGGGGGACTCCCACGTCGGGCTTCAGGCGCGACTGATGTCCCAGGCGCTGCGTAAGCTGACCGGCAGTGTCAAGCAGGCCAACTGTTTGATGGTGTTCATCAACCAGATCCGAATGAAGATCGGGGTGATGTTCGGGAGCCCGGAAACCACCACCGGTGGCAATGCGCTCAAGTTCTACGCCTCCGTCCGTTTGGACATCCGCCGCATTGGCTCGGTCAAGGACGGTGACGAGGTGGTGGGTAACGAAACCCGGGTCAAGGTCGTGAAAAACAAGGTCTCGCCGCCTTTCCGTCAGGCTGAATTCCAGATCATGTACGGCAAGGGCATTTACCACATGGCCGAAGTGCTGGACATGGGGGTCAAGGAAGGTTTCGTAGACAAGTCCGGTGCCTGGTACGCCTATAATGGCGACAAGATTGGCCAGGGTAAGGCCAATGCCTGCAAGTTCCTCGAAGAAAACATGGACATGGCGAATGAAATCGAAGCCAAGGTTCGTGACAAGCTGATGCCGAAACCGACCAGCAAGAACGCCGAAGCTGCCCAGCCGGCAGAGACCAACGGCGAGTTGATCTAAGCCGCCGCCGGTCACCCGGCCGGGGGGATGAAGCCCCCGGCCATGGGTGTCTTTCCGCAGGAGTCAGTCATGCCTGAAGCTAAGCGTTTACTGATTGTTGCCCACGCCCCCTCTCCCAATACCCTGACTCTCCGTAACGCCGTTGCCGACGGTGCCCGTCACCCGGAAATCGAGCAAGTGGATGTGACCGTGCTGGCACCGCTGGACGCCGGTCCGCAGGACGTTCTAGCCTGCGATGCCATTATCCTCGGGACCACTGAAAACCTCGGCTACATGAGTGGTGCCCTCAAGGATTTTTTCGACCGCAGCTATTACCCCTGCCTGGAGAAAACCCAGGGCCTGCCTTTCGCGTTCTACATCCGCGCCGGCCACGACGGCACCGGCACCCGGCGGGCTATCGAATCCATCACCACCGGGCTGCGTTGGCGCCTGGTTCATGAGCCGTTAGTGTGTCGGGGCGAATACCACGCTGAATTTGAAGAGCAGTGCCGCGAGTTGGGTATGTACGTTGCCGCGAGCCTGGAGGCCGGACTGCTTTAGGCCGTCATTTGGCCAGGAAGTCTGAGGCACGGACCAGCGCTCAGCCGTCTTGCCCCCGCAGCTCTGACAGCGAACCGCCGCTGGACAGCCGGTCGATGGCTCCGGCCAGCAGCGGCGCGACGGACAGTACGATCAGCTTGTCATCCGCAGCCGGCGAAAACCGGGCAGGTAGGATACTGTCTGTAATCACCAGGCCATCCAGCTCCGGCGATGTCAGGAACTGCTCTGTATTTCCGGAAAACAGACCGTGGGTTGCCGCACCATGAATGGCCCGGGCGCCATGCCTGCGACAGGCCTTTGCAGCCTGTAACAGAGTGCCGCCGGTACTGATCAGATCATCCAGGATGATCACCGTCTTGTGCTCGACATCGCCGACCAGGGTTCCCCCGGTGATGTGTCCCGAGCTGCGGTACTTTTCAACGTAGGCATTGGATACGTTTCGGCCCAACTGGTGTGTCAGTTGCTGGCGAAACCGTTCCGCGCGTTTGATGCCGCCGATGTCGGGGGAGACCACGGCCACGTCCTGGTCGCGGAGGCTTGAGGCGAAATGGTCGGCCATGAGTTGGCAGCCTTCCAGGTGCTCCCGGGGGCAGCGGAAGGCGTTCTGGTAGGCGGCGGGGTTATGGGCGTCCAGGGTCAGCACCCGCGACACGCCGACGGCCTCGAACAACTGGGCGACGTAGCGGGTGATGACCGGATCTCTTGATTGGGTTTGCCGGTCTTTGCGGCCATAGCAGAGATAGGGCAGCACTGCGGTAATGCGGTAGGCCGAGGCATCGGCCAGGGTGGCGATAAAGAACAGCAGCCGGCAGAGCCGGTCGTCCACGCTCAGGTGGTGATCGCTCACCAGCGATTGCACAATGTACACATCTTTGTCGCGGACGCTTTCAAGCGGGCGACATTTGTGCTCGCCATCATCGAACCTGCGTTCTTCGTGCGGGCTCAGAGGGAGGCCCAGGTACCGGGCAATCCCGATAGGCAGTGGATCGTCCTCGTCGAGGGCAAAGAGGCAAAGACCCTTGTTGATCATGTCGCCTTCCTTATTGAAGTCAATGAATGATCGGGTGGGGACTCAGGCCTGTTGAGCGCAAAACGGCGAAAGGCTCGCCCCTGTATGGCAGGGTTCCCGGATAACCACGCGTCCTTACCAATATGGTGGGTAACCTGGCTATTGGTCAAAGTTTGATGTGCCCGGACTGTTGCGTGGGTATCGACGTCAGCGGAGTTCCTTGAGCAGCCAGTCCCGGGCCAGGCCGGCGACGGTTTCAAGCTTACCGGGCTCTTCAAACAGATGGCTGGCGCCGGGAACGATGACCAGCTCGTGGCGTGCGCTCAGGCTCTGTGCGGCCTGGCGATTGAGTTCAATCACCACGGTATCGTCACCACCCACGAGCAGCAAGGTCGGAGCCTGAACCTGCGCCAGGGCGCTCTGTGCCAGGTCTGGTCGGCCGCCGCGGGAGACCACCGAGCGAATCAGTTCGGGTCTGGCCGCAGCGGTGTTGAGGGCCGCCGCAGCTCCGGTGCTGGCGCCGAACAGGCCGAGTAAAAGCCCGTGGAGGTCGGGTTGTTGTCGCACCCAATCCACCGTGGCCACCATGCGCTTACTGAGCAGCTCGATGTCGAAGCGCAAGGCGCCAGAGCGCTGGTCTCGCACCTCTTCTTCTGGTGTCAGCAGATCGAACAGCAGTGTCGCCAGACCCGCACGATGGAGCACTTCCGCCACGTACCGGTTGCGTGGACTGAACCGGCTGCTGCCGCTGCCGTGAACGAATATCACCACAGCGGAGGCGAATTCCGGCAGAGTCAGGGTGCCGTTGAGTTCGGCGCCTACCGCGCTGATCAACAGGTCTCGCGATGGGCATGAGCGGGCTTGGGCCATGACCTTACCTCCCAAAATCGAGGTGCTATCCCCATTATCCCCGCTTGTCAGGGGAGGGGGAAGTCAGCAGGAACGTTGGTGATGGTCGTTATCCTCGGCCTGAGTGCTAAGCTGTTAGATACCCCCAAAGCGCAGGATGAAACCGCCCAACACCGGTAGCAAACCAGAGGATTAGCCATCATGGACGAGGATGAACAGTCTTTGTACGCAGGATTGCAGGCCCTCTCTAACGACGCATTTCCCAAGAAATGTAACAACTGCGGGCGTAGTTTTGACTCACCGGACGCCTTTATCCGCCAGTCGGAGGCCGTGTTCTCTGGCAGCGGACTACAGAAATCGACGGACGATGACGATCAGCCCGTCGTCATGTTGTTCCGCAATTGCCTGTGTGGATCGACCCTGATGGATCTCTTTTCCGACCGGCGGGTGACCACCCAGGCTGGTGCTAAACGCAGGGCGCTGTTTGACCGGTTGGTGCAGGTGCTGCAGCACCGGGGGCTGGAGCTTGAGCCGGCGCGCATAGAGCTGCGCCGGTTAATCAAGGGAGAACGAAGCACCCGGTTGGAAGCGATGGGTATTCATCTGGAACTGAAGAAGTGAACACCGGCGACCGGTCACAGAATGTCATCGGCCTCATCGCTGAGGTCGATCAAACCATCGGCATCCCGCTCGATGTGGGTGATTCCCGGCATCTCCTGCTCCAGCCGGATCAGCTCCGCCTGCTGCCGCTTCAGCCGGTCGCGCTGAATCCGAACTGTTTCCGCCAGCTCGGCGTTCTCCCGTAGCAGGTCGTTATACCTGAGGGCGGTTTTCAGCGTGTGCAGCAGCTCCTCATCCTCCCAGGGTTTGAGCATGTAACGGTAGACCTCCGACTGGTTGACGGCGTTCAGTACGCCTTGCATGTCCGCCTGACCGCTGAGGATGATTCTCAGGGTGTCCGGATGATGCTCCTTGAAGCGGTTGAGAAACTCCACACCGGTCATCTGGGGCATGCGGTAGTCCGAGACCACGATATCGATCGCCCGGTCCGCGAGCCTCTCCAGGGCGTCCGCGGGATCGGCGAAGGGGAGTACTTCCCAGTCTGTTTTGCGCAGTAGCCGGTTCAGTGACTTTAGAATCAGTTCTTCATCATCGATCAGGGCTATGGTAGGCATGGGGTGGCTACTCCTCGTGCTTGGGCTTGGCCACGTAGACCGTGACCCGACGGCTATCGATCTGTTCCAGTTCACGCAATCTGTTGATCATCTGTTCATTCAGACTGGCGCCGGCGACCATCAACAAAATGCCGCAGCGGTTGACCAGGTCGCGGGTCAGCACCATGCCGGGCTGGAGTTCGGACGGCTGGCAGATCTTTTCGTGGTCCTGGGTGAGGGCGATCGCAAAGTCGTGGATCAGCGGATGCAGGCGCCCAACGATGTCCGGGTCGTAGCGCCGACCGGTGTACTCTTCGATGTAGCGGTAGGCTCGTTCCGCGTCATAGGGCGTGGTGGTCAGCAGGCCACTTTGAAGACCGACGAAATCATGGGCGACCCTGAGTATGCGGGCGCCCAGCTCAATGCCGTGACCCTTGAGCTGATCTGGATAGCCGCTGCCATCGTACAGCTCCATGTGCTGGCGAATGATCTTGGCGGTGGGGGCCAGCGCGGGAATGGAACTGAGGAACATCTCACCCATTTGCGGGTATTTCTGGTACGCGTCCCGGTCCCGGTAGGTGAGGTGAGCTTCGGCCCGGGTGAGGATGTCGTCAGGTAGGTTCAGTTTGCCGATTTCGTGCAGCAGGGCGGCATAGTAGACATGGGCCGTCTGGGCCTTGTCCAGTGATAACTGGTGGGCCAGCGCCTTGGCCAGGTCGGCGACCTGGCGGGATTGGCCTTTCTGCAATTGCGGCCGGCTGCTGATGACGGTGGAGAACACACGAACGAAGGCGTCATAACTGCTTTCGATCTGCTGAATGGCCTTCTTCAGCATGTCCGATTTTTCCCGGGTTTCGCGGGTTCGTTCGCTGACCCGCGCTTCCAGTTCCTCGTTCAGTTGCCGCAGCTCTTCATTCTGGCGGCGACTTTTATCAATCAGGCGTTTCTTCTCCCGCTCCAGGCGACGTATGCGCAGGCCTTCTTCTATGGCTTCGAGTAGGGCGTCCTCGTCCCAGGGCTTGTTGATGTAGCGGTTGATACCGCCTTTATTAAGCGCATTGATGGCGGCGTTCATGTCGGCGTATCCGGTCATCAGGAAACGGACGCTGAACGGCCAGCGTTTCTTGACCTCGGCGAGGAACGCCGCGCCGTCGATTTCCGGCATCCGCATGTCGGAGACGATCAGGTCGATGGGAGACGAGGCCAGCACCTCCAGACCCTGGCGAGCACCCTCGGCAAAGAAACATTCGTAGGGGTGCTTGCGCATCAGCCGACGCAAGGCGGTCAAGATTGAGGGCTCGTCGTCCACAAACAGAATGCGGAACATCGGTGGGGATTCCGGCGGCTTTGACTCCACGGCGGCGTTGGTCATGGTGTGCTCCTTAGGGCGGAAATCGCCGGATCAGGGCTAGTCATGAGAGGGCTCTGGCTGCTCGGTTTGGCCTACCGACTGGTGTATGAACGCCTCGCGGATGTTTTGCCGGAGTTGGTCGTCCTCCCAGGGCTTGGTAAGGAATTTGTAGATGGCCCCCTCGTTGATGGCGTCAGTCACCGACTCCAGATCGGTGAAGCCGGATAGCACGATGCGGATGGTGCCCGGGTATATGTCCTTGACCTGGCTGAAGAACTCGGTGCCGGAGATTTCTGGCATGCGCTGGTCTGAAATGATGACCTGAACGTCGTTTTCGGCAAGCAGTTGAAAGGCTTCCTGCGCCTCGGTGGTGGCCAGGATGCGGTAGCCATCGCGTCGCAGCAGACGGCTGAGGGCCCGAATGATGTTGGGCTCATCATCGAGGATGAGCAGCGTGGGCCGAGCCTGGGGGTCCTTCGGCGTTGACAGGCTGGGTGGCCCTGAGCGTAGCACGCCAGTCAGATCCGACAAGGGCAGGGGGTGACTGAAGAACTGGCCCTGCAGCACATCGCACTGGTTGCGCTTGAGGAAGATGGCCTGGGCTTCGGATTCCACGCCTACAATCACCACCGGCAGCCCGAGGTGATGGGCCAGTGAGATAATACCCTTGGTGATGGAGGCATCTTTCCGGTCGCTGATCACACTCTTGATGAATTCACGGGTGATTTTCAGTTTGGTGGCGGGCAGCTCTTTAAGATAGCTCAGGCTGGAATAGCCCTTGCCAAAATCATCGATAACGATGCCGACCCCCAGCTGCCGCAATGTCTGCAGATTTTTAATGCCCAAGCTGGAGTCTCCCAGCAGCACGGATTCCGTCACTTCCAGAATCAGGTTGCCGGCTGGCATCTCCGATGCCTCAAGTGCGGCTTGGACCATGTCCGGGAATCCGCTCTGCTGGAGCTGGATGGAGGACACATTCACTGACACGGTGTGATCACGCAGGCCGGATTCGATCAGAACCCGATTGTCGTGGCAGGCTCGCTCAAGAATCCATTGGCCCAGCCGGATGATCTGGCCGGTTTCCTCCAGCACCGGGATAAACTCGGCTGGTAGCATCAGACCCTGGTCTGGATCCTGCCAGCGGATCAGCGCCTCTGAGCCGATGTACTTACCGGTCTGGCAGCTAACCTGGGGCTGATACAGCAATTGCAGGTGTTGGGCCGCGATGGCCCGTTCCAGATTGTTTCTTAAGGCCGCCCGCTTGTTGGCTTCCTGGCGCAGATGGGCGCTAAACCAATGGTAGGTGTTCTTGCCGGATTGCTTGGCCCCCAACATGGCCATGTCCGCTTGCTGCACCAGATCCATGGCGTTGGCGAGCCGCTTGTGGGACACCGCGATGCCGATACTGGTGGTGATGTGCAAGGTGTGTTCTTCGATCTGATAGGGCTGGGCGAGGGCGCTGAGTATTTTGTCCACCATGGTTACGGCGTCTTTGGCCGCGGCAAGGTCCGGTAACAGAATGGCGAATTCGTCGCCGCCCAGGCGGGCCACGGTATCGCCCGGGCGGACCACCGATTGCAGACGTTCCGCCACCGCTTTAAGCAGTTGGTCTCCCACCCGGAGGCCGAAGGAATCGTTGACCAATTTGAAATGATCGAGATTGAGCAGTAGCACGGCCAGAGTCAGCCGGTGGCGCTCTATCAGATTGAGTGCCTGCTCGATCCGGTCCGCCAGTGGGGAACGGTTGGGGAGGCCGGTGAGGACATCGTGGCTTGCGTTGAAGGCAATGTCGGACTGCGCCTGCTTATGCTCGGAAATGTCGTTGATGATGCCAACGTAATGGCTGGCTTGGCCCGTCTCATCCGGCACGGGGGCAAGGTAGAATTCGTTCCAGAAGGGAGAGCCATCACGCCGGAAGTTCCGCAGTACACCTCTGAATTCGCTGTTGGTCGACAGCGCCTCCAGAATCCGTTTGCGGTTGGGGGATTCCGAATCGGTGTCCAGCAATGTCCGGCAGTCGCGGCCGATGGCTTCTGCCACCGTATAACCGGTGATCCGTTCGAAGGCAGGGTTGCCGTAGATTATGCCGTAATCCTTGTCCTGGCCGGTGGCAATGACTACCCCGTTGGAGCAAACGTCAATGCTGCGTTGGAGTAGCTGCAGTTGTTCGTCGGTCCGCTTGCGCTCGCTGATGTCTCTGAGGGACAGCAGGGTTCTGGTGAAGCCTCGCCAGTGGATCGGTGTCGACAGTATTTCAAGCCATCGCGGGCTTTGGTGGTCCTGATCCAGCTTGACCTCCAGCGCATGGCCGGGCTGGATCGCGGACAGGTGTTGGACCAGCCGGTAGAAGTCCTTCAGTTCCGGCCCGAGCAAGGTCTCCGAGGCTGGATTGGAGTAACAGAGGCGTTGATGGCCATCCACCACCAGCGCACCGTCTCGCATATCGCCCAACAGGTTCAGATAGGCCTGCTCACTGCTGCGGGCTTTGTTCAGGGCCATGATCCGGTCGGAGACATCGGTCATCATTAACAGGGTGAGGCTGCCCCGCGCCACTGGGATGGCCTGACTGAATACCTCTACGTACAGCAAGGCGCCATCTCTGCGCCGGTGTCGCTCAAGTTCACAATCTTCCGGGGGGCGGTAACCGGCGAGCAGGGCATCGGCAACAGGAGTCTTGGCATCATTGTCGATGCGCAGATTTCCCAAATAAAGGTCGGCGGCGTGCAGCGACGGCAGCCAGTATAGGGCCTTGGCGGCTTGATTCAGGGCGACGATCCTCTCGCTCTGCGTTTCCATCAGGCACATGGGCTGCGGATTGGCCTCAAACAGTGTGCGAAAACAGGCCTCGCTGTGAATCAGCTGATCCACATAGCGGCGGCGCCCCTGCAGACGGTTCAGGCACTGGGTCAGAGCGTCTTCGGTGAGCTGATTGGCGGACAACTGGGCCATGTGTTCCAGCGGCGGCAAATGGGGCGTGAGTTCGCCGCTGCTTTGATGGGTGACTAATACCGCCGGGGTGGTGTCACCGTTTGCTCGCGCCTGCCTGACCAGTCGCAGCGCCTGACCGGGGTCGTTCAATCCCACCAGCATGGCGTCAAAGGTGGACGCGTTCAGCGCCTGCAGTCCGGCCTCGGGGCCGCGACAGACGGTCCATACCTCCTCGGAGTAGCCGTCCAGCCGGCCCTTGATCTGGAGGATCGTGTGCTCGCACTCGCTGACCAGAAGCAATCGCTGCAAGGTCTGAGAGTGTCCGGGATCGGATTGCATGGGCCTTTTACCTCCGTCCTGGCTGGTGGTAGCTGGCAAAGCGTGATCAACTCGCGGTGGCGACTCAGAGCACTTCTGAGTCGAACCGGGCGAGCCCGAACACCGACTGGAAATGGATTGCCGGTACTGCCAGGACAGACCCGTACACGTGGTCTTCCATTACCTTGGCTTTTCCCTGTCCGGTTGTTACCAGCATAGTCGATAACCGAGGATTCAGCGGGGAAGCTCCTGGGGGCCGAGCACCCGCAGGATCTCCGCCGGTGTGGTGAGGCCGGCCTGAACCTTTTCCACGGCGTCATCGATGAGCAGCTTCATGCCGTGCTCCCGGGCGATCGCTTCCAGTCGCAGTTCGCTGGCCCGGTCGGTAATGGCTTGTCGCAAGTCTTCGTTGACCGTCAGTACCTCATGCAAGGCAATGCGTCCCTGGTAGCCGTTGTGGCACTGCTCGCATCCCCGGCCGTGATAGAACGTCTGGTGATGGCCCAGAAATGGCGGGCCCAGTTGCTGCAGCAGTTCCGCTGATGGCGTGTGTTCTTCTTTACAGTTGGTGCAGATGCAACGCACCAGCCGTTGCGCAATGATGGCTTCCAGAGCCGAGGCCAGCACATAGGGTTTGAGATCGAGGTCCAGTAGCCGTGCGATGGTGGCGGCGGCGGAGCTGGTGTGCAGAGTGGAATACACCAGATGCCCGGTCATTGCGGCGTGAAAGGCAACGTCTGCCGTTTCCTCGTCGCGGATTTCCCCCAGCAGGATGACATCCGGGTCCTGGCGCAGGATCGCCCGCAGGACACTGGCAAAGTCCAGACCAATTCGCTCCCGGACGGGCACCTGGCCAGCCATGTCGACGTAGTATTCCACCGGATCTTCGATGGTGATGTAGTTTCGTTCCGAGGTGGCATTGTGCTGCAGCAGGGCATAGAGCGAGGTGGTTTTGCCACTGCCGGTGGGGCCGGTGGCAAGAATGATGCCCTGGGGTTTGCTGATCACCCGCTTGAGGCTGGCGAGGTTGTACTGGGACAGCCCCAGGTCTTCCAGGGACTGGACCGAGGACTGGCGCTCCAGCACCCGCATTACCACCTTCTCGCCATTGATGGTGGGCAGGGTGGAGATTCGCAGGTCGACGATCCGCAGCGGTGTCTTGACGGTGATACGACCATCCTGGGGGCGCCGGCGTTCGGTGATATCCAGCTCGGCCATGACCTTGATGCGGGATACCACCGACATCAGCAGCTCCGCCGGGATCTGGATCTTGTCCTGCAAGACGCCGTCGATGCGATAGCGCACCACCACGGCCTTGGTGCGGGGATGGATGTGGATATCGCTGGCGCCCAGGCGCAGGGCCTCCAGGATGACGCCGTTCACCAGGCGGATGGCGGGTGGCTCCTCCGAGCTGCCCAGTAGCTGCTCCAGACTCTCCGAATCCTGTTCCTCATCCAGCAGGATCTCGATGCCTTCATAGGGGGAGTCCAGTCCGACCCGGGTGGCCAGGTCCTCCAGTTCATCATTGTTGGCCTCGCCAAATATCTCCGCCAGCTTGCGCTCCATCTGATCGAGGCTGCACACCAGGGGTTGAATGGTGTACCCGGACACAAACGCCAATTCATCGATCAGCGAGATCTCCAGGGGGTCCACCATGGCCAGGTTCAGGCGCTTGTTCACCACATTCAAAGGCAGCAGCAGGTGGCGGTTGCAAATGTTTTGGGGAATCAGCGACAGCAGGCTGGAGCCGATCTGGGCGTCGCGGATATCCACCTCGTCAAACATCATGTCGGCTTTCAGAAGTTCGAATACCTTGTCCGGATTGACCCAGCTGTGTTCCATTAACAGCTTAATGACCGGAGCCTTGCGGGTTTGCATCTCGCGGTGCAGTTGCTGGATCTGGCGGGCGTTCAGCCAGCCTTTCTTGTGCAGCATGATGGCGAGTTGACTGCGGTTGGAGACCCCCAGCTTGGCGATGGTTTCCAGGTCCTTGCTCTGTTGTTGGTTCTGTGCTTTCAGGGCAAGATTTTTCTGGATCAGCTCGTACTGCTCCAGAGCCAGGGCGATGGTTAGCCGCAGGTCGTCTTCGTTCCAGGGCTTGAGCAGGAATCGGTACACCGCGCCGGCCTTGATGGAGCCCATCACCGCGTCGGTGTTGGCATGGCCGGTGAGCATCAAACGGATGGTCTGTGGCCAGCCTTCGCGGACCTCCTTCAGCAATTCGGCGCCGTTCATGCCCGGCATCATGAAATCGGTCATGATCAGCTCCACCGGCTGCTGTTTCAGCATCGCAAGCGCTTCTTGCCCGGAGGTGGCGAAATGGAGTTTGTAATTCTCCCGGGCAAACACCCGTTTCAGGGCCGACAGGATATTGGGCTCGTCATCCACAAACAGTAAATGATAGGGCGGTCTGGTCGGAGCTTCCTCCATCGGAGCCGACGGGGTTGCTGCCGGGTCGTGTTGTTCGAGAAACAGGGCGCCGTATTTTCCACTCATGGCTCACTCCGACCGGTTGGCAGGACGATGCTGACCCGCGTGCCTTTACCTGGCGCACTCTCCAGACGAATGCGGCCCTGGTGGGCCTGGACGGTGTCCCGGGCGACGGTCAGCCCCAGTCCCGTGCCTGAGCCCACTGGCCGGGTGGTGAAAAACGGGTCGAATACTCGATCCTGAATGTCACCGGGAACGCCACCGCCCGTATCCATCACGTGAATGAGGATCTGGCCATGCTCGTCCGACCCGCTTTCGACGCGAATCACCCCGGCCGTGTCGATGGCCTTGGCGGCATTGTCGAGCACGTTGTAGATCGCCTGCGACAGTCGGGCAGCGTGCCCGTGCAGCGGGGGCAGCGACGTCAGCCGGGTCTCGATCGGCAGGGGCGTAGCCTGGTTGGTCTGGACCAGGTGAATGGTCGCCTCGATCAGGGCATTGACCGAGCAATCCGAGTAGTCCGCCTGGTCGATGCTGGAGAAGGTCTTGAGATCGGCGACGATGGCCGCGATGCGCTGAGCGCCGGTCAAGGATTCTTGCAACAACGCCTGGAAGTCGGTCAGGGTGCTGTCAAGCCGGTGATCTGCGGGCAGGGCCTCGGCCAGTTCCGCCACGTAATCCCGGGCCACGCCAAGGTTACTGCGGATAAAGCCAATGGGGTTGTTGATTTCGTGGGCGACCCCGGCCGCGAGCTGGCCGACTGCCCGCAGGCGCGCGCTTTCGTAGAGCTCCTGTTGCGCGGCCTGGATCACTTCCACCTGTTGGTTGACCCGTTGCTGCAGGGAGTCTGCCAGGACCTGCAGTTGTTTCTCGGAGTGCCTGAGCGCGATGTTTTGCTGCTGCAGGGCCTGGTAGGTTGTTTCGGTGGTGTTGCGGTGAAGGTTCGCCGCCCAGCGATACTTGGTGACGAAGTAGGTCAGGAATGCCGCGAGGTCGGCCGCTGCCGATCTGGTCGCGGCCGGGGCCGAGCCCTGGACCCAGCCCACGGTATCGAGGTTGAAGTCAACGGGCGTGGCTTGTTCTTCCACGGTGGGCGCGCTGACCAGGGACAGTTCGCACCCCGCCAGGGTTGAGAGCAGGTTTTCGAGCCTGTCGAGCTGGTCGGGCGTCAGCAGTTCCGTCAGGGCCACCTCCTCGTCAAAGTCCAACATCGCCTGTCTCCGTGTCGGCACGACTCAGCAAGGCAACGAAGGTCGCCTCGTCTATCTGGAATCGATCGGCAAGGCCGTACCGTGGGTTGATCTGGACATACAGTCGCCGCAACAGCAGCTGGAAGGTTTCCAGAACGCCTTGCCCACGGATGGCGCTGGCCATGATCACCGGCGGCCAGGGGGTGGCCTGCCAGCGCTGGTGGAGGGCGGCCTCTTCGATAATGTCAGTGAGATCCCGTTTGTTGAACTGGATGGCGAGCGGGATCTGGGCAATGTCGATCCCCACCTTCTGCAGGTTCTGGTCGAGGTTTTCAAAGGTGGACGCGTTGTTGTGCTGCTGGCTGTGCTGGGAGTCCGCGACGAACACCACGCCGTCGGCTCGTGAGAGCACCGCCTTGCGCGTACTGTCGTGCTGAACCTGGCCGGGCACGGTATAGAGCTTGAGCCGCAGGTCCAGTCCGGAACCACTGCGAAAACCGATGGGCAGCAGGTCGAAGAACAGGGTACGGTCATCCTTGGTTTCCAGAACCATGAGCTCACCCTTGCGCTCGGGAGCCAGCAGGGTATGCAACTGCATCAGATTGGTGGTTTTGCCACTCAAAGCGGGCCCATAGAACACAATTTTGAAAACCAGTTTTAGATGCTGCTTGTCGAACTCGGCCATGGTGTCGCCTGCGTTCCTTGCGAGTAGGTGAGCGATCCTTCGGTTGTGGTCGGCGGTTGGAGGCTAGTCGTCCTCGCCTTCGGGTTGCTGGATCGGCAAGCAGACCCTGAAGCAGGTGCCTTGCCCCGGCTGCGAGCGGACTTCGATCGTCCCCCGATGCTTGTCGATGATGTTCTTGGACAGCGCCAGCCCCAAACCAGTCCCCTTGCCTACAGGTTTGGTGGTGAAGAAAGGATCAAACAGGTGCTGCAGGTGGTCCGGATCGATACCCGCACCATTGTCCTCCACTTCGAACCAGACCCCAGTGTCGGTGGTGCCGGTGCGGATATCGATGCGACCAAAGTGCTCCATGGCATGGGCGGCATTGACCAGCAGGTTCATGATGACTTGATTGATCTGGGGTAGGTTGCACTCCAGCAAGGGCACCTGGCCCAGACTGAGGTTCACCTGGGCCCGGTATTTCAGTTCATTGCTGACCACATTCAGTGTGGACTGGATACCCTGATGCAGGTCGTCCGGCTTGAAACCATCGTCATCCTTACGGGAGAAGTCCTTGAGGGCGGCAATGATCTTCTCGATCCGGGCGATGCCCTCAAGGGACTCGCCGAGCAGGTCATGAATATCGGACTTGAGGAAGTCGTACTCCACCTCCTCGCGGCGACTTTTCAGGGTGGCAAGCGAGTCCGCCTGATCGATCGCGTCCATTACCCCAAACAAGTCAAGTAGATAGGTGCGGAGGGTTTTCAGATTGGAATGGATGTATCCGATGGGGTTGTTGATCTCGTGGGCAACGCCAGCGGCCAGTTGGCCGATGGTCGCCAGTTTCTCCGACTGGAGCAGTTGCTTGTTCGCCTGGCTGAGCTGCTTCTCCAGCTCAGCTGCATGATCGTCCTGAGTTAGCATCGCGGCGGCCTTCATCCTAAAGTGGCTATAGACACCAGTGTAGACTACCCCGGATGAATGGTGGGGCGCCCAGGGCGTAAAGCCGCCACTCAGGGCGCCGGCCGGTGGAGAGAGATGACTAGCGAAATTACCTATCATATTGAACTTCACGATGGCGCCGTCTGGAGCCATTCGGTGCCGATGGCGGAGCAATCGGCAAGCGCATTGGCCGCCGAGGACGATAGCGGCGAAGACTGGACCCGTCTGGATCATCATCAATGCGAGCACTGCCCCCTGAGCACTGACCAGTACCGCGACTGCCCATTGGCGCTGGCGCTCAAGCCGGTATTGGCCAAAGCCGGGGCCGCCGCGTCTCACGACCAGGTGCGGGTTCGGGTGTCGACCGAAGCGCGGGATTACGCCAAGGAGTGCAGCATGCAGCGGGCTGTGGGCTCGTTATTTGGCGTGGTCAGCGCTTTTTCCGGATGTCCGCATACTCGCTTACTGCGCCCTTTGGCCCGTTTCCACCTTCCATTCAGCGTCGCCGAAGAAACCACGGCCAGAGTGCTAGGGATGTACCTGGCTGGGCAGTTCGTGCGGGCTCAGCATGGGCGGACGGCGGACTGGTCGCTCGCTGGCCTGAGAACGCAATATCAGAACCTTCGCAAGGTTAACCGGGGGATCAGTGCGCGGCTCAAGGAGATCACGATGCAGGACGCCGCGCCTAACAGCATGGTCTTGCTGGATGTGTTGGCGGCGGACGTCGAGTATGCGCTGGACATGTACGAGGGGGAGCTGGATCGCCTGTTCCGGGAATTTCTGGATGAGCCCGAGGCTTCCTAGCGCTTGCGACGACTGTAGAGGCCCTCAATTCGGGACAGGGCATTATCCACCGTACGGCAGTAGCTTCTTTTATCGCTGCAATAGCTGAATCGGATGCCAACCCTGAAGCCGGTCTGGAAGGGCCGGCAGTTCACAGCGCGTGCCGCCACACCGGAATGGGAAATGTACTTGCCGTCAAAATCCAGAAGGAGGCGAGCACCGGGATCGAGCGGCCTGGGAGAGAGTAGCGCCATGCCGTAGCGGTTCATGTCCAGGCAGCAGACGGTGGTTGGCTTCCGGCGGGTGCCAAAGAACGCCTGTTCCCGGACGTTGACGCTCAGACAGCGGGCTGAATAGCGGGTTTTGATTCGGCGATCCGCGACGACCGGCAACATTGGCGAATCCATGCTTATGATTGTTGTTGTGCGGTATTCGGTGCCTGGCCGTCAAGTTGGCATTCGATCCGCCCCCAGCCAGGACAGCAAGTCTAGGTCCTGGCTGGGGGCGGTGAAAGGGGCGATCGCAAGATTGTGATATCGGTCTCAGTTTACCGGCCGGTGGCGTCAGGCACTGGCATCCACCAGGCGACCGCGACGGTCCTCCAGCGGTGCGGATTCCCCGGTCTTCGGGTCGAGCAGTACTGGCCGACGCCGACTCTTGCGCTTGCGGCGGTCCGGGCCCTCGAACGGGTCCTGACGCCGGCGGCGGTCGGGTTGCAATCGTCGGTCCGTGACCCGGTCCGGTGGTGGAGCGCTGGCGCCATCGGCAGGGGGGGGGCGCTTGCCGGTGTCAACTCGGGGGCGATCAACAGTGCTTACGGGTTGGTAGGTGTTTCGATAGATGTCCAACTGCGGTGGTCCTCTGTACTGCCGGAATCCGGGCGGAGCCCGCGACCCGTGGCCGTTGTCTGATCATATCAGCTTGCTGATCAATTTATCGGCAATTCGCGGCAAAACTTGAGCCTGGGCGAGACAGCGGGGCGGGCAACTTCTACAATGTCGGGCCGGTTGCGTGGCCTTCGCTGTAAACCTTTGATAGACACGCTATTCTTTAGGGAGTTGTTCGAGACTTCCTGATTAACCAACCAACGCTCCAAACAGGACCGCACCTTGAAGGCATTGTCCCTGCATCAGCTTTACAAAGCCTGCGTACTTAAAGAATTTCCGTTTCGATCCACTCGCCAGCTTGAACCGTTGGCGGAAATCGTAGGCCAAAACCGTGCCCAGGAAGCGGTCCGCTTTGCCCTGGCCATGCCCCATGGCGGCTATAACGTTTATGCCGTGGGCAGGAACGGGCTTGGTAAGCGCACCATGATGCTGCGCTACCTGGAGCACCATGTGGATACCCGGCAGCAATGCCACGACTGGTGCTATGTCGCCAATTTTGAAGAGCCAAGGGTTCCCCGGGTTCTGAAATTGCCGCCGGGGCGGGGTAATCAATTGCGCCAGGATATGGAGCGGCTGATGGGGCGGTTGATGAAAATGGTGCCCCAGACGTTCGACAGTGATGCTTTTCTGGAGCGGGCGGAACAGCTGAAGGACGAGTTTGGTAAGAAGCAGGAAGAGGCGCTGGAAAAGGTCGCCAGTCAGGCTCGTCGTCACAATATCAGCCTGACCGTCACCACACCGGGCGGTTATCGGTTGGTGGCGATGAACGGTGAAGAGCCCCATACCGCTGAGAGCTTTGCGGCACTGCCTGAGGACAAGCGCGATAAGTTCGAGGAGCAGATCGACAAGCTCGAGAAAAAGCTGCGTCAGGTGTTGCGCAAGGTGGCCGATTGGGAACAGGAGTACGCCGAACGACAGCATGCGCTCAATCAGGAGACCCTGAATAGCATCTCCGGTCACCAGCTCGATGAACTGATCGAGAAGTATCGGGATCTTGAAGACGTGGTACGTTACCTGGAGTCGGTGCGGGAGGATTTGGCTGACAATCTCGACATCTTCCTGGAAGAGAACGACGAGCAGGCGGCCATTGCCTATGCGTCTCTGGACAAGAAGTTGCCACGGCGCTATCTGGTGAACCTGCTGGTGCATCAGAAGACCAATGAAGTGCCTGTGGTGGTGGAGGACAATCCCACCTATCACAACCTGTTTGGCTATGTGGAGAACGTCACCTTCAAGGGTTCGGTGTTCACCGATTTTTCCCTGGTTCGCCCCGGCAGCCTGCATCGGGCCAACGGTGGCTACCTGTTGATGGATGCCATCAAGGTGCTTGAGCAGCCATTTGTCTGGGACGGGTTGAAGCGGTCGTTGCGCGCCCGCTCCATGCAGATCAACTCCCTGGAACGGGAAATGACGCTGTCCGGCACCATCTCGCTGGAGCCGGAACCGATCCCGTTGGACGTGAAGATTGTTTTGTTCGGCGATCGGGAAACCTGGATGCTGCTGCAGGAGTACGATCCCGAGTTTTCCGAGCTGTTCCGGGTCACGGCGGACTTCGAGAACGAGATGGACCGCACCGCGGATAGCCAGCTGTTGTATGCCAAGTTCATTGCCAGCCTGTCCATCGACAAGCAGCTGCTGCACTGTGATCGCCGGGCGGTGGGGCGGATCATTGAACACAGTTCCCGGATGGCCGAACATCAGGACCGGTTGTCTCTACATGCCGCGGATATTGCCAACCTGCTCCGGGAATCAGACTATTGGGCCCGGCAGGCGGGCGGCACCATGATCGGAGCGGAACATGTGGAACAGGCCCTGGCCAGCGCCCGGTATCGCAGCAGCCGGATCCGGGACCAGTTTTACGAGTCATTGCGGGACGGCAGCACCCTGATCTCCACCACCGGCAAGCAGGTCGGGCAGATCAATGCGCTGTCGGTGGTGTCCACCGGCGGCTTCGAATTTGGCTTACCCAACCGCATTACCGCCACCACCTATTACGGCGGTGGCGATGTCATCGACATTGAGCGGGACGTCAAACTGGGGGGGAATATTCACTCCAAGGGCGTCATGATCCTCAGCGCCTGGCTGGCCTCCCGATTTGCGGTAACCGACCCCATGCATTTGTCAGCCAGCATCACCTTTGAGCAGAACTACGGTGAGGTGGATGGCGACAGTGCCTCGCTGGCGGAACTGTGCGCGTTGATCTCGGCGATTTCCGGGATTCCGATAAGGCAGGACCTGGCGATGACCGGGTCGGTCAACCAGTTTGGGCAGGTACAGCCAATCGGTGGCGCGAATGAGAAGGTGGAAGGGTTCTATCAAACCTGCCAGCTGATACAGAGCGTATCGACGCAGGGTGTGATTCTGCCCGCTGCCAATGTGCAAAACCTGATGCTCGACAAAGAGGTGCTGCAGGCGGTTCGGGAACGGCGGTTTTCGGTTTATGCGGTATCGACTGTCGAGGATGCGGTCGCCCTGTTGATGGGCAGACAGGCGGGGGAGCCGGACAAAAAGGGGCGCTTCCCGAAGAATTCCGTCTACGGCGCCATCCAGCAGCGGCTGGACAAGTTGCGGGAGCATGAGCGGCAGGAGCAGGCCGCCGTTCATGACAGCAAAGAATCAACGGTTCACTAGCGAGCCCGGGTATCAGACACACCCGACGGAACTCAATAATTGGAGACAAATCCATGAGCGACATCCAGCAAATCGTATACGTGGTGGAAGACGACGAGGCGGTCCGGGACTCGCTGGAGCTGCTTCTGAAATCGGATGGTAAGGCGGTGGCTACTTACGAGGGGGCAGCGGCCTTTCTGGCGGATTACTCGGAGGACATGGCTGGTTGCATCGTGCTGGACATCCGAATGCCAGGTATGGACGGCATGGAGTTGCAGAAAAAACTGAATGAACTGCACGCGCTATTGCCGATCATCTTTGTCACCGGGCATGGCGACGTACCCATGGCGGTGGATGCCATGAAAGAGGGGGCGGTGGATTTCATCCAGAAGCCTTACCGGGAAGAAGCCTTGCTGGAGAAAATCGAGGCGGCGCTGACGCAAGACCGGGAGCAGCGCCAGACGCTTGGCGAGCAGCAGGAAATTCTGCGCCGGGTTAAGACTCTAACGCCACGAGAATCGGAAATCATGGCGCGAATGATCGCCGGGCAAGCCAACAAGGTCATCGCCATTGAGCTGGAGATCAGCCAGCGCACGGTGGAAATCCATCGTTCCCGGGTCATGCACAAGATGGGCACCCATTCGCTGGCGCACCTGGTCCGAATGGTGCTGTCCGTAAAGGACCGTATCGACGTCGGCTGAATTCGCCGTCATGATGCGTCCATCTTCTCGACTGGTTGTGGTTTTATGAGTGAACAGGTGAGTGCCAGCACAGGTGCGACAGTGCTGCTGGTCGATGACAACCCCCAAAACCTCAAGGTGCTGTACGAGACCTTGAAGGACAAGGGCTATCGGCTGCTGATCGCCAATGACGGTGCCAAGGCGCTAACCCTGGCCCGGCGGGACAAGCCGGAAGTCATTCTGCTGGATATCATGATGCCAGAACTGGATGGTTACCAGGTGTGCCAGCGCCTGAAAGCCCATCCCGCCACGGCCGACTGCGCCGTGGTTTTCCTGTCGGCGCTGGACGATGTGGACGCCAAGGTCAAGGGCTTCAGCCTGGGCGGGGCGGATTATATCTCCAAGCCGTTCCAGGCCCAGGAGGTGATCGCCCGGGTAGGCACCCACGCCCGGGTCATCCGCCTGGAACGCGAACTGCAACAACGCAATCGTCAACTGGAAAATGATCAGAGCCGGATTCTCAATGCCATCAGTGAAGGCATCTATGGCCTCGATGCCTCTGGCGACATCATCTTTGCCAATCCCGCCGCGGAGCAGATTGCCGGCAGCAGCGCCGAAGCGCTGGTGGGGCGCAACTTCTTCAAGCTGCATTTCGGTTACGATTGCCAGTGCCCGGAGGTCTTGCAGAATGGAGACGTTCCGGTGAAGGCGACCTGCGACCTGGGGGTGCCGGAGCATCGTCGTGGCATCGAGATGTTGCGAGCCGATGGTTCCCGGTTCCGCGCAGAATATCGCTCATCGCCCAAGCTGGAACGCGAAGCGCTGTTGGGAGCCGTCGTGGTGTTCCGGGATATTTCCGACGAACTGGAGCGCGAGCGGGAACTTGAGTCGGCCCGCGAACTGGTGTCCCAGCAGCGCGAGCAACTGGCGCACGCGTCCCGCCTCACCGTGGTGGGGGAGATGGCTGCCGGCTTTGCCCATGAAGTTAACCAACCCCTGACCGCCATCACAAACTACGCCCGTGTTGCCAATCGCATTATGTCCGGCGAGCATGCGGATGAGGTCTTGTTGCAGGAAACTCTGGCAAAAATTGAAGCGCAGTCCCATCGGGCCAGCGAGGTCATAAGGCGCATTCGCCAGTTTGTTAAGAAACCGGTGACCGGAAAAGAGGTGGTGTCCATTGCCACCCTGCTGGAGGACACCCGTCAGTTTGCCGAGGTGGACGTGCGCAACAACGAAGGCGGTATTGAGATTGAGGTCGAAGAACCGGTGCCGGAGGTGTCCGCTGATCCGGTCCAGGTCCAACAGGTTGCCCTCAACCTGATCCGCAATGCGCTGGAAGCGACCCGCGCCGCGGGGTCATCGCAACCGGTCATGGTCTCCGCCAGATTGACCGGGCAAGGGTGTGTTCGAGTGGAGGTCACCGATCACGGTATCGGTCTGCCGGAAGACGCCGAGGATCAGCTGTTCCTGCCGTTTTTTACCACCAAGCCCGATGGCATGGGCATTGGCTTGCCGATGTGTCGCTCGCTGATTCAGGCCCAGGGGGGCGATATCGGCTTTGAGCGTCCCGCCCAGGGCGGAGCACGCTTCTTTTTCACCCTCCCGTTGGCCGTCAACAGCGCGCGGGCGGTCTCAGGGGCCTCGTGAGAGAGGCCCCGGTGTTCCTTAAGCTTTAATCCTTCAGCCAAATGATCTCGCCGCTCAGGTGCGGAGCGTTGCCTTGGCTGTCCAGCAGCTGGTAGTCCCACTGGCCTTCCGCCTGGCGCCAATTCAGTTGCGCATTCCCCGGCAAAAAGAACGGCTTCTTGAAGTTACAGGTCACGGTGACCGGCCCTTTCTGCCAGCCCGGTTGTTGTTCCAGTTGCGCCACCGCGTGGGCCTTGCTCCACATACCATGGGCGATGGCTCTTGGGAAGCCGAAGGCCTTGGCGGTCAGGGCGTGAAGGTGAATCAGATTAAGATCGCCCGAGACCTTGCCATAGCGGCGTCCCAGATTTTCCGCAGCAGAGACGCTCAGGGTGTTGGGGTAGCGCTCCAGCTCCGGTTTCTTGTCTGCCGGTTTCCGAGCGGCCCCGGCTGAGGCCTGGCGGAACAGGTTGGTGCTCACTTCTTCCCACACCAGGGTGCCGCCCGAACGGGCTTCGGTAACCAGATCGAACTCCAATCCGCGACTGGTGTGGTTTTCGCCATCAAGCCGAACATGAATATCCAGGCGCTCTCCCACGCCAATGGGGCGATACTGGGTGATTCGGTTGCGCAGGTGCACCAAACCAAGCAGTGGCAGCGGGAACTGTTTATCCGTTAACAGTTTCAACTGCAGCGGGAACGCCAGAATGTGGGGCCAGGTGAGCGGTACGGAAGTATGGGGGGCGAAGCCGCAGACCGCGGTGTAGCGTGCCAGGTTGGCGTTGTTGGTGGCGACGCCAATCAGATCCGCGGTCAGGGCGGGTAGCGCCTTGCCGCCGGTTGGGCCGGATTTTGGCATGACGGCCCGGCTGTACATCGGCCACAGCCCTGGTGGTTGGTTCTTGAAGGTGTAGGTGTTTGTCATCCTGTCCCGTCTCCTGGGTTGAGAAGCATTGGAAATCTGGTACAACTGTGCGAATGTGGCCTGATATGCGCTAAGATACTTGTGAAAGCGCCTGAGTCTGGCAAACTCGTTTTTACTGGGCAATGACTTGGCGTACTGACCCCAGAGTCGGAAAGGCCAAACGATTTAACCAAGGAGCCTCTGAGCACGACCAGACAAGCCTCTGGCGACGCGTCGGAAAGACGCTCTAAACCTGCCAGGCGCTCGCTGTAGCGCCTGGCAGGGGGCAAGGGTTTTCCTGCGGGATCGCCGGCGCTTACGGGCTAAGGCCACGTAAAGGCGCTCCAGAGGATGACAGAGACTCCATAACAACTACAAGCGGGATAATATGCAGGAACTTCGCGATGCGGGTGTGATGTTGCGCCTGATTTACGAGGCGATGAAGAAACAGGGAATTGATACGGATGCCATATTTACCCGGCTGGGTGTGGATGAGGAATACGTATACACCGAGCAACTTCGAACACCGCACAACGCGCAGCTGTATTTTTGGCAGGTTGTTGAAGATGTTTCCGGCGATCCGGATGTCGGTCTGACGCTGGGTCAGTTACTGCCGCCTTATAAGGGCCAGGTGCTGGAATATCTTTTTCTGAGCAGTCCCACCTTTGGTGAGGGGCTACGGAGGGCCTTGAACTACCAACGTCTGTTGAGCGACGCAGCCAACACGGCATTCCTGATTGAGGGCGACGAAGCCTGCCTGGTACTGGATACCGCATCCGAGGAGGTCCGACGGCTCAGGCATTTCAACGAATGTTTCGTGCAAGGCATGGTGACTTCCTTCAAGTCCATCACCGATAACCGCTTCCACCCCTCCCGTATTGAGTTTGAGCATGAGCGGCAAGGTGGCCACTCTAAGGTTCGCGATACCCTGGGTTGCGACGTGGTGTTTGGCGCCGAAGAGAATCGGCTGTATTTCCCGGTTGAAATGCTGTCCTACGCCTCGCCTCATGCCGAGCCGGAGCTGCTGGATCTGCACGATCGTTTCGCCAGCGAGCAAGTGGCCCGGCTGGAAAAGAAGGACATCGTCGGGCAAGTGGAGCGTATCGTTGCCGAGCTGCTGGACAGTGGCGAGGTCACGCTGGACGCGGTGGCCGAACGGTTGGAAATCAAGCCACGAACTTTGCGCACCCGCCTGACGGAAGCGGAAACCAGCTTCAACCAGGTGCTGGCGGACTTCCGTTACCGGCTGGCGAGGCAATTGCTGGCCACCACCGACGAGTCCATCGATGAGATTGTCTACCTGACAGGCTTTTCTGAGCCCAGCACCTTCTACCGCGCCTTCAAGCGTTGGTCTGGGATGACGCCAATCGAGTATCGCAAGACCGCACAGGGTAAGGATGCGATGGTTGACACCATGTGATGGTGGCGACCGTTGGCGGTGAGGGCGAGGAGGGATTTCGGTTCTGCAAAGCCTGATTTTTGAGGTGCGAAGCCGGGTTATTAAAGTGCGAAGTGGGTTTTCTAAAGCGCGAAGTGAGTTTTCTAAAGAAAGTTGCTAAAAAACGTTGACACTTTGGGAGCCGGCTTTATAATGCGCCCTCGTTGTCACCAAACAGTCATCGCCAGATGGCTTGCGATCCAGACGGATTGCAGTAGCAGAGGTGGCAGCACAGCGCGGAGCGGTAGTTCAGCTGGTTAGAATACCGGCCTGTCACGCCGGGGGTCGCGGGTTCGAGTCCCGTCCGCTCCGCCATTTTTTCCTTCTTCCCGTGTTCCCATTCCTGTACTAAATTCCCATATCAGCTTCTCGTTATTAAAACTCCTGAACTGTTCTGGTCGTGTGTTGTCGGTCGGGCGTTGTCATTGAATTGTCATGCAGATGTCATAGTCTTGGTAGTGTCTGATGCCGGCGAGCCATTCGGGCTCCATGGCGACACAAGGAGGATCTCCGTGATGCTGGACTACGAAGAAGAGCTCATCGAGCGTTGCAACGAAGAATACGACGATGATGATCTGCCCGATGACGCCACGGAATTGTAAACGGCCGCAGTGACTTTACTCTGAGCCGGTTTGGCGGACTGCGCGCCGGTGCTCCCCGGGTGGGGTGTTGAACCAGCGTCGATAGGCCTTGTGAAAGGCTGCCGGCCCTGAAAAGCCCAAGAGCCAGGCGATTTCCGCCAGTGACAGGTGGGTTTCGCGAATGTAATCCAACGCCAGTTCCCGCCGGGTCTCATCAAGCAGTTCGCGGTATCCGCTGTGCTGCTCCGCCAGTTGCCGCTGCAAGGTCCAGGGCGTCAACCCCAGTTCTGCGGCAATCGCACCCAACGTTGGTGGCGCACTCTCCAGCAGTGGGGGCAGCTTCTCTTTCACCCGGTCCTTGATGGACCAGCCCTCACGTATTCGTTTCAAGCTCTGTTCACATTCCGCTATCCGCTGCCTGTGAGTTGCCGGCTGCGCTTGCAGCGACCTCAGCGCACTGATGCCTGGGGCCAGCTGGAGAGCATTCTCGCTGGCGCCAAAGAGCACCGGGCAATCGAACCAGGTCTCGAAGGTGGATTCCAGCCCTTGAGAAGGGTATTCAATCGTTACCCGTTCCAGCACCCGGCGCTGCCCACTGAGTTCGCGTAGCAGCTGAGTCCAGCTGGCCAGCACCGAATCCACGACAAAGTAATTAAAGGCGTTGTAAGGGCGAATCGAATAAAACTGTGCCCGGGCGTCGGCCAGGTCCATGCTGGGGTGGCCCCGGCTGTTCCGGCTGTTGAGCAGGGAGAAGCGGATCAGCGTTGCCAGGGCCTGGCCCGTGGTGGCTGCAGTCATCGCCGCAAACCCGGCGTTGCCGGCATCAACAGCGCGTGTCATGGCGCCCATGGTCAGGCCCAGGGCCGGATTTCCAGTCAGTTCGATGGCCGCGTGCCCCAGGCGCATATAACGCGGGATGCTGATTCGCGCGTCCGCTGAGGTCATCAGTGTGTCACCCAGACCGAACTGCTGTTGCAGCAGGCTGGCGTCCTGGCCTTCGGCCTGTACCGCCCGCAATAGCACGGAAACGTAAAGGGTGCTGATATCGCCCAGGGTATTGCGGCGTTTTGGGTTGGGAAGGCTGGGAGTCATCTTGTCCGACAAGTCGTATTTGGATAATAAAATGTTATTTCAGGATATTGAGCGGGGCAAGTATGCGGGGTTAACGTATCTCCTCTAACGATAACGGGCCAGGCCCAGCAAGTGGAGAACACGATGAGCGAGATCAAGCCAACCCCCGGATTGACCAAGTACCCGAACCTGCTGGAGCCTCTGGATCTGGGCTTCACCAAACTGCGCAACCGGGTGCTGATGGGGTCGATGCACACCAATCTGGAAGAAGCCAACAACGGTTTCGAGCGTTTGGCGGCGTTCTACGCGGAGCGCGCCCGCGGTGGAGTCGGCCTCATCGTGACCGGTGGTATCTCGCCCAACGAAGAAGGCGCGGTGTTCCAGCACGCCGCCAAGATGGAGACCGAGGCCGAATCCGATCAGCATCGGGCGATCACCGAGGCGGTCCACCAGGAGGGCGGCAAGATCTGCATGCAGATTCTGCACGCTGGGCGTTACGCCTATGCGCCGACGCTGGTCGCGCCATCGGCGATCCAGGCCCCCATTAACCCCTTTACCCCCAAGGAGTTGGACGAGGCCGGCATCGAGAAGCAGATTTCCGACTACGTGAACTGCGCCGCACTGGCCCAGCGCGCCGGCTACGACGGTGTCGAGATCATGGGCTCGGAAGGCTACTTCATCAACCAGTTTATCGTCTCCCACACCAACCATCGGACCGACGGCTGGGGCGGCAGTTATGAGAACCGGATTCGCTTGCCGCTGGACATTGTTCGCCGGGTCCGTGAGCGGGTCGGTGAGGAATTCATCATCATCTACCGCCTGTCGATGCTGGACCTGATTGAGAACGGCAGCACCTGGGAGGAAGTGGTTCACCTGGGCAAGGCCATTGAGCAGGCCGGAGCCACCATCATCAATACCGGCATCGGCTGGCATGAGGCCCGGGTGCCCACGATTGCAACCTCGGTGCCCCGTGGTGCCTTCAGCGAAGTGACCGCGCGTCTTAAAGGCGAAGTCAGCGTTCCGTTAATCACCACCAATCGCATCAACATGCCGGACGTGGCAGAGCAGATTCTGGCTGAGGGCCATGCCGACATGGTCTCCATGGCGCGGCCGTTCCTGGCCGACCCTGAGTTGGTGAACAAGGCCGCCGAAGGTCGGGTGGAAGAGATCAATACCTGCATTGGCTGCAACCAGGCCTGTCTGGATCATACTTTCGAGGGCAAACTGACGTCTTGTCTGGTGAACCCCCGGGCCTGCCACGAGACGGAGCTGGCCTACATCAAGACTGCCCAGCCCAAGTCCCTGGCCGTAGTGGGTGCGGGACCGGCCGGTCTGGCGTTTGCCACCGTTGCCGCGGAGCGCGGCCATCGGGTCACCCTGTTCGACGCTGGTAGTGAGGTGGGCGGACAGTTCAACGTTGCCAAGCGCATTCCTGGCAAAGAGGAGTTCTATGAAACCCTGCGTTATTTCCGGGTGATGCTGGAAAAGCATGGCGTGGATGTTCGCCTGAATACCCGGGTGGATGTCGACGATCTGCTGGCCGCGGGTTTTGACGAGGTGGTGTTGGCCACCGGTGTGGCGCCACGGACTCCCGAGATCGAGGGTATCGATCATCCCAAGGTGATCGGCTATCTGGATGCGATCCTGGGCCGCAAGCCCGTTGGCCAGAAGGTCGCGGTGATTGGTGCCGGCGGCATCGGCTTCGATGTGTCGGAGTTTCTGGCGCACCAGGGGCCGTCCCCGTCGCTGGATACGGCTCACTTCATGAAGGAGTGGGGGGTGGATCTGAGCGTAGCGGCCCGCGGGGGCGTCAACGGGGTCGCCCCGCAGCTGCCGGAAACGGCGCGCGAGATCTATTTGCTGCAGCGTAAGGCGTCCAAGGTCGGTAAGGGGCTCGGCAAAACCACGGGCTGGATTCATCGTACGTCGCTCAAGCACCGCGACGTTCAGATGGTTCCCGGAGTGAGCTATCGCAAGATCGACGATCAGGGCCTTCACATCACGATTACACCGAAGGGCGCCGAGCAGGGACAGGAGCGAGTGCTCGATGTGGACAGTATCGTTATCTGTGCCGGTCAGGAGCCACTGCGGGAGCTTCAACAGGGGCTTCAGGACGCCGGCGTTCCAGTCCACCTGATAGGTGGCGCGGATGTCGCGGCGGAACTTGATGCCAAGCGCGCCATCAATCAGGGCAGCCGTCTGGCCGCGGAAATCTGACGGCAGCGTCGGCGAGCTTTGCGTTAACGCCCTGAAAAGCCCGGGGGAGCGATGGTTCCTTCCGGGTTTTTTGTTTTTCAGAGGCTGCTTGGTGCCAGTTACTAAAATACACTTTCCCAATGCAACATTTTTCCAATTGTCTGCCAGAATAGGGGCAGCGTAGTATTGAACCCCGGAGGGCCGGCAACCTGCCGCGCTGGTACCGGCCTCCATCCCCGAGTTTGGCGAGTTGTCTGGCAAGTGGCTTTCCCTGTGGCAAGTGTTTGCCGGGAAGTCTGCTCTTTACCAGGCGGCCATAGGTTCAGTGAAAGACAACCGGCGTCAGACCGGTTTCGACGATTCTGTTGGGAGTAGGCAATGGGCTCTGCCGACCAGGCAAGCGAAGGGTATGCAGCGGTCTTTTTCATGAGTGGCGCCCAGGTTTCCCGTCAAATGCGGGATTCCGAGTTCGGTGCCTTCCTGGATGGCTATGTGGGGTTGTCCGACCTGGCGGATACCGATGTCAAGGCGGTCTACGTCACCCTCAGTGATGAGCTGTTGATTCAGGCCATGGTGTTTTTCCGCATCTACTTCGATGAAGAAGGGCGAGCGGACAGTCACTGGAATTTGCCCATTGAAGAGATGGCCAAGGCAGGCGCCAAGGGGCCGGACCTTGGGGGCGGTCCCATCCGTCTGGTGTGTCGCAGTCAGTGCCCGGCCAAAGGGGTGGCGGACGATCTCTGGGACCCTGATATGTCACCGGGGCAGAATCAGTTTAACGCGATCCGCAAGGCGGTTGAGGCGAATTCGCTGAAGTTTCAGAAAAAGGTTGAGGTGGTACCGGAGGTGGATATCCCGGTGCTGCAGGCAGAGCCGGCGGCGCCTCCCGCGGCCCCAGACCAGAACGCCGAACGGACACGCCTGGCGCAGCTGCTGCGGGAACATCGGCTGCGAATCAAAACGCTGCAGAGCGTGCACCGGGATGCCCTTGCCGACACCCGGCGGGAGCATCGGCTGGATCTGAAGGCGGCCCAGAACGAAATCGCCGAACTGGAACAGAAAGATGAACGGCTGCGGTTGAGTAACGAGCAGTTGAAGAAGCGGTTGGCCGAGCGCAATGAGCAGTACCTGATCCTGCAGGAGCAGCTTGCCCATAGCAATGAAGTCGCCGAGCAGGATACCCAGACCCGCAGTGCCGAAGCCGTGTTGCTGGCGGAACAATTGGAGCGGAAGCAGCGTGAGCTGGAAATGCGCGACGAAAAAATTGTGGCTCTGGAGCAGGAGCTGCATGAGCTTCGTAACCGCGAGCCGCCGGAACAGACCGTGTTGAAGGAGCTGCAAGAGCAATCCGTGTTCCTCGTGGCCTACCACGCCGGCATGGGCCATATGACGCTGCCGTACGAAGATATCGAGGCTTACTTCCAGAACCCCACCGCGTACGCCGCAGACAAGTGTGGGTTGAACGAACCCGCCTATTTGGAGTGGCTACAGCACTACGAAAATCCCGTGTGCCGGCACCAGAACGAGAACGGTGATGATTGTGGCGAACCTGTCATGCGGGTGAGCCAACCGTCCGAGTTTCAGCCGGGGCGGGATGATCGTTGCGAGTCGCACCGGCCCGTGAGCTAAGGGCAGCGAACCTGGGGCACCCTTCGATGATCATGGCAAACCTGGCCATGAGTCCGGCACCACAAACCAGCGACTGACCTCCTCATACCCCAGGCCATCGTGACGAGGCTGCATGCGGGCGAACAACGTCGGCCGGAGCTGGGCGGCGATGGCCGCCAGGGCTTCTTTCGTCCGCCGTCTGTCCGGGGCCTGTCGGGACTGGTAGGCGCCAAGCCAATGGGGCTTGTGCAAAGGGGTCCATTGGGACGTGTCGTAGTCCTTCAGCTGGCTGTGATGCAGCCAATATCCGAAGTCATGGGCCGGGTTGATCCAGCCGGGCAGGGTCGGCGGGCTCGCGCCTGGCTGGGCGAACAGATTGCCCAGCATCACCAGCGCCGGCGCCACCGGCTCCCGGAAACCGTGCTCCTGCAATTGCCTGAGGGTTTCCGGACGTTCGGTCATGGTGCACTGGTGCTCCAGCATACGGTCGGTCTTGAGGTCCAGGCGGTCACGGGCGTTGGGGCCGTACCAGAGCAGGCTATTGCCGTCATCGTGGGACAAGTAGAATTTGACGGCGATCTCATGGTGTTCCAGCCCGCCGGTATGGGGGTTGCGGACGAGGAAATCCAGCTCGCCCAGGGTGCGTCCCTGGTCGTTTCTGATGGCGTGATTGCGCAGCAGCACCGGCCAGCCCAGGAGGTCGGCCAGCAGGAAATGGTATAGTTGTTCGAAGTAGTGGCCCAATCGATGGCTCTGGCTGCTGTCCAGGTGACTCAGCAGAGGTTCGGGCGCCAGATCCAGTCGCTTCAAGCGCTCAGGGGTCTTTGCTGGTAACCAGTTGCCAACATGGAATACCGGGCCGCGGCGTATCAGTGTGGGCGCCCGGCACAGCCATGCCAGATGGCGAACGGCTGGTGTATGCCAGAAATGATCGTTGTCGAGGCGCATGTTGTTTGTGCGATTCTCCGGCTACGGGTTGAGGCAACGGTTTTCAGAAATCCCCGGATTTTCGTTAAGATGATGATAACAGCAGCCTCCGTTCGGCGCCGAGGCTGGAATCGATGTCACCCACAGGACTCTACATGGACCAATTCAGAAATATCGGCGTGATCGGGCGGATGGGCAGTGTGAAGGTTGTCGAATCCCTGCGCCAGCTCAAGCAGTATCTGATGAGAGAGAACTATCACGTCATCATGGAGGAAGATACCGCCAGCATGCTGCCCGGCCATGGCCTTCAGGTAGCGAGCAAGAAGCTGATCGGCGAAATTTGTGACCTGGTGATAGTGGTGGGTGGCGATGGCAGCCTGTTGGGGGCAGCCCGTGAGCTGGCGAAATCCAACGTTCCCTTGCTAGGGGTCAACCGGGGTCGGCTGGGCTTCCTCACCGACATTTCCCCGTCAGACCTGGAGGAGCGACTCAGTCAGGTGCTGGCCGGCGATTACATCGAGGAAAAGCGTTTCCTGCTGGATGGCAGTGTCGAGCGCAACGGCCAGTCCCTGGGCTTTGGTGCGGCACTGAACGACGTGGTTCTGCACCCGGGTAAATCCACCCGTATGATCGGATTCGATCTGTTCATAGATGGCCATTTCGTCTACAGCCAGCGCTCAGACGGTTTGATCGTGTCGACCCCCACCGGTTCCACCGCTTACTCCCTCTCGGCGGGTGGTCCCATCATGCACCCAAAACTGGACGCCATCGTGCTGGTGCCGATGTTCCCCCATACCCTCAGCAGCCGGCCAATCGTTGTCGATGGCAAGAGCGAAATCAAACTGGTCATCGGGGAGACCAACGAGGCTTATCCGCAAGTCAGTTTCGACGGACAGATGAACATTGCGTGTGCTCCGGGTGACATCATCCGGATCACCAAAAAGCCCTTTAAGATCCGCCTGATTCATCCGACGGACCATAACTTCTACGCCACATGCCGGAACAAACTGGGATGGGCCAGCGAAATAGCAGCGAGTTGATCATGGCAGTACAACACTCCTCCGCCAGTCGCGGATACGACATCATCGGTGATGTGCACGGGTGCGCCCATACCCTGATCCGGTTGCTCGAACAGATGGGTTATCGGAAAATCAATGGGGTCTACCAGCATGACCGGCGTCAGGCCATTTTCCTGGGCGACATCGTCGATCGCGGTCCCCGCATTCGCGAGGCTCTGCACCTGGTTCGGGACATGGTGGAGCACGGTTCGGCCCGTATCGTCATGGGCAACCACGAATACAATGCGCTCGGCTACTGTACCCGGGCGCGTTCCGGCAGTGGCAAGAAGTGGTTGCGGGATCACAACCCACGCCACGACCGGCTGATCCAGGAGACCCTGGACCAGTTCGAACACTACCCACAGGAATGGACCGATTTTCTTGAATGGTTCTACACCCTGCCGCTGTTTATCGAGGAAGATCATTTCCGGGTTGTGCATGCCTGCTGGGATGACCGGTTGATCCGCCAGTTCCATCAGGCCCAGGGTGGCGCCTGCATCGACGAGGATTTTCTGCATGCCTCCTCGGCCATCGAGTCGTTCGCCGGTCAGGTGATGGATACCCTGCTGCGGGGCACCGATCTGCGCCTGCCGGAAGGTATTTCCATTACCGGTAAAGATGGCTATGTCCGGGAATTCTTCCGCACCAAATTCTGGGCGGACAAACCGCGTACATACCAGGACGTGGTCTTCCAGCCGGACCCCCTGCCGGCAGCGGTGGCGGACCGTGAGCTGGTGTCGGCTGAACTCAAGCAGCTGATTTGCTACCCGCAAACCGACCGCCCGGTGTTTGTTGGTCATTACTGGATGGAGGGCATGCCTGCGCCCATCCGGTCCAACGTCGCCTGCCTGGACTACAGCGCGGTGAAATACGGCAAGCTGGTGGCTTATCGAATGGACGATGAGCGCGAACTGTCAAAGGACAAGTTTGTCTATGTGGAAGTGGAGAAGCCGGAGCAGACCGACGATCCCTACACCGAAGACAGTGTCGCGAGGTAGTTTTGTACCGGATCAAGCAACTCGATACTGATATCAATCTGGCGGGCTTCAGCCAATGGCTGCGGCATCAGGGGGTCAATCACCGGATCACCGCGGAAGGGGATTGCCAGGTGCTCTGGCTGGAGAACCCGGATTACACCGAGCCGGTGCTGGACGCCCTGAACCGGTTTTTGAACGAGCCCCAATTGCGCGACAAGATCAATCAACAGGGTGCCGCGCCGGTGTTCCGGGAAGGGCGGTGGCAGCCGTCCCCACGTCATGCGCCGTTGGTGCTCGGTGTGATTGTGATTGCGGTAGTGCTTGCCTGGGCCACCGGTCTCGGTTCCGGCTTGTTGTCTGCTTCTCTGATGATAGTGGACCCCCGGCTGTATGGATGGGGGACGCTGGCGGAGCGGGTGGCGGCGCTGTCCGATACCTTGATGGCTGGGCAGATCTGGCGCCTGTTGACACCGGATTTTCTGCATTTCAGCTGGCCCCACGTTATTTTTAATTCGGTGATACTCTGGTTTCTCGGCAGTCAGGTGGAATGGTTCGACGGCCGCAGCCGCATGCTTGTGCTGTTCGTGGTCACCAGTCTGGTCGCCAACAGCCTGCAGTATTTCAGTTCCGGGCCGTTGTTTGGCGGCTTGTCCGGCGTCGTCTATGGAGTGCTTGGGTATTGTTGGCTGAGCCAGCGTCGATTACCCCGGTTCCAGTTTCCACCCGCGCTCATTGTTGTGGCGGTGGTCTGGATGGCGATCGGGTTTACACCTCTGCCAGAATGGTTGGGTATTGGTCGTATGGCCAACGAGGCCCACCTTGGCGGTTTTGTGGCAGGTCTGGCAATGGCCGGGCTGTGGCCGCCACGCCCTCAGCGACGCGTTTGAGGCGTTGCTGCATAAAAAAAGCCCCACCAAAAGGTGGGGCATAAATGAGCTGAATTAGCTCCTGATGAGAGAGACCAAATGCTAACGACCGTTGTCATTTGGTGAGATAATGATAATTGTTATCATTTAGTTTGGTCAACCCCAATTTTGGTTTTAATTCACAAAACCGGAATCGAGCAGGAAAATGTGATGACTTACGAAGACCTGATTGCACGAATGGACCCGACGGTATACCGCAGCCTGCGCCAGGCCGTCGAACTTGGCAAGTGGCCGGATGGCCGGGTGCTGAGCAAGGAACAGCGGGCCATCTGCATGGAAGCGGTCATCTATTATGAGAACACCCGAGAGGTGCCGGAAGCGGAGCGGGTTGGCTTCCTTGACCGCAGCAAGAACGACGGCAGTAGCTGCGGGCCGGACAGTGATGCAGCCCCCATTCGTATCCTGAACTGAGGTGTGGTTTGACTGCTGTTGTTGATGTGACCGGCCGACTACGGAAGATGCCGGCAGAGCCGGACCAGCCGATACAATATACCCTGAAAGTGGGCGACACCCGTTTACCGCTGAATGACTTGATTGGTCGTGCGATCCAAATCGATTACGACGGTGTCATTCGCTGTATTCACTGCGACCGCAAGACCAAGAAAAGTTTTGGTCAGGGTTACTGCTTTCCCTGCTTCCGTAAACTGGCGGCTTGCGACAGCTGCATCGTCAGTCCAGAGAAGTGCCACTACCACGAAGGCACCTGCCGGGAGCCGGAGTGGGGCGAAACCCACTGCATGATCGAGCACGTGGTCTATCTCGCCAACTCGTCCGGGCTCAAGGTAGGGATAACCCGCGGCACACAGATTCCCACCCGCTGGATTGACCAGGGCGCGGTGGCGGCACTGCCGATAGTGCGGGTGTCCACTCGCCAGCTGGCGGGATTTGTCGAGGTGATCTGCAAGCAACATGTGGCGGATCGGACCAATTGGCGGGCCATGCTCAAGGGCGGTGTGGCCGAGCTTGATCTGGCGGCAGAGCGGGATCGTCTACTTGACCTGATTCGCCCGGAATTGGATGCGCTGCGCCAGGCCCATGGCGAGGTGGCGATTCGCGAGGTGGACGAAGCCGGACTGAGTCTCAGTTATCCGGTGCAGGTCTGGCCGGACAAGGTCAAAAGCCATAACCTTGATAAAACACCTTCGGTGACCGGTGTCCTGCAGGGCATCAAGGGTCAGTATCTGATGCTGGATACCGGAGTGATCAATATTCGAAAATTCACAGCCTATGAGGTTCGATTCCAGGTGCTTGCCTGATCGCTCCTCTCGGTGAGTGTCCCCTCTGTCATCCGTGCGGCGGAGTATCCGCCGCCCCTGTCTTCTGGAGAATGTGATGCGCACAAATCAGCCACGGACTGTTTACCTGAGTGAATACCGGGTACCGGCGTTTCTGGTGGATCATGTCGACCTGCGATTCGAGCTGTTTGAAGAGGGTGCCCGCGTGCACAGTACGCTGGCGGTACGCCGCAACCCGGAATTCCCGGGGCGTGCCGATGCCCTGGAACTGGACGGCGACCGTCTGCACCTGGAAGCCGTGCGACTCGACGGCGAGTCGCTGACTGCGGCGGCCTATGACGACCAGGGCGACAAACTGGTCGTGCCAGGTGTTCCCGACCGCTTCGCGCTGGATGTGGTGACCTGGATCGAGCCCCAGAACAATACCCGGTTGGAAGGTCTGTACAAATCGTCCGGCATGTTCTGTACCCAATGCGAGGCGGAGGGGTTCCGCAGCATTACGTTCTTCCCCGACCGACCGGATGTCATGGCCCGGTTCCGAACCCGGATCGAGGCCGACAAGTCCGCCTATCCCATCCTGCTGTCCAACGGCAACGACGTTGATCGTGGAGATCTGGATAACGGCCGTCATTATGTCACCTGGGAGGACCCGTTTCCCAAGCCCTGTTACCTGTTCGCCCTGGTAGCCGGTGATCTGGTGGAGAAAAACGATCGCTTCACCACCTGTTCCGGGCGCGACATTGACCTGCGCATTTACGTCGAGCCGCGCAATGCCAGCAAGTGCGATCACGCCCTGGATTCACTGAAGCGTTCCATGCGCTGGGACGAAGAGGTCTATGGCAGGGAGTACGATCTGGATATTTTCATGATCGTGGCGGTGGACGACTTCAATATGGGCGCCATGGAGAACAAGGGGCTGAATATCTTCAATTCCTCCTGTGTTCTGGCCAGTCCGGATACCGCGACAGACCTGGCATTTCAGCGCATAGAGGCCATCGTCGCCCACGAATATTTCCACAATTGGTCGGGTAACCGGGTCACCTGCCGGGACTGGTTTCAGCTCAGTCTCAAGGAAGGGTTCACCGTTTTCCGCGATGCAGAATTTTCTGCCGATATGGGATCTGCCACAGTCAAGCGGATTGAAGACGCCACCTTGTTACGGACCTCTCAGTTTGCCGAGGATGCCGGCCCCATGGCGCATCCGGTACGTCCGGCCTCGTACATGGAGATTTCCAACTTCTACACCCTGACCATTTACGAGAAAGGCGCGGAAGTGGTGCGGATGATTCATACCTTGCTGGGGCCTGAACTGTTCCGCAAAGGCAGTGATCTCTACTTTGATCGCCATGACGGTCAGGCGGTCACCACCGATGATTTTGTGACCGCGATGGAAGACGCCAGCGGCCGGGATTTGCGGCAGTTCCGACTGTGGTATGAGCAGGCTGGCACACCGGTGGTCACCGTGCGTGACGAATACGAAGCCAGCACCCAAACCTACCGCCTGACACTGGCCCAGTCGATTCCGGACACTCCGGGGCAGAGTGGCAAGCAGCCGCAACACCTTCCGTTCACCCTGGGCTTGCTGGATGCCCTGGGCGAGTCGTTACCCCTGCGGCTGTCCGCGGACGAGTCCGACGCGCCCACTGAGCGGGTGCTGGAGCTGACTGAGTCTGAACATCGCTTCGAATTCCACGGCATCGCCGAGCGGCCGGTGCCGTCGTTGCTCAGAGGTTTCTCCGCGCCGGTGCGAGTGGTGTATCCGTGGACACGGGACCAGTTGATGTTTCTGATCAGCGGTGACAGCGACGGTTTCAACCGCTGGGACGCAGGTCAGCGCCTGGCCGTGGACATCATTCAGGAGTTGATCGAAAAACCGGAGGCAGACATAGATTCCCGGTTGTTGACCGCCTATCGGAACCTGCTGGCGGACACCGAGCCTGATCAGGCGTTGGTGGCCAAGATGCTGCAGCTCCCCTCGGAAGCCTATCTGATCGAGTTGTCCGCTCAGCCGGACGTGCAGGCGATCCATCGGGCCCGCACCCGGGTGCTGGAATATCTGGCAACCGCCCTGCGGAGCGAATTGCTCAATTGCTACCGTCGCAACACCGACAACGGCCCCTACCAGTTGTCGCCGCAAGCCATAGCCCGCCGTAGCCTGAGAAATACCGCGCTGGCCTGGTTGCTGCACATCAATGATCACGAAGCCTGCGAGCTGGCCTTGGCGCAATACCGGGAAGCGAGCAATATGACCGATGGCCTGGGGGCCATGAAGGCGCTGGTCAACTCGGAGTTTGCCGAGGAACGGGAGCAGGTGCTGGTCGATTTCTATCAACGCTGGCAGCAGGATCCTCAAGTCGTGGAGCAGTGGTTCTCGGTGCAGGCAGCCAGTGTTCAGGCGGGTTCTCTGGAGCGAGTTCGCGCCTTGATGACGCATCCGGCGTTCGATTTACGGAACCCGAACAAGGTGCGCAGCGTTATCGGCGTATACGCCGGCCAAAACCTGTCGGAATTCCACCGCCCGGACGGGGCGGGGTATCGCTTTCTGGCCGAGCAGGTCTGCCAGCTGGACGATCTCAATCCACAGATTGCGGCGCGTCTGGTGATGCCGTTGACGCGATGGCGCAAGTTCGCGGCCAGTCACGGCCAGGCCATGAAGCAGGCGCTGGAGCAGGTGCGCGAAAAAACCGGCTTGTCCCGGGATGTGTACGAAGTGGTGCACAAGAGCCTGGTTGGTGAATAACCGTTGACGAATCACAGTGCAACGGCGCGACAACAAAATCGCACTTTCGGTCGATGGACTTGGCAAGACGTTGGTTTAGTCTGGTAACTTTGAAAAGACCCATAATAATACGTTGGCCAGCATGGCTTTCAGACACAGCTAAGGTTAATAACAATGAAATACAATAAGAACGTCCTCCTGGGTGGCCTGGTTGCGCTGTCCATGGCGGCCACTCCCGTACTCGCGGCGGTCTCCGCGAGCGAAGCGGCTCGGCTTGGTAAGGACCTGACCCCCTTTGGCTCCGAGAAGGCGGGTAACGCCGCCGGTACCATACCGGCGTGGACTGGTGGTTTGACCACGCCTCCGGCGGGCTATGAAGGTTCCGGCCAGCACCATATCAATCCTTTTCCCGATGACCAGCCGCTGTTGACGATCAACGCCAGTAACGCCAATGAGCACGCCGAGCAGCTGAGTGAGGGCGTCCGCGCCATGCTGGAGACGTATCCCACCACGTTCCGGCTACCGGTCTACCAATCCCGGCGCACCCACGCGGTGCCCCAATGGGTGGCAGAAAACACCCGCAAGAATGCCGTCAATGCCACGATTGTGGGTGACGGCGAGGGGCTTGATGGCGCCTTTGGTGGCTATCCGTTCCCGATTCTGAGTGGCGACAGCGAAGAGAAAGCCTGGCAGGTAATCTGGAATCATCTGACCCGCTGGCGTGGGGTGTCGGTCACTCGCCGAGCCAGTGAAGTGGCCGTGCAGTCAAACGGTGACTACTCCCTGGTGACTTCCCAGCAGGAAGCCTTCTTCAATTTCTATAATCCCGAGGGTGGCGAAGAGGATCTCGATAACGTGATCTTCTACTACCTGTCCTTCACCCAGTCTCCGCCCCGCCTCGCTGGCGGTGCCATCCTGATCCATGAAACCCTGAACCAGATCGTTAACCCGCGAAATGGTTGGGGCTATAACGCCGGGCAGCGTCGAGTACGTCGGGCGCCGAACCTGGGCTATGATTCCCCCATTGCGGCAGCGGATAATCTGCGCACCGCCGACGACACCGATATCTTCAACGGTGCCCTGGACCGCTACAACTGGCGTTACGAGGGGATGCGGGAGATCTACGTCCCTTATAACAACTACCTGTTGGGCGAGTCGGGTCGCGAGTATTCCGAGATTCTGGGGGGCTCCCACCTCAATCCGGACCTGACTCGCTGGGAGCTTCACCGTGTACACATCGTGGAAGCGACCCTGAAAGCCGGCGAACGTCACATTTATGGCAAACGCCGCTTCTATGTCGACGCCGATAGCTGGAACACCCTGCTGGTGGATCAGTTTGACGGCCGTGGTGAGTTGTGGCGAGTCACCATGGGTATGGCCAAGAATTACTACGAACTGCCTGGCGTGTGGACTGCGCTGGATGTTTTTCACGACCTGCAGGCGCGCCGTTACCATGTTCAGGGGCTGGACACGGAAGAGCCCGGGACTCGGGTCTTCACCAATGATGTACCCAATCGCCGTTATTTCTCTCCCGCCTCGTTGCGCCGCCGCAGCGTGCGCTAGGGAGGAAGATGATGGCGCGATGATCCGCCGTCGCGGATAGCGGATAAAAAAAATAACCGGCAGCCGACAGGCTGCCGGTCTACGTTGGTTATAGGCGGCTCGATGCTGGGCCAACACAGAGACACTTTCAACTCAAAAAAATAGGCACACTGAATGGCTACAGGTTTAATGTGCAAAACCCTTGGATCGGCCTGCCTTGGCATAGCCTTGGCGTCCGCCAGTCCAGCGGCTTTTGCCCTTGCGGACATTATCGAGACACCGGCCAGGGAAACCTCTCTGGCTCCTTCCCAGCTGCTAACGGATGCGGCCAAGGCCGGAGACCGGATTGTGGCGGTCGGTGAGCGTGGTCACATCATTTTCTCCGACAACGAAGGTCAGAGCTGGACTCAGGGTAAGGTGCCGGTCTCGGTGACGCTCACCGGCATTTCGTTCCCGACTGCAACCGAAGGCTGGGTCGTGGGGCACAGCGGCGTCGTCCTGCACAGCCAGGACGCAGGCGCGACCTGGGCCCTGCAACTCGACGGAGTTGCTGCCGCCGAGTTGGCGATCGCAGGCAAGGAAGCGCGAGCGGCCGAGCTGGAAGAGCAAATCGAGCAGGCGCCCGAGGAAGAAAAAGGCGATCTCGAATGGGCCCTGGATGACCTGTTCTTCTCCCTGGAGAACATGCGCGCGGACCTGGAAGTCGGGCCGGTAAACCCGTTGCTGGACGTGTGGTTCGAAAATCAGCAACACGGCTTCGTGGTGGGCGCCTACGGCATGATCTTGCGCACCCAGGATGGCGGTGAAAGCTGGCAGGACTGGTCCGGTCGCCTGGAAAACCCCTCGGGCTATCACCTCAACGCCATCACCCGTGTGAACGGCGGAGCCCTGGCCGTGGTTGGCGAGGCTGGCCAGATTCATGTCTCGGTCGACAATGGCGATACCTGGGAGCTGCGTGACACCCCTTACGATGGCTCTCTGTTTGGCGTACTTGGCACCGGCCATGTCAACGAACTCCTCGTGTTTGGTCTGCGGGGTAATGTGTTCCTCTCAACCGATCTCGGAAAATCCTGGAAGATGGTTCCCAGCAACGCTACGGCAACGCTCAATGACGGTGCCGTCGCCGACGACGGTCGCATTACCCTGGTGGGCAATGGCGGTGCAGTGCTGGTCAGCAGTAATGGTGCCGAGAACTTCCGTGAGTACTTCCGCACTGACCGCGAAGCCGTGATGAGCGTCATTCCGGTGTCGGAGACCCGGCTCCTGCTCATCGGAGCGGGCGGTGCCAAGCGCGCCGACGCTCGCGGAAAGAACCTTTAATCACGCCCTGGTGCGGCAGAACAGAACGAATCAAAGAGGGGCTATTTAATGTCGAACCCGAAGCATGACAAGGGTGACCATTACCTGACTACGCCAAAGGCGGAGCCATTTTTGGAGCGGTTGATTTTCAATAACAGGGCCTTGATCCTGTTTGGCTTCCTGATCCTGACGCTATTTCTCGGCTACAACGCCATCAAGATTCAGCCGGATGCCAGTTTTGAGCGAATGATTCCGCTGGAGCATCCCTACATTGTCAATATGCTCAATCACCGGAATGATCTGGAGAACCTGGGTAACTTCGTTCGTATCGCGGTCGAAGCCAAGGAAGGAGACATATTCGACAAGGAGTACATGGAGACGCTCAAGCAGATCACCGATGAGGTGTTCTACCTGAACGGCGTCGACCGATCTGGACTCAAATCGCTGTGGACGCCAAATGTCCGCTGGGTGGAAGTGACCGAGCAGGGTTTCCAGGGCGGTAAGGTCATTCCAGATGGCTATGACGGTTCGCCGGCGAGCCTGGAAAGCCTGCGTCAAAACGTCTTGCGGTCCAATGAAGTGGGGCGCCTGGTGTCGGACAACTTCCGTTCCACCATCGTCTATGCGCCTTTGTATGAGAAAAACCCGGACACCGGCGAACCGCTCAACTACGCGACCTTCTCTCGCGAGCTGGAAGCAAAGATCCGCGCCAAGTACGAACAGCAAAACGCCAATGTGGAGATCCATATTGTTGGCTTCGCCAAGAAAGTGGGGGATCTGATCGAGGGCATTGGTTCCATTGCCTGGTTTGCAGGCATCACCATTATCCTCACCACGCTGCTGCTGTTTGGCTATTCCCGTTGCGTTTCGGGCACCCTGGTGCCGGTGTTCGCCTCCATCGTGGCGGTGTTCTGGCAGTTGGGTGCACTGCGCCTGTTGGGCTACGGACTTGATCCCTATTCGGTACTGGTGCCGTTCCTGGTATTCGCCATTGGCATCAGTCACGGGGTTCAGGTGGTCAACGCCATGGCTCTGGAAGCCGCCAAGGGCTTCGATCCTGTCACAGCAGCCCGTCTGGCATTCCGGGCCCTGTATATTCCCGGCATGCTGGCGTTGATTTCGGATGCCTTCGGCTTCCTGACGCTATTGTTCATCGAGGTGGACGTCATCAAGGATCTTGCCGTGGCGGCGGGTCTCGGGGTGGCCATCGTGATCATTACCAACCTGGTTCTGCATCCGCTGATCATGTCCTACATCGGTATCACCAAGGGTGGTATTCGCCATGTCCAGAATCATGGCGAGAAGCAGGATCGCAAGTGGCGGGTGATGTCCTACTTTGCCCATCCTGGGGTGGCGCCGATCTCTGTGCTGATCGCGATTTTGGGTCTGGGCTTGGGGGTTTACTACAAGCAAGGCCTGAAGGTGGGCGACCTGGATCAGGGCGCGCCGGAACTGCGTAAGGACTCGGTGTATAACCAGGACAACGCCTACATCATCAACAATTACTCCACCAGTGCCGATGTGTTGGTGGTGATGGTTAAGACTCCGGCTGAACAGTGTACTCAGTACAACGTACTTCGAGCGATGGACTCGTTGCAGTGGGAGCTGCAGAACACCCCGGGTGTCCAGTCCTCGGTCTCGCTGGCGGACGTTTCCAAAATCGTAACCAAGGCACTGAACGAGGCCAATTGGAACTGGTTCGAGATTTCCCGTAACCAGACCATCATCAACGCCTCCATTCGCGAGGCCCCGGCTGGCCTGATCAATACCGATTGCAGTTTGACGCCGGTGCTGGTGTTCCTCGAAGACCACAAGGCGGAAACCCTCAACACGGTGGTTGCCGCGGTCGAGGAATTTGCGGCGGACAACAGCAATAATGAGCATACCTTCCTGCTGGCGGCTGGTAATGCCGGGGTCGAGGCTGCTACCAACGAAGTGATTTCCGGCGCCAAGAACATGATGCTGGCCTTCGTATACGGTGTGGTCAGTTTCCTCTGCTTGCTGACCTTCCGCTCGATCCGCGCGGTGTTGTGTATCGTGGTTCCGCTCGGTCTTACCTCCATCCTGTGTGAGGCGATCATGGCGGTCTCCGGAATCGGCATTAAGGTGGCGACACTGCCGGTGATTGCGCTGGGTGTGGGTATCGGTGTGGACTACGGTATCTATATCTACACCAAGTTGGAGAAGTTCCTGCTGGAAGGCAAGTCGCTTCAGGAGGCGTACTACGAAACCCTGCGCTCTACTGGTAAGGCGGTTATCTTTACCGGTATCACGCTGGGTATCGGGGTGGTGACCTGGATCTTCTCGCCGATCAAGTTCCAGGCGGATATGGGCTTCCTGTTGTTCTTCATGTTCCTCTGGAACATGGTGGGAGCAATTTGGCTGTTGCCGGCGCTGGCCCGTTTCCTGTTGCGTCCCGAGCGCATGCTGGAGAAAGCCCGGGCATCGAAATAGCCCGATAGCAACCTCAAAAAAGCCCGTCTCGACGGGCTTTTTTGTTTTCCGCTCAAAAGGTTAGCTCGGAAATTGCCCCTTTATTTACCGAAAAAACTGGGCTATGTTCTAAGGTGTAGCGGAATTCTGCCTGCAGCGCATTGTAGGTAGTTGTTGATAATGATGAAGAAAAAGGATGAGCTCATGGCACTTCGAAAAAGTTTCTCAGCTATAGCAATGGCAGCTGCTGTTGGAATTGGTGCGGCTTCGACAACGGCCACGGCTGCGGAGCAGCGGTTCGTTACAATTGGTACCGGCGGGGTGACCGGCGTGTACTACCCCGCCGGTGGTGCTATCTGTCGCCTGGTGAACATGGATCGCAAGGAACACGGCATCCGCTGCTCGGTGGAAAGCACCGGTGGTTCGGTGTACAACCTCAATGCGATCCGTCAGGGCGAGCTGGATCTGGCGGTCGCCCAGTCCGACTGGCAATACCACGCCTACAACGGCACCAGCAGCTTTGGGGAAGACGGAGCCAACAAGGATCTGCGGGCGGTATTCTCCTTGCACCCTGAGCCGTTCACCGTCGTTGCCAGCAAAGGCTCCAACATCAACAGTTTTGAAGATCTGGCGGGTAAGCGGGTATCGGTCGGTAACCCGGGCTCCGGTCAGCGGGCTACGGCCGAGGTGCTGTTGGACGCGATGGGCTGGGGCCTGGACAAGTTCTCCCTGGCCGCTGAGCTGAAGGCGGCCGAGCAGTCCCAGGCGCTGTGTGACGGCAATATCGATGCATTCTTCTACACCGTTGGTCACCCGTCCGGAGCGATCAAGGAAGCCACCACATCCTGTGACAGCGTGCTGGTCAATGTGGATAACGAGGCAACCCAGAGTCTGGTCGATGACAACCCTTACTACCGGGTTGCCACCATTCCCGGAGGTATGTACCGCGGTAATGACGAAGATGTGACCACCTTCGGTGTGGCCGCAACGTTTGTGACCTCCACTTCGGTTCCGGACGATGTGGTTTACGAGGTGGTCAAGGCCGTTTTCGAGAACTTTGACAGCTTCAAACGCTTGCACCCTGCGTTCGCCAACCTGCAGAAAGCAGAGATGGTTAGCGATGCCCTGAGTGCACCGCTGCACCCGGGAGCCCTGAAGTACTACAAGGAAGTAGGTCTGATTAACTGATCAGAGCTATACCAGCAGTGGGCGCCTTGGTGTCTGCTGCTGGCTTCGCTTTTCTAATTGCTTTGACAGGATGTAACTATGGCCAACGGTGAGCCCAAAGCCAGCGACAGCAGGGACCATGCTAGCGTCGATCAGTTTTTGCAGACCGAGTCCGGGGGACGGGCGGCAACCGGTCCTGCGGCGACCATTCTCTTTGTCGTGCCGCTTTGCTGGTCGCTTTTTCAGCTTTGGATCGCATCTCCGCTGCCCTATATCTTCGAGTTCGGTATTCTAAATTCCACCGAGGCTCGTTCGATCCATCTGGCATTCGCCACCTTCCTGGCGTTTACGGCCTTTCCCATGATCAAGGGAAAGCACGTTGACCATGTCCCGATCTACGATTGGGTGCTGGCCCTGGCGGCCTCCTTTGCCGCGGCCTATCTCTTTGTCTTTTACGAACAATTATCAACCCGGCCTGGTGCGCCAATCCTGCAGGATATGATCGTGGCCCTGGGTGGGCTGGTCTTGTTGCTGGAAGCGACACGACGTGCGCTGGGGTTGCCGCTGACGATCGTGGCGACCGTGTTCATCGTCTATTCCCTGGCAGGCCCCTATATGCCGGAAGTGATTTCCCATAAAGGGGCCAGCCTTGAAAAACTGGCGGCCCATCAATGGCTGGGCACCGAGGGGGTGTTCGGGGTGGCCCTTGGTGTATCCACCAGCTTTGTGTTCCTGTTTGTACTGTTTGGGGCCCTGCTGGAGCGCGCCGGGGCCGGTAACTATTTCATCAAGGTTGCCTATGCGTTGCTTGGGCACATGAAAGGCGGCCCAGCCAAGGCCGCGGTGGTTTCCAGCGGGCTCAGTGGCGTGATTTCAGGTTCATCCATCGCCAATGTGGTGACCACCGGTACCTTCACCATACCGCTGATGAAGCGGGTCGGCTTTCCGGCCACCAAGGCGGGGGCGGTGGAAGTCGCCGCATCCACCAATGGTCAGCTCACCCCGCCGATCATGGGGGCGGCGGCGTTCTTGATGGTTGAGTATGTGGGCATTTCCTACCTGGAGGTGATCAAGCACGCCATCCTGCCGGCACTCATTTCCTACGTCGCGCTGATCTACATCGTGCATCTGGAGGCCTGTAAGCTGAAAATGCACGGCATCGAACGCCTGGACCGGCCGACCCTGGCCCAGCGCATGCTCAACTGGGTTGTGCTGTTGCTGGGGCTGTGCATCCTCACCTTTGCCGTGTATTACGGGATAGGCTGGAGCAAGGAGCTGCTGGGAGCGGCCGCGGTCTGGGTGCTGGCGCCCATTGTGCTGGCGGTGTACGTCGGCTTGGTGGCCTACGCCACCCGCTTCCCGGAGTTGGAGGAAGACGATCCCGAGGCGGCGTTGGCGGAACTGCCGCCGGTGGGTTCTACGGTAAAGACCGGGCTGTACTACCTGTTGCCGGTAGTGGTGTTGGTCTGGTGTTTGACGGTTGAACGCTTCTCGCCCCAGTTGTCCGCGTTCTGGGCAACGGTGTTCATGATATTCATCGTGATCACCCAGCGACCCTTGAAGGCATTTTTCCATAGGAACGTCCCGGTCTTTGAGGCTTGCAGGCACGGTTTCAGTGACCTGGTTCATTCGCTGGCAGCGGGCGCCAGAAATATGGTGGGCATTGGTGTGGCGACGGCGACGGCTGGCATTGTCGTGGGCACGGTGACGCTGACCGGCATCGGGCTGGTGATGACCCAGTTCGTCGAGTTCATATCCGGTGGCAACCTGTTGCTGATGCTGATCTTCACCGCCATCATCAGCCTGATCCTGGGCATGGGGCTGCCGACCACGGCGAACTACATTGTGGTCTCTACCTTGATGGCGCCGGTCATTGTCACACTGGGAGCGCAGAATGGTCTGATTGTGCCATTGATCGCCGTACACCTGTTTGTGTTCTACTTCGGCATTCTCGCGGACGATACGCCGCCCGTCGGGCTGGCGGCTTATGCCGCAGCGGCGATATCCGGGGGCGACCCCATACGTACCGGTATCCAGGGTTTTACCTACGATATCCGCACCGCCATCCTGCCGTTTATGTTCATTTTCAACAACCAATTGCTGCTGATCGGGCTGTCGGGCTGGTTTGATCTGCTGGTGACGGTGTTCAGCGCTGTGACGGCGATGCTGGTGTTTTCGGCGGCCACCCAGGGCTACTGGTTCACCCGCAGCCGTAAATGGGAATCGGCCCTGTTGTTGCTGATTACCTTCACGCTGTTCCGGCCAGGGTTCTGGTGGGACATGATTTATCCGCCCACCGAAAACCGGCCGGGCACCGAGATTATGCGCCATGTGGAACAGGTGGCGGTCGATGACAGTCTCCTGATTCAGGCCTCAGGGATGTCCCTTGACGGGAGCGAGGTGTCCACGTTTGTGGAATTGCCATTACCCGAGGGTGAGACGCCGGAGCACCGGTTAATGCAAGCGGGATTGGAGCTGCGGCAGGATGGCGATCGCATGGTGGTTGACTTTGTCGGGTTCGGTAGCGTGGCGGAGGATGCCGGCATTTACTTTGACTGGACCGTCGACGCGGTTCAGATTCAGCTGGAACGTCCACCCAAGGAGTTGATGATTATCCCGGCCCTGCTGTTGCTGGTGGTCGTGGCATTTGGCCAACTCCGCCGCCGGGAACGGGAGCAGGGCGGAGCGACCGCTTGATCGGTTTCGGTTTGCAGCCGGGCTCCGCTGCACGGGGAGCTTTTTTGTACCGACGCGGTCCCGCCAAGGCTCGTTCAGGAAGGCGCTGGGTACTGCGCAAGGCCTCTCCTGGCTGCCGCACCGCTGTGAATGTGGTCGCAGTTCCGCTGATTTGCATGACACCGCTGTTGACGCCCTGTTAAAATCCCGAGCCGAACCGGACCGCGTCTTGTATCGCGGCGTACCGATAACATGTGGTCTTTCGTAGGGATCACCGCTGACTGGAGTCAACCATGCCCGTAGTAACCCTGCCTGATGGCAGCCACCGCAGTTTTGCGGAGCCTGTATCCGTTCACGACGTCGCCGCCGATATCGGTGCCGGCTTGGCCAAAGCGGCCCTGGCCGGGCGTGTCAACGGCAAGCTGGTGGATACCAGCTACCGTATCGAGGATGATTCAGAGCTGGCAATCATTACCGAGCGCGACGAAGACGGCGTAGACATCATCCGCCATTCCACCGCGCATCTATTGGCCATGGCCGTCAAGGAGCTGTTTCCTGCCGCTCAGGTAACCATCGGGCCAGTGGTCGATAACGGGTTCTACTACGACTTCAGGTTCGAGCGCCCGTTTACCAACGAAGATTTGGCGCGCATCGAAAAGCGGATGGACGAGCTCGCCAAGCAGGATATTCTGGTGTCCCGCTCGGTGTTATCACGGGATGAGGCCATCAAGCTCTTCGACGAAATGGGCGAGGAGTACAAGGTTCGCATCATCGAAGATATTCCCGGAGAGGAAGATCTGTCCTTCTACCGTCAGGGCGATTTTATTGACCTGTGCCGAGGCCCGCACGTGCCCAGCACCGGCAAGCTAAAGGCGTTCAAGCTGACCAAGGTGGCCGGGGCCTACTGGCGCGGCGACACCAACAACGAGCAGCTGCAGCGGGTCTATGGCACCGCCTGGGGTAACAAGAAGGAGCTCAAGGCCTATCTGCACCGTTTGGAAGAGGCCGAAAAGCGGGACCATCGCAAGATCGGCAAGAAGCTCGACCTGTTCCACATGCAGGAAGAAGCGCCGGGCATGGTGTTCTGGCACCCCAACGGCTGGACCGTCTACCAGCAGATTGAGCAGTACATGCGCGACAAGTTGCGCAATCACGGTTACCAGGAAATCAAGACACCACAGGTGGTTTCCAGGAGCTTGTGGGAAAAATCCGGTCATTGGGACAAGTTCCACGACGATATGTTCACTACGGAGTCGGAGAAACACGACTTCGCCATCAAGCCGATGAACTGTCCCTGTCACATTCAGGTGTTCAATCAGGGCCTGAAAAGCTACAAGGACTTGCCGTTGCGGTTGGCGGAATTCGGCTCCTGTCACCGCAATGAGGCCTCCGGGGCGCTGCACGGCATCATGCGAGTGCGCGGGTTTACCCAGGATGATGCCCACATCTTCTGCGAAGAGAACGCGATCCAGCAGGAAGTGTCCCGCTTTATCGATTTGCTGCACGAAGTCTACAAGGACTTTGGCTTTGAACAGATTCTCTACAAATTGTCGACCCGTCCGGAAAAGCGGGTCGGATCGGATGAGGTCTGGGACAAGGCCGAGGCGGCGCTGGAAGAGGCGCTCAACCGTGAGGGTGTTGACTGGGAACTGTTGCCCGGAGAAGGGGCGTTCTACGGACCCAAGATCGAGTTCTCGCTGCAAGACTGTATTGGCCGGGTTTGGCAGTGCGGCACCATTCAGGTGGATTTCTCCATGCCGGGCCGCCTGGGGGCTCAGTATGTGGCCGACAACTCAGAGCGTCGCACGCCGGTAATGCTGCACCGGGCGGTACTGGGGTCATTCGAGCGGTTCATCGGTATCCTGATCGAGGAGTACGAAGGCGCGTTCCCGACCTGGCTGGCGCCAACCCAGGTGGCGGTGCTAAATATTACCGATAACCAGGGCAAGTATTGCCGAAATTTGGCAGAAAAATGGCAATCCAAGGGTTATAGGGTTAATGCCGACTTGAGAAACGAGAAGATCGGCTTTAAAATCCGCGAGCATACTCTTAACAAGGTTCCCTATCTGGTCGTGGTCGGCGATAAAGAAGTCGAGGCCGGTGCGGTTGCGGTGAGAACCCGCAAGGGCGAAGACCTGGGTACCATGACGCTGGAGGCGTTTGAGGCTTTGTTGGCTGAAGCCGTTGAACGCAAAGGCAAAATTTAAACGGAGATCTGATTATTAAACAGCGAGCGAATCGGGGTGGACGTGCTCCACGAGCACCTATCAACGAGAACATTCAGGCTACCGAGGTTCGGCTGATCGACGCCGAAGGCGAGCAGGTGGGTATTGTACCGTTTGAGGATGCACTCAAACGGGCCGAAGAAGCGTCTCTTGATCTGGTTCAGGTTACGGATTCCGATCCGATCGTCTGTAAGATAATGGACTACGGCAAGAAGGTCTTCGAAGAGAAAAAGGCCAAGGCGGCTGCCAAGAAGAAGCAGAAGCAGACGCAGGTCAAAGAGCTGAAGTTCCGTCCAGGAACTGAAGAGGGGGATTATCAGGTCAAACTACGCAACCTGATACGTTTCCTTGAAAACGGGGACCGCGGCAAAATCACGATCCGCTTCCGTGGCCGTGAGATGGCACACCAGGAAATTGGTATGAAGCTCATGAACCGCATTGAAGCCGATCTTGAGGAGCTGGGCCAGGTAGAACAGCGGCCGAAAATGGAAGGCCGCCAGATGACCATGGTCGTGGCGCCCCGTAAGAAGAAGTGATTCTGGACAGCATGATCTATCCCCTGCTGATGCGGGGGATTTGTCGTTCAGAACCACATGCGTTTTTAAAAAATAGAATGCGGAGTTTTAGAAATGCCTAAGATGAAAACCAAGAGCGGGGCCGCCAAACGGTTCAAGAAAACCGCGAACGGCTTCAAGCATAAGCAATCCTTCACCAGTCACATCCTGACCAAAAAGAGTCCCAAGCGTAAGCGTCAGCTCCGTGGTACCAAGCTGATCGCCAAGTCTGACGTGGCCTCTATCAATCGCATGCTCGGTCAGTAAGCGTTTAACTGGATAACAGAAGGATTAAAATATGCCTCGCGTAAAACGTGGCGTGGTTGCACGTCGTCGTCATAAGAAGATTCTGAATCAGGCCAAGGGTTACTACGGCGCTCGTAGCCGTGTATTCCGTGTTGCCAAGCAGGCGGTTATCAAAGCGGGTCAGTACGCTTACCGTGACCGTCGCAACCGCAAACGTCAGTTCCGCGCACTGTGGATCGCCCGTATCAATGCTGGCGCCCGTGCCAATGGTCTGTCCTACAGCCGCCTGATTGCTGGCCTGAAGAAGGCGAATGTAGAAATCGATCGTAAGGTTCTGGCTGATCTGGCCATGAACGAGCAGCAAGCATTCGCGGCTGTTGTTGAGAAGGCAAAAGCGTCTCTGTGATCGCTTAGCTCTTTCATCGATTGATGATCGATTGTGGTGCCCTTCGGAGCACCCGATGATAGGGGAAGAGCACGCTCTTCCCCTATTTTTTGTTTAGGGGGCCTTTGAATGCGTCGAATGCCTCGGTCCGACGTATTCACAGGCTCCTTCAGAACTTCCATTTTTTTGGTTTTGGAGCAGGGTCAATGGAAAACCTGGAGCAACTTGTTCAGGGCGGGCTGGCTGCGGTAGAGCAGGCCGACGGTCTGCAGGCACTGGATCAGATTCGCGTCGATTACCTCGGTAAGAAAGGCGTACTCACTCAACAGTTAAAGTCCCTGGGTAAGTTGTCCCCGGAAGAACGTCCTGCAGCGGGCCAGAAAATCAACGACGCCAAGGTCCAGGTACAACAGGCCATCAACGCCCGGCGAGATGCTCTGGAGCAGGCCGCCCTGGATACCAAACTGGCCAGCGAATCCATCGATGTGACCCTGCCCGGTCGTGGCCAGGATCTTGGCGGCTTGCACCCGGTGACCCGCACGCTGCAACGCATTGAGCAGTTCTTTGCCCGAGCCGGCTACACCGTAGAACAGGGTCCGGAAATCGAAGACGACTACCACAACTTCGAGGCGCTGAATATTCCGGGCCACCATCCGGCGCGGGCCATGCACGATACGTTCTATTTCAATCCAGGCACGCTGCTTCGCACGCACACCTCGCCGGTGCAGATTCGGACCATGGAAGATGGCAAGCCGCCGTTTCGGATGATCTGTCCTGGTCGGGTGTACCGCTGCGATTCCGACATGACCCACACTCCCATGTTCCACCAGGTGGAAGGCCTGTTGGTGGAGAAGGACGTGAGCTTTGCCGATCTCAAGAGTACCGTTGAGGAGTTCTTGCGGGTGTTCTTCGAGAAGGATCTGGCGGTTCGGTTCCGGCCATCCTACTTCCCGTTCACCGAGCCGTCGGCGGAAGTGGACATCGAATGGGGGCGTGAAGAAGACGGTAGCATCAAATGGCTGGAAGTGATGGGCTGCGGCATGGTTCATCCCAAGGTGTTCGAGTACTGCGGAATTGATCCCGAAGAGTATCGGGGATTTGCGTTTGGTTTAGGGGTGGAGCGCCTGGCGATGTTGCGCTACGGCGTGAATGACTTGCGCATGTTCTTTGAGAACGATCTGCGCTTTCTCCGTCAGTTCCGATAACAGCACTCCTGGGTATTGAATTACTTCCGCATACCGGATTCAGAACAAGGCAGACACCATGAAATTTAGTGAACAGTGGCTACGCGAATGGGTTAACCCCGACATCGACACCCAGGCTCTGGTGGATCAGATCACCATGGCGGGGCTTGAAGTGGACGGCTTTGAAATGGTGGCTGGGTCATTCTCCGGCGTCATCGTGGGTGAGGTCACCAATGTGGTTCCCCACCCGGACGCCGACAAGCTGCGTGTCTGTCAGGTGGCTGGCGGCGAAGAAGTGGTTCAGGTGGTGTGTGGCGCGCCTAACGTGCGCGAGGGGCTGAAGGTGCCATTTGCGGTGGTCGGCGCGGTGCTGCCCGGGAATTTCAAGATCAAGAAGGCCAAACTGCGTGGGCAACCCTCGCAGGGCATGTTGTGCTCAGAATCCGAGTTGGGCCTGTCGGACAGCCACGAAGGCCTGATGGAACTGCCCGCGGACGCGACGGTGGGACAGGATCTGCGCACCTACCTGCAGCTCGACGATGTCACCATTGACGTCGACCTGACACCCAATCGCAGCGATTGCCTCTCCATTCGCGGCATCGCCCGGGAAGTGGGCGTACTGAACAGCCTCCCGGTCGAAGGGCCGGAAATCGACGCCGTTGCGCCGGTGCACTCGGACCTCATCGATGTCGCTGTGACAGCGCCAGAAGCGTGCCCTCGCTACCTGGCCCGGATTCTGCGCAACGTGGATCTGAGCGCGCAGACGCCGCTGTGGATGCAAGAAAGGCTGCGTCGGTCCGGGATTCGCTCCATCGATCCGGCGGTGGACGTCACCAACTACGTCATGCTTGAGCAGGGGCAGCCGTTGCACGCGTTCGACCGTGAAGAGCTCATTGGCGGCATTGTGGTGCGTCTGGCCGAGAAGGGCGAAAAGCTGGTCCTTCTGGATGGCCAGGAAGTGGAGCTGACGCCGGATACGCTGGTGATTGCCGACCGCCAGAAGCCGGTGGCCATCGCCGGGGTGATGGGGGGTGAGCATTCCGGGGTCAGCGAGAACACCCGGGATCTGGTGCTGGAGGCGGCCTATTTTGAGCCCATTGCCCTGGCCGGAAAAGCCCGTCACTACGGTTTGCATACCGATGCCTCACACCGCTTCGAGCGGGGCGTGGACTGCCAGTTGCCGCGCGAGGCGATGGAGCGGGCAACGCAGCTGCTGATGGACATTGTGGGTGGCGAGCCGGGTAACATTGTGGAAGTTACCAGTAAATCGAAGCTGCCGTTGGATCGCACGATTGACCTGCGCGAGCAACAGGTGGCGGATGTGCTGGGCCTTGAAATAGACGGCAACATCGTGGAAGAAATCCTGACCCGTCTGGGGCTGCATATCGACAAGTTGCTCAAGGATGGCTGGCGGGTTCATGTGCCCAGCTTCCGGCCGGATCTGGCCATTGAAGTGGACCTGATCGAGGAGATCGGGCGTATCTTTGGCTATAACAACCTGCCTGTAACCGAGCCTGTAGGATCGCTGGGCCTGCGTCCGCAGCCGGAAGCCATCCGTCCGCTCACTACGGTCCAGAACTATTTTGTTGCCCGTGGATACCAGGAGGCAGTGACCTACAGCTTTGTTGATCCCAAGGTGCAGGCGCTGCTGGATCCCGAGCATGAAGGCATTCCGCTGGCCAACCCGATTTCCGCCGATCTGTCGGTGATGCGGACGACCTTGTGGAGCGGACTGGTCAAGACCGTTGCCTACAACCTGAATCGCCAGCAGCCTCGGGTGCGTCTGTTCGAGACCGGTCTGCGCTTTGTCCAGAACGGAGACGTCATCGATCAGCAGCCGATGCTGGCAGGCGTTGTGGCTGGGCCCCAGGTGCCCGAGAATTGGGCCAACGGTCGCCGCGACGCTGATTTCTTTGATGTTAAAGGCGAGCTGGAAAGCCTGTTCCAACTGCTGGGCGTGACTGTTGAGTATGCGCCGGGTATCCATCCGGCGCTGCACCCGGGGCAGACCGCAGAACTCAGAATTGGCGGCCAGTCGGTCGGCTGGCTGGGCGCCTTACATCCGCAAGTTCAGAAAAAACTTGAACTTAATGGCACGATTCTGATGTTTGAGCTATTCTTGAACTCAATCGTTACCGGTTATGTGCCTAATTTCAAAGAAATTTCAAAATTCCCTGAAGTTCGGCGGGATTTGGCTATTATTATCGGCAACGAAACAGCGTTTTCGGATGTAGAGCGCGTCGTTAAACAGACGGCGGGCGAGCACCTCACCTCGCTGAGAGCGTTTGACGTTTACGAAGGAGAGAGCCTGGGCGCGGGCAATCGCAGCCTGGCCCTAAGCCTGTTCTGGCAGCATCCGGAAAGGACCCTTAACGAAGAAGAAGTGCACGCGCTCTTCGACGGTGTGATAGCGGCATTGAAGGAAGAGCTGGGGGCAACACTGAGGAGTTAATGCATGGCGGCTTTGACAAAAGCGGAAATGGCAGAACGATTGTACGAGGAATTAGGGCTCAACAAGCGCGAAGCCAAGGAAATGGTAGAAGCTTTTTTCGATGAAATCAGAGGCGCTCTCAGCCACAATGAGCAGGTCAAGCTTTCCGGATTCGGCAACTTTGACCTGCGTGACAAAAAACAGCGACCGGGACGCAATCCCAAGACCGGTGAAGAAATTCCGATCAGTGCGCGGCGTGTGGTGACATTCCGGCCAGGCCAGAAACTGAAGCAGAAAGTAGAAGCTTATGTTGGAACCCAGTCATAACAACGAATTACCGGCCATACCGGGAAAGCGCTACTTTACCATCGGGGAAGTGGCCGACTTGTGTGCGGTCAAGGCGCACGTGCTGCGCTACTGGGAGCAAGAATTTCCGCAGCTGTCGCCGGTAAAGCGTCGCGGCAATCGCCGCTATTACCAGCGCTCCGATGTGCTCACCATTCGTCAGATCCGCAGCCTGCTGTATGACCAGGGCTACACCATTGGTGGCGCCAAGCAGAAGCTCAGTAGCCATGAGATCAAAGACGACACCTCCCAGTACAAGCAGCTGATCCGGCAAATGATTACCGAGCTGGAAGAAGTGCTCGAGGTGCTCAGCGCCCCCGTCAAGTGATGCTCGTTTTGCAAAAAAAAAACCGGAGGCGTTGCCTTCGGTTTTTTTATATCTGTTCTTTCTTGTCCTGGCTCATCATTTCTATCCTTTGTGCAGAGATGACTTAGGCGATCCGTGTACTAAGGTGCTGTGGTGTTACTCACCGATTTTTCGGACAATTTGTCTCCTAAAACTTTGAACTGCAGATGAGGTTGAATCCATGCGAGTCGGAAACCGTAGTTTGGAGGCGTCCAGGCTACTGCTCAGGCGTCGCCTGTTCAGTGTGGCGCTGGCGGTAGCCAGTCTGTTTCTGTTGGTCGCCAGTGGTGTCGCCAGTGCGGCGCAGGGGGGCGCGCTGAGCATGACCAGCCACCCGATCGGCTACCTTGTGATTGCCATCTTCGTGCTGGCCTACGCCTTCGTGATGCTTGAAGAAAAGCTTCACATGCGCAAATCCAAGCCGGTGTTGTTGGCGGCAGGGCTGATCTGGTTCCTGGTGGCGGGGCTGGCAGCGAGTTATGGGGAGAGCGAGAGCGCCACTGAGGCGCTGAGGCACAATCTGTTGGAATACTCTGAGCTGTTACTGTTCCTGCTGGTGGCGATGACCTACATCAATGCCATGGAGGAGCGCCAGCTGTTCGATGCATTACGGGCCTGGTTGGTGAGCAAGGGCTTTGGTTATAACGGGCTGTTCTGGATCACTGGAATCCTCGCGTTCTTTATCTCCCCCGTGGCCGACAACCTTACCACGGCGCTGCTGATGTGTGCCGTGGTGATGAAGGTGGGAGAAAACAGTCCCCGATTTATCGGCTTGGCGTGTATCAACATCGTGGTCGCCGCCAATGCGGGCGGCGCTTTCTCGCCCTTTGGCGACATCACGACCTTGATGGTTTGGCAAAAAGGTGTGGTGGATTTCACCGAGTTTTTTGCGCTGTTCGTGCCGTCACTGGTGAACTTCCTGGTGCCTGCGGCCATCATGCATTTCTTCATCCCCAACGAGCCGCCAAAGCAGGCGGTAGAGCAAGTCATCATGAAGCGGGGCGCCCGCAGGACGGTGGCGTTGTTCCTGCTGACCATCGCCACCGCGGTTTTGGGTCACAACTTCCTGCACTTGCCGCCGGTAGTCGGCATGATGATGGGGCTGGGCTACTTGCAGGTGTTGGGTTACTACCTGCGACTGAGCTTCGAGCGTAGTGTGGTTAAAGAGCGCGCCCAGGCCATCCGCGAAAATAATGAGCGCCTGCTGGCGCGGCTGGACAATGCCATTCCCTTTGATGTGTTCAACCCCATTGCCCGGGCCGAATGGGATACCTTGTTGTTCTTCTACGGCGTGGTGCTGTGTGTGGGCGGACTGGGTTATCTGGGGTACCTCAGCGAAGCATCCACCCTGATGTACACCAACTGGAACCAAACTGCCGCCAATACGGCGGTCGGGGTGCTGTCTGCCATCGTGGACAACATACCGGTGATGTTTGCCGTTCTCGCCATGGAGCCGGACATGTCCCACGGCCAATGGCTGCTGGTAACCCTGACTGCGGGTGTCGGCGGCTCCATGCTGTCCATCGGCTCCGCGGCGGGAGTCGCCCTGATGGGGCAGGCAAGGGGTTATTACACCATGATGACTCACCTGCGTTGGACGCCGGTGATCGCGCTGGGCTACGCTGCCTCCATTCTGACCCACCTGTGGTTGAATGCGGATCTTTTTTGATGGTCCTTGATTGGGGCTTTGGCCCGTAAACAGGTGTGGGCCGCAGGGAAGCGGTCCGGCCAGAGCCGATTCAATCAGAGTCGATTCAACCCTGGATAGAGCGCCAGGCCGCACTTGCGAGCTGCTCGCCGTAGGCCTTCGGCGAGGTCTGCACCCTTCCTGACAACCAGGCTCTGCAATAATTCTCTGAAGCACCAATGATCAGTGACGGCAGCAGTTCAAAAGGTGGGGCGATTTTCTGGGCGCTGCCAACTGCCGCAAACTTCTCCTTCAGCTCCCGGTAAGTCTTGGTGTTTCTCTCTTTAAGCTCTTGATAGTGAGGTCCTTTTACAATAGAGGATCGTGCCTGAAACTGAAAGCGCGCCCAGTCTGGGTGCTTTACAACCCAGTCCACATAGCTCAAGACCACTGAGAAAACGACTTCCTCCAGCGTGCCTGCCCTCTCCAGATAATGTACGAAGTGTTCGTGCTGATCGTCCAGAGCGGTGAAGAAAAGGGCGCCGAGAATCCCCTCCTTATTGCCAAAATGGTGGTAAATGGCGCCAACACTGGTCTCGCAGCGCGCCTTGATGGCATCGATGGTGGTCGCCTCGATCCCGGACTCATTGAAGCAGGCCAATGCCTGCAGAAGTATTTCCCGCTTTAAGCCTGCTCTGCGGCCTGGAAAGCGTCGCTCCAAGATACTGATTTCACTCATAAGATCTTCACTTGTTCAGATGTCCATCGGGAGATTCCGCGGTGGCTCCACATTTTAACCCTTGACACCCGCTTCAAAAACAGAATATTTTTCGCAAACAGAATAGTATTCTGTTAAGAAATTTCTGTTCATTTACAGTTAATACGGAGTGGTGATTTATGAGCCAAGCCCTTGCCGCCTTCGGCGCCTTCGGTCCTGAGAGTTTCTCGAACATGGTGTGCCAGCAGGCGCCTTATTTCAGCACGATCAACCCGCAACTTACTGAACTTAAGCCAGGTTTGGCTGAAGCCCGGGTTCCTTTCCGAAAGGAGATCACCAATCACCTGGGGACTGTCCACGCCATTGCGATGTGTAATGTGGCTGAACTGGTCGCCGGCTTGATGACTGATGTTTCCATTCCCAGTGGTGGCAGATGGATCCCCCAGGGGATGACGGTTAACTATCTGGCGAAAGCGAAGACCGACCTCAGGGCAGTAGCCTGCGGCGAGGCGGTCGACTGGGACACGGCGGGCGAAAAAGTGGTACCGGTCGAGGTCTTCAATGAAGAAGGCGAGAAGGTATTTACCGCAGAGATCACGATGAACGTAAAGATCGCCTAGTGATGATGAGCGCGACGGCCTGATAGAGCGCTAGGTAGCTCTATCAGGCCTTCTGCGAAAGGAAAGTTGAATGAAAACATCGTTGAGCACGCTCCAAATATGGGAAAACCTGGCCTCCAAACCCGGAGGTAAATGGGCTTTCTCCAAGTTTCTGTGTCTGAAGGCGCCGTACTTTGGCAGCATTTCCCCGAGCTTCAAAGAACTGAAGCCCAGCTATTGTGAAGTGCATGTCGCCAAGCGCAGATCTGTTCTCAATCATCTGGGAACCATGCATGCCATTGCCATGTGCAACATGGCAGAGCTCGCGGGCGGAACAATGACCGAGGTCACCGTTCCCTCGACTCATCGCTGGATTCCACAGGGCATGACCGTTGAATACCTGAAGAAGGCCAGTACAGACCTGGTTGCGGTGGCCCGGCCGTCGGAAAAGGCGGATTGGAGTGAACCGGGAGTCTATCTGGTGGATGTCGAGATCAAAGACACCAAGGATGCCCCGGTATTCCGGGCCAGGATTTCCATGTGGGTCTCGCCAAAGAAGGCGTCGTAATGGGTCTTGCCCAGTAACAACAAAGCCCGGGTCTTTCGACACCGGGCTTTGTTGTTGATCGATATGGTCGGGACGGCAGGATTTGAACCTGCGACCACCTGCACCCCATACAGGTGCGCTACCAGGCTGCGCTACGCCCCGAGACGCTACCGGAGGCCCGTGATGCAAGCCAGGCTTGCTGGGTTCCGTGTTACTGCTGCGAATGCCTTCAGTAACTTAGCGGGAGCGAAGTCTACACTAGCCATTGCCAAAAGGAAACAGCTTTTTGGCAATGGTGACGTCGCCGTGGCCAATGCCGGGGAGTTGGTGAATGCCGGCGTTTTTCTGGTGGGTTTGCGTGGTGGGGCGAAAGGGCGATGCGCGCCGGTGACGAGCCAGTTTGTGTCGGGTGGGCAGGTGATATTTGTTTAGTGATGTAAAAATGATCGATGGCCGGGCGCTGCTATTGTGAAGTCGTTGTTTGGGGTGAATGGCGACCAACACAAGGGGCCGTGTGAAGTGTAGAGTGCAGTCGATCCATAGGTGGCCCGGCGGCTTGGCCGTTTTGAACTTTTGAGGTCAAACCAATAAACTGGTTCGAGTATTTCCAAAGCAAAGGCTATGGCCTTTCCTTGAAGTTGACTCGAATACAGGAGGCTCTGTCTGTGGGCAACGTTGTCAAAGACGAGTATCAAACCGATTACGTGGTCGGTCAGGATAATATCAATCCGTTCGGCCTGGATCTTCATCAACCCGTGTTTCCCATTGCGGCGGTGCTGGTTGTGCTGTTCGTGGCTGGCACCATGATCTTCCCGGCAGCGTCCAAGGAATTGCTGGACGGTGCCAAGTGGGGGGCGATCAATACGTTCGACTGGTTTTTCCTGATCAGTGCGAACATCTTTGTTGTGGTCTGTCTGGCGCTGATCTTTATGCCGGTGGGTCGCATCCGGTTGGGAGGCCAGGACGCCCGCCCAGAGTTCTCCACCGTGTCCTGGTTTGCCATGCTGTTTGCCGCAGGCATGGGCATTGGCCTGATGTTCTGGGCGGTGGCGGAGCCGGTTGCCTACTACACGGACTGGTATGGAACCCCATTGGGTGCCGAGCCCAACTCGGACGAAGGCGCGCGTATGGCAATGGGGGCGACCATGTACCACTGGGGACTGCACCCCTGGGCGATCTATGCGGTTGTGGCACTGTCTTTGGCGTTCTTCGCCTTCAACAAAGGCATGCCGCTGACAATCCGCTCGGCGTTCTTCCCCTTATTGCGAGACCGGGTCTGGGGCTGGCCGGGACACATCATTGATATCCTGGCGGTACTGGCCACCATCTTTGGCCTGGCCACCTCGCTGGGCTTTGGCGCGCAGCAGGCCGCTTCCGGGATTGACTACCTGTTTGGCACCTCCAGCGGCATCAGTACCCAGATGACCATCATTACCGGCGTTACCCTGGTGGCCCTGATATCCGTCCTGCGGGGCCTGGATGGCGGGGTCAAGGTCCTGAGTAACATCAACATGGTGTTGGCGGGGTTGCTGCTGTTCTTCATAGTGTTCGCCGGCCCTACCATGACCGTGCTGGACACGATGTGGGTCACCTCGTCGGCGTATGTGGCCAACATCGTACCGCTGAGTAACCCGTTCGGTCGGGAGGATGAGGCCTGGTTCCATGGCTGGACCGTGTTCTACTGGGCCTGGTGGATTTCCTGGTCACCGTTTGTGGGAATGTTCATTGCCCGGGTGTCCAAGGGCCGTACCGTGCGGGAATTCATCACCGCGGTGCTGGTGGTTCCAACCCTGATTACGGTGCTGTGGATGAGTGCGTTCGGTGGCACGGCACTGGAGCAGATCCAGGAGGGCATCGGTGCGCTCGCGGCCAACGGCCTGACCGAGGTGCCGCTGGCGATGTTCCAGATGCTGGAAAACCTGCCTCTGGTCACCGTGACCTCGTTCATTGGTATCGTGCTGGTGCTGGTGTTCTTCGTGACTTCCTCGGATTCCGGTTCCCTGGTGATTGACAGCATCACCGCCGGGGGCAAGACCGATGCGCCCACGGCCCAACGGGTGTTCTGGGTGATCATGGAAGGTGCGATAGCGGCGGCCCTGATCTTTGGCGGTGGAGACGACGCGCTGGGGGCGATCCAGGCCTCGGCGATAACCGCCGGTCTGCCGTTCACTGCCATTCTGCTGGCCATGACCTGGGGTTTGTTGAAAGGGCTAAGTCATGAGCGCAAGCTGTTGATGGCCGAGGGGAAACTGTAAGAATTGTGCCGCGATTCAACAAACTCGGAGGCTCGCTTCGTTTTTCATTGTTTCGTTGCACAATGTTTCATTGCCGTAATGGCGCGACATCGCCCCATGGTCGTAGGTGTTCACGGACGCCGAGTCCTTCGTAGGATGTGGTGAGCAAAGCGAACCGCATCGTGCTCACGTCTGCATGGTCTTGGCGCTGATGCGGTTCGCTTTGCTCACCGCATCCTACGGGGTTATTGAGGTCAAAGATCAAAGTAGCCGTTGCCAACCCAGTTAGACAAGCCTTGGGATGGAGAAATCGGGGGGCTGTGGGCGTGTTCTGGAACAGCTACTGGCCAAACATCTCCATGGCGTAGGACACCCGGCCTTCCGGGGTAAAGTGGGGGCGCTTCAGTTTCTCAATGGTGCGCAGCCGGGTCAGCAGCCCACGGCCGTTGGCCATCTGGATCGCCAGCCCGGGGCGGGCGTTCAGTTCCAACAACAGGGGTCCGGCTTTGGCATCCACCACCAGATCCACGCCCATGTAGCCCAGGCCGGTCGCCTCGTAGCACCGGGACGCCATCACCAACATGTGGTTCCAGTCGTCGATCCTGAGGTCGCTCAAGGGCAATCCGGTGTCCGGGTGCAGGGTAATGGTGCGGTTGAACTGCACCGCATTCAGGCTGTGCCCGGTGCCAATGTCCAGCCCGACACCCACGGCGCCCTGGTGAAGATTCGCCTTACCGTCCGAATCGGTGGTGGCCAATCGCAGCATCGCCATCACCGGGTAGCCCTGGAACACCACGATGCGAATGTCGGGTACGCCCTGGAAAGAATATTTGGCCAGCGATGCCGATGGTTGCACTAAGTCCTCGACAATGGCCACATCGGGGGTGCCGCCCAGGGAGTAGAGGCCGGCGAGGATGTTGGACAAGTGGCGCTCGAGAAAACCAAGGCTGACCGAGGCGCCAGAGGCCTTGATGTAGCGGTCTTCCTCCCGGCGGGTAATCACCGTAATGCCTTTGCCGCCGGAGCCCTTGGCCGGTTTGATGGCGAAGCCGTCAAGCTCCTCGACCAGTTCGCGGAAATGGCTAATCTCGTGCTGCTGCCGTACGACCTGCAGTAGCTTGGGCGTCTGCACCTCATACTCTGCTGCCAGCAGCTTGGTCTTCAGCTTGTTGTCCACCAGAGGGTAGGACGACCGGTCATTGTAACGGCCGATGTAGTCCACGTTGCGCCGGTTCATGCTGAGAATGCCTGCCCGGTGAAGGCGCAGGGGCGAGATCCAGTTCATTGATCATAGGCCTTCATCGGGTGAAAGCGGCGCAGCTCACTCAGTTTGTAGCCAGTGTACTGGCCCATCAGCAGGATCAGGCCGAGGATGACCAGGTGCAGTTCGGGGAAGTTGAAAGTCAGGTGGCCGGCCAGTGGGGCGCTCATTGCCAGATAGGCGCACACGGCCACAAACAGACTGCCAAAGCCCTGTATGACCACTTCCCGGGGACCTTCTTCCTCCCACAGAATGGACATCCGTTCGATGGTCCAGGCCAGAATAATCATCGGGAAGAAGGTCACTGTCATGCCGGTATTGAAACCCATTTGATAGCCGACAATGCTGATGCCGGTGGTAATGAAGATAACCAGGATGATCAGCGCGGATATCCGCGAGACCAGCAACAGGTTCAACGCGGATAGGTAGCCGCGCATCAACAGGCCCAGGGAAACCACGGAAATGAACGCCACCAGGCCCGGGATCAGGGAGGTTTGCACAAAGGCGACGGCAATCAGCACCGGCATGAATGTGCCGGATGTCCGAATGCCGATCACGATCCGCATAAAGGCAACGATCATGGCGCCGAGTGGCAGCAGTAACAGCATGCGAAACATGCCTTGTTCTTCAATCGGTAGCTGGTAGAGGCTGATAAAGCCCAAACCATTCTCGTTGGCCTGCGCCCTTGCCAACTCAAGCGCCGGGACCGTTTGCCTGAGCATGGAGAAGGTCACCTGGGATTCGCTGCCACCGACCACGTCAAGCAGGGAAACGGCGGCTTGCCGCCACAGCACGACGTTCTCAGGCAGTCCCTGGGTGCCTGTGTGAGGGTTGAAGGTGAGCCATTGTTCGCCGTCGTAGATCTGCAGGAAGGGCTTCAGCCGTTGTCGGCGGCGAGCATCCTCCAGCTGAAGGCCGTCGGCAATGCGGGCGGGAATGCCGGCGTGATTGAGCATGCGGGTGAGCAGTTCTACATAATTGGTGCCCGAGACCAGCAGGGTGGTGTTCTGCTGCGGGTTCTCCGGTTGCATCAGCTTGATCAGCTCGCGGGTCAGGCTCTCGGGGCTGCTGGACCTTTCCCGTGCCTGCTGCAGCACCTCGCGGACAGCCGTAGCCTGGGGCTCCTCCCAGAACATTCGCTCCGCCTCGGGTGGTCGTTTGGGGATGGGGCCTCCGACGCTGTCATCCGACACCAGCTGAACCTTGAAGTACAGGGTTTGTGCGCCGGACGCATAGCGCTTGGACCACTCGGCGCGACGATTGCCGCTTTCTTCAATGATTGAAAAACCGTAACCAGGGGAGGCGGCTTGCTCGGTCAGCAACTGAAATCCGGGTGGCTGGTCCGGAATGTTCAGGCTGGCCATCACCGGTCGGTTCTCGGCCTGGAAATCGATACGGGCCTCGACCAGCCAGACCGGGTGTTGTTCCCCTTCAAACCAGGGAATGCCGAGTTCGACATGACGCAAAACCGCCAGGGCGAGCCCGGCGGTGATCAGCAGGAAGATGGCAAAGAAAAACGGCGAGCGGGAGGTCACTGGCTTGAATCCTTACCCGACAGCAGGGACGCCGGCAGTTCGGTAGCGAACTCCTTGCCGACATCGATCAACATGACGTCCCGGAGGATGTTGCGGCCGATCAGGACGGTATTGGAGAGGTGTTCTCGATCTGTCAGGGTGAACTCCGCTTTTTGCCGGTGATTGCCAATGGCAAACTGCAATTCGATCACCGCCCTGCGTTCGTATTCCTCGACGTTGGACTGGATAATACGAACATTCCTGACGATCTCGCGTTCGAGCGTCCGATACTGCCCGTCCGAATTGGGAACCGGCACGTCAAAGCGGACCCAGTTCTGGCCATTCCGTTCGAAACGGCGGATATTGCGTGCATCCAACGACGATGTCTCGGCGCCGCTGTCGATACGCGCAACGTACACGAAGCCTGGGCCAACAAGATAGAAACGCTCGCGTTCACCGACCACCAGCTTACCGGCCAGCCGATTGGCATAGCCTTCGCGCTCGGTGTTTTCGGGCGTTTGGGTGATGGCCTCGCAGACCACCGGTGCCGGTAACCGCGGGCAGCTGGGTTTTTCCACTTTCTCCTCGATGGCAGCGAGGATCAGATCGGTGTCAGACCGGCTTTGCCGAATCAGGGTGTCGTGGCGTTCCACCGAGGTGGACAGCAGTGAGTTCAGGCCCAAACGCTGCTCGGACATGGCGGAGTCCAGTTGCCGGATGTCCTCCTTGGGAATCAAGAAAAAGCGATCGCTGGCGCAGCCTGACAACGCGATGACCGCGAGCAGTAGAGCGGCGATTGAATACCCCGGTTGAAACCATCGAAAAAACATTCAGAACCTCTGGATTTGCAGTGGGAAGACTTCTTCAGGTCTTTTTCCAAACTGCCAACAAAACGCAGGCACCTACCTGATTCCCTGGCGATTCCTCGGTGCGCACAGTATTGCGCGTGAGTATACAACACTCGGCCTGATCGATGCTTTACCGAAGATTAAGGAAGGCCGGAAATTGCTCAACGACGTCTTAATCGAGTCCGTTCGGGTCTGCGGAAGGGGGGTGGCGTCTGCTCAGGAAGTGGTCGTTGCCGAAAATATCCCCGGATCGCAGGTAATCCTGAATGACCGGAGAGCAGTTGAGGTAAAACAGCAGCAGCTCGCGCTGAACGTCCTTGTCCTGGACCCGGGCCGCATACTGAATCAGCTGGCGGATGGCGTCGTCTCCGCTGGATTCCAGGGATAGGCTATAACGGTCGGTGAGTAATCGGGTCAGGCGGTCGAGATGGAACTCACCAGTGTGGGTGAGGTGGGGGAGCAGGCGAACCTGGCGCTCCCTGGCCTCGTTGCGGGTGCTGAGGGCGGGATGATCCAAGGTCTTTCGCCAGAGTCGTTTCAGCATCTGAATGTCCTGTGGTTTTTGAATACCTGTCCCTGGGTGGTGCCCCGCGCTGGGCTTCCCAGTCCAGGTGGCAGAACATTGCTTGTATTTTTGCCCATCACATAACTCACTTTCTAGCCCATAGAGACTGCGCAGTCCAGTTTGAAAACGCTCGGGCCCTGGTTTCAGCGGCTTCCAGCGGCTGAATTTCGCTGTTTTACCAACGCTTCGGCTATGAACAGCCGCGACTTGAGAGGGGACGGGTTATTCAGCAGCGTACCGGATACGTTAAACTTGCAGCGAAGGATGATATCCACCATTTTCCAGGAGTGTTACGTGCCCGACTTTACCCAACGGCTTTTGTCCGATCCGCCTGTGGCGGTGGCCCTGCTGATTACCCTGCTGGCCGGCTTGATGTTGATGTCTTTTCTGTATTTGAGGGGCCGCCGTCAGGTTCAGTGGTTGACGCAGTCCCTGGATGAGGCCCAACAGCAAGTGCGCGACCAGGATTACCAGCAGGCGTTGCAAGCCCAACAGGCGGAACAGATCGCCAGTCAACGGGACGAGCTGAAAGACCGGTTGGCGGAGCTGGAAGGCGAGCGGGCATCCATCCGGGACCAGGTGGGCGGGCTGGAAAGCAGAAACGCCGCGCTGGATGCCGAGGGCCGGGCCCGGGCGGAGCGGCTCCAGCAGCTGGAATCTGAACGGGCGGCATTGCAGGCCAAGGCGGATCAGCTGGCACAGGAACTCCATGACCATCGCGCCCGGCTGCGGGAAAGTGAGGCGGTGATGGCGAAGGAACAGCGCGTCGCGAACGAGAAGCTGGAGCTGCTGGAGCGCAATCGTGACGCATTGAAACAAGAGTTCGAAAACCTGGCCAACAAGATCTTCGAGCAGAAGAACGAGCGTTTCAGCCAGCAAACCCGCTCCAGTCTGGACACCTTGCTCAACCCGTTCCGGGACCAGCTCCAGGACTTCCGCAAGCGGGTCGAGGATGTCTACACCACCGAGACCAAGGACCGCCAGGCGCTGCGTTCCGAAATCAAATCTCTGCAGGAGCTCAATCGTCAGATTACCGAAGAGGCGGCGAATCTGACCAAGGCGCTGAAGGGCGACAAGAAAATTCAGGGCAACTGGGGCGAACTGATCCTTGAGCGGGTATTGGAACGTTCCGGACTGCGCAAGGGCATCGAGTACGAAACCCAGGGCAGTTACCGGGACGGCGACGGCAACCTATTGCGCCCGGATGTCATCGTCCATTTGCCGGACAGTCGCAACCTGGTCGTCGACTCCAAGGTCTCCCTGGTGGCGTACCAGCAGTGGGTGACGGAAGAGGACGAGGGCTTGCGGGCCGATGCACTGAAGACCCACGTCGAGGCGGTGCGCGCCCATATCCGCGCCCTGAGCGAGAAGGACTACAGTCAGCTCAACGGCCTGCACTCGCCGGATTTTGTGCTGCTGTTCATGCCCATCGAGCCGGCCTTTGTGGCGGCATTCCAGCAGGACGAGAACCTGTTCGCAGAAGCCTTTGAGCGAAAGATTATCGTGGTCACTCCCACCACCTTGCTGGCGACACTGCGCACCATCGAGAACATCTGGCGCTACGAGCGCCAGAGCCAGAACGCCCGGCGCATAGCCGACCGGGCCGGTGCGGTGTATGACAAGCTGCGGGTGTTTGTGGAAGCCATGGAAAAATTGGGCGGTCAGTTGCAGACGGCGCAGGGCACATACGATGGGGCGATGAACACGTTAACCCGCGGTCGTGGCAACCTGGTGTCCCAGGCCAATCGCTTTGTCGAGTTGGGGGTTCGTGTTAAAAAAGAGCTGCCGAAGTCCATTCTCGACCAGGCCGAAGTCGATGTTGATGCCGGCGACGACGAAGCGCCGTTACGCCGTGATGAAGCCAGTTCCATGGAACGCGAGCAACCGGAAGCCGTCGAAGAAAAATAACCTGCAAGATTCAATGGAGAAAGCCGTATGTCGGTGACCAACAATGCAGTCCGAACTTTCTTCCAGGGGGCGGTGCTGGCGTCGGTTCTCTGGGTGACCGGCGTGGCGGCGCTGCCTCCGGAACATGAGGTGCGACGGTTGATGCTGGCGACCGAGGCCGCGGTGTCGGAGCAAAAGTGGGGCGAGGCGGGTGAGTACCTGAATCGCCTGCAGGCGCTGGAAGCTGACAAGCCGGCGGATTATCTCTACTATCGCGGCCGTGTGATGTTTGAAGCCGGGCATTACAACGAAGCCCGTTCCGCGTTGGAGCAGTACATCGCAGCCAGTGGTGCCGAGGCGCGGCACTACAACGCGGCCCTCCAGCTAATTACCGAACTTGAGAAAGCGCAGCGGGCGACCAGCAACGGTATCGATGCGTCTGCAAGCGGTGAACCAGTGGCGGTGATTGAACCCGCCGGTGACGAGTCCCTGCAGAGTTTGCGCCGGCTGTACCTGACCAATTCCGATGCCAGTGCCTTGACCATTCATATCAACAGCCTGTTGGAACTGAACGGCTGGCGGCAGAGTCGAGGCGCGGTGTTGGACGGCTCCCCTCCGGATATTCAATACAAGGTGGCCGCGGGCAATGGCGAGATTCGGATACAGCAATCCGCAGCCCCGCGCTCTGCCGGACCTCGCCAGGTGTCCACCGAGGCATTGCCCGTGTACGGGGTGAACCCCGTGGTGCACTGGGACTGCGAGCCGGCGACCCAGACCTGCTGGATCTACGATCCCCGGGACGGGTCGCGGCTGATCCAGCTAGGTCATGACCGCGAGAAGACCCGGGACGCAGCCCGTACCTTGGGTCGGCTGATCAAGACTCTGCAGAATCCGGGGTAACGCTTCAGCCCCGGTCGCCGTCCCGATAAGCGCCGGGGGTGACGCCCGTCCATTTCTTGAACGCCCGGTGGAAGGTGGAGGGCTCCGTGAAGCCGACCCGGTGGGCGATGTCGTTGATGGGCAGGTCCTGGCGGCTGAGCAGGTAGATTGCCAGGTCTCGCCGGAGCAGGTCCTTGATTTCCTGAAACGAGGTGTTTTCCTGCTTCAGCCTGCGCCGCAGGGTTTGCGGGCTGGTGTGAAGCTCTGCTGCAATCCACTCGAAATCCGGCAACGGCTTGGAAAAGTCCCGACCAATCAGCGTCCGTATCCGCCCTGTGTAGGTGTTGCTTTCATCCGGTCTTGAGAGCAGATCGGCGGGTGACGTCTTCAGAAACTGCACCATTTCGGCCTTGTCCCGAATCACTGGAGCCGACAGGAAGCGTTTGTCGAAGCTCAGGCTGGTTTCCTCGGCCTCAAAGGTCAGCGGGCAGTGAAAGATGTGCCGGTACTCGTCGCCATGCTCGGGCCGAGGGTAGTTGAACGACGCCTTCTCCAGTTCCACCGGCTGACCGATAAGCCAGCAGCCCAGCCGGTGCCAGATCACCAGAATGCTTTCCCGCAGGAAATACATCGGGTCGTGGATATCGCCTTCGATCAGAGTGACCAGGCGAGCCTGTTTGCCGGACGAATCCAGTCCCATGCACACCGTGGGTTCGAACAGTCGCGAGAATTGGTAGGCCCGTTCATAGACTGCTTCCAGCGTAGCGCAGTCGATCACCAGGGCGCACATGGTGGCAAAGGTGCCGGGCCAGCAGCGGCGAGGGCCCATGCCCATGAACTCGTCTTGCATTCCTGCCCAGATCGCCTGCATCAGCCGGCTATACTGGGTGCTGTTGACGCGGGCCTTTTCAATGCGTAGCAGGTCCGGCGAAATACCGGCCTGACGTAGCATGTCGCCGGTATCGAATCCGGCCCGTTCGGCACCGGACAGGGCGGCCTGGACAAAGTGTCGGGATACGGTCAGCTCTGACATTTTGGGGTCCGAATGGAGTGACGAAGCCCATCATAAGGCGGTGTAGGTACATTGCAACTGGCAAGGCTGGCAGAAATGGCTAATTGAAATGGCGTTCGCCACCGTTGGCCTGGAAGGCAAAACCGGTCAGCATCGCAGGGACCACTGATCCCGCCTGACAACAATTCGAGGAGATTTTATGCCCGGCCCCCTTCAGCAACTCAAGGTGCTGGATTTCAGCACCCTCCTGCCTGGTCCCTATGCCACCATGATGTTGGCGGACATGGGGGCTGATGTCTTGCGCGTGGAGGCACCCGACCGCCTGGATCTGACCCGGGTGATGCCGCCTCACGACGACGGCGTCAGTACCGCCCACACTTACCTCAATCGGGGCAAACGCTCTCTGGGCCTGAATCTGAAGGCTCCGGGCAGCGCTGAGATCGTCAAGAAGCTGGTCCTGGAGTACGACATCGTTATCGAACAGTTCCGGCCCGGGGTCATGGACCGTCTGGGGATTGGCTATGACGTCCTGAAAGCCATCAACCCGCGGCTGATTTACTGCGCCATCACCGGTTATGGCCAGACCGGCCCTTATAAGGACCGGGCCGGACATGACATCAATTACCTCTCCATTGCCGGCGTCAGCAGTCACTGTGGACGCCAGGACGGTGGGCCGCCGCCGCTTGGCATTCAGGTGGCGGACGTGGCCGGCGGCTCCCACCATGCGGTGATGGGAATTCTGGCGGCGGTCATCCATCGCCAGCACACCGGGGAAGGGCAGTATGTGGACATCAGCATGACCGACGCCGCCTTCGCCCTCAACGCCATGGCCGGAGCGGCCTGCCTGGCCGGTGGGGCGGAACAGCAACCGGAGGGGGCGCTGCTCAATGGCGGTAGCTTCTACGATTACTACCAGACTGCGGATGGCCGCTGGCTGTCGGTGGGAAGTCTCGAACCGCAATTCCTCGCCCGGCTCTGTGCCGTGATCGAGCGCCCGGACCTGCAAAGCTACGGTCTGAGCCAGAACCCGGAGCATCAGCAAGCGCTGAAAGAGGCCCTGAAAACCGCCATTGGCCAAAAGTCCCTGGCACAATGGCAGGCCATCTTCGCCGAGCAGGACGCCTGTGTGGAGCCCGTACTAACCATCACGGAAGCGGCTCAGCATCCCCAGCTGAAAGCCCGGGACATGGTGATCGACGTGGCCAAGCCGGATGGGCGGACCCAAAAACAGATCGGCCACCCCATCAAGTTTGAAAAAACGCCGTGTGAGAGTGGGTACATCGGTCGCACCCTGGGAGCTGACAATGAAGACCTGGAGGGCGAGCAGATTCCGTAGGATACGGTTCGCGTTGCGAACCGCATCGGTCAACCGAAGGGGGTTTGCGGCCGTGTCATGCGAATCTGAAAAAAAAACCAACAAAAAACCCCGGCGAGGCCGGGGTTTTTTGTTGGTTTTTAGGCAAGCCTTAGGGGTTGGTCATGAACAGCGTAATGGTCTCGGTGACCATCTGGCCAAATGCCGAAGCCGGATCAGCAGACACCGGGGTGCCATGGTTGCCATCCGCGTACTCGGTGATGTTGGTCAGCCCAAGAGTCAGCGGCTGGGTACCCGCCAGCGGTGCGTTGAAGCTGTCAATCGACACCGGCACTACCACGCCACCCACTTCCGCGTTGAACACGCCAGACAGCGCCGGGACGCCCCAGGCGTCGTCGTCAGCAGCGTTGGGCAGTACCGTATCACCATTGACCTGAGACAGCAGGATCTGGTCGCTCTGGCCACTGAGGTTGTCCACGAAATTGATCGGATCGGCGGTGTCGAGGGCACCCTGGAACACATTGAAGTAGGTTTCCAGACTGGCATCACCCTGTTCCAGACCGGCGGCTTGCTGCAGGCCGAGGAAGATGGCCGGTGCAAAGGCCGGTGAATTTTGTGCCATACCGGCGATGTTACCACCGGGCGTTAACAGGCTGGCGGCATTGATGTCGTTTACGCCCACCGTAGTATCCAGTCCGGCCAGCTGGTTGGCATTAACCGCAGCGACGAATGGGGTGCCGGTGATGGTGCCGAATGAGTGGCCGACGAAGTAGGTGGACGGCGCCGCATCGATGGCGAATGATGGGTTGCCGGTGATGTCCGGCAGAGTAAGGCCCGGCAAGCTGGCCCTGAGGTTCATCAGATCCACGGAGCCCTGGCGGATGTTGTCACGGGTGTTTAGGAAATTACTGAGGTTTAGGAACAGGCTGCCGGAATCTCCTGCGCCGTTTTCGTAGTCAATCGGCGCGACAGTGCCCGGTACCGGAGCATAGAAGCCAAAGTGGCGTTCGCTTTCCACCTGAGCCGAGATGCCTGGAACCGTGCTTCCAGCATTTACTGCTGTGCTCTCAATAGAAAGGAGTCCTCCCATGCTGGTTGCCGCTTCGGCCCCACATGCGCCTCCAAGTACTTCAGATATGGCGGTCGCGTCATCTGCACTGAGTGGGCAAGGAGCGGCTCGCAGTTGGGCTAGCAAACCAAGAGACAGCTGGGCATTGATCAGGGCTTGTCGATTCGTGTCATTTACTTCTAAGCCCGCCCCAGCCAGCAGTTGGTCGGCCAAAGCTAGTTGTTCGCTCTCGGTAAAGGCGCCGATCCCGTGCAGTGGCAGATCAATACCAAAGACCGCGTAGCCGTTTGCAGCCAGCGCGGTGCCGAAGGTCAACATGGCGCTGCGATCCGTGGTGATGCCGTGTTGATAGACGACAACGCCGGAAATATCGCCATCTGAAGGGTACAGCGCCAGCAAGGGCACGGCTTCTTCAGACCGCTGTTTCGGGAACGGGAATACATAGTTTACGGCAGTGGATACGCTGGGGTCGGCTTGCGGAATGGCGAGTCCCAGCCCCGCAAACGCGGTATTCAGTGCCGTTGCCAGGTCATCATCCGCCACCCAGGAGTTGGTCAGTACCGTGGATGACGAGTTGCCCAGATAGTAGGGCAGGTTGATCGTGCCCTCGACGGCCAGGACGTCGGTTGAGCTCGCGCCAACGGCGGTCAGTACGCTGCTGGTCGGAGCTGACAGCAGGGTCACCGGTTTGGTGGATGCCAGATCCAGGGTGATGTCGGAAGCGTTCCGGTTGGACTGATTCGGCAGCAAGGCATCGAAGTTACCGGCCAGCGCAATGCCCACACAGTTGATGGCCGTTTGGCCAGTCAGGCTCGCACAACCGGCGGGCGGTGCGGCATCAAAGATTGGAGACAGCGCTGCCTGAAGTTCTGCGGACGGGAAACCATCCACGGTTGCGGTGACGGCGACATTGACGGTGGCGAAGTCGCCCGCGCCAGCCTCAACGGCTGCGCTGGCGGCACTGACCTTCAGGAAGGTGCCCAATTGGTCGGCAAACCACGCCGCCGGTTCCGCAATATACTGCAGCACCTTCTCGTCATTGGAGGTGGTGAAGCTGTAACTGATGGCGATCTGGTCGTCGGTCAGCCCCAGTGCGGCGCCAGCCACGGCTTCCCAAAGATTGTTGATGATGGAGCGAACCGGCGCCAGGGCTGAGCTGGCCAGCGGCTGGGTTTCGTCGGTGAGGCCGGCGTAGGTGGGCGACTGGATAATGGCGTCGCCGTTGATGTCGGTGACGTCGGTGGTCACCACCACAATGTAGCGCTTACGCGGATTCAGGGGCTCCAGCGGCAGCAGACGAATGGCTGATGTGCCGTCCAGGGTTTCCACGTCGGCGCGAACAGAAGGCAGGCCGCCTACGGTGGGGGGTTCGCTATTGGCCAGACCCTGCACAGGATCGCCACTGGCGTATTCCAGTTCCAGAAGGAACACGGTCTGACCCGCAACCACCGTGCTGGCATCAATCTGGCCGTTGAACTGGATCACCGCCGGCGCCACGGTGGAGGCACCACTTAGCTCGTTGAGTGCGGTGGTTACAGGTGGTGAGCTGTCGGGCACACCGAAGGTTCCGTCACCCTGCTCTGAGTCAAAGATCAAATCATTCGGGATCGGTAGCTCACTGGTGATCGGATTGAAGATCGGCCAGGTTTTGCCATCGATCGCGGGGTTGTTGATCTTGTAGTCCGGATCTGCGTTCGCCCCAGTTTGGGCATCGCCGAAACAACCGGTCAGCCCAACGGTGGAGGCCACGGCAAGACTTAGAAGGTTTTTTTTGAACATGGGTGGAACCTTTTCCTGTTGTTGTGTCGTTATAGTCGATCGCTAACGGGGCCGGTGGAGACCGGTAAGCCGAATGTCAGCAATCGGTTTTGTCTGATTCTTTGGGTCAGCGCTAACTGCCACTTTCTGTCAGTCTGACTATATCGAAAGTGGGCGGATACTGTTGATCGCTCTAAAGTGTGATTCTTCCCAATCCGGTAATCGAGACTTACATTCATGGAAAATAGATGGCGGGCGGGGGTTTGTCGAGCCCGCAGCTAGCTCTGCAGGCTCCTCGTAACAAACCGTTGCAATTGGATCAGTCGAAGTGGGTAAAGTCCGGTTTCCGCTTTTCCCTGAACGCCATGAAGGCTTCGGCGGCTTCTGGCGACTGCAACCGTTCGCTGAACAGGGCGCCCTCGGCTTTCAGGGTGTCGAGCAGGGTTTCCTTATTAGGGCGGTTAAGCAGTGCCTTGGTGGCCCGGATGGCCGCCGGTGCCTGGGCGGCAAGCCGATTGCAGGTGTCCAGCGCCTCGGCTTCGGTCTGCTCCGGATCGCAGATGCGATTGATCAAGCCGAGCCGGTCGGCATCCTCTGCCGAGAAGGCGCCGCCGAGCATCAGCAGTTCCGCTGCCCGGGCACGACCAATCCAGGTTGGCAGCAGGAGACTGGAGCCGCCCTCGGGGCAGAGTCCCAGGTTGACGAACGGCATCTGGAAGCGGGCGTTGGCGCCGGCATACACGAAATCACAATGCAGCAGCATGGTGGTGCCGATGCCAACCGCCGGGCCATTGACCGCTGCAACCACCGGCTTGGTAGCGCTGGCCAGCAGGATCAGGAAGCGGCCAACCGGGGTGTGCTCAAAGGCTTCCGGGAGACCCTCGGCAAAATCGCTCAGGTCATTGCCGGCGGTGAAGCAATCGTTGCTGCCGGTAAACAGTACGCAGCGAATTGAACTGTCCTGTTCAGCGGCGGTCAGGGCGTCGCCCAGGGCCGTGTACATGTCGTGAGTGAGGGCGTTTTTACGGTCCAGACGGTTGATGCGAACAATCAGCACTTGGCCTTGCTGTTCGGTGAGAACGAGGTTGGTCACGGGGGCACTCCTGTTGTCGGTTATGTTGGGATTTAACCTTAAACGGGTGTTTGAATGCAAAATTGATAGCTGGCTAATCGCCATTCGTCCCTGGTCGCGTTTTGTGCATCTGTTTAAAGCCGCGGCTGGCTGGTAAACTTGGAGCCCGTTTTTTCCGGACGCCGCCAAAGATGGCGCGGGTCCTCTCTTCTCCTACTCAAATCATTCAATCCGATGAGACGCCTATGACGACCGTAATCCGCCAGGACGACTTGATTGAGAGCGTAGCGGACGCGCTGCAATACATCTCTTATTACCATCCGAAAGACTTCATCCAGGCCGTCTACGAGGCTTATAAGAAGGAAGAGTCCCAGGCGGCGAAAGATGCCATGGCGCAAATCCTGATCAATTCCCGGATGTGTGCCATGGGCCACCGTCCGATCTGTCAGGATACCGGCATCGTTACCGTTTTCGTGAATGTGGGTATGAATGTGCAGTGGGACTGCAGCCTGCCGCTGGACGACGTCATCAACGAGGGCGTACGTCGCGCCTACACCCACCCCGACAACGTGCTGCGGGCGTCCGTGCTGGCGGACCCGGATGGTGCGCGAGCCAACACCAAGGACAACACTCCGGCCATCATCCACTACAAGCTGGTCCCTGGCGACAAGGTGGAAGTACACGTGGCGGCCAAGGGCGGCGGCTCCGAAGCCAAGTCCAAGTTTGCGATGCTGAATCCGTCCGATTCCATTGTGGACTGGGTGCTGAAAATGGTGCCGCAGATGGGCGCGGGCTGGTGCCCGCCGGGCATGCTGGGTATCGGCATCGGCGGGACCGCGGAGAAGGCGATGGAATTGGCGAAGGAAGCCCTGCTGGACCCGATCGACATTCAGGATCTGCAGGAGCGCGGTGCGTCCAACCGTGCCGAAGAGCTGCGCCTGGAGCTGTTCGAGAAGGTCAACGATCTTGGCATCGGTGCTCAGGGCCTGGGCGGCCTGACCACGGTTCTGGATGTTAAGGTGAAAGACTACCCGACCCACGCGGCCAACAAGCCGGTGGCCATTATCCCGAACTGTGCCGCTACCCGCCACGCCCATTTCGTGCTGGATGGTTCCGGCCCGTCCCTGCAAACCCCACCGAGCCTGGAAGACTGGCCGGAAATTACCTGGGAAGTGGGCGACAGCGTGCGTCGTGTCAACCTGGACACGGTAACTCCGGAAGACGTGAAGGAATGGCAGCCGGGTGAAACCGTGCTGCTGTCCGGCAAGATGCTCACCGGCCGTGACGCCGCCCACAAGAAGATGGTGGACATGATCGCCCAGGGCGAAGAACTGCCGGTGGATCTGAAAGGCCGTTTCATCTATTACGTGGGCCCGGTGGATCCGGTGCGTGAAGAAGTGGTTGGCCCGGCCGGTCCCACCACCGCCACCCGCATGGACAAGTTCACCCACACCATGCTGGAGAAAACCGGCCTGACCGGCATGATCGGTAAAGCCGAGCGTGGCCAGATCGCCATCGACGCCATCAAGGAATTCGGGGCGGTCTACCTGATGGCGGTGGGCGGTTCCGCCTACCTGGTGTCCAAGGCCATCAAGCAGGCCGAAGTAGTGGCCTTCCCGGAACTGGGTATGGAAGCCATCTACGAGTTTGAAGTGGAAGACATGCCGGTCACTGTAGCGGTGGACTCCAACGGTACTTCCGTGCACCAGACCGGTCCGCAGGAGTGGCAGGAAAAGATCATCGCGGCCAAGGCGGTGTAATTTCTTTTAAATGCCGGCGATGAAGCAAAAAGGGTCGGCGAATAAAAAGGGGTCAGAACTGAAGTTCTGACCCCTTTTTATTCGGAGGTTCTGACTCCTTTTTATTCGCCTTTTGTTTCTCTTTAGATTCGTCTAGGACGAACAACTGATATTCAAATGCTTGCCCCAATCCGGCGGTAACGCCGCGTACTCCTCGTGCTCCGGCTGCTCATCGAACGGCCGCTTCAAGACTTTCAGCAGCTTTTGCATGGGCTCGTAGTCGCCATTCTGGGCTTCCTGAATCACCTGTTGCGCCAGGTAGTTGCGCAGCACGTACTTGGGGTTCACCCGGCACATGGCCGCCTCCCGTTCATCATCCGACCTTGTCTCGCGGCTCAACCGGGTCTGATAGCGGGCCAGCCAGGCGTCGGCCACGCTGCGATCCACGAACAGATCCCGTACCGGGGCTTCGCCTCTGGAGGGCAGGGTGGACAGGCCGCGGAAGAAGCGGGTGAAGTCGACGCGGAATTCGTGGAGCAGGTTGAAGGTCTCCATGATCAGCTCAATGTCGTCGTGCTCGGCAATGGCCAGGCCGAGTTTGGCGCGCATATTGGCCAGGAAGCTGTCGTTATAGGCGGTTTCGTAGCGTCGCAGGGCCCGGCGCAGGTCGTCCTCGTCCATGACCGGCGCCAGCGCCCTGGCCAGGTACTGGCAGTTAATGAAGCCTATTTGCGGTTGCTGGTTGTAGGCGTAGCGGCCACCCTGGTCGGAATGGTTGCAGATGTGGCCGGCGTCGAAATCGTCCAGGAAGGCGTAAGGGCCGTAGTCGAAGGTATCGCCGATGATGGACATGTTGTCGCTGTTCATCACGCCATGGCAGAAGCCTACCGCCTGCCACTGGGCGATCAGGCGACCGGTGCGGGCAACCACCTCTTCCAGCCACAGCCTGTAACGGTCGTCGTCCGGCACCGGGATCAACTCGGGGAAGTGCAGGGCGATGGTGTGGTCGATCAGGGTACGCAGTGCCTCCTCGCCTTCGTGATAGGCGGCAAACTCGAAGTGGCCGAAACGGATGTGGGTCTGGGCGACGCGCACCAGTGTGGCGGCGGTTTCGATGCTTTCCCGTTGCACCGGGTCCCTGGCGCTGATCATGAACAGTGCCCGGGTGGTGGGAATGCCCAGGGCCTGCATGGCCTCGCTGCAGAGGTATTCCCTCACGGTTGAGCGAAGCACGGCGCGACCATCGCCAAAGCGGGAATAGGGCGTGGTGCCGGCGCCTTTGAGGTGCCAGTCCCAGTGCTGGCCGTCCGGCCCCACCGTTTCCCACAGCAACAGCCCGCGGCCATCCCCCAGCTCGGGATTGTAGACCCCGAATTGATGGCCGGTGTATTTCATCGCCACCGGGTCCATGCCCTCCAGCAGCTCCCGCCCCTCACCGACTGCGGTCCAGTCCTCGGGGGACTCGGTGTGAAAGCCCATGATCTCAGCCAATTCATGGTTAAAGCAGACCAGTTTGCCATCCCGTAACGGCGTTGGTTTCACCCGGGTGTAAAAGCTGTCCGGCAGCTCCAGGTAGCGATGTTCGATGCGGACGGAATCTTGGTGCATAGACGGCGATTGGAACCTTGTAAACGGGCGGCGTAGCGGCTGTCACGGCGCTGTGGATGGGTTATTAGTCTCTCAAAGGTGCCCAAGGGGCACAAACATTTCATGTTCGCGGTCTTTTTTATCCTTCTGAATTTCTACCAGAAGGTACGGATTCTGCTGTAATGACTGAGGCAGCCTGCCTACCTTCCATCAGAAGCTGGAGCCAATGACGTGTCAGACCGGGCTATCTCCGCCGTGATCGACGAGCTGCTTGCCCAAGAGCGGCTGCCGTCGACCTATCGGGACACAGCGATGACCATTATCCTGCCGCTGGCCCGGGAACTTCAGCGCCGCCAGCGGGCAGCCGGAAGGACGCTGCTGGTAGGCATCCATGGCGCCCAGGGAACCGGGAAATCCACCTTGACCCTGTTCCTGCAGAGCCTGCTCACTGAGCATCTGAATTGCGCCTGCTCAAGCTTCTCACTGGATGATATTTACCTGACCCAGGCCGAGCGCCAGCGCCTGGCGGAGACGGTACACCCGCTGCTGAGGACCCGGGGCGTGCCGGGCACCCACGATCTGGACCTGGGCCAGCGGCTCATTGATCAACTGGTCAAGGCGTCTGCGGACAGCGAGGTGGCAATTCCCTTCTTTGACAAGGCCCGAGATGATCGGGTTCCTGAGGCGCAATGGCCCCGGTTCTCTGGAGTCGCTGCCATTGTCCTGGTGGAAGGCTGGTGCCTGGGCGCGCGGCCTGAAACCGACCCCCAAAAACTGATGGCGCCGCAGAATGAGCTGGAACGCCGGGATGACCCGGATGGGGTCTGGCGACGGTATGTGAATCACCGACTGGACACCGACTACGCCCAGTTTTTCAGCCAGCTGGACCGGCTGATCATGTTACGGGCGCCGTCGATGGCGTGCGTCCTGCGCTGGCGAACCTTGCAGGAGCACAAGCTGGCTCGCCGACTCGACGACGCACCAGAGCGGAGCGATGAGCCAGTGGTGGAAGCCAAGCCCCCGCGGATCATGACCGACGACCAGGTGGCGTGGTTCATCATGCACTACGAGCGCATCACCCGGCGAACGCTGATCGAGATGCCCAGCCGCGCCGATTGGGTGATCGACGTCAACGAAAACCATGGGTTGACCCTGGCGAAGGGGGAGTCGCTGTTGTGAGTTGGCTGCGGCCAGTGGTGTTCTCGGATCTGGACGGCGCCGTATCAGTAACGAACTACGGCAGCCGGCCTTGGATGATATCAACCTCATCGGCACCGATCAGTGGGTGGACCTGACCGGCAAGCTGACCCTGAGGCGGTACCAGAGCGTCTGGCTTTCCAATAACGAATAAGGGAGGATAGCGCCCCATGTGCGCGTCCCCCCGTCCCCGCATCCTGATCCTGTCCGCCTACGATGTTGGTAGCCACCGTCGTTGGCGGGAGCAGTTGGTGGCCAGTCAACCCCAGTACGACTGGCAGGTGGTGAGCCTGCCGCCGCGTTACTTCCGTTGGCGCATCCGTGGCAATGCCCTGAGTTGGCTGAATACACCGGAGTTGCGGCAACCCTGGGATCTACTGGTGGTGACCTCCATGGTGGATCTGGCCACGCTCAAGGGCTGCCATCCCCAGCTGGCGTCGGTACCGGTGCTGCTGTATATGCACGAAAACCAGTTTGCCTATCCCCGCTCTCGCCAGCAGCACGACAGCATCGATCCGCAGCTGGTCAATGTGTACAGCGCCATCGCCGCGAACCGAATCGCCTTCAACAGTCATTGGAATCGGCAAAGCTTTCTGGAGGCCACCTCGGCGTTGCTGGCCAAGTTGCCGGACGCCGTGCCAGCCGGGGTGGTGGACGCCTTGCGGGCCAAATCCACCGTACTGCCGGTGCCCATTGAGGATCGCTTGTTCCAGGCCCGAACGGTGCCGCTGAATCGGGCGGTTCCCCATCTGGTGTGGAACCATCGCTGGGAGTACGACAAGGGCCCAGAACGGCTGCTGGCACTGCTCCGGCAGCTGCGCTACGAGGGCCAGCGCTTCCGGCTCAGTGTGGTGGGGGAGCAGTTCCGTCGGCAGCCACCGGAATTTGCACGGATCCGCGAGGAATTTGCCGCGCAGATTGAGCAATGGGGTTTCCTGGACAATCGGGACGGCTACGACCGCCTGCTCAACCAGGCGGACGTGGTGGTTTCCACCGCACTTCATGACTTTCAGGGATTGTCGATGCTGGAGGCCATGGCCTCCGGTTGCCTGGCCCTGGCACCGGATCGTTTGGCTTACCCGGAGTATGTGCCCCAGGCACAGCGGTACACCCGGTTTGATGACGACGTTGAACAGGAGTCGCAAGGCGCAGCGATCACCCTGATTCAGCTAATGGCAGGCAATGAGGCTCCGGCGGTTCCTGAGGCGTGGCGGTTGTCCCGGCTTGGCCGGCGATACCGTGAGCTGATTCAGGAGCTGCTGGGATAAGGGGGCTACCCCGGCCGATGGGCCAGCTGCCGCAATCGCTCATCCAGTGCCTCTGAGGGCAGCGGTTCCGGGCTGATGATCTCCAATCGCGATACCTCCTGGCGGCTGGCGGAAGTGATCGAGACGGTATCGTCCGCGACGTTAATGGCGCGCCAGCCGGAGGTGGTATGAATCACCCCTTTGATGCGGAGAACCGGTAACCCCGCGGTCAGCGCCAGCAGCTCCGTTTCCGGGAAGGTGAAGCGGGGGTGCAGCCGCCAACCGAGACTGAAGTGGCCAAGCCCCTTATTGCTGACCTGCTGCCAGGGTTGATCCTCCACGGACACTGGCGGCGCAAGAGGCTCCTCGTGATGGTGGGGCCGGTGGTGGCTGTCAGGCGGGCTGGGGTCGGTGCCGGCGTGATGGCCCTCTAGCCAGGCCAGTTGCAGCTGGCCGTTCCGGGTGTGGTGGATGGCCCTTTTGGTGGGCCTGAAACCCTGGGCCCAGGCGTCAAAGTGGTGCAGTTCCCCGGCCGAGCATAGGTCCGTCTTGTTGGCGACCAGGATGTCGGCGGTGGCAGCCTGATCCCGAAATTGCTCATTCTCCAGCACCCGCGGGTCGGCCAGCCTGCGGGGGTCCACCAGGCCGATGACGGGGCCAAGCGTCAGCACATCCCGGTAGTGTTCGTTGGTCAGGGTCTGGATGATCTGGCTTGGATGGCCCAGCCCGGTGGGCTCAATCAGCAAGCGGTCTGGCCTGGCCTGGTGGATCAGCCGGTTCAGTCCGATCTGCATGGGCAGTCCGGCCACGCAGCACATGCAGCCTCCGGGTATTTCCCGCACTACGGCGTTTTGATCGGACAGCAAGGCTCCGTCGATACCGACTTCACCAAATTCGTTGACCAGAATGGCCCAGGATTCATGGGCGGGCTTGAGCTGCAACAGGTGACGGATCGCGGTGGTCTTGCCGACGCCGAGAAAGCCAAGTATCAGGTTGGTGGGAATGGCGCGCTGCACGGGTTCTGCCTTTGGAGCGGTGGGTGGCTGAATTGTTATAATATAACAGTTGAGGCTGATCTGAAACCGCGATGATCTCAGCTGTATACGACCACCTGGTTCCGCCCGGCTTCCTTGGCCTGGTATAGGGCACTGTCGGCCTGCTTGAGCCATTGCTGACAGTTTTGAGCGCTTTCAGTCAGTACGGCAACACCAATGCTGACGGTGATCTGGATGGCGCCGCTCGGGGCATCCAAGGAGAACTGGGCCAGGCTGTCCCGGATTCGTTCGCAAATGCAGAGAGCCCCTTTGGCATCGGTTTCCGGCAGGATAATGCCAAATTCGTCACCACCGAAGCGTCCGGGACGGTCCGCCTGGCGCAGCTTCTCCCGAATGGTCTGGGCGGTTTTCAGAATGACTTCATCGCCACGTAAGTGGCCATGGGTATCGTTGATGGTTTTGAAGTGGTCGATGTCCAGCAGGGCCACTGCTGCGTGGTGGCCGTAACGGAAATAGCGTTCGTATTCGGCGTCCAGCAGGTTTTCCCAGGCCACGCGGTTGAACAAACCGGTGGCGCGGTCGGTGACGCTTAACCGCAGCAACTGTTCATTGGCCTGTTCCAGCGCCCGCTTGCTGGAAGCCATGTCCGTGACGTCATAGACCGTCAGGCAGACCTTCTCCACCGAGCCGTCAGTGCCATTCAGTGGGCTGATGGTCAGGTTCTGGAACATATACTCTTCAATGCCGGTGACGGGCCGGGTATTGCGAAAGCGAAAGACCCAGGGACGCTGTTCCCATGAGGTGAAGGTACGGGTATTCAGCGTGGCCACGGTGTTGATCTTGCGGACCAGCCAGGCCTTCGGCAGCTCGGGAAACAGGTCGAACAGATTGCGGTTGTGCACACGGCTGGCGGTCAGTCCGCTGTGATTCTCCATAAACCCGTTCCAGGCCTGGACCCGATGATCGAGATCCAGCACCACCAGACCCACTTCCACCGATTCCACCATATCCACCAACCAGTGGAAGGCATGCAGATCCGCGTCCTCTGAACTCATGGGGCTACTCCACTAAAAATTGTAACTGCTGTTCCAGGTGGGGGATCGAATCCTCGGTCAGTACCACCAACAGGTCGCACTGGGTCTGGTGCCCCTCGATTTCATAGCGGATCTCGATGCACTGCAGTTCTTCCTGCCGCCCACCATGATGCTCCAGCAAGGCCGCCACCGGCTGATGCTGGCCGAGAACGGAGGGGTGTCCCAGGGACAGTTTCAGGTTCAGCTGGTCGCCGAAGCTCTTGATGAAAGCGCCGAACAAAATGCTCGACAGGTCCATCAGCACTTCAAGCTCGACTTCTCCGGAGTCCTCTTGATCGTACCCCAGCAACGTGGCCAGATCCCGGACGTGAGCATCGGTGAAGAGCAGTAGGGCTTCGCCCGCCACCCCGGCGCCGGTAAATCCCTGGCAGACGGCGGAATAGGCCGCCCGATTGTCCGCAGCGGAGATGGCCATATAGAGCTCTGACCGCGCCAGCTTGGCCACCTTGGGTACCGGCAGCTTGACGAAGGCGTTTAACAGACGCGCCATAAGGTCCGATGCCTGGCCCATGGCGACGTTGGCGATTTCCTGGAGGAATTCCTGGCATCCGACGGCGCCGGGCTCCGTCGTCTCCGACGTGGGCAAACTCGCGGCTTTGGCCTTGGCTTCGCCTTTGTCGTTCCATTCGCCATCTTCGTCCCGGAGTATGCCGTACTCCCGCAACAGGGCTTCCACCTGCTCTGGCTGTGTGGGCTTTCGAATGAAGCCCAGTGCGCCCATCTTCAGTACCCGCGCCTGCGCCTGTGGCTGCACATCACCGGACACCACGATAGTCATCACGGGCAAATCTTCCTTGGTAATGGTGCGAAGCACCGAGTAACCATCCATTTCCGGCATGTTGAGATCGAGAAACAGCACATCCCAGGCACTGTCGCGAAGCATGTCCAGGGCTTGTCGGCCGTGTTCGGCAAAGCCGATGTCGGGCGTCCACTGTTTGGGGAGGGCGCGGGCCATTTGTTTTCTGGCCAGGGCGGAGTCATCACAAATCAGGACTCGAAGGGTCATACCGGCGGGCGCTCATATCAACGGGGCGGCCTGGTTCAAAGGCATCGCAGCGATCATGTTGTTTTGGCTAGCAGTATAGCAGTCGTGCAGAGAGTCGGCCGGTGTCTGTTTTTCGGGGGCTGTCATCTACCAGTAGATCCCAAGGGAATGAGACCTGGATCATAAACCGTCGGGGTTAACGCTTTTGTAATGGCCGGATGTGACCGGCCTCACTCAATTGGTCGCAGCGACTTGATTATAGTGGCGCTGCGGCAACAAAACGTAACAAAGCGACACATAACAAATCGCCGCGGTTGGCCAGACCAAGCGTGATGACCTTGAGCACCAGAACCCAGGGCATCAGCAAACCGAGCATTCGAACTCGGCGGCCAGCCATCAGAGACCACCGGTGTACCCGTGCAGCCCGCTTGGCGGGGGACGGATGTTGCGGGCGCCGGTATAAACAGAATCGATCAGAGACACATCAACACCATGACCAGGAATGCGATAGGAAGCGCGGTCCTTGTCACCTTGTGCCTGGCTGGAACACAGGATGTCCGGGCCGAACTGCAACCTATTTCCGATACGGAGATGGGCGCGGTTCAGGGACAGGCGATGATTGCGGTAGATCAGGTAATGGGGGGCAGTCAGCATTTCACGCGTATCACCATGGGGATGGACGTTGCTGTCCAAACCAATGTGAATGCGCTCGCCATTGGCGAGACGGCTGCTGGAACGGACCTTGCTGTGAACCAGTTGTCACTGGGGCATATATCCGAGGATGAATCCCGGGTTCAGCTGGACGGGCAAACCTACGCCGTTGGCGACATTGTGCCTTTCGAGGCGGCGAACCCGTACTTCGAATTGGCGCAAGTCAACGATGAAGTTGTGGGATTCCGCCTCGGGCTCGGTCAGGCCCGGGGTACATTGTCCGGAGAAATGGCCAGCTTTTCCGGCCACCTGGGGCTGCAGCTGGAGGACGCCAGCGGCACCGCGGCTGCGGCCACCCTCTACGACGCCACCACGGCGGCCACAAACTACCAGGCCACCCACGTGGGCTTGGCCGGCGCCACCACCGATTGCGCCAGTGGTGTCCAGTGCGCGCCACTAACCAACCTGAAGACCTTTGAGGTTGGGGCGGATAACGGTGACGGCACCGTGGGCTTTGCGAAGGACTTCTTCCTGGCGTTTCAGGAACAGGCGGTGGATTGGCAAAGCCTGGACGGTAGCCGGACGGTGACGGCCGCTCCGGGGGTTCACCTCAACTTGCCCACCGCGATGACTATAGATCTGCAAACGTTGCAAAACGGCATTCCTCGGGTGCGCACCGAGTACATCGACCGCGGACTGGGGGTGTTCTGAGTCCGATCCGCCGGGCCGGTAGGCCGATCGGAACGAAGCGGATGCTGGCCGGCATAGCTCAGGCCGGTATCCGCCGCCCCTTTCTGCTAGACTGCGCCGATGCCACATTTATGGACAGGTGCAGGAGTCCTTGCAGTGATACGGTCGTTTTACTGGCACGATTATGAGACCTTTGGCGTGGACCCGGTCCACGACCACCCGGCCCAGTTTGCCGGGGTTCGTACCGACGAAAACCTCAACATCATCGAAGATCCTCTGGTTATTTACTGTAAGCCGACGGACGATTACCTGCCGTCGCCCGAGGCCTGCCTGATTACGGGGATCACCCCACAAAAGGCGATGACCGACGGTTACCCGGAGGCGGAATTCATTGCCCAGATCAACGAGGCGTTCAGCCAGCCGGGCACCTGTGTGGTGGGCTACAACAGCTTACGGTTCGATGACGAGGTAACCCGTCATACCCTGTACCGCAATTTGCGTGACCCCTACGCCCGGGAGTGGCAAAACGGCAACTCGCGCTGGGACATCATCGACATGGTTCGCCTGACCTATGCCCTTCGCCCTGAAGGTATCGAGTGGCCCACCAAAGAGGATGGCAGCCCCAGCTTCCGGCTGGAAGAACTGACCGTGGCCAATGGCATCGCTCACGAAAGTGCCCACGACGCCATGTCCGATGTTGAGGCCACTATTGCGGTGGCCCGCCTGATCCGGGAGCAACAGCCCAAGCTGTTCGATTTCGTGCTCAACAACAAGGACAAGCATTCGGCGAGGGCCTTGCTGGATACCCAGAGTATGAAGCCGGTCTTTCACATCTCCTCAAAGTATCCGGCAAGCCGAGGCTGTTGTGCGATGGTAGCGCCGGTGGCCGAGCATCCCAGCAACAAGAATCTGGTGATTGCCTACGACCTGCGGGAGGACCCGACCGAACTGATCAACGCGTCGGTGGAAGAAATCCGGGAGCGGGTATTTACCTCTCAGGCCGAGCTGGGGGAAGGGCGATCCCGTTTCGCCCTGAAGGGCATTCAATTGAACAAGTGTCCGGTTCTGGCTCCGGCCACCATGCTAAAAACGTTGTCGGCCGAGCGGCTGGCGGCGCTGGAACTCGATGGCGATACCTTAAGGGCCAACCTGACCAAGCTGCGTCAGGCCGCCGACCTGCCAGCCCGGATCGCGGCGGCGTTCGATCAGCCCCATGACTCTGAGCTGACCGACCCCGACGAGCAGCTCTACGCAGGCGGCTTTATCAGCAAGACCGACCGCGAAAAACTGAACTGGGTGCTGAAGCAGCCGGTGGCGTCGTTGGGCGAGCAGGACGTCCGGTTTGACGATGATCGCCTGTCGGAAATGCTGTTCCGCTATCGCGCCCGCAATTACCCGGACACCCTAATGTCTGAAGAGCAGGAGCGCTGGGAATCGTTTCGGCAACAACGGCTGATGCAGCCGAAAGCGGGCTGGCGTTCGCTGGAAGGCTACTTTCAGAGCCTGCAGACCCTGGCGGCGGACCCGGAACTGGACCCGGCCAAGCAGCACGTCCTGGAAGAGCTGCACCTGTATGGCGAGTCTCTGATTCCCTACGGCTGATCGGCTTTGGGAAGGCGGTAGCCGCGGTGATGCGATTCGCGTTGCTCATCGCATCCTACGGGGTGGTGTTGGTTCGGGGGCAGACCGCCGCAGATAGGGGACAGACTTGAAGTCTGTCCCCCGTCCATCCTCTTTGCCCGAGGCGCTAGCGACGTTTCAGGAAGTACAGGCTCAAATCCTGCCCCATCAGGCTTTGCACTTCGCTGCCCCGGGCTTCGGCCTGCAGCTGGCCTTGCACCGGGGGCGTGGCCAGGCTGTGACCATCCGTATCCCGCGCCTTCAGCAGTTTCCAATGTACTTCGTTGCTGACCAGGCCCATCAGTTCCCTCAGTTGCCGCGGGTCTTCGGCACGAAACCAGCGATCCTGGCATCCGCCGAGTCCGAAGAAATCCGGCGAGGCCAGTAGCGTCTGCCACTTTGGGTCTTTGGGGTTGTTCAGGACCATCTGTCGCAGGCGGCGTAAATTGTTGCGGCTGGGTTGCAGGCCGTGCTTGTCGATCAGCGTACGCATCTGGCGGTCGCCAGGGGTTTGGTCCGATACGGTAGTGTGCAGGTGGACCACGCTGCCATTGGACGTTGCCGAATTGATCAGGGCGGCCAGGGAAAGGTCGGTCATGGCGGCCGATGGTAGCCGGCCAACCTCAATCCAGTGGACGGTCTGGTTGTCGGCGACGAAACGTTGGGCCACCGACCAGGGCCAGAACACGATGTTGCTCATGGCCAGCTCCTGAGCCCGTCGCGTCGCCATGGCGATATTGGGCAGCGACTCGTCCACCGCGATCACTTCCACGTCATCCAGATAGTGAGCCAGCTCAAGTGCTCGCTGGCCGGATTCCGCACCGCAGATCATAATGCGCAGCGTTGACGGCAGGGCGCTGGTGTCCAGGCCTAGCTCCGATGCCATCAGCGCTTTCAGGCTGCTCTGGTTTCGATAGGCCAGTTGCGACCAGCTCGGCCAGGCCTGGGGTACATCGACCCGGTCCAGGCAAAGCTCGGCGGCTTTTTCATCGAAGTTCTGTTTGATGGCCTCTTCGGTGGCCCGGTGGTAGTAGCTGGCAGCCATCATGGGCTGCAGCGCCAGCGGCCAATCCACCAGGCACCACTGGCCTAGCTGATGAGCAAAGCCCTGATGGAACAGCGCGCCGTACATGGCGCTGACCAGCAACGATCCGATCATCGCGTCCATCGGTTCTGTCATAGCCAGCTGCGCGACGATACTGTCGTTAATGGTGGCGATCAGGCGCTCCTCGTCGTCCGCACTGATCAGGGCATAGCCGGTGCGATCACTGTACCGGGCAATGGCCAGGGTAAGCCGTTGCAGTTCATCCCGCAGCTGCGCTGTCTGCGCCACTTCAGCCAGGATCTCCCGGCGTAGCAGGGTGATCAGCTCTTCCACGGCCGCATCCGGCATCAGGGTCTTTTCCAATGCCAGGAGCAGCAGCTCATCCTCGCAAGCCGCGGCGAGAAAGATGGAGGCCTGGGGATTGTCGAGATCGTACTGCGCCCGGACAATCGCGCCCACAAAGCGGCCGATTTGCTGGTGCGGGAGTTCTTCCCGGCTCAGCAGGGCAATGGCGTCCATGGCCAGTTCGTGGTCGGCTTTCGCGACCGCCAGGTTTTCGGCACAGGTCAGCATTCCGCTGTACACCGATGGCCAGCTCAGTCCCAGCTGCATCAGCTTGCGGTAGTGGAGATAGGCACTGTCGAACTTGCCTTGACCCCGCTTGGCATGGGCGATGCCGCAAAAAGCGGCGGCAGATTGCCGATCCAGCTCCAGCGCCTCCAGAAAATACTGCTCGGCCAGCACTGGCCGCTCGGTGGCTAGAGCCCAATATCCGAGGTTGGCGTATTGCTGGGGCTGCTGATCGTCGACGTCCAGGCTTTGCCAGAATAGGGTATGGGCCTGTTCCAGGTTGCCTTCATCCATCGCCAGACGCCCTAGCAGGCCAATGGCTGTCGGCTGGTGGGGCGATACCTGCAGGATCGATTCCAGCATCTGACGGCATTCGCGACGGGCAGCCAAACGGTCCGGGAGTGAGCGCTTGGCGTTATTGGATTCCCGGTAGGCTTCGTTGGCCTGCAACAGGTTCCTGGCGATGTCTGCCTGGTTAACCAGCGATGTCTGGGGTTGATGCTGTGCATGCATATCTACACCTCGTAAGTGGCACCGCGGCAATGGGAAGCGGCAAGAGTCTGCAGTCGGAATGTGTTTTGGATCAGTTGAAGGGGACAAAGCGAAAGCTATGCCAGAAATGGAGCAATTGAGTGCGTATATACTGAGGGAGCCTAAGGTTGCGCTTATAGTTAAAGGCTCCTTGAGTTCTTGACTGAAAGGTACACTGCCATGCGGGACATTGAGCGTATGAGTCGACTGGAGAAAATTCAGGCGATGGAGCAGCTTTGGGAATCGTTAACCAGTGAGGGGAGGCTTCCTGAAATTCCTGAGTGGCATGGGGAAGAACTAGCCAGTCGAACTGAAAGGATCAGTGAGAAGAAAGTTTGTTATATCGGGCTAAGGGAATTGAAGGAAAGGGGGCGCGTTGGAAGATGACGTAACCATTGTTGTTGCCGTGCTGGGCTTCCGTAAAAATCCAGGTTACACAAACAGAAAGTTGTCCTAAAAACGAAAACAGCTGGCGAGTGCCAGCTGTTTTCGTTTCGCCGGAAGCTTACCCTTGCAGCAACTGCAACACCTGCTGGGGCCGCGCGTTGGCCTGGGCCAGAACCGACAGCCCGGCCTGTTGCAGCACCTGGGTGCGGGCCAGTTCGGCCGATTCGGCGGCAAAGTCGGCATCCCGAATGCGGGAGCGGGCCGCCGACAGGTTCTCGGAAGTGGTGCTCAGGTTGGCGATGGTGGACTCCAGGCGGTTCTGGGCGGCGCCCAGGTCGGCGCGGATGCCGCTGATGGTTTCCAGGGCGGCATCGACAATGGCCAGGGCATCGGTGGCCCCGTCCACGGTGCTGATGTCAATGCTGGCGACATTTTCCGGCGTTGACCCGGTCGCTACGTCTGCCGCGCTATTGAGCACGCTGCCGGCACCCGGGGCCACGTCCGAGGTTGCTGCGAAGCTGACGGACGAATCCAGGGTTATCTCTCCGGCAACTCGGGTGGCGTTCGCTCCTCCCGTGGTCAGCTCGATCGGGGTGGGATCGCCGCTGCCTTGAACCGCCAATTGCTCACCGGCGCCTGCGGTGAAATCCTCTATGGTGATGTCCTTGCCCTGTTCCTGTACCAGGGTGATGCTGCCATCGCTTTCCACTTCGGCGGTGACGCCAATCTTGCCCGACGCGGAGTTGATCTCCTGGGCCAGAGGGGAGAGGTCGGTCGCATCGGTGATCTGAGCGGAAATCGTCGCCGTGCTGCTGCCATTGCCGATGGTCATGGTGATGGTTTGCGGCACAGCGATTGGCGTGGTGGCGGTATTGCTTAGGGTCACACTGGTCCTGGCCATTGCTGCCACGCCAGTGGTGGAGGCAATGTTATTGATGTCTGCGGCAATGTCCTCCGCGGTATCCCCTGCGGTAATCGGCACCACCACGGTATCCAGAGAACTCGATAGCGTCAGGTTCTGGGTACCGATGGTATTGGCGGCAGGCAGAGCGGCTGCCGCGGCGGTGGTGGAACCGGTGCCCTGGTTCAGGGTTGCGTTCTGTGCGGTGACAGTGTTGTTTGCCAGGTCTTCGGTTCGGGCGCCTTTAATGGACACCGCAATGGTTTGGTTCTCGTTGGCGCCAGCCTGGAATTTCTGCGCCTGGAAGGTGCCATCCAGCAGCTTAAGGCCGTTGAATTCCGTGGTGGTGGCGATTCGCTCCAGTTCTTCCTTTAGCTGGTTGACCTCAGCCTGCAAAGCCTGGCGGTCGGACGCGGAGTTGGTGGCGTTGGCGGATTGCACGGCCAGTTCCCGGATACGCTGCAGGATGTTGCCGGATTCCCCCAGGGCGCCTTCGGCGACCTGAGCCAGAGAGATGCCGTCATTGGCATTTCGTATTGCCTGGTTCAGGCCTTCAATCTGAGAAGTGAACCGTTCCGAGATGGCCAGGCCCGCGGCGTCGTCTTTGGCGGAATTGATCCGCAGCCCTGACGACAGTCTTTGCAGCGCGGTGTCGGCATCCCGCTGCGAGGTGTTGAGGTTCCGTTGGGCATTCAGTGATGCGGTATTGGTATTGATGATCTGAGGCATATCGTTTCTCCCAGTTCAGAGATGCCGGTCGCTCAGTGCCCAATCACAAGGACGCCCTGCCGGCCAAAGTCCAGATTTGTCGGTTTGCCAGGGATAAGCGAACGCTATGCCAGTTCTATAAAAATAATAGTATCTAGCTGTTATTAAACAATAAAAATCATTTTGCTCTGGGACGTTTTGAAAAGCGCTTGCCGGTTTTTTGACTAGGCTGGGGGAGAGGGATTGCCGCTTATTACCCGTTTTTACAAACCTTAACAATATATGCCGCTTTTTTTCTAAAGGATTTCTGGGGTGCGCCGTTAAGCATTCCAGCAGGGCGGCGTACCCAAACAAACGAGAACGGGCGCCAGACCTCTTTCAGCAGAAAACAACACTGTTTAAAGGAGAAGCACTATGGCTCTCGGTATCAACACCAACGTCGCATCACTCAGCGCCCAGAACCAGCTGAACAAGTCCCAGGGTCTGGCTGATCAGGCGCTGCAGCGTCTGTCTTCAGGTCTGCGCATCAACTCGGCCAAAGACGATGCGGCCGGTTTGGCGATTTCTTCCCGTTTCGAGTCCCAGGTTCGTGGTTTGAACCAGGCGGTTCGTAACGCTAACGACGGTATCTCGCTGGCACAGACCGCCGAAGGCGCTCTGGGTGAAACCGGCAACATCCTGCAACGGGTTCGTGAGCTGGCGGTGCAGTCTGCGAACTCCTCCAACTCTTCTGCTGACCGTCAGGCGCTGCAAGACGAAGTGAACCAGCTGGTTTCCGAGCTGGATCGTATCGCCACCACCACTAACTTCAACGGCCAGAACCTGCTGGACGGCACTTTCGGTACTGCCAAGTTCCAGGTGGGTGCGAATGCCAACGAAACCATCACCGCGTCCACCGCCAACCTGCGCACCAGCAAGTACGGTAACAATCAGGTGATCTCGGAAGGCCCGGCCGCAGCGGCAGCGGCATTCGGTGCCAACGGCATTACCGCCGGTTCTGTGGCGATTAACGGCTCGCTTGGCTCAGCTACGGTGACCATTGGTGCCAACGAAACGGCACAAACCATCGCCACCAACATCAACACTCAGACGGGCGACACCGGCGTAACCGCCACAGCTCGCACCGAAACTGAGCTGGCATTCGGTGCCGCGGGCAGTTACACCCTGAACCTGCGTTCCGACAACGACGCGGATCAGTCCATCTCCTTTACCCTGGACGCCGCTACCGGAGCGGACTCTCTGTCGGCTGCCGTTGCCGCTATCAACGATCAGTCTTCCAAGACTGGCGTCACCGCCGAAGTGGCGGAGGATGGCAACTCCATTATTTTGAGCAACGATACCGGCAATGATATCCGGGTGGCGGACACCGCGGTGGCCAATGCCGGCAACGTGACCGTGACCAAGCAGGCTCGGGATGCCGATGGCGAATTGGTGGCGGTTGCCGGTGCCGTAACTCTGACCGCGGATACCACTGCTGACGATTCCATCACCAGTGGCTACATCCAGCTGGATTCGGACAAGTCCTTCTCTACCGATGTGACTACGTCCAACGCCTTTGCGGATGAGGCTTCCACTCTGAACAAGGTGTCTGAGCTCGATATCACCTCCTTCGAGAAGGCTACTCAGGCCCTGAAAACAGTGGACGCCGCTCTGAGCTCCGTCAACGCCCAGCGGGCCAAGTTCGGTGCTCTGCAGAGCCGCTTTGAGACCACCATCTCAAACCTGGAATCCACCTCCACCAACCTGAGCGCAGCCAACAGCCGTATCCTGGATGCCGACTTTGCGGCGGAAACCGCCAAACTGTCCAAGTCCCAGGTGCTGCAGCAGGCTGGCATCTCAGTGCTGGCGCAGGCCAATGCCCGGCCGCAGCAGGTTCTGTCCCTCCTGCAGTAATAGGGATGATCGGACGGTAACGGAGTCGGCCCCGCCAAGGGGCCGGCTTCACGCCGTTAGAGGATAGCGAGGTGCGCTATGAATGACGTAAACCTGAACCGCCCGGATTTGAAGCTGGTAAGTTCCAGTGACCATGCTCCGGCTCGGGCACCTACGTCACCTCCGATCGAAGGCAGTGATGTCTCCGCTCAGTCTGTGACTTCAGCCAGCTCAACACCAGACGTTGCCGATGCTGTCCGCCCGAAGGGCGAACCGCAAGCGCGGGAAGGAGAGAGGGTGCAGTTGGATGATGCCGTTTCCAGGTTGAATGATTTTATCCAGAACGTACAGCGGGACCTTCAGTTCGAGATAGATCATGAGCTGGGGGAAACCATTGTGCGGGTGGTGGATCAGCAGACCCAGGAAGTCATTCGGCAGATGCCTGATGAAGTCGCATTGAGGTTGGCAGAAAATTTGCAGCAGGATGAACCGCTGACGTTGTTTAACCTGAAAGTCTAGCGGAATGCCTGTTTAGGCTTTCGGCTGACAACGGTGTTTCAGCACCGCCGCTCCCACTGGGACCGGCGGTGCTCTGCGTTTTGTACCTGCGCACCAAGAGGTACATACTGTTACAAAATGCCGGCTGGAAGGGGCAAAGTTTTGCCGCCTTTGGCCGATAACTTCAGTAGTGAAACGATTGTGCCTTCCTGAGGGGCTGAGTCATGGCGGGAATATCATCTTTAGGCATCGGTTCCGGTGTCCTTACATCGGACCTGGTCGATCAGCTGGTTGCGGCGGAGCGTAAGCCTACGCAGGCTCGCCTGGACTTCAATCAGCAGAAAGCTGAAGCCCTGATCTCTGCTTACGGCGCCTTTCGGAGTGCGATTACCGAATTGCGGCTGCCCATGCGCCAGCTCAGCTCGGCAGAAAGCCTGATGGCATTTTCGGCGACCTCCTCCAATGACGAAATCGAAGTGTCCATTGACAGCACCCAGGCCAAACGGGGCAGTTATTCCGTGGTTGTGGATCAATTGGCACAAGCCCAGTCGCTGGCTTCCGGAACCTTTGCGGATAAGGACACCGCCACCCTGGGCACCGGCACCCTTACCCTGAATGTTGGCGGGGAGAGTAAGGAGCTGACCATTGACAGCTCCAACAACACCTTGCAGGGGCTGGCCGATGAGATCAATGACGCGGGTATTGGTGTCAGTGCCGGTATTATCGACACGGGCAATGGCTTCCGCCTGGTGTTGTCCGCCGAGGAAACCGGCGTGGACAATGCCATCACAATCTCCGTTGCCGACGACGATGGCAACAACACCGATACCACGGGCCTGTCCCAGTTGGCCTTTGATGGCACCACCAATAACCTGACGGAAACCGTTGCCGCCCAGGATGCCATCGTGCAGGTCAACGGCATTTCCATTTCCCGGCCCACCAACACGGTAGCCAACGTGGTGGATGGCGTCACCTTCGAGCTCAAGGCAGAAGGGGCGACCTCGACCGTTAAGGTAGATCAGGATTTTGGCGCCGTGGCCGATCGCGTGCAGGCCTTTGTCGACAAGTTCAATTCGTTTCAACAGGCCATCGACAGCCTGGCCGGCTACAACGCCGAGACCCAGCAAGGTGGCCTGCTGACCGGTGATGCGACGGTTCGGGGTGTTCAGCGGCAGTTGAGGAGCTTGCTCACCGGTATCGTTCCTGGGCTGGAAAAGGGCGCGGTTCGATCTCTGGCCGATGTTGGTATCACCACCAACGCTCAAACCGGCCAGCTCGATTTTGACCGCACGGTGTTCCAGGACCAACTGGAAAAGAATTCAGACGATGTCATTGCCCTGTTTGCGGAACAGGGGCGGGCCAGCGACGGACAAATCGAATTTCTTCGCAGTGGCAGCAGTACCCAGCCTGGTAACTACGCGGTTAACATCACCCAGATTGCCACCCAGGGTTCGCTGCAGGGTGAGAATGTCGGGACCGGCTCGGTCACGATCGACGCCGATAACGACGAGCTGACCCTTGTGGTTGATGGCTCGACGACGGCATCGATTCAGCTGACCGCCGGAACCTATACCCGGGACGAGCTGGCGGCGGAGATTCAGAGTCAGCTGAGCAGTAATTCCGCCCTGGGCGCGGACGGCCGCTCGGTTCAGGTAGAGTTTGATGCGGTGAACGGCGTATTTTCCTTCAAATCGGGAGAGTATGGCGGTGATTCCAATGTCAGTCTGACGGCTGTGGACACCAATTCGGCCGCGACCCTGGGCTTGTCGGTCAAGACCGGCACCTTGGGCAAGGATGTCGCTGGCACCATTGGCGGTCAGGCCGCGACCGGTGAAGGTCAGGTCCTGGTGGTTGAGGGCAGTGGCGGTGCCTCCGGTATGCAGGTCCGAATCACCGGTGGTGACACCGGCGCCCGGGGATCCATCAACTTTATCCAGGGTGTGGGTGATCGAGCGGTTGATCTGATCAACAGCATTGTGGGCGCCGATGGTACGCTGGAGAGTCGCACCGACGGTCTTCAGCGTGAGCTCGAGTCCATCGCCGAAGACCGGGCCCGGTTGGAAGTCAGGATTGAATCCTATCGGGAGCGACTGGTTAAGCAGTTCAGCGCGGCGGATTCGCTCATTGCCCAGCTGCAGAGTACTCAGGATTTTGTCAGCCAGCAGCTTGCGGCTCTGGCTCCGCGGAACAACCAAAATAACTGATCCGGCCTCCGGACAGTGAGAAGGGGTTAATTATGAATGGCTTGCAGGCCTACCAGCGTGTCAGTACACAGACCAGTATCACCGACGCGGATCCTCACAAATTGATCCAGTTGCTGTATAACGGGGCCTTGGAGCGTATTAATATGGCCAAGGCCCGTATGCAGGCCGGGGATATCGAAGGCAAGAGTCGGCTGATCGGCAAGGCCATTGAGATTGTCGGTGGCTTGAAAAGTTTTCTCGACTTTGAGCGGGGCGGAGAGCTCGCCGAGCGGCTGGAAGGTCTCTATGACTACATGGAGCGGACCCTGTTCGAAGCCAATGCCAGGAACGATGTCGCCAAGCTTGACGAAGTCGCCAGCCTCCTGCGCCAGATTAAAGAGGGCTGGGACGGTATCCGCGAAGAAGTGGTTCAGCACCAGCAGGCGGTTTAAGGCCCTTAGTCGATAGAGGTCGGGGACAGATTTGAAATCTGTCCCCTTTGCGTTTTTCTTTTTTCTCTCGCCATTTGTCCATCTGGCCCCCGGCCGTTGACTGCCGTACAATATCGGCCCTTATCTGCAGGAGCCTCTGAATAACTCCTGTTGTTCATCGCCTCTGGCATTAGAGAGGCCCAGGTATTGTTCAGAGGCTTCCGAATCCATCCTGTTCAGTCTGGAGCAAGGGCATGTCTGATTTTAAAAAGGTGGTGCTGGCCTATTCCGGTGGCCTGGATACCTCGGTTATCGTTCGCTGGTTGCAGGACACCTACAACTGCGAAGTGGTCACATTTACCGCCGACCTGGGTCAGGGCGAAGAAGTAGAGCCAGCCCGTGCCAAGGCCGAAGCGTTGGGCGTGAAAGAAATCTACATTGAAGACCTGCGTGAAGAGTTTGTTCGCGATTACGTTTTCCCCATGTTCCGCGCCAACACCATCTACGAGGGCGAGTACCTGCTGGGCACCTCCATTGCTCGTCCGCTGATTGCCAAGCGCCTGGTCGAGATTGCCAACGAGACCGGTGCCGACGCGATTTCTCACGGCGCAACGGGCAAGGGCAATGATCAGGTGCGTTTTGAACTCGGTGCCTACGCTCTCAAGCCGGGTGTCCACGTCATCGCCCCCTGGCGAGAGTGGGATCTGAACTCCCGTGAAAAACTGTTGGCCTACTGCGACGAGCGCAATATCCCTGTTGAGAAGAAGAAGGGTAAGTCCCCTTATTCCATGGACGCCAACCTGCTGCATATTTCCTATGAGGGTATGGTCCTGGAAGATCCATGGGCCGAAGCAGAAGAAGATATGTGGCGTTGGAGCGTGGCCCCTGAGCAGGCGCCAGACCAGCCGACCTACATTGAACTGACCTACGAGAAGGGCGACATCGTTGCCGTCGATGGCCAGGCGATGAAGGCCCACGAAGTGTTGGCGCACCTCAATAAAGTGGGCGGCGAGAATGGCATCGGCCGTATCGACATCGTCGAGAACCGTTACGTGGGTATGAAGTCCCGTGGCTGCTATGAGACTCCGGGCGGCACCATCATGCTGCGGGCTCACCGCGCCATCGAGTCCATCACCCTGGACCGGGAAGTGGCCCACCTGAAAGACAGCATCATGCCCCGCTATGCCGAAGTGATTTACAACGGTTACTGGTGGTCGCCAGAGCGTGAGGCGCTGCAGGCATTGATCGACCAGACGCAGACTTACGTTAACGGGACCGTGCGGCTGAAGTTGTACAAGGGCAACGTGGACGTTGTGGGCCGGAAGTCCGAAGATTCCCTGTTCGACGAGAAGATTGCCACCTTTGAAGAAGACCAGGGTGCCTACGATCAAAAAGATGCGGAAGGCTTCATCAAGCTGAATGCGTTGCGGCTGCGGATTGCGGCCGGTAAGGGGCGCAAGCTCTGAGTTGTTCGGTAGGATGCGGTTTGGCTGCGCCTCACCGCATCCTACGGCACTGAAATGAGAACGGGGGCAGCTGTGATGGCTGCCCCCGTTTTTTTGTGCGGCAAAAATACAAAAAGGCCAGCTAAGAAGCTGGCCTTCGAATAAGGGAACAAGGGTGCCTGAAAGTCCGTGTTCTGTGGAGGGCCCCATAAATCGGCGAAGGGACTGCTTAACTTCGTGACGGTACTGCTCGATTCCGGCACGAGACGACTTAACTCCTTCGCCGTGGGGGATACTGCTTAAATCCACGATGTCAGAATACGGTTTGGCATCTGTCCTGTCTGTGCATTAAGTGTGTCGCGGTGTTACAGAGTGTTTTTCTGGCACCCGTCAGGCAAGTTCAGCAATTTCCGGCTGGATTTCGGTAAAGCGCCGGGTTTCATAAGCCTCCATCAGGCCTTGAACCGCAGCCCGTTCGATTTCTTGCACCGAGGGCGTACCGAGTTGGGCGTCGGCCCGGCACAGAGTGATGCCTGCCTCCACAGAGATATAGCCGGCAGTGGTCTTAAGGGCTTTGTGGTTGATGCCGTCGAAAATTCGCCGAAAGGCCGCGGTTGTACATTGATCGCTGTGCGGGAAGTGGGCGATAACGGCGTATTGGTTGTCGCCTACACGGCACAGAGCATCCATGGGGCGGATCAGGTTGCTGAGTCGACGTGAGATGCCGACGGCGAGTTCGCTTATGATCGCGGGCGTATGCTGGCGTTTGAGGTCCTGCCAGTTGCGAATGCCACAGAGCAGATAGGCGGCGGAGCCGCCCCGGGCTTCTGTCTGGCGCAGGCATTTGCCCATGCGTTCGCGGGCGTAGCGGTTGTTACACAGACCGGTTTCCAGATCGATGATATTGCTGGCTTCCAATTCCCGATTGTTTTCCATGAGCAGGGTGTTCGCCCGCAGCAGGGCGTTCTGCCGGTCGGCAATTCGATCAGCCGCGTAGATCCGCGGAATGAGCTGCTTGCTCATGTCGGATTTGTAGACGAAATCGTCCACCCCCCGGTCGAAGGCCTCTGCCAGGGCTTCCACGCTTTCCTTGGCCGTCAGCAGAACGATATAGGTATAGTGATTACTCTGTTCGTCCTGTTGGCGTACCCGGTCGGTGAGTTCCAGGCCGTCCATCTCCGGCATCAACCAGTCGGCAATCAGGACGCTGACGGGCCTTTCTTCCATTAACTTAATCGCTGCGGGGGCGTCGTTGGCGACGCGAACATCCCGGTAACCGGCATTGCGCAGGGCTCGGCTGACCACCATGCTGCTGAATTTGGCGTCGTCCACCACCAGAATCGATAGGTCCAGGTTTGGCATACTTCTACTACTCACCAGTCCATTGTCAGATGCGGTACCAGCCCTGACTTGTTATTCTTTGGCATCTTGCGATGCGGCGTTTCCGGCCAGATCCTGGCGGGGTTTGCAAAAGAGGCCATTATAGCCAATCGAGGCAGGCCGAAAGCCTTGAAGTGTTAAACATGCGGAATTGGCACCCACGGATTGCTCTGGACGTGACGGCCTCCACATTTTGGGGTGTTTGTGCCTCCCGCAAGGTAACATTGCCGCATTCAGTCAGCCTATAACTGGTTCAGTACCTGGCGTTTCCAGTAATTAACGTGCTGAACAAAAACCAATCACCTTGCAGGAGTACCAAGCATGCCGTCCTTTGACATTGTTTCCGAAATCGAAATGCACGAAGTGTCCAACGCGGTGGACCAGGCCAAGCGGGAACTGGGCAATCGCTGGGATTTCAAGAATGTCGAAGCGGACATCGAGCACGACGACAAAGGGATTACCCTCAGTGCCGAGCAGGATTTCCAGCTGGAGCAGTTGCAGGACATCTTGCGCATGACCTTTGCCAAGCGGAATATTGACAGCCGCGCCCTGGCCGAAGATGGTGACAGCAAGGCTGGCAAACTGGTCAAGCAGCATTTCATCCTGCGCCAGGGGATCGAAACCGACATGGCCAAGAAAATCGTCAAGATGATCAAGGACGCCAAACTCAAGGTGCAGGCCAGCATTCAGGGGGACAAGGTGCGGGTTACCGGCAAGAAGCGGGATGACCTGCAATCGGCAATTGCCCTGTTGAAAGAGGCGGACCTGGAGTTGCCGCTTCAATACAACAACTTCCGCGACTGACTGGGGGCTCGTTATCCAACCACAAGCGCGTACGACGGCGTTGCTGGCACTGATCCGCATCTACACCCGGTGGCAGGTCATTGCATTGCTGTTCCTGGGATTTTCTGCGGGCTTGCCGTTCCTGTTGGTGTTCTCAACGCTCAACGCCCGGCTGGCGGACGTGGGTGTGGATACCGCCACCATCGGTTTCTTCAGTTGGCTGGGCATTACCTACTCGATCAAGGTGCTTTGGGCGCCGGTGGTGGATCGGCTTAAATTGCCAGTACTCGACCGTTTGCTGGGGAAGCGGCGCAGCTGGATGCTGTTGGCGCAGGTGGGGATCGCGACCGGCCTGTACCTGATGGCCCAGGTTGACCCGGTGTCGGCGCCGCAGATGATGGCGCTGTGCGGGCTGATCGTCGCCTTCTCATCCGCCACTCAGGACGTAGCCATCGATGCCTATCGTATCGAGATCGCCGATGAGCGATTGCAGGCGGCGTTGGCGGCCACTTACATTTTCGGTTATCGGCTGGCGTTGCTGGTGGCTGGTGCTGGGGCGCTGTATCTGGCCGAATACTGGTCCTGGCAGGTGTCCTACCAGGTGATGGCCTTGCTGGTGGGCGTGGGTGTACTGACCGTTCTGGTGGTTCGTGAACCTGAGGTGAATCATTTCGCCGCCGCGAAGGACATCGCCGAGCGGGTTGCCCGGGAGGCTCACAAGCGTGCCCATCTGGGGCCTCGGCTGGCTCGATTCGCTGGCTGGTTCTCCGCCGCGGTGGCCGGTCCGTTCCTGGATTTTTTCAGTCGATACCGGCAGTTTGCCCTGCTGATTCTGCTCACCGTGGCGGTGTATCGGATTTCCGACATCGCCATGGGTGTCATGGCCAATCCGTTTTACCTCGACTTCATGGGCTTCTCCAAGATTCAGGTGGCGGACGTGACCAAGATTTTCGGGTTTTTCATGACCATCGCCGGTTCCCTGGTGGGCGGGATTCTGGTCGTTCGCTACGGCGTTCGCAGGATTTTATTGTTGGGCGCGGCCATGACCGCGGCCACCAATCTGCTGTTCGTGTTGCTCGCCCAATACCCGCCGAACCTCTACACCCTGGCAGTGGTGGTCAGCGCCGATAATCTCAGCGGTGGCATTGCGAACGTGGCCTTGATCGCCTGGCTGTCCAGCATGACCAGCGCCTCGTTCACCGCTACCCAGTACGCCCTGTTCAGCTCGCTGATGACCCTGCCGGGCAAGTTTATTGGTGGTTTCTCCGGTATGGTGGTGGCGGGATTCGGATACGCCGAGTTCTTCCTGGTGGCAGGGCTGATGGGCGTTCCGGCGATCGTGCTGGCGCTCTACATGATCCGCCATGGCGCGACACTGGATGCCTTGGCCCCGAAGAATCACAGCGATCACTCTGGTGAACTAAAAGGGCAGGGGGCTGCGTCCCAGGGAGCGGGTTAGGCGGGCCTGGTGTCCCTAACAGAAGCTCGCCTCAGGGTTCCCAGCGAAAACGTGACATGGAGACCCTGCCGTTGGCGACCTCCACACCGTCCTTCGTGAGCAGTTCCACTTGCCGCCGGAACTGCTCGGACCCCTCAGGGAAGGCGATCTGCCCATTGCTGCGGATCACCCGGAACCAGGGCAGGTCATGGTCCGACGGCAACATGCCTAGTGCCCGCCCGACAAAGCGAGCCTGTCGCCCCAGGCCAGCCATGGCGGCCACCTGACCATAACTCACCACTTTGCCTGCCGGTATGGCACTGACCACTTGCCAGATACGTTGTTCGCGTGAGGGTTCCATCTGACCATCCCGAGAGATATCACCGAAGCTCGAATGTGGCGAATAAGAGGGCTTCTGGAGCAGCGGCAAGGACGCCGCGGTGCCCGACCAGGTACAGGACGTACCTTGGAGGGCAGCGGAAGAAGCCCTCTTATTCGCCACTGGCTCTGAAATGGCAGGCTGCGTTCATAGCGGCCAATTCAGGCTGAACTATTAGAGCCGCAAAGCCCCATCCACCTCAATCATGCGCCCGGACACGTAATCATTCTCCACGATAAACGCCGCCGCAGAGGCTATGTCTTCCGGCTTACCCATCCGCTTGAGGGGAATACCCGCTGTCATTTTCTCCTGTGCCTCCGGCTTCATGGACGCGGTCATTTCGGTTTCGATAAAGCCCGGCGCGATGCCCATCACGCGAATGCCGTACCGGGCCAGCTCTTTTGCCCACACCGGCACCAGCGCAGCAACGCCAGCCTTGGCGGAGGAATAGTTGCTTTGGCCCATGTTGCCAGCACGGGATATCGAGGAAATATTGATGATCACGCCTTGATTGCCATTCTGGATCATCTGGGCTGCGGCCTCGCGGCCGCACAGGAATACGCCGGTCAGGTTGACGTCAATCACCGCCTGCCATTCCGCCAGGCTCATGCGCTTGACGATTTCGCCATCCTTCACTTTGAGCATCAGTCCGTCGCGGAGAATGCCGGCGTTGTTGATCAAACCGTTGAGCTGGCCAAAGTCGGCGCTGATGGCGCTAAAGGTCTGCTCGACTTCAGCTTCCTTGGCCACGTTGCAGACATAGGCCTTGGCATCCCCTCCGGCCTGTTTGCAGGCCTCGACCGCGGTTTCCAGTTTTTCAGGCACCAGGTCGATCAGCGCGAGTTTGGCGCCTTTGGCGGCCAGATACTCGGCCATTGCGCGTCCCAGGCCCTGGCCGCCACCGGTAATTGCAATCACGGAATCTTGAAGTTTCATTATTTGCCCTAACTGATTGAGTGAGGGAACGGCCGAGCGGGCGTTCCTTAAAGAGCCTCTGGTTGGGCGAGTATATCAAAGCCCCAACCTCCCCAAAGACTAAATCAAAGGCCGTTGCATGGGCATTTTTCTTCTGCTTTTCATCATCATGCCAATCGTTGAAATGACGATCCTGATCAAGGTGGGCACTCTTATCGGTGCCCTGAACACGATTGGGCTGGTGTTGTTGACGGCGGTCATTGGGGCAGCGCTGCTACGGCATCAGGGCTTTGCGACCCTGCTCAGGGCCAACGAGCGGTTGAACAGTGGTGAATTGCCCGCCAGGGAAGTGGCCGAAGGCCTGATTCTTGCCGTCGGCGGTGCCTTGTTACTGACCCCCGGTTTTGTCACCGACACCGTCGGGTTTTTGTGTCTGTTGCCTGGTAGTCGCCACTGGCTGGCGGCGCAGGCGCTGAAAAAGCTGGTCGTGAGCAGTCAGCACCAGGGCTTTCGGTTCACCATGGGCACTGGCGAGCCGTTCCAGCCTGGACGCGGTCCGCGCGGGAAAGACGACATCATCGAAGGTGAGTACACCGACGAAACGGAGCGGGGCCATGACCGAATCGAAAAACGATAATTTTTTTTCGTCCGGGCATTGAAAACCGGTCGGCTGCACCCCAGATAAAGTCCACAAGTCCGCTGAGGGCGAATAATCCCGCTGAAAACAGGTGGTTATTTACTTCGGCTTTTAACGCAAGTGTCATTGCCAAAGACAACCTGACTATTGGAGATACCGAGCAATGAAAATTCGTCCGCTTCACGATCGTGTTGTCGTGCGCCGTAAGGAAGAAGAAGAGAAAACTGCGGGTGGCATCGTGCTGCCGGGTAACGCAAAAGAAAAGCCTTCCCAGGGTGAAGTGATCGCCGTGGGCAACGGTCGCGTGCTCGACAATGGTGAAACCCGTCCGCTGGCCGTCAAGGTCGGTGACGTTGTGGTCTTCGGCCAGTACTCTGGCAATACCGTAAAGGTTGACGGTGAAGACCTGCTGATCATGAGCGAAAGCGACATTTTTGGCGTTCTCGAGTAATCGGACCGAATCCTACCAACCACTCGATAGAACCAACATTGAGAGTTTAACGAACAGGAATTAAGAACTATGGCAGCTAAAGACGTTAAATTCGGTGACAGCGCCCGTAAGCGCATGGTAGCTGGTGTCAACATCCTGGCGGACGCGGTCAAGGTTACCCTGGGTCCCAAGGGACGTAACGTTGTTCTGGATAAGTCCTTCGGCGCTCCCACCGTCACCAAAGACGGTGTTTCCGTGGCCAAGGAAATCGAGCTGAGAGACAAGTTCGAAAACATGGGTGCCCAGATGGTCAAGGAAGTGGCTTCCCAGACCAACGACACCGCCGGTGACGGTACCACCACCGCCACAGTGCTTGCCCAGGCCATCGTTAACGAAGGCATCAAGGCGGTAACTGCCGGCATGAACCCGATGGATTTGAAGCGTGGTATCGACAAGGCTACCCAGGTGGCCGTGAAGGCGATCCGCGACATGTCTCAGCCCTGCGACGACAGCCGCAACATCGCTCAGGTTGGCACCATCTCCGCCAACGGTGATGAGACCATCGGCAAGATCATCGCCGACGCCATGGAGCGTGTTGGTAAAGAAGGCGTGATCACAGTAGAAGAAGGCCGTGGCCTGGAAGACGAGCTGGACGTGGTTGAAGGCATGCAGTTCGACCGCGGCTACCTGTCTCCGTACTTCATCAACAATCAGGACAGCATGTCTGCCGATCTGGAAGACCCGTTCATCCTGCTGGTTGACAAGAAAATCTCCAACATCCGCGAGCTGCTGCCGACCCTGGAAGCTGTTGCCAAAGCTGGCAAGCCGCTGATGATCATCGCTGAAGACATCGAAGGCGAGGCGCTGGCTACCCTGGTGGTCAACAACATGCGCGGCATCGTGAAAGTGGCCGCCGTCAAGGCGCCTGGTTTCGGCGACCGTCGTAAGGAAATGCTGCAGGACATCGCGATCCTGACCGGTGGCACCGTGATTTCCGAAGAAGTTGGTCTGACTCTGGAAAACACCACCCTGGATGACCTGGGGACCGCAAAGCGTGTCAACATCACCAAGGAAAACACCACCATCATCGATGGTGCCGGTGCTGAGGGCGACATCGAAGCGCGCGTTGAGCAGATTCGCCGTCAGATCGAGGAAAGCTCTTCCGACTACGACAAAGAGAAGCTGCAGGAGCGTGTTGCCAAGCTGGCCGGCGGTGTTGCCGTGATCAAGGTTGGCGCAGGCTCTGAAGTGGAAATGAAAGAGAAGAAAGCCCGCGTTGAAGACGCGCTGCACTCCACCCGCGCTGCCGTTGAAGAAGGCATTGTCGCTGGTGGTGGCGTCACTCTGGTGCGTGCGCTGGCGTCTCTGGACAACCTGGAAGTGGAAAACGAAGAGCAGGCCGCGGGTGTCAACATCCTGCGTCGCGCCATGGAAGCGCCTCTGCGTCAGATCGTGACCAACGCCGGTGGCGAGGCTTCCGTGGTTGTGGCCAAGATCCGCGAAGGCGAAGGTTCCTTCGGTTTCAACGCTGCCAAGGAAACCTACGGCGACATGCTGGAGATGGGTATCCTCGATCCGGCCAAGGTGACCCGTTCTGCGCTGCAGGCGGCCGCCTCCGTTGCTGGCCTGATGATCACCACCGAGGCGATGGTGACTGACGAGCCGGAAGACGAGAAAGCCGGTGCCGGCATGCCTGACATGGGCGGCATGGGTGGAATGGGCGGCATGGGTGGCATGATGTAAATCGGCCTCCCGCAAGCCCTGTTTCGTGCAGGGCTTGGCGCCTTTATGAAAAACCCCGCATTACTGCGGGGTTTTTTGTTTTTTCGCCATGGACTTAATGGCTGGCTTTGTTAGACTCGGGGCCATCCAAACGCCTCGATTAACCGGTATGTCCGAACCCAGTCATTCCACCTTCCTCCGCCCAGGCAAACTCATGCTGCTCATTTTTGCAGGCGTGGTTGTATACCTGTGTGCCTTGCTGTGGCTGATACCGGCCGGTTGGTTGTGGCAGCAGGTTTCCGGGCAAGTGCGTTTACCGCCGCAAGTGAAGGTGGTGTCGGTGAGCGGCTCATGGTGGGATGGCGTTGCCGGATTGCGCTTCCAGGGGCGGGATTTGCGCTTTGAATGGGCGCTGAGCTGGCCATCGGTGGCTGATCTGGAACTCCCGGTCAGCTTTGGCGTGCAGACCGCCTCGTCAAGGCTTAACGGTCACTTGGTCCTTGGCTGGCCGGACGAAGCCGCCTTGCAGGCCGCTGGCCGAATACACGTACCCGAATTCGAAGACCTGATTCGGCAGAGTAACGGTGCCCTGCTGGAAGGAGACGTCGTTATTGATCGACTCCAACTGAAGTGGGCCGAGAATCAATTGGCGGAGGCCACGGGGCGTGGGCATTGGCCGGGTGGACGAGTGACCTGGCCAGTAGGGGATGGTGTGCAAAGTGCCCAGTTCCCGGCGATGTCCGCCAGCCTGGAGCAACTCAGTGACGGTGTCACATTGACGGTTGCCCAGCAGGGCCAGCCCGATCCCGCCGCCGAGGCGGATATTCTGCGTAATGGCATGTTGGAGGTTCGGGTGTACAAGCGCCTGATCGACTTGGCAGGGCAGCCCTGGTCCGGCACGGCCAGTCCCGGTGATGTGGTGTTTCGGGTGCAGCAACCCTTGATACCAGGAGCGCGATTCTGATGGCAGCGCAGGGCTATGGACGGTGGGAACGGCTCGGTCGCCTGGCGGCCAACCTGTTGCTGGTGGCGTTGGTGCTGTATCTGGCGGTCACTCTGGCCAGGGTGACCTGGATGGTGTTGTGGCAGGAACAGCCTGCGCTGCAGATGACGACGATGGCGTCTTCCGGGAATACGGCGACCCGACAACTGTTGAATCAGCCCCTGGCTGGCTACGAACTGTTCGGGCGAGGCGAGGTCAATACCCGCCAGGTCGCCGAATCGGTGCGCCAGTCAGCTCCGGAAACCCGCCTCCGCTTGCGGTTGGAGGGAGTATTGGTAGCTGAGCGCGCGGAGGACTCCGGTGCTATAGTTGCAGGAACTGACGGGATAACGGAACACTATCGAGTTGGCGATACATTGCCTGGAAACGCCGAGCTGGTAGAAGTCGAACCGGGCAGAATCCTGATCCGGCGAAACGGACTGTATGAGACCCTGACTTTCGAGGACAGCCAACCCGAGGAGTTGGTGACGGAAACCGAGCCCGTGAATCTGGCCTCGCCTCAGGCGTTCGTTGACGATGTCCAGGCTCGGCTGGACGCTCAGGGTGCCGCGGCACTGGTTGCATTTGGTTTGAGGCCAGTTCAGGATGGGAGCGCCTCGGGCTATGTCTATGATGGCTCCAATCCCATGTTACGAGCGGTGAATCTGAAAGCGGGAGATGTGATTACCGCCATCAATGGCCAGTCTTTGGGCGATATGGAACAGGACCGGGCCTTGCTGGAATCCTGGCGTTCCCAGTCCCAGCTCGATATTGAAATCGAACGTAATGGTGCCCGCTTTTCGGTGAGCTACGCGCTGCCCGAAGAGTGGCGACAATAGCGCCGCGCTCATAGCCGTCAAGGAAATAACAATACCCGGCGAACGGGTTCTATCGATACAGGATGCGATCGTTGCATGAATAACCATAAAACCCCCTTCATCCGGGCTCTTGCGCTGATTTTTCTGCTTCCGCTGATGTCAGTGGCCCATGGACAGGAAGGCACCTGGCGCCTCAATCTCAAAGATGCGGATATCCGGGCTTTTGTAACCCAGGTGGCGGATATCACCGGCTACAGCTTTGTGGTCGATCCCCGGGTCAAGGGTAAGGTGACGGTGCTCTCAAGCGCGCCGATGAACAAGGATGAGATTTACGATCTGTTCCTGGCGGTGTTGCATGTCCATGGCTTTACTGCCATTCCGGGTGAAGAGGTTATCAAGGTTGTCCAGCAGGTGGATGCCAAACAGCTGGCAGAGAATCTTGACGGGTTCGACGAGGTGCCGTCGGAACAATTAGTGACTCAGGTCATCCAGGTGGACAACGCCAATGCCTTGGAATTGGTGCCCATCCTTCGACCCCTGGTTGCCAAATACGGACACCTGGCGGCGGTTGCGGCTGCCAATGCCCTGATCGTCAGCGACCATCAGGCCAACATAGCCCGCATTCAACAAATCGTGCGTGAGTTGGACAGCCCCTCCAAATATGAGGTGGAAGTGATTCAGCTTCAGGAGGCCTGGGTCGGGGATATGGTGACCCTGTTGCAGGAACTGGCGCCCCAGGAGCTGGGCAGTGCTGGCTCTCAGGATGCCGCCCGCAAGTACAGCGTTACCGCAGACGAGCGTAGTAACCGCCTGATCCTGAGGGGCGACGAATCCTTCCGGGACAAGATTCGCGGGTTGATTCAGCAGCTTGACCAGCCATCGGCCACCGGCGGAACCACCAAGGTGATTCGCCTGAATCACGCCGACGCCAAAACCCTGGTTGAAATTCTCAAGGGCGTGATGGGCGACGTCGCCAGCGAAGCCCCCGGTGCTTCGGCGTCCGGCGGTGGCTCCGCAGGCCGTCAGACTAACTTCTCCATTTTTGCCGATGAAGGCCTCAATGCCTTGGTCATCCGCGGCGAGCCGTCCCTCATGCAGGAGGCGGAGCTCATTGTTTCCCAGTTGGATGTCCGTCGCGCCCAGGTCTTGATCGAAGCGGCCATCGTTGAGATCAGCGACGAACTGGGTGAGGACCTGGGCATCCAGTTCGCCGTTGGCGATGAATCCGGCGAATCCACGCCGCTGGCCGGCACCAACTTTAACAACGTCGGTCGCAGCCTGACCGACGTGCTCTCGGCCCTTGTCAGCGATACCGTCATTGCCCCGGCCACTGGCGGCATCACCATTGGCGCTGCCCAGCGGGATCGGGACGGCATTACCTGGGGCGTGTTGCTACAGGCGCTGTCGACGTCTGCGGCCGCGAACTTGCTGTCAACGCCGAGCATTATCACCCTGGACAATCAGGAATCCGAGATTATCGTCGGTCAGAATGTACCGTTCCGTACCGGGGAATCGACGGTGACTGGCGATGGCACCACCAATCCCTTCACCACCATTGAACGACGGGACGTGGGCCTGACCCTGAAGGTGACGCCAACGATCAGCCGTGGCGGCCTGGTGCGACTGGTGGTTGAGCAGACCACAGAGAACATTGCGGACAGCATCGAGGACGCTTCCGATATCGTCACCAACAAGCGGGAAATCAAGACCACGGTTCTGGCCGACGACGGTGAGACCGTGGTGTTGGGCGGGCTGATCCGGGATGACTTCATGGTTAATGAGAGCAAGGTGCCTTTCCTGGGCGATATTCCCTATTTGGGCAGGCTGTTTTCCTCCCAGTCTGAACGTCGTGTGAAACGGAACCTGTTGGTTTTCCTGCGGCCGACGATCATGTTTGACAAGGAAGAAGCCGTGGCGGTGACAGACGACAAGTTCAACAGCCTGTGGGAAGTGGATCTGGGCATCCGCGAAAAGCTGGGTATGCCTGCGCCTGCAGACCCCGCGCAGCGGCCGCCCGTCGAATCGTTGTTTGATCCGGGATCACGGCCTTAAACCAGGTTGCTCAGTTGATATAAAAGCCGTGTCGATCGACACGGCTTTTTTCGTTCTGTTGGTAGGATGCGGTGAGACGCAGCCGAACCGCATCGTTCTCGTTGTTGGCCTAGAGTCGGTTTTGATGCGGTTCGCTTTGCTCACCGGCATCCTACGTGTCGTTGGTCAGTTTGGGCGTTAGCTGTCCACGGCGATGGGCGGCATCGGGCAGTCCAACTGGTCGGCCACCAATCGCAGCATTTCGTACTCGGTCACCGTGACCTGGCCGTCGTGACTGACACAATCGCCGCAGGCATCGATAATCGCCGGTTTAAGCAGTGGTGACAGGCTGTTGAGCTGCACCAGGGCGTCCCGTAGTTCCGCGATGGTGACCCTGTCGGCAAGCGGCTTGAGGTCGGCTGGGTTGGCAAAGCCAGCCAAGGCTTCGCGATACAGCTGGCCAGCACCCTCGGCCGACGAACTGCCGGCGCGGGCCATTAGGCTGAACAGGCGGTGTAGCGGGGTCTGCACGACTTGATAACTGCGATATTTTGTCGTCACCGCGGCGCCGGCGTTGACGCCCAGATGGCGCTGCAGGAAGCTGATCATGGCAAACTCGAACAGCGATACCCGTCCGTCGGCTTTCACCAGCCTCTGGGCGTATTCGATCAGTTGCCGCCGTTCCTCGGGATCCAGCTTGCGCAGAGCCGGCATGGCCAGCTCTAGTGAGGGAAAGCGGCTGGCTGCGCCCAGGGCTTTCAGGGTAGGGGTGAGCTTAGCAATCAGTGCGGGCTGGGGGGCGAGCAACGGATGGTCCTCGAGCAAGGACAGCACCTGTTCCTGGGCCGCTGCATCCAGTTGGTCCGTGAGCAGGGCATAGCAGAGCTGAACGGCGCCTGAGCGGGTATAGAGCAGGTCCAGAAAAGTGGCTGGCAATCGCTCCAGCAGATTTTTCGCATAGACTTCGCTGCGCTCAGTCACCTGCCCAACCGAACGGGATAAGCGATCGGCAGGGGTGTAGGTGATAGGAGGCAGCTCCTGCTCGGGTGCCGGTACGCCGGTGCCGGAAAAACCCGCGGCGGCCATGGGGGCAGTCTGTCCGCCACGGATCTGTGCGGCAGGCCGGGTGTCTCGCTGTCGGCTTTGCAGGCGGGCCAACAGACCGGGTTGGATGGCGTTAATACGTGCAGCGATGGGCGGATGGGAGGCCAGTAACCGTGAGAACTTCATAGCCGTGCTTTCGCCGAAGCACATGTGGTTCATGTCAGAGGCGTGACTGGTGGACTTCAGCAACCCACCCTGGAAACCGATCTTGTACAAGGCCGAAGCGATTCCTTCGGGATTGCGAGTGAACTGCACGGATGAGGCGTCGGCCAGCAGTTCCCGTTGCCGGGAAACCGCAGACTGGATCAGGCGGCCAAAGAACAGCCCCACGTAGCCGATCACCACCAGCGCCAGACCAAGGATGACGGCTGCTCCCTGTTCCTTGTTTCGGCGCGAGGAATAGCTGCTGGGGCTGGCGCTGTGAAGCAGGAAACTGCCGATCTGACCAATCATCAGTATGCCGGCGAGCACGGCAATCAAGCGCACATTGATTCGCATATCACCATTGAGGATGTGGCTGAACTCATGCCCGACAACCCCTTGCAGTTCGTCCCGGTTGAGTTGAGTAAGCGCGCCGTGGGTCACCACCATTACTGCTTCGCTGGGGCTGTAGCCCGCGACAAAGGCATTGATGCCGGTTTCCCGGTCCATGACATAGAGTTGCGGTACAGAAACCCCGCTGGCAATGGACATTTCCTCGACAATGTTGCGGAGTTTCCGCTCATCCGCGTCTTGGGTGGAAGGGTCGATCAGCCTGGCGCCCACCATGCGCGCTACACGTTCGCCGCCACCGGCCAGATCAATCCAGCGCACCAGCGAGCCGAGAACAATCAGGCAGACTACCGCGCCGGCGGTCATCAGGCCGTGGCTGCTGATCAGCCAGTCCATAAAGCTCAGGGAGGTGGTCTCGCTGCGGGTAACCAGATAGCCCACCAGGCAGACCGCCAGGCTGATGATGGCTACCGCCAGCAGGAACAGTGCAATCAGCAGCGTGGTGTTGCGCCGGGCGTTGGCCTGGCGCTGGAAGAACCCGGGATTTGCCATGACGCTACCGCTCAGAACGCGACTTTCGGGGCCAGGCGGGCTTCTGGGGATTCCAGCTCCAGCTGGGCGGTCTGCTTGAAGGCGAACAGGCCGGAGATAATGTTATTGGGGAACTGTTCGCGGAAGGTGTTATAGGTCATGACGCCGTCGTTGTAGGCCTGGCGCGCAAAGGAAACCCGATTTTCCGTGCTGGACAGCTCCTCCATGAGTTGTTGGATGGTTTCGTTGGCTTTCAGCTCCGGGTAGTTTTCTGCCACGGCGTAAAAATTCGCCAGCGCCTTGGTCAGCAGGTTTTCGGCGCTGCCGAGCTTTTGAATTTTGTTGCCATCAGCGGGGTCTCGGGCTGCGGTTTTCTGGGCGGCAACGGCGCCATTGCGAGCCTCCATGACCTGGGTCAAGGTGGATTTCTCGTGGCTCAGGTAGGCTTTCGCGGATTCCACCAGGTTGGGGATCAGGTCGTGGCGACGTTGCAGCTGGACATCAATCTGGGCAAAGCCGTTCTTGAACTGATTGCGTAGTGATACCAGTCGGTTGTAGATGAATACCAGGTAAAGCACAGCAATGGCGATGACGCCGAGTCCGATCAGGGTGGTGGTCATGGAGGCTCCTTGCTCATGGGTGTCTGGGCGCGGGTGGCGATTAGGCGTTGTTCTCCGCCATCTTACCGTGAAATTCTGCGACAAACGACACAAACTCCTGTGCAGGCAAAGGCTTGGAGAAGTAATAGCCCTGAGCGAGCTGGCAACCCCGTTGTCGCAGGTAAAACTCCTGTTCGGCGGTCTCGACACCCTCGGCGATAACCGACAGGTTCAGACTCTTGCCCAAGTCAATGATGGTGTTGGCGATACGGGTGTCGTCTTCGTTCACCAGAAGATCCTGAACAAACTGTTTGTCGATTTTCAGGTGTTGCACCGGCATCCGCTTCAGATAGGTCAGCGATGAATAGCCGGTACCGAAGTCATCGACTGCGATCTGGATGCCTTCTCGTTTCAGGAGCTGGAGTTTGCTGATGGCATCTTCCAGATTGGTCATGACGCTGGTTTCGGTGACTTCGAGCTCCAGTCCGCCCGGTGGGATCCGGTGCCGGGACAGGGTGTCGAGCACGATGGCGAGGATGTTGTCCTGGCGCAGCTGGACCGCGGAGAGGTTGACAGCCATGCGTAGGGAAAGGCCATTGGCGGCCCATTCCGCGGCTTGGCGGCAGGCTTGATCCAAAACCCAGGCTCCGATTTCGACGATCTGCCCATTCAGTTCCGACAGGGGGATGAAGTGGTCGGGAGGAATGAGTCCCCGCTCCGGGTGTTGCCATCGGATCAACGCCTCGGCGCCGATCACCCGACCAGTATCCAGGCTGATTTGGGGCTGATAGAGCAGGTGGAACTCGTTCTCGGCCAGAGCCCTGGCCATGTCTTTCTCAAGCTGCTTGCGCTCACGCATTTCCTGGTCGACGCTGGCCACGTAAAACTGGTAGCTGTTTCGGCCACTGTCCTTGGCCAGGGTCATGGTTTGCTCGGCGTACTGGAGCAGCCTGTCAAGCTCGTCGGCATCATTTGGGAACAGGGCAACGCCGATCGTGGCGGTTAAGGTGATCGAACGGTTGTGCGCGGGTACCGGCTGGCTGAACAGCTCCAGTAATTTTTCGGCCGTGATGGCCGCCTGGTAGCCTGTCGCCAGCTGTTTTTGCACCAGGACAAACTGGTCGCTTCCGAGCCTGGCTTTGAGAAAGTCGCGGTCGTTGAAACCGGAATCCAGGCGATCGGCAATGCCTTGCAAGATCAAGTCGCCGTTTTCATACCCCAACTGATCGTTGATGCTTTTGAAATCGTCGATGCCGCAGCAGAAAACGGCGGTCACCTTGTGCTGCTTTCGGGCATCATCCATGGCGCTTTTGAGCAAACTGAGCAGATATTCCCGGCTGGGCAATCCGGTGAGTTTGTCGAAGCGGGACAGTCGGGTCACCCGCTCCTCCGCTTCTCTTTGCTTTTTTTGGCTGTCGGAGATGGCGACCAGCAAGTTGTTGGTGGCATTCACCCACAGTCCCAGCTCATCCCGTGTGTGACCCTTGACCGTGGTGATCAATCGGGTGTCCGGGTGGTCCGGGTCAACCTGGGCCAGAGAGGCGATGATTTTCAACAACGGCTTGGTGAGCAACAAGTGATACACCATGAACAGCACCAGGGCGAGAATCATGGCCCGGGCCAGGCCGGAGCCAAAGGTGAGCGTGGCTCTTTCCAGCCAGCTCTCGGCGGTGGGGCCGGTATCGTAATGCATCTCCAGATAGCCATAGACCGTGGGCTGGCTCTGGTGGCGGGACAGTTCGATTCGATAGCTCCGCTCTGCCAGGAAAATGGTGTCGGTTAACGGGCGATAGGGCGCTTGCTGCAGGGGGCGGGTGCGTTCGCCAAGGGGCTGACCGTCGGGGTGAGTAATCCGCGCCAGCCGGACGGTTTGTTGCTCAAACAGGCCGTCAACCACTTGCTGGGCAAGTTCTTCATCGATACTGAACACGGCCTGGGTGGCGGCATCCCGAACCAGGGCCATGGTTTGATAGGCCTGTCGATCCAGGTCGGTGGATACCCGTTTGGCATCAATGACGATCTGGCTCGCGCTCAGCACGATACCGGAAACCAAGGCTATCGAAAGGACCCAGCGTAAAATCCGGTATCCCAGCCGGTGTTCGATCTTGAATGACGTTTTCATTGATGGCCGAGTTTGTTGTTATGGTTGCGTTGGCGTCGATAGCCGAGATAGACCGCGTAGTTAAGATATCTATTCTTATCAATTCTGGCGCCGAAGCCTATGCCGAATTGTAAGATATTAAAAAAAACGCCCGCAAAAGCGGGCGTTTTTGGGGGTGGCAGGTCAAAACTGCCACGAAAGTCCGGTTGGCTTACGCCAGGTTTTCGTTGACGAAATCCCAGTTCACCAGCTTCCAGAAAGCTTCCAGATAGTTCGGACGGGAATTGCGGTAGTCGATGTAGTAGGCGTGCTCCCATACATCGCAGGTCAGTACCGGCTTGTCGGCGGAAGTCAGTGGTGTTTCGGCGTTGCTGGTGTTCGCGATGGCAACGCTGCCGTCCGCTTTCTTGACCAGCCAGGTCCAGCCGGAACCGAAGTTGTTGGCGGCCTTGTCGTTGAACTCCTTCTGGAAGTTTTCGAACGAACCGAAAGCGGCGTTGATGGCGTCAGCCGCTGCACCGGTCGGAGCGCCACCGCCATTGGGGCTCAGGCAGTGCCAGTAGAATGTGTGGTTCCAGATCTGGGCGGCGTTATTGAACAGTGGGCCGCTGGAGCTTTTGATGATGTCTTCCAGAGACTTATTGGCATCGTCGGTGCCTTCCACCAGCCCGTTCAGCTTGGTGACGTAGGTCGCATGGTGCTTGCCGTAATGGTATTCCAGCGTTTCCTCGGAAATGTGCGGTTCCAGTGCATTCTTTGCGTAAGGCAGTGCGGGAAGTTCAAATGCCATGAGGTCGTTCTCCCTGGTTTCTCTCAGTTTAGCAATGGGCGGAGGGCGCCCATTGAAGTGTATCCTATTTGCCGAATTTTACAGTCGGCGGCTGTCAAATGGCATTCACCGATCCGCGAATACCACGCAACCACTTACTATCGGGGCCGCGGATGGCAGTTTCAAGCCCTGTCATGGCCCGGCCCGTCAGAGTCTGGTCAAGGAGCAGTCAAAGTCCGGAGAGCCGGGCAAAAACTCCACGCAATTACGCACTCGCCAGACCAGCTCTTCATAGCTGTCCGCCAGCACGTTGATATGTCCCAGCTTGCGCCCTGGCCGTTCGCCCTTGTCGTAAAGGTGCACGTGGGCGTAGGGCAGTTTGAGGATGCTGTCGATGTCGCCATGCTCACCAATAATGTTGATCATGCAACTCACGCCCCGGGGGGAGGTGTCGCCAAGGGCGTGTCCGCTCACCGCGCGAATGTGATTCTCGAACTGGCTGGTCACAGCGCCTTCAATGGTCCAGTGCCCGGAATTGTGGACGCGCGGAGCCATTTCGTTGGCGACCAGGCCGGTGGCTGTTTCAAACAGTTCCAGCGTCAGCACGCCGACGTAGTCCAGCTCGCTGAGCAGGGCCCGGATATAGCGTTCCGCTTCGGTTCGGGTGTCTTCCGACAGTTTCGGTGCCGGGGCGATGGAGTAGCGTAGGATGCCCTCGTGATGGGCATTCTCCGCCATCGGATAGAAGCTGATTTGGCCATCTTCGGCGCGGGCGGCAATGATCGACACTTCCCGGGAGAACTCGACAAATTTCTCGACGATCAGGCGCGGGTGGCCTATCGCCTGCCAGGCTGCCTCGGCTTCTTCCGGTGAGCGCAGTACCGCCTGTCCCTTGCCGTCGTAGCCTTCGGTGTTGGATTTGGCCACCACTGGACAACCCAGGGCCTCCGCGGCTTGCTTCAGGCTTTCGGCGCTATCGGCAATTCGCCACTGCGGCGTGGGAATGCCCAGTTCTCCGAACAGCGTTTTCTCCGCTTCCCGGTTTTGGCAAACTTGCAATGCGCGGGGGGAGGGGAACACCGGTTTTTCGGCAGCGATGCGTTCGGCAATCTGGACGGGGAGGTGCTCGAACTCATAGGTGACCCGGTCGACGCGGCTCAGGAAGTCCTCAAGATACTGGCCCTCCCGATCGACGATGACCTCGCCGAGCCCAACGCTGGGGCTGCCGGACATATCGTAAAAAACGAATTTTTTTGCCAGAGGGTAGCCGGCCAGGGCCAGCATCCTGCCCAGTTGTCCGGCGCCTAACACACCAATTCGCATGGGAATCTCCCGAAGTTCCAAAGGTGGCAACACTGTGGTGCTATGACGTTAGGACCCCTTCGGGTCCGGATTGTCCAGTATGGTCTGGGTCTGGGTGGTGCGGAATGCGTCCACCGCCTGCCGGACCTGATCATCGAAGGTGCCGATGATCTGAGCGGCCAGCAGGCCGGCATTGGTAGCGCCTGCCTTGCCGATGGCCAGTGTGCCTACCGCAATGCCGCCCGGCATCTGTACGATGGACAGCAGGGAGTCGAGACCGTTCAATGCCTTGGACTGCACCGGTACTCCAAGCACGGGCAGGGAGGTCTGGGAGGCGACCATGCCAGGCAGATGAGCTGCGCCACCGGCGCCTGCAATGATGACCTTCAGACCCCGCTCCGAAGCGGTCTTGGCGTAGTCAAAAAGCAGGTCAGGCGTTCGATGAGCGGAAACCACGCGGGTTTCGTACGCTACACCCAGTTTATCCAGCATATCAGCGGCGTGTTCCATCGTCGGCCAATCCGACTTGGAGCCCATGATGAGTCCTACCAGCGGTTGCATAAGAAGCAGTCCCGAAGAGTGTCAAGAAAGCCGGCCATTGTATGTACTGCCGGGGGCTCATGCAAATAACGTCCTGGGCCTATTTGGTCGGATGCCTGCAGGGCGGTATTATCAAGGCCTTATCTTACAACCGCCCGATGGTGAACTGAGGTCAGTATGGAACCGATTCGTCCCGATGACGATGAGCTGAGAGGCATGCGCCCCCAAAAATCTCCAAAAACAAAAGCCGGCAACAGCGCTGTGGCCAAGCCTGACATCGCCGCCAGTGGCGTCAAGAAGACCAGCAAGCCTCGACAGCCCAGTAAGCCCGGCGGCCGCGGGCATGGGGGTGCTGGCGTTGGGCTTTGGTTGTTGGCGTTGCTGTTAGTGGCGGGCTCTGCGCTTGGCGGGGCGGCCTGGTTCAGCCAGCAACAGCGAATCGCCGCGTTGGAATCGCAGCTTGAAGAGGCGGACTATTGGGCTCGGCAAAGCAAGTTGGCCCTGGCCCGGTTTGAAGGGGAGTTGAGTGAGACCGGCGAAAGCCTGGAAGAGACCGGGGCGTCCATGGCCGAGCGATTGCAGGCGCACTCTGGGCGGCTGGATACCGTCGACCAGGAGATCGGCAAGCTGTGGGTGCTGGCAAATGAGCGAAACCGCAAACAGTTGGTTGAGCAGCAAGCCCGGATCGGCACTCTCGGAACCGCCATGGCTGGGCAGCAGGAAGCATTAACGGCGATCCAGGCCGACATCGCCGCTCTTGGGGGCCGGCTCGACGCGGCTATGGCAAAGACCAATGAGCGAATGGACGCGCAGGGCAACCAGTTGGCCGGTCGGCTGCAAGAGCTGAGCGGGCAGCTCGACACCGTGGGTGACCAGGTGGAGCTGCGACTGCGGCGGTTTGTTCAGGAGCGCAGTCTGGCGGAGCAAGAGGTCCGTACACGGGTGCAGGCGCTGGAGCGAAGGGCCGGTCAGCAGGCAGAAGCCAGCGCACTCGATCAAGCCGAGGCCCGTCTGGCGCAGTTGGAGCAGACCGTCAGATCCATTGACTCCTCCCGTTCGCAACTTACCTCACGGTTGGTTAGGTTGTCGGACGAGGTTGCAACTTTGCGGCAACAGATGGCCACCCAATAAGAGCGGGCTAGCGCCTGTCTGTAACGGTTTGTAGTCATCTCTTGAGGCAGCTCTCAGTTCGGTGGCGTCTTGGCTGCTAGAATCAGGCATCCATAATGGCCCAAGAGATTGATAACAATGACCACGCCGTTGCTGTTCAGAACTGCTTTGGCGCTTACCCTGGCGCTCTTGTCTGGTTGCCACGTCTACCAGTCCATCGGCAAGAGCACCGGGGCCTTCCTTCACCCTGTTTCGGGGCATGATTTTGTCCACATAGGTAACGACGAGTGGGATCCGCGCCACGCCCTGATCTACTTTTATCGAACCCACTCCCAGTGGGCGGCGGATGAAATCGAGGCGCCAAGCGTCTATGTGGATGACAAGCACTACTTCAATATCCGTAACAACAGCTTTACCTGGCTGGAAGTGAGTCCTGGTGAGCGCCAGATTGCAATGCGCCGGCCCCTGATGGGCCTGGAAGGGCTTGGTGACTTCAGTTTGAGTCTGATCGTCGATGCCACGTTGATGGTTGAGCCAGGAAAAATCTACTACCTGCGCTACAACGAACTCAGCGCGCCGGAAACCGGGCATTCCAGTCTGGACCCGGAGCACCCGCTAGCGACCAGCGATCTGAGGCTGGTGACCCGGGACGAGGCCATGAGAGCAGAGGAGCTGGTCTCTACCCAGTTCCTCAACAGCGATCTGCTGGCGCCCAACCATGCCGCTACCTCCATTGCCCGTGATAACGAAGATGCCGCCTATGAGCGGGATATGGTGAGACTGCAGCAAGAGCGCGAAGAGGAAGTCGCCGCGCTGGTGGAGCAGGGGCTGTACGACGAGCCGGCTTGGTACTGGCCGTTTGGCGGCGGCGCAAGGGTTCCATTGCAGACCGAGCGAAAAATCCGCGAGCGAGAGAACGCCTATGCCCTGTTGCAGCGTGAGCGTGAACGGGAAGACGAGCGGGCTGGTGATGGTTGGTGGATTTTCTAGGTGTTAGTTAGGGCGCCGCTTAAGGGATTTCCGGTTGTCGCCTCAATAGTGTGACGCTCGTCTCGGAAAGTTTGGCCAAAATAACACTGCATTTTGTTTCGCCTGCAATTGTTCCGGGCCGACATCATTACTAGACTGAGGGAACGGTTTATTGTCGAGGAAAGGGAGTATGTCATTAAAGGAAACGGTCTTGGGGAATGTTCGGCGGCTATCTGAGGAAGTGGTCCCCGGCATTTTGACGGCAGTGGATGAGCGAGTTGGGCAGCTGAAAGAGCGTATCGATGAGATCAACTGCTCGCTGGCCAGCAGGGCGCTGCCGGCGGCACGGAGAGAACGGGTCAAGACGCTGTTGCTGGAGCAGAAGGCGGCGGTAGCCAGCCAGAAACGGAAAGCGATGAAAGTGGTCCGGGCATCGCGGCAATCAATCACTCGCGGTCGGGCTTCTTAAGTGTTGGAGTTGTATGAACTTTGTTCGGTTTTAAGTGGTTTGAAATTTTTTAAAGAAAATAGCGGGAAAAGGTTTGACAGCGCCGGAGAAATGCTTAAAATGCGCGTCTCAATTGGTTGAGACAGCAGCGCTGACTTAGCCAATGCTGGAAAGTGGGTGGTTAGCTCAGCTGGGAGAGCATCGCCCTTACAAGGCGAGGGTCACTGGTTCGATCCCAGTACCACCCACCATTTTTCAGCTCGACCGGATCACCCCATCCGGTCATCGATTCTGAATCGAAAGCGATTCGAGAGTCAATGCGGAGCGGTAGTTCAGCTGGTTAGAATACCGGCCTGTCACGCCGGGGGTCGCGGGTTCGAGTCCCGTCCGCTCCGCCATTTCTTTTCCTGGGTGGTTAGCTCAGCTGGGAGAGCATCGCCCTTACAAGGCGAGGGTCACTGGTTCGATCCCAGTACCACCCACCATTTTTTCGCACGATCTTAAATTAACCGTCTTCTGGTGAGATAACCGGATGGATGGTTTTTTTGCGTCTGTGTTTTTTGCCCGTTGCTGCCTGTGAAGGTCGTTGCGATTAACGGAATCAGGCTTTCGGGCTGGCAGGGTAGTGAGCGGGTGGAAGTCCGGCGGGTAAGGCCGGGGACAGATCTGAGACCTGCCCCCGGGCTTCGGGCTTATTGCGTTACTTGCCGATCAAAGACTGGCCGCACACCCGTACTACGTTGCCGTTGACGCCGACGGAGGCCGGGTTGCAGTACCAGCCAATGGTCTCTGCAACGTCAACCGGCTGACCACCCTGAGACAGGCTGTTCATGCGTCGTCCGGCTTCGCGGATCGTAAGCGGCATGGCAGCGGTCATCTGGGTTTCGATAAAGCCGGGGGCGACGGCATTGATGGTGATGCCGTTCTTCAGCTGTTTGGCCATGGCTTCCACGTAACCAATGACGCCTGACTTGGCGCAAGAGTAGTTGGTCTGACCGAAGTTGCCGGCGATGCCGCTGATGGACGACACGCAGACGATGCGGCCGTTTTCCCGCAGCAGTTCCCGGCTCAGCAGTTCTTCGTCGATCAGTTCTTCCGCGGTCAGGTTGACCGCAATGGCCATGTCCCAGAAATGCTCGGGCATGTTGCCCAGGGTCTTGTCCCGGGTAATGCCGGCATTGTGGATCACCAGGTCGATGCCGTCGAAGTGCTCGCTCACGAAATCGGCGATCAGCTTGGGCGCTTGGCTGTCAGTGATGTCGCAGGCCAGGGCCTTGCCCTTGATCCGGTCGGTCACCTTCTGCAGGTCGTCCATGGCGGGAGGGATGTCCAGACCGATGACCGTGGCGCCGTCGCGGGCCAGGGTTTCCGCGATAGACTCACCAATGCCGCGGGAGGCGCCTGTCACCAGGGCGACTTTGCCGGCCAGCGGTGCTACCGGGTTTGTTGCCACAGGGGGCTGAGAGGACTTGGCGATATGGGCAACCTGACCGGAAACGTAAGCGGAACGCGGAGACAGGAAGAAGCGGAGGCTGGACTCAATCTGCTTCTCTGCTCCGGGCGCTGCCAGCAACAGGTTGGCGGTGGCGCCCTTTTTGCCAATTTCCTTGCCAATGCTCCGGGTGAACCCTTCCAGGGCGCGCTGAGCCGCGGCCTGGGCCGGCTTTTTGCTGTTGCTGGGGTCTTGCCCGATGATCACTACGCGGCCGTTGCGGGCGAGGCTGCGAATGGTGGGGTGGAAAAAGTCGTACAGGGCGCGAAGCTCGGCTGGGCCGGACAGGCCGGTGGCGTCGAACACCAGTGCCGCGAACTTGCGGTCAATGTCAGAATTCAGGTCCAGAGCCGTGGCTTTGTTACCGGCTTTGGCTGAATCCGCAATGGTGTCTGCGCCACTGGCGTGAAAAACCTCGGCCGGACTGGCGCCCAGAATGCTACCGATGGTGGCAATGGCCTTGCCGCCCTGGGCCGCGCCCACCAGAACGTCGCCTTCAACAAAGGGTTGATCGGCGCGTTTCCAGCGATTGAGGGGGACGGGTGCGGGCAGGCCCAAAGACTGGGCGGCGGACTTGCCTACCGGTGTATTGACGAATCTCAGGTACAGATCTGACATGGAGCGTTCCTTTTCATCGGCGCTGGAGGCGCCGGTCTTGTGTTTCTGTGTGGTGCAATCGTATTCAAAGGCCCTAAGGTTAAGGGATCGACAGCTATTTGAATTGACTTAACGCGAATACCCTATTGTCAGGCCTGCCAATGAGCGGGAAGTGCATGGCGTTAGACTGCAAGGCAATCCAACGTTAGGGAGCCTCTGAATAACTCCCTTAAAAGAACCACGCTGACACTAGGAAAAGACTATGGCACAGAGTAAAGGCGCCGCTCAGGCAAAAGGCAAGAACAGTGGAAGTCAGACCGGGCAGATTCGCCGAGTTGCGGTACTTGGTGGCAACCGGATCCCCTTCGCACGCTCCAACACTGCCTACAGCAAGGTCAGCAACCAGGAGCTGCTGACGGCTGCACTGCGTGGCCTGGTGGATCGCTACAATCTCCAGGGTAAGCAGCTGGGTGAAGTGGTTGCCGGTGCCGTTATCAAGCACTCCCGGGACTTCAACCTGACCCGTGAGGCGGTACTGAGCTCCGGGTTGGCCCCAGAGACCTCCGCGTACGATATTCAGCAGGCCTGCGGCACAGGGCTGGAAGCTGCTATCCTGGTCGCTAACAAGATTGCTCTTGGCCAGATTGAATGCGGCATTGCCGGTGGCACGGACACCACTTCCGATGCGCCCATCGGTGTGGGCGAGGGTCTGCGGGAGATTTTGCTGGATCTCAATCGTGCCAAATCCAACAGCGAGCGTCTGAAGATTCTGGGTCGTTTCCGTCCGAGCCACCTGGTTCCGAACATTCCGGAGAATGGCGAGCCTCGCACCGGCATGTCCATGGGGGATCACTGCCAGGTCACCGCCCATGAGTGGGCCATTCCTCGCGACGAGCAGGACCAGCTGGCCTATGAGAGCCATCAGAAGCTGGCGGCGGCCTTTGAGGAAGGTTTCTTTGAAGACCTGATGACACCGCTGGCCGGCCTGGAAATGGATAACATCCTGCGTCCGGATACCTCTCTGGAAAAGCTTGCCAGCCTCAAGCCGTGCTTCGATCGTGAGAACGGCACCATGACTGCTGCTAACAGCACCGCTTTGACCGACGGCGCCTCCTGCGTGCTGTTGGCCAGCGAAGCGTGGGCCAAGGAAAATGGCTACGAGGTTCAGGCGTATCTGACCTTCTCCGAAGTGGCGGCGGTTGATTTTGTCGAGAAGAAAGAAGGGCTGTTGATGGCACCGGCCTATGCGGTGCCGCGCATGTTGGAAAAAGCGGGGCTGACCCTGCAGGATTTCGATTTCTACGAAATCCACGAGGCCTTCGCCGCTCAGGTACTGTCTACGCTTAAGGCCTGGGAAGATCCCGAGTTCTGTAAAGAGCGCCTGGGTCTGGACAAGCCGCTGGGTAGCATCGACCGCAGCAAGATGAACGTTAAGGGCAGCAGTCTGGCGACTGGGCACCCGTTTGCCGCGACCGGTGGCCGGATCGTTGCAACCCTGGCCAAGCTGCTGGAGCAGAAGGGCAGTGGCCGCGGGCTGATCTCGATCTGTGCCGCCGGTGGTCAAGGTGTGACTGCGATCCTGGAGCGTTAAGGGGAGAGAGCGGTTCTCCGCCGAATAGCCTGGCACCGTTCAAAGGCCGTGCTGGGCCATTTGTAGGATGTGGAGAGGCGCAGCCGAACCGCATCATTCGTGCCGGCATGTGGGGGCGTTGATGCGGTTCGCTGTGCTCACCGCATCCTACGACTCTTTGGCGTGGCATTCCCAGTAATACTCGACGAACCAAAAAGCTGCTTTTCCCTTTGACTTGCGAGGCCGCGCACCGTATTATGCGCAACCTCGCTGGGAAACGCAGTACCCAGTGTCCAGTTTTGATGCGGGGTGGAGCAGTCTGGTAGCTCGTCGGGCTCCCAATATCCGCAAAAGCCGAAGGGAGTCGCCGACCTTCGGATTATGAGCCCGACCAAGCGGCAGGCTCTGAAGATTCAGGCGAGTACAAGTTTTGATGCGGGGTGGAGCAGTCTGGTAGCTCGTCGGGCTCCCAATCTCCGCAAAAGCCGAAGGGAGTCGCCGACCTTCGGATTATGAGCCCGATCAAGCGGCAGGCTCTGAAGATTCAGGTGAGTACAAGTTTTGATGCGGGGTGGAGCAGTCTGGTAGCTCGTCGGGCTCATAACCCGAAGGTCGTTGGTTCGAATCCAGCCCCCGCTACCATTTTAAGAAAAGCCGGTCTGTGACCGGCTTTTCTTGTTATTGTTGGGGGCTTTTGAGTCAGCGCTCTTTGTTTGCGCTGCGCGCGGTAGGGTTGCTGCCGCAGAAGCTGGTCGCTTCTGCTCCCCGCTACCATTTTAAGAAAAGCCGGTCTGTGACCGGCTTTTCTTGTTATTGCTGGGGGCTTTTGAGTCAGCGCTCTTTGTTTGCGCTGCGCGGGGTAGGGTTGCTGCCGCAGAAGCTGATCGCTTCTGCTCCCCGCTACCATTTCAAGAAAAGCCGGTCTGTGGAGGCTGTGTGAAAACAGTCTCCGAAGCTGGCAAAATAACCGCGACATGGTTCGCGGTTATTTTTATGAGGCACAAGGAAGGCACACCTCGCAGTCAGACGCTTCTGCTCCCCCCGAGCGT
>NZ_JAQNDA010000012.1 GCF_028369065.1 Marinobacter sp. SS21
GTCTGACGACCATAGCGGTCTGGAACCACCTGATCCCATCCCGAACTCAGAAGTGAAACAGTCCTGCGCCGATGGTAGTGTGGCTTCTGCCCATGCGAGAGTAGGTCATCGTCAGGCTCCTAATACAAAACCCCAGCATCGTAAGATGCTGGGGTTTTTTATTAGCCAAACCAAAGTGACCTACGGAGTGTGAGTCCCGGTGCCCGTAGGGCAGGCAAAGCGCCGCTTTGCCAGGGAGCGAACGACCGGGGCGTCTCGCCCCGGGCCGGGAATCGTCTCCAGCGCAAGGCGCTGGCGGTTCCGGTCAACAACCAAGCTCTAGCGCTATGCACTAAAAGCTTCTTTCGTTTAGCCGCCCGACGAAGACCGCAAGCCGTCAAGGCAGCCAGATCTCGAACACCCCGCCTTGCAACGCACCGCCGTTGCGGATTCGAATGAAACCTTCCCGGTCTCCGTTTCTGTGTAGCTGGGCCACAGATGAGGCGAAAAACAGCCCCAGGCTGGTGCTGCCGCTATTAAAGTCCAGCGACTTGAAGCTGACTGGCCCATGTTTTTGCATGTGCTCGGGGTAACCCTGACCGTCGTCTTCGACGCCGATCACCAGGTAGTGGGATTCTTCCCTGGCGGTTAGCCTCAGTCGTCCATTGCTGTAGCGGATCGAGTTGTTGATGGTGTTATTCAGTACGCCGGTTAACAGGTCTTCGTCATAAAACCCGCTTAGATCGTCAGCGACTACCTCGTACTGAATACCGTGACCCGACAACAGGGGTTGATGGCGGGCAAGTTGCTGAGCCAGAAAATCCGGAACATAATGCTCCTCGATGTGTGCGGACAAGGTCTGCTCACCGAGTCGATAGAGGCCTAACAGCTGGATCAGGTCGCTGTGAACCCGTTCGGCTTCGTACTGAAGCGTATTGAAGCTTGCGGAGTCTGCGAGTGTATCGGCGTGACTGGAGCGCAGGTCATCCAGCGAGTTCAACAGCATGCCCAGTGAATTCTTCATGTCATGGACGGCAGAAGCGATCACCATGGAAAAATCGATGGACTGAGTGTCTTCGTCGCATTCTTTCCTTGGGCCCACGGGGTCAGGCATTCTTGAGTCCCTCCAGCTTCTTCTTAAGCGCAAGGTAACGACGGTGCTGGCGATGATGTTCTGGGAGTGCAGCAAGGGCGTCAAGGTGACGATCACAGTCTTTCAGGGCTGCTTGCCGTTCCGGTTGCTCCGAATACATCTTCATTAACACCTGGATCAGGTTGAGATTAAGGGATGCATGGGAAGGAACGATCTCCAGTGCCTGCTTGAAGGCCGCCGCAGCGTCGTCCAATGCACCCTCCTCAAAGGCCTTGATGCCGGTCCGGTTGAGGTCCCGGGCCACCATGCGCTGGCGATAGCTGACGGGCTCATCCAGGAGGCTTTCGATCTGTTGTAGCAGCTCGGAGTTGTCTTCATGCTGTTTGGCGAGTCGTGCCAGAAGGTGCTTGGCTTCTTCAGCCCGGCCGAGTCTGAACAGGGTCTTGGCGTATTCTATTGCGGTATCAGCCGACAGGCTCGTCGGTTCTTCAAGATCTGTCACCACGGTTTGCAGGCATTTCTCGGCTTCGGCAGTGTTGCCCTGTCCCATATTGACTCGGGACTGGATTAACCGGCTTCGAATGACGACTTCCGGAGCTTCGGGGAAACGTTTTTCCATCCTGCCTAAGACCAAAATTGCTTCGTCGGCGTGGGCCTTGCCAGCCTCGGAAGAGTCGCCCTCGCTCAACTCGCACAGGCTGCGGCCCAGGCCCAGGTAATGTTCGGCGTTGTCGTGGATGGAATGCGCGCCTAATTGCACCGTTTTGCGCCAGGCATCGGACGCGGTAGTCATATCCTGATTGGTCTGGGCAATTTCGGCAAAGTGCTTCTGGCGGAGCAGGGCGTTCGGCGAAAGTTCGGCGGCTTTGCTGAGGGTGTCTTGAGCCAGCGACAGCTTCCCCTGTTGGGCCTGTGCCTGTGCGAGCAGGTCGTAACCTTCGATGTAGTCCGGGTGGTCGGCAATGAGAGATTTCAGGGTGCTGATGGCTTCGTCAAAATGTTGCTCCGCCAACAGCACCTTTCCTTTACCCAAACGAGCCCAGGAAAGGTCGCGCTGGGTCAGAACCTCGTCGTAGATTTTCCGGGCATGGCCGAAATCGCCTACCTGCTGGTACAGGTCCGCCAGGGTTTTTAGCAGCCAAGTCTTGTATTTCGTCTGTTTGGGCAATGCCTGCACGCACAGTGAGATCGCTTCTGGGAAGTTTTCCAGATCGATGGCGCGGTTGATCGGCAGCAGTGCCCGTCGTTGCTCCACCAGGCTCCCCAGGCGTTTTTCAAGCATGGCCCGGTTGATGGGCTTGGTCAGATAGGCGTCAGGCTGATATTCCCTGGCGCCCATGACCATTTCCTTGGATGTCTCTGCCGTGACCATCAAAAAAAGTGAGGTCCGTTTCAGCAGCTTCTTGTGCCTCAACTCTTCCAGGATGTGTTGGCCGTTCTTTCCCTCGCCCAAGTTGTAGTCGCACAGCACAACGTCAAATTGCTCATAAGTACAGCGCTGAATGGCCGCGCCTCCGCTGTTGGCGACTTCTATATGTTCGGCGCCGAAATTCCGAAGCATCTGGCGCATGGAGAGACGGAAACTGTCGAAATCATCGACAATCAGGTATCGCAGTTTCTTAAAGAAATTCTCGTGACCGTTGGCAGCAGTATCCATCATGACCGCCTTTGTTTCAGTAGTTTGTTGACTAAAGCTCTTAGTGCGGCGGGTTTAACGGGCTTGTACAGCACCTGGTATCCGCGTTGTAAGGCATCCTCTTTGACCTCTTCGCCCAGGTAACCGGTAATCAGGATGCCCGGCAGGTCGGTACCCGATTTCTCTCGAATCGCATCCATGGCATCGAGCCCATTCTGGTCGTCATCCAGCTGGTAATCAGCCAGCATGATGTCAGGTTGTCGCCCATCAAGTTTCGCAACCGCATTGTCGAGGCTCGTCGCTGCGGTAACCTGGCATTGCCAGTTGGTCAGTAGTGCCTGCATGCCCTGCAGGATCTTCACGTCGTTATCGATACACAGCACCTGGAGGTCGCGCAGGTTGGAGACGCCGCGAGCGACTCTCTGCTGACGCGGTTCACTCTGTTTGACGACCGATGAGGGTGCCCTGGGTACCGTGATGCTGAATACGCTGCCCCGTCCCTGTACCGACTGAACGTTGACGGGATGGTTCAGCATACCGCTGATGCGATCGACAATGGCCAGCCCCAGTCCCAGTCCTTTCTTGTCCTGACCTTGTTGAAGGCGCTTGAACTCTTCGAAGATCTGGGCGAGCTGATCTTCGGGAATCCCTGGCCCGGTGTCCCATACCTCAATTCGAAGATAGCCTTTTAATCGCCGACAGCCCAATAAAATTCGACCCTTGGGGGTGTAGCGGATGGCGTTGGACAGAAAGTTCTGGACGACCCGGCGCAACAGTTTGGCGTCCGAAGTTACCCAGGCCGAACTCTTCACTACATCCAGTTTTAAGCCTTGATCCTCGGCGATGGCGCAGAAGTCGGTCGCAAGATTCCGAAGCAAATCGTCAATCGGGAAGCGGCTGATCTGAGGCTCGAGAGCGCCAGCGTCCAACTTCGAGATATCCAGCAATGTACTGATGATTTCTTCCGCAGCGCCCAGCGAGCTGTCAATGTGTTCAACCAGTTCGGCGGTGTCCGGATCGTGGGTCTTGCCGGACAATGCGGAGGTAAACAGGCGGGCGGCATTCAGCGGCTGCAGAAGATCATGGCTGGCGGATGCCAGGAAGCGGGTTTTGCTCTGGTTCGCCTGTTCCGCGGTGGACTTGGCCTTCAGCATCTGCTCGTTGATGACCTGGAGCTCCTGGGTGCGTTCCTTGACCCGTTGCTCCAGATAAATATTGCTTTCTTTCAGTGCGCGTTCGGTGCGGCGCATGGCGGTAATATCCTGGAAAGTGGTTACGTAGCCGCCACCGGGAATCGGGCTGCCATCAATCTTGACGACAGTACCATCTGGACGATGGCGTTCGTATGAAACCCGTTCCCCCAAACGCATACTCTCGCATCGGGTTTGGATGATCTCGTCGATTTTTCTCGCCGGCAGGTTAGAACTGGTGAGATTAAAGCGCATCATGTCTTCAATCGGACGCCCAACTCTGACAAACCCCCTCGGGTAGGCGAACAATTCCAGGTAGTGATGGTTCCATACCACCAGCTGCTGTTGATGATTGACCACGGATACCCCGAGGCTGATGTTCTCAATCGCCGACTGCAACAATTCCCGGCTGAACGCCATCGCCTGAGAGGCCTCATCAACAATGCTGACCACATCCTCAATCTGCATGTCGCGACCGGTGAGGGTCGACTCCAGCACCACCCTGGCGGTGGAAGCCCCGATAACCGAGGCCAATTGGCGTTCGATGTATTTCATCAGGTGAGAGGAAGCCGGTCGCTGGGGCGACAGTCGGATGGCGTTTCGGCGCTCGTAGTTGCGAAACAGAGCTTCCGCCCGCTCTTCTCCCATAAACCGATCCGCCAGGGCGTGCAGGTCGGCGGTCAGGACTTCACCCTCCCAGGCCTGTTGTTGGGGCGTTTCCGCCCTTGGTTGCGGATCGTGGAAAAAGGATGCGATCTGGATCTTTTCCCTGACCCGCTGTCGGGTCAGTAACGACAACACGATGTAGGTCAGGGTGTTGACGCCCAGGCTCCAGATGATGCCATGGCTGACGCTGTCCAGCTCCACCCCCAAGAGCGCTGTTGGGCGGATCCAGTTGATGCCCCACAGGCCCTCCTGTATCAGTGTATCGCTCAGCCACCCGGTGGAGGCAAGGGCAGGGATCAGCATGGTGTAGATCCACACCACAAACCCGGCAACCAGTCCCCAGAAGGCACCGGTATGATTGCCCTGGCGCCACAGGATGCCCCCGACCAGCGCTGGGCCAAACTGTGCGGCGGCCACGAACGACAACAAACCGAAAGCGGTCAGGCTGTATTGTTCGCTGGCCAGCCGGTAGAACCCGTATGCGGTCAGCAGGACGCCAACGATGGCAACGCGCCGGATACTGAGCAGCAGGTGGCTCAAGTCATCTCGCTGATTCATACGCGGACGGAAAAACCGGAGCAGAGTGGGCATTACAATTTCGTTGCTGATCATAGTCGCGATGGCCACGGAACAGACGATCACCATGGCCGCTGCGGCTGAGCCGCCCCCCAGGAACACCAGAACCGCAAGCCACCGTTCGCCAGCCAGAATCGGCAGGCTGAGAATCAGCGTGTCCGGATTCAGCTCCTGCGCACCAGGGAGCAGCAGACCCGCGGCCGCGATGGGTATGACGAACGCACTTGCGATCACCAGATAGGCCGGCATGGCCCAGCGGGCCACCTCAAAGTCCCGATGGTCGGTATTCTCCACCACCATGACATGGAACTGGCGAGGCAGGCAGATGATGGCAAGCATGCCGATCAGCGTTTGCGTCACGAAGGCGGTGGTGTCGTACCCATCGGTGGTCAGTGGACCGATCAGATCCGCGGCGCTAGTGGCCTGAAACAGGTCGCCAAAGCCATCGTAGAGCCCGTAACCGACAAACAGCCCAACCGCGATAAACGCGACCAGCTTGATCACCGATTCGAAGGCCACCGCCTGAATCATGCCTCGGTGGTGCTCGGTGGATTCCAGGTGACGGGTACCGAAGAGCACGGTAAAGGCCGCCAGCGCCAGGGTGATGTACCAGGCGGAATCACTCCAGGCCGGGTGCTGGGTGACGCCTTGGGCGGCTTCCGCGTCCAGCAGGATATTGAAGCCCATGGCGATTGCTTTCAGCTGCAGCGAGATGTAAGGCACGCTACCAACCAGGGCTACAACCGTAATCAGTGCCGCTAACGATTGGGATTTGCCGTAACGGGAGGCGATGAAGTCGGCAATCGAGGTGCTGTTATTGCGTTTGCTGATGTAGATGATGCGGCGCAACAAGGGCGCACCGAACAGAAACACCAGCAAAGGGCCCAGGTAAATGGGCAGGAAACCGATGCCTTCCTGGGTTGCCCGTCCAACCGCGCCGTAAAAGGTCCAGGAGGTAAAGTAGACCGCCAGGGACAAGGCGTAGATGTGGGTTCGGGCAATGCGTTTGCGGTACAGCGTTGGGTGTCGGTCCCCCATCCAGGCGATGGCGAACAACAATGAAATGTAGGTGATGGAAATTAGAACTAACAGCCAGCCGCTGAACATAGTGGCAAGATCTCGTGACCCTTCGCTAGTGAGAGAGCGCCGGCCCGTGCGGGTGGCTAACTCGCCCCCCAGCTGGCCGGCATGGTATTAAAAACAGGCAGCGATGAACAGGCGATTGCTGTCCGACAGTTTGCGCAGTTGATCCACTTGCGGGCTGCCATTGTCATCCAGCGGCACCAGCTCCTGAGTGGAACAGTTCAGTAGATGGACCTGCTTGGATACCGCATCAGTATAGGATTGTTCGAAACGATACAGGTAAAACAGGTGCACATCGCGGTCATTGGCCGAGGTTTCGATACTGTTGCTGTCCAATACCGTGAATCCCATCACCTGGGGCACCAGGTAGGTCCAGGGCCGCCAGAGCACCGATTTCTCTTCTTTGGCAACGATCACGGCCTCTGGTGGGAGTTGGGACGCTTTATGCCCATACCAGGAGTATTCACCATACACCAGGTAACCCAGCATACCGAGCCCGCCAAACACCGGAATGATCCACCTGGGCGCTTTCTTGCGGCTCAGGGAGCGGATGCCGAGGGCAATACCGGCGGCACCCAGGCCGCAGAATACAGTGGCAACAAATGTCCAGAACATAATGAATTCCTTAACAAAAACGGGCCTCCTCGGAGAGAGGAAGCCCGTTTCGAGTCTACCTTAACAGATCAATGGCTGTTTGAGGTCAACATTATTGCTTAGTGGTCCACGGCGCCACTAGCTCCGCGGGGATACCGCACACTCTCCACCAGCTCCTGAATCTCTTTCGGTGGCTGCTCGGTCACGGAGGAAATCCCGAAGGCGATGGCGAAGTTGATCAGCGCGCCAACCGCGCCAATGGACAGTGGGGAGATGCCCAGAATCCAGTTGGCCGGAATGTCTTCCAGGTTGTTGGTTCCCGGGATGAATAGCCAGCCTTTGTACACGAAGATGTAGACCAGCGTGAAGGTGAGGCCGGCCAGCATGCCAGAGATGGCGCCGGTGTTGTTCACCCGCTTGGAGAAAATACCCATCATCAGAGCCGGGAACAGCGAGGCTGCCGCGATGCCGAAGGCCAGGGCCACCACTTGTGCCGCGAAGCCGGGCGGATTCGCCCCCAGGTAGGTGGCGACAACAATCGCGACCGCCATCGAGATCCTCGCCGCCAGCAATTCGCCTTTATCCGTGATATTGGGGTTGATGGCGCCTTTGATCAGGTCGTGACTGATTGCCGAGGATATCGCCAGCAATAACCCGGCTGCTGTCGAAAGCGCTGCGGCCAGACCGCCGGCTGCAATCAACCCGATGACCCAGCTGGGCAGGTTGGCAATTTCCGGGTTAGCCAGCACCAGGATATCCCGGTTGACCACCAGTTCGTTGCCATTCCAGCCCCGGGACTCCGCTTCCGCCTTGAACGCGTCGGTGTCATTGTACAGCTGGATGCGACCGTCGTTGTTCTTGTCCTCATACTGGATCAGCCCGGTGACTTCCCATTCGCGGACCCAACTCGGCCGTTCGTCATATTCAATGGGTGCGGCTGCGGTGCCGTCAGGATAGATGGTGGTCATCAGGTTGAGGCGGGCCATGGAGGCCACTGCCGGCGCAGTCAGGTAGAGCAGGGCAATGAACACCAGTGCCCAGCCTGCCGACCAGCGCGCATCCGCCACCTTGGGCACGGTGAAGAAGCGAATGATGACGTGGGGCAGGCCCGCGGTGCCAATCATCAGCGACAGAGTGAACAGCACCATGTTCAACTTGTTGTCGACGTCGTCCGTATAGGAGTTGAAACCAAGATCGGTGATGATCTGGTTGAGCTTCTCCAGCAGCGGCAGACCGGAATCGGCATGGGTAGAGAACAGGCCAAGAGGCGGCACCGGATTACCGGTCAGCTGCAGTGAGATAAAGACCGCCGGGATGGTGTAGGCGATGATCAGAACGCAGTACTGCGCCACCTGGGTGTAGGTGATTCCCTTCATGCCACCGAGTACGGCGTACACGAAGACCACTATGGCGGCAATGATCAGGCCCATGGTGGCGTCCACTTCCAGGAAGCGGGAAAACGCGACGCCGGCACCGGCCATTTGGCCGATGACGTAAGTGACCGAGGCCACGATCAGGCAGACGACGGCCACCAGGCGAGCACTTTTGCTGTAGAAGCGATCACCAATAAACTCCGGCACGGTGAACTTGCCAAACTTCCGCAGGTACGGAGCCAGCAACATCGCCAGCAGGACATAGCCTCCCGTCCATCCCATCAGGAAGGTGGAATTGGCATAGCCGCCAGCCGCAATCAGGCCGGCCATGGAAATAAATGACGCTGCCGACATCCAGTCCGCTCCGATGGCCATGCCATTGGTGATCGGGTGGACGCCGCCACCGGCGACGTAAAAGTCCTTGGTGCTACCGGCCTTGGCCCAGATGGCAATGAGGATATAGAGGAGGAAGGAGCCCCCAACGAAAATCAGGTTAACGGCAAATTGGCTCATTGGGCTTACTCCTCATGCACGCCGAATTTTTCATCAATCTTGTTCATACGCCATGCGTAATGGAAGATCAGCGCGATGAAGGTCAGGATTGAACCTTGCTGGGCGAACCAGAACCCAAGATCGGTACCGCCGATAGCAATTCCAGCGAGCATCGGTCTCAACAGAATGGCAAAGCCGTACGACACCAGTGCCCAGATAATCAGGCTACCGATGATTAATCGCAGGTTTGCTTTCCAGTAGTTTGCAGAATCGTAGCTATGACCAGACATAACAGCACTCCTGTTTGTTGTTGTAGGTGCGTTTAGTGCGTGGAGCCAGGGCTTACTCAGAGGACCTCTTTTTGGAAAAGCTTTGTGTTTTTGGAAGCGAGCTTTGTTGTCGTGTGTTTCTCTGACTGCAGTTCTATTTGACTTTACTCGTCAACAGGAAATTGAATATTGGCAAAAGGTCTAAAATTGCCTGGGGAAAAAGCTCGTCGTGGGAAGCGGTTACAGACGTTTTAGCGAATTTAGGCGGCGAACGTCGCGTAGTTTACGGTTAAGTTCCGACAACGTCGCGAGACCGGCCTTGCCGGCCCGATTGAGCGCGATGAGTGTCAGCTCCGCCGTCACCAGGGCGTCGGCGGCGGCATGGTGGCGTGCACTGGCGGCCAGACCAAACTGCGCCGACCAGTGGTCCAGGGTATGGCCACCGGGTTTGGCATCCGGAAACAGCGCCGGCATCAGCTCGGCCACATCCAGCCAGGTATGGGGCTGGCTGTAGGCCAGCGTTTGCCGCAGTGTCTTCTCGAGAAACTTCTTATCGAACGCCGCGTGGTAGGCCAGGATCGGGTCGCCGTTCATCCACTCCAACAGGTGCAGCAGTGCGTCTTCGGTTTCGTGCCCCTTGGTCAGCGCTTCCGGGCCTATGCCGTGGATCAGCACGGTTTCACTGATGTCCAGCTCGGGTCGCCGGAGGATCAGATCAAACTGATCGTCCATGGCAATTCGCTGACCGTTGATCGCAACCGCCCCGATGGCAATGACCTCATCCTTGGCCGGATTCAGGCCGGTAGTTTCCAGGTCGAGCACGATCAGCCGAAGGTCCGTCAGCGGTTGGGCCTGCGGTGTCTTGGGGGCCGGCAAGTGCGCAAGGGCCTGCTGTGCCTTCCGGCCGCTGCGGCTCCGGTTCAACCAGGCTTGCAAGCGCTCAAGCACGATCGGGCTCCCGCGGGAGAGGGGGCGCTAACGCCGCCATCGAATCGTTCGTCACAATTGGTAGGTCACTTCCAGTTTTTGTTGCAAGCGTTGGGCCTGTCGAAACGATTCTCTGAGGATTCGGCGATCCAGGGGGTTCAGATCGTCTGGATTGATGAAATTCGACAGGGGCTTTTGCTGCTTGAGCTGTTCCTGGTGCGCGCGCATCCGGATGGCCTGAATCAGGCTGTAGGCTTCTTTCCAGGCACTGGCGTCCTTGCGGTCGAAAACGCCTTTGTCAGCCAGAGCATCCAGGCGCTCCAGGGTATTGGCGGATTCCACCTGGTGGGCCAAGGCAAAGACCCGTATCGACTCGACAAAAGGCGCCAGGCCTTGCCGTTTCAGGTCCAGGGTGTGGGGCTCGCCATCCGAGGCATAACGAAAGCCCCGGAACAGGTTGAGCGGCGGACGTCGGTTGAGGGCGTTCTCGGCCAGCATTTTCTGGAACAGGGGGTTGGCGGAAATGCGGCCCAACACCCCGTCAAGTAACGATTGTAACGGGTCGATCGGCCCGAACACCGCTCGCATGTCGAGAAATATCGACGAGTACATCAGGTTCTTCGGCGTGGCGGCATCAATAAACTGCTGGAACCAGTCGTCCCATTCCCGCTGGCTCAGACACAGCTTGGGGTTATTGGCCATGATGTTGCCTTTGCACAGCGTGAAGCCGCATTCGGCCAATTCGTGATTAACGGTATCCGCGAATGGCAGTAGCCGTTCCCGCGCCTGACTCTCGCTCACCCCGGCCGGAGCTTGGAACAGAATGCCGTTGTCCTGATCCGTGAGCAGTGTTTGTTCCCGCCGACCTTCACTGCCAAACGTCAGCCAAGTGAAGGGGAGGCCTGGGGCATGGCGCTTCAGGTTGAGTTCCAGCACCCGTCGCACGGTCACGTCGTTCAGGGTGGTGATGATCTTGACCACCTGGCCGGAATCCGCGCCATGGGCCAGCATCGAGTCCACCAGCCGTGACACCTCGCTGCGCAAGCTCACCAGGGTTCGCAGGTGAGTGGCGGTGCCGATGGTTCTCGCCAGATGAACCAGGTCCACCCGCTGCAGGGAAAACAGGTCGCGTTCGGAGACCACGCCAATGAGCTGATTGTCGGCATCCTTCACGCAGAGATGGGCGAAATGGTGTTCGGCCATCAGCATGGCGGCCTCAAAGGCATCGGCAGTGGCCGGCAGGCAGCAGGGCTCGGGGGTCATAACCTGGCTCACCGGGGAGTCCAGGGGCGCAGTGCTTTCCGCCACCACGGTTCTCAGGTCCCGGAGCGTGAAGATACCGATGGGGTGGCGGTTGTCGTCCGTCACCACGATGCTGCCAACGCTGTTGTCGTGCATCCGGCTCACGGCTTTACGAATGGGGGTGTCCGGCGAGCAGACGATTGGGTTGCGCAGCGCGTATCGTGCCAGCGGGGTATCCAGCGAGCTGCCGTGTCCGATGGAGGCCATGGCGCCGGACTGGATACGCTGATTGACCTGGTCCAGTAGGCTGCTTACCCCGCGCAGGCAGAAATCCCGGAAGGTGTCGCTATCGGCAAACAGGGTGACAAAACTGTCATGGTCCAGGCTCAGGCAAAAGGTGTCGCCGCTGGCCCGGTGCAAGGTGCGGGTCGGTCGTTCACCGATCAGTGCGGCGAGGGGGAAGCACTCACCCTGGCTGATCTCGAAGGTGGTTTCCGTTTCCCCGGTGCGTTCGCTGACCCGTTCGCCCTGGACCCGGCCCTGTTTCACCACATAGAAGCGGTCGACGGCACCTTCTGCTGGCGACAGAACCACATCGCCGTCGGCGAAAAACTGCAGCGATGCGTGTTCGGCGAAATGGGCGAGGTGAGCGTCGTCCATGTTGGAGAAGGGCGCGTGTTCCCGCAGGAAGCCAATGACGGCTCGGGTATTCTGGGGCAGCTCGCGATCCAGGGGGGTGGTCATGCCGGGGTTCCGGATTGTGGTTGGTTTGGTTGACAGTGTAGACCAGGCCAATCCCGGTCGTGATTTGGGCTTTGGTCGCAGAATCCCAGCCGCAACGGCACGCTTTATAGCGTTGAGAACGAGTGGTAAAGTGCAGGTGAAACAGGCTGCTTACGGTTATTGGTATGACCACAAAAGACGAACGACTCAGTTTCCTGGAGGAGATGGAGGGCGTTCGCCGGATTCGCCGGCCCAACCGGGCCGATGTGAAGAAGCCGCGAGAGATAACGCCCGGGCATCTTGAGCGCCAGCGGGCAGCCTTGGCCAAGCCAGCGTTGGACCGAAATCCGCTGACTGCCGATACGGTGGACCCGCTCACCGCCCATGACATCCTGGGATGGCAGCGGCCGGGTGTTCAACACGGCGTATACAAGAAGCTCCGGCTTGGGCAGTACCCCATTGAAGCGCGCCTTGACCTCCACCGGCTGACCGTTGAAGAGGCCCGGCGGGAGGTTTATGGTTTTGTGCAGGACTGTGCCCATTATGGGCTCCGCTCAGTGCTGATCCTTCATGGTAAGGGTGAGCGTAACCCTGACGGCATCGCTCAATTGAAAAGTTATCTCGCCAAATGGTTGCCGGAACTGGACGATGTGCTGGCCTTTCATTCCGCACAGAAACACCATGGCGGGACCGGGGCCGTGTATGTGATGATTCGCAAGGGCGACCGGCAGAAGCAGGAAAATCGCGAACGGCACGGCAAGCGGTAATCCCGCTCAGCCCCATTCAGTACCCCTTCCATTCATACCCATTCGATATCTGGAGATTCGCAAGTGAAGAAACTGGCATTGGTTTTGGTGGTGCTCTCAGGTCTGGCCGGCTGCCAGGATCGGGTCATCTGGGATGACAACGGTGTTCTGGACAACTCGACCCAAAACCGTGAAATCTGGAACAGCAACGGCAAGATGGACTCTGGCGAACGCACCATCTGGCGCGATGCCTCGGGTAAAGAAGTGATCAAGTAGCTCTAGAGAGCCTCTGGTTCACGCCTTTACTATTCACAAAAAAAACGATGAGAACAGGAGAGAGCGACGTGGCGGTAACCTTAACGATTAACGGGCAGCGTCATTCGGTTGACGTTGAAGACGATACCCCGCTGCTGTGGGTGATCCGTGACGAAGTTGGTCTGAAGGGCACCAAGTTTGGCTGCGGTCGCGCGCTGTGTGGCGCCTGCACCGTTTACCTTGATGGCAGTCCGATTCGCTCCTGTTCCACTCCGGTCAGCGTCGCTGCCGGCCAGTCGGTGACCACCATCGAGGGCCTGTCCGCTGGTGACACGCTGCATAAGCTGCAGCAGGCCTGGATCGAGCATGGGGTTCCACAGTGCGGCTACTGCCAGTCTGGTCAGCTGATGACCGCGGCCCATCTGTTGTCCTATAACCCGACGCCCAGCGATGCGGACATAGATGCCGCCATGAGCGGTAACCTCTGCCGTTGTGGCACCTATTCGAACCTCGTTGCCGCCATCAAGTCGGTGGCCGGAAAGGCTGAGGAGGCGTGAGATGGGCATGAACCGACGCGATTTTCTCAAAGTCTCCGCGGCCGGCTCCGGCGGTTTGCTGCTGTCGCTGAACCTTGCCGGCTGTTCCGGAATCAACAAAGGGTACCAGGAGGCTAGTGTCAGCTGGCGGCCCGATGCCTGGCTGGAAATCACCCTGGAGGGCGAGATCTTTTTCACCCTGGCACGGGTAGAGATGGGGCAAGGGACCTATACCGGTCTGACCACTCTGATCGCCGAGGAGCTGGAGGTGGAGCCTGCGGCGATTCAGCCGCGCTTCGCGCCGGTGGCGAACGAATACCGCAATCCGTTGTTTAAACTGCAGCTGACCGGCGGCAGTACCAGTCTCGCCACCAGTTGGCGTCCCCTCCGGGTGGCCGGAGCCTCCGCCAAAGCCTTGCTGGTGAAAGCGGCAGCCAGGGTGTGGCAGGTACCGGCTGAGGGCTGTCGTGTGCAGGAAGGCCGGGTATTGCACCCCAATGGGCGTGACTCGCTGGCCTATGGCCAGCTGGTGGAGCTGGCGGCGGCTGAATCCCTGGCCGATGAGCCCGCGCTGAAGTCGCCGGACCAATGGCGTTACATTGGCAAGGGGCGTGGCCGCCTCGATACCCGGGCCAAAGTCACCGGAGCCGCCGAATACGGTATCGACGTGGAACTGCCGGACATGGTGTATTCGGTGGTGACCCGCCCACCCCGTTACGGCGCCACAGTGGCTGACTTCGATGCCGGGGAGGCCTTGGCCATGTCGGGTGTTATCGATGTGTTCGCCATCGAACGGGGAGTGGCCGTCGTCGCCGATAAATACTGGCGGGCACGCAAGGCGCTGGAAAAAGTGACGGTGCAGTGGGACAACGCCGAAGCGCTGGCGGTTTCGAGTGATTCGGTGATGGATTTCTACCGGCATGCGGCTGAGGAGGATGAGGGGGCAAAGGAGCGTGATGACGGCGATATCTCCCAAGCCCTGGCGGCGGCCGACCAGGTGATTGAGGCCAGCTATGAGCAGCCTTACCTGGCCCATGCCACGCTCGAGCCGATGAACGCCACTGCCGTGTACCGGGATGGCCGCATGGAGGTCTGGGCGCCGACCCAGGCACCGGACCTGGGCCGTATCGCGGCGGCCAGGGTGACCGATCTCTCCCCGGACGAGGTGACAGTCCACACCACCTTCCTTGGTGGTGGCTTTGGTCGCCGTCTCACCCAGGACTTCATCGAAGAGGCCGCGGCGGTTGCTTACCGGGTCCGCAAACCGGTGAAACTGATCTGGTCCCGGGAGGACGACACTCGTCATGACCTTTACCGCCCCGCCATGCTGCACCGGCTCAAGGCCAGTGTCTCGGGCGGCCAGCTGACCGGCTGGCATCACCAGATTGTCGGCCCGCAAATCATGGACTGGTACGTTCGCAACGCCGCCCCGGCACAGTATCCCTGGGCCCCCAAAGCCCTATACGGCACCTTGGCCCGGGTTGGGGTGGCCGCGGAAGGGGTACTCACCCCCAAAGACGTGTCCGCCATCGAGGGGGCGGTGGACTACCCCTACCAGGTGGACAGCGTAGAGGTTCGCCATACCCATGCCGATCCCGGTGTGCCGGTGACCTGGTGGCGTTCGGTGGGACATTCCCACAACGGCTTTGCCGTCGAGACCTTTATGGACGAGCTGGCGCACCAGCTCGGCAAGGACCCTTACCAGTTCCGCCGCGAACTGCTGCAGCACGAGCCGAGGCATCTGGCGGTGCTGGAGCGGGCGGCACAGCTCGGCAACTGGTTCGAGCCGCTAGCCGAGGGCCGGGGCCGAGGCATCGCCTTGCACCGAAGCTTCGGCACCTATGTGGCCCAGGTGGTGGAAGCCAGTATCGAAGCTGGCGAGATCCGCGTCCACCGGGTGGCTTGTGCGGTGGATTGTGGTCAGGTGGTGAATCCTGACATCGTTCGCGATCAGGTCGAAAGTGGTGTGATCTTTGGCATCACCGCGGCCCTGTACGGCAAAATCACCTTCGAGGACGGCGCGGTCCAGGAAAGCAATTTCCATGACTATCCGCTGCTGCGCGCCCATCAGCGCCCGGAGGTTGTGGTCGATATTGTCGAGAGCGCCGCTGCCCCAACGGGGATCGGAGAGCCGGGCGTGCCCCCGGTAATTCCCGCGCTCGGTAATGCCTTGTTCGCACTGACGGGAGAGCGCCAGCGTCACTTGCCGCTGGCGGCCCGCTCCGCATGAGAAGCCAGCCGCAGCAGGTTCTGACTACCGTTGCTCAATGGCTATCGCAGGGACAACGGGTATGGCTGTGCACCATCGTCGAGACATGGGGCTCGTCACCAAGGCCCGCGGGGTCCTGGTTGGCCTTGAATGCAGCCGGAGACTGGGTTGGCTCGGTTTCTGGCGGCTGCCTGGAGGAAGACCTGATCCTCCGCTGTGTCGAGCAACAGCCCGACCAGGTGCAGCTGATCGATTACGGCGTCAGCGACAGTGATCGTGATACCTTCCAGTTGCCGTGTGGCGGCCGGATTCGCCTATTACTGGAACCTATGGGGCAGGCCTCCCATGGGACGCATGTGAGCCGATTGTTGGCTGCTCTGGAACGCCGTGAGGCCGTTGCCCGCGACGTGTGCCTGCAAACCGGTGAATTCGGCATGCGCCGGCCTGAGGCGGTTTCAAAAACTGTGCAGATCAGCGCCGAGCGTCTGGTTCACGCCCTATCCCCCCACTGTCAGCTGCTTCTTGTTGGGGTTGGAGAGGTGGCGCATTACGTCGCCGAGTTTGCCCTGGCGGCGGATTTTGAGGTCAGCCTGTGTGAACCCCGAGAGACCTTTGCCAGAGGCTGGCGCAACGAGGGGGTGCCCCTGTTGCGGGCGTTGCCGGATGATCTGGTGATGAGCCGGTTTGGTGATGGCTGGTGCGGCATACTGGCGCTGGCGCACGATCCGCGGGTCGATGACCTTGCCTTGATGGCCGCGTTGCGCAGCGACGCGTTCTACGTCGGCGCCATGGGCTCGGCCCGGACGTCGGCCGCGAGGCGACAGCGGCTGGCCAGTCTCGGTATGACCGACGCCGAACTCGAGCGACTGCAGGCACCCATCGGGCTGCCATTACCCAGCAAAACGCCTGCGGAAATCGCCATCGCGATCGTTGCGGACCTGATTCGGGCTCGGCATGATTTGCTGGTGCCCTCGACGCCCCTATAATATCCGGAACCATTCCCATCCAAGTGTCAGGGGACCTCCATTGACCGACGCATCCCAGTTTGATGTCAACCGTTTTGCCACTGCCGCCCAGTCCATCGTGGAGGCCGGCCGCTTCCTCTATGGTCAGGGCTGGTCGCCGGCCACCAGCAGCAACTATTCCGCCCGCATCGATGAGCGCCACCTTGCGATCACGGTCTCCGGCCGGCACAAGGGCCAGCTCCGGCTGGATGACGTCATGGTGGTGGATACCGATGGGCGCCCGGTCCAAAGTCAGTGCCGCTCGTCAGCGGAAACCCTGCTGCACACGGTGGTGTATCAGCAGTTGCCCGACATCGGCGCGGTGCTGCACACCCATTCGGTCAACGCCACCGTCCTCAGTCGCCTGCTGCCCGCCGGCGAACCGCTGGTGCTGGCGGACTACGAGTTGCTAAAGGCGTTTCCCGGCATTGATACGCACGAATCTACCCTGACCGTTCCAGTGTTTGACAATACCCAGGACATGGAGCAGTTGTCCGCTGACACCCGTCGCTGGTTGGCGAATAATCCGCTACAGCCAGGATATCTGATCCGGGGGCACGGTCTATATACTTGGGGCCGTACCATGGCCGATTGCTTGCGTCATGTGGAAGCGTTCGAGTTTCTGTTTGAGTGTGAATTGCAAACCATGAGAGTGTGTCGATGACGACTTTACGTATTTTTTCCCAAAACGATCCCGCGGTTGCCCAAACGGTGACCGACGATATCGGCGAGATCAAACGCCTGTTGGCCGAGCAGGGGGTGCGCTTCGAACAGTGGCCAACCCGTGACCTGCCGGCGGCTGCGTCGCCAGAGGATATCCTCTCAGCTTACGCTGACGAGGTCGCCGCCCTGAAGGCCGAATGCGGTTTTCAGACCGCGGATGTGGTGAGCCTGAACCCGGATAATCCTCAAAAAGACGCTTTTCGGCAGAAGTTCCTCGACGAACACACCCACAGCGAGGACGAGGTGCGTTTCTTTGTCCGGGGACAGGGCCTGTTTTATCTCCATTTCGGAGAATCGGTCTATGCTGTTCTGTGTCAGAAGAACGACCTGATCAGTGTGCCCGACGGTACCCGTCATTGGTTCGACATGGGACCAGAGCCGGAATTTACCTGCATTCGGCTGTTCTCGAATCCGGACGGCTGGGTCGCCCAGTTCACGGGCAATGACATTGCCTCGGCGGTGCCCCGGTACGAGCAGCTGGCGGGAGTGGCCTGATGATCCGGGTGATTCTCACTGACATCGAAGGCACCACCAGCTCCATCAGCTTTGTCCATGAGGTGCTGTTTCCCTATTCCGCCGAGCACCTTGAGGTCTTTGTGCGGGAAGGTCACGAAGACAACCTGGACATCAGGGAGCAGTTGGACGCCGTTGCTGCAACATCCGGCGTGTCCGTCAAGGACATCGACGGCCTGATTGCCGTGTTACAGCGGTGGATCCGTGAAGATCGCAAAGAGACCGCGCTCAAGGCCTTGCAGGGTATGTTGTGGGAGCAGGGGTACGAGCGCGGTGATTTTCGGGGGCATGTGTATGACGATGCGGCCCGTTACCTGAAGCTCTGGAGCGAGCGGGGCTTACGCCTGTACGTATACTCCTCGGGGTCGGTCAAGGCGCAAAAGCTGATCTTCGGTTTCAGTGAAGCGGGCGATTTGACCCCTTGCTTCAGTGGCTATTTCGACACCCGGATGGGGGCTAAACGGGAGCCCGATTCCTACCACAACATCGTGGCCGAACTGGGGGTGGCGCCTGAAACGGTGTTGTTCCTGTCGGATGTGGAGGCGGAGCTGGAAGCCGCCGAGGCCGCCGGTCTGCGCACGGCATGGCTGGTTCGCGACGGCAGCCACCCGGAGTCGGAACGAAAAGTTATGCGCACTTTCGAAGACGTGGATACACTGTTAAGGAACCATTTTCCATTGTAATGCCTCGCGTCCGCTGTGACGCCGAGGCTGCTGTAACACTCGGTTTGTCGTAACACTCGGTCTGTCGTAACACTCGGTCTGTTGTAACACCTGGTCTGTTGTAACACCTAGAACGTGGAGTGCTTGATGCCACACCTTCGGCCCCTGCTGTACGGATGCTCCGTTTGGGTGACGGCCCTGTGCCTGGTGGGGTGCGATCCATTCGCCCAGGCCGACACGATGATGGATGAGTACGTCGAGCGGGTGGGGCGGGTGCTGGAGCGTTCCGCCGAGCTTCAGCCGGTGCCCAGTGGTGAGCTGATGCCCCTGCGACGGGAACGACGCCTGGCGGCGCCTGCGCTGGATATGGACATGCTGGACTTCCTCTCGCTTTATGGCTGCGAGCTGCAGTATGTGGTGGGCGAACGCAACTCGGTGATGGGGCGGGTGATGCAGCCGCTGAACCGGCTACGTTACGAATTGCGGTTTATTCGCGCAGCGCGGGATTGCCTGCCCGAGATCGACAAGCCGGAACTTCGGCGCAGTATCGAGCAAGCCATCGCCAGCAAAGTCGAGGCCCTGCCCATTGCCGTGTGGAATGCCACCTGGGGAACGGAGGAAATCGAGTCGCTGCTGACCCTGGCCAAGGGGCCGCTCCCCACCGAGTCCCGGGCTGAGCCCGTGGCTCAGCTGGCGGGGGATCTACGCCACTTCAATGAGCTGCTGACGGCGCTGTTTGGCGGTGACCATTCGCTGACGCTTGAAGGCGTCGGTCCGATCCAGCAGCGCTGGGAATCCCAGCATCTGGCGGGGCAGTTGTTTACCAGCGCGCACCTGCTGACCACCCGCCTGGGCGATGCCACCCTACTGCTACAGACCCGCCTCAATGGCCGCCCCCTGTGTCTGGACCAGAAACCCAATAACCGCTCCGAGCAGATGGAGGGGGTGCTGTACAACGTCTATTCGGCGAAAGTTCAGCCTTACCTTGCGCAAGTGCGCCAGGTGCGCGATGAGTTGATTCCTCCGCTGGCGCAATTGGCCGAGCTTCAGGCCGACACCATGCCGGCGAACTTTCAGCACTGGTATCGGGAGCATTTGGTGGTGGATAACCCCCAGGGGCTCTGGGGCCGACTGGATGCCGCCATGCAACGGCACACCGAGAGTTGGCAGCGGCTGCTGGCGCAGTGCGGGTTGACTCCAGGCTAGCAGGTCCCGGGGGCGAGGATCAGCGCTGGCTCTCAGGCGTGACCCGAAGAATTTCCTCAATCGTAGTCTGGCCGGCGGCCACCTTTTGGGCGCCGCTGAGGCGCAACGATCTCATGCCCTGACGATAGGCGTCCCGCCGCAAATTCTCCAGTTCGCACTGTTCGTTGATCTGTGCCGTCAGCGGGCCGTCCAGCTGCAGGATTTCATAGACCCCGGCGCGGCCAAGGTAGCCGGTGTTCCGGCATTCGAGGCAGCCTGCGGGCTGGAACACCCGCTCCGGGAGTGTGGCCTTCCAGGGTTTGGTCAGGCTGTGCCAGGCCTGGTCATCCAGCGGCGTGGGTGTCTTGCAGTGAGGGCACAGGGTGCGTACCAGCCGTTGCGCCATCACGCCCAGAACCGTTGCCCGAATCAGGTAGGGGGGAATACCGAGCTCCAGTAATCGGGTGATGGCGCTGGGGGCGTCGTTGGTGTGCAGGGTGGACAGCACCAGGTGGCCGGTGAGTGCGGCCTGGACGGCCATTTCGGCGGTTTCCAGATCCCGGATCTCGCCGATCATGATGATGTCGGGGTCCTGTCGGAGCAGCGAGCGCACGCCTGCGGCAAAGGTCAACTCGATGTTGTTCTGCACTTGCATCTGGTTAAAGGCCGGCTCCACCATTTCGATGGGGTCTTCGATGGTGCAGACATTGACCTCTGACGATGCCAACTGCTTCAGTGTGGAATATAGGGTGGTGGTCTTGCCCGACCCGGTGGGGCCGGTGACCAGCACAATGCCGTGGGGGCGATGGGTAATGTCGCGCCAGCGCTCCTGGTCTTCACGGGAAAAGCCCAACTGCTCGAACGACTGCAGCAGCACTTCTGGATCGAAAACCCGCAGCACCATCTTCTCGCCGAAGGCGGTGGGCATGGTGGCCAGTCGCAGTTCAATTTCGCTGTTGTCGGGTTTGCGGGTCTTGATGCGGCCGTCTTGCGGCCGCCGTTTCTCCGCCACATTGAGACGACCGAGAATCTTCAGGCGGCTGGTCACCGCCACGCCCACCTGTTCCGGGAACTCGTACACGTTGTGGAGCACGCCGTCGATACGGAAGCGGATCTGGGTGGCGTTGCGGCGGGGTTCGATGTGGATGTCGCTGGCTCGCTGTTCAAACGCGTACTGCAGCAGCCAGTCGACAATCTTGACCACGTGCTGGTCGTTGGCGTCCGGGTGTTCATTGCTACCCAGGTCCAGCAACTGTTCAAAGTTCTGGATTCCGGAACTGCCGTTGCCCTGGTCGCCGCTGGCCTTACTGACCGAATTGGCGAGCTGGTAGAACTCCACCGTAAACCGGCGAATGTCTTCCGGGTTCGCCACCACGCGCTTGATGTCCTTCTGAAGCACATGGCGCAGGTTGGCTTCCCATTCCAGCTTGAACGGTTCGGCACTGGCAATCACCACCTCCTGGCGGCCGATTTCAACCGCCAGGATGTTGTGACGCTGGGCAAAACCGTAGGACATAACCCGGGCAATGGCCGGCGCATCGATCTTGAGCGGATCGATGTGAAAGTAGGGCTGGTCGCCCCACCTGGCCAGCCATTGAGTCAGCTGCTCCAGCCCCAGACTGTGGCCGGTTCGCAGGCTTTTCAGTGAGGCCTGAGCCACCAGCTCCAGCGGGTGATGATTTCGTTGGTCGCCGCCAAGATTGGTGGTCAGCACCCGTTCGGCATCTTCCTGACTGAGCTCGCCGCTGGTGACCAGGGCGGTGCAGACATCGCGCAAGGTCAGGGTGGTGCGGTGGGGGGCGGGCGCTCGGCTTTCGACCATCATCGGTTTCCCTTATTGGGTGGCTGGTGTCGAATCGGGTTGTCTGCGGTTCACCTTAAGATGAACCATGGCGGTGGTAAACAGCAAGAAAGTCAGCACGGTAAGTGCCACCGGCCCGGCGGCCCCTTCCGTCAGCCAGGCGCTGACCACGTAGCGGGTGAAATAAAACAGCACGATAAAACTGAGCCAGATATAGGCCCGGTTATTGCCGCGGAACACCACCACCAGAAAGGGCAGCAGTGGCAGTAGCTTGACGCTGAGCATCAGAGGGATGGATACCCCTGGAATGGGTGCCGGATAGAACGTGGTGAGAATCAGTCCTGCGATCACGGCCAGGTACAATACGGATGTCAGATTTGCCGTCGTGCGGGCCTTGGGGGTGTGGAGCATGAATTAATCCTGTGGGCCTAGTTTCAGTGCCAGCGTGGCCAGGCGTTCGCCAAAGCTCTGGCAGATGGTTTTCTCGGGGTCGCTCAGCGGTTGTTGCTCTTCGCTGCCGGCCCAGTGCGATGGGCCATAGGGCGTGCCGCCGCCTCGGGTTTCATGCAGCGCCTTTTCGGTATAGGGCACGCCGCAGAGCACCATGCCATGGTGCAGCAGCGGCAGCATCATGGTCAGCAGGGTGGTCTCCTGGCCGCCATGGAGGCTGCCGGTGGAGGTGAAGGCACCCGCCGGCTTGCCGCTGAGGGCGCCGCTGAGCCAGAGATCACCGGTGCCATCGAGAAAGTGTTTCAGCGGTGCGGCCATGTTGCCGAAACGGGTTGGGCTGCCAAGTGCCAGACCAGCGCACCCCGCCAGGTCGGTCTTGGTGGCGTAAGGCGCGCCGTTATTGGGCACGGCGGGCAGACTCGAGTCGGTGTCCGGTGAGACCGGGGGCACCGTGCGCAGACGGGCCTCGATGCCGCAGCGGGCGATGCCGCGACCAATCTGGGAAGCCATTTCTGCCGTTTGTCCGCTTCGGCTGTAGTAAAGCACCAGCACGTAGGGCGGTGATGAGGACATACGATTGCTCCGGCTGGCAGCTTAAAGGAGATCCAGTACGTTTTCGGGTGGCCGGCCGAGGACGGCTTTACCCTGACGGATGACGATGGGACGTTCGATCAGTTTGGGGTTGCTTACCATGGCGTTGATCAGGGTGTCGCGATCCAGTGCCGGGTCATCCAGCCCCAGCTCTTTGTAGAGAGTTTCCTTGCTGCGCATCAGCTCGCGCGGCGCCAAACCGAGCAGATCGAGGATGTCGGACAGCTCTTCGGCTGTCGGTGGCGTTTCCAGGTAGCGTATAATCTCCGGCTGGACACCGTTGTCTTCGAGCAGCGCCAACGTCTGGCGGGATTTTGAGCAGCGAGGGTTGTGGAAAATTCTGGTCGGTTCTGTCATGGTTCTCTGTCTTTCCTGAGCCGTTACACGCGCCCGAATTCGGGCCGGTTGCTTTGGTCAGGTAGTCTAACAGGAGGCCCGGTCGTGCAGTACCCCGTTACCCGATATCTGTTTGCCCTGCTGCGTCGGCCGATCCCGGTGCTGGCGCTGGTTCTGGCTGGTTGCAGCCAAACCGAGCTGCCCACTGCCAGCGGTCGCCCAGTGGTGTGGGAGGCGCTACGTGGCGAGTGGGTACTGATCAACTACTGGGCCGAGTGGTGTAAGCCGTGTCTGGAAGAGATCCCGGAGTTGAATGCTCTGGATCGGGCTTCCGGCGTCACCGTGCTGGGCGTGAACTTTGATGGCGTGGTCGGCCCCGCCCTGACGGACCTGGGGACAACCATGGGCATCGAGTTCACGCTGTTGACCCGCGATCCCGGGCCGGACTTCGGTTGGCAGACCCCCATGGCGCTACCCGCCACCTTTGTGGTGACACCAGAAGGAAAACTGCTTGAAGCCCGCTTTGGCCCCCAGACCGAGGATCAGCTGCACGAGCTGATGGGCCGCTAGCGGCAGCCTACAACCCCGTCTTTCGTCAACATCGACCTAATGGATCAGAACTTGCCTCAGACCTTCGTACATCTCCGCGTTCACTCCGAATATTCCATGGTTGACGGTTTGGTGCGGGTCAAACCGCTCATTGGCCGGGTCGCCGAACTGGGGATGCCGGCGGTGGGCCTGACCGAACAGTCCAACCTCTGTTCGCTGGTTCGCTTCTACAAAAGTGCCGTGGGGGCTGGCGTTAAGCCCATCATTGGTGCCGATCTGTGGCTGGACAATCCGGACGACCCCGAAGTGCCGTTTCGGATTACCCTGTTGGCTCGCAATCAGACCGGATACCTGCATCTGACCGAGATTGTTTCCCGGGGCTACACCGAGGGCCAGCGCTACGGCAAGCCGATTGTTAAACGCCAGTGGCTGGAGCAGAAGGCGGAAGGGCTGATCGCGCTGTCCGGTGCCAATCTGGGGGATGTCGGCAAGGCCCTGCTGGCGGGAAAAACGGAGCTGGCCCGGGAGCGGGCGCAGTACTGGATGGACCTGTACCCAGGCGCCTTCTACCTGGAACTGCAGCGCACCGGTCGCAGCGGTGACGAGGACTGCCTGCACCTCTCGGTCGAATTGGCGGCGGCACTGAGCTGCCCCGTCGTTGCCACCAACGATGTCCACTTCCTGACGGCGGACGATTTCGAGGCCCATGAAGCCCGGGTCTGCATTGGCGAGAGCCGAACCCTGGATGATCCCCGCCGGGATCGTCGTTTCAGCGACCAGCAATACCTCCGTAGCCCCGAGGAAATGATCGAGCTGTTCTCGGACATCCCGGAAGCCATCGAGAATACGGTGGAAATTGCCCGACGCTGCTCGGTGAAGGTGCGGATGGGCGAGTATTTCCTGCCCAACTACCCCATCCCGGACGGGATGACCATGGACGAGTACTTCCGCAAGGTCTCGGAAGAAGGGCTGGAGGCGCGACTGGAGGGCATTCTGAGCAAGGATGACCCGGAGTACCAGAGCAAGCGCGAGGCCTACTATAAGCGGTTGGACTTCGAGCTGGATATCATCATCCAGATGGGGTTCCCTGGCTACTTCCTCATCGTAATGGACTTCATCAAGTGGGCCAAAAACAACGGCGTGCCGGTGGGCCCGGGTCGGGGTTCCGGTGCCGGCTCGCTGGTTGCCTACGTGTTGCTGATCACCGATCTTGACCCGCTGGAGTATGACCTGCTGTTCGAGCGCTTCCTCAACCCGGAGCGGGTGTCCATGCCCGACTTTGACGTTGACTTCTGCATGGAAGGTCGCGATCGGGTCATTGACTACACCGCGGAAAAGTATGGCCGGCAGGCGGTTTCCCAGATCATCACCTTCGGAACCATGGCCGCCAAGGCGGTGGTGCGGGACGTGGCACGGGTGCAGGGCAAGTCCTACGGCCTGGCGGACAAGCTGTCGAAGCTGATCCCGTTTGAAGTGGGCATGACCCTGAACCGGGCCATTGTGGAGGAGCCGCAGCTCAAGGAGTTCCTGGACCAGGATGAGGAAGCCCAGGAAATCTGGGAAATGGCGCTTAAGCTCGAAGGTGTGTGCCGTAACGCCGGTAAGCACGCCGGCGGCGTGGTGATTGCACCCACCAAGATCACCGATTTTTCGCCGCTGTATTGTGATGAAGACGGGGGTAGCCTGGTCACCCAGTTTGACAAGGGCGACGTGGAAGACGCCGGGCTGGTGAAATTCGACTTCCTCGGGCTGCGAACCCTGACCATCATCAAATGGGCCCTGGGCATGATCAATCCCCGGCGGGAGAAGCAGGGGAAGCCGTTACTGGACATCAACACCATCCCACTGGACGACAGTCCGTCCTTCGATATGCTCAAACGGGCGGAAACCACCGCCGTGTTTCAGCTTGAATCCCGCGGGATGAAGGACCTGATCCGGCGCCTGCAGCCAGACTGTCTGGAAGACATGATCGCACTGGTAGCACTGTTCCGGCCAGGGCCGCTGCAGTCGGGGATGGTGGACGACTTCATCGATCGAAAACACGGCAAGCAGCCGTTGTCCTATCCGCACCCGGATTATCAGTACCAGGGACTGCAGCCAGTGCTGGAGCCCACCTACGGGGTCATCCTGTACCAGGAGCAGGTCATGCAGATCGCCCAGGTGATGGCCGGCTACACCCTGGGCGGGGCAGACATGCTGCGTCGTGCCATGGGTAAGAAAAAACCGGAGGAGATGGCCAAGCAGAAAGCCATATTTCTGGAAGGCTGTGAAAACAACGGCATCGATAAGACGCTGGCGGAGAACATCTTTGATCTGGTAGAGAAATTTGCCGGCTACGGCTTCAACAAATCGCACTCCGCCGCGTATGCGCTGGTGTCCTACCAGACGTTGTGGCTGAAAGCTCACTACACCGCTGAGTTCATGGCGGCGGTACTCACCGCCGATATGCAAAACACCGACAAGGTGGTGACGCTGGTGGAGGAGTGTCGCAACCTTAAGCTGGATCTGGTGTTGCCGGACGTCAGCACCTCCGAATACACCTTCACCGTCAACGACGAAGGCCAGATCGTCTATGGCCTCGGAGCCATCAAGGGGCTGGGGGAAGGGCCGATCCAGAGCGTGGTGGACAGTCGCGCCGAGGGTGGTCCCTATAAGGATCTGTTCGATTTCTGCAATCGGGTGGATCTGAAGAAGGTCAACAAGCGTGCCATCGAAGCCATGATCCGGGCTGGTGCCATGGACAGGCTGGGGCCGGGCCGGGCGCAGTTGATGGCCAGCATCGATAAAGCGCTGCAGCAGGCGCAGCAGCAGTCCCGCAACGAGTTTGCGGGGATGGTGGACATGTTCGGCGAGGCGCTGACCGGGGGCGACGGTGAAGACTTGTTTGCCGATACCGCCCATGTGCGGGAATGGCCGGAGAAACAGCGGCTCAAGGGCGAAAAGGACACCCTCGGGCTGTATCTGACCGGTCACCCGTTCGACGAGTACGAGCGCGAGGTCCGCCGCTTCGTTCGCTGCTCCATTGCCGATCTCAAGCCCAACAAGTCACCCCAGCGGGTGGCGGGGCTGGTGGTGGCCCAGCGCACCATGAAGACCAAATCCGGCTCCACCATGTGTTTCATCACCCTGGATGACCGGAGTGCCCGCATCGAGGCCACCCTGTTCTCGGAAACCTTCATCGAGAACAGGGAGTTGCTGGGGTCGGACCAGGTCATCGTGGTGGAGGGGCAGGTCAGCCACGACGACTATTCCGGGCAGATGAAAATGCGGGTCAGCTCGGTGATGGACGTGGCAACCGCACGACAGCAATTCAGCCGTGGCTTGAAACTGACCCTGAAATCGAGCCAGTTACAGAACGGACTGCTGGACAAGCTGGACAGCACCCTGCGCCCGTTCCGCTGCGAGGGCAGCCCGATCTGGATTGAATATTGTGGCGATCAGGCACAAACTCGTATCGAATTGGGGGAAAGTTGGCGCGTTCAGCCCAATGATGAGCTATTGTTGGAGCTAAAATATCTGGTGGGTGAAAAGTCGGTGGAGTTGGTCTACGACTGAAGGCCGCGTTTGTTGCACTTTTTAAGGCGCCGGAGTAATTCCGAGGCTCCTTGCTATTCGGGATTTTTGCACCGACTTATACCAATGTCCGCTTTAGCCTCTGGCGAAGCGCTGCTATCGTTAGCCGAAATTCTGCTATGGAGAGAGCCCGCGGCTTGCGGTCAGGCCTGCGGCGCCACAGGAGTGGCGTGTACTGACGGTGGCCAGGGCTCCTCGCTCACTAACACTATGATGGAACGTCATGAATCCGAATTATCTGGACTTTGAACAGCCAATCGCCGATCTCGAAGCCAAGATCGAAGAGCTTCGGATGGTGGGGAACGACACCGATATCAACATCAATGATGAGATCAACCGGCTCAAGAGCAAGAGTACGAGTCTCACCGAGAGCATCTTCTCCGACCTGCAACCCTGGGATATTGCCCGCTTGGCCCGCCATCCGCGCCGCCCCTATACCCAGGACTACATCGACCTGATGTTCGACGATTTCGACGAATTCCACGGCGATCGGAAATACGCCGACGACCTGTCCATTATTGGCGGCACGGCTCGGCTTGACGGTAAACCGGTGATGGTGATTGGTCACCAGAAGGGGCGGGAAGTGCGCGACAAGGTCAAGCGCAATTTCGGCATGCCGCGCCCGGAAGGCTATCGCAAGGCCCTGCGACTGATGGAAATGGCCGAACGTTTCAACATGCCAATCCTGACCTTTATCGACACGCCGGGGGCCTACCCGGGCATCGGCGCCGAGGAGCGAGGCCAGAGTGAGGCCATCGCCTACAACCTGGCTGTCATGTCCCGGCTCAAGACCCCGGTCATTTCTACGGTGATTGGCGAGGGCGGCTCCGGCGGGGCGCTGGCCATTGGCGTCTGCGATCACCTCTATATGCTGCAGTACTCCACCTATGCGGTCATTTCGCCAGAAGGTTGTGCTTCTATCCTCTGGAAGAGCGCGGAGTACGCGGCCCAGGCCGCCGAAGCCATGGGAGTGACGGCCGATCGGCTCAAGGATCTTGGGTTGGCGGACAACGTCATTCCGGAGCCACTGGGCGGAGCACATCGCAGTCCAGAAGACATGGCCGTCTCACTCAAGGCGGCATTGGTCAGTGGCGTGGATGAATTGCAGCGGCTACCGACCGATGAGTTGGTGGCTCGTCGCTACGAGCGCCTGACACGCTATGACACGGGGCGGTAAAGTCCGCCCCGCAGATTTCTCTTGGCCTGACGTCCTGACCACCCCGGTGATGGCTTGTCAGGCCGAGTCGCCAGTATTCATTGCCCTCAGCGGTGGGCTCGATTCCACCGTGTTGCTGCATGTGGCCGCACACTGCCTGCCGCCCTCCGCCCAGCTCACCGCCGTTCACGTCAATCATCAGTTGCAGGTCAATGCCAGCGAAACCGAAGCTCTGTGCCGGCGGCAATGTGAGGCGCTTGGCGTTGGATTCGTGAGTCGGCCAGTGTCGGTCGCCCACGGAAAAGCGGGGGCGGGTGGCCTGGAAGAAGCCGCCCGCGATGCGCGTTATCGAGTGTTCGAACAGCTGCTCGCTGGCGGCGGCGTGCTGCTGATGGCCCACCACCGGGACGACCAGGCGGAAACGGTGCTGTTTCGCCTGCTACGGGGGTCCGGTGTAGCAGGTCTGGCGGGTATGCCGGCACGTAGACCGCTGGGGCGGGGCTGGCTGGTGCGACCGTTCCTCCAAATTGACCGTGCCCAGTTGCGGGTCTGGGGCGAAGCTGCCGGCATCCGCTGGAGCGATGATCCGAGCAATACCGACCAGCGTTTTGACCGTAATTTCCTCCGTCATGCCATCCTGCCCACGCTCAAGCGCCGATGGCCCACCCTGTTGGCCCGGCTTGACGCCTCCGCCACCGCCTGCCGGGAAGCCGCCGAGCTGTCCGAGTCCCTGGCGCGGTTGCACTTCGCCTCGGTGGGCACGAAGGAGGGGGGCCTGGTGGTGGACAAGCTGGCATCCCTTTCCCGGTCTGAGCAAAAAAACCTGCTACGCTGGTGGATAGCCCGGGCCGGGTATCGAGTGCCCGAGTTGAAGGACTGGTCTGCCGTGGTGGCGGATTTTATGGCTGCCGGGCGAGACCGGGCACCGGAGTTGCGCGGGGATGGTTTCGTGGTCAGGCGGTTTCGTGGGCGGCTCCATCTGGTGGCCGATCGGGCCGAAATGCCGGCGGCCGTGGATTGCCTGAAGCCGGGTGAGTCGGTCCGCTGGGATGCACTGCGAATCACTCTGCATCGGGTCGATGCCGGGTGTAAGCAAATACCGAAAATCCGGGTAGGCCTTCGTCAGGGTGGCGAGCGCTTCCGGCCAACCTCCGGTGGCCCCTCGAAGTCCCTGAAAACCTGGTTGCAGGAACAGGCGATACCGCCCTGGCAGCGGGCGCGGTTACCGCTTTTCTACGAGCGGGATGAGTTGGTCGGCATCGGTTGCCTCTGGTTGTCTCCCCGGTTCTGTGGAGCCGTTCCCGAGAGTGGCTGGCAGATCGTTGTGGAGCGGGATTGTGATTGAGAACACAGGGCGGTTCTGGTAGTCTGGCGTCCCATCTTGAGATGACAATCTCCCTCCTTCACCGAACCAGATAAATCACACGGAATCTGCATGACGCGTTATATTTTCGTCACCGGCGGTGTTGTGTCCTCCTTGGGGAAAGGTATTGCGTCCGCCTCGTTGGCCGCAATCCTGGAAGCACGCGGCCTTAAGGTCACTATCCTCAAGCTGGACCCATACATCAACGTCGACCCCGGCACCATGAGCCCCTTTCAGCACGGCGAGGTGTTTGTCACCGAAGACGGCGCCGAGACGGATCTTGACCTTGGCCATTATGAGCGCTTTATTCGCACTCCGATGACCCGCCGCAATAACTTTACCAGCGGTCGCGTCTACGAAGAGGTCATCCGCAAGGAGCGCCGTGGCGACTACCTGGGTGGCACTGTCCAGGTGATTCCGCACATTACCGATGAGATCAAACGCCGTGTGGTAGAAGGAGCCGCCGGAGCCGATGTGGCTCTGGTTGAGATTGGCGGCACCGTGGGTGACATCGAGTCCCTGCCGTTCCTGGAAGCTACTCGTCAGCTTAAGGTGGAAGTCGGTTCCCAGCGCGCCCTGTTCATGCATCTCACCCTGGTGCCCTATATTGCGACGGCCGGAGAGGTGAAAACCAAACCGACCCAGCACTCGGTGAAGGAAATGCGTTCCATTGGTCTGCAGCCCGATATCCTGCTGTGCCGTTCCGAGCACGAAGTGGATGTCAGTTCCCGTCGCAAGATCGCCTTGTTCACCAACGTGGAAGAGCGGGCAGTTATTCCGTTGCAGGATGCCAAGACCATCTACGCCATTCCGCGTATGCTCCATGAGCATGGCCTGGACCAACTGATCATCGACCGGTTCAACCTGGAGGCGGGCGATGCCGATCTGGGCGAATGGGACGAGGTGGTCGATTCCCAGCTCAATCCGCAGCATGAAGTCACCATCGCCATGGTCGGCAAGTACATGGAGCTGCTGGACGCCTATAAGTCCCTCATCGAATCGCTGCTCCATGCCGGCATCAAGACCCGGACCAAGGTCAACATCAATTACATCGACTCCGAAGACATCGAGCGCGACGGCACCGGCGCGCTGGAATCCGCCGACGCGATTCTGGTGCCCGGCGGCTTCGGCGAACGCGGCGTCGAGGGCAAGATTCGTACGGTTCAATACGCCCGTGAAAACAAAGTGCCTTATCTGGGTATTTGCCTGGGTATGCAGGTTGCGGTGATTGAATACGCCCGTAACGTGGCCGGCTTGTCCGACGCCCACAGCACCGAGTTTCGTGAGCACACGCCGACCCCGGTGGTCGGCCTGATCACCGAGTGGCTGGACGCCAGTGGTGAGCGGGAAGAACGCACCACCAATTCTGATCTGGGCGGCACCATGCGTCTGGGGGCTCAGGACTGTGTGCTGACCGAGGGCTCCACTATCTCTGCCTGCTACGGCAAGAAGGTCGTGCGCGAGCGCCATCGTCACCGCTACGAGGTGAATAACCATTTCCTGCCCTCGTTGGAGACAGCCGGTCTGCGCATTGCCGGACGGTCCACCGACGGTGCCCTGGTCGAAGTGGTGGAGGTGCCCGACCATCCATGGTTTGTGGCCTGTCAGTTCCACCCGGAATTCACCTCAACGCCCCGCGATGGCCACCCGCTGTTCAAAGGCTTTGTCGAGGCGGCCTTGGCTCGCCACAAAGGTTGAGCGCATAAGGGTTGACGCCGACGTGGGTGACCGCGTCGGCGTTTTGGGTTAGGGCGCCGGAATCAGAAAGGAGCAGACCTTCATGGCACAGAAACAAGTAAGTGTTGCGGACATCGCCATTGCCAATGATAAGCCCTTCGTGCTGTTCGGCGGCATGAACGTGCTGGAATCCCGGGAACTCGCCTTTGAGGTGGCGCAAGCCTATGTCGAGGTCACCCGCAAACTCGGCATTCCCTACGTCTTCAAGGCCTCTTTCGACAAGGCCAATCGTTCCTCGATCAATTCTTTCCGTGGCCCAGGCCTGGACGAAGGACTGAAGATCCTCGCCGACATCAAGAGCCGGTTCGATGTGCCGATCATTTCCGATGTTCACGAACCGGATCAGGCCGCACCGGCGGCAGAGGTCTGTGACATCATTCAGCTGCCTGCCTTCTTGAGCCGCCAGACCGATTTGGTGGTGGCGATGGCCAAAACTGGCGCGGTGATCAATATCAAGAAAGCCCAGTTCCTGGCGCCTCAGGAGATGTCCCACATCATTCGCAAGTGCGAGGAAGCCGGCAACGACCGGGTGATCCTCTGCGAGCGCGGCACCAGCTTCGGCTATAACAACCTGGTGGTGGACATGCTGGGCTTCGGCATCATGAAGGCCTTGAATGTGCCGGTGTTCTTCGACGTCACCCATGCCTTGCAGATGCCAGGCGGACGCGCAGATTCCGCCGGCGGTCGCCGCGCCCAGGTCACCGATCTGGCCAAGGCCGGAATATCCCAGGGGCTGGCGGGACTGTTTCTCGAAGCCCATCCCGATCCGGACCAGGCCCGGTGCGATGGTCCCTGTGCCTTGCGGTTGAGTCAGCTGGAGCCGTTCCTGACCCAGGTCAAGGCAATGGATGATCTGGTCAAGGGCTTCCCGGCCATCGACACCGCCTGACCGGTGTCGCCGAAATAATTCTTAGTGCTTATGAACCGAACTGACAACGTTGGAGAGATAAACGCATGACCACAATTGCCAACATCAAAGCCCGTGAAGTGCTGGATTCCCGCGGGAATCCGACTGTTGAGGCCGATGTCATCCTGCAGGATGGCACACTGGGTCGGGCTTGTGCCCCGTCTGGCGCCTCCACTGGCTCCCGCGAAGCCCTTGAGCTGCGTGACCAGGACGCCAGCCGTTACCTGGGCAAGGGGGTGACCAAGGCGGTTGCCGCGGTGAACGGCACCATTCGCGAAGCCCTGGTGGGCAAAGATGCGGCCGATCAGCGTGGTCTGGATAACATCATGCTGGAGCTGGACGGCACCGAGAACAAGGCCAACTTTGGCGCGAACGCCATCCTGGCCGTGTCCCTGGCTGCCGCCAAGGCCGCTGCGGCGTCCCTGGGCAAGCCGTTGTATGAGCATATTGCCGAGCTCAACGGCTCTGCCGGCAAGTTCAGCATGCCGGTACCGATGATGAACATTCTCAACGGTGGCGAGCACGCCGACAACAACGTCGACATTCAGGAGTTCATGGTTCAGCCCGTGGCTGTCGAAAGTTTCGCCGAGGCTCTGCGTGTCGGTGCTGAAATCTTCCACAGTCTGAAGAAAGTGCTCAAGGCTCAGGGCCTGAATACCGCCGTGGGTGACGAAGGTGGCTTTGCGCCGAATCTGCCATCCAACGAAGCGGCCCTGGCCGCCATCAAGGAAGCGGTGGAGCAGGCTGGTTACGAATTGGGCAAGGACGTGACCCTGGCGCTGGATTGCGCGTCCTCCGAGTTTTACAAAGACGGCCAGTACCAGCTGTCCGGCGAAGGCAAGACCTTTGATTCTGCCGGATTCGCCGATTACCTGGCCGGTCTGTGCGAGCGTTACCCGATTGTGTCCATCGAAGACGGCATGGACGAGAGCGACTGGGACGGCTGGAAGGTACTCACCGAGAAGCTGGGTGACAAGGTTCAGCTGGTAGGCGACGACCTGTTTGTGACCAACACCAAAATTCTCAAGCAGGGTATCGATAAGGACATTGCCAACTCAATCCTGATCAAGTTCAATCAGATCGGTAGCCTGAGCGAGACACTGGACGCCATCAAGATGGCCCAGGACGCCGGTTACACCGCGGTGATCTCCCATCGCTCCGGTGAAACTGAAGATACCACCATCGCTGACCTGGCGGTTGCAACCTGTGCCGGCCAGATCAAGACCGGGTCCCTGTGCCGGTCTGACCGCGTCGCCAAGTACAACCAGTTGCTGCGGATTGAAGGCGAACTTGGCGCCGCAGCGCCCTACCGTGGTTTGAGTGAAATCAAAGGTCAGGGTTAAGTTCGAAATTTCGCCCAGCTGAGCAGGCTGGGCTAGACTCGTGAGGCTGCTGTTTATTTTTGGAGGTTAAACTCCGGGATGCGGCAGCCTTTGTCCATGCTCTGGACCGGGAAAATCCAAGAGATTTGCCATGAAGGTTTTGTGGTCTGTCATGATCGTGCTGATTCTCCTGCTACAGGTGCGCCTGTGGGTTGGTGAGGGCAGCTTTGCGCAGGTCTGGAGCCTTCGGGAAGCCATCGCCGAGCAGCTTGCCGAAAACGCGACCCTGGCGGCCCGCAACGAGCAGCTGTACGCAGAGGTTCGCAACCTGCGCAGCGAGCAGGGAGCGATTGAAGAGCGGGCGCGGATGAATCTGGGTCTGATTCGACAAGACGAAACCTTCTACCTGGTGGTGGAGCCCTGAATCCCGGACTTTCCCGACGTCACTGCCGGTCGCACAGATCTTGAACCCTCCTATGAATAAGCCTCGTTTTTGGCTGGTGATTCCAGCCGCCGGTATCGGTCAACGCATGCAGGCCGGCTGTCCGAAGCAGTACCTCCGCATCCGGGGCCGTTACATCCTCGACATTACCGTTTCCCGATTGCTCGCCTTTGCCAATTTTGTAGACTGTGCCGACTTTGCCGGATGTATGATCGCGCTGCATCCAGACGATGAGTGCTGGGCCAATACGGAGACCAGCGGGGACCGTCGGGTTTCCAGCTGCACCGGTGGGCGGGAACGGGCCGATTCGGTGCAGGCCGCGTTGCAGGCGTTGAGCGGCCGGGCTGATGCCGGGGACTGGGTGCTGGTACACGATGTGGCACGCCCCTGTGTCAGTCGCGAGGACCTCCACCGCCTGCTGTCGTCGCTGGCGGACCACCCTACCGGCGGGCTGTTGGCGGCCCCGGTCACCGATACCCTGAAGCGGGTTCGCCGTGGCGGGACAAACGTAGACGGAACCGAGGACCGCAGTGGCCTGTGGCGGGCTCTCACCCCCCAAATGTTCCGCTACGAGGCTTTGAGCCGAGCGCTGCGCCAGGCCGAGGCCAACCACCAGCCTGTGACTGACGAGGCCTCCGCCATGGAAATGGCCGGCAGCACGCCGCAAGTGGTGGAGGGGCGTCCGGACAACATCAAGATCACGGTGCCCGCCGATCTGGCCCTGGCGGAATTCATTCTCGGGCAGCTTGACCGTAACGATCACAGTCATTGAATCAGGAGAGCGACATGCGGATTGGGCAGGGTTATGACGTCCACGCGTTCTGCGAAGGCGACCACGTTATATTGGGCGGGGTCACCATTCCCTATGAGCTTGGGCTCAAGGCGCATTCCGATGGCGATGTGCTGCTGCACGCGCTGGCCGATGCGTTGCTCGGCGCCGTCGCGTTGGGGGATATCGGGCACCTGTTTCCAGATACCAGTGATGAATGGGCCGGCGCCGACAGCCGGGAATTATTGCGCACGGTGATGGCCCGGGTTAGCGGGGCAGGGTATCGGGTGGTGAATGTAGATGCCACCGTCATTGCACAGGCCCCCAAGATGGCACCGCACGTAACCGCCATGCGGCAAAACATCGCAGCGGATCTGGCCCTGGAGATGGGCTGTGTCAGTGTCAAGGCGACCACGACCGAAAAACTGGGTTTTACCGGCCGCAAGGAAGGTATCGCCTGTCAGGCCATTTGCCTGCTCGAGGCGTGCCAGTCATGACCGAGGCGCAGCGTTCTTGGCAGTTGGAATGGCCGGCGGTGCCTGGTCGGGTGGCGAGTGCGGTCCTGAAGGCGGCCCCAAGCACCTTTTTCGTCGATGAAGACCTGGGGCTACCCGGTTTCCCCGAGCAGAACCGGGCCGCGGAACGTGAGGTCGGCGGTGCGGGTGAGCACCTGTGCCTTCGGTTGGAGAAGGTTGGCGATAACACCGAGTTTGTTGCTCGACAACTGGCTCGCCTGGCGGGGTGCCGGGATCAGGACATCGGTTTCTGCGGGCTGAAGGATCGTCATGCCGTCACCCGCCAGTGGTTCAGCGTCTACCGGCCCGGCCGGGAGGCGGATGACCCGGCCTTTCTCGCCGAGGTGGCCGGGCATTGGACGTTGCTCGGGGCGCATCGTTACGTAAAGAAACTGCGCCGGGGCGAACATCGAGGTAACTTCTTTGAGATCACGCTACTCGATGTGGTGGGAGACCCTCAACACATCGACACGGCGCTGGCGCAGGTGGCCGCTCAGGGCTGTCCGAATTACTATGGCGCACAGCGTTTTGGTCGCGGCGGCAGTAACCTGGAGCGGGCGATCAGGCTAGACCCCCAGCGTCATCGGCGTGGCCGGCGCAAGGGGCGGGACCATCACCGCCAGGGATTGTATTTTTCGGCCGCCCGCTCCTGGTTGTTCAATCAGGTGCTGGCGCGCCGGGTTGAGCAGGACAGCTGGCTTGCTGCCTTGCCGGGCGAGCCGGTGCCTGGAGCCGTGACTGGGCCACTCTGGGGCGACGGCGGAACCTCCGCCGGCGGCGAGCAGGCGTTGTTGGAGCGAGCGGTGGTCGCGGAGCACCCGGAGTTGGAGCAGGTATTCTCCGACACCCGCATGAAGCCGGAACGACGGGATCTGGTGCTCCGGCCAAGTCGGTTCTCCTGGCACTGGCCCGAACCTACGCGCCTGACCCTGAAGTTTCAGCTGGCGCCCGGACAGTATGCCACCACGCTGCTGGGCAATGTGTTTCAGTTGCAGGATTCCGACGCGACTTCGGGGCTCGCGGAAGGTCAGTAAACAGGGCATATTATAGGAAGTTCCCGGTTGGCCATTGGCCTCCGGGATATTCGGAACCTGATCGGCAAGCATCGATCTTGTCGGCGACTATAAAGGAGCCTCTGAGTGCCAGAGATGATCCGGAGTTATTCCGAGGCCCCTAAACAATAATCCGCAACCGGCCGATGGCGCTGGTTGAAGGCTAGCGGAGAAAATCGTGCGTATTCTGTTGTCCAACGATGACGGCGTTCACTCGCCCGGGCTTCTGGCTCTTTATGAAGGGTTGGAGGGCATGGGCGACCTGGAGGTGGTTGCACCGGATCGAGACCACAGCGGGGCCAGCAATGCCCTGACCCTCAATCGCCCCCTGACCGTCGAGCAGCTTTCCAATGGCTTCCGTTCGGTGGATGGGACGCCGACGGACTGTGTCCACCTGGCGGTCAATGGCCTGTTCGAGCAGAGTTTCGACCGGGTAATATCCGGAATCAACACCCACGCCAATCTGGGTGACGACGTTATCTACTCGGGCACGGTTGCCGCGGCAACGGAAGGGCGCCACCTGGGTCTGCCCGCCATTGCGGTGTCTCTGGCCAACGCTGGCCACTTCCATTACGACACCGCGGCCCGGGTGGTACGGTTGCTGTTGCAGCAGGATAAACCGCTGGCGCTGGGGCCGCGCTGTATCTTGAACGTCAACGTTCCGGATCTGCCGTGGACTGAGCTGGCCGGTTTCCGGGTTACCCGCCTGGGCCATCGGACCACCGCTGAGGGTGCGGTGCCAATGACCTGTCCCCGCGGTAAGCCCCGTTATTGGATCGGCGCGGCCGGAGAGGGCGGAGACGCCGGAGAGGGTACGGATTTTGAGGCCATTCGGCAGGGATATGTTTCCATTACCCCGGTGCATGTTGATATGACGCGCCACGAGGCGCTATCAAGCCTGAATGACTGGCTTGAGGGGGTGCGCTGATGGTTGAGGAATTGCAGGGCATTGGTATGACATCCCGTCGGACCCGGTTACGGCTGGTTCAGCGGTTACGAGATCATGGCATCCGTAATGAACGGGTGCTGGAAGTGATGACGGAAGTTCCCCGTCACATTTTCCTGGATGAGGCGCTTTCGCACCGCGCCTATGAAGACACCGCGTTGCCTATCGGTTACGGCCAGACTCTGTCGCAACCCTATATCGTTGCCAAAATGACGGAAATCCTGCTTGAGCATCAACCCGAGCCGCCCAAACGGGTGCTCGAGCTGGGTACCGGGTCCGGCTATCAGACCGCCATCCTCGCCAAACTGGTGGCCGAGGTGTTCAGCGTGGAGCGGATCAAGCCCCTGCAGGACCGGGCCCGGGACCGACTGCGTAAGCTGTCCCTGCGCAACGCCATCCTGAAACACGCGGATGGCGGCATAGGCTGGGTGGAGAAGGGCCCCTTTGACGGCATCATTGTGACGGCGGCTCCGAAGGAGTTATCCCGGGAGCTGATGTCGCAACTGGCCGATGGCGGAATTATGGTGGCGCCGGTCGGCGAGGCACGCCAGATGCTGGTCCGGGTGGTGCGACAGGGAGACCAGTTTGTCACGACTGAAATCGAACCCGTCCGCTTCGTGCCGCTGTTGGGTGGGGTGGTCCGATGACCGACGTGGGCTCCTGTGAGCGCAATCAGCGTCCGCTGGGGGTGTTCCTGCGCGGGGTGGCGATGGGGGCTGCCGACATCGTTCCCGGAGTTTCCGGTGGCACCATCGCATTCATCACCGGTATCTATTTCCGTCTACTGACGGCCATCGGCGAGGTGCCGGGCGCGCTATACAGTGACTTGCTCAGAGGGCGGTTCCAAGCCTTCTGGACACGCTGCGACGGCAACTTCCTGGTGACCCTGCTGGCGGGCATTGTCATTAGCATCGCCACACTGGCCTCAGGCATCAGCTACCTGTTGGTGGCCTATCCCATTCTGCTCTGGAGTTTTTTCTTCGGCTTGATCGTGGCTTCTGTCTGGCATGTGGCACGCCAGGTGCAAAATCTCGAAGGCATTCTGCTGGTGCCGCTGCTGTTCGGCATTGCCTTCGCCTGGTGGGTGACGACCTTGCCTGCGGGACAGGCCTCGCCAACCGGTCTGGTATTTTTTGGTTCGGGAGCTTTGGCGATCTGCGCCATGATTTTGCCGGGCATCTCCGGCAGCTTCATCCTTGTCATCCTCGGCATGTACGCGCCGTTGCTCGCCGCCATCAAGGGAGCCGAACTGGCGGCGCTGGGGTTATTTGCGGTGGGTTGCCTGGCGGGCCTGTTGTCCATCGCCCGGGTGCTGACCTGGGCCATTCGTCACTATCACGACCTGGTGCTGGCCGTACTCACCGGGTTTATGGTGGGAGCCCTCAACAAGGTCTGGCCCTGGAAGGAAACGCTCAGCTGGCGCCTCAATAGCGCCGGCGAGCAGGTGCCTCTGAGCGAAGCCAGTATTTCTCCGCTGCAGTATGCAGAGCTGACCGGTGAACCCTCCCAATGGGGACTGGCTTTGCTCTGTGCGATTCTGGGCTTTGCGCTGGTGCTCTTGGTAGAGTGGCTGGGCAAGATGGAAGCCGGGTTGGGCCGTCCCCAGCAATCCTGAGGGTTCAGCTTGGGGAGGCTGATCCAGATGTTACTATTTGGCCCTTTGTGCTGTTTCTTAAAGTAACAAAGGTGATGGGGTGTAACTTGGTTTTGCCCAGGAAATGTGCAATAAATTAGTAAGTTATTGGATGTAGTTTAGATGGCGCCGTATTTTTTATACTAATTAGAAATATTAAAGGTGTTTTTATATTTGTGTGTTCGGGGCCTAGACTGATTGCCATTGCCCAGGCTCCCTTCCGCCATTGTTTCGGGGAGGGGACGTCCCGCTGTGGTTTATCTGCCGCATTGGCAACGGGCGTTCGGGCGGCGGGCCTCGGACTGCTCCTCATCCTCCTGTCCTCGCTCGCTGGCTGTAATACGTCATCAATCTATCAGGACGCTTCCTATAATCCGCCCGTGTATTGGGGCCAGCACGTCGTTAAACGGGGCGAAACCCTCTACAGCATTGCCTGGCGTTACGGACGAGACTACCGGGAATTGGGCAATGCCAACGGGATTGCGCCGCCGTACCCTATTCAGGCCGGTCAGGTGCTTAGGTTGGACCTTCGCGGAACGGTAACATCCAGCGGGCAGACTACTTCCAGTAACCGGGGCCAGCCTGCCCAAACGGCCGAGCGCACCGCGCCGCCGGCAACGACCGGGGCCACTGCCAGAGGCGGTACCAGGGATAGTGCTAGGGATAGTTCCAGGGACAGTTCCAGGGGCACTACCACAGCAACCGCACCGGTGGTTCCACGCCCCGCGACGTCCACGCCAGCTCCTGGCCGGTCGCAGACCGTCGCCAATATCCAATGGCACTGGCCGCACGTTGGCACCGTAATTGCTGGATTTTCAACCTCGGGTAAGGTTAACAAAGGATTGGACATCGCTGGCAATGCCGGTGACCGGATACGGGCAGCTGCAGCAGGTAGTGTCGTTTATGCTGGAAGTGGGTTGCTTGGGTACGGAAATCTTATTATCGTAAATCATAATGAGCATTACCTCAGCGCTTATGCTCACAACCGAACTATCCTGGTGCAGGAAGGGGAGGATGTCGAAGCCGGACAAGTCATCGCCGAGTTGGGGAGTAGCGGAGCAGATCGACCAAAATTGCACTTCGAGATTAGAAAGAACGGTAATCCGGTCGACCCCGCGCGATACCTACCCCCCCGCTAGCAGTAGTCGCGAGACGCTGGCGCATAGAATACCGCAGATAAATGCAGGGTGGTCCGTAAACGACCAGCCGACAAAATGTTCCTGATCTAACAAGAAAACGAAACTTCAGCAGGCGCTTACTAACAGAACAACAACCAGTAAGCGGAAACAGGGTCATTGAAGGCGGGGCTAGCATTATGTCAGTAGCACATGAAGATCTCATCATCGAGCGCGATTCTGAAGCGGAGGACGCTGAGGAAGAACTGATGACCACATCGCCAGACGAAAAGGCATCAACTCAGAACGAGCCAGACACCAAAACAGGCACCAAAACAGACTTTCCAACCCACGGTCGATACCTGGGTAGCCAAAAACAGCTGGACGCAACCCAGCTCTATCTCAATGAAATTGGTTTCTCGCCACTGTTAACGCCGGAAGAGGAAGTGTACTTCGCCCGGTTGGCCCGTAAAGGCGAGGAGTCAGGCCGCAAACGGATGATCGAGAGCAACCTCCGGTTAGTGGTCAAAATCGCCCGTCGTTATGTCAATCGTGGCCTCACCCTGCTGGACCTGATCGAAGAGGGTAATCTCGGTCTGATCCGCGCCGTTGAGAAATTTGATCCGGAACGAGGCTTCCGTTTTTCAACTTACGCCACCTGGTGGATTCGTCAGACCATTGAGCGGGCCATCATGAACCAGACCCGCACCATTCGCCTGCCGATTCACGTGGTGAAAGAACTGAATCTGTATCTGCGTGCGGCCAGGGAGCTAACCCAAAAATTGGATCACGAACCTTCCGCAGAGGAAATTGCGCGGATGGTGGATAAGCCGGTTTCCGATGTTAAGCGCATGCTGGGGCTGAACGAGCGGGTGGCATCGGTGGACACGCCCATCGGTAGCAGTGGCGAAAAGTCGCTGCTGGATACGGTTGCAGACGAGGGTGCTTCGGATCCGGCCGATTTGCTTCAGGATAACAACATGTGTTCCTGCATTGAGAGCTGGCTGGATCAGCTCAGCGACAAACAGCAGGAGGTTTTGTCCCGACGCTTCGGATTGCGTGGCTACCCTACCAGTACGTTGGAGGAAGTGGGTCAGGAGATAGGCCTGACCCGGGAGCGGGTTCGCCAGATTCAGGTTGAGGCCTTGCGCCGGTTGCGGGAAATTCTTGAAAAAGAAGGCTTGTCCGGAACCATGCTGTTCAAATAACCAAACCGCCGTTTCTCAGGCGGCTGGCAATAAAAAACCGACCAGGAGACTGGTCGGTTTTTTATTGCGCTGCATTTGAGAACCAGGTTGCGTCAGCGTTTTGAGTCGCCTTGTTACAATCACCGGGTCGAGGGTGGTCAGGAAGTCAGCCTTCGGCGGTTCAGAGAACCTATAACAATTCGATTAAGGACAGAACGATGAACAAGGCCTTCTCAACAGTACTATCTTCCACGGTACTAGCTTCCACAGTACTATCTTCCATATTGTTGTCAGCGGTGCTCATCGCACCTGCTGCCGCCCTGACCGTAGACGGTGTCGATGTACCGGATACCTATTCGGCCGACGAAACCGAGTTGACCCTGAACGGCGCGGGGGTCCGCTCCAAATGGTTTATGGATCTTTACGTCGGCGGTTTGTACACCCCGCATAAGGGCAGTGATGCCCAAGCCATCATCGACGCCGACGAGCCGCAGGCCCTTACCCTGCACATCATCTCCGGGCTGATCACCAGCGACAAGATGACCTCGGCAACCCTGGAAGGCTTTGAACTCGCCACCGGTGGCGACTTGTCCGCAATCCAGGCCGAAGTGGACGCGTTCCTCAAGGTGTTCGCCGAGGAAATCAAAGAAGGTGACGTCTTCGATCTGGTGTATCTGCCGGCGGAGGGCGTGCAGGTGTTGAAGAACGGTGCAGCCAGGGCGTCCATCGGAGATTTGACTTTCAAGAAAGCGCTGTTTGGCATCTGGCTGTCGGAGCAACCCGCGCAGCAGGATTTGAAAGAGAAGATGCTGGGACAGCGCTAATCCCACTTGCGACCGACCGGTGGGGGAGCGCCGGTCGGTGCTTTATTCCATGTAATCCCGTTTGTGTTTGAACTCGCACAGGTCTTCGATCAGGCAGGCGCCACACTTGGGCTTACGTGCGGTGCAGGTGTAGCGGCCGTGCAGGATCAGCCAGTGGTGGGCATCCAGCAGAAACTCTTTGGGCACCAGTCGTAGCAGGCGTTTTTCCACCTCCAGCACGTTCTTGCCGGGGGCGATGCCGGTGCGGTTTGAGACCCGGAAGATGTGGGTATCCACGGCCATGGCCGGTTGCCCAAAGGCGGTGTTCAGCACCACGTTCGCGGTCTTGCGACCGACCCCAGGCAGCGCCTCCAGCGCTTCCCGGCTATCCGGAACCTGGCTGTTGTGCCGTTCAATCAGCATCCCGCAGGTCTTGATGACGTTTTCCGCCTTGCTGTTGAACAGGCCAATGGTCTTGATGTACTGCTTGAGGCCGTCGACACCGAGCGCGAGAATGCTCTCCGGCGTATTGGCCACCGGGAACAGCTTGTCCGTCGCCTTGTTGACCCCCACATCGGTCGCCTGTGCCGAGAGAATGACCGCCACCAGCAGTTCAAACGGCGTGGTGTAATTCAGCTCGGTGGTGGGGTTGGGGTTGGCATTCCGCAACCGGGTGAAGATTTCTGTGCGTTTGTGCTTGTTCATCTTGCTGGCTGCCTGGGTTACGACACGTTGCCGGTCACCCGCACCCGCTTGCTGCCGGTGACCACGGTGTCCTTGGTGCGTGCGGCCCGATGGGCCTTGAGGCGGTTGTCGATGCCGTTCTTGAGGGCGATCAACAGCCCAAGGCCAACAAACGCACCGGGCGGCAGGATCATGAACAGCACATCCGGGTAGTTCTCAAGGGGGCGAATACCCCAGTCTGCGGCCATGGGGCCAAGCAGCAGCTCCATATCGGTAAACAGCGTACCCTGGCCCACCAGCTCACGCAGTCCGCCGAGTACCACCAGCACCGAGAAAAAGCCCAGTCCCATCATCGCGCCATCGAGCAGGGCGGGCAGTGGCGGGTTCTTGGAGGCGAACGCATCCGCCCGGCCCAGAATGGCGCAGTTGGTCACGATCAGCGGAATGAAAATGCCCAGGATCTGGTACAGCTCGTAGGTGAAGGCCTGCATTAACAGCTCGGCGCAGGTAACGAAGGAGGCGATGATCATCACAAAGGCGGGCAGCCGGACCGAGTCACCGACGTAGTTGCGGATCAGCGAAACCGCCAGGTTGGAGCCCATCAGTACCAGCAAGGTTGCCAGCCCCAGGCCGATGGCGTTGACCACGGTGCTGGTGACCGCCAACAGGGGGCACAGGCCAAGTACCTGGACCAGGGCCGGGTTATTGAGCCAGAGTCCGTCCTTGATAATCTCGGCGTTGCTCTTGGTGGCCATGATTATGATTGCTCCTGAGGGTTCGCGTCGCCGGATTGCAGTTGGATGTCGCTCTGGTGATTCCGGAAGTAGAGCAGGGCCTTGTGAACGGCTTTGGTGACGGCGCGCGGGGTAATGGTGGCGCCGGTGAACTGGTCAAAGACGCCGCCGTTTTTCGCCACCGTCCAGCCCTCGGCTGCGGGGTTGTCGAGAGCCCGGCCGTTGAAGTCGAGAACCCAGTCGGACTTTTTCCGTTCGACCTTATCGCCCAGTCCGGGAGTCTCCTTGTGACTGGTAATCCGCACCCCCAGCACCTCGCCAGCCGGATCGATGCCAACCAGCAGTTTGATGTCACCGGAATAGCCATCCGGCGCGGTGACCGGGAGAATCAGGCCCACCGGTTGCCCCTGTAAGGTGGCCTTCCAGGCCGTGAACGGCTGGTTAAAACCCCGCTCGGGATCGGCCGGCAGCTGGAAAGCGTCGGCCAGCATGTCGTTGTCGTGGTGCTGTTCGGGAATGATTTCGAACAGCGCCCGGGCCTCGGCACGGGCGATCTGCTGGTCGATCCGTGCTTCGGTCATAACCTGGGTTACGGCGATGGTGCCGCCGGTAATGATCGCAAACAGGCCGAGGCCAATGGCGCTGCGGCGAATGGATTGTCCGAGAGCTGCCATAACTTACCCCGAAGTCTTGGTGGGAATGCCGCGCCTGGGCTTATGGTGACCGTAGGTGCGTGGCCGGGTGTAGTGGTCGATAAAGGGTACCGCGAAGTTCATCAGCAGCACACTGAACGCCACGGCATCCGGATAATTACCCCAGGTGCGGATTACATACAGCAGCATGCCCACCCCGGCACCGTAGATCAGCTTGCCCTGGCGACTGGTGGCGGCCGACACCGGATCGGTGGCGATGAAAAAGGCGCCCAGCATGGTGCCGCCGGCCAGCAGGTGCAGGCTGAGCGGAGCGTACAGGTCTTCGTTACCGCCGAACGCCAGGCTCAGCAATGTCATGGCGCCGAGCATGGCCACCGGAATGTGCCAGGTGATCAGTTTGAGCGCCAGCAGCAACAGCCCTCCGGCCAGGAAGCCGGCGTTGACCCACTCCCAGCCCCGGGCAACACCGTCGCCGAAGGTGGGGTGTTGCAGCACCTCGGCCGCGGTGTGGGTGGCGATCTGGTGTTTGTATTCGTCCAGCGGTGTGGCCATGGTGAAGGCGTCCACCGCGGTGTGCTGTCCGGAGGCAATGGTGGCCAGGGTTTCGCTAAATCCCGGGGCGCTGCCCCAGAGCAGGCCGGCTTCCGCCCAGTTGGTGGTCATGGCCACCGGGAACGACACCAGCACCAGGGCGTAGCCGACCATGGCGGGGTTGAATGGGTTGGCGCCAATACCGCCGTAAAGCTGTTTGGCCAGTACGATGGCCGAGATCACCGCGATCGCCGACACCCACCAGGGCGCGAACTGGGGCAGCGACAGCCCCAGCAACAGGCCGGTGACCGCCGCTGTGTTGTCCTTGAGGAAGAACGCCAAAGGCCGTTTGCGCAGGGTCAACATCACTGCCTCTGCGCCAAGGGCGACCGAAATGCACCAGATCACGTTGATCAGGTTGCCCCAGCCAAAGAACAGAGTCTGGGCCAATAGCCCCGGCAAGGCCGCGAGAATCACCCAGAGCATGACCCTGGAGGTGGGCCGCGCGCCTCGAGCGTGGGGGGAGGATTGCTGTCGTAATGCCATGTGGGTCTATGCCTGATTCGTAAAGGTTGCCAACGGCTCAGTCGGCGGGTTGTTCCATCGGCTGCTGCTGGGCCTGGCTGAGTGCCTGTTGGGCTCGTTCTACCCGCTCCAGATTCTTGGTCACGGCCCGCTCCAGTTTCTCGGCATTATCGCCGCCTGCGGTGCGCGCTTCGTCAAGCAAACCCTGCATGGTGTCCAGCTTGGCCTTGGCTTTCTCAAGCTGGGACTCAAGGGCGGCTATGTCTGGAAGGTCCTCAGACTTAGCCCCCACCGTAACGGGTTCAGTGGGATTGGCACCGGCATTGGTGGACCGCGCCAGGGTGAGGGTTTCCTCGGCCCGTAGCACGCGCTCTTCGTTCTTGGCCACCGCACGCTTAAGCTTCTCGGCGGTGTCGGCGCCGCTTTCGAGGGCTTCGTTGAGCAATCCCTGCATGTTCTCAAGCTTGGCGCGGGCTTTGTCCAGCTGGGCTTCCAGGGCTGGGACGTCGGTCTGATCGTTGGCTACGGGGGCGGGTGACGGCGCCGGGGCAGCCTTCGCCCGGGCTTCATCCAGAGCCTCCTGGGCCCGTTGCACTCGCTCCTGGTTTTTGCCGACTGCCCGCTCCAACTTATCCACGTTGTCACCGCCGGCCGCCTTGGCCTCGTCCAGCAGGGTCTGCATGTTCGCCAGCTTGGCGGTGGCCTGCTCTAGTTGTTTGGTCAGGGCGTCAAGGTCGACTTCAGGGGCGGTGTTGTCGGTCTGGGGCTGGCTGGCGGCCGCCTTTTTGCGGGCCAGGGCTTCTTGCACCATGGCCGCCTTGACGGCCCGGTCGTTGCTAGCGTCGGTTTCCGCTTTGCTGGCTTCGGCCTGTTTCTGGGCCTGGGCTTGCGCGGCGGCTCGAGCGCGCTCCTTGCGCTTGGCTTCTTTCTCGGCCTTGTCCCGCTCCAGCCTGGCCTGGCGGGCTTCAAAACGTTCCCGGGCCTTGTCGGCCTTAAGTTGTTCGGCGCGCTGGGTCCGGATCTCGCCCTTGGCGTAGCGGTAATACTGCACCAGCGGGATGGAGCTGGGGCAAACGTAGGTACAGGCGCCGCACTCGATACAGTCAAACAGGTTCTGGTGTTCGGCCTTGTCGAACTCGTCCGCCTTGGCATACCAGAGCAGCTGTTGTGGCAGCAGGTCCATGGGGCAGGCTTCGGCGCAGGTGCCGCAGCGGATACAGGGCTGCTCCGGGGCCGGGTCCGGCAGCTCCTCGGCGGTAGCGGCGATGACGCAGTTGGTGGTTTTGATCACCGGGACAGCGGTGGTCTGCAGGGTGTAGCCCATCATCGGCCCGCCCAGTACCAGCCGGTGCAGACGGTCGTCCTGCAGGCCGGCCTGATCCAGCAGGTAGCTGATGGGCGTACCGAGCAACACCTCGAAATTGCCGGGATTGGCCACCGCTTCGCCGGTGATGGTGGTCACGCGGGAAATCAGCGGTTCGCCGAGGTTGATGGCCCGGTGTACGGCAATGGCGGTGCCCACGTTCTGGCACATGACGCCGATATCCGCGGGGATGCCACCGTGGGGCACTTCCATGCCGGTCAGAATCTGCACCAGCTGCTTTTCGCCGCCGGAAGGATACTTGGTGGGAATGACGTCGACTTCAATCTGGGTGCCGGCACAGGCCGCCCGGATGGCCTGAACCGCCTGGGGCTTGTTGTCCTCAATGGCGATCACGCAGCGCTCGGGCCGCAGGATCCAGGCCATGATCTTCATGCCCTCGGCGACCTCGGCAGCGCGCTCGCGCATCGCCATATCGTCGGCGGTGATGTAGGGCTCGCATTCGGCGCCATTGAGGATCAGCGTGCTGACTTTGCGATCCTTGGGTGGGCGCAACTTGATGTTGGTGGGGAAGCCGGCACCGCCCATGCCCGCGATGCCAAAACCGCGAATGGCAGCGAGCACGTCTTCCCGGTCCAGGGTATGGAAATCCTCAACCGGACGGCGTTCACACCAGGTATCTTCGCCGTCGGGGCGCAGGGTGATACACCAGTCGGTCATGCCGGACGGGTGGGGGACGGGCAGCTGAGCAATGGCCTCAATGGTGCCGGAGGTCGGGGCATGCACCGGCACCCCCACAGGGCCTTCCACAGTGGCCAGCACCTCGCCCTTAAGTACCTGGTCGCCGACCGAGACCAGCATGCTGGCCTGCTCACCGATGTGCTGCTGTAACGGCAGCGTCAGCAGCTCAGGAAAGCCCGCACTCGCGATGGGGCGGGTGGTGGAGAGGTCTTTGTTTTCTACCGGGTGAATGCCGCCCGGAAAATCCCACAAGGTGCTCATCAGGCGGTCACCCCCTGCCGGTCAGTCGCAATGATGTTGCTGGCCGGCGGGTTCCAGGTCCAGGTTCGGATGTCGGGCTCGATGGTGACCATGTCGATGCAGTCGACAGGACAGGGCTCCACGCACAGATCGCAGCCGGTGCATTCGCTTTCAATCACCGTGTGCATGTGCTTGGCGGCGCCGAGGATGGCGTCCACCGGACAGGCCTGGATGCACTTGGTGCAGCCGATGCATTCGTCTTCCCGGATCACCGCGACCCGCTTGTCCTGTTCGACGCCGTGTTCGGCATCCAGCGGTTGCGGCTCGACGTCCAGCAGGTCGGCCAGCGCCTTGATGGTGGTGTCGCCACCGGGCGGGCACTTGTTGATGGCATCGCCATCGGCAATGGATTCGGCGTAGGGGCGGCAGCCGGGGAAGCCACACTGGCCGCACTGGGTTTGTGGCAGCAGGGCGTCGATCTGATCCACCAGGGGGTTGCCTTCCACCCGGAAGCGTTCGGCCGCGAAACCCAGCAGGCCGCCAAAAATGACGGCGAGCAATAACAGGACCGCGACGGCAATGAGAATGCTGGTCAACATGGTGATCTTGCTCCGTTTACACGCCGACCAGGCCGGTAAAGCCCAGGAATGCCAGTGACATCAGGCCGGCTGTGACCATGCCGATGGCGGCGCCGCGGAACGCAACGGGGACATCCGATACCGCAATCCGCTCGCGCATGGCGGCGAACAGCACCAACACCAGCGAGAAGCCGGCGGCGGCGCCAAAACCGTACAGCACCGATTCAACAAAGTTGTTCTGTTTGTTGAGGTTAAGCAGGGCGACGCCCAACACTGCGCAGTTGGTGGTGATCAGCGGCAGGAAAATGCCCAGCACCCGATACAGCAGTGGGCTGGTTTTGCGCACCACCATCTCGGTGAACTGCACCACCACGGCGATCACCAGGATGAAGGTGATGGTCTTCAGGAACGCCAGATCCAGTGGTGCCAGCAGGTAGGTGTAGGCCAGGTAGCTGCAAACCGACGCCAGGGTCAGCACAAACGTGGTGGCCAGAGACATGCCCATGGCGGTTTCCAGCTTCCCGGAGACCCCCATAAAGGGGCACAGTCCGAGAAACTGAACCAGGACAAAGTTGTTCACCAGAATGGTGCTGACCAGGATCAGCAGGTATTCCGTCATCGCTCATTTGCTCCTGCGGTACTTACATAATCCGCATGCCGGGGGTGGCGCCGGAATCCGGGGACAGGATGAAGATCTCCTTACCACCGGGGCCTGCTGCCAGCACCATGCCTTCGGAAAGGCCGAATTTCATCTTGCGTGGTTTCAGGTTGGCCACCATCACCGTCAACCGGCCTTCGAGCTGCTCGGGCTGGTAGGCGGATTTGATACCAGCGAAGACATTGCGCTCGCCGTGGCCGATGTCCAGAGTCAGCCGCAGCAGCTTGTCGGCGCCGTCGACGTGTTCGGCTTTGACAATCTTGGCCACCCGAAGATCCACCTTGGCGAAGTCCCCAAATTCTACCTCATCGGCCACCGGTTCCAGATTGGCTGCGGCGGCGGGCTTTGCGGTCTGCTCAGGTACCTGCTCCTTGGATGCCTCCAGCATTTTTTCGATCTGTGCCATTTCGACCCTGTTCATCAACGGCTTGAACTTGTGGATGCCATGGTTTTCCAGCAGCTCGCCACGGTTGTTCCAGTCCAGCGGACTGTCGAGGAACTCGGCGGAGGCCTCGGCGGTCTTCGGCAGCACTGGTGCCAGGTAGGTCATCAGCAGGCGGAACATGTTGATGGCGTTGGTGCAGATGGCCTGCAGCTGTGCATCCTTCCCGTCCTGTTTGGCGATGACCCACGGTTGCTCGTCATTGACGTACTGGTTGGCGATGTCCGCCAGCTCCATAATCCGGCGCATGCCGCGACCGAACTCGCGGGCCTCGTAACACTCGGCAATCTCATCGCCGGCATCCACGAACACCTTCAGTTTGTCGGTTTCGGTGACAGCACCAAGCTGGCCATCGAAACGCTTGGTGATGAAGCCGGCGCTACGGCTGGCAATGTTGACCACCTTGCCCACCAGGTCGGAATTGACCCGTGAGGCAAAGTCCTCCAGGTTCAGGTCCATGTCATCGACGCCGCTGGCCAGCTTGGCGGCGAAATAGTAACGCAGGTACTCCGGATTCAGGTGATCCAGGTAGGTACGGGCCATGATGAAGGTGCCGCGGGACTTGGACATCTTCTTGCCGTTGACCGTCACGAAGCCGTGGGCCCAGACCGCGCTGGGGGTGCGATAGCCGGCGCTGTGCAGCATGGAGGGCCAGAACAGGGCGTGGAAATTGATGATGTCCTTGCCGATGAAGTGGTAGACCTCGGCCTCGGAGTTGGCGTTCCAGAAGTGGTCGAAGTCGATGCCTTCGCGGTCGCACAGGTTCTTGAAGCTGGCCAGGTAGCCGATGGGGGCATCCAGCCAAACGTAGAAGTATTTGCCCGGCGCATCCGGAATCTCGAAGCCGAAATAGGGCGCGTCCCGGCTGATATCCCATTCCTGCAGGCCGGCGTCGAGCCACTCCGCCAGCTTGTTGGCAATCTGCGGCTGCAGTGTGCCGCTGCGGGTCCAGTTCTGCAGGAAATCGGTGAACTCCGGCAGGCGGAAGAAGTAGTGCTCAGATTCCTTTTCCACCGGCGTGGCGCCGGATACCGCTGACTTCGGATTGATCAGCTCCGCCGGGGTGTAGGTGGCGCCACAGACCTCGCAATTATCTCCGTACTGGTCCTCCGACTTGCACTTCGGGCAGGTGCCCTTGATGAAGCGGTCGGCCAGGAACATCTCCTTTTCCGGGTCGTAGGCCTGGGTGATCTTGCGGGTAGCGATGTGATCGTTTTCCTGCAGCCGGCGATAGATGTACGCCGAGAACTCCCGATTCTCCTCCGAGTGGGTGGAGTGGTAGTTGTCAAAGCGGATGTGAAAGCCGGCGAAGTCGTCCTGGTGCTCCTGACGGATACGGTCGATCAGGGCTTCGGAGGTGATGCCTTCGCGTTCGGCCCGTAGCATAATGGCAGTGCCGTGGGCGTCGTCGGCGCAAACGTAGTAGCAGTTCTGACCGCGCATTCGCTGGTAGCGGGCCCAGATATCGGTCTGGATATACTCCAACAGGTGGCCCAGGTGGATGGGGCCGTTGGCGTAGGGCAGGGCGCTGGTTACCAGAATATCGCGCTGTTTCTGTGCACTCGCTTGCGTCATGTTAAATGTCCGAACCTTGATCAAGAATGGTTGTGGTCAGAAGCGGGCACAGATGATACCTTCCGGGCGGCAAATTTTCATCTGGACGCCCCAATTTTGTTGTCTGGTGGGCGGTTTTGATTAATTCGGACCGGTGACTTGGTTCGATGTTCCCCGTTTTGTGTCGCAACCCCTGGAGATAGGCATGACCGAAGTTTCCCGGCAAGCACTGGAAGCCGCCATCAAAGAGTACAAAGACCCCTACCTGGAGCAGGATCTTTACGAGCTGGGCGCCGTGAAGTCGCTGGCGGTGGACGAGCAGGGCACGGTTAACCTGGCGCTGGAATTGCCCTATGCCTCTGAAGGCATTGCGGGTGCTCTGCGGCAGCTGGTGGGCAACGCCCTGGACAACGTCGATGGTGTGGAGGACGTGGCCATCACGGTGAGTCAGCGCATTCATGCCCATCAGGCCCAGCGGGATCTGCAATCCATTGCCGGGGTCAAGAACATCATTGCGGTGGCCTCTGGCAAGGGCGGTGTCGGCAAGTCTACCACCGCCGTCAATCTGGCCCTGGCGTTGAGCCAGGAAGGCGCGCGAGTGGGCATCCTGGATGCCGACATCTACGGCCCGAGCATCGGCATGATGCTGGGCATCAAGGAAGGTACCCGTCCCGACACCAAGGAAAACAAGTATTTCATCCCGGTGAAGGCGCACGGCCTGCAGGCGATCTCCATGGCCTTCCTGGTGACCGACAAGACCCCCATGGTGTGGCGGGGGCCGATGGTGAGCGGTGCCGTCCAGCAGCTGCTGACCCAGACGCTGTGGGATGAGCTCGACTACCTGATCGTCGACATGCCGCCCGGCACCGGCGACATCCAGCTCACCCTGGCGCAGAAGGTTCCGGTGACCGGCTCGGTGATCGTGACCACGCCGCAGGACATCGCTCTGCTGGACTGCAAGAAAGGGATCGAAATGTTCCGTAAGGTGGATATCCCGGTGCTGGGCGTGGTGGAAAACATGAGCGTCCACATCTGCAGCAATTGCGGTCACGAGGAGGCGCTGTTCGGTCACGGCGGAGGCGAGCGGGTGGCGGAGCAGTACGACACCACGCTGTTGGGGCAACTGCCACTGCACATGACCATCCGCGAGCAGACCGATGGCGGCAACCCGACGGTGGTGGCAGAGCCGGACTCGGAAGTGGCGCGACGCTATCGGGACATTGCCCGCCGGGTCAGCGCGGTACTGTCCCAACGAGCCCGTAACCTGAGCTCGCCGATTCCGAGCATCTCCATCAGCGACGACTGAGGCTGTCAAGGAGCCTTTGGCGTTGAGTGGCGCGGGAAGGTAAACTACCGCGCCAGAAATTTTTACGACTTTCTTACGAATTTCGAATTCACCACGAGACGTAACCGATGAGCATAAAATCCGATAAGTGGATCCGCCGCATGTCCGAAGAGGCGGGCATGATCGAACCGTTTGAGCCGGGGCAGGTGCGAGAGTCCGAAAAAGGGCGTGTGATCTCTTACGGGACCTCCAGCTACGGCTATGACGTTCGCTGCAGCAACGAGTTCAAGATTTTTACCAACGTCCACTCGGCTACGGTAGACCCGAAGAACTTTGACGAGAACAGTTTCGTTAACGTGACCGGGGATGTCTGCATTATCCCTCCGAACTCCTTTGCCCTGGCCCGCACCGTCGAGTACTTCCGCATTCCCCGCAATGTGCTGACCGTCTGTCTCGGCAAGTCCACCTATGCCCGTTGCGGTATCATCGTTAACGTCACACCGCTGGAGCCGGAGTGGGAAGGGCAGGTGACCCTGGAGTTTTCCAACACCACCAATCTGCCGGCGAAGATTTACGCCAATGAGGGTGTGGCCCAGATGCTGTTCTTCGAATCCGACGAGGTGTGTGAGACCAGCTATAAGGATCGCGGTGGCAAGTACCTCGGTCAGACTGGCGTCACGTTGCCAAAAACATGATCCGGACCATGCCGTCTGAATCTCCGCAGTTGGAGGTGTCGTTGCGATGAATGCCAATCAGTTCCTTAAGGCGCTTGAGCAGCTTCACGGCTGGCGCGAGTGTGCCTTTCTGTTGGCGCTGGCGGAGCGGGGCTTTCCCAATTACGCCCTGTTCGCCGATGCCCTGGGGTTGAAAACCGGTGCCAAGATGCGGCAGTTGCTGGATCTGGGCTGGAACCTGCTGCAGGAGACCCCCTCCGAGTCGGCAATTCCACAGTTACTGGCCAAACTGGAGAGTCTGTCGCCCGATGTGGATGCCTACGATGCCTACGGAGTCTATCCCGCGTTCGATTTTTGTCGTCTGCTGGAGCAGGCCCTGCTGTGCCGTTTGAATCCCGATAACCATCGCGCCAGCGAGGCGGCGCAGTGGGCCATGGAAACCGTGCTGAAGTTTATCGAGGTCTCCGAAGGTGATGGCCTGGACGACGACGAGCTGGTGAGACTGCTGGACCAGCATGCATTGATGAAGGCGGATAAGGCGTTCCAGCGTGACCTGGTGCTTGCCGTCAAGCGACAGCGAGTGCCCACGGTCTCGTTCATTGCCGAACTGCGCCAACTGGCGGCCAACGACGGCGTCAGCAACCTGGGCATTTCGCTGAACGACTGATTCGCTTCTACACTCACTCAAAACCCACTCAACATTTATTCAAAACCAGCACACGGCACGCCGCCCATGAAACTGTCTGCCTTCGGACGCAAATTTTCTGCTGATGCCGGTATCACCTCGTTGATGGAAGACCTGGGCAATGCCCTGGCCTCCGGTGACGATATGATCATGATGGGCGGTGGCAATCCCGGTCACGTGCCCGAGGTGCAGGAGCGCTTGACCCAGGAGCTGGCACGGCTGGCGGACGATTCCGACGCCATGCGGCGGCTGGTGGGAATCTACGATCCGCCCCAGGGTGAAAAGCAGTTCATCAGCTCGCTGGTGGCGCTGCTGAACCGGGAGTATGGCTGGGGGTTGCGGCCGGAGAATGTGGCGCTGACCAACGGCAGTCAGGCGGCGTTCTTCATGCTGTTCAACATGTTCGGTGGCGAGTACGGTGACGGTAAGCGCAAGCACATTTTGCTGCCCATGGCGCCCGAGTACATTGGCTACGCGGATGCCGGCATCGCGCCGGAGTTGTTCAAGGCGGTGCGGCCCGAGATCAGCTTCACCGACGCCCACGAATTCAAGTACCGGGTCGACTTCGGCGCCGTGGAGGTGACGGCGGAAACCGGTGCCATCTGCGTGTCCCGGCCCACCAACCCGACCGGCAATGTGGTCACCGACGAAGAGTTGGCGCGTCTGGAGGTCCTGGCCCGAAGCCACGACGTGCCGTTGATTGTGGACGGCGCTTACGGCACCCCTTTCCCCAGCTTGCTGTTTGTTGACGCCACGCCGCATTGGAATGATCAGGTCGTGTTGTGCCTGAGCCTGTCCAAACTGGGCTTGCCGGCGGCCCGTACCGGCATCGTGATCGCCGATGAGCGGATTATCAAGGCCCTGTCCAGCGTCAACGCCATCATGAATCTGGCCACCGGCAGCTTTGGTGCCATGCTGGCGGAGCCGCTGGTGCGCAGCGGTGAAATTCTGTCGCTGAGCCGGGACGTGGTGTGCCCGTTTTATAGGGCCAAGATGGAGCGGGCGGTGACGGTGTTCTCGGAGGCCATGGGCGAGCGTTGCCGCTGGTACATTCATAAGCCCGAGGGCGCGATGTTCCTGTGGTTATGGTTTCCCGATCTGCCCATCAGCAGTCTGGAGCTGTACCAGCGTCTCAAGGCGAGGGGCGTGCTGGTGGTGTCTGGCCACTACTTTTTCCCCGGTTTGCCAGAGGATGGCTGGCGCCATCGCCATGAATGCCTGCGGGTGACCTATTCCCAGGACGACGATCAGGTGGCCGCGGGGCTGCGTATCATCGCTGAGGAAGTGTTGGCCGTCTGGGCGCAGCACTGAGGCGTCGAGCGCCTCACGGAGTCAGGCTGGAGTCCTCAATGTGGATTTCGTAGAACGAGCCGTCCGGTTCGGTCTGGGTCAGGCGGACCATCAGGTGGTCCCAATCCGGTACAAACCACATCAGGGTTTCCCGCTTGCTGTCATCGTTTCGAACTTTTTCCACCTTCACCGTCTGGGCCGTGCCCAGGCGCGTCTGCAGCTGCTCTTCACCGATAATTGCAAAGCGGTCTTCGTCGTAGCGGCCTTTGTCGATCACCTGGTAGGTCACGTCGGTGCGACCGGCCCGTAGATCCTGGTGCAGCTGCAATTGGTAGCTTAGGGGGTCAAGAGCGCCCGATTTCAGCGGCAAACTGAATGCCTTGCCTTCATGGTGGCCGCTGGCCGTGCCTTTGCTCCAGTCAAAGTTGATGGTCCGCTCCCGGTCGCGGATCAGCATGCCGGAGAGTTCGTAGCGGTAGCGCAGCGGCACCGCATGGTCATTCTCCCAGCGAAAGATGGTCGACTCCTCAATGTCGGCGATAAACGAGTCCACTCGAAACTGGTAGCGCCAAAGGCCGCTGTCCAGCTGCTCAAGGGAGCGTGTGGCGGTGCCATCGATCGCTACGCCTTTGTCGAGTGACGCCCGGAACGTAGCGCTGAATGGCGCGGGCGGTGGCATTTGGGAATCAGCGGCAGGCGTTGCCTGTGGCTGGCCGTAAGCCGATAGGGTCAGCACTGCCAGAACGATCAGTCCGCCAATCCGGGGGGCGATGCGGGGTCGGTACTCCTTGCTAGGCATTGGCTGTTACTCCTGGTCATCGCCTCCGCCCGACTTGCGCCGGGCGCTGCGTCAGGCCGCTGGTGTGCGGCGGCGGCTGGCAGCGTGCGTTATTATTCATGGACTTGGTAAGTGTAGCCGGCGAAGGCAGACAGGAGCATGACAATATCGTCAGGAATGCGGGCCGGCCCGGGCGTGTAAGGATACCCGAGCCGGCTTTGGAGTCAGGCGTCGTTGGCGGGTAGTACCATGGGGGTCGTCATGGGCAGGCCGTCAAAGCAGGCTCCGTCTTCGGACAGAGTCAGCCGGCCTTCGCAGAACCAGCGAACGACGATGGGGTACAGGACGTGCTCCATCTGCTGCACCTTTTCCGCCAGTGAATCCGGGGTGTCGTCTGCAGAGATGTCCACCTGGGCCTGGGCAATCACCGGCCCGCCATCCAGATCTTCGGTGACGAAATGGATGGATACGCCGTGCAGGGAATCACCGGCCTCCAGTGCGCGCCGATGGGTGTTCAGCCCGGTGTACTTGGGCAACAGCGACGGGTGGATGTTGAGCATGGTGCCGTGGAAGGCCCGTACAAACTCGGGGGTGAGAATGCGCATGAAGCCGGCCAGCACCACCAGGTCCGGGCTGTGTCGTTCGATCTCGGCGCTGAAGGCAGCATCGAACTCTGCCCGTGACGGGTACTCGGTGTGGTCCACGGTGAAGGTTTCGATCCCCGCCTGGCGAGCGCGCTCGAGGGCGAAAGCCTGCGGGCGATTGCAGCCCACCGCCACGATCTGACCCGGAAAATCCCGTTCCCGGGTGGCCTCGATCAGCGCCTGCAGGTTGGTGCCGCTGCCAGAGGCCAGCACCACAATCCTGGGTTCCATGACGTCGGCGGTCATCATCCTGCCAGCAGTCCCGGCGCGTAACGAACCTCAGGTTCGGCTTCTGGGCTGTCGAGCGCTTCGATGGTGCCAATCGGCCAGGCCTGTTCGCCCATGGCGGACAAGACCTCCAGGGCTTTGGGCTGCTGATCGGCGGGAACACAGACGATCATGCCAACGCCGCAGTTGAAGGTTCGGTACATCTCGTTTGCCTCAACGCCGCCGGCGTCCTTCAGCCACTGGAAGACCGGCGGCAGGGCCCAGCTGTTGGTGTCGATGGCGGCCCGGCTGCCCTTGGGCAAGACCCGGGGGATATTCTCCGGCAGACCGCCGCCGGTAATGTGGGACATGGCGCGAATGTCGACTTCTTTGTTCAGTTGAAGCAGGTTCTTGACGTAGATGCGGGTGGGCGCCATCAAGGCATCGGCCAGGCTCTGGTCACCGACCTGCTCGTTGAGATCGGCATTGCTGACCTCGAGGATCTTTCGGATCAGCGAGTAGCCGTTGGAGTGAGGGCCAGAAGAACCAAGGGCTATCAGGGCATCGCCGGCTTGAACACGGCTGCCATCGATGATCTCGCTGCGTTCGGCAACTCCGACACAAAAGCCGGCCAGGTCGTAGTCGTCGCCTTCATACATGCCCGGCATCTCTGCGGTTTCGCCACCAACCAGCGCGCATCCGGCCAGTTCGCAGCCGGCGCCAATACCCTCAACAACCTGAGCCGCAACATCCACATTGAGCTTGCCGGTTGCGTAGTAGTCCAGGAAAAACAGCGGCTCGGCACCGCCCACCACCAGATCGTTCACGCACATGGCCACCAGATCGATGCCGATACTGTCGTGCTGGTTGAGTTGCATGGCCAGGCGCAGTTTGGTGCCCACACCGTCAGTGCCGGAGACCAGAACCGGCTCCTTGTAGCCAGCCGGAATGGCCACGGTGGCGCCGAAGCCCCCCAGACCGCCGAGCACTTCCGGACGCCGGGTGCGGGCAGCGGTGTTTTTGATCCGGTTGACAAGTTCGTTCCCGGCGTCGATATCAACGCCGGCGTCGCGATAAGTGAGGGAGGGCTTCTGTTCGCTCATGGTAGTGGAAACCGTTTTGGCAGTGAGATAAGCGCGGAATTTTAACAGGTGCGAGGTGACGCTCCAAATGCAATTGCCTCTTTGCTACTCAGCGTTGGGGGCTTGGTGTATCCTATGCGCCATCACACTGACATACAGGGTGCTTCATGCCAGATTCCGGTCGAAAGACGATGCCAACTTACCGATTCATCCTGCAGACTCTCCCCCTGCTGTCACTCCTGCTTGGTTATTTCGCGCCCGCTCAGGCAGTCTCTGTTGACGGCTTGTATTCGGTGGAGGTGCCGGTTGCCGGATCGTCGCCGCAGCAGCTTCAGGCGGGCTATGTCGAGGGGCTGCGTAGGGTGTTGTTGCGGGTCAGTGGCAGTCGGGAGGTGTTGCAGCGAGAGGAAACCGGTGCGTTGCTAGAACGGGCTGAGTCACTGCTGCAGTCCTACCAGTATTTGCGGGCCGAGCAGAACGGTGCGTCCAATCGTCTCCGGATGACGTTCGGTTCTGTCGGGGTGAATCAGGCCTTGTCCTCGATCAACGCGCCGGTCTGGGGTGCCAATCGGCCACTGACGCTGGCCTGGGTCGCCGTGCAGACCAGTTCCGGGCGCCAGCTTGTGACGGCGCCAGAGGCGAGCGGCGCGCTATCGCCCTCGGAGCGCTGGTACCGAGCCTTCCAGAATGCGGCAGCAAGCAGGGGGTTGCCGCTGGTGCTGCCTGCTCATCAGGCAGCCGGTAACCGGGAGTTGCTGTCGGAAGTCTGGGGCCAGTTCATGGGGCGGATACGGGCGGAATCAGAAGCCATCGGTCATGACTTACTGGCGTCGGTACGGATCAATTTCGATCGCAACACCTGGCGTGCATCCTGGGTGTTGGAAGGTCGTGGTCTGGATGAATCTGAAGCCTCTTTGAGCGGCAGTTCTCCTGAACAGGTGGCAGAGCTCATCGTGGGTCGCTGGGCGGACATGCTGGCGGCTCGATATGCGGTAGAGGCCGGGGAGGTGGGTGAGTCACCGCAGGTGGATATCGTGCTGGATGAAGTTGACTCCCTTGAGGATTATGCCGCCATTAAGGCCGCGCTGCTGAGTATGACGCCGGTGCAGAGTGCCGGCCCTGTAAGCGTAAAGGCGAATCAGGCTATCTTGCGGGTGGCGTTCTCCGGCGAGCTGCGGCAGTTGCAGGAGTATATGGCGCTGGACACCCGCTTTGTGCCGGTGCGGGAGGTGCAGACTAACGTTGGTTCGCAGGAATCACCCCCAGTGCCGAATATCGCGGCAACGCAGTCGTCGTTGACCTCGCCTGCCGACGCGGTCGAGTCTACCGTGGAGAACGGTGTGGCGGTGGTCGCCGACGGTAATGCGCCGGCAACGAATGAAGAGGGTGACCTGTTCCGTTATCAACCGCTGGCCGTCGAAGCGGCGGACGCAGACAAGGCCTTTGAGTCGCTGTATCCCATTTTGCATTATCGCTGGCAAGCTTCGCCAATCCGCAGTCCTGGTGAACGGGAGTAATTCCGTGGCTGAGGTGGGCGGAGCCTGAGAATGATGCTGAGGTGGAATTGGATTCCCAATGCCTTAACGTTCCTGCGCGTTGCCCTGATCGTTCCGTTCGCTGGAGCCCTGTGGAGCGGGCAATATCGCCTGGCGTTGGCGATCTTCGCAGTGGCGGCGGTTTCCGATGCCTGTGATGGCTTTTTGGCACGCCACTACAATTGGCGCTCCCGCATCGGCGCCATTGCCGACCCGCTGGCGGATAAGGCCTTGCTGATTACCGCCTATCTGGTGCTCACTCTGACCGGTGTCTTGCCGGCTTGGTTGTTTGCGCTGGTGCTCGGCCGGGATGTGCTGATTGTTGCTGGTGCGCTGGCGTTCCATTACGGTATCGGCCGATTCGATATGCAGCCAAGCCTGCTGGGCAAGATAAACACCCTGGTTCAGATCCTGGTGGTGCTGGCCATCATGGTGCTTTTGGCCGACTTGCCGATGTATCCCTGGGTGACTGAGGTTGGCATTCTGGTGGTGGCGGTGTCCGCGCTTGTGAGTGGCGGGCATTATGTATTGGTGTGGGGAATGAGAGCTTGGAGGGCGAAGCAGCATTGAGTGGGCCTCAACTAACCCTGGGCGTTAAACTCCGGGATGACGCCAGGTTTGATAATTTTCATGGCGACCGCAATGCGGCATCGGCCAATCGTTTGCAGCAGGCGTGTCACGATTCGCGTGACCTCCCGGTTGTGGTGCTGTGCGGCGATGCCGATACCGGTAAGAGTCACCTGTTGCAGGCCGCCTGCCATGAAGTGGAAAAGCAGGGCGGGGCGGCGGTATGCATCAGCATCGAAGAGCTGATGCCCTTTGGTCCGGATGCGTTATCGGGGCTGGAGCATCAGGCGTTGACCGGTTTGGACGATTTGGATCTGGTGGCGGGCCGCTCGGAGTGGGAGGAGGCGGTGTTCCATCTGTACAATCGTATTCTCGACCAGGGGCACCGTATGGTCATCAGCCTGTCGAACACCCCAGCCGCCTTGCCGTTCGGTCTGCGTGACCTGAAATCCCGGTTGCAGCACGGCCTGCTGATCCAACTGGGCATCTACCGGGATGCCGACCGGCTTACCATCTTGCGGGCGCGTGCGGAGCAGCGTGGGCTGGTGCTTGCGGATGATGTGTCTGCGTTCATCCTGCGCCGCGCCCCGAGAAAACTGGCGGATTTACTGGCGATGCTGGACCGACTGGACGAGAATTCCCTGCAGGCACAACGCAAACTGACCATCCCGTTTGTGAAATCGGTGATGGGTTGGTAACAACAATAAATAGGTAACAACAATAAATAGGTAACAACAATAAACCAGTCTCACAGGGGCTGGATATTCGAGCACAACAGGCAGAGGGCGATATGAGACGAGTGGTATTCAATCAGAAAGGCGGTGTCGGCAAATCCAGCATCACCTGCAACCTGGCGGCAATCAGCGCGGCCCGAGGCAAGCGTACGCTGGTGGTCGACCTCGATCCCCAGGGTAACTCCACGCAGTACTTGCTGGATAAGCCAGCCAGCGAACTGAAAGATACCGTCGCCGACCTGCTGGAACAGACCGTCGCGTTCACGGTGTTTAATCGCCGCCCCGATGAATTTGTGCATGCCACGCCGTTCGATAACCTGTTTGTCATGCCCTCCAGTCCAGACCTGGACTTCCTTGAGCGCAAGCTCGAGGCCAAGCATAAGATCTACAAGTTGCGGGAGGCTCTGCATAAGCTGGGTGAGACCTTTGACGCCATTTACGTTGATACCGCCCCTGCGCTCAACTTCTACACCCGGTCGGCGCTGATCGCTGCAGAGCGCTGTTTGATCCCCTTCGACTGTGATGATTTCTCGCGCCAGGCGCTGTACAACATCCTCAACGAAATTCGGGATCTCCAGGAAGACCACAACCGGGACTTGGTGGTGGAGGGGATTGTCGCCAACCAGTTCCAGCCCCGTGCCAGTTTGCCCAGAAAACTGATCGGTGAGCTTATTGACGAAGGCCTGCCGGTGTTGCCGGTGCGCCTGTCCAGTTCTGTTAAAATGAAAGAGTCTCACCAGTGCCGGGAACCGTTGGTTCATATGGCGCCCAAGCATGCGCTAACGAAGCAGTTCGAAAATCTGTTTGGTGTCCTTCATGGTGAGAAGGTTGAGTTGGAGCCGTTGGCAGACTGAGGTCTGCGCGGGCTCTGCAAACACGTCACAGCGTTGGTAGCGTCGATGATCAGTGAGCAAGACAAACTTGATCGGGTGACCGATTCACTCTTGAACATAGAGATGGAACTGCGTCGCCTGGACGCCTGGTCATCCAAGCCGCCGTCAATGGAAGCGCTGCAAAGTACCCAGCCGTTTGCCGTGGACACCCTGGAGTTTACCGAGTGGCTGCAATTCATCTTCATTCAACGGATGAAAGCGCTGGTGGAGAGTGGGGGGCCGTTGCCCCACGTATCCGGCATGGCGCCCATGGCGGAAGAGCATTTTCGTGGCCGCCAGCAGTCCGGGGGACGGCTGATCAGTGAGTTGGAAGAGATGGACCGGCTGTTGTCCGGCCCCCCCTCCGCCTGACCGGGCTATTCCTCGTTAGAGAATTACTCCTTGTTTATCGGGAAAATGCCCGTCAGTGGCAGGTTCGCCCGAGTGTCAGTCAGCAGTGATCCCTCCTTCTTCACCCGGGCAAACAGTTCGGCCAGCTTGTTGCTCGGAACTGGCCGGCAAAATCGATGCCCCTGCAGCAGATGGCAGCCTGTCGAACGCAGAAACGTTTCCTGATCCTCCGTCTCCACCCCGGACGCGGCGACTGTGAGCGATAGTTGTCTGGCCAGGTTGATGAGGGTGTGGACGATTGCCCGGCTGCTGTCATCCTTCGGCGCCAGGTGCAACAGCTGCTGGTCAATCTTGACCTGATCAAAGGGGAGATCCCGCAACAGTTTCAGGCTGGACAGGCCGCTTCCGTAATGATCCAGCACCAGGCCCACGCCCAGTCGTTTCAGGTTGTCGAGAACCAGCACCGATTCGGCATGCCGTTCTGACAGGATGCGCTCATCGATCTCAATCAGCAGCAGTGACGGGTCCAAACGGGTTTCCCGTATGATCCGTCCCAACTGATCGGCGAGTTTGGGGTGGTTGTACTGGCGCGACGACAGGTTGACGCGAATGCACACGGGATTTTTGCTCATGGCCTGAATGGCGCGAGCCTGAAGGCAGGCATTCAGGCAAATCCATTCCGCCAGGGGCTGCAGTTGGCCGGTCTGCTCGGCGATGTCCAGAAACTCGGCGGGGGTCAGCGTGCCTTTGCTGGGGTGGTGCCAGCGCAGCAGTGCCTCCAGGCCGTCGATGGCGCCGGTCTTTGCATTCAACACCGGCTGGTAGTGGAGGTCCAGCTGGCCGTTGCGGATGCCGTCTCGAAGCTCCTGCTCCAGGGTAAGCTGCCGCTGCATTTCATCGTTCATGTCTTTGCTGAAGAACTGGATGTTGTTACGTCCCGCGTTCTTGGCCCGGTACATCGCCATATCGGCGTTTTTCAGCAATTGCTCATAGCTGCTGCCGTCCTCTGGGGCCAGCGTGATGCCGATGCTGGAGGTGATGACCAGCTCGCCGCCTGACACTTTGATGGGTTGTATCAGGGTATCCAGGATGTAGCGGGCCACCTTTTCGCAGCCTTCAGCGCCCTTGACCTGACTGAGCAGTACCGCGAACTCGTCGCCCCCCAGTCTGGCGATGGTGTCCTCCTTGCGTACGCAGTTCCTGAGTCGTTGGGCCAGCTCTTTCAGGAGTTGGTCGCCGGCGTCATGGCCAAGGGTGTCGTTGATGCGTTTGAAGTGGTCCACATCCAGGCAGATCAGGGCGCTGCTGTGGCCGTGACGCAAGGCGCTACTGATGGCCTGGCCACAGCGGTCCTCAAACAGTCGGCGATTGGCGGTATTGGTGAGTACGTCATAGTGGGCGAGGTAGTGCAGCTGATTCTGGGAATTGCGAATTTCGGTTATATCCTGGCCAATGAGGATCAGCCGGCGTTGGCCGGGATCGTCGTCCTCGTTGAGCCGGCTCAAATTCCACAGAATGAAGTGCTGACTGCCGTTAAAGCCCTGAATTTCGGTTTCCAGCGTTTCCTGGGGGAGCCCACTCTTAAACAGCTTGAGGATCTTCCAGGATAGCTCGTCCCGCTGTTCGGAGGGGATGAAAGCGGTACTGAAACTGCGTCCGATGGCTTCGTCGCGGCTATAGCCAAACAACGATTCGGAAGCACTGTTCCACTGGCGGATATTGATCTTCTCATCCACCACCACAATCGGGGTGCTGGCGGTTTCAAACAACGCCCGGAAGTGACGGGAGGAGCGGCGGTAGGATTTCTCCGCCTGCTGGCGTACAAAGATTTCGTCCTTCAGCTCGGCGTTGGCAATCTGCAGCTCGTTGGTGCGTTGCCTGACCATGTCTTCGAGGTCAATCTCGATGCGCTCGCGATCGTTCAGCAGTATGCGCACGTAGCAGGAGACTGTGACCATCAGCGCCAGCAGCGCCTCCATGACCAGCAGTTGTGACGGCGTAACCGGACTAGGCATGGAGAGGAAGATGGCGCTCAGAGCGCCGGCACCGCACAGCGCGATGCTCGCCATGGCCGCTGGGAGTGGGAAGCGTGTGCCCGCCCAGATTGTCAGGAGAAACATCAGGTACAGGTTCTGAAGCGGGTCGTGCCAAACCACCAGCAGCACGAACCCCAGGGTCAGGGTCCAGGCCAATGCCTCCCAGGGCTGCTTGCGGAGGCATAGGTACAGCGAGCCCCAGCGGTTGCTCATCATCACTGGGGCGACGATCACGGTGCCCAGAACGCTGGCAAACCATGGGTGCAGAGGCATGACCTTTAACGCTGCGTCTACCTGGGGCAGTTGGGTCAGCATCGGCAGGGTCGCAGCAAAGCTGGCCAGCGTCAGGGCGCCTAGAAACCAAAGAAAGGAGGTGTAGCGGTCCAGTGGGAGCTGAGTTGGCAGGAGCTTTCGGTAGGCCCACCACGTGATAAATGAGGTTGCCAGAGTGTAGGCGCTGGCGCTGGCAACGCTCTGTGCAGCGCCGCTCCATTCGCGCTCATCCAGCACGGCTGGAATCAGCGAGGCCAACAGTATTCCGGACAGGATCGTGCCCAGACGGCGGGTTCCGTGAGTTAGCAGCAAGCCGATGGCATAACCGGTCGGTAGCCACGCCGAAGGGTAAACCAGCACGCGGTGCAGGAAGCAGTAACTTAAATAGGCGAGTCCGCCAAAAAGCAGGAGATCGACAGCGATTCTTCGCCAATCGGTCCCTGATGTGATGTTGCTGTTTCCGGTCACTGGCATCCCTACCCGTGTAACGCCGAAAGCGCTTGTTCTCCCTGCTTTCGACAAGTGACTGCAATCGTGCCAGCTAAATCCGCGGGCACGCACAACACTTCTCTGCGCAATACCTATCTGCGCAATACCTATCTCCGCAATACTTTTCTGCGCAACACTACCACGCCCCGGCCAGGGCGCGTCTCGGCGAAGATCCGGCTCAGCCCGCGCCACCCTTGGCCGCGGGCAATGTACCTAGGCTGCTAGAACGCGTTCAGCCGCATCGACAGATCAATGGCCTTGACGTCTTTGGTCAGGGCGCCGATGGAAATGTAGTCAACGCCGGTTTCGGCGACCTTGACCAGTGTTTCCGCATTGATTCCGCCGGACGCTTCCAGTTTAGACGTTCCTTTGGCCAGTGCAACCGCCGCCCGCATGTCCTCCAGTGAGAACTCATCCAGCATGATGGTGTCGGCCCCGGCCGCCAGGGCCTCTTCCAGTTCCGCCATGGATTCCGTCTCGACCTCTATCGGCCGCCCTGGCGCGAGCCGCTGGGCGGCCTTGACGGCCTCGGTGATTGAGCCACAGGCGGCAATGTGGTTTTCCTTGATCAGGAACGCATCCCACAACCCGATGCGGTGATTGAAGCAGCCGCCGCAGGTTACCGCATACTTCTGTGCCAGCCTCATGCCGGGTAGGGTCTTGCGGGTATCGAGCAGTTTTACCTGGGTATGGTTCACCATTCGGGCGTAGTCGTGACAGGTGGTGGCCACTCCCGAGAGCGACTGTAACCAGTTCAGGGCTGAACGCTCGGCGGTTAGCAGGCTGCGGGCTCTGCCTTCGCAGCTGAACAGCACCTGGTTGGCCTGAACCACGTCACCGTCGCGAACATGCCACTGAATCTGTACGCCTGGATCGACCTGGCGAAACACTTCATTCACCCATGGCTGGCCGGCGACGACGGCGGTTTCGCGAGTGATGACCTGGCCCGAGGTGACGCGCTCCTCCGGAATCAGGGCCGCGGTGATGTCGCCGCTGCCAATATCCTCGCGGAGGCTTAGGGCTACGGTTTCCACAAGGGATTGTCGAAGGAGTTCGGGAGGAATCATGATCTCGGCGGCCTTTGAATCAGGGGCTACTTGAAAGTGAACGGAGAGGATTTTACTGCTATCAAGTGGTTGACCACAAACGTGCCGTTGTTGCGGTATTGTGAGGTGACGTAATGCGTCACTCGGCAGGATTATATGTCGCCTGTTTGTGCTCTTGTAACTGCCCGATTTGGATGGGAATATTTCGAAAGTGTGACGTAGTTCCGAAGTACACAAAAGGTGACAAAACCTGACACAAGATGACTGGGTAAGCGCCTATGATGTGAAGTGCGGTATTCACTATTTTCTGGGATCGGGGTCATCCGTATGGCGCAGGACAACAAGGTCGTAAGCCTGAAGACGCAGGGACTTGTAAGCAGGGTCAGTCTGCCTGGACCGCTGATTCGACTTCGGGACACCTCGGCGCAGGAACTTCGCCGAATTCTTTCCGACTTTTTTGACAGCTCCGATGATGTCCTCTTCAATATGTCGGAAAAGGCATTGTCCACCGAAGACCAGGCTGCCTACTTCAACGCCATGCGGGAGCTTCGCCTGCAGCGCAAGAACATGACGATCTCGATCCTCCAGTGGGTCAGTCGTTCGTTTAACGAGCTTGGACGGTTCGATCCTGTGCCCGGAATGATGGCTCTGGATCAGGTCGATCAGGATTCCCTGTCGCTCATGGATCAGTCCGATCTAGAGCAAAGTGTCGCTATCGACAATCTGATGAACAAGCTGCGCAACCATTATGCGGAACCGGCCCGCCTGCTGGGAGAACGGGTGCAGCACCTGGTGCCGGATCTCAAGCTCGAATCCCGCCAGATTCCCCTCAGCCCGGAAACCATTTGTACCGGACTGGCTGAGGCCAGTGGCGATCTGGAGATTGATATCCGCGCCAAGCTGATCGTGTTCAAGCTCTTCGACAAGCTGTTGATCAGCAAGCTGCAGGAGTTGTACGAGGCGGCCAATGAGTTGCTGGTCAAGGAGGGCGTGCTGCCGCAACTCAAGCGTGCGAGCGCCGCCAAGACAGCCGCTAAACCGGCTCCGCCCGCCCCCCGGTCACCGGTTCCACCCCGGGTTCAGCCGGTTAAGGCCGAGTCCAGCGCCCAACAGGCGCTCAATCAGGCCCGGCAACAAGCCACTTTTTCCGAACTCTCGGCGCTGTTGCACAGGGATGGCGGTGGAGAAGGCGCTGCCGCTGGCGGTGGCGGCACCATTGAACTCGATACGTCGGGGCTGATGGAGTTGCTGAGCAGTCTCCAGAAACCAGCTCAGGCGTGGGGTGACGGTGCCGTGCCTTCGCTGACGGTCCAGCTCAACCCCATTTTCAAGCCGGAAAGCGGACCGGGTTACGCCCTTAAACAGGTGGATAATGATGTCATTAACCTCGTGTCCATGCTGTTTGAGTTTATCCTAGAGGACCGTCAGTTACCGGCCGAGATGAAGGCGCTGATTGGGCGGTTGCAGATTCCGGTGCTGAAGGTCGCACTCAGCGATCAAAGTTTCTTTAATCGTGGTGGTCACCCCGCGCGCAAGTTACTGAACGAACTGGCCCTGGCAGGGCTGAGCTGGAGTCCGAAGGGCGAGGGTCAGCGAGACCCGCTAAAGGACAAGATCGAATCGGTGGTGGGCCAGTTACTGGATAATTATTCCGACAATATCGAGCTGTTTGCTGAGCTGTTGACGGACTTTTCCCATTTCATGGATCTGGACAATCGTCGGCGGGCGCTGGTTGAGCAACGCTTGCGGGATGCCGAGGAAGGGCGGGCCAAGCAGGAGCAGGCCAAAACCAAAGTGGACGAAGTGCTGGCGGAGTTATCGGGCGATCGGGATGTGCCGCCGGTGGTGGTTGAATTTCTTGAGAACCCCTGGCGCAAGTATCTGCAGTGGTCGGTGCTCAGAGACGGTGACGGCAGTTCCCGATGGGCGTCGGCGGTGGAGTTGACCCGCCAATTGATCTGGAGTGTCGATCCGCAGCCGGTGGTTGAGCAGACACGCAGCGATTTGTTGCGGGCCATCCCGTCGATTGTTGATGGCTTGCGAAAGGGGTTGCAGACCATTTCCTGGGACCCCTTTGCCACCGACAACGCCATTCGCGATCTGGAACTGGCTCATGTGGATGTTTTCCAGCGCCTGGTCACCAGCCAGATGGTGGAACGGTCGCCACAGTTACGGGAACCCGACGTTGCGGCGGTGGAAGCTCAGCCGGCGATCGCGCCGCTTGAAACCACGACAGCGCAGAGTGCGCAGAGTGCCCAGCCGGCTGCAGCGCCATCTGAGCCAAGCGCTGGCATGTCGCCAGGCCCGCAGTCCGATGCCCAGTCGGGCGAGAGGGTAGGCGAGGAATGGCTGGCCAGGGCCGACGCTTTGCGGGTCGGATCATGGGTAGAGCTGCTCAGTCATGGTAATCGGGTGCGCTGCAAGCTGGCTGCCTTTATTAAAACAACCGGAAAATACATCTTCGTTAATCGAAATGGTGCCAAGGTTGCTGAGTACTTCCGGGATGACCTGGCCCGGGCATTGGCAGATCAAGAGATTGCGATGCTCGATGACGGCCTGATTTTCGACCGGGCGCTGGAGTCGATCATCGACAACCTGCGTAGCAATCGGCGGGACTGAGCCGGTGTGCGCCGGCGGGCGCGGGCTGATGCCCTGGCAACGGCCCGGGCTTTGTGCTTCAATCGGTTTCATACCCGGATGCCGTCGCACAGCCCCCGGTGAGCAACGCGTGCGGAGTTAGCGGCGGTTTCCCGGACACGCGGCCCTGTGTGACTCGCCGCCTAACCGGCCAACGGATCGATCTTGCGCCCCAAAAACCGCCTTTCCGATGAAACACTCGACGCGTTACGGCACTCCGGGCTCCTGCCCGACGTGCGTTGGTGTCCTTCTCCCAACTTTGGTCCCCGCCCTGATGGCGCGGCGATCTCCCTGTTAGTGGTCCATAACATCAGTCTTCCGCCCGGACAGTTTGGCGGCGGTGAGATTGAACAGTTCTTCTGTAACCGACTCGACCCTCAAACGCACCCTTACTTCGCATCGATCGCAGACCTCCAGGTATCCGCTCACGCACTGATCGAGCGGGATGGACGGGTCACGCAATTTGTCCGGTTACTGGATCGGGCCTGGCATGCGGGGCGCTCCTGTTTCCGGGGCGAGGTCGAGTGTAATGACTTTTCCATCGGTATTGAGCTTGAAGGGACCGATGAGTTGGCCTACACCGAGACCCAGTATAGGGCTTTGGTCGGGTTAGCCCGGCACATCATGGCGGCGTGGCCGGCGATTACTGCCGATCGCATCACTGGGCACTCAGACATCGCGCCGGGTCGCAAAACCGATCCCGGTCCAGCGTTTGACTGGGATCATTTTCACGCGCTTCTGGCGGCAACCTGATGCAGGACACCAGCCCATGCAGCTACTGATTTTTTTGCTGGCCTATTTCCTGCGCCGTCAACTTGATGCGGCAGGCCGGGTCGACAGTGATCGACTGTTTCGGGAGCTGTTTAGCCGGCTGGCCACCGGGCCGCAGCAGCGCGGCGAGCGGATCAGCTCACCGCTCCTGTTGCTGGGGGGGCTGGCGGTTGCGTTGTTTACCCTTGACTGGTGGGCCCGTGCCCGGGGCTTGGGGGTGCTGGCCTACCCGCTTCAAGGCCTGGTGTTGGTGGCTTTGATGGGGGCTCCGGAGTGGAAAGGCGTTTTACGGGCGTACCGGGAAGCCTGGAGTCGTGGCGATATGCAGGGGGCCTGGCACCACATTCGTGCTCATCTGCCCGCCAGCGAACAGGGTAAAGCGGCATCACCCGATACCATGCACCTGCAGTTGTGCCGGCGATTTATGGTCATGGTCTTCGAGCGTTATTTTCTGCTGGCGTTCTGGTACGTTATCGGCGGCGTGGGCGCGGTGCTGTTTGTCCGTGGTCTGATTGCACTTCGTGAGCACTGGCCCCAGGCGGCCACGCGGACACGGTTCGCCGTGGGCGTCGAAGTGGCGGCCTGGGCACCGGTTCGGCTACTGTCCTTCAGCTTCGGTCTGGCCGGTGATCTGGCGGGTTGGCTCCGGGAGGGGCGACAGAACCTGGTCAATGCTTCGGTGCGGGCAGACGATGTGATGATGGCAGCGGCGAATGGCGCCTTGACCGGCTATGCCCTGGACCCGCAACGGTTCTCTCAACTGCATCCCGACGATTGGCTGGATTATGGCCGGAGGAGTCTGGTGGCGATACGCGACCTGCTCAATCGCAGCATGCTGATTTGGGTGTGTCTGTTGGCGTTGTTGGTGATCGCGGGGCTTGTCTGACGCCTCGGAGGGTAATCTCGCTGCCATTCTCCGGCGAAAAACCGACGTTGTTGCCAAAATTTACAATAAAATGCTCTCAAGATTTGCGAGAATCGGACGACAACTATCTCAGGTGCCTTGGATTCTTGTCCGGGACTGCCTGAATAACAACTCGGGAGCCTCTGAATCGCTCCAGATCATCTTTGGCGCTGTACGCCACCGGAAGCCTGCTCTGAAGCTTGCAAATCAGGCGTTGTGGCTCTTGCCAGCGGCTACGCTTTGCCTGCAAATCGCGCCTGGCAGCCACCGCCTCAGGCGCCAGCAGAGATGATTTGGCATTATGCAGGGGCGACTCAATCCGATGTCCAAGCAGCTGTTCCGTTTGGGGGAACTACTCCGTGAATACTTTCATCTACCCCGCCGTTTCGCTTATGAACCGGCTGCCCATGTTCTACAAGTTCAGTCTCATCAGCATCCTGTTCCTGCTGCCGATTGGTGGTTTGTCATATCTGGTGGTGAGCGAGCTTAATAAATCGGTCGGCACCCTGACCGAAGAGGTCGAGGGGCTGGAGCAGGTGAGAGAGGTGGATCGGCTGTTAAATGCCGCCTACCGTTATCGCGATCTCCGGGCACCCGGTAAGATGAAGAACAACCAGACACTGCTGGACCGCTCGGAGCAGGCGGCTAAGGTGGTGGAGGAGGTCTTCGAATCCTTGTTGGCCAAGACCGTGGCGTTTGATGAGGACGGTAGCTGGCGTCAGCAGATCGAAGAACTCCACGGCGACTGGAAAAAACTGCGCCGGGAGGACGGCTACCAGGGCAGTATCATGCCCCAGTTCACCTATTACCAGGAGTTCGTCCAGAAGGCCCGGGCTCTGATGACGGCCACTCTGGAAATCTCCGGCCTGGGCCATGACAGCGCCCGAGAGAATTTGGCATTGCTCAAGCTTGTTGCAGAATCGTCCCAGGACACCCGCAGTGTGATGGGCAAGGCCCGGGCGTTTGGCATCTACGCCCTGAACGAGGGTCAGGTGGGGTTTGCGCTGAGTGATACCCTGAACGAAATCTTTGATGCGATGACCAATCGGCAGGCGTTGCTGGAGCCCAGTCTCAAGATGGCCGCCAGTGCCTCCAGCCAGTTTGCCCGCCGTGGCGGCGAGAGCATTGCTGCGGTGTCCGCGAGCCTGATCCAGGCCCGCGAGGCGCTGGATATCAATGTGATCACCCCCATGCGGCTCGAAATGCCCTGGACGGATTTCAATCGGGTGATTGAGGACCAGTTCAACCATCTCAACGACCTCCACGACATCACCTTTGACGTGGTCGAGCAAAATCTCAACGAACGCCTGGTTGCTGAGAAGGCTCAGCGAAGCCTGATCTTTGTGGTTCTGGTGGTGGTGTTATTGATTGTTGTTTACCTCTACGTCGGCTTCTTCGTCTCCGTACGCACCGCCATCGCCGGCTTCAGTCACGCCGCCCGTACGGTTGCCGCTGGCGACATGACGGTGAGAATCGACCTGGACAACCGGGACGAGCTGGGCCAGTTGACGACCGAGTTCAATAACATGACCTCCAAGATGGCGGATCTGATTCGTTCGGTGAGCGCAACAACCCAGGACGTGGACCGGCAGGCCAGTCGGGTTAATGACACCGCTACCATGAACAGCGAAGCCTCGGCCCGCCAGATGGACGAGACCAACCAGATTACCGATGCCATGCAGCAGATGGTGGATGCGGTTCAGGAAGTGGCAGAGAGCGCGTTACGGGTGTCGGACAACGCCAATAACGCTGAGCAGGACACCGAAACCGGTCGGCAGGTGGTTGCCGACACCGTGGGGACGATCAACCGGCTGGCTTCTGAAATTGACGATGCGGTAAAGGTGATCAATCGCGTCAGCGAAGACAGCGACAGCATCAGCCAGGTGCTGGTGGAGATCAAAGCCATTGCCGAGCAAACCAACTTGCTGGCGCTGAATGCCGCCATCGAGGCCGCCCGTGCCGGCGAGCAGGGGCGGGGTTTTGCCGTAGTGGCGGACGAGGTGCGGTCGCTGTCCCAGCGCACCCACAAGTCGACCGAAGAAATCGAAGGCATGATATCCAGGCTCCAGAGCGGGGTGAAGGACGCCGTGTCGGCAATGACCAACAGCCACGAGGTGACCGAGACCACCGTCACCAAGTCCTCTCAGGTGACCGAGGCGCTGGACCGGATTGCCCATGGTATTTCCACCATTGTGGATATGAGTCACCAGATCGCTCAGGCTGCGGAAGAGCAGGCGGCGGTGGCGAAAAACGTCAATACCAACGTGGAAGAGATTGGTGAGCTGGGGCAACGCACCGCAGCCAACGCCGAGGAGACGCTTGGGGCATCCCGGGAAATGTCGGAGCTTACGGCGTCACTCCAACGCCTGGTGGAAGCGTTCCGGGTCTGAGCGGGCCCGGGTTAGTGCCCGGGCAGTTTTGCTTTTTGTTGGTCCCAAAGCACTTCCTGGGCACCCTCTCGTCGAGCCAGCACCCGGGCCAGCACGAAAAGCAGGTCCGAGAGGCGATTCAGGTACTGGCGTCCAAAGGCATTGATGTTTTCCTCATTGGCCAGTGCAACCACCACTCGTTCGGCGCGCCGGCTCACCGCCCTAGCCAGATGACACTGAGCCGCCGGCATGGACCCTCCGGGCAGGATGAAATTCTTCAGGTAGGGGAGGCCGGCGTTGAGTTCATCGAGCCGGGTTTCCAGCCACTGGACATGGTCGGCGCCGATCAGCGCGCTGTCGGGAATGGCAAACTCGCCACCCAGGTCAAACAGGTGATGCTGGATCCGCTGCAGCATCGGGGTCACGGCGTCGTCGCCGGTCAGACATTCGATTAACACACCAAGGTGGCTGTTTACTTCGTCAACCGTGCCGAGCGCTTCTACTCGCAACGAGTTTTTGCCAACCCGGCTGCCATCGGCCAGGCCGGTGCTGCCATCATCGCCGGTACGGGTATAGATCTTTGACAGTCGGTTGCCCATAGCGTGTTCCTATTCGGTGGTGGGGAATCAGCGTTGCCGATAATCATTGGACAGCATTTTCACGCTGTCGGTCAGCATGCGGTTAACGGGCATTTCCAGCCCGAGTTCGCCGCCGCGGCGGGCGACGTAACCGTTGATGTAGTCAATCTCGGTCAACTGTCCATTGAGCACATCGCTGCGCATGGAGGAGGTGTTATTGGCGGTCGCTCTGGCTACGGATTCAATGCTCGCTCTCAGCTCGGTGGCAGGCGGCGCATCCAGGCCTTCCGCTACCATCAGCTGATGAAGCTCCTCACACAGCGGATCAATGCACTGGCCATACAGCGGATGATTCAGAATCTCGCCGTTGGGGCAATCCAGCAGTGCGGTGAATGGATTGATACCGGCATTGATCACCAGCTTCTGCCATAACCGGGACTGGATATCGGCTTCGGCACTGACCGTGAGTCGGCTCTGGGACAGTTGCTGTATAACCTCCTGCAGACAGGCGTTGCCCAGCGGGGTCAAAGCGCCAATCCAGGTGTGGCCAATGCCCGCATGCACGGTCGTGTCCGGGGATGGCCGATTGGCAGCCTCCGTGGTGCTGGCGGCTAAAATTGGCCGGTGAGGCCAGCGCTGGGCCACCTCCTGCTGGCTGCCCAGACCATTCTGGAACAATACGATGGGAATGGAGGGGTGCAGACCGGCCAACTGCTCGTGCAGTGCCGTCAAGGTTGCTGGCGCCTTGGTGGTGACCAGCAGCAGCCGGACATCCACCACATCCGCTGGGTCGCAATACGTGATGGTGACGGCGCGACGCTTTCCTTCCATGGGCTGGAAGTAGAACGGGCAATCCGAGGCTACGCTGTCGCTGCGGCGGAGAAATCGGGCGGTGCCCATGGGCAGCGACGCTGCCCACAAGCGGCCCATGGCACCGGCCCCAAGAATCAGGATCTTGCCGTCGCGAATGCCGACAAGGTTGGGGTTGCGCGGTGCCCTCATGGTCTACATGGCCTCGATGGCTTGCCGTTGTTCACTGAGCCGGCTCTGGCTACCCTGGGCCTCGCGGAGTTTTTCCTTCTCCTTTTCCACCACGTCGGCCGGAGCCTTGGCGGTGAACTTTTCATTGCCGAGCTTGCCTTGCAAGCGGCCGATTTCCTTGGTCAGACGGTCCAGCTCCTTGTCCAGACGCGCCAGTTCGGCGGTCTTGTCGATCAGGCCGGCCATGGGCACCAGCACCTCCATCTCGCCCACCAGCTGGGTGGCGGACATGGGCGCCTCGCCGCCGTCGAACCATTCCAGGCTGTCCAGCTTGGCCAGGGAGATCAGGAACTGGCGGTTCTCGTCCATCCGCCGTTGGTCGTCGGTGTGGTCGCCACGCAGTAGCACCGGAATCCGTTTGGCGGGGGAGATGTTCATTTCGCCGCGGATGTTGCGTACCGCCACGATCACGCCCTTGAGCCATTCGATGTCTGCTGCCACCGCCTTGTCTAGCTGGCTGCTGGCAGCCTGCGGGTAGGGTTGCAGCATGATACTGTCACCTTGTTTGCCTGCCAGCGGAGCGATGCGTTGCCAGATTTCCTCGGTGATGAACGGCATGATCGGGTGCGCCAGGCGCAGTACCGCCTCAAGCACGCGAACCAGCGTACGGCGGGTGCCGCGTTTGGCTTCGGCACTTGCCGACTCGTCGTTCAGCGCCGGCTTGGACAGTTCCAGGTACCAGTCGCAGTACTCGTTCCAGATGAATTCATACAGGGCGTGAGAGGCCAGGTCGAAGCGGTACTGCTCCAGGTGGCGGGTGACTTCCTGCTCGCAGTGTTGCAGCTCGCCGATGATCCAGCGATCGGCCAGAGACAGTTCCACGGCCTCGTTGTCGATGCCGCAGTCCTCGCCCTCGGTATTCATCAGTACGTAGCGGGCGGCGTTCCACAGCTTGTTGCAGAAGTTGCGGTAGCCTTCCAGGCGCTTCATGTCCCAGTTGATGTCACGGCCAGTGGTGGCCATCGCCGCCAGGGTGAAACGCAGCGCATCGGTACCGTGGGCGGCTATGCCTTCCGGGAATTCCTTCTGGGTGCGCTTGCCGATCTTTTCGGCCAGCTGCGGTTGCATCATGTTGCCGGTGCGCTTCGCCAGCAGTTCCTCAAGTTCGATGCCGTCGATCATGTCCAGCGGGTCCAGTACGTTGCCCTTGGACTTGGACATCTTCTGGCCGTGCTCGTCGCGGATCAGGCCGGTGACGTACACGGTCTTGAACGGAACCTGGGGGGTGCCGTCCTCGTTCTTGGTCAAATGCATGGTCATCATGATCATCCGGGCGACCCAGAAGAAAATGATGTCAAAACCGGTCACCAGCACGTCGGTCGGGTGGAAAGTCTGCAGGCGCTCGGTGTTTTCCGGCCAGCCCAGGGTGCCGAAGGTCCACAGGGCTGAGGAGAACCAGGTGTCCAGCACATCCTCGTCCTGGCTCAGTTCCAGGTCGGCGGCCAGACCGTACTTCTCGCGCACGCCGGCTTCGTCCCGGCCCACGTAGATGTTGCCCTCGGCGTCGTACCAGGCCGGAATGCGGTGGCCCCACCAAAGCTGACGGGAGATACACCAGTCCTGGATGTCCCGCATCCAGGAAAAATACATGTTCTCGTATTGCTTGGGCACGAACTGGATGCGGCCGTCTTCCACCGCTTCAATGGCCGGCTTGGCCAGGGTCTTGGCGTCGGCGAACCACTGATCGGTCAGCATCGGTTCGATGATCAGGCCGGAGCGGTCGCCCCGGGGAACGCTGAGCACGTGGTCTTCCACCTGTTCCAGCAGGCCAGCGGCTTCCAGATCGGCGACGATCAGTTTGCGGGCTTGCTCGCGGGTCTTGCCGGCGTAGGCGGCGGGCAGGGTGCCGTCGATGTCGCCGTTGGCGCTGCCGTCGGAGTTGAACACTTCGGCGATCTCGCGGATGTTGGCATCCTGGGTCATGACGTTGATCATCGGCAGCTGATTGCGCTTGCCAACGGCGTAGTCATTGAAGTCGTGGGCAGGCGTGATCTTAACGCAGCCGCTGCCTTTTTCCGGATCGGCGTGGTGGTCGGCAACGATGGGGATCTCCCGGTCCACCAATGGCAGCAGGATCTTCTGGCCGATCAGGTGCTGGTAGCGCTCGTCGTCCGGGTGAACGGCCACGGCGGTATCGCCCAGCATGGTTTCCGGACGGGTAGTGGCCACCACCAGATAGTCCTTGCCGTCTTTGGTGCTGGCGCCGCCCGCCAGCGGGTAACGCAGGTGCCAGAAGTGGCCCTTCTCTTCCTTGTTCTCCACTTCCAGATCGGAAATGGCGGTATGCAGTTTCGGGTCCCAGTTGACCAGTCGCTTGCCTCGGTAAATCAGCCCTTCGTCATACAGCCGGATGAACACTTCCTGCACGGCGCGGTAAAAACCGTCGTCCATGGTGAAGCGTTCGTGGTCCCAGTCCACGGAGTTGCCCAAGCGGCGCATCTGGCGGGTGATGGTGCCACCGGAGTGGTCCTTCCAGTCCCAGATGCGTTTGATGAATTCTTCTCGACCCAGGTCATGGCGGGTCTTCTCTTCCTCTACGGCCAGCTTGCGCTCCACCACCATCTGGGTGGCGATGCCGGCATGGTCTGTGCCTACCTGCCAAAGAGTGTTGTTGCCCTGCATGCGTTTGTAGCGGGTGAGCGTATCCATAATGGTGTGCTGGAACGCGTGGCCCATATGCAGACTGCCGGTGACGTTGGGCGGGGGAATCATGATGGTGTAGCTCTCACCCTCACCGGAGGGGCGGAAGTAACCTTTGGATTCCCAGTTTTCGTACCACTGGCGCTCGATGTTTTCTGGCTGGTAGGTTTTTTCCATGGGTTTTGCTGGTGACCGGGTTGGTTAATGGAATGCAGGTGCTCCTCAAGAGCCGCAATTATACATGGTCGTCGGTGGCGCGGCGAACCCTGGCTGGTCAACCGGCAAGGTGCAGAGACTACCGTTTCCGGAAATCGTGTACCCGTGGTTCGATGCCCAGCGCCCGAAGCTGTTTGTAATGAGTTCTGGCCTGGTTAAGCACGCCCGGATGGTTGTGGGCTACCAATGCCAGTCGGTTGAAGCGCTCGGCATTGGTGGGCAGGGTGGCGGACAGTATCACCACCGTGTCCCAGTCTTCGGGCACCGGCGGGCAAAGCAGGATGCCAACGGGCTCGGTGCAGGCGGTGGCGGAATCGGAAATCACCCGGTGGGGGATGAAGGCCTCGGGACTGAACTGCCACAGCAGATCGTCCAGTTCCCGAGCCTGCTCCGGGCTGTCGCAGAGAATGCAGACCCGATCGCCCTGCTGCCAGGCCTTGTCCACCAGGCGCACGGCGTGGAGATTGCGGGCGGCGGGGGTGTTCTGGGCCAGGATGTGGAACCAGTAGGACTGGTTCCGGTGATCCTGGTCAATGCTGCCGGGGTTACTTGCTGGCATGGGACATCAGGTAGTCAATCAGCAGTGGAACCGGGCGGCCCGAGGAGCCCTTGGCCTTGCCGGAATGCCAGGCGGTACCGGCAATGTCCAGGTGAGCCCAGCGGTATTCCTTGGTGAAGCGGGACAGGAAGCACGCCGCGGTAATGGTGCCTGCGGGGCGACCGCCGATGTTTTGCATGTCGGCAAAGTTGCTGTCGAGCTGGGACTGGTATTCGTCCCACAGCGGCAGGCGCCATGCCCGGTCGCAGGCGCGTTCGCCGCTGGCCAACAGTTCGTTGGCCAGGTCGTCGTCGTTGCTGAGCAGGCCGGTGGCGTGATTGCCCAGTGCGATGATGCAGGCGCCGGTCAGGGTGGCCAGGTCGATGACCACTGCCGGATCGAAGCGTTTGACGTAGGTGAGGGCGTCGCACAGGACCAGCCGGCCCTCAGCGTCGGTGTTGAGGATTTCGACGGTCTGCCCGGACATGGAGGTGACAATGTCGCCGGGGCGGGCCGCACCGCCATCCGGCATGTTCTCGGCTGCGGCGATTACGCCCACCACGTTGATCTTGGGCTTGGTCTCCGCCAATACCTGCATGGCGCCGAAGACCGAGGCGGAGCCGCCCATGTCGTATTTCATTTCATCCATGCCTTCGCCGGGTTTCAGGCTGATGCCGCCGGTGTCGAAGGTGATGCCTTTGCCCACCAGAACATGGGGCTTGTCCTTCGCGTTACCACCACGGTACTCCATGATGATCAGGCGGGCGGGCTGGGTGCTGCCGGCGGCAACGGCAAGCAGGGTGTTCATGCCCAGCTTCTTCATCTGTTTCTCGTCAAGAATTTCGGTCTTGATGAGCTCGTGTTCCTGAGCCAGCTGTTCGGCCTGCTCGGCCAGCCAGCTCGGATGGCAGACGTTGGGCGGTGTGTTGCCCAGGTCGCGGGTGAAATTCATACCGCGCCCGGTCGCCAGGCCCAGCTCAAAGGCGCTTTTCAGCGGCTTGCTGGCGCCGGATGCGGCCACCGTCACCTTTCTGAGTTTGCGTACCGGAGGCTTGCCGCTTTTGTAGGCGTTGAAGGTGTATAGCTGGTCTTCCAGGGTGCGGCCGATCAGGTTGAGTCGGGCCGCTTCGGACTGGGCCTGTTCGTCGCCCGTGGTCGGAGTGTCGGCGAGGGCAATCATCACGTGACCGGCCGCGCCGTCCTTGAACTGGCCCACTGCGGCGATCAGCGCCTTGCGGAAGTTGGTCGGCGTGCGCTCCTTGTCGGCACCGGTGCCCACCGCCAAGACCCGTGGCCAGGGCTGGCCCGCAACCGGAACCAGCAGGCAGCTGCCGTTCTTGCCGGTGATGTCGCCACTCTCGTTCAGCTGACGCAGCAGCCCGCCCAGCGCCGCATCCACCGCCAGGGTGGATGCGGGCCAGTCGCCATTTTCGGGGACTGCGACCACGATGCAATCGGCTTTTTGGCTGGCAATGGCTTTACTGCTCAGGGTGAAATTCATGGCAACTCCCGAATCTGGTTGTTTGGTTGGCCCCGGCGAGCGGCGGGCACGATGACTTTCAGGGACCTAAGCATTGGGGCTAAGGTGAAAATTATCAAGCGCTTCCTCACGGGACGCCTCTGGCTCAATGGTGCAGGCTGGTCTGTCATTCCCCGGTCAGGTTACTTAGAATACCCCACAATTTGATTGTTGCACCCAACATCCAACCTGCTACCTGAAGAGACTGCTTTGAGCATAGTTTTCCGTTACCTGACGCGACAAGTCATGATCAGCATGTTGGCGGTGTCCGGCGTTTTGCTGCTGGTATTCATGAGCGGTCGTTTTATCAAGTATCTGGCGGACGCCGCTGCCGGGGAGCTGGCGGGCGATGTGCTGTTCCAGATCATGGCGTACCGTTTTCCGGGCTTTTTGGAGCTGATCCTGCCGCTGGGGTTCTTCATCGGGGTTCTGCTGGCCTACGGGCGTATGTACCTGGAGAGCGAGATGACCGTGCTCTTTGCCTGCGGGGTCAGTGACCGCCAGATCATCGCCCAGACCCTGATCGGCAGCCTGATTGTGATGCTGGTTGTCGGGAGCATGAGTCTGTACCTGTCGCCTTGGGGCATGAAACAGGTGGAGCAGATTTTTAACGATCAGCGCAAGGCCACCGAATTTGAAATGCTGGCGCCCGGCCGCTTCCAGGACCTGTCATCGGGCGGGCGGGTGACCTACACCGAGGCGCTCAGCGACGACAAGCGCGAACTGCAGGGCGTTTTCATTGCCGAGTATTCCCGTGGTGAGCCGGGCCTGACGATCATTACCGCCGATGTCGGTTCCCAATTCCTCGACAGCGAGACCGGCAGCCGGTTCCTGATTCTCGAAGGCGGTTCCCGCTACCAGGGCATGCCCGGCAAGCTGGATTATCAGGTGACCACCTTTGATGCCTACGGCCTGAAGGTTCAGGCCGGCAGTGCGCGGGATCGGCAGCTGGATGAGGCCATCAGCACCCTGGACCTGATCGGCTCGGACGACCCGGAGCACCGGGCGATGCTGCACTGGCGGTTTTCGTTGCCGCTAATTGTGCCCATCGTGACCCTGCTGGCGGTGCGTCTGAGCCGGGTCAACCCGCGCCAGGGCCGCTTCTTCCACCTGCTGCCGGCCATGTTGGTGTACATCGTTTACCTGGGGCTGCTGATCGTGGCCCGGGATGCGGTTGAGGGCGGCAAAGTGCCTGAGTGGATCGGCATGATGTGGGTGCATGCGCTGTTCCTGGTGCTGGCCCTGTGGCTGCAGTTCGGGCCGCCGTGGTGGCACCGCCGACGATTGATCCGGGAGGGCCAGCGCCGTGCGTAAGCTCGACAATTATGTAATGCGTACCGTCGGTGGCGCCACTCTGCTGGTCATGGTGGTGGTGCTGTCGCTGGACCTGATTTTTGCCTTTATCGCCGAGCTGGATGATGCCAAGGCGGAGTATCAGACCCTACAGGCGCTGCTGTACGTACTGATGACCGTGCCGCGACGAATCTACGATTATCTGCCGCTGGGGGCTTTCATGGGCTGCCTGGTGGGGCTGGGCGCCATGGCCAGTTCCTCCGAGCTGACGGTCATTCGCGCCGCCGGGGTGTCCATCCGCCGCATCGTCTGGTCGGCGATGAAGCCAACCCTGGTGGTGGTCATCATCGGTTTGATGATCGGAGAGTACGTGGCACCGCCATTGGAGCGTACGGCCCAAAGCCAGAAGGCGGTTGCCCAGGGCGCCAGCCACAACATCGCGTCGTCGGGGGGGATCTGGCATCGGGAGGGGGACACCTTCATCCACCTCAATGCAGTGGAGCCGAATGGAGTGCTGCACGGGGTGTCACTGTTCGAGTTTTCGGACCGCCGCGCCATGGAAAAGGCCACGTTTGCCGCCCGGGCCATCTACCAGGGCGATCACTGGTTGCTGCAGAACGTACGTACCACTCATTTCGGCGATGTCGCCACCGAGCGCGAGGCAAGGCGCCAGGTTCGCTGGGACACCGGTTTGTCACCGCAGGTACTGAGCGTGCTGATCGTGAAGCCGGAAAACCTCTCGGTTACCGGGCTCTTTACCTACGCGTCGTACCTGGACGAACAGGAGTTGAACGCGGCCAATTACTGGCTGGCGTTCTGGAAGAAAGTGCTGATGCCGGTGGGCACGGCGGTGATGGTACTGGTGGCGATTTCCTTCATTTTTGGTCCGCTGCGTTCGGTGACCATGGGCTTTCGGGTCTTTGCCGGGCTGATAGTGGGGCTACTGTTCAAATACATGCAGGACTTGCTGGGGCCGATGAGTCTGGTCTTCGGTTTCAATCCGGTGATCGCCGTCCTGGTGCCCATCGCCATTAGCGCGGTGGTGGGGGCGCTGCTGATGCGGCGGGCAGGTTAGGGAGGCTCTGAGCGCCCCGGGGGGCGCAATGGCGATTCAGGAAGCCTTACTTTTCGGCCGGTTTTTTGGCTGGCGCAGGCACCCGAACGACCTGGCTGCGGGAGAGACGGTCAATCAGCGACTCACCGTTAAATGGAAAGAAAACCCCGAACACCGCCGGACCGACGATGATCAGGCTCCAGCTTCCCCAGTTGTACAGACACAGCAGGCCGGCGAACAGGGCAAACGCCGCCACCATAAAGCGCTTGAGGGCCTGTACCCAACTCACCGACACGCCGTTCAGGTTCTGGATGCGAATGCGCCAGACCTGCATGCCGAGGGTCTGGCCGGAACGGGTCCAGAAGTAGCCGAAGAACACGAACAGCACCACAAACAGGACGCTGCTGAGCAGAGGGTCGGCCTCCAGAGTGCCCGATTCCATCATCGCCTCGTAACGCTCGAACCCAATCACCGAGGCGGCGACCAGGGTGTACGCCCAGGAGGTCACCATGAGCACGGCAATGCTGATCAAACCATCGTAGATGATGGCGAGCAGGCGCCTCATCATGTTGGCCGGTGGCAGCAGTTGGTCGTCGTCATGAAATCTGCGAGGCATGAAGGACTCCTGGTTCATGGGTACCCGCCCGGTACCGTCTATGTTTCGGGTGGCCGAGTATAACCGGTTTGACGGCTGGGCGCAGGGCCCGAATGACCTTGCCAGCGCTCCTGTCCAATCCGCTGTTCAGCGCCAATCGCCAGGGCGAGCGGGAATGCTCATGAAAGCCCCAGCGAGCCTGCGGAGACAAATCAAGTGTTGATCCTAAGCCCCTCGTCACTTATTCATTTTTCCTCATTGCAGCCTATGCTAGAGTAGCGGATTTGCACCACCGGACGTCCGCCTCTCCGCGACGGCGCTATATCGGCGCTCCGGCGCACTCACTTTTCACCGAATGGCCGCACACGGCTGATATGTGGATCAGGGCAGGTTTATGAATACCGCAGATTTGCGACAGGCGTTTTTTGATTTCTTCAAACAGCAGGGACACACCGTTGTAGCAAGCAGCTCATTGGTGCCTGCGGATGACCCAACCCTGCTGTTTACCAATGCGGGTATGAACCAGTTCAAGGATGTGTTCCTCGGGCGTGAGGATCGGGACTACACCCGAGCGACCACCGCCCAAAAATGCGTCCGGGCCGGCGGCAAGCACAACGACCTGGAGAACGTGGGGTACACCGCCCGTCATCACACGTTCTTCGAGATGCTGGGGAACTTCAGCTTCGGCGATTACTTCAAGCGTGAAGCGATCAACTATGCCTGGACCTTCCTGACCGGAGAGCAGTGGCTCAACCTGCCGAAAGAGAAGCTGTGGATCACCGTTTACGCCTCCGATGACGAAGCCTTCGAGATCTGGTCCAGGGAAATGGGGGTGCCCGAAGAGCGCATCGTGCGCATCGGTGACAATAAGGGGGCCCCTTACGCCTCCGATAACTTCTGGCAGATGGGCGACACCGGTCCTTGCGGTCCCTGTACCGAAATCTTCTTCGACCATGGTCCCGACGTGGCTGGGGGCCCTCCTGGCAGCCCTGACGAAGACGGCGACCGTTACATCGAAATCTGGAACGTGGTGTTCATGCAGTACAACCGTACTGCGGACGGCGAAATGCTGCCATTGCCCAAGCCCTCGGTGGATACCGGCATGGGTTTGGAGCGAATCGCCGCGGTGCTGCAGGGCGTTCACAGCAACTACGAGATCGACCTGTTCGATAACCTGCTGAAGGCCGCCTCCGACGTGCTCGGCGGTGTCGCCACCAGCGAAGCCTCCCTGCGGGTGGTGGCGGACCATATCCGCTCCTGCTCGTTCCTGATTGCCGACGGGGTCATGCCGTCCAATGAGGGGCGTGGCTTCGTACTGCGTCGCATCATACGTCGTGCCGCCCGCCACGGTAACAAGCTGGGGGCCAATGGTCCTTTCTTCCACAAGCTGGTCGGGGCGCTGGTCACGCTGATGGGCGAGGCCTACCCGGAACTGGTCCGTACCCAGGCGCAGATTGAAAAGGTGCTGCTGCAGGAGGAAGAGCAGTTCGCCAAGACCCTGGATAAAGGTCTGAAGCTGCTGGAGCAGGACATTGCTCAGCTCGAAGGCTCCGAAATTCCCGGTGAAACCGTCTTCACGCTGTATGACACCTACGGCTTCCCGGTGGACTTGACCAACGATATCGCCCGCGAGCGCGGCCTGACCCTGGACTACGACGGCTACGAGAAGGCGATGAATGACCAGCGTGAGCGTGCCCGCGCCGCCAGTAAGTTCGGCATCGACTATAACGCCGGTCTCAAGCTGGAGGGCAAGACCGAATTCTCCGGTTACGAGGTGGTGGACGGCCATGAAACCGTTCGTACCGTCATCGTGGGTGGCGACGAGAAAACGGCTCAGGCCGGTGACGAGGCCATCGTGGTCCTGGAACGCACTCCATTCTACGCCGAGTCGGGTGGCCAGGTGGGTGACACCGGTCTGCTGACCTGGAGTGGTGGTCGCTTCCAGGTCACCGACACCCGTAAGGAAGGGGATCACCACATTCACCTCGGCACCGTGATTGAGGGTGAGGTGTTCCCAGGCCTGGAGGTGGATGCCCGGGTCGATCACGTCCGGCGTCAGGCCACTGCGCTCAACCACTCCGCGACCCATCTGTTGCATGCCGCGTTGCGGAAAGTGCTCGGTGAACATGTGACCCAGAAAGGGTCCCTGGTGGACCCCGACAAACTGCGGTTTGATTTCTCTCATTTCGAGGCCGTGACTGCGGCGCAGTTGAAGGAGATCGAGCGCGAGGTCAACGAGCAGATCATGGCCAACACCGACGTTGAAACCGAGGTCACGGACATGGAGCAGGCCCAGGCCAAAGGCGCGATGGCCCTGTTCGGCGAGAAGTACGGCGACAGCGTGCGGGTGCTCAGCATGGGCACCGACCGTTATTCGGTGGAGCTGTGTGGCGGCACCCATGTGTCTCGCACCGGCGATATCGGGCTGCTGAAGATTGTCTCCGAAGGCGGCATTTCCTCTGGTGTACGCCGTATCGAAGCGGTCACCGGTTTCAATGCGCTGAACTGGATCGACGCGACGGACCAGAAGTTAAAGGACGCTGCGCAGCTGGTGAAGGGCACCCGCGACAGCGTGGTTGAGAAAGTGCAGAGTGCGGTTGAGCGCACGCGCCAGCTGGAAAAAGAGCTGGAGCAACTGAAGGCCAAGCTGGCTAGCTCTGCCGGCTCGGATCTGGCGGCGACTGCGGTTGAGGTCAAGGGGCTGAAGGTTGTCGCGGCTGAGCTGGACGGTGCTGACCGCAAGGCGCTGATGGACACCGCCGATCAGCTTAAAAACAAGTTGGGCGAGGGCGTCGTTGTGCTGGCCAGCGTCGAGGATGGCAAAGTGACTCTGGTGGCTGGTGTCACCAAGTCGGCCACCGGACGCATCAAGGCCGGCGAGCTGATGAAGCACCTTGCCGCGCAAGTCGATGGCAAGGGCGGCGGGCGTCCGGATATGGCCCAGGGCGGTGGTAGCGATCCGGCCAAATTGTCCGGTGCGCTGGAAGGCGTCGCCGAGTGGATCGACAAAAACATTGCTTGAGAGACTGTTAACGTCAGCCGGCGGATGTATATAATTCCGCCGGTTTGAATATTGACTGACGACACCCGGTGTTCGTCGTGGGTTCCTGCTTCGATTGTTGGGAAAGAAATGGCGCTTTTGGTTCAGAAGTTTGGTGGCACGTCCGTAGGCACCACCGAAAGAATAGAAGCGGTTGCCGATAAGGTCTGCCGCTTCCGAAAAGAAGGTCACGACATCGTCGTGGTGGTATCGGCGATGAGTGGGGAAACCAACCGCCTGATCGGCCTGGCCCAGAACATTATGGAAGAGCCGACGCCACGGGAAATGGATGTGCTGGTCTCCACCGGCGAGCAGGTCACCATTGCCCTGTTGTCTATGGCGCTGCAGAAGCGCGGTTGCGAAGCCCGCTCCTACACCGGTAGCCAGGTTCGCATCCTGACCGACAGCACCCACACCAAGGCAAGAATTCGCCAGATCGACGAGCAGCGCATGCGGGAAGACCTGACTGCCGGTCGCGTGGTTGTGGTGGCAGGCTTCCAGGGTACCGACGAGCACGGCAACATCACCACACTGGGTCGTGGTGGCTCCGACACCACCGCCGTCGCCCTGGCCGCCGCGCTGAAGGCGGACGAGTGTCAGATCTATACGGACGTGGATGGCGTATATACCACCGATCCGCGGGTCGTGGACAGCGCCCGTCGTCTGGACCAGATTACGTTCGAAGAAATGATTGAAATGGCGAGTCTGGGCTCGAAGGTGCTCCAGATTCGTTCGGTTGAATTTGCTGGCAAGTACAATGTGCCGCTGCGGGTACTGTCCAGTTTCCAGGACGGCGGCGGTACCCTGATTACTTTTGAGGATGAGAGCGTCATGGAACAACCGGTCGTTTCCGGCATAGCGTTTAATCGCGATGAAGCCAAGCTAACCATTTCGGGTGTGCCGGATACCCCAGGCAGCGCCTTGAACATTCTAAAGCCGATCAGCGACGCCAATATCGAAGTCGATATGATCGTTCAGAACGTGGGTGCCGATAATCACACCGATTTCACCTTCACCGTTCATCGCAGCGACTACAAGCGCGCCAAGGAAGTACTGGACCAGGTGGCACGTGACCTAGGCGCCCGCGAAGAAGTCAGCGGTGACAACAAGATCGCCAAGGTGAGTATTGTCGGCGTCGGTATGCGTTCGCATGCTGGTGTAGCGACTACAATGTTTGAAGCGCTGTCTCGTGAAGGTATCAACATCCAGATGATTTCCACCTCTGAAATCAAGATTTCGGTGGTTATTGCTGAGAAATACCTGGAGCTTGCGGTTCGAGCGCTTCACAGTGCCTTTGAATTGGGTGAGCCCGACGCCGAAGGTCAGTGAGCTGGCTGGGCGGAGTTCGCCCGAAGAAGAGAACAAGGGTTACATTCGTGAGCTAAAAGGCAGTGGGTGGCGTTGAAAGTCGCCTATTACCTTTTAAATCCTGCGTGGGCCCACTATAACGTTTTATAGAGTTCATTTGTCGGAACTGATAGCTCTTAAAAGGGAGTAAAGGATATGTTGATCTTGACTCGCCGAGTTGGCGAAACCCTGATGGTTGGTGACGACGTCACCGTTACCGTATTGGGTGTGAAGGGGAATCAGGTACGTATTGGTGTCAACGCTCCAAAAGAAGTGGCGGTACACCGGGAAGAGATTTATCAGCGCATTCAGAGTGAGAAAACCGACTCTGACGAGCCGGAACCCGGCAACAGCTAAGGCGCGAAAAAGCCGCTTGAGGGAGACCCAAGCGGCTTTTTTTATGCTTGCTGAAATCCGCGGTGAAAAAAGTTGTGTCAACCCTATGAAAACAGAAATTTTATGGTAGTATACGCGGCGTTCTCAAGGAGAGGTGGGTGAGTGGCTGAAACCAGTTCCCTGCTAAGGAACCATACGTATTGCGCGTATCGAGGGTTCGAATCCCTCCCTCTCCGCCATTTCCTTAATCGGCAATGAGAACGGTTGGGATAGCATCCAACAGGTTTTTGATATAGGCGGCTGTAGCTCAGCTGGATAGAGTACCTGGCTACGAACCAGGCGGTCGGAGGTTCGACCGAGCGAGCGAAGCACGCGAAGGAACGTCGGAGCAAAGCGACGACGGCCCCGAAGGGGTGAGGCCTGGAAGGCCGAATAATCCTCCCTGAGGATTTGCACTTAGTGTGCAGTAAGTTTTTGATATACGCGGCTGTAGCTCAGCTGGATAGAGTACCTGGCTACGAACCAGGCGGTCGGAGGTTCGAATCCTCCCAGCCGCGCCATCAAAAACGACCAAAGTTTAAGCGGCTGTAGCTCAGCTGGATAGAGTACCTGGCTACGAACCAGGCGGTCGGAGGTTCGAATCCTCCCAGCCGCGCCAAATCCGAAACGCCTCATCATCGTAATCCCCGGTGATGAGGCGTTTTTATTTGTCAGATGGGATTCGTACCGAAAGAGGTTCGACCGAAGCACACACCGTGTGCGGAGGAACGTCGGCGCAACGCGACGACGACCCCGAAGGGGCGAAGGCCGTAGGCCCGAGTAATCCTCCCAGCCGCGCCAAATCCGAAACGCCTCATCATCGTAATCCCCGGTGATGAGGCGTTTTTATTTGTCAGATGGGATTCGCACCGAAAGAGGTTCGACCGTAGCTTTCTTACATCCCGTGGCCCGCCTTCATCAACTGCCCCCGAATCGCACCATCCGGGTACTCCGGATTATGAATGTTGATGTAGAAATCCGCGGGGTTCTCCAGAATCCGCTTCACAATGCCGGCCTCACAGGTGGGGAACTTGCCTTCCTCGCCCTCGGTCAGGCAGTCCGCCGCATCCCCGTCTTCCGGTCCAGCCAGCATGGCGATGGGGGCTCCGTTTCTGCTGGCATCGGCTTCGTGAATATGGGCGGCCATGCCTTCACCCACCGGCACCGTCTGAATGTTGTTAACCTGGATGACGTAACACAGCGTGGTCGGATCGCCGTCGACGCCAAAGACATGGGCGTGGCCCTTGCCATCGGAGTCGCCCGTGGTGCCAACCAGGTTGTCAGCGGAAAGATGGGTGGAAATAACGTGATTGGTGTGACCCGCAAGAGCAGCACCGCTTGCCAGCAGCGTTGTCGTCAACAGGATGGATTGAGTCGTTTTGTTATTCATCGCACGTCTCCTGAAAGTAAGTTGTTTTTAGTGGCTACTTTTATAGGTTCGTTGCGTTGGAGGATTTGGATGCACCAACCACGAAAATTATTGTCCAAAAGCTGAGCTAAGCTGAGGTGGGGCGACGCCCCCGGAGGGTGGTGATGTGGCGATGGGCAGAGTATGGCCGCCTCTTTTCGCGGTGTTGCTCATGTTTATGGGGCACGGTGTTGCACATGCGCAAGGGGCGCGGGAAGTCCTTGAGGGGGCGATCTTTGAAGGCGTGCTGCGGGAGGTGGGGGCAATCTCCGGTGGCGATGCTGATCGACTGATTTTTCGGGGCGGTCTTTTTATTTCTGAGGCCTGCAAAGACTATGGCTTTGAGGAGGCGGCCTATACGGCCAGTCGACAAGATGACCGAATCCTGTTTGAGGCCACGTCGGTTAGTCCCTCCCACGGCAGAATGGTCTGGCACGGCGTTCGCCAGGGTGACCGGCTAGAAGCGGAGGTGGTCTGGACCAAGGAGCGATGGTATTGGGATATTCGCCGGGAGTACCAGTTCCTGGGGCAGCTAACCACTCAACGGTAAAGCCGACACGCTGCCGCCGGTTGGAGCTTTTAGGGCAAGCCTAGGATTACTTGCATGGTGATTGGAAATCGATGGGCCAAGATATTGGTGCTGGCCGGATTGGCTGTCGCCCTGAATGTCGCGGGCCACTGGCTGGCTCAGGTGCTGAACTTCCAGGTTTTTCCTCGCCACGAGCCCATGCTGCATATGATTGTGCTCATCGCGGCGACCCTTTATATCCTGCTGATGGCGGTGCCGTTCATGCCCGGTATCGAGATTGGTTTGGCGCTGCTGGTATTACTGGGCGGAGAAGGGGCACTCCTGGTCTATCTGAGTACGGTGCTCTCCCTGTCGTTGAGTTATGGTTTGGGGCGTCTGATGCCAGGAAGTAGTATCAGTGGATTGCTGTCCTGGTTGCACTTCGCCAGGGCTTCGGAGCTGGCCAGGCAAATGGAGCGCCAGTCACCATCGGCGCGTCTGGATCTGTTGTACCGGCGAGTGCCGGGGAATGTCTTGCCGTTTGTGCTGCGGCATCGATTCGTGGCGGTGGCGGTATTGCTGAACTTGCCGGGCAATGCCCTGATTGGAGGGGGCGGCGGCATCGGTATGGTGTTGGGAATGAGCCGGCTGATTCCGTACTACCAGTATCTCCTCACAATGGCGCTGGCGGTGGCGCCAGTGCCATTGCTGTTTTATCTCACCGGTATCTGACCATGGCAACGAGGATGCGGGACTACCACATAAGATCGTCGGGAATTTCATAGCCCGCGTAGGGGTCGTCTTCGTCCGCTTCGCTCTGTTGGGCTCGGTCATGGAGAACCACAACGGCCTGCTCATCCCGTTCCATAATTTTGCGGGCCACGGCCTCGGCCACCACCTCGTAGTTGTCGTTGACAAATACGATGGCCAGCCGTCCTCTCGACAGCGGATCGACCATGTCAGACGCCACCGGGATCTTCTTGATCTTCTTGTCGTGAACAAACTGGTAGGATTCCTCGCCCCTGGCGCGGTCCAGCCGATTGGTCTCCACCAGTTGGCGTATCTGGGCCTGGATGGCTTTCTTTTCCGCTTCCTGCTGGCGGGCAAGGTTGAGCTGGCGATCGCGCTCGGCTTTCTCTTCCCGTGCCTGCTGTGCCCGAAGCTGCGCCTCGTTCACCTCAGTGGTGCCTTTGGGCTGTTGCTTGCGTTGCTTGCGTTTCTCCTGGCGAATGGCCTTGGCCTTCTTCTCGTCGGCGAGGCCGGCCTTTAGGAGTTGCTCCTGAAGTGATGCCATTTACTGCTCCGTTACTGAATTCCAGACTCTTGATTGCGGTTCCGGTAGTATACGCCCTCCGGATTCGATCCCGTAACCGTCCACTCAACTTCCCGGAATTTCCTTTATGTCTTCCTTTAATGCGTTAGGGTTGTCCCAGGCCATGCAGACCAATCTGGCCCAGCTCGGCTACGAGCGGCCCACTCCGGTCCAGGCGGAGGCGCTACCGCCGGTGCTGGCCGGGCGGGATGTGATTGCCATGGCCAGAACCGGCAGCGGCAAAACGGCAGCGTTTGGCATCGGTCTGATAGAGCGGCTGAAACCCAGACGCTTTGCCGTGCAGGGGCTGGTGTTGTGTCCAACCCGGGAACTGGCCGATCAGGTGGCCAAGGCTTTGCGGGCCCTGGCTCGGGCCCGGCACAACGTCAAGGTATTAACCCTGTGCGGCGGGGTGGCCATCGGCCCGCAAATCGGCTCCCTCAGCCACGGGGCGCACCTGGTGGTGGGCACTCCGGGACGAGTGCAGGACCATCTCCGCAAAGGCACCCTGACACTGGATCACCTGAGCACCCTGGTGCTGGACGAAGCGGATCGAATGCTGGATATGGGCTTCAGTGAATCCATTGAGGACATTCTTGGCCAGACCCCGGCGCAACGGCAGACCCTGCTGTTTTCGGCGACCTGGCCCCCGGAGATTCGCAAGCTCAGCGAGGGCTACCAACGGGAACCGGTTGATATCCGGGTGGCCGAAACCGAGCCGAAGCCGGATATTGAAGAGCTGTTCTACGAGCTTGAGCCTGGTCAGCAAACCGATGCCCTGGCTGCCGTATTGTCGGAGCGCCAGCCATCGGCCTGCATCGCCTTCTGTACCACCAAAAAGCAGTGCGACGATGTTGCCGGCGACCTGAGCGCCCGGGGGTTTGAGGCACTGGCGCTGCATGGCGATTTGGAACAGAAGGAGCGGGACTCGGTGCTGGTTCGGTTCGCCAACGGCAGTGCCACCGTGCTGGTGGCCACCGATGTTGCGGCTCGCGGCTTGGACATTCAGGGCCTGCCGCTGGTGGTAAACGTGGAGCCGGCGCGGGATGCCGAAGTGCACACCCACCGCATTGGCCGCACCGGGCGGGCCGGGGAGGCTGGGCATGCCATTACCTTTTGTACCCCGAAACAGGGGCATCGGCTGACCCTACTTGAGCAGCGGCGAGGAACGGAGTTGAGCTGGGGGGAGACTGAGTCGCTACTGGCCATTGCCGACCGCCCAGTGACGCCGGCCATGCGAACCCTGGCCATTGCCGGGGGTCGAAAGAACAAGGTGCGACCGGGGGATATTCTGGGAGCGCTGACCGGAGATGCCGGGTTGCCCGGCTCAGCGGTCGGCAAGATTGACTTGTTTGATTTCGAGTGCTTTGTGGCCATAGAAGCGGAATTGGCCCGCCAGGCGTTGCGGCGGTTAGAGACGGGGCGGATCAAGGGGCGTAATTTCCGGGTCAGGCTGGTGTAAACCGAAATCGTTTCGATTGCGCGGCATGCCTGACGTGGTCGCATCTGGCTAAAGGATTGGCCTGTTTGAATCTTCTGTTTAGGTTGCTCCCTATCCCGGAAACCGGTAAATTACGCGGGATTTTGCCCCCCGAAATGTGCCGGTTGGGCCACACCTTTGGAGAGAAGGTGTTTCGGGGAAAATCAATTCAATCAATACAGGTAGTTATTCGCTATGGATAACCTGATGTCACAAGCCGTTGACCTGATGATTGCGGGCATGGGGTTTGTTTTTGCGTTCCTGGTGGTACTGGTGTTCGCAACGCAGATCATGTCCAAGGTCGTTTCCCGGTTGACGCCACCTGAGCCGGCCACCCCGGTAAGAACTCCTCGTGCAAAGCCCTCAGCACCTGCATCGGTTGACCCCGATACCGCTGAAGCGATCAAGAAGGCGATTGCACAGTTCCGGGCGCGCCACAAAAAGTGATCCGGAAGACGAATTAGAACCTTTAAACAGAAGGCTGACACGATGACAGACACAAAGAAACCGTTGGGGATTACGGACGTTATCCTGCGTGACGCCCACCAGTCCCTGCTGGCAACCCGCATGCGTCTCGACGACATGCTTCCCATTGCCGAGAAGCTCGACAAGGTTGGCTTCTGGTCCCTGGAATCCTGGGGTGGCGCTACTTTTGACTCCTGCATCCGTTACCTGGGCGAAGACCCCTGGGAGCGCATTCGCGAGCTGAAGAAAGCCATGCCCAATACCCCCCAGCAAATGCTGCTGCGTGGCCAGAACCTGCTGGGCTACCGTCACTACGCTGACGATGTGGTTGAACGCTTTGTTGATCGTGCCTCCGAAAACGGCGTCGACGTGTTCCGTATCTTCGATGCGATGAACGACCCGCGTAACCTGGATACTGCCATTAAGGCGGTCCGCAAGACTGGCAAGCATGCCCAGGGCACCATTTCCTACACCGTGAGCCCGGTCCATACCATCGAGATGTGGGTGGAACTGGCTAAGCAGATCGAGTCCATGGGTGCTGACTCCATCGCCATTAAAGACATGGCGGGCCTGCTCAAGCCGTACGTTGCTTTTGATCTGGTAACGCGTCTGAAGAAGGAGCTGAGTGTTCCGATTCACATGCAGTGCCACGCCACCACCGGTATGTCCACCGCCACCGCCATCAAGGCAGCGGAAGCGGGCATCGACAACGTCGATACTGCCATCTCTTCCATGTCCATGACCTACGGTCACTCGCCCACCGAAGCCGTGGTCGCGATCCTCGAAGGCACCGACCGCGATACTGGCCTGGACATCAACCTGCTGGAAGAAATTGCCGGTTACTTCCGCGAAGTTCGGAAGAAGTACGCCAAGTTCGAGGGCAGCCTGAAGGGTGTCGATTCTCGCATCCTGACCGCCCAGGTTCCTGGCGGCATGCTGACCAACATGGAAAGCCAGCTGCGCGAGCAGAACGCCATCAACAAGTTTGATGACGTACTGGCCGAGATTCCCAAGGTGCGCGAAGACCTGGGCTTCATCCCGCTGGTTACCCCGACCTCTCAGATCGTGGGCACCCAGGCGGTGCTGAACGTTCTGACTGGCGAACGTTACAAGTCCATCTCCAAGGAAACCGCAGCGGTTCTGAAGGGCGAGTACGGCGCTGCGCCGGCGGCCTTCAACAAAGAGCTGCAGGAGCGGGTTCTGGAAGGCAAGGAGCCCGTGACCTGCCGTCCGGCCGATCTGCTGGAGCCGGAAATGGACAAGCTGACCGGCGAGCTGAAGCAGATTGCTGGCGACAAGGGCATCAAGCTGGCAGAGCAGGAAGTGGACGACGTTCTCACTTACGCACTGTTCCCGCAGATCGGCCTGAAGTTCCTGGAAAACCGTGGCAACCCGGATGCGTTCGAGCCGGTCCCGACCGGTGAGGAAATGGTTCCTGCCAAGAAAGCAGCCGGTCCGGAAACTTACACCGTCAACGTCAATGGCAAGGAGTTCGTGGTTGCGGTCACCGAAGGCGGTGAACTCAGCCAGATCGAAGCCAAGGGCGGCGCGGCTGCGGCTCCCGCGGCAGCTCCGGTACCTGCCGGTGGCGGCGAGCCTGTGCTGGCTCCGCTGGGCGGTAACATCTTCAAGGTCGAGGTTTCACCCGGCGACGTGGTGGAAGAGGGCGATGTGCTGATCATCCTCGAAGCCATGAAGATGGAAACCGAAGTACGAGCGCCAAAAGGCGGAACCATCGGTGAAGTGTTCATCAAAGTCGGTGATGCCGTCGCTGTTGATGATGAAATGCTGACAATCGCATAAGGGCCAGCATTCCATGGATAAGTTATTTACGCTCTGGACAGGTAGTGGCCTGTTCAACATCGAGTTCGGCCAGGTGATCATGATCGCCATCGGCCTGCTTCTGCTGTTCCTTGCGATCCGCAAGGGCTTTGAGCCGTTGCTGCTGGTACCGATTGGTTTCGGTGGCATCCTGGCGAACATTCCGGAGGCAGGGCTTGCTCTGTCGGCCGCGGAAAATGCCATTCACTTCGCTCTGAAGAATGGCGCCTCGAGCGTTCTGGCCGCATTGGCGGCACCGCTGGATGTGGCCTACCAGGTCGGCCAGGCGGTTACCCCCGAGCTGAAAGAAGCGTTCAAGGCGGCGATCAAGGAAGCCAGCTATTCCCAGATGGCCATGGCCAACGCCTTGGCGCAAGACCTCGGCTACGGCAACGGCATGCTCTATAACTTCTACACCGTGGTTATCGGCAGTACCATTGGCCCGCTGTTGATCTTCATGGGTGTGGGTGCGATGACCGACTTTGGTCCGCTGCTGGCCAACCCGAAGACCCTGCTGCTGGGTGCCGCGGCTCAGTTCGGTATCTTCGGTACCGTGATTGGCGCGGCGCTGCTGGACTGGACTGGCGTTCTGCAGTTCAACATTCTGGAAGCGGCGGCCATTGGTATCATCGGTGGTGCTGACGGTCCGACGTCCATCTATGTGTCCACTGTTCTGGCTCCGCATCTGTTGGGTGCAATCGCGGTCTCTGCCTATGCTTACATGGCGTTGGTACCGATGATCCAGCCGCCGATCATGAAGGCACTGACCAGCCATGAAGAGCGTGCCATCAAGATGAGCCAGCTGCGTCCGGTCAGCAAGCAAGAGAAGATTATCTTCCCGCTGGTGGTGCTGATTGCCGTGGTGCTGTTCCTGCCGGATGCGGCTCCGCTGCTGGGTATGTTCTGCTTCGGTAACCTGATGCGTGAGTGTGGCGTGGTTGAGCGTCTGAGCGACACCGCCCAGAACGCGCTGATCAACATCGTGACCATTTTCCTGGGTCTGTCCGTTGGCTCCAAGCTGATGGCGGACAAGTTCCTGGATGGCCAGACTCTGGGTATCCTGGGCCTGGGTATTGTGGCCTTCGGTGTGGGCACCGCCTCTGGTGTTCTGATGGCCAAGCTGATGAACAGGGTCAGCAAAGATCAGATCAACCCGCTGATCGGTTCTGCCGGGGTCTCTGCGGTGCCGATGGCGGCGCGGGTCTCCAACAAGGTTGGTCTTGAAGCCAACCCGCAGAACTTCCTGCTGATGCACGCCATGGGCCCCAACGTGGCTGGCGTTATCGGCTCTGCGGTGGCCGCCGGTGTGATGATCAAGCTGCTGAGCTGATCCTCGCCTGACGGCAAGAAAACCCGCCCGGTGCACGCCCGGCGGGTTTTTTATTGCCTGATTTTCAGCCCGCCAGGTGGCGGGGAGCTAGTATGTAGGGTGTGCTTCAAGGTTAGTGGAGGCGACCTCATGATTCCGGACCACGTCAGGGCCCAGCTTGATGCGGCCTACAGTGACGCTCAGTACCAACAGATTCGTGAACTCTGGAAACACCATTCCATATCCGAAGACCAACGCAGCATTGAGGGCCTGATGTCCACGCTCACCGAGGACTGTGAGTACGTGATGCGGCCGTCCGGCACCAAGTGGCAGGGTAAAGTTGGCGCCACCCGTTTCTACACCGAGTTGCTGTCTGCGTTCCCGGATATCAAGTTCGAGCTGCAGAACATCGTCATCGGTCCCCAGGGCGTGTATGAGGAGGCCGACGTGACCGGCACGCTGCTGGGGAGCTGGCAGGGTTGGCGCGGGGATGGCCAGAAGATCGAGTTCACGGTGCAGATTTTCTTCCCCTGGGACGAAGCTGCCGGCAAGTTCCGGGGCGAGATCATCCATCTGGATTATGATCGCATCCTGGCCCGGTACGGCGTCTGCCAGGTGACATGAAAGGGGATGCTGGCTTGGCCGTAGGATGAGGTGAGCTACGCGAACCGCATCATTCCGACCAGGCTGTCGGATGGTCTCGCCCCGCAAATGATGCGGTTCGGCAAGCCTCACCTCATCCTACCTTTGTGCCGTCGCTGTTGGGTGGGCGGCGATACGGTATCCCCCGTCTGTAGTGACTACTGAAAATCCCGGGAACGGACGTTGAGGTTTTCGATCAGGTGGCTGAGGTCGTTCAGTTTGCCCGCCATCACGTGAATGATGTCGCCCTCCCGCTCGATGGTGCCCTTCACATGCAGTAGCCGGGCGGTTAGCAGGGGCTTACGCTGACGCTGGGCGGTGGCCAGCCATACCACCACGTTGATGTTGCCGGTTTCGTCCTCCAGGGTGACAAAGGTGACGCCGGCGGCCGAGCCCGGTCGCTGCCGGCCGGTGACCAGCCCCGCGACCTGTACTGGGCGCCCCGGCTCGGCCGCCAGCAGCTGTTGGGCGTTGAAGCAGTGTTTCAGGTGGCCCTGTTCCCGCAGCAGAGCCAGCGGGTGGCGCTGCAGGGTCAGGCCCTGGCTGGCGTAGTCCGCCAGAATGCTCTGGCCCTCGCTGGGCTCGGGCAGGGTTACCAGGGTGTCGGAGCGGTATTCCTCTGGTGCTTCGCCCAGTAACAGACCGGCTTCCCGCTCATGGCCCAATAACTGCCAGTAGGCCTGGTGGCGGTTGTCGCTGAACGGTGCCAGGGCCCCGGCGCCGGCCAGGGCCTCCAGGTCCCGTTGCGCCAGGCCGGTGCGTTGTCGTAACTCCGTGGCCGACCGATAACCCTCGTCGGGACGGTGCTGGCAGAGCCGTTCGCCGGCGTCCCGGGACAAGCCCCGGACCAGCCGGAACCCGAGCCGCAGCTTCTGCTCCGGCCCCGGCCCCTCCAGGGTATGGTCCCAGGCGCTATGGTTCACCTCGATGGGCAGCACGGCGACGTCGTGGCGGCGGGCGTCCTGCACCAGCTGGGACGGCGAGTAAAACCCCATCGGCTGACTGTTGAGCAGACCGCAGTAGAAGGCGGCCGGGTGGTGGCGCTTGAGCCAGGCCGAGATGTACACCAGCAAGGCGAAACTGGCGGCATGGGACTCCGGGAAGCCATAGCCACCAAAACCGCAGATCTGCTTGTACAAACGCTCGGCAAAGTCCTCGCTGTGGCCCCGCGCCAGCATGCCCTGAATGAGCTTGTCGCGGAACCCGGTGAGGTCGCCGTCGGACTTCCAGGCGGCCATGGCCCGGCGTAGCCGGTCGGCTTCACCGGCGCTGAATCCGGCCGCCACCATGGCCAACTTGATGGCCTGCTCCTGGAAGATCGGCACCCCCAAAGTCCGCTCCAACACCTGGCGCACCTCGTCGTTGGGGTAGGTCACCGGTTCCTTCCGGGCGCGGCGTTTCAGGTAGGGGTGAACCATGTCGCCCTGAATTGGTCCGGGGCGCACGATGGCCACCTGGATCACCAGGTCGTAGTAGCGTTCCGGTCGCAGCCGGGGCAGCATGTTCATCTGGGCCCGGGACTCCACCTGGAACACCCCGATGCTGTCGCCCGCCTGCAGCATCTCATACACCCTGGGGTCCTCCCGCTCGATGTCCGGCAAGCCGAAGGGCCGGCCTTTTTGCTGGCTGATCAGCGCCAGTGCCTTGCGGATGGCGGACAGCATGCCCAGGGCGAGCACGTCCACCTTCATCAGTCCCAGGCTCTCAAGGTCGTCCTTGTCCCACTGGATCACCGTGCGCTCGGCCATGGCGGCGTTTTCCACCGGCACCAGCTCCGACAGCGGGCCGGCACTGATGACAAACCCGCCGACGTGCTGGGACAGGTGGCGGGGAAAGCCCATGATCCGACCCACCAGGGTGAAGAACTGATCCGCAATACGGGGGTTACGGGTCAGGTTCTTGTCCAGAATCTGCTGGCGCCAGTGGGTGTTCTTGTCCCGCCAGTCGATGCCGTTCAGAAACTGCTCCACCAGGGCGGGATCGAAGCCCAGGGCCTTGCCCACATCGCGAATCGCGCTGCGAGGGCGGTAGCGGATCACCGTGGCGGCCAGGGCCGCCCGGTCCCGGCCATAGCGCTGGTATATGTACTGGATCACCTCCTCCCGTCGTTCGTGTTCGAAATCCACATCAATGTCCGGGGGCTCGTCCCGGTCCTTGGAGATGAACCGCTCGAACAGCAGCTCCACCTGGGTGGGGTCCACCTCGGTAATCCCCAGGCAGTAGCACACCGCCGAGTTGGCGGCGGAGCCCCGGCCCTGGCACAGGATGTCCCGGCTGCGAGCGAAGGTGACGATGTCATGGAGAGTGAGGAAGTAGTGCTCGTAATGGAGCTCGCTGATCAGCGCCAGCTCCTTATGGATCAGCGCCTGCACCGACAGGGGCGTGCCGTTGGGGAATCGTCGCCGTTCCCCCTCAGCGGTCAGGTGCTGCAGGTAGGCGGCGGGCGTCTGGCCGTGGGGGACCAGATCGGAGGGGTATTCGTAGCGCAGGCTGCCGGGATCAAAACAGCAGCGTTCGGCGATGTTCAGCGTCTCCCGCAGCCACTGGGCGGGGAACAGCCGTTGCAATACTGGCTGCGGGCGCAGGTAACGTTCGCCGTTCTGGAACAGGGCCGAGCCGGCGTGCTCCACCGAGGTGTTGTGGCGAATGGCGGTGAGCACGTCCTGCAGCGGCTGGCACTCGCGGGCATGCATGTGAACCTGGCCGGTGGCGACCACCGGCCAGCTCAGGCGCTCGGCGAGGGTGTGGGTGCGTTCAAGCTGCTGGGCCTCGCCCGCCTCCAGGGTGCGGCTGGCGGCCAGCCAGCATCGTCCGGGAAAACAGGCCTGCAACCAGCGGCCGCAGGCGAGGGCGGCCTCCAGGTCCGCCTCATCCGCTGTTGGGGGGCTCCACAGGCACAGGCAGTGGTCGAGGGCGTGGTCCTCCACATCCGCCACGGGCAGGTGGTACTTGCCCTTGTCAGCCTGGCGCCGACCGGTGGTGATCAGCTGGCACAGCTGGCCGTAGCCGGTGCGGTTCTGGGCCAGCAGGAAGAACCGGGGCCTGGCCGCCGCCTCGGGCGCGTCGGCCAGTACAAAGTAGCTGCCGGTGATCAGGGTCACCGGGCTGTCCCGGAGCGCGGCCCAGGCCCGGGGAATGCCGGCCACGGAACATTCGTCGGTGATGGCCAGGGCACGGTATCCCAGCGCGGTGGCCCGCTCGGCCAGCTCATGGGGATGGGAGGCCCCGGTCAGGAAGGTGAAGTTGCTGAAACAGGTCAGTTCCGCGTAATCCATGGTCGTTCACCCAAACCAGCCGTGAATGAACCAGCCGCCCCGCACATCCCGAAACAGCCAGGCCAACTGGCCGCTGGCCAGCTGGGCGATGTAGTAGTCCCGTTGTACCCGTTCGCCATCCCACCAGCCGCTGTCGATTCGTTCCGGCTCGGACAGCCACGCTACCGGCGCCTGTTGCAGGGGCTGGGGGCGGGCCAGTAGCCAGAGTGGGCGCAGGGGCTGCTGGCTGGCCTCCGCCTGCGGTGCGGACCGCGGCCGTAACGACACGCCGGACCAGGCCCGTTCCGGGCGGTGGTCGGCCTCAGGGGCCAGGCGTTGCAGGGCACCGTCACCCAGCCGGGCTTGCAGGCGGCTGACCAGGGTGTACCAGGCTTCCCGCAGATCCGGGGTTTCCCCCAGCAGATCGGTTCCGCCGGGGGCATCCCGGTCCAGGAAGCGGCGCACCGTCAGTGCCAGAGCCATCACCGGGGCGCTCAAGGGGTGCTGCTCCAGCCGAATCCGGATCAGCTCGCCAAAGGCACCGGCCCGATGCTCAGGGCCGGCGGTGCGCAACGACAGTTGGCTGGCCTCCCGGTCCCGGTGGCTGAGGGTCAGGTGCAGGCTGTCGGTATCCTGCTGGCGCCACTGCAGATCGGCCTCCAGTTCCGCCAGTATGGGGTGGAGCGGGAACAGCAGGCCCTGGGCCTGTTCCGCTTCCCGTACCAGGTCCACCTGCTGGTGAAAGTGATGGGGCGGCTGCCAGAAGGCTTGCGGATCGGGGCGTTGCCCCTGGATCCGCTGAACATAGGCCAGGGTCTCCGGCGCCAGGCGCCGGGCCAGTTCCGCAGCAGGTAACTGAAAGAGCTCCCCCAGCCGGGTCAGACCCAGCCGGGTCAGCCGCTCCTGGGTGCGCGGCTCGAGCTCGGCCGCCGCCAGGGGCAGGGCGGCTATGCGGGCCTTCAGTCGCTCCTGCTCCTGCTCGCATGTCCCCGGCCCTTGCCGGGCCACCAGCCGGGCCGCTCTGGGCGTCAGGCCTGTGGCCATCCAGGCGGTCAACCGACGCTCGGCCAGAGCCTGTTGCAGGGTTTGCCAGAGTTCCGGCACTCCCCCGTACAGCCGGCGAAGGCTGCCGGCCTCCAGCAGTAGCCCATCGGGTGGCTGCAGCACGATCTGGGCCGCATAGCGGTACAGCCACTGGGCCTGTTGCGCCAGCACCGCCTCGGTCCGGGCTGTGTCCCCTGGGTGGATGGCCAGATCCGGCACCAGGGTGAGGGCGGTTTTCAGTCGCATGCCCACCTGCACACCCTGCTGTTGCGCCAGGGGACAGACCTGGGCAACCAGCGGCTGGGGGCCGGACACAACCACCATGGCGGCAGGTTCTTCAAAGGCTCGGCGCAGGTGGTCCAGCAACAGATGGGGGAAGTGCAGGTAGAGCCATAGCATGAGGCTACTCCTGGCCGTGGGAGCCCGCCCAGGGGCCGGTGATGACCTGTGGGCCGTCCTGCGAGGGCAGTCCGGCCCGGCTGGCCACCTCCAACTGACACGATTGTCCGGGCCAGCCCCCGCGGCGTTTCAGTACATTGACTCGCAGGCCCTGCCGGGGCGCGGGTTCCAGCTCCAGCCGTAGGGCCGCCGGGGAGTTCTGGCAGGCATGCCGCCGGGACCGAAAGAGCACGCAGGTGGTGTGTCCGGCCTCCGCGGCCAGTTGCAGCCGGCGAATGTCCCGACTCGCCAGACGTCCGGGCCAGGCCAGCACCAGGCCGGTGACCGCCGAGCGCAGGCAGTTTTCCAGCGTCCACAAGGTGTCCCCGGTGGAACCCGGACGAATCACCACCACCTGTTCCAGGGCCACGCCGTGCCGGAGCAGAGCCGGCGCGTAGGGAATGTGGGGCGGGTTGATCCAGAACACGGTGCGTTTGGCCTGTGCAACCCGCCGCATCAATGGCAGCACCAGTTGCAGTTCGCCAATACCGTCGTGATCCATCAGGCATTCGCTCAGCGCCCCCACCGGCCAGCCGGACTGGTTCAGCTGCTGGTCCAGCGCGGTGTAGCCGGTGGGTTCGCCAGGCGCCTGGGTGAGGCTTTGGCGATGACCCTGCCACACACGGGCGTCGTGAATCAGGGTGTTGAGGAGTTCGCTCATCGGTCGTCTCAATATACTGTTTAAATATACAGTATTCCGAATTATCGGTAATTTCAACCGAAACGAGGGTTGCAGGCCTTTCCGACCGACCGCCTTGAACTACCCTGTAAGGAAGCTCTGGCTATAGCTGATGCAGGCCAGCAAACAAACGAAGGTAAGGGGAGCCACCATGACCAAGCTGACCAAGCAGGCCTGCGAAGCCTGTCGCGCCGATGCACCACAAGTCAGCAACGAGGAGCAGCAAACCCTGTTGCAGGAAATTCCCGGCTGGAGCGTGATTGAGCTGGACGGCGAGCCCCAGTTGAAGCGGGCGTTCAAGTTCAGGAACTTCATCGAGGCGCTGGCCTTTGCCAACCAGGTGGGCGATCTGGCCGAAGCGGAAAACCACCATCCTGCCCTGCTGGTGGAGTGGGGCAAGGTCACCGTGCGCTGGTGGACCCACAAGATTGGCGGCCTGCACCGCAACGATTTCATTATGGCGGCACGCACCAGTGAACTGTATGAGGGCTAGGGATTGCAGCTGCCCATGGCATCCACCGGGCTGTGTACCCCAAACCCGCCCTTACGAACCACATGGGTATAAATCTCGGTGGTCCGTACATCGGCGTGGCCCAGCAGCTTCTGGATGGTGCGAATGTCATAGCCGGCCTCGAGCAGCCGGGTAGCGAAACTGTGGCGAAACGTATGGCTGTTTCCTGGCTTGTGAATGCCGGCCTGACGGATGGCCCGCTTGAAGTTCTTTTGTACCGTTCTGGCCATCAAATGATGCCGGCGACGGACGCCCGAGCGCGGGTCAACTGATCGCATCGGTGCGGGAAACAGGTACTGCCAGCCCGGCTCGACGCTGGCATTGGGGTACTTGCGAGCAAGCCCGTTGGGGAGATAAACCGAGCCAAACCCCTGAGCAAGATCCGCTCGATGCAGGTGCAACGTCGATTCAACCTGCAGGGTGAGGGAGTCAATCAAAGTATCCGGCAGTAAGGTGACGCGATCCTTTGCGCCTTTGCCATTCCTGACAACAATCTGCTGCATGGCAAAATCGACGTCCTTGATCCTCAGACGCAGGACTTCGTTGATTCGCAATCCGGAGCCATAAATGATCAGGGCGATCAGCTTGAAGACTCCCTCCAGCAATTCAATAACCGCACGGGCCTCCTCAGCGCTGAAAACCGTAGGCAGGCGGGCTGGTTTACGGGACAACTCGTACTGCAGCTCATCCAATGGTGTTTGCAAAAACTCCCGATACAGAAAGATCAACGCATTCAGCGCCACGCGTTGAGTGGCAACGCTGGCATTGGCTTGTAATGCCAGATGCGAGAGAAAGGCCTCCACTTCCGCCGCCGCCATGAGCCTGGGGTGTCTGCGGTTATGAAATCGGATAAAACGTTTGATCCAGAAAACGTAGGTTTTCTCTGTTTGATAGGCCAGTCCGCGTTGGCGAATCAAACCGCGGACCTGATCCATAAACCGTGTTGAGTGCGGAGCTATCGGAGGAGGAACATCCATGTTCTCGATCTCTTTGTGCTGTTTATCTATACAGTATTTGGCAATAGGAGCCAGTTCGTCAAGCGTTCCTGCTCGGAGTTATACGAACAAGTTCGTAAAACTCCGAGAATCCTCCGGGCAACTATGCTATCTATCTGATATGGTTGAAGGTAACTCAACCGAAGCCCGGAGTTATACGCCCGCAGCGGGCGCGTGCTTCGCAGGTTTTGGGGCGTATAACTCCAGTATCGACGAAGGCTTTTCGTAACTTATTGGATCTAAGGTCTTTTTGTCGTCGGTCAGGGGATTTCAATTGGAATTATACGAATGGGTGTTACATGAACGGGTTCGTATAATTAGCTGTTAACTGAAAGGAATCTATGCGAGATCATCTCATAAAGGCTTTTCCGTCTTTGGTGGAAAAGGAGCTGTCAGATGAGTACATCAGGACTCATGCTGATCCGATGTGGGATGTCCCCCTGATCCCTTTGATCAAAGCTATTCCGATATACATGCTCTGGTGCGTTGAGCACAGCTCAGAAGAGGGCGAGCTTATTTTTGATAATACAATCAGTGCATTAAACAAGTACGCTAGGGCAAAGACGCCCGACATTGAATGGCAAAATTTCAAATTTTCTTGTACACCAGAACAGGTAGAGGCAGTCAAAGCCTTTCTTTATTGGTGTCAGAGCTCGCTATTCCTAGATTATGAGCCAACTCTGTCGCGGGCAATAAAGAATTGGGAATCAATCAGTTAACAAGTAGGTGAAGCCGACCGGTACTACGCTGCGCTCCGTACCGGCAGCTTACCCAAGGCGTTAGCTGGTAGGTCTTCGGTCTTTTGGTTGGCTTGGTGCCGAGGCCGGCGTAGTTTGCTCGAGGTTTGGTAGCTCGGTCTGTCAGCGGCATTGTAGTGAGTCTCGGTGTTCACCTTATGGGGCTGTCCGCCGAAAATTCAATCGGGCTCTGCTACTCTGAAGTTCAGGTTCATTCACCGAGACTTTGGCGGTGGTTTTAATCACAGTGCATCAGCGTATGGCGGTGCCAGGGCAGCGGAGCATGCCGTCGAGTTGTTAGCCAGGGATTGGTCTTCATCGTTACCCCCAGCTAACCAGTGCGTCAAATACGTTCCGGGCCTAAAGGCCCTCCACCGGACGGCTTTTGCTCCGCTTCGCTTCGCAAAACCCGCCGTTTACGCAAGCGTTAAATGCCTGGCTCCGTCGCTTTTGGGCTTGGTGCTCGGGCTCGGTTTTGCAGTTGGTTTCGGGCAAAACACAGCCTCCAATCAGTCATCGGTTTTGGCTGGTAACTCGGGGTTAAGGTTGTGGGGCAATCCGGCGCAACCATAAGATGTTTTCGCGCATTCGGTGTTCTGGTTCCTGGCGCCATGGGTCAGCTTGGTGCAACGTATCGGGAGTAGGCATTCAGGGTTGGGTGCCACAATAAAGTGCCGGGTAACCGGCATCTAACAAATCGCATCAGTACGCGGCCGGTGGCCGCCGGACGCCCTTTACGTGGCTCCTTCGGCGCCACTCCAAGGTCGCCGCTGTGCTCCGCGTTGAGGCTGTAGAAAAACCCCGAAACCCTCCCGATTTTGATAGCATCAGGCAAACGGACAAGGAGTCGTCACGTGGCCAAGCGCAAACCCCGTTTCAAACCCTACAACCCTGACCAGAACGCCATGGTGGTGATCAACTACCAGGACCAGCTCCAGCCCGGCACCTTTGAGCATGCGGTGCATTACCTGATCGAGCACAAGCTGGACCTGTCGGTGTTTCATCCCAAGTACCGCAACGAAGACACCGGCCGGTTGGCCTACGATCCGGCCATCCTGCTGAAGATCATCCTGTTCGCCTATTCCCGGGGTATCACCTCCAGCCGCGAGATGCAGTGGTGCTGCGAGACCAACATCCAGTTCAAGGCACTGTCCTGCGATACCGTGCCGCATTTCACCACCCTGGCCAAGTTCGTCAGCGGCCATGCCGAGGCCATCGAAGCGCTGTTTGAACAGGTGCTGCTGGTGTGCCACGAGCAGGGCCTGCTGGGCAACGAACTGTTCGCCATCGATGGCTGCAAGATGTCCTCGAACGCCAGCAAGGAATGGTCCGGCACCTTTAAGGAACTGGAAGAGAAGCGGACCAAATTGCGACGGCTGATCCGCCACCACCTCAAAGCCCACTACGAACGGGACGAGGCGGACACCGAGGCCGAGCTGGATCGGGACATCCGCCGGGCCCAGACCATCCTGTCGCTGGATGAGGCCCTCCAGAAAGTCGACCGCTTCCTAAAGACCAACCGCCCAAGGATGGGCCGGGGGAAGCGGAGCAAGGAAGTGAAGAGCAACATCACCGATAACGACAGCGCCAAGATGACCACCAGCAAGGGCACGATCCAGGGCTATAACGGCGTGGCCACGGTGGACAAGAAACACCAGGTCATCATCGACGCCCAGGCTTTCGGCGAAGGGCAGGAACACCACACCCTGCAACCGGTGCTGGAGAGCGTCGAAACCCGCTTCAAGAAACTGGGTATCGCTGACAGCATCTACCAGAAAGGCACCATCGTTACCGCCGACACCGGCTTCGCCAACGAAGCCAACATGAAGTACCTGCACAACCGGAAAATCAACGGCTACATCCCGGACAACAAATTCCGCAGCCGCGATCCGAAGTTCGCGCAGCAGAAAACCAGGTACGGCAAGCGCCACCAAGACAGTCCGGCCACGGACTGGAAAGCGGTCATTCCGGCCAGTGAATTCCAGTTTGATCCGGTGGCGCTGACTTGTGTCTGCCCAGCGGGCGAAACACTGCACTACGAAGGCACCCGAACCGACCAGAACGGCGTAACCAGAGCCCACTTCCAGGGCCGCTTGCTGCAATGTCGGCACTGTCCGAAGAAACAGCGATGCATGCAGAACCCTACCTCGGCGGACCACCGCAAGGGCAAAGGGCGACAGGTCTCCTTCACCCTCGAAAACCAGCGAGCGCCCAACTACACCGACTGGATGAAACACCGGGTGGACAGCCCCAAGGGCAAGGAGATCTACAGCCACCGGATGTCGGTAGTGGAACCGGTATTCGGCAACATCGGTACCAACAAGGGCCTGAACCGCTTCAGCCTGCGGGGCCGAAAAAAGGTCCAGGGCCAGTGGCAACTCTACTGCCTGGTGCATAACATAGAGAAATTAACGAATTACGGGCAGTTAGCGGCATAAACGAAGGGCATGGCAGCCCAGCCTGTGCCCGAGGCTGAGCGGGCCTACCGCTTCCCGATTAGAAACCGGGCCGAATTCGACACCTTGGGTGGCGGAATCGGAAAACCGGCCAGTTGCTGGCTGGAAAACAGAATTGGAAATCAGGCGGTGGGATACGGCTCCGGGAAGCGTTTTTCTACAGCCTCGTTATAGCCACGAGAGGTGAGCATGAATGAAGAAAATGAGGATATTCACGAGATAGAGAAAGCTATCATCCTAGATGAGGATAGTCCGATTAGAAGAATGGACCCCGATAAAAAGGAGTTGCCTCTTGAAAGTAGGCTAGATCATTATATTTTTAATTGCTCTCAATCTTTATCTTCAATTTCAGCGTCAATTGAAAAAGCCGATATTTCGATACTTTTATTAGAATCCGCCTACGAAGACTGCCCTGAATCTGAAAACATTACTCCGGCAGAATTTGTTGAATATGCGATCGAAAACTACTTTATTAGAAGTGCTACTATCTATGATCGCTGTTTAATTTTCGTAAATAGATTGCTGGATCTAGGGATTGCAAATGATTCTATTGGCCACCAATTGCTCGTTACCAATGAGCATGTCAAGGCTTTCAAGTTAGAGTCTAAGCTGAGAGCAATACGAAAAGAATGCACTGAATATCGAGTAGAGCGTAACAAAATCGTTCATCATGGGCGCTACTCAGATGCTAATTTTACTAATATATCCGCCATGCACAAAGCTAATTTTCTGAGCGAAAAAGAGGGACTAGATCCTGTGATTCCGCCAGAGACAGTCGACTATTACATGAATAACATAATCAAAACTCAAAAGCAGGAGTTCATCGATCACCTTGAAAAAATAAAAGAAAAAGTAAAGCAGTTTTATGACTCTGCACTGCCGATTTATGGGCACAAGAAAAAAGAGTTGAGCGCATAAAGCTATAACAATCGGCTGCACGGCGACCGTTTTTCCGCCGCTTCGCGGGTGTGTCATGACGAAAGACTCCGGTCTTTCTTGCTGTATTCAAGATGAGGGAAGGCCCCTCGGTCTCGGTGACCAGACACCGGGATCAAACCGCCCTGTGCGGCTTGCATTAAGAGTG
>NZ_JAQNDA010000013.1 GCF_028369065.1 Marinobacter sp. SS21
GATTTTTGCCGGATCTGAGCCCATTCAGGTCGGACGCCTGGAACGAAAAATGCCCCGGAGAGAGTCCGGGGCATTTTTGCTTGGCCGCCTGAAGGCTGTATAACTCGTTTTTACACAGCCTCCATGAGGCGCCCTTTGTGTCTCCGGGGTCAGCGTTACTTGGTGCTGACAAACTCCGGATAGGCTTCCATACCGCACTCGGACAGATCCACGCCTTCGTACTCGTCTTCCTCGCTCACCCGCAGGCCAATCACCGCCTTGATGATGCCCCAGACGAACATGCTGGCCACAAAGACCCAGGCGAAGATGGTGATGGCGCCGATGATCTGGCCGGAGAAGCTGGCGTCACCGTTGGTGACCGGAACCAGCAGCAGACCCAGCAGACCGCACACACCGTGGACGGAGATGGCGCCGACCGGGTCGTCAATGCGCAGCTTGTCCATGGTGACGATGCTCAGCACCACCAGCACACCACCCAGGGCACCGAACAGGGTTGCGGTCAGCGCGCTCGGCGTGGACGGCTCAGCGGTGATGACCACCAGGCCCGCCAGGGCGCCGTTCAGCAGCATGGTGATATCGGCCTTGCCGAACATCAGGCGAGCCATAACCAGGGCGGCAATGGCGCCACCGGCGGCAGCGGCGTTGGTGTTCAGGAAGACCATGGCAACTGCGTGGGCGTTGGAGATGTCGCCCAGCTTCAGTACGGAACCGCCGTTGAAACCGAACCAGCCCATCCACAGGATGAAGGTACCGAGTGTCGCCAGCGGCAGGTTGGCACCCGGGATGGCGCGAATCTCGCCATTGGCGCCGTACTTGCCTTTACGAGCGCCGAGCAGCAGAACACCGGCCAGGGCCGCGGAGGCACCTGCCATGTGTACGATGCCGGAACCGGCGAAGTCGCTGAAGCCCAGATCACCCAGGGAGTAGAGGCCGAACACGGACGCGCCGCCCCAGGTCCAGGCTCCTTCCATCGGGTAGATAAAGCCGGTCATGACCACGGCGAACAGCAGGAAGGCCCACAGTTTCATGCGCTCGGCAACCGCGCCGGACACGATGGACATGGCGGTGGCTACGAACACAACCTGAAAGAAGAAGTCGGAAGCGCCGGAGTAGATGGAGCCGCCTTCGAAGCCGTCTTCACGGCCGGCGAATTCGCCCAGCACGCCGGCCACGTCGACATCGCCCATGCCGGACAGGAAGATGTTGCCGCCGTACATGATGGCGTAGCCGCACACCAGGTACATGGTGCAGGCAACCGCAAACAGGGCAACGTTCTTGGTCAGAATCTCAGTGGTGTTCTTGGCGCGTACCAGGCCGGCTTCGAGCATGGCGAAGCCCGCAGCCATCCACATAACTAATGCGCCGCAAACAAGGAAATAAAAGGTATCTATTGCATACTGCAGGTGAAAGATATTGCTTTCCATTAAGAAGCCCTCCGCACGAGGCTTTTTCAGGTAGTTGGTTTTTTGCGCTGGCTGTTCCGGTAATCGGGGGGCGTATTAAACCGCCTCTTCTCCAGTTTCACCGGTCCGAATCCGGATGGCCTGCTCCAGTTCGGTGACGAAGATTTTGCCATCGCCAATCTTGCCGGTGTTGGCCGCCTTGGTGATGGACTCGATGACCTGGTCCAGCAGGTTGTCGCCAATGGCTACCTCAACCTTCACCTTGGGCAGAAAATCAACCACATACTCGGCGCCGCGGTAGAGTTCGGTGTGGCCTTTCTGGCGACCGAAGCCCTTAACCTCAGTGACGGTAACGCCTTGAACGCCAATCTCGGATAGTGCCTCACGGACATCATCCAGCTTGAAAGGCTTGATGATAGCTGTCACAAGTTTCATTGGTATCTCCTTGGTAATTCCGTCTCAACTACTTTAGGCCAAATTGGCCGGAGTTGAACTCGGGATGCTGCCACCTCGCACACGAATTGTGCGGATTGCGTACGAGGTTATTAGCATCGTGTGTGCCAACGCAAAAAAATCTTATAAAAACAATGGTATGCCTTTTGATTGTTCCGACGCGGTACGTCGTGGCGCCCCATTATAGCGCACATGACGGGTCGTCGATCCATCATGGTGCATGGAGAATGCCCAATTTGGGCCCACGTTTTCCCCAGCCGGCGATCCAGCACTCAGTATGGCAGGACCGGCGATGTGTTACACTCCTTCCCCGTCATATCGATAGCCATGCCCAAGTTCATGTCCGTCATAACATCGAGGTGAATAGTGAAAGGTCCCCAGGATTTCCTGGCCCAGCTCCAGGGTCAGTTTGGTCAGTTCGTTCCCGACATGGCCCGCGCTGCCCGCGACGACTTCGAAAGCCATGCCCGTGCCACTGTGATGTCAGTCCTGTCCCGTCTTGAGCTGGTCACCCGTGAGGAGTTTGATGCCCAGCAGGCGGTGTTGATGCGGACCCGGGAAAAAGTAGAGGCGTTGGAACAGCGGGTTGCGGCACTGGAGCAGGCCCTGACCCGGGATTGATGAGCCAGTGCTGTGCCCAGGGATCGGGTGCGGCCAGCTCGCTTCCCGCAAGGTTTTCCTTGCGGGCCTTGGTTACTGACACCACGATTACTTACACCACGGAAGGTTATTATGCTTGCCACTGTTCATACCCGGGCCTGCCTGGGTGTATCTGCGCCTCGGGTGACGGTTGAGGTGCACCTCTCCAATGGCCTGCCGGCCCTGTCGATCGTTGGGCTGCCGGAAACCGGGGTCAAAGAAAGCAAAGACCGGGTCCGCAGCGCCTTGCTCAACGCCGGCTTCGAGTTTCCCGCCAAACGAATCACCATCAACCTGGCACCGGCGGACCTGCCCAAGGAAGGCGGCCGTTTTGATCTGCCCATCGCCCTGGGCATCCTGGCCGCGTCCGGGCAATTGCCGGCCGAGGCGCTGGCCCGCATCGAGTGCTTGGGCGAGTTGTCGCTGGACGGTGCCCTGCGGCCGGTCAAGGGTATCTTGCCGGCGGTGATGGCCGCCCGCCAGGATGGCCACCAGTTGCTGATTCCCGCCGCCAATGAAGAAGAGGCTTCCCTCGCCGCTGCCGAGGATGTGTTTGCCGCCGGCCACCTGCTGGCGGTCTGCGAACACCTGAGCGGCAGCCAGCGTCTTGCCGCTGTGGGTCCCATGGCGAGCCAGGCCACTCCAACCCAGGGCCGTGACTTGGCCGAGGTGCAGGGTCAGCATGTGCCTCGACGGGCCCTGGAGATTGCCGCTGCCGGCGGGCACAACCTGATTCTGTTCGGCCCGCCAGGGACCGGCAAGAGTATGCTCGCCAGCCGCTTGCCCGGAATTCTGCCACCACTGGCCGATGCCGACGCACTGGAGGTAGCCAGCGTTCATTCCATTGCCGGTATGCCGGTGCGGTCCGGGCGTTGGCGGCAGCCACCCTATCGCGCACCCCACCATACCGCGTCATCGGTGGCACTGGTGGGTGGTGGCAGCAGTCCGCGACCGGGGGAAATTTCCCTCGCCCACCAGGGTGTACTGTTTCTCGATGAGTTGCCGGAATTTGACCGCAAGGTGCTGGAGGTGTTGCGGGAACCGATGGAGTCCGGCGAGATCGTGATTTCCCGCGCCGCCCGTCAGGTGGTGTTCCCGGCCCGATTTCAGCTGATCGCGGCGATGAATCCCTGCCCCTGTGGTTACCGCGGACACCCGGCCATCGAGTGCCAGTGCACGCCCCAGCAGGTCATGCGTTACCAGGCCAAGCTGTCGGGGCCGTTGCTGGACCGCTTCGATCTCCACGTGGAGGTGCCGGTGCAGCCAGGGGAGTTGCTGCTGACGCGGAACCCGCAGGGCGAGAGCAGTGCCTGTGTCAGGCAACGGGTGGAGCAGGCCCGCGCGCGGCAGCTGGCCCGCGGCGCCATCAATGCCAGGCTGGCTGGGGCTCAGTTGCAGGAGGTGTGTCGGCTCGATAGCGGCGGTGAGCGTCTGGTCACCCAGGCGGTGGAACGACTGGGCCTGTCGGCGCGGGCTCTGCATCGGGTGTTGCGGGTAGCGCGGACGGTGGCCGATCTGGCCGGTGCCGACGCGGTACGCCAGGGGCATCTGGTGGAGGCGCTGGGGTATCGCAAGTTGGACCGGCAGCCGACCGGTCGTGGTACCGCCCCGGTCGGCTAGTGGCCCTGAGCGGCGCGGCCCGGTTGCCGTGAGGATACCTCGGACATCTCTGGTAAACTGTGCGTTCTGCCCGGGCCTGATGATCAGGCCCGTCTATTACTCCATCAACGAGCATTGGTTTTTTGAGGACACAAGATGACAGACCGGCCAGAGCAGCCTGATGCTAACCCAATCACCACCCGCCGGGGCATCCGCAGTTTCGTGTTGCGTCAGGGCCGGATGACCGTCGGCCAGAAAAATGCCTTCGAACGATGCTGGCCGCGCTTTGGGCTGACTCGGGAACATGGGGTGATTGATCCCCGTGAGGTGTTCGGGCGCAGCGCCCCGCTGAATCTGGAGATTGGCTTCGGCATGGGTAAATCGCTGGCCGAGATGGCCGCGGCGGCGCCAGAGCAGGACTTTATCGGCGTAGAGGTACACCTACCGGGCGTTGGTGCCCTGCTCAAGGAGGTCGAAGAGCGGGGCCTGGAAAATGTCCGGGTCTATAACGTGGACGCCAATGACGTCATCGACCTGTGTCTGCCGGAGGCGTGTCTCGACCGGGCGATGGTGTTTTTTCCGGACCCCTGGCACAAGAAGCGCCATCACAAGCGCCGCCTGGTCCAGCCGGAGTTTGTGCAGCGAATGCGTCACAAGCTGCGGGTAGGGGGGGTTCTGCACCTGGCCACCGACTGGGAAAACTACGCGGAGCATATGATGGAGGTGATGATGGCGTCGGAAGGCTTTGCCAACACCGAGGCGGGCAGCGCGTTTGCGCCGCGCCCGGACCATCGCCCCATCACCAAGTTCGAGCAGCGTGGCGAGCGCCTGGGGCACGGCGTCTGGGACCTGATGTTCCGGCGAACCAACTGAACCGGCAGCGGGGCGGTCAGGATTATTCGTGATGCAAGGGGTGGCGGCGAGCGGCCCGCAGGATGATCAGGCCCGCCGCGCCGAGCACCAGCCCGGTGAACTTGACCAGGGCGCAGATGGTGGCTGCGAGGCTGACACTGTCGCTGGCGGTGGGCAGGTTGTTGAGCAGCAGGGTGTTCTCGGCCATGTCGCTGAGCCCGGCGCCAATGAACAGGGCCCTGACCCAGTGGCCAATCTTGCGTTCCCGGATGCCGGGCCGGTCCAGCAGCAGATAATTGGTCAATAACACCAGGCAGACCGTATACACCACGACTAATGCGTAATCCAACCACAGGGAAACCTGGGCCCAGAACAGCCCCTGATCACCCCAGCTGGCGATCATGACGCCGGCGCGTTCGGCGGTGGCCGCGAGCTGAAAACTGAATATGCCCTTCGGTGCATCGGGTGATACCAGCAATTGGTTGATGGCGAGCAATCCGCACAGCAGGGCGAGGCTGATCAGTGCGCTCACTTTCAGGCCCCTTGGCACCGCTGGCAGGGCGGGCTCTCGCATCATAAGAATCGCTCCAGCACACTGTTAAGGTATCGTTGTCCGTGTTCGGTGGCCTGCAGCCGGGTCGGCTCCAGCAAACGTTCCGCTCTCAGTTCGTTCAGTATTACAGCAATCGATTCGATGGGTAAACCGGTGCGCTCGACAAACACCGGTTCCGCAACCCCCGCCCTCAGACGCAGCGCGTTCATCATGAATTCCAGGGCCAGTTCGTCGGACTGGATGGTCTGGCTGCCTGCGGTTCGGCTGCCAATGCGATTTAGATAGGCGCCCGGTTGCCGCGTTTTCCAGTAGCGGCGGACACTGCCGTCGGCCAGGGTCACCTTGCCGTGCCCACCGGCGCCCAAGGCCAGGTAATCACCGAAGCTCCAGTAATTGAGGTTATGGCGGGAAGACTGGCCGGCTTGGCTCCAGGCCGACACTTCGTAGTCGTTGAATCCGGCGCTACGCAATCGCGCGGCTCCGGCCTGGTGGATCGCCCAGAGCCGATCGTCGTCCGGCAGCTCCGGTGGGCGGCTGTAGAATTCGGTGTTGGGTTCCAGGGTCAGCTGGTACCACGACAGGTGTGGCGGTTGCCAGGCCAGCGCCGCTTCAAGGTCCGCCAGGGCATCCTCGGGTGTTTGCCCAGGCAGGCCGTGCATCAGGTCCAGATTGAAGTTGCCAAAACCGGCCCCGATTGCAGCCTCGATGGCCTCCTGGGCAGCCTGGTCATCGTGGATGCGGCCAAGGGTCTTTAGTTGCTGGCGGTCGAAGCTCTGGATGCCCAGGGACAGTCGGTTGATGCCCGCCTGAAAGAAGCCCAGGAAACGGTCTTGGTCAACGGTGCCGGGATTGGCCTCCAGGGTGATTTCGGCGTCCGGAGCAATCAACAGCTCCTGGCGCAGGGCATCGAACAGTTGCTGGTAAAACGCCGGCGACATCAGCGAGGGGGTGCCGCCGCCGATAAACACCGTCTGAATGGCCCGCCCTTGAATCAGTGCCCTGTCCTGGTGCAGATCCTCCGCAATGGCCGCCAGATAGTCCGCCTCCGGCGGGGTGGCCTCGAGGGCGTGGGAATTGAAGTCGCAGTAGGGACATTTGCGCACGCACCAGGGCACATGCACGTACAGGCTCAGTGGCACCTGAGCCGGGATCGGTGGCACGGCGACCTCAGCCACGGCTCAGCTGCTGCAGCAACAGCTCCAGGGCTTGGCCGCGATGGCTGAGGCGGCTTTTCTCGGCCCGGCTGAGTTCGGCGGCGCTGCACTGTTTGTCGTCGATCCAGAACACCGGGTCGTAGCCGAAGCCGCCTTGCCCGCGTCGTGCCGTCAGGATCTGGCCGGACCAGCGGCCATGGCACACGATGGGGGTGGGGTCTTCGGCGTGGCGCAGGTAGACCAGCACACAATGGAACTGGGCGCTGCGCTGCGGGGCCGGCGTGGTTTCGAGTGCCGCCAGCAGGGCGTCGATGTTGTCACTGTCGCTGGCATCGGGCCCGGCGAAACGGGCCGAGCGGACCCCGGGCAATCCGCCCAGTGCGTCCACCGCGAGGCCGGAATCATCCGCCAGTGCCGGTAACCCGGTGACGCGGGCGGCGTGGCGTGCCTTGAGAATGGCGTTTTCCACGAAGGTGATGGCCGGCTCCTCGGCTTCGCTCACACCCAGTTCCCGTTGCGGCACCGGGGTCAGCCCCAGTGGCGCCAGCAGCTCGGTCAGTTCCGCCAGCTTGCCGGCGTTGTTGCTGGCAATCACCAGCCGGTTGTCTTGATTGGTCATTCTTCGTTATACAGTGTGTGGGCGAATCGGATCGGTAGGTCGTCACCGGCACCGGTGGGCCGGGCGGTCACGTGGAAGGTCAGCAGCTCGCCGGAGCGGTACTGGAACTCCGAGATGAAGTACACCGCCTCGCCTTCCTGGATGCGGCGGAACGCCAGGAAGCGGGGTTGCTGGATGTCGTTCAGCATCCGTCCCTCGACCTGACCGCTGATGGTGGCCAGACCGCCCAGTTCGTTTTGCTGCATGATGCTGATGTTGAGGATGCCGATGGCCCGACTGCGGGTCAGGTTGTTCTGGGCGGCAATCTCGGGGGTCAGAAAGGTGCTGGGGAAAACGCTGTAATGCACCTGGAAATCACCGAAATCCACCGATTCGGCCAGCGCGGCGAGTGGGCACAGAACCAGGCTGACGATCAGCGCCAGGGTGGAAAAGCAACGGGCGAACGCATTCATGGTCAATCCTCCTGCCGAGTAATCCGGTAAATGGCGATCTGTCCCAGCATGTTCGGCCACAGTCGGCTGAACCAGCGGTCCTGGTGGTCGCCATCCACCACCGTACGGTTCTTGATGCGGAAGTTCTTCCGATAACACAGCGCCTCGAAATCCTTGAACGTGCACAGGTGGATGTTCGGGGTGTTGTACCAGCGGTAGGGCAGGGTTTCCGATTCGGGCATTCTGCCGTGACGCATCAAATACCAGCGTAGTCGCCAGTAGGCAAAATTGGGAAATGTAACGATGCCTTCCCGGCCTAACCGGAGCATCTCATCCAGTACCTTGTCTGGGCGTCGAACCGCCTGCAGCGCCTGAGTCATCAACACCACGTCGAAACTTTGGTCGTCAAAATTCTGCAGCCCCTGGGTGTCGAGGTTTTGCTCGATCACGGCCACGCCCCGGGACATGCAGGTGGTGATGTGGTCGGGGTTGATCTCCAGGCCAAAGCCGCTGGCCTGTTTCTCGCGCTGCAGATGGTCCAGCAGGGTGCCATCGCCGCAGCCGAGGTCGAGCACATGGCTGCCGGGTTTGATCCACTGTTCGATGATTTGCAGATCGGTTCTCATGCGTTGACCTCCCGGGCTACCCGCGCCATGTAGGCGCAGAATACGTCGGTGTACCTGGGGGTGGGGATCAGGAAGGCATCGTGACCCCAGGGGGCGTCGATCTCGGCGTAACTGACTTTGCGGCGGGCCGCCACCATGGCATTCACCAACTCCTCGGACCGCGCCGGGGTAAAGCGCCAGTCGGTGCTGAAGGACAGCACCAGAAACTCGCAGCGGGCATGGGTCATGGCCTCGGCGAGGTTGTTGTCGTACTCGTAGGCCGGGTCAAAATAGTCCAGCGCCCGGGTCATCAGCAGGTAGGTATTGGCATCGAAGGTTTCGGAAAACCGTTCACCCTGGTAACGCAGGTAACTCTCCACCTGGAACTCGGCGTCGTAACCGAACTTGTAGGCCTGGTCCCGTAACTCGCGGCCGAATTTTTCCCCCATGGAGGCGTCCGACAGGTAGGTAATGTGACCGATCATGCGCGCCAGCATCAGGCCACGGCGGGGCACGGTGTCGAAGTCGTGGTAGCGGCCGTCGTGGAATTCCTGGTCACTGGTGATGGCGTTACGGGCGACCTCGTTGAAGGCGATGTTCTGGGCAGTCAGCCGCGGCGTGGAGGCGATGATCAGCGCGTGCCGCAGGCGGTCCGGGTATGACAGGCTCCACTGCAGTGCCTGCATGCCGCCGAGGGAGCCACCCACCACCGCAGCCCAGCACTGGATGCCGAGGCGGTCGGCAAGGGCTGCCTGGCTGTCGACCCAGTCCTTGACCGTCACTACCGGGAAGTCCGGACCATAGGGTTTACCGGTCGCCGGATTGGGGGAGTTGGGGCCGGTGCTGCCATGGCAACCGCCCAGATTATTGAGGCTGACCACGAAGAAGCGGCGGGTATCGATGGGTTTGCCGGGGCCGATGCAGCTGTCCCACCAGCCCGGCTTGCGGTCGTCCATGCTGTGGTAACCGGCAGCGTGATGATGCCCACTCAGGGCATGGCAGATCAGGATGGCGTTGCTGGCGTCGGCATTCAGGGAGCCATAGGTTTCCACCACCAAGTCGTAGCTGTCCAGCGTTTGGCCGCAGGCCAAGGTAATGGGAGTGTCGAAATGCAGGGTCTGCGGGGTAACTACCCCGACAGAATCCGGTGGCAGGGAATCGGGCATCGGCGCGCGTAAGCTTCCTGGTTCGGTCGGTAAAACTCTGACAGAGTGTGGTGGCCGGCGGCACGGGTCCCGGGTGGGCAATGCGCTGGCCAGCCCTGCAGTTTAAAGGCCGCCCTGCAAGGCTGCAACTGTCAGTGTCGCCGACGGTCCGGGACCGCGCCGGACGCTCAGGCGAGGCCGGAAAGCTTCACCACTTTCTGCTGGATCAGGGTCGGAGCCGGTTTGCGGATTTGGCGATGCATGCTCTCCGCCAGTTCCAGCTGTTTGCGCAGCTCGGTGATAGAGGCGAGTAAGCGCGCCCGTTCGGCCTTGCTGTCGCGGTCGTGACGGACCATGTCCCGCAGCCGCCGGATCTGGTGCTCCAATAGCTGCTTTTGCTCCATGGAGTACTGCATGATCGGCAGCAGCGCCTCGCTCGGCCAGCGCTCGACGTCCTTGCGAACCCGCTGGTGCAGGGTGCGGGCTTCGCTCACCAGGATATTGAAAAAGCGCCGGATCAGCAGGTTCTGCTCGGTGAGCAGGTTTTTCGGGTTGAGGCGGAAGCGGTTGGCCTTCTTGCGCAACTCGCGGATTGCAATAACATGGCGACCGGCGCGGAGCGGGATCGGCTCCAGATGGCGGGCGCGGGTGTCTTCGTTGTAACGCCGGTAAATGGCCGCCACCATTTTCTCCGCCAGCTGGCCTTCGGTCATCAGGTTGTTGAGATCGCTCTCCAGCAGCTCGAAGAAATGGTTCATGCCGCGGTTCAGGCCGGCGGTGGTCCAGCTCTTGGTCAGCAGCTTGCGAACCTTGTTGGCATGGCCTTCAAAGCGTTCTTCGCTCACCAATTGATTGAGGGTGATGCCCTGGGACTGCATCAATCGGCGGCTGGAGCGCAGGGTGATCAGCTTCTTGTAGTAGAAGTCGTAGTCGTTCTGGGAGCGGTCGGCGAGCCGGCGCAGGGCGTCGCGGTCGATGTGGGTGTCCGAGCAGGCCTGGAATTCTTCTTCCAGAACCCCCAGACGGCTCTGGATGGCGGCCTGGCTGTTTTGCAGCATGCCCAGCAAGTCATTGATCAGGCTTTGGGTGATCAACTGCTCCTTGTGGACCAGGATGCGGTCGATGATCAGGTTTTCCAGGTTTGGCAGGTTGCTGCGCTGCAGCAGCGCTTCGTCCTTGCGGACCTTGGCCAGCAAGCCCTGCTTGGCCGAGACCGGAATCACATCGGCGCGGTGCATGCCCAGGTGGTCGGCGGTGTACTGCTGGACCCGTTCGATGGCGTCCTGAGTGTGATGCTCGCCCTGCAGGTCGTCCCACAGTACATCGATCTTATTCAGTACCGCAAAGCGTCCGGCGCGATGGTCGGCGTCTTCGGTGTTGATGTGCTCTTTCCACAGGGTCATGTCGCTGGCCGTCACCCCGGTGTCGGCGCTGAGCAGGAAAATGACCGCATGGGCGTTGGGCAGCATGCTGATGGTGAGTTCAGGTTCGGAGCCCAGGGCGTTGAGTCCTGGGGTGTCGAGAATACGCAGGCCGCGTTCGAACAGCGGATGGCGGATGCTGATCTGGGCGTTGCGCCAGGCCGGAATCAGCACCTTGCCGGGAGCGCCCCGGTCCACTTCCAGCATGCTTTCCTCAAAGCCCAGCTGGCGCGCCTCGGCGGGTGTCACGCTCTTGACACGGGCGACCTCGGCCAGCACTTCCCGCATCACCTCGGGATCGTTGTCGTCCAGTTCGTGGTGAACCCAGTGTGCGGGCTGTTTGCGGAGCTGGTGTAACGAGAGGTCGCCGCTGCGGGTTTCCACCGGAAGCAGTCGCAGATAGTTACGATTCTCGGCGCGGTCAAAAAACAGCTCGGTCGGGCACATGGTGGTGCGTCCGGCCTGGGAAGGCAGCATGCGCTGGCCATAATTCGAGAAAAACAGGGCGTTGATCAGCTCGGTTTTGCCGCGAGAGTACTCGCCAACGAACGCGATGGTCAGCTCATCCTCGATCAGCAGTTCCAGGCCGTTACGAATCCGGGTACTGATGTCGTCGGAGAACAGGTCGTTGTCTTGCAGCCAGAGCCGGTAACGGCTGATCTGTCGGATCAGCTCTTTTTTCCAGGCGTGGTAGGCTTCCACCTGTTGGGAGAGGCTCCCGTAATTGTTCATGATATTGACCTTCCCCAATCGTGCAGCGCGATAATCCGAATAATACGACTAAAAATAGCGCGATATCTTCCCGGCGGCTCGGGCTCGCCGCCGAGGGCAGGGCCAGTTCGTGGTCCGGGCAACCGCTGTTGCATTAAAAGTATATAACAATCAGTTGGTTGCCAGCTGAGTTTGGGCGTGTTATGTCCTGTGTTAGTTTGTTAACTATTGCAAACTTGCGAACCAGCCTACAGTCCCACGCCGATCGCGCTCAGGCCTGCCGCCTGGGCCAGACTCTGGATGACCTGGCCGACCACGCTCAGAATCAGGAACACCACTATCGGCGACAGGTCCAGGCCACCTACCGGCGGCATCAGCTTGCGCACCGGTCGCATCACCGGCTCGGTGATCTGGGCCACCAACTGAATGGCGGGATGATGACTCTGCGGCGCGATCCAGCTCACCACCACCACCGCGATGACGGACCAGAAGTAGATCTTCACAATTAGTCCCACCACGGTCAGTGCCGACCAGGTCAGCAGGGTCAGCGGATTGATGCTGGGCAGACCGCCGTTGAGGGTGAACAGGATCAGCAGGTAGGTGAGGCACTGTATCAGTACCGCCAGTACCAGCGAGGCGCCGTCAATGCCGCCCCAGCCAGGAATGAGCCGGCGCAGGGGGCGTAGCAATGGGTTGGTGGCTTTCACCACGAACTGGGAAATCGGGTTGTAAAAGTCGGCCCGCGCCAGCTGCAGCAGGAAGCGCAGCAGCACGATGGTGAGATAAAAGGTGGAGGCGATCTGCAGTACGGTAATGAGGATGTGGGCCAGCATCAAGCTGTGTCTCCGTGTGCGAAAGTGGTCTCTGGATCAGTGGGGCCCGGTCGCCCACCTTGGATCCCGCCGCAGGTGATTGCGCCCTGGGGCGCTCAGTATCTATGGTTTCTCGGCCAGTTCCCGGGCCATGGCTTCCGAGCGTTGATAGGCCGCCTGGAACGCCTGCTGGACCAGTTCGCGCAGGCCGCCGTTTTCAAAGGTGTTGATGGCCTGTTCGGTAGTGCCGCCGGGGGACATGACGTTCCGTTTGAGCTGGGCCGGGTCGTGCTCGCTGCGCGCCGCCATTTCGGCGGCGCCGGCCATGGTCTGGATAGCCAGCTGGCGGGCCGTCGCTGGCGTGATGCCGGCTTGGGTAGCGGCGCTCTCCAGGGCTTCCAGCATCAGGAAAAAGTAGGCGGGCCCGCTGCCAGACAGCGCGGTAACCCCATGCAGCAGGGACTCCTGGTCGACCCAGAGGGCGCTGCCGATGCTGCCGAAGATAGCCTCCACCAGCGCTTTTTGCTTGTCCGTCACCTGTTCATTGGCGAACAGCCCCGCCGCGCCTTTGCCCACCAGCGAGGGTGTATTGGGCATGACCCGAACCAGTGGCAGGCCTCCACCCAGCCACTGATCGAGAGTGTCTGCCGCTAACCCGGCGGCAATTGACACCATCAGTGGTCGGGTGTTCTGGGCGACCGGGGCGATGTCCCGGCACACGTCCAGCATGACCTGGGGTTTGACCGCCAGTATCACCAGGTCGCCCTGCTGCGCGCAGAAGCGGTTGTCTGTGGTCACGCTGACGCCGAAGCGCTTGCGAATCGATTGCAGATGCGGGTCATCCGGCGCGCTCACCCAGATGTTGCCGGCGTCGAAGCCGTTGGCGAGCATGCCGCCAATGATGGCGCTGGCCATGTTGCCTGCGCCGATAAACGAGATGGTTGGTGATGTGCTCAAAGTTCGCTCCACATAACTCGCCGGGTAATTTGAGCCCGATCATAGCAGGATATTGTGTTGTTATCTCATCACTTGGGGCGGCGTGGGCCAAACAGCGCAGTGCCAACCCGGACGCAGGTAGCGCCTTCCTGGATGGCCAGTTCCAGGTCCGCCGACATTCCCATGGAGAGGGTGTCGAGCCCCGCCATGGACGGTAGCGCCTGGCGGATGTCGTCAAGCAGCTGCCGCAGCCGCCGGAAGCTGTGCCGGAGCTCGTCCTCAGTTTGATCCGGATCCGGTATGGCCATGAGTCCCCGCAGTCTGAGTCGGGGCAGTTCGGCCACCTGCCGGGCCAGGATCACGGCCTGATCCGCGCTGCAGCCGGCTTTGGTCGGTTCCTTGTCGATGTTGACCTGAAGACAGATGTTGAGGGGCGGGTGTTGCGGGCTGCGCTGGTCGCTGAGGCGTCGGGCAATCTTTTCCCGGTCCACGGTGTGAACCCAGTGAAAGTGGTCGGCAATCTGCCGGGTCTTGTTGGACTGGATCGGGCCGATGAAGTGCCACTCGAGATCGCTCAGGTCAGACAGCGCCTCAATCTTGGTCAGGGCCTCGTTGAGGTAGTTTTCGCCGAAGGCCCGTTGTCCAACCGCGCTGGCTTGGCGGACGTCGTCGGCGGGGCGGGTCTTGCTGACCGCAAGCAGTGTGACGCAGTTCTCCGGCCGGCCGGCCGCCTCTGTTGCTTTTTGTATGCGCCGGGTTACGCTCTCGATGTTGTCTGCTATGCTGCTCATAGTGTCTGTCTGGCATGGTCGATTTTTGCAGATAAGTCGATACGTTACCCGCAGCTGTTGCAATTGCCAAGCCGGTCAGTGCCGGTGGTTTGGCGCGCTGGGACTTGTGTGCCGGACGCCGGTAGGCCAGCGCTGTTCGGCGTTTGCTTTCTCCGGCTGCCCCGATGTCAGGATAAAAGAATAACCCTCCCGAGGACTCCTATGGATATAACTGAACTGCTTGCCTTCTCGGCAAAACAGGGCGCGTCTGACTTGCACCTGTCCGCCGGTCTTCCTCCGATGATTCGTGTAGACGGTGACGTGCGGCGCATCAATCTGCCGCCGATGGAGCATAAGGAGGTCCATGGCCTGATTTATGACATCATGAATGACAAGCAGCGCAAGGATTTCGAGGAGTTCCTGGAAACCGACTTCTCCTTCGAAGTGCCCGGCGTAGCCCGTTTCCGGGTTAACGCCTTCAACCAGAACCGCGGTGCCGGCGCCGTCTTCCGGACCATCCCGTCCAAGGTATTGACCATGGAAGACCTGGGCATGGGCCAGGTGTTCAAGGACGTGGCGTCGGTGCCCCGGGGGCTGGTACTGGTGACCGGGCCCACCGGTTCCGGTAAGTCCACCACCCTGGCGGCAATGCTCGACTACATCAACGAGAGTCGCTACGAGCACATCCTCACCATTGAGGACCCCATCGAATTCGTGCATGACTCCAAGAAGTGTCTGGTCAACCAGCGCGAAGTGCACCGGGACACCCTGGGCTTTAACGAGGCGCTGCGCTCGGCGCTGCGGGAAGATCCCGACATCATCCTGGTGGGTGAGCTGCGGGACCTGGAAACCATCCGGCTGGCGCTGACCGCGGCGGAAACCGGGCACCTGGTGTTCGGCACCCTGCACACCACCTCCGCAGCCAAGACCATCGACCGGGTGGTGGATGTGTTCCCGGCGGAAGAAAAGTCCATGGTGCGCTCCATGCTGTCGGAATCGTTGCAGGCGGTGGTCTCCCAGACCCTGATGAAGAAAATGGGGGGAGGCCGGATTGCCGCCCACGAGATTATGATTGGCACGCCTGCCATCCGTAACCTGATTCGCGAAGACAAGGTGGCCCAGATGTACTCGGCCATCCAGACCGGCGGATCGCTGGGCATGCAGACCCTGGATCAGTGCCTGGAGCGGTTGTTGAAGAAAGGGCTGATTTCCCGCGAAGCCGCGCGGGCCAAGGCCAAGATGCCGGATAATTTTTAGCGGGCAGGTGCCAGGCGTGCGGGGTTGACCGTTAGCGGCGGCCCGTCACCCTGGGTCATAATGGGCATAGTGAGACAGCCTTGGTGGCGATAGCCTCGGTGAACACACGCTCAGCACGAACAGGCCCAGTGCTAACAGGCTCAGTACTCACAGGCTCAGTACTAACAGGTAACGATCATGGAATTTGAAAAGCTGCTCAGGCTGATGGTTGAGAAAGGGGGCTCGGACCTCTTCATCACCGCCGGTGTCCCCCCCAGCATGAAGGTCAATGGCAAGGTGCTTCCGGTCACCAAGAGCGCTCTGACGCCGGAGCAGACTCGCGAACTCGTTTACGGCTCGATGAACGACAAGCAGCAGACCGAGTTCGAGGCGTCCCACGAATGCAACTTCGCCATCAGCGCCCGTGGCATCGGGCGATTCCGGGTCAGCGCTTTCTTTCAGCGCAATCTCTGCGGCATGGTACTGCGGCGTATCGAAACCAAGATTCCCCAGATCGATGAGCTGAGTCTGCCGGAAGTGGTCAAGGATCTGGCCATGACCAAGCGCGGTCTGATCATTTTTGTCGGCGCCACCGGTACCGGTAAGTCCACTTCGCTGGCGGCCATGCTAGGGCATCGTAACCGGAACAGCCGTGGTCACATCATCTCCATTGAGGACCCGATTGAATTTGTGCACCAGCACCAAGGCTGCATCGTGACCCAGCGGGAAGTGGGCATCGACACCGAGAGCTTTGAGGTCGCGCTGAAAAACACCCTGCGCCAGGCCCCCGACGTGATTCTGATCGGTGAGGTGCGGACCAAGCAGACCATGGAGTATGCGGTCCAGTTCGCCGAAACCGGCCACCTGTGTCTGGCCACGCTGCACGCCAACAACGCCAACCAGGCGCTCGACCGGATCATCCAGTTCTTCAACCCGGACCAGCATCGCCAGGTCTGGATGGACCTTTCCCTCAACCTCCGGGCCATTGTCGCCCAGCAACTGATTCCCACACCTGATGGTAAAGGCCGACGCGCCGCCATCGAGGTATTGATCAATTCACCGCTGGCGTCGGACCTGATCCGCAAGGGCGAGGTGCACAAGCTCAAGGAGTTGATGGCGAAGTCGACCGAGTCGGGCATGCAGACCTTCGACCAGGCCCTGTACCGTCTCTATTCCGACGGCCTGATCACCTACGAGGATGCGTTGGCCTACGCCGATTCCGCCAACGATCTGCGCCTGATGATCAAGCTCGGCAGTGACGCCCACAGCCCGGAGCAGCTGTCGTCCACCGTTGATAACCTGTCGATTCAGGACGATTGACTGGCCGCGGGCGTTTTAGACTTTGGTCGTAGTTGGTTAGCTTTCCAAATGGGTAGCCTTGGCATTTGAGGCCAATGGCCTGACCTGCGTATACTCCGCCGCTCGCACGAATCGGGGGAATTATGCGCAGAGTCACAGGTCTCATCAGCGTTGCCGTTCTGGCCTCGGTGTCGGCATCGGTACTGGCGGGCGGTTTCGCACTCAACGAGCAGAGCGCCAGCGCCATGGGCGTGGCCAATGCCGGCACGGCGGCGAATCCTGAAAACGCCACCACCGTCTTCTTCAACCCGGCCGGCATGAGCCAGCTGTCGGGAACCAACCTGTCCTTCGGTGCCGCGGTGCTGGATATCAAGGCCGAGCTGAATCGTGACTCCGCCAGTGCCCGCACGGCCGCCGGCCTGCCGGTCGATGGCGGCAGTGGCGGCGATTTCGCACCCTTCGCCGTATTGCCCAACCTCTATCTGACCCGGGAGCTCAGCGACAGTGTTGATGTCGGTTTCGGCATCCACGCCCCCTACGGTTTGAAGGCGAATTACGACAACGACTTTGTGGGCCGTTATTTCGCTGACCGGACCGAACTGACCACCATTGCCTTCAGTCCGTCCATCGCGCTGAACGATGGCAACGGCTTCTCCCTCGGCCTGGGGGTCAACCTGCTGTACGCCGAAGGCCGACTCTCCAAGTTTCAGGACTACAGTGCCAATTATGCCCAGGCCCAGGCCCTGGGTTATGGCGGCCCGGCGTTTGAAGACGGTTATTTCGATGTGGAGGGGGATGACATCGCCGTGACCTTCACGGTCGGGCTGCTGTGGGAAATCAGCGACCGCACCCAGGTTGGCCTCTCGGCCCAGTCCGGGACTGAGCTGGAGCTGGGGGGCCATGCGACATTGAGCAACGTGCCGCAGGCCGTCCTGACCCCCGGTGGCTTGAGCTTTGCGTTCGCCGACCTGAACGAGAAGGCGGTTGTACCGCTGGAAATCCCGGAAAGCATCACCGTGGGGCTGCGTCATCGTCTGACCGAGGACGTCACCGTGCTGGCGGGGGCAACCTGGGCCAAATGGAGCCGGTTTGTGGCCCTGGACATCGTCAGTCGCGAAGACGCAGGGGCCATCTCCGCGTTGGGTGGGCCCAAGTTTGGTGACCCGTCCCTGGTGGGCCACGTCTCCGAAAACTGGCGCGATACCTGGCAGGCCAATGTGGGTGTGGACTGGCAGGCGACGCCGTCCTGGGCGCTGAAGGCCGGCTACGCCTACGATCAGTCGCCGGTCAACGAGCATTTCCGTACGGCCCGCATTCCTTCCGACGATCGCCAGTGGCTTACCCTGGGCGCCCGCTACGGGGACCGTGACAGCGGCTGGACGGTCGACGTCGCCGCCGGCGTGTTGTTGTTTGACGATGTGGACGTGGACGAGCGTGAATACACCGTCGACGATGAGCCGGTCGCCGGCGCCGCCAACTTTACCGGCACCTACGAGCTGGATGCCTGGGGCGCTTCGGTGCAATTGAGCCGGGCGTTCTGAGGCGCGGTTGCCGGGGCCTGATGAGTGGCAAGGGGTGGTTCGCGAGTCAGCCTACTTATCAGCCTGGCTTTCAGTCTCCCAGTGCGTCCACGACCTGGCCCCGGTAGATCATCTGGCGTCGTGGCGTGGCGGCGTCCCCATGGTGCTGGTTCGGGCTGGCGCCCGGTTGCCCGGGTTCCGCCACCGCCTGACCGCGATACATCCTTCGGGCGGGTTCGTCGATTTCCGTCTCGGCGTGATAACCGGGAATCTCGGCTTTCAGCCGGCTCCATATCTGTTGCAGCTGGTCTGAGCGGCTCCGGTCGGCGTAGCTGGCCAGTTGCTCGGTCAGGCGTTCATCCGTCAGGTGCAGTTTGATGCCGAATTCCGAGTGGATCAGTCGGCGGCATTGATGGACCAGTTTCAGCCGGCTCGGGTCCAGCAGCCAGCTTCGTTGTGCGGGCATTGAAGGCATAGTTCGGGCTCTTTCGAGTTTTCTTGGCGAATGGTGACCCTCGTGCTGTCTGCTAATGGGGCCGGACAGCGCTCATTGGACGAATGAGGGGCTCGTTACTGACTGAATTTCCTGCGAAATTCGTGCCGTAAAGGGCAGCGGCGCGGAACGGCGGGGGTGGTGGCGAGTTGTTGGCGGTATATTTGTGAAAAAATGTCAAAAAAACGCCCCAAAAGGGGCGTTTTCTCGTGGAGTTGCACCGTTCTGGAGCGGTGTTTAGTGGGCTTCGTCCCAGTTGTTGCCGGAGCCTGCCTCCACCAGTAATGGCACCTTGAGTTCGGCAGCCGCCGACATGCGCTCGACCAGGCCCTGGCGCACCGTCTCCAATGCCTCTGCTTTGACTTCCAGGATGAGTTCGTCGTGGACCTGCATGATCATCCGAGCCTGATCCGGGTGGTCGCGCAGCAACCAGTCTTCCACCTCAAGCATGGCACGTTTGATGATGTCGGCGGCCGTGCCCTGCATTGGGGCGTTGATGGCCGTTCGTTCCGCCGCCTGCTGCATCTGTTTGTTGCGGGCATTGATTTCTGGCAGGTACAGGCGTCGGCCGAACAGGGTTTCGACGTAGCCATCGTCATGGGCCTGTCGGCGAATGTTGTCCATGTAGCTCAGCACGCCGGGGTAACGCTCAAAGTAGCGGTCGATGTATTGTTGGGCGACCTTGCGCTCAATATCCAGTTGTCGGGACAGGCCAAACGCGGACATGCCGTAGATCAGGCCGAAATTGATCGCCTTGGCGCTGCGTCGCTGGTCAGCGGACACCTCTGCGAGATTGACATTGAAGACCTCGGCGGCGGTGGCGCGGTGAATGTCCTCGCCATGGGCAAATGCCTCCAGCAGCCCCTTGTCCTGCGACAGGTGCGCCATGATGCGCAGCTCGATCTGGGAGTAATCCGCCGCCACCAACTGGTAGCCGTCCGGGGCGACGAACGCCTGGCGGATACGCCGGCCCTGAGGGGTGCGAATGGGAATGTTCTGCAGGTTGGGCTCGGTGGAGGACAGGCGTCCGGTGGCTGCCACCGCCTGGTGGTAGGAGGTATGGATACGGCCGGTGCGTGGGCTGATCATGCCGGGCAGGCTGTCGGTGTAGGTGGACTTGAGCTTGCTCAGGCTGCGGTGTTCCAGGATCAGCCGGGGCAGGGCGTGGTCGTGCGCCAGTTCCTGCAGCACGGGTTCGGCGGTGGAGGGCGCGCCCTTGGGCGTCTTCTTCACCACGGGCAGTCCCAGCTTGTCATAGAAGATAGCCTGCAGCTGCTTGGGGGAGCCCAGGTTGAACTGTTCCCCGGCCTCCTGGTAGGCCTCCTGCTCCAGCTCGGCCATGCGTGCGGCCAGTTCCTGGCTCTGGACCTTCAGGCGTTCGGCGTCAACCAGTGCGCCTCGCTGCTCCATGCGGGACAGCACCGGAACCAGCGGCAGATCAATCTGCTCGTACACTTCCTGCAGGCGGCCGGTGTCGGCGAGCTTGGGGCGCAACGCCTGGTGCAGTCGCAGGGTGATGTCGGCATCCTCGGCGGCGTAAGGGGCGGCCTGGTCCAGTTCGATCTGGTTGAAGGTGAGTTGCTTGGCGCCCTTACCGGCGATGTCCTCGAATTTGATGGTCTTCAGGCCGAGATATTTCAGCGCCAGGGTGTCCATGTCGTGCCGGGAGCCGACCGAATTGAGCACGTAGGACTCAAGCATGGTGTCCTCGGCGATGCCGTCAAGGCAGATGCCATGGTTGGCCAGCACGTTTTTGTCGTACTTCAGGTTCTGGCCGACCTTGAGCCGTTGCGGGTTCTCCAGCAGCGGCTTGAGCTTGGCCAGGGTCTGGTCGCGGTCCAGTTGCTCCGGCGCGCCCAGGTAGTCATGGGCCAGCGGCAGATAGGCGGCTTCGCCCGGTTCGATGGCAAAAGAGACGCCGACCACCTCGGCCTTGGAGTAGTTCAGGCTGGTGGTCTCGGTATCGAAGGCGAACAGCGGCGCGCGCTCCAGCCGGCTGAGCCAGTGCTCCAGATCCGCTTCCGTGGTGATGGTCTGATAGTTCTTCTCAATCTCTTCGGTCTGTGCCTGCTCCGGATTGGGGGCGTCGCTGGCCTGGCCGGGGTGGTTCAGTTCCGCCACCCAGGTCTTGAACTCATACTCCTTGAACAGGGTGAGCAGGGCTTCGTCGTCCTGGGGTTGGTGCGCCAGTTCCTGCAGTCCGAACTCCAGTTCCACATCGGTCTTGATGGTGGCCAGTTCCCGGCTCAGCGGCAGTTGCGGCAACGCCTGGCGCAGGTTTTCGCCGATCTTGCCCTTGATCTCGTCGGCATTTTCGACCAGCTGATCAAGATTGTCGTAAGCCTGCAGCCATTTCACAGCTGTCTTGGGGCCGCACTTGTTGACCCCGGGAATGTTGTCCACGGTGTCGCCGACCAGGGTCAGGTAATCGATGATCTGCTCCGGGCTGACGCCGAACTTTGTCGCCACCCCGTCCCGGTCCATGCGGGTGTCGGTCATGGTGTTGATCAGGGTGACGTGGTCGCTGACCAGCTGTGCCATGTCCTTGTCGCCGGTACTGATCACCACGTCGATGCCCTTGCTGGTGGCTTCCTCGGCCAGGGTGCCGATGACATCGTCCGCTTCGACTCCGGACACAATCAGCAGCGGCAGGCCCATGGCGCGAATGATCTGGTGTATGGGTTCGATCTGGCTGGCCAGGTCTTCCGGCATGGGGGGGCGATTGGCTTTGTAGGCGTCGTAAAGATCGTGACGGAAGGTCTTGCCCTTGGCATCGAAGACCACCACCACCCGCGACCCTGGAAAGTCCTGTTCCAGGCGGCGGATCATGCTGATCACGCCCTTAATGGCGCCGGTGGGCTGGTTTTTGCTGGTCATCAGCGGCGGCAGCGCGTGGAAGGCGCGGAACAGGTAGGAAGAACCGTCGACGAGTACGATCGGCGGTGTCGGCTGCTGGCTCATGTCAAATCAATTCCGGATTCTGATTGAAGCGTGGATGGTCTTGTGCAACTCTGGGATAAAGCGTCGGTTTCCGAGCAGAGGTTACCATGAAAACGTTACGAATCCCCGGTTTCAGCCTGCTGTTGGTCGCGCTTCCAATAGCTGCGCTGCCCATAGTGGCGGCAGGCCAGCAGGCCGATCTGCCGGAGGGGGTGGCGGTACCGGAAACGCCGGTGCTCGCGCCGGAATATCGCTCCGCGCCCCAGGAGCCCCAGGTGATCATCCGCGGCGGGGAGCAGCAGGTGATTTACGAGTATCGGGTGAATGGCGAAATTGTCGAAATCAAAGTGGTGCCCAAAGCCGGCCCGCCCTACTATCTGGTGCCTGCCGACGGCGGTGGCTGGTCGCGCACCTCCCAGTCCCGGATTCTGGTGCCCAGCTGGGTGATTTTTCGCTGGTAGGCGTCCGCCCTGGTCAAATCAGATCGACTTTAATCACCTCTGATTTGCGGCTTTCCAGGCCGCTGTTATCCCGTGCCGTAATGGCAAAATCGTAGGCGCCGGACTCAAAGTCAGCGAGTGGGTAGCGGGTGTTATCGGCGCCGTCCACGTCAATCCACTGAAACGCCTGTGTATGCCGGAACCGGTAATAGAGCCGGTAGCCTTGGATTTCACTGAGGTACAGGGCGCTGCCGTTCTCCCGGGTCAAGGGTGCCGTCCATTCCAGGGTCGGACGCGGCGCCTCTGCCACCTCCCGCGAACCGGGGGCTGGCGTTGGATTGGCGAGAGGGGATTCGAAGGTCCGTTTGAAGGTGTTGAGCACCTTGCCTTCCCGCTGTGCCGCCGCTGTGGCGGCGTCCGGCGAGCGGGCGGTGGTGCCGGACTCGTCTTGGCAGCCCGCCACAAACAGCAAGCTGGCGAGGCTGGCGGAGGCCATGGTGCGGACGATTGGCCGGGCTAGTCGGGGAAATCGCATGGCTTGTCCTCGTTGGCCCCTTCCTGGGGCGGTCGGCGGAATGAGAGGCTGGCCTGAATAATGCGGGGAGGCTGGTCCAGAAAATCCAGTCCCGATTATGCGCAACCGGAGTGAGTCATCAAATGACGAAGTTGTAACGAAGTGGGTGGCGGGCGTGGCGGCAGCGCTCCGGCGGCCACAGGCCGCGGCTCGCCTGCCGGAACGGTGCATATCGTGCTCCAGGTCTGGCGTGGTTTAGTATGAACATTCTAATTTTTGACTTTACTCTCCTACATGAATCGGAACGCCGGTAGGGAAATGCCGGGCATTCAAATCGTGTTAAGTAACCACTTACGATCAGGAGAGTCACGATGGGTAAGCTCAAGTCTTATCAAGAGCAACTTCAGGATATCGTTGCCAAGGGTATCAACACTGCGGAAGAACAGCAGAAGAAGCTGGCTGCCAAGCCGTTTGAGTACGCCGAGAAGCTGGAAAGCGAAGTGCGTGAATACAGCGTCAAGTCGCTGCGTGAGCGTTACGACGGTTACAGCGTCTCGCTGTTCGAGCAGCTGCGTGGCCTGAACAGCCGTTTCGGCAGCTTTGCCGGTGAGCTGGTGGCTCGTATCGAGAAAGAAGCCGCCGAAAGCGCTGACGCCGTCGTCGAAGCTGTCGAGGAAGTCGCGGAAGAAGTGACCGAGACCGCCGAAGCTGTAAAGAAAACTGTGACTGAAAAGAAACCAGCAGCCAAGAAGTCGGCTGCCAAGAAGGCTTCAACTACCGCCTGATTTCGGCGTTAGTCAGTGGTCACAAAATGGGTCGCCTTAGGGCGGCCCATTTGCGTTAGGGGCTGAGCGCACAGTTGGCTAACCAGGGGCGGGCGGTTTAGGGGGGAATCCCCCGATGGCTAGGGGGTCGGATTGGGCTCGCTGTCGTAAGGCAGGGTGGCCGGCTCGCCGGTGATCGTTTCGAGGCGGATGATGTCTTCGACAAAGCGTGCACGAACTTTGTCGATCTCCGCATTCTGTTCGGCGATTTCCTGTTCTACATCGAGGATCTGGTTCTGCAGTCGCTGGATCTTCTGCAGGGTTGCTGCGGGAATATCGCGGCCCGAGCGCTCCAGGTTCGCTGCTCGTGTCTGTTCGCTATCAAGCTGATTGGCCAGCACGGAGATGCTGCCTCGCTTGAGTTGACCAAAGCTCTCGAGCTCCTGCAGCTTGCGTTCCATGGCTCGAACGGCTTCGTCCGGGTGGCTGAACCGCTTCAGTAGGGCAAGGTCGCGCTCCTGCTGCAGTTGCAGCTGGTGTTGCCGGGCTACCTCGGCTTCCCGTGCGGCGATTTCTTCTGGGGTGGGCGCAGGGGCAATGGTATTGATGACTCGGCCCCTGTTGTCGAGTATTTCATAGCCGCGCTGCGAGGCCTGCTGGGGTACGGTGCTGCTGATTACGGTCCGACCATTCTCGTCTTTGTAGCGGTACATGCGTGCGTCCGCGATGGTCGCTGCCAATAGCAGCGAGACCGCGAGCGCCGAGCTGAGAATGTTCGTTGTGCGTTTCATAGATCGACGGAGTCGCTCCGGTAATGACGTCGCAGTTGACCGCATCTGTCCAGCCGCAGTGCGCATCCAGTTGTCAGATTAGCAAAAGGCCATTAGATGCCATAGCGCTCCCGATAGGCTGCCACACGTTGAGCGTGGTCGTCGAAACCTGGTTGGGATTGCAGATAGGACAGCACTTGCTCCAGCTTGATGATACTGACCACCGGAATCTGGTAGTCCTGCTCCACTTCCTGAATGGCGGACAGCGTGCCGTTGCCGCGCTCCTGGCGGTCGAGCGCGATCAGCACGCCTGCCGGTTGGGCGCCGGCCGCGTGAATCAGGTCGATGGATTCGCGGATGGCGGTACCGGCGGTGATGACGTCGTCGATGATCAGCACCTTGCCGGCCAGCGGTGCGCCGACAATGTTGCCGCCCTCGCCGTGGTCCTTCTTCTCTTTTCGGTTGAAGGCGAAGGGGCGGTTATCGCCGGCCTGGGAGAGGGCCAGTGCGGTGGTGCAGGCCAGTGGTATGCCCTTATAGGCAGGCCCGAAAATAATGTCATAATTCAAGCCGCTACGTTGCAGGGCCGCGGCATAGGCACGGCTGAGCTGCACCAGATCGTCGCCGGTGTTGAACAGGCCAGCGTTGAAAAAGTAGGGGCTGGTGCGCCCTGACTTGAGGGTGAATTCGCCAAAACGCAGCACGTTCCGGCTAATGGCAAAATCGATGAATTCTTGCTGATAGTCTTGCATGACAAGGCTTCTGGCGAGGTAGGTTCTTTTAAATATGGCTAAAACCGGTATCATACACACAAACCGAATCAGGGAACACGTATGCGGGTAGTATCAATCAGCGTCAATGGCCTCGAGCAGGCCATTGAGCGAGGCTTTTTCGACTGGCTGGGCAGGCAGGATGCTGACGTGGTGTGCGTTCAGGATCATCGCATGCGCGCCTACGAAATTGAGGATCGTCAGCTGATTCCGGAGGGTTACGAAGCCTACTTTATCGACGGTGAGCGCAACGAGGACGGCGGTGTCGGTATCTACACCCGTCACTTCCCCAAGGCCATCATGTATGGCTTTGCCAACGAGCAGGCCGATCGGGAAGGTCGTTTCATCCAGGCGGACTTCGACAAAGTCAGTGTGGCCTGTGTGTTGGCGCCTTCGGCGTTGGGCCAGGAGGATGAGGCCATTGGCGAGGACGACCTGACCGCGCTGGACCATAAGGATGCCTTTATGGACGCCTTCGGTCTGCATATGCAGAAGACCCTGCGTAAGCGCCGCCAGTTTATTTTCTGCGCCAACCTGCAGACGGCCCATCATGTGACCGACGCCAGTTCCCGCTACCACAAGCTCGATGTGTCCGGGTTTCTGCCCCACGAGCGGGCCTGGCTGGATCGGTTGTTTGACGAGATGGGGTGTGTTGATGCCTTCCGGGACATCAACAAGCAGAGCAATCAGTTTACCTGCTGGCCGGAGTGGGCCGAGGGCTGGCGGCGCAATGCCGGCATCCGCATCGACTATCAGCTGTTGACCCCCGGCATTCGCAAGACCATCCTCGACGGCTGGATCGATAACGAGACCCGCTTCTCCGATCACGCCCCGGTGATCATGGATTACGACATCGAGATCGGTCTCTGATACCGATGCTGGTATAGACCGTCCGCGTGTCCGGGGTCAGCGACCTTGCCGGACACGCTACAGGCCTATCCCGGTGCGCTCGTCTGTGGCCCTCCCTGGCCGGAGACGGTCCGGAAAGCTCTTCCTCAACGAACCCGCTTACTTCAGCCTGGTATCAACCAGATGGCGTCAGTCTTCCAGTGCCGCCTTCTGGATGGCAAACACCTTTTCAATGCCCTGCCGGGCCATGGCCATCATGGCGTCCAGCTCATCCTGAGCGAACGGCGCGCCCTCAGCGGTGCCCTGGATTTCGATGAAACCACCCTGGTCGGTCATGATTACGTTCATGTCGGTTTCGGCGGTGGAATCTTCCGGGTAATCCAGATCGGTCACCGGCACGCCCTGGTAGATGCCGACGGACAGTGCCGCCACCATTTGCTGGAGCGGCGAGGTCTTCAGTCGGCCCTGTTTGACCAGGTGGTTGAGTGCGTCCACCAGCGCGACACAGCCGCCGGTGATGGCGGCGGTACGAGTGCCGCCATCGGCCTGAATGACGTCGCAGTCGATGGTGATGGTGTGCTCGCCGAGGGCACGGAGGTCAACGGCGGCCCGGAGTGAACGGCCGATCAGCCGCTGGATCTCCACGGTGCGCCCACCCTGCTTGCCGCGGGCGGCTTCGCGACCCATGCGCGAGCCGGTGGAGCGGGGCAGCATGCCGTATTCGGCGGTAACCCAGCCTTTGCCTTCGCCCCGCAGGAACGGAGGCACCTTGTTTTCCACCGAGGCGGTGCAGATTACTTTGGTGTCGCCAAACTCCACCAGCACCGAGCCTTCGGCGTGACGGGTGTAGTGGCGGGTGATTCGGATGTCTCTGGGTTGTTCCGGCGTTCTTCCGCTAGGGCGCATAGGTAGAATGTCCTGCTGGTGCGTGGCGCTGACCGGGCGTGCCGGTGCGGTGAATGGAAAGGGGCGGCAGTATATCACGGGGCGGTGTCACTGAATAAACGACGGCGCTGCCATTGGCCGGAAGGCGGTGCAGTGGCGGTAGGCGTCGGTAAGTTCGCGGCGGTGGCCAGCACACTGCTAAACTAGAGGGCATCTGTATTTACTCAGCTTTCGGAGCCGCCATGATCAGAAGTATGACCGCTTTTTCCCGTCAGGATGCTCAGGGCGAATGGGGCGCATTGACCTGCGAGATCCGGGCCGTTAACCATCGCTATCTGGAGCCTTCGTTCCGGTTGCCGGACTCGCTGCGGGAGCTGGAGAACCGGTTTCGCGAACATCTGCGCAGCCAGTTGAAACGGGGCAAGGTGGACGTGGGCGTGCGCATTCAGCTGGCGGATTCCGCCGAGCAATCGTTTGTGATCAACCATGATCTGGCGGAGGCGCTGAACGATGCGGCCAACCAGATCAACCGGATTCTTGACAACCCTGCCCACATCAATGCCCTTGATATCATGCGCTGGCCCGGCGTCATGGCCTCGCCGGAGCAGGATATGGAACCGATCCGGGCGGCTGCGATCAGTCTGTTCGAGCGTACCGTCGCCGACTTGATGGAGGCCCGTGAGCGCGAGGGTGAACGTCTGCGGCCTTTGTTCGAGGAGCGGCTGGCGAGCATGCAAAAAATGGTGAAGGAGGTGCGGGCGGCGATGCCCGAGCTGCTTGAGCGGCAGGCGCGTCAGCTGCGGGAGCGGTTTCAGAAGGCGCAAGTGGAGCTGGAGCCGGATCGCTTGAGCCAGGAAATGGTGATGCTGGCCCAGAAGTCCGATGTGGCGGAGGAGCTGGACCGGCTGGATGCCCATGTCGGTGAGGTGCTGGAAACCCTGCAAAGCAGCGACGCCATCGGCCGCCGCCTGGACTTTCTGATGCAGGAGCTCAACCGCGAAGCCAATACCCTGAGCAGCAAGTCCATCGACGCCCGGGTAACCCGGGTGGCGGTCGATCTCAAGGTGCTGATAGAGCAGATGCGGGAGCAGGTGCAGAACCTCGAGTGATCGCCGGGCCGGGTGCGATGCCCGGTTGATCCCCGTATAATCGCCGGTTTCTGCGTTCAATGTCTGGAGAGCACGCGTCAATGAGCCAAGTTGAGAAAGGCACCCTGTACGTAATTTCAGCCCCCTCCGGTGCGGGCAAGACCAGTTTGGTGGCGGCCATGCTGCAGCAGGACGGTGCCCTGGGTGTGTCGATCTCCCACACCACCCGTCCCATGCGTTCCGGTGAGGAGGACGGCGTCAACTATCATTTCGTCAGCCGCGACGAGTTTGAGGCGATGATACAGCGCGATGACTTCCTGGAGCATGCCGATGTGTTTGGCAATTACTACGGCACCTCCCAGCGTTGGGTGCAGCAGGCCCTCGACCATGGCCAGGATGTGATTCTCGAGATCGACTGGCAGGGCGCGGCCCAGGTGCGCCGACTGATGCCGGAGTGCGTGGGGATCTTTATCGTGCCGCCGTCACCGGAGGTGTTGCGCCAGCGCCTGATCGGGCGCGGCACGGATGAGGCCGAGGTCATTGAGCGACGACTGCGGGAGGCGGCCGAAGAGTGCAGTCATGCCCTGGAGTTCGACTACCTGGTGGTCAATGACGACTTCGACACCGCGTTGGCGGACCTGTTGGCGATCGTTCGCAGCCGACGGCTGCGGGTGGAGCCGCAGGAAGTGCGCCACGCCGATCTGTTGACCCGATTGGTGTCCGGTTAGTATTGGCTGTATACAAATTGAACCGGCGTCAGTAAACTACGCGGTCTGCTAAATTGCGCGTCGGCGGGAGGGATTGGCCTGCCGGTGCAAGTCACCAGTTATCATGTTCTAGTCGGGGAGTGTTATGGCTCGAGTTACCGTTGAAGATTGCCTGGAAAACGTGGATAACCGCTTTCAGCTGGTTATGTTGGCCACCAAGCGTGCCCGCCAGATTGCCACCAAGGGCCACGAACCAATGGTTCCGGAAGAAAACGACAAGCCCACCGTGTTGGCGTTGCGGGAAATTGCCGAAGGCAAGGTAACCCGTTCCCTGCTTCAGGAAGACGACGACGAATAAAATCCGTTGTCGCCCCAGGGTGGGGCATTGAATTCTGTCCATACGGTTTTATAGTGTATAGAAAGGGCTCGGTGCCCTGACCGTAGATGGGCATCGGAAAACCCGGGTGCGCGCATCCGGGTTTTTTTGTCCGGCCCAGCAAGTGTCATTGGGAGGTGCGGTGTCAGCGGAGCCTACAGTCGAAGGCCTGGCCAGGGAACTTAGCAGCTATTTGGATACAACCCGCATCAACCAGGTGCGGCGGGCATACTATTACGCCGAACAGGCCCATGAGGGGCAGCGACGGCGCAGTGGTGAACCCTATGTCACCCACCCCTTGGCGGTGGCCAGCATTCTGGCCGAGCTGAAGCTGGACCATCAGAGCCTGATGGCGGCGATGTTACACGATGTCATCGAAGACACCGGCATTCCCAAGGATGCCCTGGCCGATCAGTTCGGCGAATCGGTGGCCGAGTTGGTGGATGGGGTCAGCAAACTGACCCAGATCGAATTCCGCTCGCGTGCCGAAGCCCAGGCGGAAAACTTCCAGAAAATGACCCTGGCTATGGCCCGGGATATTCGGGTCATCCTGGTCAAACTTGCCGACCGTCTCCATAACATGCGTACCCTGGGCCCCCTGCCCTTTGTCAAGCGCCAGCGCATTGCGACCGAGACGCTGGATATCTATGCGCCGATCGCCAACCGGCTGGGAATGCACTCGATCTGTACCGAACTGGAGGATTTGGGCTTCTCCTCGCTCTACCCCATGCGTTCGCGCTACATTTCCCAGGCGGTGACCAAGCTGAGGGGCAGTCATCAGGAAATCATCGAGGAAATTCGCAGCAGGCTGGAAGAGAAGCTGACCGAACGGGGGCTGCCGGGGCGGATCATTGGTCGCGAGAAACATCTGAACAGCATCTACAACAAGATGAAGTTCAAGCAGAAGTCGTTTCACGAGATCATGGACGTGTACGCCTTCCGCATTATTACCGATAGCGAAGACGACTGTTACCGAATCCTGGGCGCCGTTCACAGCCTCTACAAGCCGTTGCCAGGACGCTTCAAGGACTATATAGCCATGCCCAAGGCCAATGGCTACCAGTCCCTGCACACTACGTTGTTCGGCATGCATGTCAATATCGAGATCCAGATCCGTACCGAGGAGATGGAGCACATTGCCAACAACGGCATTGCCGCACACTGGATGTACAAGAGCGATCAGTCCAGCATCGCTAGTGTCAACCAGAAGCGGGTGGACCGCTGGGTGAAAGGCTTGATGGAAATGCGTGAGCGGGCGGACGATTCGCTGGAATTCATCGAGCACGTCAAGGTCGACCTGTTTCCGGATGAAATCTACGTGTTTACGCCCAAGGGCAAGATCATGGAATTGCCCAGTGGCGCGACGCCCGTTGATTTCGCCTACGCCATTCACACCGACATCGGCAACGCCTGTGTGGCCTGTCGCATCAATCGCAATTTGGGCTCGTTGAGTCAACCGCTGCAAAGTGGCCAGACCGTGGAGGTCATCACCGCGCCCGGCGCCCGGCCCAACCCGGCGTGGCTCAGCTTTGTGGTCACCGGCAAGGCCCGCAGCAGCATCCGCCACGTGCTCAAACACCAGAAACGAACCGAATCGGTGGATCTGGGCAAGACGCTGCTGAAGAAGTCCCTCAATGGCTTTGGCAAGAAGCTGGCGGATCTGTCCGACAGCCAGGTGGCGGCGGTGGTACAGCACAATCAGGTAAATAGCCTGAACGACCTGCTCAGCGAGATAGGCTTGGGCAATCGCATGGCCTACCTCATTGCCCGCCAACTGGTCAGTGGCGAGGTCGGCCCCGACACTACCGAGGCCGATCTGAAACAGCCCAATGGCGGCTTTGGCCGCTCACCGGTGACCATTCGCGGCACCGAGGGTTTGCTGGTGCGATTCGCCCAGTGTTGCAAGCCAATCCCCGGTGATCCGGTGGTTGGGGTGATGGATACCGGCAATGGTATGCTGATTCACTCTGACACCTGCTCGCGGATACCGGAAGATGATGACGCTCGGGCTCGATTGACCCACCTCAAATGGGCCAAGGACATCACCGACGAGTTCTCCGTGGAGCTGAGGGTCGAGCTGGAGCGCCAGCGTGGCGTGATTGCCGAAGTGGCCAGTGCGGTGGCGTTGGCCGATGGCAATATCGAACGCATCAGCGTGGAAGAGCAGAATGCCCGGCTGGGGATCGTCAGTCTGGTGGTGCACGTCAACGGCCGCCGCCACCTGGCGCGTGTCATGCGACGGGTGCGCAATATCCGGGCGGTGACCCACATCAGCCGCATCCGGCATTGAATCGGCGCCAGTGCGCGGGTTGGCCAGATAGCGCTGGCCGGCAGTTGACAGCGTCGCGGTGCGGGGCGACGATGGCGGTTTTAGTGAGAAGGACCCAAGGTCATGACCAACAAATCCGTGATTCAGACTGATAATGCGCCTCAGGCGATTGGCACCTATTCCCAGGCGGTGAAAGCGGGCGATACCGTGTACCTGTCCGGCCAGATTCCGCTGGTGCCGGAAACCATGGAAGTCGTTGCCGGCGACTTCGCCGACAAGACCCGGCAGGTGTTCGATAACCTCAAGGCCGTCTGTGAGGCCTCCGGCGGCGGCCTGGAGGACATCGTCAAGCTCAACATCTACATGACGGACCTGAGTAATTTCGCCACCGTCAATGAGGTCATGGCGACGTACTTCCACGAGCCGTATCCCGCCCGTGCCGCCATCGGCGTGGCGTGCTTGCCCAAGGGCGTGCCGGTGGAAATGGACGCAGTCATGGTACTGAGCTGATCCCCGTCAGCCTGCGACCGGCCGCCCAGCCCCCTGCCGGCCGGTCACTCGCCGCGTTCCTGCTCGATCATCTCGCCGTAACCGGCCCGGTAGTCCGGGTAACGAAAGCGAAACCCGGTTGCCAGTAACCGCCGGTTGTCGCAGCGCTTGCTGCCGGCCCGCCCAGCCGTGCGGGCATCCGGCTGCGGTGGCGCGCAGGGCACCTGCGTCCGCACCCACGTGACCACTTCATCGAGGCGCGCCGGCTCGCAGTCGCTGGCAATGTAATGATCGGCCAACGACTCGCCAGCCAGGGCCATCCCCAGCAAGTGCGCCACCGCCGCTGCGGCATCGGCCTCATGGATCCGGTTGCTGTAGGGCCCGGGTTGGGCGGGGTTCATCTCGCCACGCTGCACCGCGCTCAGGAAGCGTCGGCGGCTGGGGCCGTAGATGCCGCTGAAGCGCACCACCGTGGCGGGAAACGGACCGGACAAGGCGGTCTGCTCGCCCTCCAGGATGCGTTGACCGCTGTGCCGCAAGGGCGCGGTGGCGCTGTCCTCGGTCACCCAGCTGTCATCGTCCTGGTGGTAGACGCTGGTGCTGCTGATAAACACCACCCGTTTCACTGGATGGCCGGATACGGCGGTGAGCAGGTTGCCAAGGCCGGTCACATAGGCCTGGCGGTAACCCTCATCGTCGTAACGCCCCGGTGTGAGGCAATAGACGATGGCGTCCAGCGCCGGCGGCAATTGCGTGTTCAGCTGTTCCGGCGCCAACAGATCCGCTGCCACCGGCTGAACGCCCGCGGGCACTTTGTTGGCGTTGCGGCGTAAACCGTACACCGTTGCCTGGGTGCTCAGCTGGCGGGCGATCATGCCGCCCAGGGCGCCGCAGCCGGCGACCAGAATCCGGGGTTGGCCCGGTGTTTGAGTGATTGCCATAATCAATATCAATCCTTATGCTTCATCCAAGAAGGCTATGAACTGCGTTTTTCAGGCGGTCATGCCCCATTCCGCATGACCGCCTGACCACAGTAACGTTCTGACCGGAGCATTCCATGACCCTCACCGAATTGCGCTATGTTGTTACTCTGGCCCGAGAAAAGCATTTTGGCCGTGCAGCGGAGCGATGTCACGTCAGCCAGCCCACGTTGAGTGTCGCGGTCAAGAAGCTCGAAGATGAACTGGGGGTGCCGCTGTTCGAGCGCAGCAAGAGCAGTATCCGGGTCACCGAGACCGGGCAGCGCATCATCGAGCAGGCGCAACGGGTGCTGGATCAGGTGGGGGTGATTCGGGACATGGCCCAGGACGGCAAGAATCAGCTCAGTTCGCCGCTTAAAGTGGGTGCCATCTACACCATCGGTCCCTACCTGTTTCCCCACCTGCTGCCGGAATTGCGGCGGGGGGCACCGGACATGCCGTTGTACATTGAGGAAAACTACACCGCCAACCTGCGTCAGAAACTGCGCCACTCGGAACTCGATGCCATCATCGTGGCGTTACCCTTCGAGGAACCGGAGGTCGTGACCCTGCCGCTCTACGACGAACCGTTTGTGGTGTTATTGCCGGCCAGGCATCCTCTGGCGGACTCAGCGGAACTGACGCCGGAGCAGCTGGCGCAGGAACAGATGCTGTTGCTGGGGCCGGGACACTGTTTCCGCGATCAGGTGCTGGAATCCTGTCCGCCGTTGGTGGAGGCCGTCACCCGCCGAACGCACAGCGCGGGATCGCCGGCGCTGGTGACCGAGGGCAGCTCGCTGGAAACCATTCGCCATATGGTGGCCTCGGGGCTGGGAATTACGGTATTGCCGTTGTCCGCCGCCACCGCCATGCAATATCGGGAGGACATCCTGGTGGTGCGCCCATTCGCCCCGCCGGTGCCGTTCCGTACCGTGGCCCTGGCCTGGCGGGTGACCTTCCCCCGACCCAAGGCCATCGACATGCTGCGGCTGGCCGCCGGTCAGTGCCGGGTTATGGAACGGGCCCGCGAGGAAACCCCGGTCACTTCCGTCAGCGCCTGAGCTCATCATGACCTCGTTGGCGGATCTACCGGTCACCACGCTCAAGGGCGTCGGCGCCGCACTGTCGGAAAAGCTGGCCAAGCTGGGTATCCACTCCCTGCAGGACCTGCTGTTCCACTTGCCCTATCGTTACGAGGACCGCACCCGGGTTGTGCCGATGGGTAGCCTGCGGGTCGGCGACGTGGGCGTGGTGGAAGGCGAGGTGGTCAAGAATGATCTGGTGATGGGACGCCGTCGCAGTCTCCAGGTGACCTTACGGGACGATTCCGGGTTCCTGGTGCTGCGCTTTTTCCACTTCAATGCCGCGCAGAAGTCACAGTTGTCTCCGGGCAACCGGGTCCGCTGTTTTGGCGAGGTAAGGGCCGGCCGCTCCGGCTATGAGCTGTATCACCCCGAGTACGAGGTGAACCCGCCGCCGATGGACGCCCCCGGCAGCGCTACCCTGACCCCGGTCTACCCACTCACCGAAGGCATTCAACAGCCACGGGTACGGAACCTTTGTCGCCAGGCGCTGGCCTATCTACAGCGTTATCCCATTCGCGAACTGTTGCCGGAGTCGTTGCTGGCTGATTATCAGCTACCGGGCATCAGCGCCGCCGTTGCGCTGGTGCATGCGCCGCCGGCGGATGCCAACGTGGCGCAGCTACTTGCCGGCACGCACCCGACCCAGCAACGCCTGATTATGGAGGAGCTGCTGGCACACCAGCTCAGCCTGCTTCAGGTCCGCGAACAGATCCGGCAACGCCAGGCGTTGGCGCTGTTGCCCCAGGGCGACCTGGTCCAGCGCTTTGTGGCGCAGTTGCCGTTCAAGTTGACCGGCGCCCAGCTGCAAGTGGGCGCCGAGGTCCGCCAGGACATGAGTCAGCCGCTGCCCATGCTGCGTCTGGTACAGGGCGATGTCGGCTCCGGTAAAACCGTGGTCGCCGCGCTGGCGGCCTTGCAGGCAATCGCCGCCGGTGCCCAGGTGGCCTTGATGGCACCCACTGAGATTTTGGCCGAACAGCATTACAACAGCTTCCGGCAGTGGCTGGAGCCGCTGGGTATCGGGCTTGCCTGGCTCTCCGGCAAGGTCAAGGGCAAGGCCCGCACCGAGGCGCTGGCGCGGGTTGCTCATGGTGAGGTGGGGATCGCCATCGGTACTCATGCGCTGTTTCAGGATGACGTGGCCTTCCAGCGCCTGGCGCTGGTGATTGTGGATGAGCAGCATCGCTTTGGCGTGCATCAGCGGCTCGCCTTGCGGCAGAAGGGGGTGGATGGCGACCTGGCACCGCATCAGCTGATCATGACCGCGACGCCGATTCCCCGCACTCTGGCGATGAGCGCCTATGCCGATCTCGACACCTCGGTGATCGATGAGTTGCCGCCGGGGCGCAAGCCGATTGATACCGTCGCGGTACCGGATAGCCGTCGGGACGCGGTGATCGAGCGGGTGCGACAGGCTTGCGCTACCGGGCGTCAGGCCTACTGGGTGTGTACGCTGATCGAAGAGTCCGAGGCCTTGCAATGCCAGGCGGCGGAGGCCACCGCCGCGGCCCTGGCCGAACGGCTCCCAGAGTTGCAGACTGGGCTGGTCCATGGTCGCCTGAAGGCGGCAGAGAAGGCGGAGGTGATGTCAGCGTTCAAGAACGGCGAGCTCGATCTGCTGGTGGCGACCACGGTGATCGAGGTCGGGGTGGATGTGCCGAACGCCTCGCTGATCATCATCGAGAACCCTGAACGGCTGGGGCTGGCCCAGTTACACCAGCTCCGCGGCCGGGTGGGGCGGGGCAGCGACGCCAGTTTCTGTGTGCTGATGTACCATCCGCCGTTATCCCAAAATGGTAAGGCCCGATTGCAGGTGTTGCGGGACAGCCAGGACGGTTTTGTCATTGCCGAAAGGGACCTGGAAATCCGTGGCCCGGGGGAGGTGTTGGGGACGCGCCAGACCGGATTAATGCAGTTCCGGCTGGCGGAGTTCGAACGCGACAAAGGCTGGATAGAGCCCATCCGGGAGATGGCGCCGCCGTTACTGCGGGAGCCGGAACGGGTCGGCGCGCTGGTACGGCGCTGGCTGGGGCAACGCACCCGCTATGGCGAGGTCTAGCGGGCCGCTGGATAACGCTGAAGGGCAGCGATGACCTGGGGTGATTGCGAGGCTCGGCAAGTCCCGGTTCTCGGCCCCGACGGGCCCAGAGTCATCTATAGTGCATAATAACCAGACGATGTGGGGCTTCGGCAATGTTCGCGACCTGCCAGCCACAGCGTAGGGGATGGCGAACTGTAGCCGGTGGCGCGTGAGACCGGTTGGCCCAAGGGGCCTTTGAACAACAAGGGGAAGACCATGGAACTGCCCGTCATCGTCCGCCAGGCTCTGGGGGACTCCGCCGAGCACGTCGAACTGAAAGACGTATCCTCCACCGAGACCGGGGCGCAGGCCCTGAGGATGGTACTGCTCAACGACGATCAGGGACGGGTTCAGGTGATCTGTCGCAACCGGGACCTTATCGATATCAATGCCCTCAACAAACAGCTGAATCGGGACCTGCGCATGATGCCGGGCTCGGATCAGTTGCTGGTACGAGAGCGGACGGGCTTGCGGGACTTACCGGCATTGCCGTCACTGACCGGCCTGCCCACCGTCGTCGACGTGGCGGTTGACGACCTGGCGGTAATCGCACTGAACCTGATCGACCAGGGCGTAACCATCATGCTTAAGGGAGCCGAGTTCAAGGAGCTGAGTGCCGGCGCTCAGCGGATGCCAATTGCGGTTGAGCCCCAATCGGTGGGAGTGAATCGCAATCGGCCGGATCGCGATTTGGAGCAGTTAACCGATGCCATCAAGCGGTTTACCGGTTTGCGCATCAAGCAGCGACTGGATGACACCCTGGAGCTACCGCCCCTGCCGGAAACCGCACAGCGTATTATCCAGCTCCGGGTGAACCCTAATTCCATGGTGGGGGATCTGGTGGACATCGTCGAGAGCGATCCCAGTCTGGCGGCGCAGGTGGTCAGTTGGGCGTCGTCGTCGTTTTATGCCGCCGCCGGCCAGATTCGCTCGGTCTACGATGCGGTGTGCCGGGTGCTTGGGTTCGATCTGGTGATGAACCTGGCGGTGGGGCTGTCTCTGGGGCGTGCCATGGCGCAGCCCCAGGACCGGCCTGAAGGGTACGTGGACTACTGGCAGCAAGCCATTTGGCAGGCACAGGCCGCGGGGCTTCTGGCCAGCCTGATGCCCCGCGGCCAACGCCCGGCCTTTGGTCTGGCCTATCTGTCCGGGCTGTTGCACAACTTCGGCTACCTGGTACTTGCCCATATTTTTCCGCCTCATTTCAAGCTGGTCTGCCGTTCACTGGAGATCAATCCGCAGGTGGATTCGTCGCTGATCGAGCATTTCTTGCTGGGTATTACCCGTGAGCAGATTGGCGCCCAACTGATGGCTAACTGGGGTATGCCGGATGAGGTGACGGTGGCGGTTCGCCACCAGAAAGATCCCGACTACGACGGTGAATACGATGTCTACCCCAAGTTGCTCTGGTTGGGGCGCCAACTGCTCACCGAAAGGGGCATCGCCCTTGGCGCTGGCGAGCGGGTGGCGGATTCATTCTATCAGGAGCTGGGCCTGGACAAAGCCAAGGTTGCTGAGCACTTCGATGAGCTGGTGGAAGCTAAAGACAGCGTCCTGGCCATCGCCGGCATGATGCAGGGCTAATCAGTGGCTCCCTGGGTGAGCGAATCATAGACCAAAAAAAGCCGGCCAAATCGGCCGGCAAGTTCACCCGCTAGTTGCAGATCATTCCACTCATGAGATGGGCGCTATGGGCGTCGTAGACGGGCAGCGCAGACTGCTCCCCGGCAGTCCCCCTCGTTGGCCCCTACGTTAAAGCTAGTCAATCTTTTGCAAAAGAACAGGGATTCGGGCCGGGTTCGAAAGTGTGAACCGGCCTCTATTTTTTGGCGCCGCTGGATGGAATTGATTTAACTGGCAAAATGAAGGCTGGTGCATCGCGCTCAGTTACAAAACGTTACAAATGCGTCTGGCCTCAGAAGGGATGCTGGCGGAGCGCGGAGGCGGCCCGCTGAATGGCCTCCGCATGCTGACTTTCGATGGCGAAGCGATCCTTGTCCAATTTTCGGATGAACTTCAGGTCGGTGTCCTGGCGTGTCTGGTGGGTAGGCATGTGCTGGATCTGATCATGTACTTGCTGAAAGACCTGATACGGCGCCTGGGTCAGCAGTTCCGGATCGATCAGCTCCAGCAGCCCCTTGAGTCTCAGGCAGGCCTCCGAATATTCCACCTGGTTTTCCTCAATCGCCATGGCCAGTACCCGGATGCTCTCAACGATCTGAGTGCGTCGCTGGGCCTGAAACGCCGCGTGCTTGCGTTTCAGCGCCTTATCCTTCCGTAGCAGTCGCAGCTGACGGCCGATGAATGCCGCCAGCAAGACGATGGCGATCAGCCCCAATACGATGAGCGTCCACTGTAACCCGATGGGCATGACTGGCTGCTCCCTGCGGCTCAGGCGCGTTTGCGTACGCGGTCAGCCCGCCAGAGGCGAACCTTGACCGATTGACCGTTGAGCGCGGAGGTGCCGCTCAGGGTATCGATCTCGTCGTCGCGCACGACGTCGTTGATGCTGGCTCCGGCGTGGGCGGCGGCGACGGTTTGTCCGGTGCCCTCGCGGTTATGGCCCCAGCCATGGGGAATCGACACCACGCCGGGCATCACATCCTCGGTGATTTCCACCGGCAGCACCACCTGGCCAACCGGACTGGATACTTCGGCGGAGTCGCCAGCTTTCAGCCCGCTAAGGGAGGCATCCCGGGGATGAATCATCAGGGTGCAGCGGTCCTTGCCTTTGACCAGGCGCTTGCTGTTGTGCATCCAGGAATTATTACTGCGAACATGGCGCCGTCCGATCAACAACAAGCCATCCTCCTGGGGGCGGGTTAGCCGTTGATAGAGCCGGTCCAGGTCGCGCAGATAGCGTCGAGGGGCGAGGTTGATCTTGCCATCACGGGTGTAGAGTCGCTCGGGCAGGCAAGGCTGGAGCGGGCCCAGGTCGATGCCGTTGGGGCAGGCCGACAGCGTGTTGAGGGAGAGACCCTTGGGCATCGCTTGCCAGCGCCGATTCATCGGGCTCAGGGCGGCCAGTACCCGCAGCGGATGCCGCGTTGGCAGGATGTCCTGGATCAGGTCGATGGCGGGCTCTGCCAAGGACCGGACCGGGCCGAGTTCCTGGCCATAGGGACCGCTGCGCAGCAGCAAGTCGAGAATCGGGTCGGGCCCCAGTCGCTGGAAGGCGCGCCAGCCCAATTCGGAACGCAGCGGTAGGCGCCCGCCGTGGCTCAGCTTTTCCAGCCGGTGGGCCAGGCCCAGCAGGATTTGCCAATCGTGGCGACTGTCCGGCGTGGGCTCGAACAGGGCTTCGCTGTATTTGGCGGTATTGCGAACCGAAAACAGATTGAAGATCAGGTCGTAATGACTACGTTCCAGGGCGGCGGTGGGCGGCAGGATCACGTCGGCATGTCGGGTGGTTTCATTCAGGTAGTAATCCACCGACACCATGAACTCCAGACCGCCTAAGGCCTCTTCCAGGCGTCCACCGTTGGGGCTGGACAGCACCGGGTTGCCGGCGATGGTGACGAAGGCGCGGATCTGCCCCTCGCCGGGGGTCAGTATCTCATCCGCCATGGTGCTGGCCGGGAACTCACCGCCAAATTCCGGCAACTGACGCACCCGGCTACGGCGACGGTCGAAGTGCCCTTGTTGGCCTGAAAGGGCGCCCAGGGCGACCAGGTCGATGGCGGGTTGGGTAAACATCACGCCGCCGCTGGCGTCCAGCTTGCCGGTCAGAATGTTGAGCACGTAAATCAGCCAGGTGGCGACGCCGCCGTGGGCCTGGGTGCTGGTGCCGATGCGACCGTAAATGGCGGCTTTGGGGGTAGTGGCCAGCTCGCGCGCCAGCTTGCGGATGGCGTCCGCCTCAATGCCGGTGTGTTTGCTCACCGCCTCCGGGCGATAGGGCAGCGAGGCCAGCCGCAACAGGTCGACGTCCTTGAGCCAGGTTTCCGCCTGTCCCGGGTCCACCCGCTCTTCTTCAAACAGGGTGTGGACCATGGCCATTAGCAACAGGGCATCGGTACCGGGGCGAATGAAATGGAAGTCATCAGCGACGGCTGCGGTTTCGGTGCGCCGGGGATCGATCACCACCATGCGGCCGCCCCGCTGTTGCAGCGCCTTAATCCGGCCGCGGAAATCCGGCACCGTCATCAGGCTGCCGTTGGAGGCCATCGGGTTGCCGCCAATGCAGATGAACAGCTGGGTGTGGTCGATGTCGGGGATAGGGAACATCAGCTGATGGCCGAACATTTCCAGGCTGGCAAGCATGTGGGGCAGCTGGTCGTTGGAGGTGGCGGAGAACCGGTTCTGGGTACCCAGAGCCCGCAGGAACGGCAGATTGGCCACCAGGGCGCCGTGGTTGTGGACATTGGGGTTGCCCAGGTAGACCCCCAGGGCATTGCGGCCCTGTTCCGTGCGAATGCGGTGCAGGCGGTTGGCCACAAGATCCAGGGCCTCGTCCCACTCCATTTCCTGCCAGCCGTCACTGGTGCGCCGGATCGGTTTGCGCAGACGGTCGGGATCCTCATGCAGATCCTTCAGCGCTACGGCTTTTGGACAGATGTGGCCCTGGCTCAGCGGATCGTCGGCATCGCCCTTGATGGACTCGATGCGGCCGTTGTCCACCTCAATAGCAACGCCACACATGGCCTCGCAAAGGTGGCAGGTGCGATAGTGGGTTCCGTTTTCCATGGCGCTCTCCAGTTCTCCCCAGTCCTCTCCGTAACGACGCTGATCGCTCGGGTTTTGCAGTTTCACGAGGCAACCAGATTAGCAGGAAAGCGGGGGTGGGGGGAAATGCTGAACACAGGCAAAGGCGGCCATAAAAAAGGCCAGCCCGGAGGCTGGCCTGTCAGATCAAGGACGTTCTCAGTACCGCTCAGGAATTTCCTTGATGGGGTTGGAGATGAAGTTGAGCCAGACGCCTTCGGCCGGAATCTGCAATGGAATTTCCACATCGACGAAACCGAAGCTGACCGCATTCACCGTGATGTTCTCCAGCACGGCATTGCGCTGCTCGATCTGCATGCGGCCATCGTCAAAGAAGGTGATGGGCCCCGACAGCTGCAGCTGCACCGGCTTGCTGTAGACGTCATGGCTGGTGACGCCACTGAGGTTGGGCGCATCCAGGGTCAGGTCGGCAGTGATGCTGAAGGTCGGCCGGCCATCCTCGCCCTCGCTGATGAGACCCTCAACCAACCCCAGCGGGTTGTCCTCGGTAGGCTCGCCGTAGGTCATGCGCATGATCTGGGTGCCGGTTTCGGAGGTGATGTCGGCGCCAAAGATCAGGTTGGCGCTGACGATCACCGTGGCGGACGTGGTGGCCAGCTGGGTCGGGTACAGCAGTACCCGCACGCCAATCTGGTTGCCGCTTTCATCGAACGCCGGCCCCATGACCTCGGTATCCAGGCCGTAGGTCTGGTAGATGAACTTGTTCTCAGGGCAATCCGCGTTATCCGGGGAGCAGCCAACCCGTGCCGGACCAGCGCTACTTTGCCCGTCAACGATCGTCAGCTTGGCGGCGTTAGGTGTGGGCAGGAAGCCGCCAGCGCCATCGCTTTCGTGGGTGAATGGCTCCAGGCAGTCAGTGCCGTCCGGGGTTGGGCAATCCACCACGTAATTGGAGTTGGTGTCCCGCACCGGGAAGTTGCGCAGTTGCAGAAACACGCTGGACTGCGGTTCGGTGCCGGTGAAATAGATGCTCAGGTCCGGTCCGCCCACATCGCTTGGGTCGACCAGCAGATCGGTTTGCAGCGGCATGCCGTCTTCGGAACAGAGCAAGGTGCCGGAGGCGCAGTCACCGTCTACCGCCGAGCGCAGGGTATAGCGATACAGGCCGCCCACTTCCCAGGCGTCGTCCGGGTAGAACCGGACCCGCTGCTGGTTGAGCTCCAGTCGGCCGGTCACGATTTCCCCGGTACCGACGGCGCCCGGCGCGGCCGGATCGGCGATTCTCTCCACCACAAAACTGCTGGCGTTGACCGTATCCAGGTCCATGGTCTGGGAGAACTGCACCGTGATCGGGCGATCTTGCGGCAGCGTGGTCACCGGCAGCTGATCACGCACGGTGCCTCCCGGCGCGTCATCATCGCAGGTGCCGTGGCTGCCGTTAACCAGGTCCAGGCCCTCGGTCACACAGGGGTAGCCCGGGTAGGTGGTCAGCGCGATTGGCGAAACGAACGCTGCCTCGGTGCCGTCTTTGATGGCGGGCAGGGCAAAGGCCAGCGTCTGGGAGCTTACTCCGTTGCCAGCCAGATCGGTCAGCGAACCGCTGATCTGCAGCGAGTAGTCAACACCGTGCTGCAGGCCGCCGACCGGGTTCAACACCACTACGGTGCCGTCCAGCTTGCGGCGCAGATCGGAATCCGCCACCGGCACACCGTCGGCCAGCAGGGTGAAGCTGCCGGCCAGGCTGTCGCCGTCCAGGGCCTCATCGAAGTTCAGCACGATGGGGTCGCCCGGGCGCTGCATCTGGTCTCGATCACCCGGCAGGGCCTCGTCCGGACCCGGCATCCAGCTTAACAGCTGCGGTCCGGTGGTGTCCGCGGTACGGGCGTCCAACGCGTCCAGTTGCGCCTCGGCATTGGTATCCGCCTCGATACGGAAGGCAATGGTGGAATTGGACAGCTCCCGGCCCAGCAGGGAGGGCTCGACCATGCCGATGGCGTCGATGGTCAGCACGCCGTCCTTGACGATGGCAATCCCGCTCAGCTCAACCCCCAGCAGATCCTGGGACAGACCGGCGTTGGCCAGGGCGTCCTCGGTGTTCATCGACACGTCCATAAACAGCTTGACGTGGCGAGGCGCTTCGCCGGAATCACTGTAGGGATTGGGGTAGAGGTAACCGGTGGCGTCAGCCAGCATGTTGACCTTGATTTGGCCGGTGGTCTGAATGCGGTTGGTTTCCGAATTGATGACCGGGATTGTGCCGTTGACGTTGAGATCCAGAGAGCTGCTCAGCAACAGACTGCCTTTCGGCACCCGCAGGGGCACAGGTTCGTCCCCGGGGAAGCTGGGCGCGTAGGCCAGCTCGGCGTAGAGCCCGCCGGTTTGCTGGGACGGCCCGGCGGTTCCCATCAGTACCGAGTTCAGGGTAACGCCATTGATGATCTCGCCATTGAGTATCGAGCGCTGGGCCTCGGCCTCCGCTTGTCCGGCCAGCAGCCCGGAATCGACCGCCTCCTGGAACAGGATTACCGTCGGGCCGGTGTCTTTGGGCGTGAAGTCGGCGCTGTAGTTCAGGGTCTGTCCGGCCATGTTTGGCAGGTCGGTCACGACGACCGAATAGCTGGCGCCAGCCGTCAGGGCATCGCCGACCATGCCGCACTGGCTCGGTTCGTCGGTGGTGCAGGGGTCGATGGTCACATATCGGCCTTTGACCAGAACGGTCGCCGGCACGGTATTACCGTCAGCATCCTGAAGGCTGATCGAACCTCCCATCTCCCGCCATTCCGGATGGACTGGCTGGGTCAGGCGCAGGCGGAAGGTGGAGAAATCCATGGGGCGGAAGAAGCCGTCGGCGGACGGGATCATCTCATCCACTGCGAAGGTGGCGCTGAGGTTATCCAGTCCGGCGATGCCGGTCAGGCCGGCTCGGGTCGAGAACTGGATGCCATCCGCGCCAATGGCGTTGGGTGTGGGTACGGCGCGGTTGCCTTCCGCCTGCAGGGTGCCATCGAAGGTGATGGTGTAATCGGTGCCCGGCTTCAGCTGGCCGGTTGGGGACAGCTTGAGGCTGCGGCCACCGTCAATGGCGGTCACTGTAAACGGGACGTTGCTGCCGCCGTCGTTGATGAGGATTTTGCTGGTCAGCTCCTCGTCGGTGATGGCGTGGGAAAATCGCAGGATGAGGTCAGCCTTGGGGCTGACTTCCGACTGGCCGTCGGCCGGGAACGAGTAGATGGTCGAGCCCGGCACGACGACTTCGTTCATGGTTTGCTTATCACCCCCGCCGCAGGCTGCCAGCAGCAGCGCGGGGGTCAATGCCAGTATCTTATTGTATTTCATGGCAGACACCTCGTAATCAGAACTTCAGCGTGATGGAACCGGTGATGATGTCTACATCGCCATCGGTGGTGGCCACAATGTTGTTGCTCTGCTGGCCATCCGCACGTGTGTTACTCAGGGTGAAGTCCCGCTCTTCCAGCATCTGGTGCTGGTAACCGATGTCCAGGCGTACCGGGTAGGTCAGGTAGCGGGTGCGGGTGTACTCGGCGCTCAGGCCCAGGCCGATGATGTACTTGTCGTTATCGAAGTAGTTCACGTCCGGGGTGCTGTCGCTCTTAAGCGGGGATTCCTGGTAGGCGAGTCCCAGGGTGACACCAAAGTGCTGGCCAAGCTTGACCTCGGCGCCGATACGAGGGATCAGGATGTCATCGAATTCAGCCATGGCCTGGTCTTTGATGCTGTCCTGGTCGAATTTTTCTTCCAGATCGGACCAGTTCTGCTGTTCCAGGGTGACGCCGACTCGCCAGCGATCGGTGCTGTACTGGGCGCCGATCGAATACACGGAGGGCTCGAAGGAGTCATAGGTGGCGACCGCCAGAATCAGCGGAGCGCTCGCCGGAATGAGTCCGGGAATGATGGTCTCGGCGGCTACTGTGGTTTTGGCATAGGAGCTGGTTCGATAGGCCGCGGCGGCCTCGAAGCCGTCCAGCCAGCAGTCCGAATTGGGGCAGAAGGTTTCGCCAAAGTTCACGGTGGAACCCAGGATCGTGCGCAAGGACGGTTCGGCACTGACTTCCAGGGCTTCGTACTGGGTGTTACCGGCCAGATCCGTGGTCACCGACATGGAGGCGGTAGACTGCAGGGTGATGCGGGCAGAGGCACCGACGTCAATGCCCCGCCACAGGGTCGTCGCGCCCCCCAGATTCAGGAACAGCGGCTGACGGCCGTAATTGAAGAACTGGCCTTCGACCCCGGTGGTGGACTCAAACGCCATCATCTCTTTGCTGAACTTTTCCACGCCCGCGACAAAACCCAGATACAGCGGATGATTCAGCCGGGTCAGTGAGCTCAGGTCGGTCTTCATGCCGATCAAGACCTGCTGGCTGGGGGAGTTGGAGAGTACGTCGCCGTCACGATCCGCAGCGGACGCCCGCAATTCCTGTTCCGCGTGCAGAATGCCGCCGGTCAGCTCACCGCGAGGATCTTTCGCCAGGTACGAGGGGTTGTAATAAGTGGCCGACACCTGGCTGTTGAACAGAGAGAGAGCCTGGGCGGACCCCACGTCGGTGGGCAGGAGGCCGTAGCTGGTTGGCGTTTGCCCCATGTTCGCGGAGGCGTTGAGGGACAGGCCGGAGGATGCTACTGCAACGGCCAGTGACAGGGTCCGCAGGGACCAGCGGGAGGAAGCTACCATGGATCACACTCCAATTATGATTTTTATCCTGTGTGACGCTTGTGCATGACAAGGTCTACTTACGAGTTCTTATTGAAAGTGGCACTTTTGTTCGAAAACGAGTCTATCCGTCTTGTCATATTAGGACTTTGGCTTAACTGACAGTCTCGGGCGTCGAGAGAACCAGTAGTTGACAGTTTCTTATGTCTCCCGGTCGCCGCCAGCGTCGGTGCTTTCCGTGTCAGTGCTGGGCTTAGGCACCTGCTGGTGCGCAACGCGAACCGGGCAGCTTGCAGAAAGTGAACGCAGACCCGAGAGTCCCCCCATGATAGTGATTATTCAATCGTACCGTGGGGGGGTGGTCGGGCCTTTTATGGCAAGTTTTGTAGTGAAATTGTGACAACGCTGGCGAGTTTTGTTGGGGAGACGCCTGGCAGGATTCCGCAGGCTGCTTAGCTCTCCGGAAACGCGGTCCACCGCGCCAGCCAGTTGCTGCGGGCCAAGGGGTTGACGGCGCCCTGGAACAGCGCCGACTCGTCGAAGAACTCGCTTTCCGGTGGTGGCGTCGCCCTCATCTGGCGGAGCTGAACCCGGGGCGCGAAGTTCGGCGAGGTCAGGTGGCGGGCGGTGTCATGCAAGGCGCTTTCCAGGCGAACGCTGTTGGCTTGGGCGGGCAAGCGGAGCCACTGGCTTTCATCGAACCCGAGATCGTCGTCACCAGTGCCGGATTCCACCGGGCCACGGCCAAGGTTGCCGGTGTTGGCGAGCAGGTTATTGCTGAAAGTCAGGGCCCGGCTGTTGACCAGGCTATAGGCGTCATCGCGGGTGTCGAGGGCTTCGATGGCGTAGCTGTCGATCAGCATGTTGTGAAAATGTCCCCCTGACCCTTCCCGAATCAGCAAAGCCCGGTGTTGCTTGGCGGCCAGGCCGGCTCCGGCCAGGGTCACGTTGTAGAACACCGGTTCCGAGCGGGGGAGGGCGTGGTGGTCATCGCCGTTGTTGTCGCCCTCAAAGGCATTGTCGCCCACGTCCGGATGCTGCTGGATGACGGCAAACTGAACCCGTCCGCTCCAGCCCCAGTCCCAGTCGATGCTGTCGTCGGCAGCGCCGGATACGACAATATTTTTCAGATCGACGGTACCGCCGAAGAGTTCAATGCCGTCATCCAGGGCGCGATGCACCTGAACGTTGCGGACGATGGTATTGCTGCCGCAGCCGCCCAGGGTCAGGCCATTGAGTTCATTGTCCCGATAGACCTCGAAGCCGGCGAATTCGATACGGGCATACTCGATGACGCCGCAGTTGTCGGTGGGATCGTTGCCACCGAACCGGCCCCGGGCGTCGCCTTCATGCAGGCCCTCGATGGCGGCATTGGGCTGATTGACGGGGGCCTTACCCAGCAGCACCAGGCCGCCCCAGTCCCCCCGCTGCCGCTCGCCTTCCGGCTGGCTGCTGGTGAAGACCACCGGCCGATCGGCCTGGCCGCGGGCGAACAGCTGGCTATCGCGGGTGACGATCAGCGCGGAGCCATTCTCCCCTTCAATGGTGACGCCGGGCTCAATGGTCAGGCTGGCGCCCTCGACAAAGACGGTGTTGGTCAGTATGTAGCGGTTACCGGATTGCCAGACAGTGTCGGTGACGATATCGGAGCCGATGCGGATGGCGCGGTTTTCAAAGGCGGTGAACCCAGCCACCGCGCCGACCGCAACGCACAGGGCGGGCAGGATTACCAGCGAGTTACGGCTCAGCCAGCCTGGTTTTGCCGCGCGGGTTGCGGTGGTGGTGATCCGAACGTGGTCCTGGCTTCTGGCTGTGAGGGGCTGGCCGGTGTCGTTGGCCTGTATTTCACGGACCAGGGCGCACAGTTCCGGGGTGCCCTTGTCGGCCACCCGGCGCAGGACATCGCTGCGGTAGCCCGGCTCCCGTAACAGGGCGTTGAGGTGGACAAATTCGACGCCAGGGCAGGCGCCTTTGTCGATGCGGCGTTTGAGTTGCCAAAGTTTTTCGACCAGTTGGGCTGACATGAGAACGGCTCCAGATAACATGTGTGGCCCGTTCTACCAACCGATGATGACGGTAATGTGACAATGGTCACATAATTGGTCTATGCCGATGACCTGCTGGCCTTCATCAAAATGACATACAGGTTCGGTTAACTTGCGCCCCTACTGTGATGCCGGAAAAAGGGAGATATCCACCTTGAATGATGTTGCTAATTGCCCGGGATCGGCCGTCCCACAGGTGGTCTGGTCGACAGATTGGCTCAGGCTCGTTGCCTACGGTGAGCGCGATGGCTGGGGGGAGTATGCTGCAAACTGGTACGAGGTCGAGCTGGAAGGCGGCGAGGTGCTTTTCAGATCCAGCAGCTATTACGCGGCTCAACATTTCCTGGAAATGCTGACAGAGCCCTATCGGAGGCTGTTGGCGGCCTAGCTTCGTGGGGTTGAGGTTGGGCTGTAACGGTTGACGGGGGAGGGGCGAAGGACCCGAAGGCCCTTCGCCAGGGTTCTGGAAGGTGCGCTACCTGAGTTTCCGGATACTACTCAGGATTCTCAACGTCAGACCCGCTGAGCGCGTCGCCGCGTGAAGGCAAAGCCCATCAGGCCCAGTCCTAGCAGAGCGAGCGTTGCTGGCTCGGAGACCACTGCACTGGTTGCGTACAGGGTGACATGGGACAGCCCGCCGCCTCTGGCGAAGACGTTCAGGAACGACCAATCGCCCGAGGACACGCCATCCTGGAGCGAGTAGACGAACCACTCGTCTGGGTTGTTCCCTGTTCCAAACTTGAACGCAATTGCGCCGGCGTCGTTGTCATCCCAGAAGCTGCTGTCAAAGCTCCAGGTGCCGCTGCCATTGTTCTGCGTAAACATCAGGTTATATGGGTTGGAATCGTCAGATTTACTGGCGGTGGTATAGCCGGCGCCTTCTGCGCTGTTGAGGAACAGATCGTTCGCCGGGTTGCCGGTCAGGTTGCCCACGCCGGATGCCAAACAAGCCGAAACCTGACTGTCGTCGATGGACATGCGATTTCTGGTCGCATCGCCATCATCGTTACAAAGAACCGGTGCCGCAAGTGCGCTTCCTGTATAGATGATGCCCGCCAGCAATCCCGCCAGCGTTGAGGTTATGACTTTTGAGGTTATTCTCATCTCAGTACTCCCATTCCGAGACACTAGGTTGTGGTGCGCAGGTAGTGCGATTGTCGTGCGCAGGTAGGGCGTAGCAGGAACTAAACCAGCAGGCATAAAAACATTGTAAAACAGTGTGAAATCCAGGTGGCGAAGGTATTGGGAATAGAGTGTGTAAATAACATTGACGGTGGGTCAGTCGCGGTCTACGGCGTTTATGGCGTGCGGTGACGGTCAGAGGGGTGTGGTAGACCGATGGTCGGGCGCTTTGATGAACATCGTGAATTAAATGCCTTTATAAAACAATGGCCTATGTATTTTTATGATTGCATCGAATTTACGATCATTTTTGAAACATTGTTAAATATCGGCGGCCGGATTTGCCAAAAAAGCTGACAGCGACTAGACGTTCGCGTCCTGTGACGTCATAACTGCCTGATCTGCTTGGGCGGTACACTGTGCGGGTTCTTTAACAGCCTGCGGAGAATGTTGGCTGGCTGGGGAAGTGCGCGACCGAAAGGAGTGGTGGGCCCAGCTGGGCGTAGCAGGTAACAGCGGAAGCGCAGCTTTCGCCCTGCGAAGCGACAAAAATCTTGGATTTTTGGCTGGAATAGTCCGCTGAGGTTCAGCGCGACTGAAAGGAGTGGTGGGCCCAGCTGGGCGTAGCAGGTAACAGCGGAAGCGCAGCTTTCGCCCTGCGAAGCGACAAAAATCTTGGATTTTTTGGCTGGAATAGTCCGCTGAGGTTCAGCGCGACTGAAAGGAGTGGTGGGCCCAGCTGGACTCGAACCAGCGACCAAGGGATTATGAGTCCCCTGCTCTAACCAACTGAGCTATAGGCCCTTTTAAGACTTGCAAGCGTTTCTCGGGAAAGGAGAAAACGGGCGCCATTATACCGGTGTGGTCTGGCGCCCGCTACTGTTGTGGTGCTTATCCGTTGCCCTGGTCGTCGATAAAGCCGCGCAGGTGGTCGGAGCGGGAAGGGTGGCGCAGTTTGCGCAGGGCCTTGGCCTCGATCTGACGGATACGTTCGCGGGTCACGTCGAACTGTTTGCCGACTTCTTCCAAGGTGTGGTCGGTGTTCATTTCGATGCCGAAGCGCATGCGCAGTACTTTGGATTCACGGGCGGTCAGGCCGGCGAGTACCGAGCGGGTGGCTTCCCGGAGACCTTCAGCAGTGGCGGAGTCCACTGGCGACAGCGCCTGGATGTCCTCGATGAAATCCCCCAGATGGGAGTCTTCGTCGTCGCCGATCGGTGTTTCCATGGAAATCGGTTCCTTGGCGATCTTGAGCACCTTGCGGATCTTGTCTTCCGGCATGTCCATGCGCTCGCCCAGCTCTTCCGGGGTGGGTTCGCGGCCCATCTCCTGTAGCATCTGGCGGGAGATGCGGTTGAGCTTGTTGATGGTCTCGATCATGTGCACCGGGATGCGGATGGTGCGGGCCTGGTCCGCGATGGAGCGGGTGATGGCCTGACGGATCCACCAGGTGGCGTAGGTGGAGAACTTGTAGCCGCGGCGGTACTCGAACTTGTCGACGGCCTTCATCAGGCCGATGTTGCCTTCCTGGATCAGGTCCAGGAACTGCAGGCCGCGGTTGGTGTACTTCTTGGCAATGGAGATAACCAGACGCAGGTTGGCTTCCACCATCTCCTTCTTGGCGCGACGAGCCTTGGCTTCGCCGATGGAAACGCGTCGGTTGATTTCCTTGATGTCCGGGATGTCGAGATCCACCTCGGCCTGGATGTTGGCAATACGTTTCTGCAGGCGAACGATTTCGTCCTGGCGTTCACCCAGATCGGCAGCGTAAGGTTTGCTGCTCTTGGCGAGATCTTGCGCCCAATCCAGGTTGGTTTCGTTGCCGGGGAACCACTTGATGAAGTCCTTGCGCGGCATTTTGCACTCGCGCACGCAGATCTGCATGATGGCCCGCTCGTTCTCACGCACCATTTCGTTGGTGGAGCGGACAACGTTCACCAGTTCGTCGAATGCCTTGTTGCCCAGTTTGAACGGAGCGAACACGTTGCCCAGCTCGTTCAGGGCGTCCTGGGTGGCCTTGTCGGCACGACCCTTCTTGCTCAGCAGGGCCTCGGCGGCGGTCAGTTTTTCCTGAAGAAGTTCAAAGCGCAGCCGGGTTTCTTCCGGATCCGGGCCGTTATCGGTGTCTTCATCGCTGGAATCGTCATCGTCGTCGGTATCGGGTTCCGTCTGGGATTCCTCGCTGGTGTCTTCTCCCATGAACGGCTCGGCATCGTCGGGGTCAAGGTAGCCGGTGACGATGTCACTGATGCGGCCTTCGTTCTCGATGATGCGCTCGTACGCCTGAATCACGGTGCCGGCGGTGCCGGGGAAGTGGGCGACCGCGGCCATAACGTCGCGGATGCCTTCCTCGATCCGCTTGGCGATAACGATCTCGCCCTCACGGGTCAGCAGTTCGACGGTGCCCATTTCCCGCATGTACATGCGGACTGGGTCCGTGGTGCGGCCGGCATCGGTTTCCACAGCGGCCAGGGCGGCCGCGGCTTCGGCGGCGGCGGCTTCGTCGGCGGTGGAATCGCCGTCGGTCATGAGCAGGGTGTCGGCGTCTGGAGCTTCCTCGCAGACCTGGATGCCCATGTCATTAATCATGCGGATAATGTCTTCGACCTGATCCGGGTCGGCAATATCCTCCGGGAGGTGGTCGTTTACCTCGGCGTAAGTCAGGTAACCTTGTTCCTTGCCTCGGGCAATGAGGTCTTTCAAACGTGATTTTTGCGAATTGCCTGACATAGACACCCTATGAACTCGCTGATAAGAGGAAAAAAGTTAAACAGCCATTATAGCTGTCACGTGGTTGCTCTGCCACCGGTTGGTTAGATGGTGATCAACCTGTTAAGTTTCAAGTCCCGTGCTTACTCCTGGGTCTGCTGCGCCAGTTTCTTGAGCTCTTGGCGTTCCTCGTCGCTGAGGTCGGCCAGGCTGCGCTTTTGGGTCAGCAGGGCGGCTAATCGCTGTTTGCGGGCCGCCTCCTGGTTCGGATGGAGCATCTCCCGCGCCAACTCCAGGGTGCGGTCCCTGGAGGGGATGTGCTCGATGCCGTCGAACAGCCGGAAAAACCGGTTGCGGGCGCTGTCGTCCAGTGCCAGTCGACTGATGAGCTGTTTCTGGCTGGCGAGCCGGTGCTCAAGTATCCAGTCGGCAAAGCCGCGGGCCTGATGCAGTTGGCGGTCGCTCCGGCACAGCTCCAGTGTGTCAGCCGCCAATTCTGGGGCTTCCACCAGCGCCAGGCACAGGGCACTGTCTTTGCTAAGGCGAACGTCTATACGCTCTTCCTGGACCCGGGGGCGCCGGTCGCCATAACGGCCGGACTTGAAGTCCCCCGCCCCCCGTGACGCTCTGCCTGGTCCCTGCCAATCCCTGCGGCCGCCGCACAGGCGTAGCATTTCGTGCCACATGGCATCCCGCAGGGTGCTCTTCGGCATTTTGTTCAGCAGCGGCTCAACGCGCGCCCTTAGTTCTCCTCGATGCTCGGGTACAGCCAGGTCGAGTCCTGCCTGCTGGCGATCGAACAGGTAGCGGGACAGCGGCGTCGCGCTATCGATGCGCTGTTGAAAGGCTTCCTGGCCTTCTTTGCGCACCAGTGTGTCTGGGTCCTCGCCATCTGGCAGCATCAGGAACTGCAAGTGCAGGCCATCGGCCAGCAGTTCCAGTGCGTTATCCATGGCCCGGTCAGCGGCGCGGTAACCCGCGGTGTCGCCGTCGAAGCAGAACACCAAATGCCGCGCCTGCCTGAGCAGGGCGCCAAGGCTGTCCTGGTTGGTGGCGGTGCCCAGCGTGGCGACGGCGTAGGGAATGCCGTGCTGCGCCAGCGCAATCACGTCCATGTAGCCTTCCACCACTAACAGTCGGTCGAGCTGGCGAACCGCCTGTTTGGCTTCGAACAGGCCGTAAATCTCCCGGCTCTTGTGAAAGACATCCGACTCCGGAGAGTTGATGTACTTGGCCTTGTCGTCCCCCAGGGTGCGGCCGCCGAACGCGATCGTCTTACCGCGACTGTTGCGGATCGGGAACATAATCCGATGGCGAAACAGGTCCCGCGGTCGGTCGAAACGGTTGGAAACGGTCCCGGTTTCGAGTAGCGGTCCCTGCAATTCCGGGCTTGCGGCGTCAAACAGTGCGGTGCCGGTGCCCGGCGCGTAACCGATCTGATAGCGTTCGATGACGGCGGCATCCAGGCCGCGCTGCCGCAAGTAGTCCCTGGCAAACTGGCCCTGACTGCTTTGCAGGGCATTGCGATATAGCTGGTTGGCGAAGTCCAGCGCATCGGTCAGGGTTCGGGTCTGCTGGATCTCCTGGCGGGCGCTCTGGTCGTAGGGAACCTCCAGGCCGGCGCGCTTGGCCAGTTCCTCGACGGCGTCGGTAAAGCCAAGGCCATCAAATTCCCTGACAAAACTGATGGCGTCGCCGTGGGCGCCACAGCCAAAGCAGTGATAAAACCCCTTGTCCGGGCGAACATTAAACGAAGGTGTCTTCTCATCGTGAAATGGGCAGCGTGCCTTGTAATTGCTGCCGGCCTTCTTGAGCGTAATCCTCGACCCGATAAGCTCCGCCAGATCGATTCGGTCCAGCAGGTCTTCGACAAAGCGTTGAGGGATCAGACCGCTCATGGAAGCTCCGGTTGTGCAGGGGGCTCTGGTAACGACTCACCATAGCCAAAAATGCCGCCGAAGCCAGGCCCCGGCGGCATTTTTGTGGTAACCAGCATTCACGGGGAATGCGGCGACCCTAGGCTTGCAGGCAAACGAGTTCTGTACGGCTCAGTACAGGCGCTCGAACTTGCGCTGTTCCCGCTGCAGCTTCTTGAGATGACGCTTGACGGCGGCGGCGGCTTTGCGCTTGCGAACGGAGGTCGGCTTCTCGTAGTGCTCGCGACGACGAACTTCCGACAGGACACCCGCTTTCTCGCAGGAACGCTTAAAGCGACGCAGGGCTACGTCAAACGGCTCATTCTCTTTCACTTTAACAGCTGGCATTCGAAAATCACCTACCTAATAAGTTCGGTTTCAGTTTTGGAAGATGTGCAGACAGGTCTACTTGTACCCGTTTGCGGTACACAGCGACTCGGTGCTCGCCAGCCTTGTGCTGCACGTCTTCAATGATAACGCCTGGTGAAATTGGATAAAACTCGACCAGTGCGAGATTAGGGGCGGCAATAATAGCGCTTTGTGCTGGCGTGGGTCAATGGTTGGTTAAGTATTGTGCCGGAGGGGATCGGAAATCTGCTAGACTTCGGCATCGAAATTCACCCCCTTCAAGAGGCCTCCTGACTATGTTGGTGCTCGGCATCGAAACCTCCTGTGATGAAACCGGTGTGGCGTTGTACGACAGTACGCGGGGCTTGCTGTCGCACGCATTGTTCAGTCAGGTGGACCTGCACGCCGATTATGGCGGCGTGGTGCCCGAGCTGGCGTCCCGTGACCATGTTCGCAAGCTGTTGCCATTGTGTGATGAGGTCCTGGCCGCTGCCGGCAAGCAGCGCAGCGATCTCGAAGGCATCGCCTATACCGCCGGTCCCGGGCTGGTGGGCGCGCTGATGGTGGGTGGTTCGGTGGCCCACGCACTGGGGTTCGCACTGGGGATTCCGGTGTTGGGGGTGCATCACATGGAGGGCCACCTGTTGGCGCCGATGCTGGAACACAGTCCGCCAGCGTTTCCCTTCGTGGCGCTGCTGGTGTCGGGAGGCCACACTCAGCTGGTGCAGGTGGATGGCATCGGGCAGTACCGGTTGCTGGGCGAATCGGTGGATGACGCTGCCGGCGAGGCCTTTGACAAGGCCGCCAAGATGCTGGGGCTGGACTATCCCGGTGGTCCCAGGGTAGCGGCGTTGGCGCAGCAAGGCCGGGATGGAATTTACCGGTTCCCGCGGCCGATGACCGATCGGCCCGGGCTCGAGTTCAGCTTCAGTGGCCTTAAGACCTACACCCTCAACACCGTGGCGGCGGCCGAGCAGGATGGCGTGCTCGATGACCAGGTCCGGGCCGACATTGCCCGGGCGTTTGAGGCGGCGGTGGTGGATACCCTGGTGATCAAGTGCCGCCGGGCGCTTGAGCAGACCGGCTGCAAGCGACTGGTGATGGCGGGCGGGGTCAGTGCCAACCGGCGGCTGCGGGAATCGCTGGAAACCAAGGTGGGACAGCTTGGCGGCAGTGTCTACTACGCCCGCCCGGAATTCTGCACCGACAATGGTGCGATGATTGCGTACGCCGGTTGCCAGCGGTTGCTGGCTGGGCAGCAGGACGGGGAACGTATCGTAGCGGTGCCCCGTTGGCCAATGGATACCCTGCCGTCACTGTCGGAGCCGCGGACGAACGGCTTGGCGGATTAGATTGACGGGACGCTAGAACCTGGATTCCCGTCCTTGCGCCAGCCGGATCAGGTTGTTGCGGTGACGCACCACGATCAGCAGTGCCAGCAGCCCGAACAGCGGCAGTGTCTCTGGCTCCAGTACGGCACTCACCAGCGGGCCGCAGCCAATGGCGACGACGGAGGCCAGGGCCGAGATGCGCCATCGCCACATCATCATTCCCCAGATGGCACTGATCACCAGTGTGGTCACCGGCGCCAGCGCCAGTCCTCCGCCGAGGGCGGTTGCCACACCCTTGCCGCCCTGGAAGCGGTAGAACAGCGGCACCATGTGCCCGGTTACCGCGCACAGCGCCACCATCGCCTGGGCAAAGACCGACAACTCCGCCCAGATGGCCAGCCAAACCGGAAACCAGCCTTTCAGGGCATCCAGAACCAGCGTGGCCAGGGCCGGTGGCCAGCCGCCGGTGCGGTATACGTTGGTGGCGCCGGGATTGCCGGAGCCCTGGGCCCTTGGGTCTGGCAGCTTCCACAGCCGGCATACCGGAATCGCAAAGAGCACCGAGCCGGTCAGGTAGGCCAGCAGGCAAAGCAGTACCGTCAAGACAGGATCGTTCAAGGGCAGCATGGGCAAAGACGTGGACCCGGCATTTGTGCGAAAATCCCACCGCGTAACCGGTGAGGGTGAATGCCCTACAGTATAGGCGGGGACCTGGTCATTCAATTAGCGAACGGTCGGAGATCCGAAGTCGAACGTTTGCATGCAATCAGAGGTAGTTCGAAGGTGACGGATTCGGTGTTGATCGAGGGCCTGGCCGTTGAGACTGTGATCGGTGTCTATGACTGGGAGCGGGAAATCACCCAGCGACTGCTGATCGATCTGGAGCTGGCCTGGGACAATGCGGTACCGGCAGCCCAGGATGATGTTGCCCTGGCGTTGGATTATGCCGCCGTCAGCGAGCGGGTTTGCGGCTACCTTCAGAAGCGCCAGCCGCAACTGCTGGAAACGGCGGCGGAAGGGCTGGCTGCCTGTCTGCAGCGGGAGTTCGGCGTGCGTTGGTTGCAGCTGACGATTCGCAAGCCCGGCGCGGTGCCCCAGGCCCAGTCGGTGGGCGTCAGGATTGAACGGGGGCAACGCCAGTGAGCGAGCCGGTGGCGGTCTACCTGAGCATCGGCAGCAACATCGACCGCGAGCATTATGTCTGCGCCGCGCTGGACGCGCTGGCGGATCGCTTTGGTGAACTCAACATCTCCTCGGTGTACGAGAGTGAGGCGGTGGGGTTTGACGGCGAGCCGTTCCTGAACCTGGTGGTGGGTATCCAGACCGCTATGCCGGTGGCGCAGCTGTCCCGGAATCTCAAACAGATCGAGTCGGATAACGGCCGCCGGCGCAATGTTGCCCGGTTCAGTCCGCGCACCCTGGATCTGGACATCCTGACCTACGGCGATAGTGCCGGCTGTATTGACGGGGTCGAACTGCCGCGGGGCGAAATCCTGAAAAATGCCTTCGTGCTTCAGCCGTTGGCTGAGGTGGCCCCCGCCGACAGGCATCCGCTGACGGGCCAGAGCTATGGCGCACTCTGGCGTGCCTACCGCAGTGACCAGAAACTCTGGGTTGTGCCGTTCCGCTGGCGTGGACGGGTGGTTTCGCCGCGTGCCAACGCAACGCCGTCAATACCGCCGGGTCAGTGACCGTTGTGGTGACGGTTGCGGAATAGCTCAATCAGGCCAGCGGTGGAACTGTCCGACACCTCGCCATCCGCCGTTTTGCCCAGCAGGCGCTGCAGAATATCCTCACCAAGCTGCTTGCCCAGTTCCACTCCCCACTGATCGAACGAATCCACGTCCCAGATCACGCCCTGCACATAGGTTTTGTGCTCGTACAGGGCGATCAGCGCGCCGACGGTTCGGGGGGTTGCCCGTTCAAACAGCAGCGTGTTGCTGGGCTTGTTGCCGGGAATCACCTTGTGGCGAGCGAGCCGCTCCACGTCGGCGGGTGATCGTCCCTGGGCTTCGAGCTCGGCGCGCGCCTCCGCTTCGGTCTTTCCTTGCATGAGGGCCTGGGTTTGACTGAGGCAGTTGGCGAACAGGATCGCGTGGTGATTGGCTACCGGGTTGTGGGTCCGTAACGGAATGATGAAATCCGCTGGCGACAGGCAGGTGCCCTGGTGCAGCAACTGGTGGTAGGCGTGCTGGCCGTTGGCGCCGGCGCCGCCCCAGATGATGGGGCCGGTCTGGTAATCCACCGGGTCACCGGCGTTGGTCACGCACTTGCCGTTACTTTCCATGTCAAGCTGCTGCAGGTGCGCTGGCAGGCCGCGCAGGTAGTGGTCATAAGGCAGGATGGCGTGGGCGTCGGCGCCCCAGAAGTTGTTGTACCAGACGCCAAGCAGGGCCAGAATCACCGGCAGGTTCTGCTCCAGTGGCGCTTCGCGGAAATGGCGATCCATGGCATAGGCGCCCGCCAGCAGGGCGCGGAAATTCTCCATGCCGATGGTCAGTGCCGTGGGCAGGCCGATCGCGGACCACAGGGAATAGCGGCCGCCGACCCAATCCCACATCGGAAAGATGTTTTGCTCGGCGATGCCAAAATCGATGGCGGCCTGGGGTTTCGCGGTCACCGCGACGAAGTGTTTGCCAATCTGGTCTTCGCTGCCGCCGTTGTGCAGGAACCATTCCCTGGCCACTTTGGTGTTCTCCAGGGTTTCCTGGGTGTGGAACGATTTCGATTGGATCAGGAAGAGCGTGGTTTCGGGATTGATGTGCCGCAGCACCTCGGTGATGTGACTGCCATCGATATTGGCCACGTAATGGCAGTTGATCTGGCCGTGCCAATAGGGTTTGAGCGCGGCGGATACCAGTTTGGGACCAAGGAACGATCCGCCGATGCCGATGCTGACGACGTCGGTAAACGGCTTGTTGGAAAAGCCGCGCCATTGGGTGCTGCGCACCCGCCAGACGAACTCTTCCATGCGAGCCAGGGTGTCCCGCACTTCCGGCATGATGTCGCGACCATCCACCTGAACCGCTTCGTCACTCTGGCTGCGTAGGGCGACATGAAGCGCAGGCCGCTGTTCGCTGGTGTTTACCGCCTCACCCTGGAACATGGCTTCGATGCGTTCCGGCACCCGGCAACGTCGGGCCAGGTCCATCAGCAGCGTCATCGACTCCTGGGTAATCAGGTTCTTGGAATAGTCGAGGGAGAGGCCGGCCGCCTCACTGAAAAAGTGCCGGAAGCGCTGCGGATCCTTGGTGAACAGTTCCCGCATGTGGGTGTGCTGCAGGCCGCTCTGGTGGTCAACCAGGGCCTGCCACTCGTCAAGCTGGGTGAGGCGCTTGCCGGCCTTTGCCATAACAGATTCCTTTCAACGATGGGGCTAACGGCTGATGGAGATGTTGTCGATCAAACGGGTACTGCCCAGAAAGGCGGCGGCCAGGATGGTCAGGTCGCTGTCGGAAGCCAGCGCCGGTTTCAGGGTGAGGCTGTTGACGATGTTGACGTATTCCGGCCGGAAGCCGGAAGCCTGCAACTGACCGCAGGCGGCCTGTTCCAGCTCGGCGAGTTGTTTCGGGTGACTTTCCTGCAGCCGTTCTGCGGTGTCGCGCAGTACCCGGTAAAGCGCGCTGGCATGCTGGCGCTCCTCACTGGACAGATAGCCGTTGCGGGAGCTCAGGGCCAGGCCGTCTTCATCGCGGACGGTCGGTGCACCGATGATCTCTACCGGCAGGCACAGATCCCGGGTCAGCTTGCGAATGACCGCCAGTTGTTGGAAGTCTTTCTCGCCAAACACCGCGATATCCGGTTGCACCATGTTGAACAGCATGGTGACGACGGTGGCCACGCCCTCGAAGTGGCCCGGGCGGCCGGCACCGCAGTGGCCTTCGCTGACGCCCGGAACCACCACTTGCGTCTGGTTTGCCAGCCCCTCCGGGTAGATCTCGCTGACCGGTGGCGCGAACACCAGGGTGTTGCCGGCCTGCTCCAGGCGCTCCTGATCGGCCTTGAGGGTGCGCGGGTAGCTGTCTAGGTCCTCGTGGGCACCGAATTGCATCGGATTGACGAAGATGCTGGTCACCACCACATCGGCAGCCTCCAGCGCCCGCTGGACCAGTGCGATGTGACCGTCGTGGAGGTTGCCCATGGTGGGGACCAGGCCAATGCGTTTACCCTGCTCCCGAAAGTTGTGCAGGATGGTCCGGAGTTCTTTGAGTTTGTGTACGGTTCTCATGCCTGGAACGTGTGCTCCTCGCCGGGAAATTCGCGTTGCCGAACGGCCTGGACGTAGGCCGCCAGGGCACCTTGGATTGAGTCGGCTTCCGCCAGAAAGTTTTTGACAAACCGTGGCCGTCGGCCTGGGGTGATGCCCAGCATGTCGTGCACCACCAGTACCTGACCGTCGGTGTCGGCGCCGGCGCCGATGCCGATGACCGGCGCCTTGACCGCCTGGGTGATTCGGGCGGCCAGCGGTGCTGGCACGCACTCCAGCAGGATCGCATCCGCACCGGCTTTTTCGAGCTGGCAGGCGTGTTCAATCATCAGTTCCGCCTGCTGATCGTCGCGTCCCTGGACTTTATAGCCGCCAAACTTGTTGACGAACTGCGGCGTCAGCCCCAGATGGGCGCAGACCGGAATGCCGCGGTCGCTGAGGGCGGTGATGGTGTCTGCCATCCAGTCGGTGCCCTCGAGTTTGACCATGTGGGCCCCGGCGCGCATCAGTTCGGCGGCGTTGTCCAGGGCTGCCGCCGTGGTGCCGTAGGACATGAACGGCATGTCGGCCATGATCAGCGAGCCGGTGTTGCCCTTGGCCACGGCGCGTACGTGGTAGACCATGTCCGCCATGGTGACCGGGAGCGTGCTGTCGTTGCCTTGCAGGACCATCCCCAGCGAATCGCCGATCAGAATTACGTCAACGCCGGCTTCACTGACGATCTGTGCGAAGGTGGCATCGTAGGAAGTCAGAACGGCAAACGCCTCGCCCTTCTGCTTGTAGTCTCGCAGGGTGTTGATGGTAACAGCCATAAAATCCTTGCCTTCTTCAGGAATGGATCGGGATGGGAGTCGGAGGACTGCCGACATGCTCAGAGGATAAGGGTAATCTTGCTCTGAACGCTAGGCAAGGCTCCCTAGGCGTTTGGTGGCGCCGGTTCTGGCTCCAGGCGACGCAGCCGGTTGTCTGGGCAATGGCGCCGCAGGTCCGCCAATCGGCGGCCGTCGGGCAACGCCAGTTCCGGATTGAGGTCGAGCAGGGGTTGCAGGGCAAAATCCCGGTTGACCAGCTCCGGGTGCGGTACCTGGAGTCGCTCCAGATCCATTTGCTCATCGCCATACAGTAGCAGATCAAGATCCAGCGTACGGGGGCCCCAGTGCTGGGTGCGCTCGCGACCATGGTTGTGCTCGATGGCCTGGAGCTCGTCCAGTAGCGCCAGGGCCGGCAATCGGGTTTCCAGTTCCACCGCACCGTTGATGAAGTCAGGCTGGTCCTGGGGGCCGACTGGCGCGCTTCGGTAAAAGGGCGACTGGGCGAGCAATCGGCTGCGGGGCAGGGCCGCCAGGGCCGCCACCGCGGTTGCCAGTTGTTGCAGCGGGTCCGCCAGGTTGCTGCCCAGGCCGATGTAGGCGCGAACGATCATGAGGCCCGGTTTCGGTGGCTGCTGCGGCGCCGGCGCCGCGGCTTGGGGCCGGTGCTCGCCAGTTCACTCAGCAAGCGCTCGCGACCGCGAGTATCGGCGGCCTGGAAGTCGGTCCACCACTGCCCGAGGCCGGGCTCGGTGTCGCCGGAGGCCTCCCGGACCAGCAGGAAGTCATAGGCGGCACGAAAGCGGGGATGCTCCATGGTCGCCAGCGCGCGCTTGCCCTGGCGCCGGGGCAGACGCAACTGCAACTCCCAGATTTCCTTCATCGGGCCGGAGAAGCGTTTGGGGATCGAGGTGGCCTGTACCTGCCGGCCAATGACCTTGGCAGCTGCCTGGTGGAAGGCGGGTTGCAACGGTTCGCCTTGGTCCTGGCGGCGTTGCCATTCGGCCTGCAGCGCGGGCCAGAGCATGGCGGCAAACAGGAAGTAGGGGGTCACCGACTTGCCCTGGCGAATGCGGGCGTCGGTGTTGCGCAGGGCCTGGCGAATCAATTCGTCGGGCTGGCCTTCCTGGGTTGCCTTGGCGGTCTGCGGGAACAGTGGTGCCAACAGACCATAGCGGGTCAGTAAATCGTAGGTCGCTTCACCGTGCCCGGCCGAAAATAGTTTCAGCACCTCATCGAACAGTCGGGCAGAGGGGATGTGATCCAGCAGCTCGGCCAGCTGGGTGATGGGAGCCTCGGTCGCCGGTTCGATCTCAAAGTCGAGTTTGGCGGCGAAGCGTATCGCCCGCAGCATGCGCACCGGGTCTTCCCGGTAACGGGTTTCCGGGTCGCCGATCAGGCGCAGCTGGCGCTGCTTCAGATCGTCGATGCCGCCGGCGAAATCAATGACCGTGAAATCCCGTATGCAGTAATAGAGCGCGTTGATGGTGAAATCGCGGCGCAGGGCGTCTTCTTCCTGGTTGCCGTAGACATTGTCCCGCAGCAGCAGGCCGTGTTCACTGGTCTTGCGTTGGGTATCGCTGCTGTCGTCATTATCCAGGGCATTGCCGCGGAACGTGGTGACCTCGATGACTTCACGGCCAAAGAGCACGTGGACGATGCGAAAGCGGCGGCCGATCAGCCGGGAGTTGCGGAACAGGTTGTGCACCTCCTCCGGCGTGGCGTTGGTGGCGATGTCAAAGTCTTTGGGTTTGCCATCGAGCAGGATGTCGCGGACGCCGCCGCCCACCAGATAGGCCTCGTACCCCGCCTTGTTCAGCCGGTGCAGTACCTTTTTGGCGGGCTCGCTGATCATGGAGCGGGACACATTGTGCTCGTCTCGGGGGATTTCCCGCCGCTCCAGCCGCTGTGTTTTCTTCTTGCCGTTTCCGAGTAGCCGGGAAACGTTCTGTTTGAGTTTTGTCAGCATTGAATTCCGTGATGCGCTTAGCGAAAACGAGAGTTTACCGGTTTGAGCGAGATTTGCACACGGGGAGGGGCGTGGGGCTGGTAATTAAGTGGATCTGAAGGTGTGAGTGGGGCTGATAATTAAAAGGCGGGACCGCTTTCGCGATCCCGCCCTAGAAGCAATGACGATCTGCATGTTGTTTTTGTTTTTGCCGGGCTTCTTTTTTATGTTCTTGCCCCTTGCATGCCCCAGATGTGGGGCCAATCAAGGCAAACGGAACGCTTTGAATACACAGAGCGGACAGTAACTTATTGCGAGATTGGAGCAGATATAGCGGCGCCTAACGGACGATTCTTCTCTACACCTACAACTCACACAAGCCATGGGTCCACTAAAAAGCAAAGCACCCAAAACACTCAGTTCGCTTACGTTCTATTCTTGTTTTTGTTACCGAACGTTCCGTGCAGCTATTTGTTTTTGTTTTGGCGCCGCATCATCACAATTGTTTTTGTTGTCGTGCGCACTAATGGTTGCACTGCCTGTGCCAGTTTTTCAAAAGCCTTTGTTAACAGTAAGTTAATAAAATTAAACTTTGGAAGGGGGTGAATTATTAGACTAAAGTGTTACTCGGGGCGGGTTTTTTATACCTGCGGGTGTTTCGTGCGGTAACACCGGGTAACACTGTCGGTGTCAGTTGGTTTTTTTGCGCGGAATGCCCAGGCGCTGACGCCGTTCCCACAGCGATTTGCGACTGATGCCGAGCTTTTGTGCCAACTCGGTTTCGCTCATACGATCTTGATTTTCAAGAACAAAATGTTGGAAATAGTCTTCCAGGGAAAGGTCGTTACCGTTGTCGGCTTCTTGGGGTTTGGTGGGCTCGTTGTTGCCCTCAACCAGGCTCTGAGGAATATTGACATCGTCACCCTCCATCTCCAGATCCAGCATCGCCGGGGTGATGACATCGCCCTCACAGAGAATGCAGGCCCGCTCGATGGCATTCTCCAGCTCCCTGACATTGCCGGGCCAGCGGTGCCGCTGCAGCGCTCGCATGGCCTCTGGGCTGAGGTTGAGATTGGGGTTGCCCATTTTCTCACTTTGCCGTTTCAGGAACTTGCTGGCCAGGCCGAGAATGTCTCCCAAGCGGTCCCGCAACGGCGGAATCCGGATCTGCATGACGTTGAGTCGGTAGTACAGATCCTCCCTGAACTCGCCGGTACGGGTCATCGCCTTGAGGTTGCGGTGGGTGGCGGCGATCATCCGGACATCCACCTGACGGCTCTGGGTGGAGCCTACCTTGCGGATTTCTCCCTCCTGCAGCACCCGCAACAGCCGGGCCTGGGCTTCGGGCGGAAGCTCGCCAATCTCGTCGAGAAACAGGCTGCCACTGTCTGCCGCTTCGATCAGGCCGGTGCGGGCCGAGACGGCGCCGGTGAAGGCGCCTTTCTCATGACCGAACAGCTCTGATTCGATCAGGCTTTCAGGAATCGCTGCGCAGTTTACTGAAATCAATGGCCGGGCGGCACGGGGGCTGAGTAAATGCAGGGCCCTCGCCGCCAGTTCCTTGCCGGTGCCCGATTCGCCATTTACCAGAACGGTGGTCTCGGTTGGCGCGACCTTGCGGATGAGGTGGAATACCTGACGCATGGCGTCGCATTCGCCGTACATGATGTTGGATGGATCGGAGGCGTTTGCTGCGGTCGCTTCGGGGCTGGTGGGAGCGGCCTCGTCGTTGGCGTCGCGTTGCTGCAAGATCGTCTCCACCGCAGCCAGCATTTCGTCGTGGTCGAAGGGCTTGGCGATGTATTCGACTGCGCCAAGCTTCATCGAATCCACCGCGGATCGCAGGCTGGCGTAACTGGTCATGATCAGAACCGGAGTGTTGGGCGCCCGGTTGATCAGTTCGGTGCCCGGCGCGCCGGGAAGGCGGAGGTCGGAGATGATCAGGTCAAACTGTTGCAGGTCCTGTTCCCGCTCTGCGTCATCCACGGAGCCAGCATCGGCAACGTCATAGCCGGCGTGCAGGAGCAACTTGCGCAACGCTGAGCGGATGATCTCTTCGTCTTCAACAATCAGGATGCGGGGCATATCAGTTTAGAGACCTTTCGTTCTGGCTGTGTGGGCGTTCCTGGTCGTCACCTTCGTAGGCGGGCAGTCGGAGTCGGACGCAGGTGCCGCGCCCGGTCTCAGGCCCCGCCGGGCTCTCGACCTGAATGTTGCCGTAATGTTCTTCCACGATGCTGTAGACGAGGGACAGACCCAGCCCGGTGCCCTGGTTGGGACCCTTGGTGGTGTAAAACGGCTCGAAAATATGGTCTAGCTGATCAGCGGGAATGCCGGAGCCTTCATCGATGACCTCGATAATAGCGGAGTAACCTTCACGGTTTCCACTGATGCGAATTAGCCCGCCCTCGGGCGAGGCGTCGCGGGCATTGGCCAGTAAGTTGACGAACACCTGCACCAGGCGTTGCTCGTCGCCCAACACCACCAGATCCGTCGGGCACTGATTCTGGTAACGAATGCCCCGGCCCTGGTCGCTCAGTGACAGCAGGTTGATGGACTCGTCCACGCAGCGGTGGATCTCCGCCGGCTCGTAGCGGTTGGCCTGGGCGTGGTTGCCGGTGCGGGCGAAGTTCATCAGCGACTGCAGGATGGTCGAGATGCGCCGGGTCTGTTGTTGGATCTGTTCTGCGGTGTGCAGGATGTCCGCATCGTCTGTTTCCAGCTTGAGGTTCTGGGCCAGCGACGAGATGCCGGTGATGGGGTTGCCTACTTCGTGGGCCACGCCGGCAGCGAGCCGGCCCACGGAGGCCAGCCGTTCACTGTGCATCAGCTCGTCCTCCAGCAGGCGGGTTTCGGTCTGGTCTTCAACCAGGATGATGCTGCCGCCTTCCGGATGGTCGGGGCCGCTCAGTGCTGCCTTGTGCAGGTTGAGCCAATGGGGTCGGCCCCGCAGGTCCAATCGGTGTTTGTAGCGGTGCAGGTCCTGGCCACTGACGAAATCATCCAGCAGTGTGTACCAGTGGTCGGGCAATGCCAGCAACCGGCCGCCCACCACATCGTCGGCGGCAATGCCGGTCAATTGCGCCATGGCGTGATTCCACATCAGGATCTCGCCGTCATCGCCCACCGAGCAGGCGGGAATGGGTAGATTCTGCAGAGTCTGACGGTAATGGCGGCGGAGATTGTCCAGCTCTGCGGCGAGCCCGGTAAGCTGGCTCTGGTAGCTGCCGAGGGCCCGTTCCATGTAATGGATGTCCTGGGCGCTGTCGTCGCCGGCCAGCGGTTTGAAACTGAGGTGGCGCTTGACGATATCCCGGGCGACCGTGGGGCCCATCAAGCCGGACAGGTTCACTTCAATCTGGTCCCGCAAGCGGCGCAGCTGGTAGGGCCGGTATTCCGCGGCGGGCAGTTTGAGCTGATCGAGGGCTCGCTCTACTTCCCGGTGGGCAACCTCCTCGCCCAGTGGCGCTGACAACTGCTCGACGAATTCGGCGGATGACGTCGCCAGCAATTCCCGGCGTTGGGGGCGGGACAACGCGCCCCAGGAACAGGCCTGGGCCGCACTGACTTCCTCCGCGCTGGGTTTGCTGATCAGTGAAACCAGGGCAAACACCGTCACATTTAGGCTCAGGCTCAGGAATACGAAGATGTGCCAGTTCTGTTGGTCGGGAATCAGCGGGGCTTCGATGGCGGCCAGCGGGTTTGCGACATTGGAGAACGGCAGCACCAAGGTCACCACCCACACCGTGACACCGGTGACCAGTCCGGCGTTTAGGCCGCGGCGGTTCCCTTCCGGCCAATAGATGACCCCCAGCGCCCCGGGCAGTAATTGCAGAACACCGGACAGTGCCAGCACCCCCAGGATGATCAGATCCAGCTTAGCCCCCAGCCTATCGTGGAACAGCAGCGCGGTGAGGATGATGAGGGTAATCAATACCCGTTTGATCCAACGCAGCCATCGATAGATGTCGCCACGGTCCTGGGGGGTGTGCAGCGGTAAGACAACGTGGTTGAGCAGCATGCCGGCCAGGGCCAGGGTGCTGACGATCATCAGTCCGCTGGCGGCGCTGAGGCCAGCCACGTACATCAGCAGCACCAGCGCGGGGCTGTCCAGCGCCTGGCTGACCCCGATGACCAGGTAGCTGGCAGGGGTGCTGGCACCCAGCTCCATGCCGCCCCAAAAGATAATAGGCACCGGCAGAGCCAGCAGTAACAGATACAGTGGCAGGCCCCAGCTGGCGCTGGAGAGGGCGCGGGCGCTGGGGTTTTCGCTGAATATCATATGGTACATGTGGGGCAGGACCAGCGCGCCAGCAAAGGACATCAGCATCAGAGTGCGCCAATTACCGTCATGGATCCCTAGCTCCATGGCGCCGGCGCGGGCCTTATGGGCCGCTAGCCAGTCCTCCAGTCCGTTCAGGCCGCCAAAAACGGAAAACAGCACCACCCCGCCGAGCACCAGCATGGCCCCGAGTTTGACGAAGGAATCGAAGGCGATCGCCACCACCAGGCCGCGATGGCTCTCCGAGCCCTGGTCCCGCTGGGCGCCGAACAGAACCGCAAACAACACGACGATCAGGCTGAACAGAATGCTGGTCAGGTGCGGCTCGGCATCCGGGGCCAACAGGTTGGCGGAATCGGTCACTGCCTTGATCTGCATGCTCAGCAACGACAGGATCGCGATACCCGAACATAGGGTGGCGAGCGTGCCAGCCAGCTGGCTGCGGTAGCGGAAGGCAAACAGATCCGCCAGGGAGGTGAGCTGGTAGGCGCGCACAATGCGTAACACCGGGGTGAGCAGCACCGGCGCCAGCAGGAATGCGCCGCTGATTCCCAGGTAGTAGGCCAGGAAGCCGTAGCCGGTTTCATCGGCAACCACCAGCGCGCCATAGACCGCCCAGATGCCCGCGTACACGCCAAGGCTCAATGTGTAGATCAGTGGATGCTGGACCCAGGCGCGGGGTATAACGCCGCGTTCGGTCAGGTGGGCAACGCCGAACAGCAAAAGCAGGTAGAGAAAACTGTAGGTTAGCAGGGCGGAAAGGCTAAAGCTCATTGGGATTGCGCCGCCATTCAAGCCAGAAGGCCAATGCGATCAGGACGCCCCAGAGCAAGAACGGGGTGTACCAGGCATTACCAGGGGCGATCCACCAGTCGAGGATGTTGGGCGAAAAAATGTAAATCGCCAACACCAGCAGGAAGACCAGGCGGTAGATATACATCTGATGATCGGTTCCTGAACGAATTCTTGAGCTGAGTTTATAACATGACAGCCCTGTTGCTGTCAGTGCTCGGGCGGGTCGTTCTCGCGTTGAGGGCGGAGTGGGACGCGCTCGCGGCGCCAATGAGTGCAAGCCCAGTCAAGCACCCTGCCGGGCTCGCCCTGGCTGAGGTGGGCGGGTGGTTGCTGTCCCAGCGCCTTGAGTGCCCGGAACAGATTGAGGCCGGCGTGGTCGTTGTTCAGTGCCGGCGCGTGGGTTTGTTTGCTCAGTTTCTGACCCTGTTCGTTGAGGATCACGGGTATGTGCAGCCAGCGTGGGTAAGTCGCTGAAAAAGAGCGGAAAATCTGTTGCTGCTGGCCGGTGGTGTCGAGCAGGTCGGAGCCCCGTACGATGTGGCTGATGCCCTGGTCGATGTCGTCCAGCACCACGGCCAGTTGGTAGGCGAAGAATCCCTCCTTGCGCAGAATCACCGGATCGTCCACTTCGGCTCTCACCGCCAGGGTCTGGGGGCCCAGTAACTGGTCGTCCCAATGGGCAATGTCGTCGTTCAGCGCAAAGCGAATTGCCTGGCCGGGCGTCGGATGGGCGAGGCGCCGTTCGTGGCAGGCCGCGGTATGGTGCCCACCCAGGGCGCGCAGCTCTTTGCGGGAGCAGGCGCAGCCATAGGCGTGGCCGCGGGAGAGCAACTGATCAATGGCACTCTGGTAGGCTTCGGAGCGTTGGGACTGGAAGCGAACCGGTTCGTCCGGTCGCAGTTGGTGAGCCTCCAGCGATGCCAGGATCTGATCGGTGGCGGTACTGGATTCCCTAAGCGGATCCAGGTCTTCGATACGCACCAGCCAGGTGCCCTGGTGTTGTCGTGCTTCCAGGTAGCTGGCAAGTGCGGTGACCAGGGAACCAAAATGTAGGGGGCCGGTGGGCGACGGCGCAAAGCGGCCGCGGTAAGCAAGGGGCGGCATAGTGCGGCGGGCGCCAGTGGTGGCGCCCTTGGCTCCGTGGCGGCTCAGATGCCGGTTTGGCGCTCGCGAATCTCCGCCAGGGTCTTGCAGTCGATGCACAGGGTTGCGGTTGGGCGGGCCTCCAGGCGACGAATGCCGATTTCCACGCCACACTGATCGCAAAAGCCGTAATCGTCCTTGTCAATGCGATCAATGGTCTGATCAATCTTCTTGATCAGTTTGCGTTCGCGGTCCCGGGTCCGCAGCTCCAGGCTGAACTCTTCTTCCTGAGTCGCTCGGTCGCTGGGGTCGGCGTAGTTTGCCGCGTCCTCTTGCATGTGGTGCATAGTGCGATCGACTTCTTCCATCAATTCCTGCTTCCACTGCAGCAGCAGGTTGCGGAAGTGCTCGAGCATGTCGGCACTCATGTACTCTTCACCCTTTTTCATTTCATAGGGGGTGAAGTTGGTAAAATTCTCACGTGATTTTTCAGCGGTGTTTGCCATGTAACCCGGCCTCTTTTTTGTACTTCACAAGGACACTCCGTTATCCATTGCCCGGAATGTCAATCCTGATACGGGAATTTGCGGAAAATACCAGATAAGCATCTGAGGCGCCAGCTTTGCTATCGCGATCCGTGCATTGGCGATATCCCGCGGCTGCCGTATCATGCAGGCCCATCGCAGCCTCTATCTTCAGGCATCCATTTCGGAGAATAGCATGCATTTCCCATCACCGTTGATCGAGGGACGGTTGATCAAACGCTACAAGCGCTTCCTGGCCGACGTCGAACTGAGCAATGGCACGGTGGTGACCGCCCACTGCCCCAATACCGGCTCCATGCTGGGTTGCAAGCCCGATCATGCCCGGGTTTGGTTAACGGCCAATGACAATCCCAAACGCAAGTTGCGGTACACCTGGGAGCTGGTGGAAACCGCGCCTGGGCAACTGGCCTGCATCAATACCGGGCGGCCGAATGAGCAGGTCCGCACCGCGATCGAGTCCGGTCGGGTGGCAGAGTTGGCAGGGTATGCGGTGTGTCGCGGGGAGGTCAGGTATGGCGCAGAGAACAGTCGGATCGATCTGCATCTGTCAGGGCATGCGACGGCTGCGGATGCCTGGGTGGAGGTCAAGAACGTCACCCTGTGCGAAGACGGCAAGGGCTACTTCCCCGACGCGGTCACTACCCGGGGCCAGAAACACTTGCGGGAATTGATGGGGCAGGCGGCACTGGGTCAGCGGGCGGTGCTGTTTTTCTGCGTGAACCACACCGGCATCAGCTCGGTGGCGCCCGCGACCCACATCGACCCGGACTACAGTGCCCTGCTGAGTGAAGCCGTCGCCCGCGGCGTGGAAGTCATCGCCTATCAGGCAGAGCTGGGCCACCCGGACGAAGTCACCGGCAGGCTCTCCTTGATCCGGCCGCTACCGGTCAGGCTGGCACCCTGACCAGAACCTCTCCGTCCTGCTCCCGGGTGTTCAACACCGTGAGGGCGTCGCCCTGGCAGGGCCCTACAATGCACTGGCCCTGGTCGATGGTAAACAGCGCACCATGGGTGGCGCACTGGATAAAGCTTTGATTCGCATCCAGGAAACGGCCCGGCATCCAGTTCAATTCGATACCCAGGTGGGGGCAGCGATTCACGAACGCGGTGAGCTTGCCCTGGTGGGCGAGAACAAAGCCGGGCGTCTCGTTCACCGTAAACTCGATGACCTGGCTGTGCGCCAGTTCTTCCCTTCGGCAAACCACTTGCCACGATGCTGAGCTGTTCATTTGCCGGTGTTGTACCTCATCCGGGTGCCATGGTTCAGTGACATGACGATTTCATCGGCCTGCAGCTCCAGCGGAAAATAGCAACCGGAAATCTTGGCCCCCGCGATACTGGCGCCTTCCAGCCGACAGCCGCTGAAGTCAATGCCGCGCAGATCGGCGCCCCGGAAATAGGCGTCACTGAAATCCAGCCCCGCCGCCGCCATGCCCCGCAGATCGAGTCCGCGAAAGTCGCAGCGGGCAAAGCTGGGAAGCTCGCCGGCCTCTGCCTTGGCTCGGTTGAAGGCTTCGACGTTTTCATTGCGCAGGATCTGGTACAGCGGGTCGTCGAGTTGACGGATCGAATCTGCATCCATGTTGGGCTCCGTTGTGTGTCGTCAGCACCCCCGCCAGGCGGGGGTCTCCCAAGTGTAGGTCAGGGTGGCGTCAGTGTGCCGGCTATTCTGCGCTGTGGTCAGTTGGATGGCAGGCCCAGATGCTGGCGGATACGGCCAGCCAAGGCTTCGCCGACATGCTCCTGCTCGGTGTGAATGTGGACGGTATGGGTTTTCTCGTCCTGGGTCAGCGGCTCAAGCCAGGTTTGCTGAGCGTCAAGCAGTTCCTCGGTGGCTTCCGAGGCATCACCGGTACGTTTGCGAATCCAGTCCCGGCGCAGTGCCTCCGGCGCCTCGCAGTGCAGCAGTGCGAAGGGCACGCTGTGGGCTTCGGCCACTTCGGCAATCAGGGTCCGCTCCTGCTCTTTCAGACAGGCGGCATCGACGATCACCGGCAACCCGGCTTCCAGCAGCATGGCGGCCAGCTCGGCCAGGCGCTGGTAGGTGTTGGCATTGGCTTCCGGTGTGTAGAGCTCGCTGCCCACCGAGGAATGGCTTTGGTCGAGAGGGCGTAGGCCGAACAGCCGTTTGCGTTCGACATCGGAACGCAATCGGATCAGCCCGAGTTCGCCGGCCATGGCGGCGCTGACACAGGTCTTGCCGCTGGCGGACAGGCCGGTGGTTGCCAGCAGGTAGTGGTTGGGAATGTCGCCATAGCTCTCCGCCAGGTTGGCGTAATCCCGATACCGTTGCATCAGGCCTTCCAGCTCGGTCTCGGTGAGCGATGGGTTGCCCCGGGTAAACAGGGCGATCTTCGCCCGCACCAGGGCACGGTAAGTCTTGTACAGCGGCAGCAGCGCCAGCGCCTCGAAATCCCCGCGGTACTCCAGGTAGGTGTTGAGCACCAGATTGGCCAGGTTGTATTCGCGTCGGGATTCCAGATCCATCAACAAGAACGCCAGGTCGTTGATCACATCGATCCAGCGGAACGGCTCGTTGAACTCAATGCCATCGAAGACCGTCACCTGGTCGTTAAAGACGGTGATGTTGGCCAGGTGCAAGTCGCCGTGACACTCACGCACATAGCCGTCGCGATGGCGCAGGCCAACCTGCTCCTTGTGGCGCTCGAAGGTCGTGCGGGTCCAGTCCTCCAGGTTGTCCAGCTGACTCAGCAGAGCTTGGTCCGACAACAGCGGGCGGATCTGATCGAAGTTCTCCTGCATGGCGGCATAGACTGCCTCTGGCGTGCCCAGGGCCTTGCCGGCGGGGACCGGGGGCAGGGTGTCGTGGAATTCCGCGACCTGGCGCGCCAGGCTGGTGAGCAGCGACGGCGCCAGGTTGCCTTGTTCCTGGCGGACATCAAACAGCGCGTCCTGGTCAAATTGCCGCATACGGATGGCGTACTCGATCGCTTCACCGCTGCCGCCAAGGCTGGGCTCATCCGGACTGCCGGTGATGGGCAGCACCTCCAGGTACAGATCCCTGGCCAGACGCCGGTTCAGGCGCAGCTCTTCCTCACAGAACTGCCGGCGCCGCTCCAGGGTGGAAAAATCGAGGAAGCCGAAGTCCATCGGCTTTTTGATCTTATAGGCGTAGTCCCCCGTGAGGATGACCCAGGAAATGTGCGTTTCGAGCACCCGAAAATCGGTGACGGTATGGTCATACAGCGCCGGGTTCTGTAGCGCCCGGATCAGGTTGTCGGTAGTTGCGTCGCTCACGGCTACTCCTTGCAGCGTTGTTTCTTTTTGTCGCTGCTTATCATAGCGGGCACATTACAGAAATAACACAGAGCTGACCTGCAACTGTCGCCGGGGCTGTGGGTATAATCGCGCCATGAAGAAAAGATCTACCGCATCGAAGAAATCCCGCAAGTCATCCCGGCCGCCGGTCGCGCGCCGGCGCTGGTCCTGGTTCTGGGGGCTGTTGGGGCGGGCCTGCCTGGTGGGCGTCGTGGTGCTGGCCGGTTGGCTGGTTTACCTCGATGCCGTGGTGACCTCGCGTTTCGAGGGCCGTCGCTTTGAAGTGCCATCCCGGGTCTATGCTCGGCCACTGGAACTGTACGATGGCGCCAGCATCAGCACCGGCGGGCTGGCCCGTGAGCTTGCGCTGGCCGGCTATCGCAAGGGCGACGGCCGCACGCCGGGAACCTATCAGCAATCGGCGAATCGCTTCGTCATCAGCACCCGTGGCTTTACCTTCAGTGACGGCGCCGAACCCCGACGTCGGCTGTCGCTGACGGTGTCCGGCGATCGGGTGCGTGGCTTCCGGGTCCTGTCCGGTGAGGACTCCCCCATCGTACGCCTGGAACCGGCCCAGATCGGCGGCATCTATCCGGCGCACAAGGAAGACCGTATCCTGATCCAGAGCGGCGATCTGCCACCGTTCTTCGAAGAAGCACTGCTGGCGGTGGAAGATCGTGATTTTTACGAGCATTTCGGGGTGTCACCCCTGTCCATCGCCCGGGCTATGTGGGTCAACCTGCAGGCCGGCCGGGTGGTGCAGGGGGGCAGTACCCTGACCCAGCAGCTGGTCAAGAATTTCTACCTCAGTCGCGAACAGACCCTCGTCCGCAAGGGTAATGAAGCGTTGATGTCGTTGTTGCTGGAATGGCACTACGACAAAAACGATATCTTCGAAACCTATCTCAACGAGGTGTACCTGGGACAGGCTGGGGTGCGCAGCATCCATGGATTCGGGCTGGGCAGCCAGTTTTATTTCGGCCAGTCCCTGGCTGAGCTGGAATTGCACCAGGTCGCCCTACTGGTGGGCTTGGTGAAGGGCCCCAGCTATTACGATCCACGCCGCCACCCTGAGCGGGCGCTGCAACGCCGCAACCTGGTACTCCGTGTGCTGGCCGACAATGGCCATATCGACGAGGCGTCGGCTCGTCAGTACCAGGCCAGACCGCTGGGGGTCACCGGCAGTCCGTCCTTTTCCGAGAACCGCTACCCGGCCTTTATCGATCTGGTCCGCCGCCATCTGGCGCGCGACTATAAGGAAGAGGATCTGCAGAGCGAGGGCCTGAGAATCTTCACTTCTCTGAATCCGTCGATCCAGTACGCGGCCGAGTTCTCGGTCCGGCAAACCCTGGATCGCCTGGATGCCAGCGGCGACCGCCAACTGGAATCGGCCATGGTGGTGAGCAGTCGTGACAGCGGCGAAGTGGTGGCTCTGGTGGGCGGGCGCGATCCGCGCTTTGCCGGGTTTAACCGGGCCCTCGACGCGCGCCGCCCGATTGGCTCGCTGATCAAGCCGTTTGTCTATCTGGCGGCCTTGCAGCGGCCGGATAAATACACTTTGATCACCCCGGTCCATGACAAGAGCTTCGCCCTGGTCTTCGACGACGGTCGGCGGTGGGAGCCTAAGAACTATGATGGCGAGGAGCGTGGCGATGTGCCGTTGCACCAGGCACTGTCGCGCTCGTACAACCTGCCCACCGTGCGGGTCGGGCTGGACGTCGGGATAGAGTCGGTGGTTGACATGCTGCACGATCTGGGGGTGGCCGATCCCATCTCGGAGTACCCATCCATGCTGCTGGGAGCCGTATCGATGACACCGGTGACCGTTGCGCAGGCTTACCAGGGCTTGGCCACCGCCGGTTTCAATACGCCGTTGCGGACCATTCGCCAGGTCACGGACGCCGAGGGCCAGCCCCTGAGCCGCTACAATCTGGCGGTGGAGCAGGTACTCGACCCGGCAGCGACGCACCTGGTGCAGTACGTGATGCAGGAAACCATGCAGGAGGGCACTGGACGTTCCGTCTATCGACGGGTGTCGCAGGAGCTCAGTCTGGCGGGCAAGACGGGTACCACCGACGATGGCCGCGACAGCTGGTTCGCAGGCTTCAGCGGTGATTGGCTGGCAGTGACCTGGGTTGGGCGGGACGACAATGGCGCCACCTCCCTGTCTGGTGCTACCGGTGCGCTACCGGTGTGGTCCGATTTCATGGCCAGCGTGCCTCAGCACGGCTTTTCTCCGGTGGTGCCGGATGGTGTGCAGTATCATTGGGTCAATCCACACACCGCGGCACTCAGCGGCCAGTATTGTGATAACGCCCGTCTGGTGCCCTTTATCGCTGGCAGTGAGCCTACCGTAACCGACCGCTGTGGCGGCGGATTGCAACGGCGGTTGCGAGGCTGGTTCGAGGAACTTTTCTAATGAACAGAACGAAGATCTATGGCGTGACGGCGGTCTTGTCGTTGCTGCTGACCGGCTGTGCGGCCGGTCCTGGCGGATCGATTTATGTACCGGCGGCGCCACCGCCTGATTATAACCGCAGTTCCAGCGGTGCTGTCTCACCAGCGCCGGAGTCGGCGCCCGCTTCGGTGCGGCCAATGACGCCGCCGGCGGAACCAGAGCGGTCGTCCGCACCGAGTTATCAGGATCAGGGCGAGTCGCTGTCTGGAGCCGCCGCCAGTCTGGTGCGCAAGGCTGACAGCTTGCTGGCCCAGGGCAACGTGCCCGCCGCCATCGGCCAGCTGGAACGGGCCCAACGGATCGCGCCGCGCTCTGCCGCCGTGTATTTCAAACTGTCGGAGGCCTATGTGGCCGCGGGCAACCTGGCTGCCGCCGAGCAGTTCACCTTGAAAGGACTGTCCCTGGCAGGCAATGACAGTGGCCTGCAGCGGGCCGGTTGGCTGTTGCTGGCGGACATTCGCCGGGCTCGCGGCAATGTGGCCGGTGCCGATCAAGCCGAGGCCAGGGCCGGGAATCTCTGATCGCGGTGATTCAAAACGGCAGGCACATAAAAAGGGGGGGGCTTTTCAGCCCCCCCCTTTTTTGTGTGCCTTGTCTCGTCCTAGAAAACGCTTGCGCCGTCGCTGTTTACAGCGGGATGGTCTCGGCGGTGACGTCTTCGTTGGCCACCACGGTCAGCGTCTGGGTGCCTTCAAATTGCAGTGGGTTGTCGGCCAGTTCGGTGTCGGCGACTTCGTTGTCGTCCAGCTGGCAGGTATAGCTGATGGTGTAGTCGCCGGCGGTCAGGAAGGCGGCGGTGTACTCATACAGGCCATTGTTGTCGTCGTCGCTGACCGGAACAATCATCAATGGGTCGTTTGAGGTGTCGTCATCGGCCAGGTTCAGGTCGGTCGGCGTCACGTCCGCACCGGCATAAACGTAGATAGCGCCGGCGTACTCAGCCGCGCAGTCGGTGAGGCCGCCATCGGCTGACCGGGTGGAGTTGATTTGCGGGTAGTCCACCGTGCCGACAATGGCGCCGACTTCGAGGTTGTTAACCAGTCTCAGTGACGGCTTCAGCAGGTAGTCCGCCAATGACGTGCCCTTGGGGTTGACGATGGACTTGGCCACGTCGAAATCGATGGTGAAGTCGGTGGTCGCATCGGCGGCCACGATCAGCTCGCCCTTCAGCTTCAGACCGCTCTGCTCGCCGGAGGGCACCGCCAGGGTTGCCTCATAATCCGGTTGGGACGCGAGTACAACATAGGAGTTTTCGGTATCGATCTTCAGGCGCAGCTCGGAGTATTCCCCTGCCGGCACTTCCTCGTCGGTGATCAGTGGCTCACTGATGCCGCCGGTCAGCTCCAACAGGTTCCAGGTCTTGGGCTCATCAAAGGTAAACTCGATCCACTGACCGTCGGCAGGCTTCAGGGAAATGCCGGTGAAGGAAATGGTGACGTCGGTAAATTCGCTGGCAGGTGCGTCGGTCACGTTCACTGATACCTGGCCGGTGTCACCCGAACCGGAACTGCCACCGCCACAGGCCGCGAGAGCTGATGTCATGGCGATTGCGGTGACCAGTTTTAGTTTTTGGTTTTTCATAGCAAGGCTCCTTACTGCAAAACAGGTAGTCCCGTGAATTTAGCTACAGCATAGGAGATAAGGCTCAAGCACGTCTTTCCGGAGCATTACAGCTCTGTAAGCATTGTGGGCTCGGGACCGCCAGGCAAACATTTTTCTTTATTTGCCAGGCGGTTAAGTGGAATTTGCTGGTAATGAGGCAAGTGTAACCGATTGTTAGCGGCTACAGGTTTGCGAACACGATCTCAGCGGCCTGGATGGTATGAGCAATGTCCTCTTCGGACAGGGCGGCGCAGGCGAAGCCGGCCTCGAAGGCCGAAGGTGCCAGATAGACCCCTTCCTTGAGCATACCCTGGAAGAACGCCTTGAATCGTTCCACGTCGCAGGCCATGACCTGGTCAAAGCGGGTGATCTGTTCGGCTTCGGTAAAGAAGAAGCCGAACATGCCGCCAACGCCCTGCACGGTCAGCGGAATGCCTGCCCGATCCGCCGCGGCCTTCAGGCCGTCACGCACTTGCGCGGTTTTAAGCGCCAGTTGGTCATGAAAGCCCGGCTCGGCAATGGCGTTCAGGGTGGTCAGGCCGGCGGCCATGGCCAGCGGGTTGCCCGACAGGGTGCCGGCCTGATACACCGGTCCCAGTGGGGCGATGTGTTCCATGATCTCCCGTTTACCTCCGAACGCGCCCACCGGCAAGCCGCCGCCAATGACCTTGCCGAGGGCGGTCAGATCCGGCGTAATGCCGTAGTGGCCCTGAGCCCCGCCGAGGGACACCCGGAAACCGGTCATGACTTCGTCAAAGATCAGCACCGCGCCGCTGTCGTCACACACCTCCCGCAGACATTCCAGGAAGCCCGGCACCGGAGGGATGCAGTTCATGTTGCCGGCCACCGGTTCGACGATAATGGCAGCAATCTGTTCGCCAAGCCGGGCAAAGGTGTCGCGTACGCCGTCGATGTCGTTGTAGTCCAGGGTCAGGGTGTGTTCGGCAAGACTGGCTGGAATGCCCGGCGAGTTGGGGACGCCGAGGGTGAGGGCGCCGGAGCCTGCTTTCACCAGCAGCGAGTCGACGTGGCCGTGATAGCAGCCCTCGAACTTTACGATCTTGTCGCGGCCGGTATAGCCTCGGGCCAGACGGATCGCACTCATGGTGGCCTCGGTTCCCGAGTTGACCATCCGCACCAGGTCGATGGAGGGCACCAGTTCGCAGACCTTCTTGGCCATGTCGGTTTCGATGGCTGTCGGCGCGCCGTAGCCCACACCCAGATCGATCTGCTTGTGCAGGGCGGCTTTGATGCGGGGATCTGAATGGCCGAGGATCATCGGGCCCCAGGAGCCAATGTAATCGATGTAGCGGCGACCGTCCTCGTCATACAGATAGGCGCCTTCGGCGTGGTTGAAGAAAATCGGCGTGCCGCCGACGCCACGGAAGGCCCGAACGGGCGAATTGACACCGCCTGGAATGAATTTCTGGGCCTGTTCAAACAGCGTTTCGGACTGGGTCATGGGTCAGGGTTCCGTAGTTGATGATCGATTGTCGATTGATGCGTAAATGGTCGTGTCGAAGTTCTTGGTCCAGGGCGTCAGTTTGCCTGAAGCCGCGGGTGGTAGTGCGCCAGCAGTGCGCTAAAGCGTCTGGCTTGCGCTTCAATCGGCGGGCATCCGAACAGGCCACCAACCACCGCGAGCAAGTCGGCGCCGCCACGGACCAACTCGGCACCATTGTCCACGGTGATGCCGCCGATTGCCGTAATTGGCCGCCCGAACTGCCTGGCCTCGGCGAGTACCTGCGTGTTTGCGGGTGGCGCCCCGGGTTTGGTGGCAGAGCTGAAGAAACGGCCAAACGCCAGGTAGTCTGCTCCGTCGGCCGTCGCCGCCTTGGCCAGCGCCAGACTGTCGTGGCAGGTTATGCCGATAATGGCGTCGTCACCCAGCAGGTGACGGGCCTCGCTCAGCGCCACGTCGCCCTGGCCCAAGTGGACGCCGGCGGCACCCACACGGCGGGCGAGTTGCGGATCGTCGTTGATGATCAGGGGCACGCCGGCGTTGTTGCAGGCGGCATTCAGATTCCGGGCCTGGCTGAGCCGTTCCGCCGCTGGCGCCAGCTTTTCGCGGTACTGGATGAGCACCGCGCCACCGCGCAGCGCCGCTTCGACCATCTCCAGAAGTTGGTCCGCTGGGGTCAACTGGCTGTCGGTGATGGCGTAGAGCCCAGGCCTCAGCCCTTTGCAGAAGTTTGTGGTCATGGCGTCAGCCGGACGCTGCGATTGGGCACCGGCTGGCCCTGGCCAACGGCGAGGGCCTGGCCGATGGCCCTGGACACAAACTGTTGGGCCTGCTCGATGGCCGCTTCGGCCGATAAGCCGGCGGCACTTCCGGCGGCGATGGCTGCCGCCAGCGTGCAGCCGGTGCCATGGTATTCTCCGCCCATCCGGGGGATCTGCCAGTGTTTGGCGGCCTGGGCCGGGCGATACAGGGTGTTGACGATGTGCCGGCCCTCGCCATGACCCCCGGTGGCCAGCACCGCCTTGCAGCCGGCGGCCATCAGGGTAGCGGCTGCGGTATCGGCATCGTTGTCCTGGCCTAGCAACGCCAGTTCGACGCCGTTGGGGGTAATCAGGTGGGCCCGGCCGAACAGCCGGCTCCGCATGCTGTCGATCAGAGCCTGATCCGCCAGGTCGCCACCGCCGGCGGCCTTGATGACCGGATCGACGATCAGCGGAATGTCCGGCTTGTCGGCCAGAAATGCCAACAGGGTTTCAACTATGTCCGCATTCCCCAGTGCGCCGGTCTTGATGGCGTGAATGGGGGTGTCTGCTGCCAGGCAATCGAGCTGCCGCCGTATCAGGGTCGCGTCGACCGGCGTCGCGCTGTAGACATTGCGGGTGTCCTGCACCGTCAGGCACGTCAATACCGGCAGAGGGTGGGCGCCGAGTGCGGTGATGGCCTGAATATCGGCCTGGATGCCGGCGCCGCCGGAGGGGTCAAGGCCGGAGAGGACCAGAACCTGGGGGCGATGTTGGAGGTTCATGGTGGCGCTCCTTAAAAGGGTTTGACCGTGGCCAGGATCACCACAGCCACCAGAATCAATACCGGCAGTTCGTTAAGCCAGCGGTAAAATACATGGCTGCGACTGTTCCGGTCATCCTGGAACACCTTGACCAGACGGCCGCAGTACACATGATAGGCGATCAGAACGGCGATCAGGGTCAGTTTCGCATGCAGCCAGCCCTGGCTGAGGTAGCCTTGCGGATTAAAACTGACCAGCCAGCCGCCGAAGACCAGTGTGGCGATCATCGCCGGTGTGGTAATGCCACGGTACAGCTTGCGCTCCATGATCTTGAACCGCTCGCGTCCGGGCTGATCGTCACAGGCTGCATGGTAAACGAACAGACGTGGTAAATAAAAAATGCCGGCAAACCAGCAGACCATGGCAATCAGGTGTAGGGCTTTGACCCACAGCATGAGTTAGCTCCGTCGATATTGGTAGTAGCTTTCGATGTCGGATTTCAGCACTACGCCGTAGATTCGTTGAATCATCGGGGCAATGTGGCGCTGTACATACAGCGCTTCTGCCTTGGTGTCGTCGAACACCTGCAGGGCTTCCTCCAGGGTGGCCTGGTATTGCACCGCAGCGAGGTCGCGACGGTTGGCCGGTATGTTCATCAGGTCGACCTCGTCCGGCATGTCCGTGCCGGCCTCTCGGCATTCTTCCGCCGAGTCCTCCAGGTAACGGGCGAGGTCCACCGCGGGCATCAAGGCGCTGGGGCCGCTGCTGCCTTCCACCACCAGCCACTTGTATTCGGCCTTCAATGCCTGACGGCAGTCATCCTGGGATAGGTATCGTTGGACCCGGGTTACGCTGCGTTCCATGATCGCACCCACCGATACCCGCCGCAGCGCCTGGATCACCGGCGAACTCTGGTAGCTGAGGCCCTGGCTCTTGAGGACGGTGAGAAACAGGGATTTTTGCCCGAACACCTCACTGGTCACCAGACTGGAGACGGTGATGATCAGCATGGCGGGCAGAATGATGTGCGGGTTCAGGGTCAACTCCAGTAGTGCCATCAACGCGGCCAATGGCGCCTGCAGCACGGCACCCATCATCGCACCCATGCCCAGCATGGCATAGAAACCCACCGACGAGGCCAGGTCGGGCGCCGCATAAGCACCTACCAGTCCCATCGCTCCGCCCAACGTTGCGCCCATGAAAATGGTGGGTCCGATGACCCCGCTGGGCATGCCCAGTCCCAGGGTGAGGGCCGTCACCACCAGTTTGGCCAGACCGGCGCCGAGCAGCAGCCAGAACGGTAGTTCGTTGTGGATGGTTTGGCTGACGGTGTCGTAGCCAATACCCATGACTTCCGGAATGGCCACCGCAAACGGCACCATCAACAGTCCTGCGACGGTGATGCGTAGGAGCACCGGGCGCTGGTGGTAGCGGCCGGTATAATCCAGCAGGTAAATGAAGCCGGCGGCGGCGATGCCGATGATGACCGCGATGGCCAGAATCCAGGGAATTTCCAGCAGCGAATTCATGGTCAGGGCAGGCACGCTGAACGCCGGTTCATCGCCATAGACCGCGCGGGAGACCACGGCGGCGCTGACCGAGGAAAGGATGATGGGGGTGAATCCGGCGATGGTGTATTCCATCATGACCACTTCCATGGCGAAAATAACGCCGGCAATGGGGGTGTTGAAGGAGGCGGAAATGGCGGCTGCGCAGCCGCAGGCCACCAGGGTACGAATACTGTTGTTGGGCAGGCGCATCCACTGCCCCATCAAACTGGAAAAGGCAGCGCCGAGGTGAACGGCCGGCCCTTCGCGACCGGCCGACTGGCCCGTGACGACGGTGCCGACGCCGCAGATGAACTGAACCAGCGCGCTGCGGAATGAAATATAGCCCTGGTGGTAATTGAGGCGCTCCATGACGTGGACGATGCCCACCTTGCGATCCTGAGTGGCCAGCCGATGCAGGAACAGCGCGAGCGCCAGCGCACCGCCCAGGGGCAGTAGTCCTCGGATCAGTGGGTCCAGGCGTTCGAACGCCTCCGAGTCGTGATCGGGTAAAAAATGCTCCAGGGGTAATTCGATCGCCAGCCGAAAGATCAGGATGACGGCGCCGGTCACCAGGCCCGACAGCAGCCCCAAAATCGCCAATTGGGGCAGGGCATCTACGCCAGAAAGCTTCCGGCGAAACATCGGGATCAGGTGTTCGACCAGTTGTTGCCTGATGTTTCGCATGATCGCGGAGGTTCCGGTTGGACGAAAGAAGGTTCTAAAACAGGGATGTAGACCTGAGCGCCTGGAGCGGTCAAGATCCATCTCCGGTCTTTCAATCTATTGTAATGGACCGTTATCGCCCTGCAATAAGTCATTGGATTATCGTGTTAGAATAATGGGTCAAATTCATGGGTCCTGGTCCGGTGGGGTTGCGGGACGATCAGTGTCTGGAGTGTTCGGTGATTAAAGTAGGTATTGTCGGCGGTACCGGGTATACCGGTGTCGAATTGTTAAGAATTCTTGCGGACCACCCAGAAGCCGAGGTGAACTGCATCACGTCCCGCTCGGAGGCAGGTCTGGCGGTCGCCGATATGTACCCCAATTTGCGAGGCCATTACGACCTGGCGTTCAGCGAGCCGGATATCGATACCCTGGCCAGTTGTGACTTGGTGTTCTTCGCGACGCCTCACGGGGTCGCCATGCGCACCGCGCCAGAACTGATCAGCCGGGGTACCCGGGTGGTCGATTTGTCGGCCGATTTCCGCCTCAAGGACCTGGAGGTTTGGGCCCGCTGGTATGGCATGCCCCATGAAAGCCCCGAGTGGGCGGCCCGGGCCGTTTATGGTTTGCCCGAGGTGGCCCGGGAGCAGATTCGGAAAGCCGAACTGGTGGCCAACCCCGGCTGCTATCCCACGGCGGTTCAGCTGGGCCTGATCCCGCTGCTGGAAGCGGGGCTGGTGAAAACCGATCGCCTGATCGCGGATGCCAAGTCCGGGGCCAGTGGGGCGGGCCGACAGGGCAATGTCGGCGTTCTCCACGGCGAGATCGGCGAGAGTTTCAAGGCCTATGGGGCCTCGGGGCATCGCCATTTACCGGAAATCAGGCAGGGGCTGGTGGCGGCTGCCGGCGACGCCAATCTCGGCGTGACCTTTGTGCCGCACCTGGTGCCGATGATTCGCGGCATCGAGGCAACCCTGTATGCCGAGCTGCATGACCCGGCAGATTTCGAGCGTTTGCAGGCGCTCTATGAAGCCCGTTACCGTTATGAGCCGTTCGTGGATGTCATGCCCTTTGGCAGCCACCCTGAAACCCGCAGTGTCCGCGGTGCCAACCATTGCCGGATGGCGCTGCATCGCCAGGAATCCAGCAGTATGGTGGTCATTTCATCGGTGATCGACAATCTGGTTAAGGGGGCCGCGGGTCAGGCGGTGCAGAACATGAATGTGATGTTTGGGGTGCCGGAAGATATGGGGCTGCGGGCTCCGGCGCTGCTGCCTTAAGGCTTTGACCGTGAACGAGCCAAGGAAACCCGCGCAGGAGTACGTGGTGGTTCGCCATCGGCGGGGCCGCCGCCTGCGCCGCACCTCTATTCTGCTGCTGTTCTCGGTCGCCTGCGCCGCCCTGGGCTATACCATTGGCATGGCCCAGGGTGGCTTTCGATTCTCAACGGTTCTGCAAACCCGGGAGTCCTTGCGGTCCGAGCTGGACACGGTTCGCCAGAACTACATGGAGACCCAGCAAAGCTTGATTAATCTCGAGCGTGGCCGGAGCATTGATGAGCAGGCCCTGACTCGCGCTCGGCGTGCCATTGCCGATCTGGAAACGGAAATTTCTGATCTGAAGGCGGATCTGACCTTTTACCGCAATATTATGGCGCCGTCTGAGGTCAGTGACGGATTGCAGGTTGATCGGCTGCAGTTGCGCGCAAGTCGCCAGGATGGGGGATACGGCTTCAGGCTGGTGTTGACCCAAGTTGGGGATAACACTAGCTATATTTCTGGCGTTGTGGCGGTCAATATCATTGGCGCCCGGCGCGGAGAAAAAGAAGTGATCGCGCTGAGAGATCTTTCCGACGATGTTGACGATCTCGGAGTAAAATTTCGGTTCCGCTTTTTTCAGGATATTGAAGGCCACCTGAGGGTGCCTGATGATTTTGAACCGCTGGAGGTGCAGGTAGTCGCCCAGGCCCAGGGCAGAAAATCCTCGCAGGCGGAGCGAACCTTCGAATGGGCGCAATTAACGGAGAACTGACAATATGCTAGGCAAAAAAAAACAATCACGCCGTCCCGCGGGTAATTTTGACACCCTGATTTCCGCAAAAACCTCCATTAAGGGCGATGTGTTTTTCTCCGGCGGTCTGCATGTCGACGGCAAGATTCATGGCAAGGTGGTTGCGGAAGAGGGCAGCAATGCGGTGTTGCGCGTCTCCGAGGTGGGTGAAGTGGAGGGCGATATCGTAGCACCTCACGTCATCGTCAATGGAACTGTTCATGGCGACGTTTACGCGGCAGAGCATCTTGAGCTGGCCTCGAAAGCGTCGATCAACGGCAATGTCTATTACAATCTGATTGAAATGGCGATGGGCGCTGCGGTCAATGGCAGCCTGGTGCATCAGCAGGAACCGCGTGGACTGCTCGGTAAGCAAGAGGGCGGCGTGATGTCTCAGCAGGACCGTATCGAACCGGAAGAGCGTATCAACGCCGACGTCGAATAATTGACTGTTTTGGTCGGGAATACGATAATTGGCCCTTACTCCCACGCCATGTACCGGAGGCGAGTTTGAGTGTAGTTCAGGAACAAATGCCGACACCGCTGTTTTTCAGTGACAGCGCGGTTGCCAAGGTGCGAGAACTGGTTGAAGAAGAAGGCAACCCGGAGCTGAAGCTCAGGGTCTTCGTTACCGGGGGCGGCTGCTCGGGTTTTCAGTATGGTTTCTCATTTGATGAGAGCCAGGACGAAGAAGACACCGTCATTGAAAAGGATGGTATGGTGCTGCTGGTTGATCCGATGAGCTACCAGTATCTGGTTGGTGCCACCGTCGAGTATCAGGAAGGGCTTCAAGGCTCGCAGTTTATTGTCCAGAATCCCAACGCCAGCGCTACTTGCGGTTGCGGATCCTCGTTTTCTATTTGATGAAAGTCAGAGCCTTCAGTGCTCTGACTTTCTCACCTTCCAGGTTACGGCAGGTAGATTGCCCCTAGAATGCGTTCGCCCTTGGCACCGGTAGCGGCTGGCAGATTCCCTGGCCGTCGCTCCAGGGTCTGTTTTGCGAGCCAGGCGAAGGCGGTCGCTTCCACCCATTGGGGATCAAGCCCCAACTCTTCCGTCGAGCAAACGCTGATCGGGCTGCAGGCCTTGCGCAATTCCTGCATCAGCATGCCGTTTCTGACCCCGCCGCCGCAGGCGAAAATTTTCATGCCGGCGCTGTGGGGTAGTTGGCGTGCGATGGAGACCACGGTGAGTTCCAGCAGCGTGCGCTGGATATCGGTGGGACACACCGCTGGATGTCGGTTGGCCACCGTTTTGATCCAGTTCAGGTTGAATTTTTCCTTCCCGGTACTCTTGGGGCCTTTATGTGCGAAGTAGGCATCGGACAGCATGTCGCTTAGCAGCGCTTGGTTTACGCAGCCCTCCGCCGCCCACTGCCCATTTTCATCAAAACACTTGCCGGTTTGATGCTGGCACCAGGCGTCCATCAGTGCGTTGCCCGGCCCGGTGTCAAAACCCTGAATAGGCTGGTCCGGAGAGTGCATCAGGCTGGTGATGTTGGCAATACCACCAATGTTGAGAATGCATCGATCTTGCTCGGTGCTGCCGAAATAGGCCTTGTGAAATGCGGGCACCAGTGGTGCGCCCTCGCCGCCTGCGGCCATATCCCGGCGCCTGAAATCCGCTACCGTGGTAATCAGGGTTTGTTCGGCGATGATGTTGGGGTCGCCAAGCTGCAGCGAAAACGGCGACTGGCCCCGGGGCTGGTGGCGCACGGTCTGACCGTGGCTGCCGATGGCCAGGACTTCGATGGGCCGGTCGTCTGCTTTGGCCAGCACGCCTTTGGCGGCGGACGCAAACAGAACGCCGATTTCATGATCAAGGCTGCCAACTTCGTCGGGCGTGCCGATGTTCTGACTGACGCGCTGTAGCCGATGGCGAACGCTGTCCGGATAGGTAATGGTATGGCAGGCATGAACCTGAACCCGCTCTGCGTCGAAACTGGCAAGCACGGCGTCGATGCCGTCCATGCTGGTTCCAGACATCACTCCGATGTAGGCGGGCTGCTTCATTGCTTATTCGCCCCGCGCCAGAGTCATTTGTGAGGCGCTTTGGTGGGTTTCCAGTTGGGCCAGGACGCTTTGGGTCACCGCTTTAAAGCGGGCCAATTCCGCGCTGGCAATGGGTTGGGCATCCGGCAGTGGCACCGTGACCGGGTTGCGCGGAGCGCCATTGACCCGGAACTCGTAGTGCAGGTGCGGTCCCGTCGCCAGACCGGATGAGCCCACGTAGCCGATGACCTGGCCCTGGGTCACGCGGCCGCCGGTACGGATGCCGCGGGCGAAGCTGCGCATGTGGGCGTACAAGGTGGTGATGTTGTTGCCGTGCTGCAGTACGACGGTATTGCCATAGCCACCCTTGCGGCCGGCCAGCAGAACCTTGCCATCGCCAGCGGCCTTGATAGGTGTGCCGGTTGCCGCGGCATAATCGGTGCCCTTATGCGCGCGGATGCGGTGTAGAACCGGGTGGCGGCGGGCCAGGTTGAAGTGGGAGGAGATGCGAGCGAAATCCACCGGTGTCCGCAGGAAGGCCTTGCGCATACTGCGGCCTTCCGGCGTATAGTAAGCGCTTACGCCGTCGTTGTCGGTGTAGAGTACGGCGTTCAGCTCGCGGCCATCGTTGTTGAAGCTGGCGGCGAGAATACGTCCGTTATCAATCTTTTCTCCATCCAGATACAGCTCTTCATAGACCACGCTGAAGGTATCACCCTTGCGAATGTCCAGGATGAAATCAATGTCCCAGCCGAAAATTCCAGCCAGCTCCATGGTGAGCTTGTCGGTGAGGCCGGCAGCCTGGCCGGCGCCAAACAGCGAGCTTTCAATTTCCGCCTCGGCATAGGTAATGCGGGCTTCCGGCTCCAGAACGACGCGTTCCCCGGTGTATCCTGTATCGGTTCTTTCGATATTCAGAGATTCCAAACGGCTGCGCTGCAGCTTGATGGCCGCGAGCGCGCCGGCGGAATCGGTGGCAAACGAGATGGTTTCACCCGCGTAGAGGCGCTGCAGTTTATCGGCTTCGCCGTCACCGTGGATGACTGAAAGCATCAGGCCATCATTAAAGCCAGCTTGTTTGAACAGGCTGGAGAGGGTGTCGCCAGATTCAATCTGGAAATTCGACCAGTCGTAGGCAGGCTCTTCCGGAACGTCAATTGGCGCAGCGATGGGCGGCTGGGTGTCAGTCCGGTTGGGGGTGAGTGATGCTGAAGGGTTCCCGGCGATGGCGGCACTGCTGGTTTGAGCGTCGGCCAGCGGCGTGCTCTGACCGGAGTGCAGGTCAAGCGATACCGACATCCGGCCTGCCTCAACATCAGCGCTCGGGCTCAAGATCATGGTGGTGCTGACGACGGCGCCCATGAGAATGGCGGCCGCGAGGTGGGCTCTTGGGAACTTGTTCAACACGTTAATCGCCTATTTTGTCTGAAATGTCACTAGGTTGTATTGCCTAACTAATGTTAACGGTCAAGTATAGATCAACAGGTTACCGTGTAAAAAGCGCTCAGGATAGCGCCACCTATGGCGTCAGTACAATGCAGGCGCGGATTTTCGCGAGCGTCATTGTTATAATCCCGGCCTTATTTAGGCGGCTGCTGGTTAATATTCGTTCAGGCTAAACTGTAGCAGGGTCGCCGGTAACGCTCAGATTTGTTTTGTTGAGCTCTGTAACTATCCATATCCAACTCTTGTAATTGGGGAAAACTGTTCATGACATCCATCGATGACGCGTTGGCCATAATCAAGCGAGGCGTGGACGAGCTGCTTCCGGAAAATGAGCTGGTTGAGAAGCTGAAGCTCGGGCGTCCCTTGCGCATCAAGGCTGGCTTCGATCCCACGGCTCCGGATTTGCACCTTGGTCATACCGTATTGATCAACAAGTTGCGTCAGTTCCAGGATCTGGGTCATGAGGTGATTTTCCTGATCGGTGATTTTACCGGCATGATTGGCGACCCCTCCGGCAAGAGTGCTACCCGTCCTCCTTTGACCGAGGAGCAGGTGGCTGCGAATGCGGTTACCTATCAGGAGCAGGTATTCAAAATTCTCGATCCCGAGAAAACCCGGGTGGCGTTCAACTCCGAGTGGATGAGCAAATTGAATGCGGCGGACATGATTCGTCTGGCGGGGCAGTACACCGTTGCCCGTATGTTGGAACGGGATGACTTCAGCAAGCGTTACCAGTCCGAGCAGTCGATTGCCATTCATGAATTTCTGTATCCCTTGGTGCAGGGCTACGATTCGGTGGCATTGGAGGCGGACGTTGAGCTGGGCGGTACCGATCAAAAGTTCAATCTGTTAATGGGGCGGGTATTGCAGAAATCTCATGGCCAGGAGCCTCAGGTCATCCTCACCATGCCGATTCTCGAAGGGTTGGACGGTGTTCAGAAGATGTCGAAGTCTCTGGGTAACTATATAGGTGTCAATGATTCGCCCGGAGAAATGTTCACAAAAATTCTCTCGGTGCCTGATGAGTTGTTGTGGCGCTACATTGAATTGCTCAGCTTCCGGCCGATGGCTGAAGTGGCGCAATACCGCGAAGCGGTCATTGCTGGTGCGAACCCTCAGGACTACAAGAAGATCCTGGCGGAGGAGATCATTGCCCGCTTCCATAATGAAGAGGCGGCGAAGACCGCGCACAAATCGGCGGGTAACCGGGTGGCACTGGGAGAGATTCCCGATAATGTGCCAACCGTTGAGGTTGCGCTCGATGGCCAGGCCGAGTTGCCTGTTGCTGCCGTGTTGCGTTTGGCGGGGCTGGTCAAGAATGGTGCTGCGGCTCGGGATGTGCTTGGTCGAGGGGCTGTCTTTGTTGATGGCCAGCAATTGGCGGAGGGCAAGTTGTTTGCGCTTGGAGATGATTGCGTGATCCAGGCGGGCAAGAAGAAGATTGCCCGGGTTGTGATCGTCGAGTGATCGGCTTTTGAGGTTTTTGAAATTATTTTCGAAACCTCGTTGACACCCCCGCTGAGGTCTGTAGAATGCGCATCTCTTTCGAGGGGCACGCCACTTAAGCGGGCCGGAACTCGAAAGACAACCGCTTGGTTTTATTGAAGATTTTGAGTTTCAACTTTCTTCAAAATAGCGGTTGACAAGGTGGCTCAGCACGGTAAAATGCGCGCCACCTTGAACGAGGTAGCCGGGAGGTT
>NZ_JAQNDA010000014.1 GCF_028369065.1 Marinobacter sp. SS21
AACGCTCGGGGGGAGCAGAAGCGTCTGACTGCGAGGTGTGCCTTCCTTGTGCCTCATAAAAATAACCGCGAACCATGTCGCGGTTATTTTGCCAGCTTCGGAGACTGTTTTCACACAGCCTCTTGATGAGCGCCTTTTTTGTTGGCAGCTGGCAGCAGCTTAACTGACCGAAGTCTCGGTCTGCTGGCGGAGAAACGCGGAAAATTCGGTATAGCCACCCACGTGCTGGTCACCGACAAAAATTTGCGGCACCGTTTGCACCGGCTTACCGATGGTCTGGGCCAGGTCCGCCTTGCTAATGCCTTCTTCGAGCATATTGATGAAGCGGAATGGCAGCTCCTTGATCTCACACAGCTGTTTGGCCCGGACACAGAAACCACAAGACGGACGACCAAAAATTGTCACGCGCTCCATTTATCAACCTCCAGCAACGGTGCACGCCGGTGACCACGCCCATTGCTCGGGTCACCCGCAGATTCAACAACGGATGCTATCATGGCAGCCCATCATCAAAAATGATACTTGCCGATTTGCATGATGCTCATAGTCTCACTCAATCCCGAACCGAGACCCGTTGCCGCCGGGGCCCATTCAGGCCTTATGTGCCACGGTTCCTGCCGGCAGAGGAGTAACCCTTGGCGTATTTGAGCCTCTTCACCACGGCCTTCCTGGCGGCCACGCTGCTGCCGGCCTATTCCGAGGTGTTACTCGGCGGGCTGGTACTGCAGGGTTACTCGCTGTGGTGGCTGTGGTTCTGGGCGACCCTGGGCAACACACTGGGCTCGGTGGTGAACGGGCTGATCGGCCGGCAGGTCGACCGCTTCAAGGCCAAGCGCTGGTTCCCCTTCTCCACGGCGCAGCTGGACAAGGCCCGTGACCGGTTTAACCGCTATGGCCAGTGGTCGCTGCTGTTTGGCTGGCTCCCCATCGGGGGCGATGCACTCACGCTGATTGGCGGCATCATGCGCGTACCCTGGCTGAACTTCGTGGTACTGGTGGCCATGGGCAAGGGCATTCGGTACGCCGTGGTGCTGTGGCTGGTGCTCCAGTCCACGACGTACCAGCCCTAACGGCGGTGATCAGGCAGAGCGATCCCGGTACAAGTAAGCGGCCAACAGATCTTCGCCATTGAACTCGGCGTAGAGCACGGCGATGAAGGTGTAGACCCCAATCAGCTTCCGGTTGAGGAACACAAACTCCTTGGGCGGGATGCGGAAATAGCGACTGATGGCGGAACGCGCTGCCTGGCGAGCCACCCGGGACGGCAGATCGCTCTGCTTCCAACGGTACTCGCCCTGCTCGTTGACCGCGTTATCCGGCCATTTGCTGCGTTCGGAACTCAGCGGCTCCAGTACCGACATGCACACCTCGGCGAAGGTCCCCAGCACCTCCTTGGGCCAATCCCGACTCATGAAATGCAATGCTACTCCGCCATCGATAACCCCGTCCCGATCGCCCTCGTAGGAAGCCCGAATCATGGCAATCACCGGCTGCAGAAAACTGTCGGGGTACTTCTGCACGGCCCCGAAATCCAGCAACACAATCTGGTCGTGCCCGGCCTCGGAGCCCGGTTCACCGGCAATCCGTATGCGATAGTTTCCGAAATTCGGATCGGTCTGAATCTCGCCCCAGACAAACAGTTCCTTGAAGAACAGTTCCAGAGCCGCCTGTCCCAGCCTGTTGCGACGTTCCTGAGGCAAATCCCGGACCGCCACGGCACTGACCGAATGCCCGGCTTCGTAGGTGGAGGCGATGACATGGGCGGTGGAATACTCGGCCAGCACCCTGGGCACCACAAACCGGTCGTCATCCACCAGCATCTTGCGGAAGTGCTCGGTAGTACGGGCTTCGAGGCGGTAGTCCACCTCCCGGTGCATCATCTCCCGCACTTCCTCGAGCCAGTCGTTGAATTCCGGGCCGATGGATACCAGACGGGCAATACGCAGCAACTGGGCCACCGCGTTCAGGTCGCTGTCAACGGCATCGGCAACCCCTGGGTACTGCACCTTCAAGACCAACTCCAGGCCATCGCTGCGACGACGGGCACGGTGTACCTGGCCAAGCGAAGCGGCGCCAATGGGGTCTGGATCAATGTCCAGTTCGGCCAGCCGGCCCGCGCCCAGTTCCGCTTCCAGGACCGCCTTGATCGACGGCCACGCCAGCGACGTGGTTTGATCCTCTAGGGTATGCAGTGCCTCGGTCACTTCCTCGGGCAGGAAGTGCTCGCCATACAGCGCCATGACCTGACCGATCTTGACGACACTGCCCTTGAGCTTTCCCAGCTCCTCCACCAGGAACTCGGCCTGATTGGACAGCATGGCGCGATGGCGCTGCTCCCGGGTTTCCTTGCTGGAGAACCAGTTGGTGGCCATGTGGGAAGCCATACGGGTGCCCGCAAACAAACCGGCCCGGGTCAGGGAGAGACGACGTTCAAAACTGCCGGTCTTGATGCGGGATACTGTGCTGCCTTGTCGCTTGGAAGTCATGAATTCCTTTCCGATCATGGTGCATCGCGGTTGCCCGAGCGACGTTCACCGCCCATGGAAACCCTCACTAAAGCATTATACGGATATCCCACGCACATCTGGACACAGCGGTGCCCGGAACGCACCGACGCCCGAGCCAATGAACCCGGCTGATTGGATGCCATTTAACCAAACGAGGGGTTAAAATAACGTCAACTTCAATAAGTTTACGATATTCTACATTCGATCCTGCCAATTGGCGTTAAGCTGGAGATCAACAACACCAATAAAAACGCTATCTAGAGCACGATCCAACAATAACAGTGAACTCATCGTATGCCTCAGCTGAATAACCAGCGCCCCGATCATCAGTTCGCCGAGTTCCGGGTGAAGGGCGAAATTCCGGTTCCGGTGCTGATCACCTGGCTCACTTGCGCAGCGGTGCCGGTCCTCTGCTTCTTCGCCTTCCGCGCCTATCTGCGAGCGGAATCCTTCAATGTCATCGCGCTCCTTCTGCTTGCATCCTTGCTGGCGGCCAACAGCCTGGTCTATCTCAGTAGCCACAACGGCACCCGGTTGCAGCAGGGCTTTATCGTGCTTATTACCGCTCTGTTCTCCTTCCTGGCGTTGTCTGCCATTGAGGATGGGACCGGAGTGCTGTGGTTATTCGCCTATCCACCCCTCGTGTTCTACATCAGCGATGCCCGGGTTGGCATCATTGCCTGCATCGGGGGCTGGAGCGGGTTGGCCCTGCTGTTTTCGCCAGTGGGCAAAGCCATTGTCGATACGCCCTACAGTGCCAGTTTCAGCCTGAATATGATCATCATATTGGGCTTTGAGATGGCCACCTGCTACGTACTGGATCAGAGTCGACGGCGCAGTAAACTCGGCCTGATCAAGTTGGCCAATCAGTTCGAATACGCGGCCAAGCACGACGCCCTCACCGGTCTGGCCAATCGCCGCGAGGGTCATGCCCGGCTGAATGATGAATACGAACGTTACCTGCGCAACCGCCGTGAGTTTTCCACGCTGCTGATGGACATTGATCTATTCAAGAGTGTGAACGATAACTTTGGCCATCAGGCTGGAGACCGGATAATCCTGCTGGTGGCCAACACCCTGAAGGCGGAATGCCGGCGGGTCGATACCCTGGCCCGCTGGGGTGGTGAGGAGTTCCTGGTCTTGCTGCCGGAAACCTCGAACGCGGTGGCGGTCAAAATCGCCAATCGCATCCGCGAATCCATTGCCTCTCAGTCCATCGAGTTCGAGGGCCAGGCCGTTAGCGCCACCATCAGCGTCGGCGTCGCTACGATTCAGGGCGCAGAGTCCATCGACCGGCTGTTGCAGCGCGCCGATGAGGCCCTTTACCAGGCCAAGAGTGAGGGCCGCAACAAGGTGTGCGGAGGCATCAACCAGCACTCCGCTGCCTGAACCGGGAGCGTGAATCAGCTGGCGGGACGCAGCCCCTGCCAGCCGTCCAGGGCTTTGACATGATCGGCCGCCAGCCGCCGGCTCAGCGCCTGGGTCAGGCTCTGGGCCAACGATGCCACCGAGGCGTCGGGCGCAAAATCCACCACCTGACACATCGACATGCCGGCGTAACCACAGGGATTGATCCTGGCAAACGGCGTCATGTCCATGTCCACATTCAACGCCAACCCATGGAAGGAGCAGCCTCGTCGCACCCGCAGCCCCAGTGACGCGATCTTGGCGCTGCCGACATAGACCCCAGGCGCGTCGGCACGGGGCGCCGCCTCTATGCCGAGCTCGCCGAGCACCTCGACGATGGCCTGTTCGATATGATCCACCAGGACTCGAACCCCCAGTTTGGCGCGCCCCAGATCCAGCATCAGGTAGATCACCAACTGGCCTGGCCCGTGATAGGTGACCTGTCCGCCCCGGTCGACCTGGATCACCGGTATGTCACCCGGTGCCAGGATATGCTCGGCTTTGCCGGCCTGACCCTGGGTGTAGACCCGTGGATGCTCCAGGCACCAAAGCTCGTCCGGGGTCTGGTCATCACGATCCGCGGTATAGGCCTTCATGGCCTCCCAGACTTCCTGATAGGGCTGCAACCCCAGATTTCGCACAACCAGTTCGGACATGGCTCAAAGCACCATATGAACCCGGCCGCTGGCCTTGAGTTCCTCAAAGAGCGCTTGTAGCTGCGCCTCGCCGGTGGCCACGATGGTCAGCTGGACCGAAGTGAAGCGTCCGTTCCGGCTATCGTTGACCGAGATTCGGTCTTCGCTGATACCGGGTGCATGGCGCTCGACCACCGAAACAACAAACTCGCGAAAATCCGGTGCCGCCGTGCCAATCACCTTGATCATGTAGTCACAGGGAAATTCTATCTTTGGCGCTTTCGGTTCGGTCATGATTCCCTAGCTCCCGCTACGTCGACCGCTGTCATGAAAACAGCTGGATAAAGAACAACTTGATGGCGTCCCACAAACGCTTGAGGAAACCGCCTTCGGGAATATCCTGCAAGGCAAGCACCGGCTCATCAACGTAGACTTCACCGTTCAAGGTCACCCGAACCCGGCCCACTTCGTCACCAATGGACACCGGCGCCTTGATCACGGTATCGACGTCGACCACCGATTCGAGCGACGCTTTGGAACCGCGAGGAATGGTGACAAATACCTCATCCTTTACGCCGATGGCCAGTTCATTGGCCTGACCACCCCAGACCCGGCTCTCCAGTAACTGCTGGCCTGCGGAAAACAGCTTCTCCGACTCGTAATAGCGGAAGCCATAATTGAGCATCTTCTGCATTTCCTGGGACCGCGCCGCATTGCTGGAGGTACCCATGACCACGCCGATCAGACGGGTGTCATTGCGCAGGGCTGAGGCCACCAGACAGTAGCCAGCCTCATCGGTATGGCCAGTTTTCAGACCGTCAACGCTCGGGTCGCGCCACAGCAGGGAGTTGCGGTTGGGCTGACGGATGTTGTTGTAGGTAAAGTGCTTCTGGGCGTAAATGCCGTAGTTTTCCGGGTAGTCGTTGATGATCGCCCGGGCCAGGACCGCCAGGTCCAGGGCGGTGGAAAAGTGATCCGCGGCCGGCAGCCCGGTGGCGTTGGCAAAGCGGGTGTCCCGCATGCCCAGCAGCTGTGCCTGCTGGTTCATGATGTCGGTAAAGGCCCCCTCGCTACCAGCAACAAACTCCGCCAGGGCGACCGAGGCATCGTTGCCGGACTGGATGATCACACCTTTGAGTAGCTCCTCCACCCTCACCTGCGTGCCTTCCCGCACAAACGTCCGGGAGCCCTCGGTTTTCCAGGCGTTGACGCTGACCGGCACCATGTCGTCCATGCCGATCCGGCCTTCGGCAAGTTCCCGTTCAACGATGTAGGCGGTCATCATCTTGGTCAAACTGGCCGGCGGCAAACGCTCATTGCTGTTGCTCTCCATAATGATCCGGCCACTGTGTGGGTCCATCAACACATAAGAGCTGGCGCCGATTTGAGGCGGCGACGGAATCAACATGGATTGCGCCGCGCTCACCCACGCAGGTAGCAGGGTGAGCAGGAGGACGGTAACGAAAGATCGAATTACGGTGATGTGTGCCATGGGTCCATTCATAGTTGGTTGACGGTTTTGTATCAGATCCGGCTCCGGGGCCGTACAAACTTCAACGGGTGTCGGTCAGCAGAATTGATTCCTCAAAGCCGCGGGCCTCCAGCTCCCGCCGCGTCCTCTGGGCCTCTCCGTCATTCTGGAAAGGGCCAACCTGAACACGGTGAAAACGCCCGGCGGCGGTCTCGACTTCCCGCACCCTAACGGCGGATGCCACAACAGCCTCGGCCTGCTCCGCCATCAGTTGAGCAGGCGCCTGGTGACTGAACGAGCCCAGCTGCAGGAACAGCGCCATGGCGCCGTCAGCGCCGGGACCAGTCCCGCCACCGGCAACCGAGCCCACCTCCGGCATCGACTCCCCCGCCACCGTCAAGGCGCCATCCGGCGTCACGGTGATGGCAGCCACCTCCACCCGGGCGGTGCCCTGACCCTGGTAACCGAGTTTGATCGCAGCGGCATAGGACAGATCGATCAGCCGGTCGCCGTAAAATGGCCCCCGATCATTGACCCGTACAATCACGCTGCGCCCATTCTCCAGGTTGGTCACCCGGGCATAGCAGGGAATCGGCAGACTCTTGTGCGCCGCCGACATCGCATACATATCAAAGACCTCACCATTGGAGGTCCTGTGACCATGAAATTTCTCGCCGTACCAGCTCGCCGTGCCCTGCTGGACGTAGCCAGCGGCGCTGTCCAGCACCCAATACTGTTTGCCCCACACGGTATACGGCGATTTGTTGCCCGCCGCACGCCGGGGCTCGTAGCGGGGTACCGCATCCGCCAACCCCGAGGCATCAAAATCGCCGGACGGCGCACGGTCCTGACTCAAGGCATAGCGGGAGGACGAGCTGGGCGACGAGGCACAGCCGGAAACCACGGCCATCACCAAAATGAGGCAGGTGCCGGTCAAGGCATTGCGGCGGACTGCTGATGTGTTCACTGGCTACCAGTTCCTGTCCAGAGGCCTTCGCTACCAGGGGCGAGGCTGTGTCATACCGGTTAACGGCGTCTATCGTGGTGTCCTGTCGGCACGCTGCCGCAAGGTCGGGCAGCGATACCATAGCATGGCGCCATGACCACAACCATTACCCGGCGGTCACCTCGCCAATGCAACTAGCTCAGGCCGAGATCATCCGCCGATGGGTATGCACCGACATCAACACGCCGAAAGCAGCCATCAGGGTCACGATCGAAGTACCACCATAACTGATCAGCGGAAGCGGCACCCCAACCACCGGCAGCAGCCCACTGACCATACCGACATTGACGAAAATATAGATGAAGAAGGTCATGGTCAGCGCGCCAGCCAGCAAGCGACCGAACGAATCCTGAGCGTTCACCGCAATGTACAGACAACGCATCAGAATCAACAGGTAGACGGCCATCAACGCCAGCATGCCAACAAACCCGAACTCTTCCGCCAATACCGCGACGATAAAATCGGTGTGACTCTCAGGCAAAAACTCCAGGTGCGACTGGGTCCCCTGAAGCCAGCCTTTGCCACTCCAGCCACCAGAACCGATGGCGGTCTTGGATTGAATGATGTTCCAGCCCGCGCCCAGGGGATCACTTTGCGGATCGAGCAGGGTCAGTACCCGCTGTTTCTGATAATCCCGCATGACGAAGAACCACATCAGTGGCGCCGCCACCGAGGCCATGCCAACAAAAGCGCCAATCAACTTCCAGCTAATGCCGGCAAAAAACACCACGAACAAGCCCGCGGTACCCACCAGCAAAGCGGTTCCCAGGTCGGGCTGCTGGATGATCATCGCCATGGGTATCAGTACGATGGCCAGTGAGACCGCCACATGGGTCAACCGGGGTGGCAGGAAATGCCGGGACAGAAACCAGGCCGCCATCATCGGTACCACCAGTTTCATCAGTTCCGACGGTTGGAACCGCGGCAACCCTGGCAACGCCAGCCAGCGCTGAGCACCTTTCGCCCCCACGCCGAACAGCAACACCGCCAACAACGCGCCCAGCCCGACCAAGTAGAGCCAGGGGGCCCAGCGCCGGTATACGGAGGGGTCCAGTTGGGCGAAGACCAACATCACTACAAAGGCCACCGCCATGCGCACGCCCTGGGCTTTGACCACCTCGATGTTCCGATCGGCCCCGCTGTACAGCACCACCAGACCACCGCTGACCAGGACCAGCAGCAGCACCAGCAGGAGCGGGTCCAGGTGCAGCACCGCCCAGATGCTGCGAGATGTTCCGAGGCCTCGGTTTGGCGGCTGTCCCAGCAGACTCTTACTCAGCATTACTCGCCCCCCTCCGAGTGGGCACCGATGACCACTGGCGCCGGATCTTCCGGGAAGCCCAGCAGCCAGGCGTCAAACATCGCCCGGGCCACCGGCGCAGCCGTGCCGCTGCCACTGCCGCCGTTTTCGACTATCACCGCAACGGCGATCTTGGGCTCATCCAGGGGGGCAAATCCAACGAACAGGGCATGGTCCCGCAGCCTCTCACGAACCTCCTCTTCGTCGTATTCCTCATCCTGGGCCAAACTGAACACTTGCGCGGTGCCGGTCTTACCCGCCATCCGGTAGGGCGCCCCCAAGGCGGCCCGTCGCGCCGTGCCGCGACGGCCATGCATCACTTCCGCCATGGCGTTGACCACGAATTCCCAATCGTCCGGGTTCTTCAAGACCACACTTTCCCTAGTCGTTTCCGGCAGCACCGCCTCCAGCGAATCATCGCCGACCACATCCAGCAGCAATCGGGGCTCGGCCCAGGTGCCGCGATTGGCAACAACCGCGGTGGCGGTGGCCAACTGCAGCGGGGTAGCCAACAGGAACCCCTGGCCAATCCCCATGTTAACGGAATCACCCGGATACCAGGGTTCGTTACGGACCGCCTTCTTCCAGTCCCGTGACGGCAACAATCCGGACAGGGCTCCGCTGACGTCCAGCGAGGTATCCTGACCGAAACCAAATCGGTCCATGTAGTCGTGCATGGTGTCGATGCCCATCCGTACGGCGGCATCGTAGAAATAAATATCGCAGGATTCGGCGATGGAATCGGTCAGATCCACCCAGCCGTGCCCGCCACGCTTCCAGTCCCGGTAGCGCCGCCCTCCGGCCTGGAGCTGGAAGTAGCCCGGGTCCCACACGACCCGGTCGCGAGTCGTTACGCCACTGTCCAGGGCGGCAATGCCCATCATCGGCTTGATGGTGGAGCCTGGCGGATATTGGCCGCGTAACGCCCTGTTAAACAGCGGCTTGTCGTGCGATGTGCTCAATTCCCGGTAAGCGGCAACTCCGATCCCGGTCACGAACAGGTTGGCATCGAAACCCGGCACGCTGGCCAGTGCCAGCAACCCTCCGGTGGTCGGTTCAACGGCAACGATGGCTCCGCGGCGACCGTCCAACAGCTGGTAGGCGAGTTTCTGCAGTTGCAGGTCCAGGTGCAGGCGCAGGTCTTCTCCGGGAACCGGGTTTTCACGCTCCAATACCCTCAGGGTTCGTCCGCGGGCGTTGGTTTCCACATGCTGGTAGCCGACCCGACCGTGCAGTTTCTCCTCGTAGAAGTACTCGATGCCAGATTTGCCGATGTAGTTGGTGCCGGCATAGTTAACCGGATCGATCCGCTGCAGCTCCTCCCGGTTGATGCGCCCGACATAGCCCAGGGCATGGGAGGTGATTTCACCATAGGGGTAGTAACGAACCAGTTCCGCAGACACTTCAACCCCGGGTAGCTCGTGGCGGTGCACCGCCAACGCGGCGATTTCCTGCTCATCGAGGTCGTAGCGCAGCGGCAGTTCCTGATAGGGCCGGCGCGGTTCGGTCAAGCGGCGTTGAAAACGTTCCAGGTCTTCCTCGGAAATGCTCAGCAATTGCGTCAGCTGGGCGAGGGTGGTGTCCATATCCGACACCCGCTCGGGCACGATGGTGACACTGAATACCGGCCGGTTTTCCGCCAGCAGGGTGCCGTTGCGATCGTAAATCAAGCCGCGGGTTGGCGCCACCGATTGAACCTGCACGCGGTTCTTGTCGGACAGCGTGGTGTAGGTGTCGTGCTCAAGGACCTGGAGCTGGTACATACGGCCCAGCAAGCCACCCAGCATCAGCACCACGAAGCCGAACACCACCAGAGTACGCCGCTGAAACAGGCGCCGCTCCGCTGCGGTGTCTTTGAATTCGCCCCAGGGCATGGTGATTACCTAAGCACGGTGATAGGGATGGTTGCGGGTAATGGTCCAGGCCCGGTACAGCTGTTCGGCCAGCAGAATACGCACCAGCGGGTGCGGCAGGGTCAACGGCGACAGCGACCAATGCTGGTCCGCACGGTCTCGGCAAGCGGGTGCCAAACCGTCTGGACCGCCCACCAGGAAACTGACATCCCGACCGTCCAACTGCCACTTCTCGAGCTGTTCCGCCAACTGCTCGGTGGACCAGGAACGCCCGCCCACCTCCATGGCGATCACCCGATCACGGGGGCCGGCTGCCGCCAGCAGCGCTTCGCCTTCTTTCTGCATCAGCCGGGGAACGTCCGGATTCTTGCCGCGATGGGCCAAAGGAATTTCCGACAGCTCAAGGGCGAGCTCCGCTGGCATCCGCCGCGCGAAGTCGGCATAACCCTGGTTCACCCAGTCGGGCATCTTCTGCCCGACGCAGATCATGCGGAGCCGCACGGCAAGTTACTCGCTGCCTGCCGCGCCCAGATCCGGGGCATCGCGCCAAAAGCGCTCGAGGTCATAAAATTCGCGGGTTGCCGGCATCATCACATGCACAACAACGTCGCCAAGATCGACCAGGATCCAGTCGCTCGCACTGGCCCCTTCAACATTGGCAGCCCGAACGCCTTGGTCTTTCGCTTCTTCGATGACCGAATCGGCCAGTGATTTGACATGTCGGTTGGAGGTGCCGGAAGCCAGCACCATGTAATCGGTAACGCTGGTGCGGTCTCGCACATCGATGATGCTGATATCCTGAGCCTTCACATCTTCCAGCGCATTTACCACCAAGTTTTTCAGCTGCTCTGCCTGCATAGTCACCCTGTTGAGCGGTTACCCCGGGACGGGTGCAACCTATAGTCCTGTCAGTCCGGATTGTAGCATTAAAGAGCGCCAGGAGGGCAGATGCATTGCCGCCTTAGCGGCCGGCGCCATACAGTGACCGGGCCTGAATTTCCTGCCACACCCGATCCGGCACCAGGTAGCGCGGCGAACGCCCTTCCCGGATCCGCTCCCGGATCGAGGTGGCGGAAATTTCCAGCAACGGCAGAGTCAGCGGCAGGATGCGACCACAAGGGGCCTGGTGCAGCTCGGCAACCGATGTGCAGCCGCGGTCCCGCATCAGCTGTGCCACCACTCCGTGCCGGGGCAGTTCGGCACCGGGGCGATGAACGACCACGATATGAGCCAGCCCGGGTATCGCCTGCCAATCCCGCCAGCGCTCGAAGCCCGCGAAGGCATCGCTGCCCACCACCATCACCAGCGGTTCCGACGCGCCCAGCTCAGTACGCAGCTGACCCAGGGTTTCGGCGGTGTAGGATGGCCCGCCTCGCACCAGCTCGCGGTCGTCCACCACCAGCCCCGGCTCCTGGGCAGTCGCCAGCCGCAGCAGTGCCAGTCGGTCAGCGCTGCTGCCACCGGGATCACCCCGGTGCGGGGGCATGTGACACGGCACCAAGGCCAGTTCCGCAACGCCCAACCGCTCCCGCAGCTCCACCGCGAGCCGTAAATGACCGTGGTGGACGGGATCGAAGGTGCCACCGTAGAGAACATGCATGGGCATCAGGTCCGGATATGGCCGTCTCCGAAGACCACGTATTTCTGCGACGTCAGCCCTTCCAGGCCCACCGGCCCACGGGCGTGGATCTTGTCCGTGGAAATCCCGATTTCAGCGCCCAGGCCATACTCGAATCCATCGGCGAACCGGGTCGAGGCGTTGACCATCACCGAACTGGAGTCCACCTCGGTCAGGAAACGGCGGGCGCGGGTGTAGTTTTCCGTGATGATGCTGTCGGTATGCTGGGAGCTGTAGCGATTGATGTGGGCGATGGCGCCGTCCAGGCCGTCAACCACCTTGATCGCGAGAATCGGGGCCAGATACTCTTCGCCCCAGTCCGCTTCCGTCGCCGCGATCAGATCCGGCAATACCTGCCGGGTCCGCTCGCACCCTCGCAATTCCACGCCCTTGGCGATAAAGGCTTCCGCCAGCGCCGGCAGCATATCGGCGGCAACGTCCTGGTCCAGCAGCAGGGTCTCCATGGTGTTACAGGTGCCATAGCGGTGGGTTTTGGCATTGACCGCCACCTTCAGCGCCTTCTCGGCATCCGCGAAGCGGTCGATGTAGACATGACAGATGCCGTCCAGGTGTTTGATCACCGGCACCCGGGCCTCCTGGCTGATCCGCTCGATCAGCCCCTTGCCGCCGCGGGGTACAATGACATCGACATACTTGGGCATGGTAATCAGCTCACCCACCGCGGCCCGGTCGGTGGTTTTGATCACTTGCACCGCTTGCTCAGGCAGACCGGCGTCCGCCAACCCGCGCGCAATGCAGCCGGCTATGGCCTGGTTGGAATGGATCGCCTCGGAGCCGCCACGCAGGATGGTGGCGTTGCCCGACTTGAGGCACAGGCTGGCCGCCTCGACCGTGACGTTGGGGCGGGACTCGTAAATGATGCCGATGACCCCGAGCGGCACCCGCATACGTCCTACCTGAATACCGGAAGGGCGATAGGCCATATCGGTGATCTGGCCGATGGGGTCCGGCAGCGCGGCCACCTGACGCAACCCCTCGATCATGGTGTCGATGCGGGCAGGAGTTAACTCCAGGCGATCGAGCATGGCCGGGTCAAGCCCATTCTCCCGACCTTTCTCAAGGTCCTTGCCATTGGCCATTGCCAGTTCGCCGCGGGCAGCGTCCAACGCCTCGGCCATGGCCAACAACGCCTGGTTACGCACAGCGGTGGTTGAGCGCGCCACCAGGGCCGCCGCCGCCCGAGCCTGTTCACCAACCTCCGCCATGTATCCTGCAATATCCATCGGTACACCCTTATCAAAGTATCGATCTGAAACAGGGCCTCACTTTACATCGCCAGCCCCCATAACGCACGCTGGCAGAACCAGCAATGCCCCCACAAAACCACCTCGTTGGTGCGGGGTGGTTCGACTTATGCCGACGTTGCTTTATTATACCGCTGCTGAGGCCGCACTGAACCGGCCCCTTGAACGCCACCACCCGATGCCAAGCCATCGGGTGGTATCAACACAGAACGGCAATTTGGCAAGTCCAGGCTCGCAAACGCAGGCACTCACGGCACCCGGCAGGCCAAAGGCCAGTTCCTGCAGTATGCTGAAAGCAGATGGACGCCGAGGATAGGACGGACACCATGAGCCAAATGGCCGAATTATTCCTGTTAAGTCGATTCGCCCGATTCAGCTTCGCCGCCTTGCTGGCGCTCGGCGCATTCACCGCCTGGCAGGGCATCGGGATCGCAGCCATCGCCGCAATCACCGGCGCCACCCTGGTCTGGGCCACCCCCGCCTTCCGCCCTGACCGGTCACGACAGCCCTGGCAAGCCATGAGCTGGGCGCTGTTACTCGCGCTGGTGCTAACCCTGTGCGTCAGCCTCTGGCTGTCGCCGTGGATTATGGGCCACTGGCTCTATGCCCTGCCCCTGATCGCCTTTGGCCTGCTGCCAATGAGCTGGGCCGCGTTACTGACCCTGCTCGGCACCGTCTCGATCCTCGCGGCCAACCAGGCGGCCGTGGGGCTGCCGGAACGACACCAGTTCATCAGCTCACTGTTGCTGACCCTCTGCCTCTCCGGCATCCTGATTTTTTTGCGCGAATACAAAAACCGCCAGCTAGCGCCACTGCGACGCACCGACGAGCTGACCCAAGCCGCCAGCCGGGAGTATCTGTCCGCCGACCTGCACAAGGAAATCCAGCGCAGCGAGCGGGAAGGCACCGATATGGCGGTGATCCTGATCGGCCTGGACCTGCATCTCAGCGACCAGGATCCGGACGAGGACATTCGCGCAATCCTGCCGCGGATTGGCCGCTTCCTGCACTCCCAGCTGCGGGATTTCGACACCTATTACCGAGTTGCCGATCTCCAGTTCCTGGTCATCCTGCCAGGCATTGCCACCGCCGAGGCGGCCAGCCGGGGCGAGCAGATACGCAAGGGCCTGGGCACCTTACTGACGTCGTACGACCTGAACCTGACGGTGAGCGCCGGTATTGCCGGCCTCAACATCGGCGATGATGCCGACAGCCTGCAGCAGTCTGCCGCCAATGCCCTGCGCCGGGCGCAACAACAGGGGGGCAACCGCGTACAGTCCTACAGCACCTGGTCGCACCCCCAGACCTCGACCGCCAAGGGGCACCTACAGTGACCGAAACCCGACTGCGCACCTATACCCACTTGAGCGGCTATGGCATCGCCACGCTGTTCCTTGCATCGCTGGCAATCCAGAACCTCCGCTACGGGTTCTACCAACTGTTCTACCTGGCCGTCAGTCTGACCGCACTGACCCTGGCTGGGCTCGCCTACACGGCCCTTGCCCGCCGCCAACAGCTGCGCGCGCCCGGCCACCTGTTTATTCTGGCCACGATCAACGCCATCATCCTCGCCGCGCTGTTCTCGCTAAAAGATACCAACATCAGCCACTGGTGCCTGCCGGCGATCCTGCTGAACCTGCTGATCCTGCCGCTGCGCCAGGGCACGGTCCTGTCGCTGCTGAGCACCGGACTGCTGATCGGCTTTCTGATCAGTCGCGACCCGCTGCCGGAAGCCATCCTCGTTGGCTTCGCTGCCGTCATCCTGCTCAGTTGTGGCTCACTGTACATCTGGCAGTATGACCACATGACCCAGTCCGCTGAAGATCTGGCCATCATCGATCCCAATACCGGCGCCCACAACGCCCGCTTTCTCGACGAAACGCTGCAGAAAGAAATCAGTCGCAGCAACGTCACCGGCCACCCGCTGTCCGTGGCCACGCTGGCCCTGGATTACCGGGAGCAAACCCTGGACCTGCACGGCGAGGACGGCCTGGCATCGTTTTATCGGGAAGCGACCCAGCACCTGTTCGGCGTTATTCGTGCCGGCGACACCCTCTACACACTGGGAAACGGGGAGTTTTTCCTGTTATTCCCGTACACACCGGAAGAAGGTGTCCGGGTTATCGCCGAGCGAGTTCGACGCTCTTTCGCCGAAAAGGAGTGGCCCATTGTGGGCCGGGTCACGGTCAGTGTCGGCTGCACCACCCGCGTTGCCGGCGACAATCTGGCGGACACCCTGCGCAAACGCGCCGCCAAGGCCCTGGAGGATGCCCACAAACGGGGGCATGACAATACCTGGTTTAGCGCAGGAACTCCTCAACAGGCATGAGCGTCGACTGGCTACAACCCTTGATCGACTGGCTGGCGCAGAATTCAGCCTGGCTGGTACTGGCCCTGTTTCTGGTGTCCTTCCTCGAATCCCTCGCCATTGCCGGCATACTGGTGCCCGGCGTCGCCATTTTGTTTGGCGTTGCGGCGCTGGCCGGCCAGTCCGGTCTCCCCCTGAGCGAGGCTCTGCTGTGGGCCGGCCTCGGGGCTGTGGCCGGGGACGGTGCCAGCTTCTGGCTGGGCCGGCAGTTCCATGGCCGGTTGGACCAGGTCTGGCCTTTCAGCCGATACCCGGTGGTCATTCACAAGGGTGAACAACTCTTCCGTCAGCATGGCGGCAAAAGCGTGGTGATTGGTCGATTCGTGGGCCCGATCCGGCCAATCATACCGTTGGTGGCCGGTGCGCTGATGATGCCCTGGCGCCGATTCCTGGCGTTCAATATCATTTCTGCCATCGGTTGGGCGCCCGTGTACATCCTGCCGGGCTTCCTGGTTGGGAGCGCCCTGGGCAGCGAGCTGACGCTGCCGCGCCATTTCTATCCGGTACTGGGTATCAGCCTGCTCACCCTGTCGCTGATCTATCTGATCCTGTTTCGCGTACAGCTCGGCCTGAGCAGCGACAGCCGGCTGTACGCCCGCCTAGCCAGCTGGATGGGCCGCTACAACAGCACCCACCAGTTCTGGCGCCTGCTCACCAGCGAGCGCCCAGCCAGCGCCGGCGAGTTCCCGCTGCCCTCGCTAATGCTGGCGCTGGGCAGTGGCGCCCTGCTCATCTTGTGGACATTGCTGACACACTACATGGAATGGTTGACCGCCGCCGATCAGGCCGCCCAGCGCTTCTTCTCCGGTCTCCGGCATCCGTTGCTGGAATCAACCATGACGTTGCTCTCCGCGCTGGGTAATCCGGTGATCCTGACGGCTGGCGGGCTGCTCTCGACGCTGACACTCTGGTTCCGCGGCTATTACGCGGCGGCGGCCCATGCCCTGGCGGCACTGTCACTGGCCGCCACCAGCGTGTGGATCATAAACACCGGGGCGGCCACTCCCGGGCTGGACGCAACGGCGGCGGCGCTGCAGCACAGCACGTATCCCAGCAGCCACACCGCCGGGATCACGGTTTTCCTGGGTCTCCTGGCCAGCTTTATTGCCCGCGAACAACCCCGCCACCTGCGCTGGCGCACCTACCTGACCCTAAGCCTGCCCATGGTGCTGGTCGGAATCAGCCAGCTATACCTGGGCGGACACGGGCTCAGCGACGTCATCGGCGGCATCCTGCTGGGGTTGTCGATCTGCGGGCTGGTACGGGCAAGCTACAGCCGCTACGACCAGATCCCAATCTGGCCAGACGTCACCCTGATACTCGCCGGCCTGCTGTGGCTGGGTCTGGCAATGTGCTATCTGACCGGAGCGGCCCCGGACGCGCTCGGCCCAGCGCTCGGCTGAGCACCGCCGTCACTCAAGCTCGTCCAGCAATGCTTTGAGCCGCCCCAGGCGTTCGATGGGATCCTGCAGTTCTACCAGCCGCTGTTTTTCCTGCTTGTCGATGGGCAACAGTTCGGTGAGCCGCCAGCCCACCTCCCGGGCATCGTCGAAGTCAACCTGCATATTCAGATCACTCACCACCGGGTGCCGGAACAATGCCCGCAAAACCGCCGACAGATCGGAGAACGCCTCGGGAATCGCCCACACCTCCTCATCCAGCAGGTGCGCCACATCGCCCATGTTGAGCCCGTCAGGCGCCCGCCAGGTCCGGGTGACCGCCACCTTTGCCTCCCCCTCCACGGTGATGCCCAACATGCCATTCTCCAGCTGCTGGAAATCGATGATGCGGACGTAGGTGCCGATGTCGTAAAACGCGGCGGTGGTGCTGGTCTCAGCCCCCTCCCGCAGCAACACGATCACGAAGCCCCGATCGTCCTTGAGGCAGCGTGTCAGCATGTCGATGTAGCGGGGTTCGAACAGCTGTAGCGGAATCCGCCCCCGAGGGAGGACAATGGAGTTCAACGGAAAGAGCGGGACATGCATACTGGAAAGGGTCACCTGTTAGTGTTCTCCGCAGCTTGCCTGGGTCATGATGACGACAGGCCGTGCTAGTAAATAGACAGCAATTTCTGGACTTCATCCACCCGGGCCCTTGCCTCGGTAAGCAGCTTCAGGCTACGGGAAACGTTCAGCTCCAGCTCGCCCAGGCGGTGATAAGCCGGCACCTCATCAAAAGCCGGCAAGCCCTGACTCTGATGGCTACCGATTCTAGCGTGCAGCTGTGCCACTATAACGATATCCACAATCTGGGGTGCGGGTTTGCGGCAATCGTAATCCCAAGTCTCGGCGAACCGGGCCGCTTCCGCAAAGCCCTCGGGGAAGCCCCAATTATCCAGCACGGCCCCGCCGACATCACCCCGCAACTCGGCAATCGCACGATCCAGGTTCACCTGGTCGGCGAACAGGTTAACGTGGTGCTCCGCCTGGACCACCACCGGCACCACGCCAATATCGTGCAACAACCCGGCCAGCAGGGCCTCTTCCGGATTAATACGGGTCACGCTGTCCGCCAGCACCCAGCACAGCGCGGCGACTTCCCGCGAGTGCTGCCACAAAGCCTCCATGGCCTTCTGCAACAACGGCTGACGGGTCTGGAACACTTCCCTCAGCGCGAACACAGTCACCAACTGGCGGGTGGTATTGGTGCCCAACCGCACCACCGCCTCGCGGACATTGCGGACATCGCTGAAGCCCCGGTACAGAGGGCTGTTACAGGCCCGCACCAACTTTGCCGCCATGGCCGGGTCGGCGGTAATCGCGCTGGCGATCTGGCTCGCGGTGGCGTCTTCCCGGTCGGCCATGCGCCGCACCTTCCAGGCAACGTCCGGCACGCTGGGCAAGCTGAGCTGGTTGGAGCGCAGCTCGGCATAGAACTCCATCAGCAACTGGTATTCTTCATCGGCGTCTTCGTCCTCCTCGGACACAGACTCCGTCGACTCCAGTGGTGCCACTCGCAGTAACCGGTTCAGCACGTCCTGCGCCACCACCAGAAACTCGCAGGGCTGGGTGGCGATCACATCGTACATGCGGGGCTGTAATCGGGCGACGGCGTTGGCGGCCTGGTCGCTGTCGGCCGTAATCTCGGATTTGCGACCGTCGATGGACTCCAGCTCAACGGCGCCGGAGAGCAGATAGAAATCGAGTCCGTCACGAGCGCCCCGCTCAGCCACTTTCTGCCCCGGGGTATGCCGCCGCCGTTCGGCCCGACTGGCCAGCAGGACCAATTGGTCTTCAGCCAGGCGATTTAATGGCTTGAACTGTCTGAGGCGTTGAACCGGCAGGCATTCCTGGCCAGCCATAAGCAAACTCCTTGGGCGTTAGAGCGAACAAGGGAGCCTCCGATTAGCTCCGGATCATCCTTGGCGTTCACAGCGCGCAGAGACGACTCGGAGTTATTCAGAGGCTCCCAAGACAATCTTAGTTAGTGTAACGGCGCCAGGCCAGCTCCACCATGTCCATTAGTCAGTCATGACGGTGCCGGCTGTGCCGATGGCGATGCCCCGAATTGACTACACCCCAGCCGGAATCTGGTATGCTTTGTGTTTTGAAACCCGATGAAGACAAGAGACGGATAGCCAATGCCACAGTATCGCTCCAAGACTTCAACCGCCGGCCGCAACATGGCCGGCGCCCGTGCGCTCTGGCGCGCCACCGGCATGAAAAACGAAGATTTTGGCAAGCCCATCATTGCGGTCGCCAACTCCTTCACCCAATTCGTGCCTGGCCACGTCCATCTCAAGGATCTGGGGCAACTGGTTTGCCGGGAGATTGAAGCGTCCGGCGGTGTGGCCAAGGAGTTCAACACCATTGCCGTTGACGACGGCATCGCCATGGGGCACGACGGCATGCTGTATTCACTGCCGTCCCGGGAGATCATCGCCGACTCCGTGGAGTACATGGTCAACGCCCATTGCGCGGACGCCCTGGTGTGCATATCCAACTGCGACAAGATCACCCCGGGCATGCTGATGGCAGCCATGCGCCTGAACATTCCCACCATTTTTGTTTCCGGTGGCCCGATGGAAGCCGGAAAGACCAAGCTGTCGGAACACAAACTGGACCTGGTGGACGCGATGGTCATCGCCGCTGACCCCAACGCCACTGACGAAGAAGTCGCAGAGTACGAGCGTAGCGCGTGCCCCACCTGCGGCTCCTGTTCCGGCATGTTCACCGCCAACTCCATGAACTGCCTGACCGAAGCCATCGGTCTGGCGCTACCGGGCAACGGCTCGCTGCTGGCCACCCACGCCGACCGGGAACGGTTGTTCCTGGAAGCCGGTCGCCGCATCGTCGAAAACGCCAAACGCTACTACGAAGAAAACGATGCCAGCGTACTGCCGCTGAGCATTGCCTCGATGGCGGCGTTCGAGAATGCCATGGTACTCGACGTCGCCATGGGCGGTTCCACCAACACCATTCTGCACCTGCTGGCAGCGGCCCAGGAAGGTGGCGTTCCGTTCAGCCTGAATGAAATCGACCAGCTGTCCCGCAAAGTGCCGCAGCTGTGCAAGGTGGCCCCAAACTCACCAAAATACCACATGGAAGACGTGCACCGGGCCGGCGGCATCATGGCGATTCTGGGCGAACTGGACCGGGCCGGGCTGCTCACCACGGATCTTCCGACGGTACACAGCAAAACCTTGGCCGACGCCCTCGACCAGTGGGATATCATGCGCCAGCCAGCGCCCGAGGTGGTGGAAATGTACAAGGCCGGACCGGCAGGCATTCCCACCCAGCAGGCCTTCAGTCAAAGCACACGATGGCCCTCCCTCGATGGTGACCGGGCCAACGGCTGCATCCGCTCCGAGGAACACGCCTATTCGTCAGAAGGTGGCCTGGCGGTACTGTACGGCAACATTGCCCGCGACGGCTGCGTGGTAAAAACCGCCGGCGTGGATGAGAGCATCTATGTGTTCGAAGGTCGCGCCCGGGTATTCGAGAGCCAGGATGCCGCCGTTCACGGCATCCTGAACGACGAGGTACAGGCCGGCGAAGTGGTGATCATTCGTTACGAAGGTCCCAAAGGCGGTCCTGGCATGCAGGAAATGCTGTATCCGACCAGCTACCTGAAGTCCAAAGGCCTCGGCAAATCCTGCGCCTTGCTGACCGACGGCCGCTTCTCCGGCGGCACCTCCGGCCTGTCCATCGGTCATGCCTCCCCGGAGGCGGCGGCGGGTGGCGCCATCGGCCTGATCGAGAACGGCGATGTCATTCTCATCGACATTCCCAATCGAACCATCAACGTTCAGCTTGACCAGAACGAGCTGGATCGTCGCCGGGAGCAGCAGGAGCAGAAGGGCTGGAAACCGGCCCAACCGCGTGACCGCAAGGTCTCCGCGGCCCTGAAAGCCTACGCCCTACTGGCCACCAGTGCCGACAAGGGCGCCGTGCGCGATCTCAGCAAACTGGACTGAGCGGGATCTTGCCGCTGGCACCGCGACTCGAAACGCGGTGCCAGCGGGCGCCCTAACCCCCCAGACCGGTCGACAACGTCACCGCGCCTCGACGTCCTCACCCTGCTCGTCGCCATCGTTTCCGCCAGCGCCTGCCGGCGCGGTTCCCGCCAGCGTCATACCCTGCTCGCCGAACTCGCGGATGAAGATCCCCCAAAACGCCATGAACAGCGCCGCCACCAGCGGCCCCATCACGAAACCGTTGATGCCGAACATGATAATGCCGCCCAGGGTTGAAAGCAGGACAATGTAATCCGGCAGCTTGGTATCCCGGCCAACAAAGATTGGCCGCAGAATATTATCCGCCAGCCCAATCACCACCACACCAAAGCCGGTCAGAACAGCGGCCTGGAGCAACTCGCCCACCGCCGCCAGGTAAATCGCCACCGGCACCCAGACCAGCGCCGCACCGACCGCCGGCAGTAACGAGACGACAGCCATCACCACCCCCCACAACAGTGCGCCGCGGATGCCCAGCACCCAGAAGATCAGCCCCCCAAGGGCACCCTGGATAATGGCAATCAACAGGTTACCCTTGACGGTCGCCCGCGTGACTTCGGCAAACTTGGCGAACAGCAGCCGCTCGCGCTCGTCCCCCAAGGGCAGCGCCTTGATCATCAATTCCACCAACCGACTGCCGTCCCGCAGCAGGAAGAAGGCAAGGTAGATCATCAACGCCAGGCTGAGGAAAAACCGGAAAGTATTCTGCCCCACGTCCAGGGCTTGGCGGGCAAGAAACTGGCTACCGCCGACGAAGGCGTTGACCACCCGCTCGCGCAACCCGGACAGGTCGATATCAAACCGCCCCAGCAACGACTGGATGGCCGGAAAGGACTGGGTCACCTTGTCGATGTAGTCTCCGGGACGGAGTTCACCACTTTGAATCTGCTGGTACAGGGACACGCCTTCTGCAATCAACGACGACACCAGCACGATCACCGGCATCACCACGATCACCAAGCACAGCGCCAGGGTGAGCAGGGCGACGGTGTTCGGCCTATCGCCAAGCCGGGAGCGCATCCATTGCTGCACCGGATGAAAAATCAAGGCGATGGCCACGGCCCAGAAGATTGGGCCAAAAAACGGCTTCATCAATAGAATAAAGGCCAGCGAAACCCCCACCAACATGGCCAGGAAAGTGCGCCTCTCCAGTTTTTCGTACATGCTTCCCACGATACCTCCGATTGTCCTTGGACCGCCGCCGGCCTCCAGCCGGGGCCGCTACAGAGTAGCACGGCACCATGGCCCCGAGGAGGGCATTGGGGGTATAGTGAATGGTTTGGGAACCCCTGAACAATACGGGTCATAGACGTGGATACGGCAGATTTCAGCATCGAAACGGCTCTGGAGGCCGCGCTTGCCCTGAGCAAGGTACTGTCCGCGCGCCGCCACCGCCGGAAAGTCATGGGCCATGAGGTCCTGGTACCCGGTCAGCTCGGTGAGGCTCTGCACCTGCCGCAAATCATCCGCCGCCTGCAAAGCAAGCAGCAGCGGGTTCGCGAGCAGGGCCTGGAGGCGTTCCTGTGCCTTTGGCCCACGCTTTCCAATCCAACCAGAGACAAGGTGCTGACAACACTGGACTGGTACAACCCCAAGGATCTCGACTGGGACGACAAGCGTTCCAATCGTCGCCCGGTCGCTGGCACCAACGACTGATGCCGCCTGCGACGTTGGTATCCGCCACCTTGCGATAGGAATTGTCGAATTGTCACATTCAGCAGGTATGCTGGCGATTACCAAGGAGGAGTCACATGGACACACCAGAACATTTTCAGGCAATACTCGCGAAAGGCCATGCCATCCCGACCCTACTGTGCGGCCACTGCCAGTCCACCCTATCCCGAACCCGGATGTTTCTGAACCAGGGCGATGCCCGCGTCGACACCCTCTGCCAGACGCTGGCCGCCTGTTCCGCGGATGATTGCGGTGCCCTCAACTGCTGCGACTCGGCGCTATCTGAACTGGAAAATCCGGACCTGGTTCGCCAGATCGCATCCTGAATCAAACGGTCAACGCACTGTTACGCAAACCACACACTACTCGTCGCCAACTGTTTTATGCTGACTGAACTTGGGCCGCAGATGTCGGCCACGCTACCAATCAGTTAGGACAGTCGATGGCATGCGTATCTTGAGAACCGACGAGGCCCGCTTTGCGGACCTTCCGGACTACCCGTTCGATCCCCATTATCTGGACGTTGCACCGGGACTGCGGATGCACTACGTGGATGAAGGCCCCGGTGACGCCGATCCGGTAGTGATGCTGCACGGCGAACCGTCCTGGTCCTACCTATACCGGCATATGATTCCCAAAGTAAGCGGAGCGGGCCACCGGGTACTGGCGCCAGACTTGATTGGTTTCGGCAAATCCGACAAGCCGGCGCGGGTTGACGACTACAGTTACGATCGGCACATGGCCTGGCTGGAACAATGGCTGGACCAACTCAATCTGCGCAACATCACGCTGGTTTGCCAGAACTGGGGCTCACTGCTGGGACTGCGCCTGGTGGCGGAGCAACCGGACCGTTTCCAGCGCATCATCGTCGGCAACGGTTCGCTGCCAACCGGCGAGGACCGGGTTCCGGCGATGTTTGCATTGTGTAAAAAGTTTGCCATCCATAGTCCCTGGCTGCCAGTCAGCCGACTGGTGCAACTGGGCACCGGACGCTCTCTCAGCCGCCAGGAGCTGGCCGCCTATGAGGCGCCGTTTCCGTCATCCCGTTACAAGTCTGGCGTCCGTGCCTTCCCCCAACTGATCCCCCTGTCACCGCAGGATCCGCTGGGCGAAACCAACCGCGCCGCCTGGAAGGCGCTGGAGAAATGGCGCAAGCCGTTCATCACCTGCTTCAGCAACGGCGACCCGATCTCCCGCGGCAGCGACCGTTACATGCAGCGGCGGATTCCCGGTGCCCACGGTCAGCCACACATCACCCTGAGGGGCGGTCATTTCCTACAGGAAGACTCTCCCGACGCTTTCGCCCGGGTCATTACCGATGCCTGCAAGGCGGAACTCGCCGCCTGAGCGGGCCCTGACCGCGCTTGCGCGCGGTTAGCCAAACACCGTGACCACTTGCCGGCTTAACGCCAGCAGGTTGCCGTCCGGTCCCCAGATCTGGGCCTGGGTATGACCGTAGCCCGCGCCCGCCTGGTCAATCGTGGCCCGATACAGCAACCAGTCACCTGCCGCCAACGCCGGTCGGGGGTAGACGAATTCCAGTGTCCAGCTCAGCGAACTGGCCGGAGCCGGCTGTTTGAGATGAGGCAACACAGCGGGAGGCCAGGCATCAATCAACGCCACCAGATGGGCGTCGGTCAGTTGTTCCGGCGACTCGCGGAACTGCATCCAGCCCCCCATTTCGCGGGCAGTCTGACCGCTGAAAGGCAAGCCGCCGAAGGTCCAGCGCATGTCGATGTGCTGCACGAACTCCGGTGTGATGCCGGCCAGATAGGGCATGGGTGGCAGACCCTCGGGCGCTGACACGGCGGGCGCGGTATCTGCCGCCACCGCTACCTGGGACGCCCGGTCACCGCCAAAGCTTGCCAGCATGGCCAGCTTCACCTCGCCGGCCTGTACCAGCCGACCCTGAACCTGACTCACCGCCTTGCCTTCCCGCAGCAATTCCACCTCAACCTGCACCGGCTGCTCGACCGCGACCGGCCCGACGAAGGAAATTTGCAGCGAACGCAGGGCACGGCCATCGGCGACGACCTGCTGCATACGTCGGGTAACCAGTGCCGCAACCAGGCCACCAAAGGTGGCTCGGCCCTGTCCCCAGCTGGCGGGCAGCACCACGGCTTCCTGCGCCACGCCCGCCAATAGCTCATCAAACTGCATAGATAGCCCCCTAACAAAACCATAAGAGTGCCGCAGCGCGCAGGTTTCGGCAACCCCGCACCGGCAACTACCTACGCAATCCCCCAACAGCCACGTATCAAAGCTGCGCCAAAGGCTCTATAATAGCGGCCATCACGCGTCGTTCCGTACGATGCCTACCTTCCCGAATCCCGAGTAATCCGATGTCTACACAAGCATTTGCCGATCTCGGCCTCGACGCGTCCGTACTGGAAGCCGTCAGCGCCGTAGGTTATGAAACCCCCTCCCCGATCCAGGCCCAGGCCATCCCCATCTTGATGCGAGGAGATAACCTGCTGGGCATCGCCCAGACCGGCACCGGTAAAACCGCGGCCTTTGCGCTGCCGCTGCTGAGCCGCATCGACGCCAGCGTCCACGAACCACAGATCCTGGTACTGACACCAACCCGGGAGCTGGCCATCCAGGTTGCCGAGGCGTTTGGCACCTACGCTAGCCGGTTCCGCGATTTCCATGTGCTGCCCATCTACGGCGGTCAGGATTTCTATCCTCAGCTCAAGGCGCTCAGACGTGGCGCCCAGGTCATCGTCGGCACGCCTGGCCGGACCCTGGATCACCTACGACGCGGCACTTTGTCGCTGGCATCGCTGAAGTCCCTGGTGCTGGACGAAGCGGATGAAATGCTGCGGATGGGTTTCATTGACGATGTCGAGGCGATTCTCGCGGCAACCCCCGACACCTGTCAGCGCGCGCTGTTCTCCGCCACCATGCCGGGGCAGATTCGCAAGGTTGCCCAGACCTACCTGAGCAATGCCCAAGAGGTCAAGATTGCCAGCGAGACCCGCACCGTCGACCGCATTGCCCAGTTCATGCTGCCGGTGTACGCCGAACGCAAACTCGATGCCCTTACCCGCATCCTGGAAGTGGAACCGTTCGACGCCTCCATCATCTTCGTCCGTACCAAAGCGGAAACCACCCTGCTGGCCGAAAAACTGGCCGCTCGCGGTCATGCCGTCGCGCCACTGAATGGCGACCTGAACCAACGCCAGCGGGAACAGACGGTAGAGGATCTCAAGAGCGGCAAGAAGGACATTGTCATTGCGACCGACGTCGCCGCCCGTGGCCTGGATGTACCCCGAATCACCCACGTCATCAACTACGACGTGCCCTACGACAGTGAGGCCTACATCCACCGCGTCGGACGGACCGGCCGTGCCGGTCGCAGTGGCAAGGCGATACTGCTGGTCACCCCACGGGAACGCAGCTGGTTGCGCACCCTGGAGCGCGCCACCAATTCGCCGATGGAGGCCTATCAGCTGCCATCACCGACAGAACTGCAGAAATTGCGGGAACAACAGTTCGAGACCCAGTTGCTGGCCTTTGTCGACGATCCGAAACTGGCTAAGGCCATGGCCCTGCTGGACGACATCGCCGAGCGCAACGACATCGACATTGCCATGCTCGCTGGCGCCCTGGCCTGCGGCATGGAGGCGGCCCAGCCTGGCGCCCTGCCACTGGAGCAACCGTCGGCACTGCCCGTCCCCTCGGCGACGCCACGGCATAAGTCCGGCGGCAAGCCCGGCGAGAAGCGCCGGGGCGGCAAGCCCGGCTACAAATCCGGCTTCAAGAAAGGCAATCATGGCGGCAAAAGCCGGCCTGGTGGCAAGGGCAAGCCCAACGCCGGACGTCAGCCCAGCCGCAGCCGCTGATACACCACGAAACTGTAGTCGTAAGGGTTGTTATCGGACGCGGAGAAATCCTCCCGTCCGATTTCTTCCCACTCGTCCCAATTCACTATCGGGAAGTGGGCGTCACCGGCCACCTCGGCATGTACCTGAGTGATGTACATGCGATCCACCAAGGGTAAGGCCTCGGCGTAGATTTGCCCGCCGCCAATCACCATTACCTCATCACCGCCTTCCAGTTCCGCCTGAGCCTCCGCCGTCACCAACGCATCCGCCAACGACGCGGCCTGTCGAACGCCATCCGGCACCGGCCAGTCGGCTTTCCGGGTAATCACCACGTTCAGCCGGCCGGGTAACGGCCGACCGATGGAATCCCAGGTTTTACGCCCCATGATGATGGGCTTGCCCATGGTTGCCTGCTTGAAGTAACGCAGATCTCCCGGCAGATACCAGGGCAAGGCATTGTTACGGCCAATCACCCGGTTGCGGGCCATGGCGACGATCAGGGCTTTTCTCATGACGGCGTCCAAAGTCAGATGGCGCGAGTTAGATCGCTATAGGTGCTCGAATCAACGGCCAGGGTTCATAGCCTTCGAACTCGAAGTCTTCCAGCTGGTAGTCGAAAATACTGTCGGGCCGACGGCGAATGTTGAGCCGCGGCAGTGGTCGTGGCTCCCGCTTCAGCTGTTCAAAGACGATATCGTCGGTGAGGTGGTTCTGATAAAGGTGACAGTCACCGAAGGTATGCACGAACTCGCCCACCTCCAGATCGCACTGCTGGGCGATCATGTGGGTCAGCAGGCTGTAGGAGGCAATGTTGAACGGCACGCCCAGGAACAGGTCGGCGCTGCGCTGATAGAGCTGACAGGACAGTCGGCCATTCGATACGTAGAACTGAAACAGGCAATGGCACGGTGCCAGCGCCATGCGCCCCTGCGCCACATTGGTCTGCGGCCCAATGGTTTCATCCGGCAGCTCGGCCGGATTCCAGGCAGAGACGATCAGTCTACGGGAGTTGGGCTTGTGACGGATCTGCTCGATCACCTCGGTGACCTGGTCCACCACGTCGCCATTGGGGCACTGCCAACTGCGCCACTGCTTGCCGTAGATCGGTCCCAGGTCGCCATTGTCCAAGGCCCATTCATCCCAGATGGAAACCTTGCGTTCCTTGAGCCAGTTGTTGTCGGTCGAACCGTTAAGGAACCACAGCAACTCGTAAATAATGCTGCGCAGGTGCACCTTTTTGGTGGTCACCAGCGGAAAGCCCTGCGCCAGGTCGAAGCGGATCTGGCGGCCGAATACCGAACGGGTGCCGACTCCGGTACGGTCGCCCCGGTCGACGCCGTTGTCGACGACGTCTTTCATCAAGTCGAGATAGGCTTTCATGCCGCGTCCCTCCGGTAAGCAAAGAACATCAACGCCAGCCCTGCCACGATCATCGGCAGGGACAGCAACTGACCCATGGTGAGCCAGTCGAAGGCCAAATAGCCCAACTGGGGGTCTGGCTGGCGCACGAATTCCACCAGGAAACGGAAGCTGCCGTACAGTGCGAGGAACAATCCGGAAACCGCCATTTTCGGCCGCGGCCGTGACGAGAACCACCACAACGCCGCGAACAACACCACCCCTTCCAGGGCAAACTGGTAGAGCTGGGAAGGGTGTCGCGCCAAGTCATCCGGCGCTTGGGGAAAGACCATGCCCCAGGGCAGGTCCGTAGCCCGCCCCCAAAGCTCGCCATTGATGAAGTTGCCGATGCGGCCGGCACCCAATCCCACCGGCACCAGCGGCGCGATGAAATCGGCGATCTCGAAGAAGCTGCGTCCGACCTTACGGCCAAACCACCACATCGCCAACATAACACCGAGCAGGCCGCCATGGAACGACATGCCACCCTCCCACACCCGCAGCAGCCAGAGTGGGTCCACCAGGAAACGATCAAAGTTGTAAAACAGCACATAGCCAAAACGACCGCCCAGGATCACGCCGATGGCAATGTAGAACAGCACGTCGCCCATTTGCTGTTCATTGATGGGCGACCAGGGCTTGCGGGCCCGGATGCGGCCCAGCCACCAGCCCACGATGAAACCCACCAGATAAGTCAGGCCATACCAGTGCACCTTCAGCGGGCCCAGGGATATGGCGACAGGATCGAATTGCGGATGACGCAGCATCAAAAACCTCTCGGATCAGGAGTCGAATCGGAAGTCACAGTAAGAATCGGATACCCACCAGAATCAGCACAACGGCGAAAATTCGCTTCAAGAGCTGGGCGTCGAGCCGGTGGGCCAACTCCGCGCCGAAGCGGGCAAAAAACACGCTGGTCACTACGATGCCGACCAGCGCCGGCAAGTAGATGAAGCCCAGACTCAGCTCGGGCAGTTCCGGCTGCCGCCAACCGGTGGCGATGTTGGTCAGCGCACCGGCGATGGCGATGGGCAGCCCACAGGCGGCCGAAGTTCCCACCGCCTGCTGCATGCGGACGTTGCACCAGCTCAGGAACGGCACCGTCAGCGTACCGCCGCCAATGCCAAAGATCGCCGACGCCCAACCGATGCCGGCACCGGCGGCACCTAACCCAGTCGTCCCGGGGATGCCACGCCCCGCGCTGGGATTCACATCCAGCAGCATTTTCAGCGCCACCAGGATCACAAACACCCCGATGATCAGCTCCAGCGCCGGACCACTAAGCAGGGACGCCGTCCAGGCCCCCAGTATGGCGCCAAGCACGATACCCGCGGTCATCGGCCGGAAAATGTCCCAGCGCACCCCCTGCTTACGGTGATGGGAGCGCACGGAGCTGAGCGAGGTGAACACGATGGTCGCCAGCGAGGTACCCACTGCCAGGTGGGCCGCCACCTCGGCATTGACCCCTTGCAGGCCAAAGCTGAAGATCAACACCGGGACAATGACCAGGCCGCCGCCGATGCCGAACAGCCCGGCCAGGGTTCCCGCCAGCGCGCCCAATCCGAGGTACAATCCAAACAGCATGATGATCGACATGGTTCGCCCAGATCTGGTCAACTTATGAAGGCTGGTATGATACACAAGCAGGCGTCAGATTATCACCGTACCAAACACACTGTCGTCGCCCCCCCTGCGCCCCAAGGAACCGCCCAGTTATGTGTCTGATCATCGTCTCGATTGGCCAGCATCCCGACTTTCCCCTGGTGGTCGCCGCTAACCGCGACGAGTTTCACCAACGCCCGACCGCCGCCATGGACTGGTGGCCACAGCCCGACCTGCTCGCCGGTCGTGACCTGAAATCCGGCGGCACCTGGCTTGCCGTCGATCGGAGCGGGAACGTAGCCGCCGTCACCAATGTCCGCGAGGGCACCCCGGAAACCGGGCGCCACTCCCGGGGGGAACTCCCCCTGCAGGCGCTGACCACCGCCACCGAGACGCTGCAGGGACGCCTAATGGATCACCAAGACGACTACTCCGGCTTCAACCTGATCCGGCTGTCGTCGGAGCACCAGGGTTCGGGCTGGTACTACAGCAACCGGGATGCCCACCCCGGCCGCCACCTGCACCGCGGCAGCTACGGCCTCAGCAACCATCTACTGCAGAGCCCGTGGCCCAAATTGCTGCGCCTGCGCAATGCGGTAGCCGCCACCCTGGCCAGCCACGCCGCCCAGCCCACCACCAGCCTGCACCGACAACTGGTTGGCCAGCTGCAGGACACCACCCCGGCGCCGGATCATGTGCTCCCCGATACCGGCGTCGGGCTCGCCACCGAGCGCTTTCTGTCAGCACCGTTTATCCTTGGCCCCCACTATGGCACCCGGGCGACCACCGTCGTGACCGTTCGTCGTGACGGCGAGGTTGCCGTGACGGAACAGAGCTGGTCGCCCACAGGCGACGCCGTCGGCACAAGACAGTTCTGCTGGCAACGGGAACCTCTGATATAATCCGCCAAAATCCGTGCAACTACCGGAGAGCCGGCATTATGGCTGACCAGCCAAGCGCAACATCCATCGCCGATTTCGAGAAGGCCCTCAACGAACTGGAAAGCCTGGTCAAGGATCTGGAGCAGGGAGAACTGTCGCTGGAGCAATCGCTCAGTGCGTTCGAGCGGGGCGTTAAACTGACCCGCGACTGCCAACAGGCGCTGAAATCCGCCGAGCAACGCATTGAACAGTTGGTGCAGCTGGAGGATGGCAGTCTGGCGAGCACGCCCTTCACCCCGGACGAGTCCGCCTGATGGCCGTACCGACCGCCGCTACCCTCGCCTTCCTGGAACACAGCCAGAGCCTGGTGGATAACGAGCTGAAACGCCTGCTCACCGCCTCGCGGTCGCCTTCGTCGCGACTGCAGAAGGCCATGGAATACAGCCTTCTCGGCGGCGGCAAACGCATCCGGCCCGCGCTCTGCCTGGGCGCGGCGCAGGCCATGGCGCAGGATGCCCAGGCTGCGCTGGTTCCCGCCTGCGCGATTGAAGCCATCCACGCCTACTCGCTGGTCCACGACGACTTACCGGCCATGGACGACGACGACCTTCGCCGTGGTCGTCCAACCGTGCACATTGCCTTTGACGAAGCGACCGCCATTCTGGCGGGTGACGCCCTGCAGGCAGCCGCGTTCGACTGGCTCAGCGAGGCCCCCCGCCTCACTGCGGAGACCCGGGTCGCCATGGTTCGGGAACTCGCCCAGGCCAGCGGTGCCAACGGCATGGTTGGCGGCCAGGCCATCGATCTGGAATCCGTAGGCAAGCGGCTGGCTCTGGCTACCCTGGAAACCATGCACCGACACAAAACCGGCGCCCTGATCGAGACCAGCGTGCGCATTGGCGCCTTGACCGCGCAGTCCCCAAGCGCTGAAAAGCTGGCGCAGCTGACACAGTTTGCCCAAGCCCTTGGGTTGGCGTTCCAGGTTCAGGACGACCTGCTGGATATCGAGGGAGACACCGAGGTGATTGGCAAACCCCAAGGCTCCGATGCGGCCAGGGATAAACCGACCTACCCCGCATTGCTAGGTATTGATGGCGCCAGAGACCACCTTCAGCAGTTACTCGACAGCGCCCTGGGCAGCCTGCGGGAATTCGGTCCCGAGGCGGACCCACTCAGGGCCATGGCCGACTTTGTCGTTGCCCGGTCTCACTGATCGGGATGGTGCGGCCGACAAAGGCCATTGGCAAGCGCCCCATTCAGTGTGAAACTGGCGCCGATCATCCCGTATAATACGACGTTAATCACCAGTAGCTGACACGCGGAAAAGACCCAAGCGGATGCAGGACACATATATTTTCAAGGAAATCCCACCCCAGCGGCCCAACACGCCGCTGCTGGACCGGATTGACACGCCAGACCAACTGCGCCTGCTGATTGACGATCAGCTACCCCAGCTAGCCCGGGAATTGCGTGCTTTTCTGCTGTGGTCGGTGGGCCAGAGCGGCGGCCACTTCGGCGCGGGCCTTGGCGTGCTGGAGCTGACCATCGCACTGCACTACGTGTTCAATACGCCAGAAGATCGGCTGGTTTGGGATGTGGGCCACCAGGCCTATCCGCACAAGATTCTCACTGGCCGTCGTGAGCGCATGACCAGCATTCGCCAGCAAGACGGCCTGGCCGGTTTTCCGAAGCGGGGCGAGAGCGAGTATGACACCTTCGGCGTCGGCCATTCCAGCACCTCCATCAGCGCCGCGCTGGGCATGGCCATTGCTGCTCGCATGCAACACAGTGCCCGTCGAAGCATCGCTGTCATCGGCGACGGCGCGATGACGGCAGGTATGGCTTTTGAGGCACTCAACCACGCCGGGCACCTGCACGCCAACATGCTGGTGGTGCTGAACGACAACGATATGTCGATTTCCCATAACGTCGGCGGCCTGTCCAACTACTTTGCCAAACTGCTGGCCAGTCGCACCTACAACCAGGTGCGCGACAGCGGCAAGCGGGTGCTGCAGGGCAAGCCACAGCTGATGGCATTGGCCCGCAAGACCGAAGAACACTTCAAGGGGATGATCGCCCCCGGCACCCTGTTTGAAGAGCTGGGGTTCAATTACATTGGCCCCATCGATGGCCATGATCTGCCGCTGCTGGTGGACACCCTGGAAAATATTCGGGAACTGGACGGCCCCCAGTTCCTGCATGTGGTCACCAAAAAAGGCAAGGGCTTCGCCCCGGCCGAAGCCGATCCCATTGGCTATCATGCCATCAACAAGATCGAACCAACCCCGGCCAGCAAGCCTGCACCGGTCACCAAGAAAACACCCTCCAAGCCCAAGTACGCCAATGTCTTCGGCCAGTGGCTGTGTGATGCGGCTGAACTGGACGAACGCATTGTCGGCATCACCCCAGCCATGTGCGAGGGCTCCGACCTGCTGGCCTTTTGCCGGCGATTCCCGGATCGCTATTTTGACGTGGCCATTGCCGAGCAGCACTCGGTCACCCTGGCCGCAGGCCTTGCCTGCGACGGCGCCAAACCGGTGGTGGCCATCTACTCTACCTTTCTGCAGCGGGGCTATGACCAGCTGATTCACGACGTGGCCATACAGAACCTGGACGTCCTGTTCGCCATCGACCGGGCCGGCCTGGTGGGTGAAGATGGCCCAACCCACGCCGGTGCTTTCGATATCAGCTACCTGCGCTGCATCCCCAACATGGTGGTGATGACCCCCTCGGATGAGAACGAAACCCGCCAACTGCTGCATACCGGCATGACCCACAACGGTCCGGCGGCGGTCCGCTACCCTCGGGGCACCGGCCCCGGCAGCGAGATCCAGTCAGAATTGGCGGCACTGCCACTGGGACGGGGACGGCGGATACGGGAAGGCAGTGGGGTGGCCATCCTGAATTTCGGCACCCTGCTGACCCCAGCGCTGGCGGCGGCCGAAGCCCTGGATGCCACCGTGGCCGATATGCGCTTCGTCAAGCCGCTCGATGAGACTCTGGTGCTGGAACTGGCCGAGCAGCATGAGCTGCTGGTGACGGTGGAGGAGAACGTGATCGCCGGTGGTGCCGGCAGTGCGGTCAGCGAATTCCTGAATCAACAGGGCCTCGCCCAGCCGATCCTGCAGCTGGGCCTGCCCGACGCGTTCGTCGAACACGGTAAGCACGGGGACTTGCTGGCGGACTGCGGCCTCGACGCCAGCGGCATCGAGCAGGCCATTGAGCACCGCCTGGACCTGCTGCGTGCCCATCAGGCGCTGAAGATCGTACGCTAGCGGGCGGGGCTAGCGCCGCCCCTGCTTACTCGAGCGGGTCGTCGTCCTGGTGGGTTTCTAACCAGTGCCCCAGTTTGCTCTGCTTGGTATTGAGATAACCTTCGTTATGCGGGTTGCGCCCAACATGGAGAGGCACCCGCTCGACGATATCAATGCCGTAGGACTTCAAGGCTTCCACTTTACGGGGATTATTGGTCATCAACCGAAGACTGCTAATGCCCAGATGGGAAAGCATATCCCGGCACATGCTGTAATCCCGCAGATCGGCAGCAAAGCCCAGCTGCTCGTTGGCTTCCACCGTGTCGGCGCCCTGGTCCTGCAGGTTGTACGCACGGATTTTGTTCAGCAAGCCAATGCCACGACCTTCCTGACGCAAGTACAACAGGATGCCACGACCTTCCCGGGCGATGCTCCGCAGCGCCTCCTCGAGCTGGTAACCGCAATCACAACGCATACTGTACAGTGCGTCACCAGTCAGACATTCGGAGTGGGTACGGGCCAACAGGGGCTCGTCACTATCCAGCGAGCCCAGCGTCAGGGCGACGTGCTCCTTGCCCGTATCCGGCTCTTCAAAACCGTGCATGTCGAAGACACCGAACGGAGTGGGCAGCCGGCAGGTCTGAACGTAGCGAACAGCCACAATAAATCCTCATAATTAGGGAGTCGCCACCGTCGGTCCCGAGCACTCGGGCGAGCCAGACGGGGTAGTATCAGCGACCCCTCAGTCTGATTAAGCCGGGCATTTTAACAGAAGGCCGCCAATTGGCGTAGTACGAAGAAACCTCCCACGAGGTCTTACCCCCTACCCGCCGGTGGCATTCATGAAACGCAGAATCTGGGGCTCGTCGTCCAGGGTGAAGTCATGCCGCTCCGGTTTGATCGCCATGGCGGCCTGCAACGCGGCCTGAACCCGGCCATCCACGGCTTCCGGCTGTTGCGGCCCGTCACGCAATGCCGCCCGCAGATCCACCGCGTGCTCATTGCCGAGGCACAGCAACAGGCGTCCCTCGGTGGTGATCCGCACCCGATTGCAATCGCCACAAAAATTGTGACTGTGGGGAGAAATGAAACCAATCCGCACCGGATGTCCCGGCACCCGGTAATAACGCGATGGCCCGCCGGTATTTTCGGCTGCCGCTTCCAGCGTGAATTCGCGGCGAATCATCGCCCGCAACTCATCACTGGAGATAAAGGCCTCGGCCCGGTCGTGCTCGGTGATCACCCCCAGCGGCATTTCCTCGATAAAGCTCAGGTCGAGTCGATGGGCTAGGGCGAACCGCACCAATGGCAGTGCCTCGTCCTCGTTGCGTCCCCGCAGTATCACCGCATTGAGCTTGGTGCGCTCAAAGCCCGCATCCTGCGCCGCCTGGATCCCCGCCAGCACACGCCCCAGCCGCCCAGTACGGGTCAGGGCGTGAAACCGCTCGGCATCCAGACTGTCGAGACTGATATTCAACCGGTGCAAGCCGGCGTCCTTGAGCGGCTGCGCCAGATCCTGCAGCCGCCCACCGTTGGTGGTCATGCACAGCTCCTGGAGCCCCGGCAACGCACTCAGCGTACGGACCAACTCCACCACGCCAGGACGCACCAGGGGCTCACCCCCGGTCAGCCGAATCTTGGTCACGCCACAGGCCACCAGGTTGCGGGCCAGCACCGCCATTTCTTCCAGCGATAACACCTGGGCCTTGGGCAGGAAGGTCATCTCTTCGGCCATGCAGTAGACGCAACGAAAGTCACAACGATCAGTGACCGACAGACGCACGTAGGTCACCTGACGCCCAAAATTGTCTATCAGGGGCTGCGGCTTAGTCATGGAATCTCCCGGCGACCGCATCACTCAGCCCGCCAGTGCCCGCTACGCCCGCCGCGCTTCTCCAGCAAACGGACCTGCTCGATCACCATGGCCCGGTCCACCGCCTTGCACATGTCATACAGGGTCAGTCCGGCGACACTGACCGCCGTCAATGCTTCCATCTCGACGCCGGTCTGGCCGGCCAGCTTGCAGCGCGCTTCGATCTGCACCCCGGATGGCTGCTGTTGCGGGGTTAGTTCGAGCTTTACTGAAGTCAGATTCAGGGCATGACACAACGGGATCAGTTCGTGGGTTTTCTTGGCGGCCATGATGCCGGCAATTCGGGCCACTGCCAACACATCCCCCTTGGGATGCTGGCCATCCACAATCATCGCCAGGGTCTCCGGCGCCATGCGCACAAACCCCTGCGCCCGGGCTTCCCGCTCGGTAACCGCTTTGGCGGTAACATCCACCATCCGGGCCGCACCCTTGTCATCCAGATGAGTCAATTCGCTCACAATCACTCCTGCTTCAATCAACTCCTCCCAGTGTACCCGATTCCAGCCTATCAGCGGCAGGGTTTACCACCAGTAGCCAATGCCGGCGATCCCCTGACCGCCGCGCTCCCGGGAACAACCCACGTCGCCAGGACCTGTCCCGCCCAGTGCGAACACCGGCACAGCGACACCCGCCACGAGCTGCCGGAACCGCTCCCATCCCAATGGCTGGGCGTCCGGATGGGACGCCGTGGGTTGCACCGGCCCCAGTGTGGCAAAGTCTGCGCCCAGGGCCATGGCCTGGCGCAGTTCCGCCGCATTATGACAGGACACCGCCAGCAACCAGCCGGACTCCAGCGGTCTCTCCGACAGGGCCGCGGCCTCACGCCAGGGCAGATGGACGCCGGCAACCCCAGGGACATGCCCATACTCGGCCCGACCGTGCAACATGACCGCGGCTCCGGCCGCCTGACACAACGCCAGCCCGGCCTCGGCAAACTGGCGATAGGCTGGCGCCGGCAACCAGGGCGCACGCAGCAACACCATGCCGGGGCGATGACGCGCCAGAGCCCGCTCGAGCCGCAACAAGCCAGCGCCGATTTCATCAAAGTACCCGGTAATGGCATAGCGATGGGGCAGATTGAGGGCGCGGATGATGGGGCGATTGGCGGCAGGAAAATCGGCATCACGCAAGTCCGCCAGCGGCAGCCAGCCGACCTCCTGTCCTTCACGGCCATGGGCCTCGCCAGTCACCGCAGCGGTGCTCCAGACGTCGAGAAAAACCCGCTTGTCGCCATAATCGTGCCGAATCCCGATCACCGGTCGCAACGAGTCCGGCGCCACCACCAAGCCAGTTTCCTCATGGATCTCCCGCACCAGCGCCGCCTGCACCGTTTCCCCGGGTTCGACCTTGCCCCCAGGAAACTCCAGCAGCCCCCCCTGATGGACGTGATCCGGACGCCGGGCAATCAACACCCGCTCACCTCGCCGGATCACCGCGACCGCCACATGCACCTCCGCCATGGTCAGGTCCGGTACTCGGCATTGATGGTCACGTAATCGTGGGAGAAATCGCAGGTCCACACCCGCTCCCGCACCTCACCCCGCTTCAGTTTGATGTGAATGGTGATTTCCTCCTGATCCATGACCGCCTGGCCACGCGCCTCGCTGTAATCCTCTGCCCGGCCGCCGTCGCGAACCAGACACACGTTGCCCAGCCAAATTTCAATGGCATCCAGATCCAGGCCCGCCACGCCGGCACGACCCACCGCAGCCAGAATGCGCCCCCAGTTGGGGTCTGAGGCGTACAGCGCGGTTTTTACCAGCGGAGAATGCGCCACCGTGTAGGCCACCGCCAACGCTTCATCCTGGTTGGCGGCCTCGCTCACCTCCAGCGTCACAAACTTGGTGGCACCCTCGCCATCGCGCACAATGGCGTGAGCCAACTCCAGGAAGACCTCAGCCAGAGCTTCCCGTAGCGCCGGCAGCCCTGGGCTCTGCCGGTCGATTTCGCCGGCACCGCACTGGCCGGTTGCAATCAGCATGCAGGCATCGTTGGTGGAGGTATCGCTATCAATGGTGATGCGATTGAACGACAGGTCGCCCAACTCACTGGCCAGTTCTTGCAACAGCCTCGGTTCAATGTGGGCGTCGGTGGCGATGAAGCCCAACATGGTGGCCATGTTCGGGCGGATCATGCCGGCACCTTTGCTGATCCCTGAAATGGTTACCCGCTGACCGTCGATCATGACCTGACGCGAACTGCCCTTAGGCCGGGTATCGGTGGTCATGATACCGGCCGCCGCCTCGGCCCAGTGATCCTCGGACAGGTCCGCCAGCGCCGCCGGCAAGGCCGTCACCAACCGGCCCAGCGGCAGCGGTTCGCCGATAACACCGGTGGAAAACGGCAGCACCGCGGCAGCCTCAACGCCGGCCTCACGGGCGAGGGCGGAGCAGGTTTCCAGTGCATCGCTCATACCCTGCACACCGGTACCGGCATTCGCATTGCCGGTGTTGATCACCAAAAAACGGGGCTGCGCCGTGGCCAGATGCTGTCGGGCGACGGTCACCGGCGCCGCACAAAATTGATTGGTGGTGAAGATTCCCGCCACGCGGCTACCTTCCGCCAGCTCCAGCACCACCAGGTCCTTGCGCCCCGGGGTCTTGATCCCCGCGCTGGCGATGCCCAGCCGCACGCCGGCGACGGGAAAAAACTCAGGTAATGTGCCTGGCCCTACCGCCATCTTCTCTCTCCTCTTGCTACTGTCCGCCGGAACCTTTCCGACTTAAACGAAAAACCCGCAGCCTGCGTTGTCCAGGGTGCGGGTTAGGATTCAGTGTGTCTGTATCAGGTCACTTTACCGTGACACTGCTTATACTTCTTCCCGGACCCGCAGGGACAAGGCTCGTTTCGGCCCACCTTGCGCTCCTGTCGGACGAAGGTGTCCGGTGTCGCCGGCGCCGCGCCGCCTTCCCGCTGGCCCTCCGGTGCCGATCCGGTCACCGAGGTTTCGTCATGGCGCAATTTGGCCTTGGCCAGCTCCCGCTCCAGCTCGGCCTTGCGACGACGCTCCACCTCTTCCATTTCTTCCCGGCTCTGCACCTTGACGTGGCACAGAACCCGCGTGATGTCCCGCTTCATGGTCTCAAGCAGCGATTCAAACAGGTTGAAGGCTTCGCGCTTGTATTCCTGTTTCGGGTTTTTCTGGGCATAGCCACGCAAATGGATGCCACGACGCAGGTGATCCATGTTGGACAGATGCTCCTTCCACAGGGTATCCAGCACCTGCAGCACCACCTGCTTCTCGAACTTGCGCATGGATTCAGCACCCACCACCTGCTCCTTGCCGGCGTAAACGGTGACCACCTCGTCCAGGATACGCTGATGCAGGGTCTCCTCGTAGAGCTTGCTGTCCTCATCCAGCCACTTCTGAATCGGCAGCTCAACTGCCATCTCAGACTGCAGCTGCGCCTCCAGCCCGGCAACATCCCACTGTTCCGGCATGCTCTGGGGCGGAATGAACTCGCTGACCAATCCGGCCACCACATCTTCACGAATGGTTTCGATCATGCCCGAGATGTCCTCGGAAGCCATCACCTCGTTGCGCTGTTCATAGATCACCGTGCGCTGGTCGTTGGCCACGTCATCGTATTCCAGCAGGGTTTTCCGCATATCGAAGTTGCGGCCTTCAACCTTACGCTGGGACTTCTCGATGGCGTTGGTGACCATCCGATGCTCGATGGCTTCGCCTTTTTTCATCCCCATGGCCTGCATCAGGCTCTTGACCCGATCCGGCGCAAAAATCCGCATCAGGTTGTCTTCCAGCGACAGGAAGAAGCGGGACGAGCCCGGATCACCCTGACGGCCTGCACGACCGCGAAGCTGGTTGTCGATGCGACGGGACTCATGCCGTTCGGTGCCGACGATGTGCAGGCCGCCAGCCTCCAGCACCTGATTGTGGCGCTCGCTCCAGGCTGCCTTGATCTTTCCGATCTGCTCTTCCGTGGGGTTATCCAGTTCCGCGACCTCAAACTCCCAGTTGCCCCCCAGCACAATGTCGGTACCACGTCCGGCCATGTTGGTGGCAATGGTGACCGCGCCCTGACGACCGGCCTGGGCAATGATATGCGCCTCACTCTCATGCTGCTTGGCGTTGAGAATCTTGTGCTCGATGCGGGCCTTCTTGAGCAGCATGGACAGCAGCTCGGAGGCCTCGATGGAGGCGGTACCCACCAGGATCGGACGGCCCTCAGCGGTGACGTCCTTGATCTCGTCGATAATGGCGTGGAACTTCTCTTCCTGGGTGAGGTAGATCAGGTCGTTTTGGTCGATCCGCTGCACCGGCCGGTTGGGCGGGATCACCACCACATCCAGACCATAAATCTGGCGGAACTCGAACGCCTCGGTGTCTGCGGTACCGGTCATGCCTGCCAGCTTGTCGTACAGGCGGAAATAGTTCTGGAAGGTGGTGGAGGCCAGGGTCTGACTTTCGGCCTGGATGTTAACCCCCTCCTTGGCCTCGATGGACTGATGCAGCCCCTCGCTCCAGCGCCGCCCCGGCATGGTCCGACCGGTGTGCTCGTCTACAATCACCACCTGACCGCCCTGGACGATGTAGTCCACGTCCTTCTGGAAAAGGTGATGGGCTCGCAAGGCGGAATGCACGTGGTGCAGCAAGCCAAGATTGGCGGCTGAATAGAGGCTTTCACCTTCCTTCAGCAGGCCGCGACTGAGCAGCAGCTCCTCGACCTTTTCGTGGCCGGCCTCGGTGAGCTCAACCTGACGGGACTTCTCATCGATGGTGAAGTCGCCTTCCGGTTCGCCCTCCTCGGTCTCCTCGCCTTTGACCAGACTCGGCACCAGGGCGTTGATCTCCCGGTACAGCTTGGAGCTGTCTTCGGCGGCACCGGAAATGATCAACGGAGTACGGGCCTCGTCGATCAAGATGGAGTCCACCTCATCCACAATGGCGAAGTTGAGCCCCCGCTGCACCTTGTCGGCCGAGCTGAACGCCATATTGTCGCGCAGGTAGTCGAAGCCGAACTCGTTATTGGTACCGTAGGTGATATCCGCCTGATAGGCCGCCCGCTTCTCATCGGGACTCTGGCCGGAGGCGATCACGCCCACCTGAAGGCCGAGGAAGCGATAAAGCTTGCCCATCCATTCGGCATCTCGCCGGGCCAGGTAGTCATTCACCGTGACCACGTGCACACCCTGTCCAGACAGGGCGTTCAGGTAAACCGCGGCGGTTGCCACCAGGGTCTTACCCTCACCGGTCTTCATCTCGGCGATCCGCCCCTCGTGCAGGGTGATACCGCCAATCAACTGAACATCGTAATGCCGCATGCCCATGGCACGACGACCCGCTTCGCGGACCGTCGCAAAGGCCTCGGGCAGCAGATCATCAAGCGAGGCACCTTCGGCCAGACGGTGACGGAGTTCAGCGGTCTTGCCTTGAAGCTCGCTGTCGGACAATCCGCCAAGTTGCTCCTCGAGTTCATTAATGTGCAAGACTGTCTTGCGCATTCTTTTGATTTCCCTGGCATTCTTACTGCCGAACATCTTGGTCGCGAGCTTCGTGAACATAAACCACTGCTTCTTTGATTAAACGGACGAAGCCGGCATTCTAACCTTATTTGGCGAAAGGAAAAAAGGCAGGGCGCAAGGTATTGGCCGGCTGGAGCGGAAATGACAAATAGACGGGGCGGCCAGCCGAACTAACGACTGGCTCGCTGGATATAGTGTTCCGGGTTCTGGGGCCGACCGTCACGGAGCACTTCGAAATGGACATGGGGGCCAGTGGAACGGCCGGTACTTCCCATCAGCGCAACCACCTGCCCCTTCTGGACAATGTCGCCGACATTCACTGCGATGGTCTTGCAGTGGGCGTAACGGGTCACCAAACCATCCCCATGATCGATTTCCACCAGATTGCCATAACCATGGCGATCGTCGGCATAAGTAACGACCCCGGCAGCCACAGCAATGATATCGCTGCCCTCCTTGCCGGCAAGATCCACCCCAGCGTGCCAGGTACGGCGGCCGTTAAACGGATCCGAGCGATAACCGTAACGGGAAGACAGCCAACCCCAGGTGATGGGGCGTCCCGCCACAAATCGGTCATCTTCCATCTGCTTGCGGGAAATGAGAGAGTCCAGCAGTCGCAGCTGCTGCTCGCGATCGCCAATGCGGGCCTCAAGTTCGGCAATCATGTCGCTCAGTGCCGGCGTGGTATAGGATTCCCCCGGCAGCGCATCCTCAGGCCCCCCGACCGCTGCGGGCTGATCAAAATCGAATTCATCGCTGGCGATCAGGCCCGACTCCACGAACCGCTGCCCCATGGCATCCAGCCGTAGCAGACGACCCTGCATTTCCCCCAGCCGCAGGGTCAGCGCATCCACCTGCTGACGGCTTAAGGTCTCCAGATTCGCCAGCTGCTCCCGCTGCTGCAATAAACGCTGCTGCCAGACCTCGACCACCAATGGGGTCAGCTCGGCGCGATTTTCAACCTCGGCGCCCTGGGCCGCCCGGTACGCCAACCAGGCCGAAACACTCGCCACTGCCGCAATAAGGCAGACGAAGAGCAGCGCCAAAGGCAATGTCACTGGAAGCACACGGGACTGGCCGTGCTTCTTACCAACTAGAATGATGTTCATATTGTGTTCAGGGTTCATCCAGAGCCGCCCCAGCATCCGCGTAGTCGAGCATCTCCTGCGATCCCATAGGACCTGCCAGCCATCCAGTGCCAGATACGGGGATCCCTTCCCCGACGACTCGATCTTGGGCAGCATGTACCTTTTATTGTTTAAAAAAAGGTGCATCCTGTAGGCAACGACCACAAAATAAGATAAGAATCAGCCGACACCTTGAATACACTCCCGGCAATCAATATTACATGAGTGTAATGAAGTGCCTACTGAATAAACGTGCCCAAGTGTAACCAATCGTTACTATCGCCGTCGAGTATAGGTTTTTTCATGAAACAGAAACCCAGTTTGCGCCTGACTCCCGAAAGCAGCCGCCCGGCGTCGACGCTCAACGACCTGCTCAGCAAAGCTCAGCTTCATGCCCATGCCGAAAGGGCGGTGCTTAGCGCGATTCCTGCCATGCTGAAAAGCCGGATTCGTTTTGTCAGCTTTCACGACGGCGAACTCACCCTGAGCGCGGAGAACGCCACCATCGCCAGCCAGCTACGCTACCGCCAGCATGAGGTGTTGGAAGCTCTGCGACAGCAAGATCCTTTCCGGTTCGCCTGGAAGCTTACCGTCAAGGTCCGTCCGGCGCGTCACCAACGCAGCCGGTCCCGAACCATGCAACCGCTCAGCAACGAAAATGCCCGGCTCCTCAAAGAGGAAGCCGGGCACACGAAGGATAAAAAACTACGCGAGGTTCTCGAAAAACTCGCAAGCCATGCGCGGGATTAAGTCGTCCTGACTTAAGCTTGCGCGGCCAACACAGGCTTCAGGTAAGAAATGGGCGCCGTCGCTTCATCATCGAAGGTCACAACCTCCCAGGCGTCTTCCTCGGCAATCAGCTTGCGCAACAACTTGTTGTTCAGGTCATGGCCAGATTTCACGCCACGGAATTCACCAATCAGACTGTTACCCAGCAAGTACAGGTCGCCAATGGCATCCAACACCTTGTGCTTGACGAACTCATCGTCGTAGCGCAGGCCATCTTCGTTGAGAATCTTGTAATCATCCACAACGATGGCGTTGTCCACACTTCCGCCCAGGGCCAGGTTCATAGCACGCAACTTCTCGATATCGCGCATGAAGCCAAAGGTACGGGCGCGACTGACTTCTTTGACGAACGAGGTGCTGGAGAAGTCGACCGACGCTGTCTGCGCGCGCCCCTTGAACACCGGGTGGTCGAAATCAATGCCGAAGCTCACCTTGAAGCCTTCAAACGGCAGGAAGGTAGCCTTCTTGTCGCCCTCTTCCACAGTCACTTCCCGCTTGATGCGGATAAACCGCTTGGCGGAGTCCTGCTCGGCAATACCGGCAGACTGCAGCAAAAAGACGAAAGGTCCTGCACTGCCGTCCATGATCGGCACTTCGGCGGCACTCAGTTCGACGTAGCAGTTGTCGATGCCCAGCCCAGCCATAGCGGACAGCAGGTGCTCGACCGTAGCCACACGAACGCCGTCCTTGACCAAGGTGGTGGACAACATGGTTTCGCCAACGTTCTCGGCACGGGCCTGGATCTCCACAACCGGTTCGAGGTCCGTTCGTCGGAACACAATGCCGGAATCCACCGGTGCCGGCTTCAGCGTGAGGTAGACTTTCTCACCCGAATGCAAGCCCACTCCAGTGGCTCGGATGGTGTTTTTGAGGGTCCGTTGTCTGATCATTGGCACATTTACCCGTAACAAAAAGTAGATATCTTCTGGGCAGAAAAAATTTGGCCAGAGGATACCAGAGAACGTAACTGAATACCATTTAACCAACCTGGCAACGCCAGACCGTGGCCCAGTTAACCCATATTACCTCAGCAACACTCTGCAAGCGTTGACCCTGCTGACCAGCAACAGAAGCGCCTAACGCCGGTTACCGCCAGACTATCAGTCAGCCTGGCGGCGGAGGAATGCGGGAATATCGAGATAGTCGACACTCTGTTCCTCACTCTCCTTGCTTTGGTCAAGGGCAACATTGCCATTGGTAACCGCGCGACGACGCAGTACCGCCGGACGATCCAGCTGATGGTAATCGGTGGTGCCGTCCAGGGTGCGGGAGTTATCCACCACCTTGGTTGGCTTGTCGCGTTCTCCACCCAGACCGGTGGCCACAACCGTCACCTTCAGCTCGTCGGTCATCTCCGGATCGATAACGGTACCCACCACCACCGTGGCGGTATCCGATGCGAATTCGCGCACGATGTCGCCCACTTCGGAGAACTCGCCCAGGTTCAGGTCCATGCCCGCGGTAATATTGACCAGAATACCCTTGGCGCCCTGAAGGTTGATGTCTTCGAGCAGCGGACTGCGGATCGCGGCTTCGGCAGCTTCCTGGGCCCGGTTCTCGCCGGAGGCCCGGGCGGTGCCCATCATCGCCATACCCATCTCGGACATAACCGTCTTCACGTCGGCAAAGTCGACGTTGATCATACCGTTACGGGTGATCAGGTCGGCAATGCCCTGGACCGCGCCCAGCAGCACATCGTTGGCCGCGGCAAAGGCGTCCAGCAGGCTGGTTTTCTTACCCATGACGGCCAGCAGTTTTTCGTTGGGAATGGTAATCAGCGAATCAACGCATTCCTCGAGGTCCTTCAATCCGGACTCCGCCACGCTCATTCGCTTGCCACCTTCAAATATGAACGGCTTGGTTACCACCGCCACGGTCAGGATGCCCATTTCACGGGCCACATCGGCGACGATGGGAGCCGCACCGGTACCGGTACCACCACCCATGCCCGCGGTAATGAACACCATGTCCGCACCCTGCAGGGCCTCGGAAATCCGGTCCCGATCCTCCAGGGCGGACTGTCGACCCACTTCGGGGTTCGCACCGGCTCCCAGGCCTTTGGTGATGTTTCCGCCGAGCTGAATGACCTGGCGGGCCTCAAGGTCGGTCAGGGCCTGAGCATCGGTGTTCGCACAGATGAACTCCACCCCTTCGATGTCGCTGCTGAGCATGTGACGCACGGCGTTGCCGCCACCACCGCCTACACCGACGACTTTGATCACAGCGTTTTGCTGGACGTTATCGACTAGTTCAAACATTTTCCCCTACTCCTTCGTGCGATGATCAGCCTGTCCCGGCTGATTTTTTGAGTCTTCAGTTTTCGAGATACCTTCGTTAACGCGCCGGCCTGGGGCCGGTTACTGCCCTGGTTACCTAGAAATTGCCGGTGAACCAGTTTTTCATGCGCTCCACCAGTGAGACTGGTTCCTCGCCTTTGAGCACAGGCTCTACCCCCAGATCCATCTGGCGGAAGCCATAGATCAGCAACCCAACGCCGGTGGCGTAAATCGGATTGTTGACCACCTCCGTCATACCGGAGACGGCCTGCGGACAGGCCAGCCGAACCGGCATGTGGAAGATTTCCTCGGCCAGCTCCACCACACCTTCCATGGTGGAAGAGCCGCCGGTAATCACCACCCCTGCGGGGATCAATTCCTCAAACCCTGAGCGGCGCAATTCGGACTGCACCAGAGTGAACAGTTCCTCGTAGCGCGGCTCCACCACCTCGGCCAGGGCCTGGCGCGACAGATCCCGGGGCGCCCGGTCGCCAACGCTGGGCACCTTGATGGTTTCATCGGCGCCGGCCAACTGGGTCAGGGCACAGGCATACTTGATTTTGATTTCCTCGGCGTTCTGAGTCGGGGTCCGCAACGCCATGGCTATGTCGTTGGTCACCTGGTCACCGGCGATGGGAATCACCGCGGTATGGCGAATGGCGCCGCCGGTGAACACCGCAATATCGGTGGTGCCACCACCGATATCCACCACACAGACCCCCAGCTCTTTCTCATCCTCAGTCAGTACGGCGTAGCTGGACGCCAACTGTTCGAGAATGATGTCATCGACGTCCAGACCGCACCGGCGAACACACTTTTCGATGTTCTGAGCGGCATTGACGGCACAGGTCACCAGGTGCACCTTGGCTTCCAACCGCACGCCGGACATGCCCATCGGCTCCTTGATGCCCTCCTGGTTATCGATAACGAACTCCTGGGGCAGGATATGCAGCACTTTCTGGTCAGCCGGAATGGCAACCGCCTGGGCGGCATCAATGACCCGGTCGATATCGGCCTGGGTGACCTCCCGGTCGCGGATGGCGACGATGCCATGGGAGTTCAGGCTCTTGATATGGCTGCCCGCGATGCCGGCGTAGACCGAATGAATCCGGCAGCCTGCCATCAACTCGGCCTCCTCGACCGCACGCTGAATCGCCTGAACGGTGGTTTCAATATTCACCACCACACCCCGTTTCAGACCACGGGAGGGGTGTGATCCGATCCCGACAACTTCGATGGTGCCGTCCAACTTTCGCTTGCCGACAATCGCCACTACTTTCGAAGTGCCGATATCGAGGCCGACAATCATGTTTTCCGTATCAACCGATGACATGTGTTTCACCAAAACGTGGTTCTAAATTGCGTCTATGATTTATTGCCCGATGTCTCGTCCAGCGGCTTCCACTGAACCGCCACACCGTTGCTATAACGGGCATCAATCCGTTGTACCTCACCCGCTCGTGTTGCCAGGCGTTCCTGATACACGGTGATGAAGCGTTCAAAGCGTTGCTCTACCTGGTCCCGCCCCAGCGATACTTCGATGCCGTTGGCCAGGGTCAGGGTCCAGGCTCCGCGAGGCTCGAGGGTCAGGCCTGCAAAACCCAACTCCCGTTGTGCCAGCACTTCGGCCATGCCCCGGGCCATATCGATGACGTCTCGCACCCGGTCGTCGGGGCCGGCCAGATGCGGTAAGCGACCGGCCACGTCCCGATTCGGTGGCGCAAAGAGCTGGCCTGAGCGACTGACCAGCTGACCATGGTTCCAGAACGCCAGCGGCTTCTTCTCCCGAACCTCCACCAGCAGCCGGTCTGGCCAGATTCGACGTACCGCCGCACTGGCGATCCAGGGCCGTTGCTCGAGAGCCGTCTTCACGTCCGCCAGGTCGGTGGCGAAGAAGCTGCGGCCGACCCATTTACTGACTTGACGCTCCAGGTCGGTCTGGCTTTCACCCACCAACTCTCCGCGCACATCAATGGCCATGATCTGGCGGTCCATGGTGTTCAGCACTTCACCCGCGCCCCAGGGCACCAGGGCGGCCAGCGTCACCACCACGGCGCCGAGGCCCACCTGCATCCACGGCAGCGCCTCCCAAAGGGCGCGGAACGGATTGAACCGTTCACCATCCGGCTCCAGGGAGGTTGCCCCCCGTCGCCGTGGCGGCTCGGGGGGTATGGCGCGCCCGCGCACCAGTACCCGATCAAGCATCTCAGCCCTCCAAGGTGTCGCGCAGGATGCGCACCACCAGCTCCTCAAAACTGATACCCGCGGCTCTGGCCGCCATGGGCACCAGACTGTGATCCGTCATGCCCGGCGACGTGTTCACCTCCAGCAACCAGAAGCCTCCGTCCTCGTCCTGCATCACGTCTACCCGGCCCCAGGTGCGACAGCCCAGAACCTGGAACGCGTTCACCGCCAGATGCTGCAGTTCAAGCTCCAGATCCGGCGCCAGGCCACAAGGAATGCGGTACTGGGTATCGTCCGTCAGGTACTTGGCGTCGTAGTCATAAAACTCATGATCGGTACTCAGGCCGATGGCCGGCAGCGCCCGCCCCTGGAGCACGCTGACGGTAAATTCCGGCCCCTCGATCCACTCCTCCACCAGCACCAGCGAGTCGTGTTCGCTGGCATTCCGGTAGGCTCGAATCAGCTCGTCCCGGCTGGTCACCTTGAAGATTCCGATGCTGGAGCCTTCGCGGGACGGCTTGACGCTCAGCGGCAACGACAGCGCAGCCAACACCTCATCCGCCTCGTCCAGGGACGCCATCGCCCGGAACTTTGGAGTCGGCAGTCCGCAGCCCTCGAACACGTACTTGGTCCGCAACTTGTCCATGGCCAGGGCCGATGCCAGAACCTCACTGCCGGTATAGGGGATTCCGGCCTGGGCCAGGATAGCCTGCAGCGTGCCGTCTTCACCGCCACGGCCATGCAACGCTATAAACACCCGATCGAATTCCGGCTCCTTGACGGTTTCCAGCAAGCAGCCCTGAACATCGACACCGTAGGCGTCCACACCGGCAGACTGCAGGGCACTGACCACGGCGGCACCGCTTTTCAGCGACACCGCACGCTCCGCGGAATCTCCGCCCATAAACACGGCTACCCGCCCCAATGCCTGTCGGGTGTCGCCATCGACCCGGTATACCTGCTCGCTCATCTCACTCACTTGCAATTACCCCCGCGGCGGCCAGTCGCGCGGCTACTCCGCCAATATCGCCGGCTCCCTGCGTGATCAGCAGGTCGCCATCCTGCAGCACGCCCGCCAGCAGTTGTTCAACGTGTTCGTTGCTCTCCACGAATACCGGTTCGAGCTTGCCTCGCTGACGGATACTTCGGCACAGGGCCCGTCCGTCGGCTCCCGGTACGGCGGGCTCTCCCGCGGCGTAGACCTCCATCAGCAGCAGGCCATCGACTTCCGACAGCACTCGGACGAAGTCTTCGTAGAGATCACGGGTACGACTGTAACGATGGGGCTGATACAACATCACCAAGCGGCGGCCGGGATAGGCCTCCCGTGCTGCCTTGATCACCGCCTCGACTTCGGTGGGATGGTGGCCGTAATCGTCCACCAACGTCACGTTGCCATTCCTGGTCTGATAATCGCCGTAGACCTGGAAGCGCCGGCCGACGCCGGCGAATCCCGCCAAGCCACGACAGATGGCAGCATCATCCACACCCTCATCGGTGGCCACCGCGATGGCCGCCAGGGCGTTGAGCACGTTGTGCCGCCCCGGCATTTTCAGCTCCACCTTCAGGTCAGCCCGTCCGCCCGGACGCTTGACGACAAAGCGACTACACAGGCCGTCGAATTGAATTTGCTCAGCCCGATAATCGGCCTCGAGGTTATCGATGCCATAGGTGATGATCGCTCGGGAGATCTTCGGGATGACTTCCTGGACATAGGCATCGTCCACACACATCACGGCGACGCCGTAGAACGGCAAGTTGTGCAGAAAGTCGATAAAGGTCTGCTTGAGCTTCCCCACATCGCCGCCATAGGTATCCATGTGATCGGCTTCGATGTTGGTCACCACCGAAATCACCGGCGTCAGATGCAGGAACGACGCATCGCTCTCGTCCGCTTCCGCAACCAGGTAACGCGAACCGCCCAATTGGGCATTGGTGCCAGCGCTGTTGAGTTTGCCACCGATCACGAAGGTGGGATCGAGCCCGGCCTCGCCAAGAATCGAGGCAATCAGGCTGGTGGTCGTGGTCTTGCCGTGGGTTCCAGCCACCGCTATGCCATGCCGGTAACGCATGATTTCCGCCAACATCTCGGCTCGGGGCACGATGGGCGCCCGGCGCGCACGCGCGGCCGCCACTTCCGGATTGTCCTGGGCCACCGCAGTGGACACCACCACCACATCGGCCTGCGCGCTGTTTTGCTCGGCATGGCCAATAAACACCTGGACGCCAAGGGCGCTCAGGCGGTCGGTCACCGCACTGTGACGAATGTCGGAACCGGACACGTCATAGCCCTGATTCTTCAGAACCTCGGCAATTCCACTCATGCCGGCGCCACCGATACCCACGAAATGGATATTGCGGATCCGGCGCATCTCGGGCACTTGGTACACCAGCGGTGGATTGGTCATCTCAGGCATTCGCCGCCTCCAGACAGTAATTCACAACTCTCTCCGTTGCGTCAGGACGAGCCAGAGAGCGGGCCGCCTGCGCCATGTTGGTTATCCGCTGCCGGTCACTGCAGAGCTCGGCCAGGGTATCGGCCAGTAACTCCGCGCTCAGCCGTTGCTGAGGGATCAGGATTGCAGCTTGGGCTGCCACCATCTGCTGACCGTTGCGGGTTTGATGATCATCCACGGCATGGGGAAACGGCACCAGAATCGCCCCCACGCCCGCGATACACAGCTCTGACACCGTCAGTGCGCCAGAGCGGCACAGCACCAGATCGGCCCATTCATAGGCCTGAGCCATATCTTCGATAAACGGCTCGATGGTGGCCTCCACGCCCGCTGTCTGATAGGCCTCCCGGGCCAGGTCCAGGTTGCGTTCACCGCTTTGGTGACGCACGATCGGGCGAATGCCGGCGTCGAGCTTGGCCAACGCCTCCGGCACCCGCTGGTTGATCGCCTGGGCACCCAGGCTACCGCCCACCACCAGCATCCGCAGGGGGCCGCTGCGTCCTTCGAAGCGGGAGACCGGCTCGGGAATCCGGGCCAGATCCTGCCGCACCGGATTTCCGGTACAGCGAGTCACTTTCTGGGGACCAAAGCTACCCGGAAACGCTTCCATTACGGTCTTCGCGAATCGAGCCAGGATCCGGTTGGTGAGACCGGCGATGGCATTCTGTTCGTGTACCAGCAGAGGGGTCCTGGTCAACCAGGCCGCCAGACCGCCGGGACCGGTGACAAAGCCCCCCATTCCAATGACGCAGTCGGGCTTCAGGCTGCGCACGATCGCCAACGCCTGCACCAGCGCCCGGGTAAGCCTGAACGGGGCAGCCAGTAACGCCAACCGGCCCTTTCCTCGGAGCCCGGATACCGCAATCAGTGATAGCGGGATGTCGGTTGCACCGAGCAGCCGTTCCTCCATACCGCCCCGGGAGCCCAGCCAGTAAACCTCATGCCCCTTCTCCTGCAACATGCGCGCCGTGGCCAGAGCAGGAAACACATGGCCGCCGGTGCCGCCGGCCATAATCAGGAAGCGTTTAGTCGTCATAGGACGCACCTCCTGCAGACTTTACTGTCGTACCCGCGGCGGCCTGCTCCAGCTGATCCGAGCGCTCCATTTCCACCCGGGCCAGAATCCCAATACAGACACAGGTCACCATCAGGCTGGAGCCGCCGTAACTCATTAATGGCAGGGTCAGTCCCTTGGTCGGCAGCAGCCCGGTGTTCACGCCGATGTTGATGGTCGCCTGGAGCCCAATCAGCAGCGATATGCCGTAGGAAAAACAGGCACCGAAGGTCATGCCGGCCTTTTCGGCCTTGCGCGCGATGGCAAACCCCGACAACACCAGCAGCGTCAGCAAGGCCAGCACCAGCAGCGAGCCCAACAGACCAAACTCCTCCGCCACGATGGCAAAAATAAAATCGGTATGGGCCTCGGGCAGGTAGAACAGTTTCTGAATCGAGTTGCCGAGCCCCACCCCGGCCCAGTCGCCACGCCCGAAAGCAATCAGCGACTGGGTGAGCTGGTAACCGGTATCAAACTGGTCCTTCCACGGGTCCAGGTAACTGACCACCCGCTTCAGACGGTAGGGCTGGGTCACCACCAGGGCGACTCCGACCACCACGCAAACGGCAATCAATGGCAGGAAGCGGCTGAGTCGAACGCCACTCAAGAAGATCATTCCCAGCGCGGCGGCCATCAGCACGACAGTAGCGCCAAAATCCGGCTCGATGACCAGCAGTACCGAGGCGAAGGTCAACACCCCCACCGGCTTGATAAAGCCAGACCAGGTGTTCACCAGTTCGTCCCGACGCCGCACCACGTAACCGGCGAGATAGGCGATCAGGCACAACTTGGCGATCTCCGAGACCTGGACGTTAAAGAGCCCAAAGGGAATCCAGCGCGTCGAGCCGTTGACCGTGCGGCCGAGGGGCGTCAGCACCAGCACCAGCACCAGCAAACCAACGCCGAGCAGCAGCCAGCCGCTGCGTTCCCACCAGGCCAGTGGCACATTGGCCGCGGCCAGCGCCAGAGCACAGCCCAGCGCAGCAAAGATCAGCTGTCGCAGCACATAGTGATAACTGTTGCCAACGGTCTCCGCCGCCATGTCCATCGACGCAGAGGAAATCATGATGATGCCCAACACCAGCAGGGATGCCGCACTGAGCACCAGCCACGGCAACGGCCGGAAGCGGCCAAACAGGCCCTGGTCGAGGCCGAGAGTCGGCGCGGCCGGCATCACAACGCCTCCACCTGGCGCCGAAACTGGTCGCCGCGGTCGAGGTAATCCCGGAACATATCGAAGCTCGCACAGGCCGGGGACAACAGCACCCGGTCACCAGGCTCGGCGATAGCCGCAGCTCTGCGCACGGCCTCGGCCAAGCTGCCTACAGTGAGGCATTCAACCTCCGCCGGTACGATTTGACCCAGCCGGTCGGCATCGGCGCCCATCAGTACCACCGCCCGACAATGGGCAGCCGCCGGTTTGCTCAATGGTGCGAAATCCGCGCCCTTGCCATCGCCACCGGCAATCAGCACGATGCGTCCGTCACGGGGGGCCAGACTTTCCAGCGCGGCCACCGTCGCGCCCACATTCGTTCCCTTGGAATCATTGATGTAGTCAACGCCCTCGACTCGCCGCACAAACTCGCAGCGATGGGGCAGGCCTCGAAACTGCTGGGCCACCGCCAGCATGGCCGCCATCGGCAAGCCGGCAGCACGGCCCAGAGCCAACGCGGCCATGACATTGCTGACGTTATGCCGGCCCAGCAGGTGCAGGGATTCGCTGAGAATCAGGTTGTCAAAGCCAAAGGTGATCCAGGTACCTTCGTCGTCATCGCGGGTGCTGAAGGTGTCCGGGTTGACCCGATGGAAGCCAAAGCACAAGAACTTCAGGTTATCGCGGGCCATCGGCGTGCTGAGGGCATCGTCCAGATTGATGATGGCATGCTGGCAGCCACGGTAAATCCTTTGCTTGGCCTGGTAGTAATCCATCTTGGATTCGTAACGATCCATGTGGTCGTCGCTGACGTTGAGCACGGTGGCCGCCAGCGCCCCGAGAGTCTCAGTGGTTTCCAGCTGGAAGCTGGACAGTTCCAGCACATACAGCTCAACGGTCTGGTCCAGCAGATCCAGCGCCGGGGTGCCGATATTGCCACCAACGGCGACCCGCACACCGGCCGCCTTGGCCATCTCGCCCACCAGTGTGGTCACAGTGGTTTTGCCGTTGGAACCGGTGATGGCAACGATGGGCGCCTTGGCCGCTTCGCTGAACAGGTCAATGTCACCACGAACGCGGGCGCCCTGCTGGGCCGCTGCCTGGATCGCTGGCAGCGCGATGCTGATACCTGGGCTGACGACCAGCTCGTTAAAGCGACAAAACAGCTCAGCATCGAAATCGCCCAGGTAGACCGGTACGTTTGGCCAGCCGGCCTGCAACTCGGCCAGCCCAGGCGGCGACTGGCGGCTGTCAGCCACCGCGACTTCCCGGCCCTGGGCGCACAGGTATCGCACGCAGGAGAGCCCGGTTTTGCCGAGCCCTACCACCAGTATGCGACGATCCGAAACGATGACTGTCATGGATTACCCGTAACGCCTAGCGAATTTTCAACGTGGACAGGCCCACCAGGACCAGAACCACGGTAATGACCCAAAACCGCACGATCACACGGGGTTCCGGCCAGCCTTTCAGTTCAAAGTGGTGGTGCAACGGCGCCATGCGAAAAATCCGCCGCCCGGTGAGCCGGAACGAAGCCACCTGCAGGATGACCGAGACAGTTTCCATCACGAACACCCCGCCCATAATGAACAGCACCATTTCCTGGCGCACGATCACCGCCACCACACCGAGAGCGGCCCCCAGTGCCAGCGCCCCCACATCGCCCATAAAGACCTGGGCGGGATAGGTGTTGAACCACAAAAACCCAAGCCCGGCTCCCACCAGAGCGCCGCAGAACACAATCAACTCGCCGGTGCCGGGTAAGTGGGGAATGAGCAGGTAATTGGCAAACTGGGCATGGCCGGACAGGTAGGCAAAAATGGCCAACGCACCGGCCACCATGACGGTAGGCATGATGGCCAGGCCATCGAGGCCGTCAGTCAGGTTGACCGCGTTGCTGCTGCCAACAATGACAAAGTACGTCAGGAGGACAAACAGTACCGGCCCCAAGGTGAGCGAAACGTCCTTGAAGAACGGCACAAACAACGAGGTTTCCTGGGGCATGGCGGCACTGTAGTACAACGCCACCGCAGCGATGGCGCCAATAACCGACTGCCAGAAGTATTTCCAGCGCCCGGGCAGGCCGCGGGGGTTCCGCTCCACAACCTTGCGGTAGTCGTCCACCCAGCCAATGGCGCCAAAGAGCAGCGTGACCAGGAGGGTGATCCACACATAGCGATTGCTCAGATCCGCCCACAGCAATGTACTGACGGCAATGGCCACCAGGATCAGCGCCCCGCCCATGGTCGGCGTGCCGGCTTTACTCAAATGGGTTTGCGGGCCATCGTCGCGCACCGCCTGACCGATCTGATACTGGCTGAGCTTGCGAATCATGTACGGCCCGATCAGCAATGAGATCAGCAGCGCAGTCAGGACGCCGAAAATGCCACGCAGCGTCAGGTACTGAAACACCGTAAGGGCAGAAAAATACTGTGAAAGAATCTCTGTCAGCCAGAGCAGCATGAATTGGTCACCTTATCTTTGAATCCTTCCGCCACGCGCTCCATGGCAGAACTGCGAGAACCCTTGAACAGCACAGTGGCCGGGCCCTTGAGTTGCTTTAGTAAATAATCGACGGCCTCTTGGTGGCTGGCGCAAGCGACAGCGCCCTCGCCAAAGCCGGTGAGGTAGTCGTCGCATCCCGCTCCCACGGCCACTAATCGGTCGACCCCCAAAGTCCGGGCAGCAACGCCAATGTCCTGATGCAGACGCCCGGACTCGTTGCCGAGCTCCGCCATGGCGCCCAGACAGGCGACCCGAAGTCCGGGCTGGCCCGCCAGCACCCCAAGCGCCGCCTTCATGGACGTTGGGTTGGCATTGTAGCTGTCATCAATGAGGGTGATGCCGCCAGCCAGTTCAACCGGCTGGAGTCGCCCCTTGACCGGCTGCATGCTCGCCAGCCCCTCGGCGATGGTTGCCGCCGGAATGCCGAGCGCGAAGCTGGCGGCCACCGCCATCAGGGCATTGATGACGTTGTGCTCGCCCAACAGGGACAGTGTCAGATTGCAGTGCCAGCCGCCCGGACCCAAGACCCGGAACCGCTGCTGGCCACGCTGCAGTGCCAAGGCCTCGTGGCGGAAACTGGCGTCTTCGCACTGGCGACCGCTGACGCTCAACACCTGACGATCCCCGGCCCGATCACGCCAGATCGGGAATGCCGGGTCATCCCGGTTCAGCACCATCACGCCACGGTCCTCGACTCCGTCGATCAGCTCACCCTTCGCCACCACGATGTTGTCGTAGCTGCCAAAGCCTTCCAGATGGGCTTCACCGGCGTTGGTGATGATGCCGACCTCCGGCCGGGTCAGCTGGATGGTTTGTGCGATCTCGCCCACACCGCTGGCACCATGCTCGATGACGGCGTACTGGTGCTCCGAGGCGACTCGCAGCAAGGTCAGCGGCACGCCGATGTGATTATTCAGGTTGCCGGCCGTGGCCAGCGTTGATCCGGCCTGGGCGAGAATCGCCGCGACCATTTCCTTTACTGTGGTTTTGCCACTGCTCCCGGTCACCGCGACAAAGCGGGCGTCGCTCTGGGTCCGGTTGCGGGCGGCAAGCTGCCCCAAGGCAACCAGCGTATCGACCACCTTCAACTGAGGCAGTGCCACCGTTCCGTCAACGCGATCAACCACGGCGGCGACCGCACCGGCATCCTGGGCTGCAGCCAGGAACTTGTGACCATCAAAACGCTCGCCCCGCAGGGCAACAAACAGATCGCCGCTCGCCAGGCTGCGAGTATCGGTGGAAACGCCAGTAAACTGCCCCGCGAGCGAAGACGGGACTGCCTCCAGCCAGCCCGCCGCCTCGGCCAGGGAAAATGGCCGAATCATGCCACGCCTCCGTTAAGGTCCAAGGCGTGCCTCACTTGCTCGACATCGCTGAATGGCAGCCGCTGTCCAGCGGCTTCCTGCCAAGACTCATGGCCCTTGCCGGCCACCAGTACCACATCACCCGGCTCGGCCATGGCAATCGCCTGACGAATGGCGGTGGCACGATCATGGATAACGGTGGCACTGCCCGGCTTGGAGAAACCCGCCAGAATGTCCCGGGCAATGTGTTCCGGTGCCTCGCTCCTGGGGTTGTCATCGGTGACGAGCACGACATCCGCCCTCTTTTCTGCCTCTTGCGCCATTTCCGGTCGTTTGCCCGCATCCCGATCTCCACCGCAACCGAATACGCAAATCAGGCGCTTCGCGGCGTGGGGGCGTAACGCGGCCAGGGCATTGGCCAAGGCATCCGGTGTGTGGGCGTAGTCCACGACAACCTGGACACCATTGGCGCCGACAAACGATTCCAACCGCCCCGCCGGAGGCGTCAAACGCTCCACCGCCTGCACCACGCGGGCGACCGGAACGCCCAGGCTCAGTACAACGCCCATGGCCGCCAGCAAGTTGCTGGCATTGAAACTGCCCAGCAGCGGTGCCGACACCTCAAAGCGGCCCCACAAACCATCGATACTGGCCTCGAACCCACCGGCAGTAGGTTGAAAGCGGGTCAACCACAGTTCGGTCTGGGCTTCGTGCAGGCTATAACGCACCCGGTCGCATTTTCCGTCCAGTTGGCCGTAGAGCTGGCGTCCAAACGGATCATCGAAATTGATAACGGCGAAATGCAATTCTTCACGTTCGAACAAACGGGCCTTGGCGGCGCCATAGGCTTCCATGGAGCCGTGATAATCCAGATGGTCCCGAGTCAAATTGGTAAACACCGCCCCTGTCAGCATCAGCTGATCGATCCGTCCCTGGTCCAGTGCATGGGACGACACTTCCATGGCCGCCGCTCGGCCACGCTGACAGCGGATCTGGGCCAGTGCCCGGTTGACCCTGACCACATCGGGAGTGGTGTGACTGGCGGTCTGCATTCGTCCTGGCATGCCGTAGCCCAGCGTGCCAATAACGCCGCAGGGGGTGCCCGTTTCGTTGAGCAATTGGGCAATGTACTGGGTGACCGAGGTCTTGCCATTGGTACCGGTCACGCCGATCACCCGAAGTTGCCGCGAGGGGTGCTCGTAAAATCGATCCGCAATCATGCCCAGTTTGCTCCTGAGCCCCACGACGGGAACCAGCAGCGCACCGTGGTGTTCACGACAGGGCGACGGCGCATCTGCATCCAGCAAGACCACAGAAGCTCCCCGCTCGATGGCGATATTGACGTAATGTGACGCGCTCGTTCGCGCCCCCGGTAAGGCGAGGAAGGCATCACCGGACTGCACTTCCCGGCTGTCCGTCGTCAGGCCGTGGATGGTGACGTCAAAAACCGAAGGCACCTCCACAATGCCGTGTAACAGCGTACTTAGAGATGTGATGCACATAGCGTTATCCCCGCTCTCCGGATCCGCCGGCAGGCCCCGTTGCCTCGCCGATTTCCAGTTCAGGCTTCACATTTAGCAGCCGCAATGCGTCTCCCATGACCCGCGCGAACACCGGGGCGGCGACTTCACCACCGTAGTATTCGCCAGCCTGGGGCGCATCGACGGCCACTACCGTTACGATTCTTGGGTTTTCAATCGGCGCCATACCCGCAAATATCGCCTTGTACTCACTGTCTTCATATCCGTTTTTACCCAGCAGGTGCACCGTCCCGGTCTTGCCGCCGGCAGAATAGAAGCCGGGTTGCGCCTGACGGCCGGTGCCATGCTCAACCACCTCCCGGAGCATGCCGCGAATCTGGGCCGTCACCTGCTCCGACAGCACGCGTTCGCCTACGGGCGGTTCCTCCAGCTTCAGCAAGCTGACCGGGTAACGAATGCCTCCGTTTGCCAGCACCATGTAAGCCTGGGCCAGTTGCAGGGCATTCACACTGATGCCATAGCCATACGACAAAGTCGCCTCTTCCACTGGCCGCCAGCGCGGCGGCGCCGGCAACACGCCGACCGCCTCGCCCGGGAAGCCAATTCCGGTGGCCTGACCCAGCCCCATTCGGAAATACAGATCGCGCACCATGTCGCCACCCAGGTCGTTGGCAATTCGACTGATGCCCACGTTCGACGACTTGGTAATGATGGTGGTCATGTCGATGACCCCGTAATTACGCATGTCTCTGATGGTAAAACGACCGAAGCGCCGGTATCCCGGCGCCGTATCGATGGTGCTGTTCAGGGTGTAGCGACCCGATTCCAGGGCCGCGGCCATGGTGATGGGTTTCATCGGCGACCCGGGTTCGAACAGGTCGGTAATCGCCTTGTTACGCAACCGTTCCGGACTGAGCTGGCTCCGGTCGTTCGGATTGTAGGAGTGCTGGTTGACCATCGCGAGCACTTCGCCGGTGTCTACATCAAGCATCACCAGCGTGCCGCCATGGGCGCTATGGGCCGCCACCACCGCCTTGAGTTCACGGTACGCCAGATACTGCAGCCGCAAATCGATACTCAGGGACAGATCCCGCCCCGGACTGGCGTCACGAATCAGCGACAAGTCGTCGATGACCCGACCGCGGTTATCCTTGAGCACCCGTTTGGCACCCGGCTCGCCCTGCAGCCAGTCGTTAAAGGACAGCTCAATGCCTTCCTGGCCGCGACCATCGATATTGGTAAACCCGACAACGTGGGCCGTCACCTCGCCTGCCGGATAGAATCGCTGGTATTCACGACGGCTGTACAAGCCCGGAATCTGCAGCGCCATTACCTCACGGGCCAGACTGGGCTGCACCTTACGCTGAACATAGATGAAGCGCCGTTCGCTGTAGCGGCGAATGCGACTGCGCAACTCGGCCTCGCTAAGCGCCAGCAACCGGGCTGCGTTGGTCAGGCGGGGGTCGTCTGGATTCATTTCGCTGGGATTGGCCCAGACCGTCTGCACCGGGGTGCTGACCGCCAACGGTTCGCCGTAGCGGTCGGTGACCATGCCCCGGTGAGCGTCCACCGTTTCCACGCGAATGGTGCGGACATCGCCCTGCCGGCGCAGGAACTCCTGGTCCACCACATGCAGGTCAACCAGACGCCAGGCCAATACGCCAACCACAACCAGAAAGACACCCACAACGGAGCCGAACCGCCAGGCCTGGAGCCCAGCTGCCATTCGTTGCAGCCATGTGTGTCGCTGATTCTGGTCCGTCACTCTACTCACCTACCCTGACATCCGCTGATGGGTTACCACAATTGAATGTCGGCGGGTGCCGCTGGCACCAGCACGATGTCCTGCTTGCCGGGCACCACCATACCGAGCTTCTCGGAAGCCTGGTACTCGATCCGGCCATGGGCACTCAATGCACTTTGTTCCAGCAGCAACTGACTCCACTCGCGCTGGTACGCATCCCGCCGCTCCTGGAGTTCCGACAGCTCGTTAAACAGCCCGCGATTGGTATGTGCACTGACCACCACCCCAATGGCGGAGGTAATCAGCACCAACACCAAACCCAGCGAGATCAGCACATCGCGCTGCGCCAAAGCACCAAAAATTCGTCCGGACAGGCGGTAAGCCCGGGACACCCCTTGCCTAAGCCGCTCGGCATTGAGCTTTACAGTCTGGGACTTAACCGGCCGCTCGATGATCACAGCACCCATTTTACGCTCCTTCCCCGATGTAATCTGCGCGCCGCTCCAAGACTCGCATCACGGCACTACGGGATCGCACGTTGTCACTCACTTCCGCCACGTCCGCCTTCATGGCCTTGCCCACCAGCCGATAATCCGAGGCTTCCTCACTCGCAGTTACGGGCACGCCCCTGGGCACCACCGGACCACGGGCCAGATCCCGCATGAATCGTTTCACCATGCGGTCCTCCAGCGAATGAAAACTGATCGCCACCAGCCGCCCACCGGGCGACAGCTGCGCGGCCGAGGCCGCCAACCCTAGCTCCAGGTCTTCCAATTCACGGTTGATGTATATCCGAATTGCCTGAAATGTCCGGGTGGCAGGATGCTTGTGTTTTTCCTTGCGCGGAATGGCCGCACTGACCAACTCAGCCAACTCCCGAGTCCCTTGCAACGGCTCTTCCTGGCGCCGCGCAACGATCGCCCGGGCGATACGACGGGAAAACTTTTCTTCGCCGTAACGCCAGAGCACGTCGGCGATGTCTTTTTCATCCGCCGCAGCAAGCCATTCAGCCGCACTGGGGGACTGCAGGGGATTCATGCGCATATCCAAGGGGCCTTCGCGCATGAAACTGAACCCCCGCGACGCGTCGTCCAACTGCGGGGAGGACACGCCCAGATCCATCAGCACCCCGGCAACGCCGCCATGCCAACCGGAGGCAGCAACCGCCGCCTGTATTTCAGCAAAGGAACCGTGAAACGAGGAAAACCGGACGTCCTCGCCGGCAAGGCGTTCGGCAAAACCTATCGCTTCGGGATCCTTGTCGATGCCAAGCAATCGCCCACGCTGTGACAACCGCTCCAATATTTTGCGACTGTGGCCGCCACGGCCAAAGGTGCAGTCGACATAGTTGCCATCCGGGTCGATCACAAGCTGCTCCACCGCCACGTCCAGAAGCACGGACTGGTGCAACTTCTGACCGTCCGCGCCTCCAGAACGCCGCGGGGTCATAGTGAAAGCGCCTCCATTTCGGGGGGCATCTCGTCATCATCCTCAGATTCATCCAGCCAGGCGAACCAACGCTCCTCGCTCCAAAGCTCCAGCTTCTTACCCTGGCCAACCAACATCAGCTTCTTCTCCAGGTTTGCGAAATTCCGCAGTGTCGGCGGCACCAGAATCCGGCCAGCGCCGTCCAGCTCCAACGGGGTTGCGTACCCGAGCACGATTCGCTGCAACCGACGCACTGCTTTTTTCATGGTGGGCAGCCCATTGAGCTGCTCCTCAACGAGTTTCCACTGGGGTTCCGGGTAGATCAGCAGGCAACGCTCCTCGTCAGCACTTGCCGTCAATACGATGCGACTGCCGCACAGCTGGGCGAGTTCTTCGCGCAGCTTTGCGGGGATCGCCAAGCGACCCTTCGCATCCATATTGATGGCATGACTGCCAAGAAAGTTGCTCATCTATTCCGACTCTGCGTTGCGTGCCCGGATCAAGTGATACGCACCTTGAAATGATGGACGTCTTCAAAACCCCACCCTTTCACCGGCTTTCACCACAAAAAACCACAACTAACCACTTTTTCCCACTTCTGCACACTATAGAAATACGGAAAACACAATGCAAGCGCCGCCGGGGACGACGGACACATGAAAGTTTCTTTAATGACAACAAGTTACAGAGGATTAATCGGGGAGGATCGGAGTCAGGAAAAAAGAAAAACAACCAAATCAATTACCTGCAGCAAATTCTGCAGGCTGGAAGTGAACTCTAAGATTATTTGGCTATAAAAGGTCGCGATCAGGAACGATCAGAATTAATCATTAACGAAAGGTAAAATCGAGCTCGCCGATAAGCCGGGTTCTGTCGTGGACAGTCATTCATCTAGGACCTGCGTCGCCACAGGCCTCAAGCAACCTACCCGAGTCCAGCGCGGGCCACGCCATTGGACTCCTATTTGGTCTTGCTCCAGGTGGGGTTTACCATCGCCGTGAACTGTTGCCAGTCACGCGGTGCGCTCTTACCGCACCATTTCACCCTTACCGGCACCCGAAGGTGCTTAGGCGGTTTGCTTTCTGCTGCACTTTCCGTCGGCTCGCGCCGCCCAGGCGTTACCTGGCACCTTGCCCTCTGGAGCCCGGACTTTCCTCCCCCAGTAAACTGGCGGCGACTGTCTGGCGAGCTCAGCGCAGACGATACGCCGCAGCAGGCGTCGACGCAAGCACAATCGCCTACCGAACAGCGATTACCGGCCCGACTTGAATGCCAGCGCCCGCTGGTACAATTCATTGCGGGACAATCCGGTTAACTCAGCGCCAATCTTCGCCGCCTGCTTTACCGGCAACTCCGCCACCAACAACGACAACATCCTGTCCACATCCAGTCCCGCGGCTTGCTGCGCCCGCGACGGCGCACCCCGCACCATGACCACAAACTCTCCCCGACTGGCGTTACCATCGTCGGCCAGCACCGCCATCAGCTCTGCTGCGGTTCCTGAATAGAAAGTTTCAAACGTCTTGGTCAGTTCCCGTGCAATCACCACCTCCCGATTGTCACCCATTTCACCGGCAATATCCGCGATCATATCCCGAATGCGGTGGGGAGATTCGTAGAACACCAAGGTCGCAGTTTCTTGCGCAAGCGCTTGCAACGCGGCTCGACGTGCGCCGCTTTTTGCGGGCACGAATCCCGCGAACAAAAAGCGATCGGTAGGCAATCCCGCAGCACTCAGTGCCGCAACCAGGGCGCAAGCACCCGGCACCGGCACCACACGCACGCCGCGCGCCCGGGCTTCACGCACCACCACAAAACCGGGATCGGAAATCAACGGCGTGCCGGCATCGGACACCAGCGCCGCGCTTTCACCAGCCTCAATTCGTCGCAACAGTGCATCGGCGCGATTACGCTCATTATGCTCGTGTAGCGAGATCATCGGTTTCTGGATACCCAGGTGCTGCAACAGCCGGCCGCTGTGCCTCGTATCCTCGGCGGCGATCACATCCACCTCCGTCAACACTCGGCAAGCCCGCTCAGTGATATCATCCAGATTGCCGATGGGCGTCGCCACGATATACAGCACACCCACCTGCGAGCCTTCTCGCGTCGATTCCAAGCCCACGCCTTACCTCTCAATTAACGATTCGAATGACGCCAACGTCATGTGAATTACCGTTGGAGCTGATAAACTTGCCGGTTCAGGACATTCCCAGCATGATGACGCCATAATAATGGCGCCACAAGCCTAACCCTCTGGAGCTGTGCGAGCCAGACATGATGAATATTCCGTTGAAGACGCCGTTGCTGGCCGTAGTGACCGCAACCTTGCTAGCCACCGGTTGCAGCGCAATCAACCTGAAAAGCCACTCCCCCGCCACAGCGGCGGAAGCGGTCTCTCTGGCTGCCAGCGAATCAGACCAGGAACTCGCCCAAACTTACCTGCTCAGGAGTGCGGATTCCTTTCAGCAAGCGGGAAACCACGATGCAGCCCGGCGCATCCTGACCAGCGCCCCGCTGTCTGCGCCGTTACCGGAGCTACGCAATCAACACCTGCTCCTGGCCATGGCCAGCGCCACAGCCCTGGACGACCACAGTTGGGCAGACACACTGACCCAAGCGCTGCCGGAAGATCAGTTCCTTAACTACGGCCCAGGCCTGGCGGCACGGGCTGGCGAGCTCCAGGCCAACACCTTCCAGCTCGCCGGCAAGCCGCTGAGCGCCGCCAATACGCTGATGCGGATGGTGGACAATGAGGTTGTCGCAGACCTTCAAAGCGCCCACAACCAAATTTGGCAAGCCCTCAGAGCTCTATCGGACGAATCGCTGACACAAGAGTCCCAACGCGCCATTGGCTACTCCAGCCAGGGCTGGCTTGAGCTTGCCGCAATCATGAGGCAGCCGGACGCCGAACTGGACGAACAAGGCCGCAGCATCCGCAACTGGCAGCAAAACTGGGCCAGCCACCCCGCCGCCGGCCAGCTGCCCGAGGAACTGCAACTCATCGCCATGCTGGTTCAGGAGCGGCCAGAGAAAATCGCTCTGGCGCTGCCTCTCAGTGGCGATCTCGCCAGCGCAGGCGCAGCCATCCGCGACGGGTTTCTCGCCGCCTACTATGACGATGAGTCCGCTCGTAATTTCAACATCGATATCAGCGTCTTGGACACCAATGCCAAACCCTTCGCGGATCAGTACCAGGACCTCGCCGCCAGCTACGACCTGATCGTGGGTCCGCTACAAAAATCGTCAGTCGCCGAACTTGCCCAGCAAGACAGCCTCCCGACCCCTGTGCTAGCCCTGAACTACCTGCCAGAGGAGCTCTCAGCCCCGCTGGGCATGTACCAGTTTGGCTTGGCCGCAGAAGACGAGGCACGACAGATCGCTCTCCGCCTCAACCAGGAGCAACTCCATCAGGCCCTGGTGCTGATCCCCACCGGAGATTGGGGCGACCGTTTCGAACACGCCCTGCGACAGGCAATATCGGCACATGACGGCAATGCCCTCAACACCATTCGCTTTCTGCCTTCGGAAAATTTCCGGGCAGTAACTGCCGATCTGCTTAGCATTACCGAGTCCCGACAGCGAGCCATCGATGTGGAGCGCACCATTGGCCTCAACGTGGAATTTGAGCCCCGCCGGCGCCAGGATGCCGATGCCATCGTCATGGTGGCGCCGCCCACCATCGCCCGCCAATTCAAGCCGCTGTTCGCGTTTTACTTCGCCGGCGATCTTCCGGTGTATTCACCATCGTTAGTGTTCCAGGGCACGCCGGATCCGTCCCGGGACCGGGATCTGAACCAGGTCCGGTTCACCGACACCCCCTGGGTGCTGGCCGAGCATAACGCCTTCCGCGACCAGGCGACGGCCGCTTTTGATCACATTGGCGGACAATTGGGCCGATTGTTCGCGATGGGGGCGGATGCCTATAAACTGAGCACCAGGCTGCCGCTACTGAAAAATGTCCAGGGCGCCAGCATTGAGGGCCAGACCGGGACATTGACCATGGCTGCCGACGGCAGCATTCACCGGGCCCAGCTGTGGGCACAGTTCGTTAACGGCGCTCCCAAGCTGCTACCCGCGCTGCCCCACGCTGAAAGTACCGAGCAAGTGCCGGAATAGCCTGCACACCCGCGCACCACACGCTGATTGACAGCGCCAAGGATGGCATGAACACCAAACGAGCGACCGGACAGCAAGCGGAGGACGTTGCCGCCCGCTACCTGCAGCGACGGGGAGTCCGAATTACTTGCCGCAACGTTTACAACCGGGGCGGCGAAATTGACTTGATTGGCATGGACGGCAACACGCTGGTGTTTTTCGAAGTGCGCTACCGCGGCCACGGCAGCATGACGGGCGCCGCGGAGTCCATCAGCTATCGAAAGCAGCAACGGATCCTGCGTGCAGCGAATTACTACCTCCACCGTCATGGACTGTGGAATGCGGATGCCCGGATCGATGTCGTTGCCGTTTCGCCAGGAACCATAAAACGCTTTAACATTCAATGGATTAAAAACGCGATACAGAGCCCAGCATGAGCGATGCAGTGAACTTGATTAACCAGTGGTTTGCCAGCCACATGGAACACACGGCAATGGCGGCCAGCCATACGAGTGAAGCCATTGCGAATTCCGCCGATGCAGTTGTCGAAGCGCTACTGGCCGACGGCAAAGTCATCACCTGCGCCAATGGTAACGCCAACATACTCGCCCAGTATTTTTGCACCGCCCTGCTCAACCGCTTCGACCAGGATCGACCAGCGCTGCCCGCCATTAATTTAGGGGCGGACGCCACCACCTTCTCCGCCATCTGCCGGGATAACCGGTTCAACGACACCTTTTCGCGTCAGGTGCGCGCCATTGGCAAACCCCACGACCTGCTGATGGTGTTCGTCAATGATGGACACAAGGCCAATCTCATCCAGGCCATCCAGGCAGCTCATGACCGGGAGATGCGGGTAGTCGTTTTCAGCGCCAAGGAGAAGACCGACATCACCTCGCTGCTGCACCCTGAAGATCACGAAATCGCCTTGCACAACCTCTCTGCCAACGAGGCCAGCCCGCTGATGATGATCATGCTCAATGCCCTGTGCGGGCTCATTGATCACAAGCTGTTTGGAGGCTAAAACGCCATAAAAAAACCAGCGTTTGCTGGTTTTTTTATGGCTGGGAGTCGGTGATCACTTCACCACTTTCAAGGTTGGCCTTCCATTGGGGCGATCTGACGCCGCGCCACCGCTCTCCTTTCCGGAATCATCTGGATCCGGGGAGCCCGGTTCGCTACCGAACACCATCCCTTCACCATTTTCCTTGGCGTAGATTGCCATCACCGCCTGCAATGGAATGAAGACCTGCATAGGCACCCCACCAAAGCGGGCGCTGAATTCCAGAGCCGAGTTTCCAATTACAAGCCCCTTGACGGCCGCAGGACTGATATTAAGCACTATCTGGCCGTTAGCCACATGCTCCGAAGGCACCTGCACACCCTGAATGCTCGCATCGACAACGATGTACGGAGTACATTCGTTATCCAGAATCCACTCGTTAAAGGCCCTTACCAAGTAAGGCCGACTGGACATCATGTGAATCGCGCTCTCAGTCACTCGTTTCTCCCGGCTTTCGGCTACACCACCGCATCAGCTGCGAATATCTTCTTCCAGATCGGACAAACTGGCCTTGAAACCTTCACGGCTGAAAATTTTATCCATGTACTTCTGGATAGGCTTAGCCTGTTTGTCGGACAGGTCGATGCCCAGAGCCGGCAATCGCCAGAGGATCGGCGCAATGCAGCAATCCACAATGGTGAATTCCTCTGACATGAAGAACGGCATCTCACCAAACAACGGCGCGGCCGCCAGCAGGCTTTCACGCAGCTCTTTGCGTGCCGTATCCGAGGCCTTGCCAGTAGGCTGCGCCAATATTTGGTCAACCAGGCCACACCAGTCTCTCTGGATTCGATGAATCATCAAGCGACTGTTGGCCCGCGCAACGGGATAGACCGGAAGCAACGGAGGGTGCGGGAAACGCTCATCAAGGTATTCCATCATGATATTTGGCTCGAACAGCACCAGATCACGATCGACCAAGGTCGGCAGCGCATTATACGGATTCAGGTCCGCCAATTCCTCGAGCGGGTTATCCGGATCTACATCCACGATGTCCACTGTCACACCCTTCTCAGCCAGGACGATCCGCACCCGATGACTGTAATGACTTGAGGGGTCAGAGAAAAACGTCATTGATGACCGCTTGGTCACAACGCCCATAGAGCTACCTCACCTTTAAACAAACCTAGTGGTTCCACAAACGCAAAAATCCAGCGGGCCGAATCTGACCCGCTGGACGTTTAGCGCTGGAATTATACCCGATTTCTTAGTGTACGTCTTTCCAGTACTCGCGATTGAGCAAGTAGGCAAACACAAAGAAGATCGCAATAAAGATCAGCACATAGATACCCAGACGCTCACGCTCGACCTTGACCGGGTCACCCATATAGGACAGGAAGTTGGTCAGGTCGTAAGCCGCGCGATCAAACTCGACAGACGTCATACTGCCTTCGATCGCCCACTGGGTGCATGCTTCGCCGCCGCGAACGTTTCCGCTCAGCGGATCAACGCTGGCAGATTCGCCGATGGTTGGCTTAACCGCACACAGCCCTTGCAGGTCAACCAGAACGTGGGGCATACCGACGTTCGAGAAAACCACGTTATTCACGCCCAAAGGACGACTCTCATCCTTGTAGAAGCCGCGAAGGTAGGAATAGATCCAACTTTCGCCGCGCAGGCGCGATTCCAGGGTCAAATCCGGCGGCGCATTACCGAACCAGCCTGCGGCCATACCTTTGTCCATGGAAATCTTCATCAGCTCTCCAATCTTGGCGCCGGTGAAGATCAGATTCTCCTCGTACAGATCGACCGGGATGCCGATATCGTCAGCAACCCGCTTGTATCGAGCGTACTCCAGAGAGTGACAACCCATGCAGTAGTTGGTGAACAAGGCCGCACCGCGCTGCAGCGACGCTTCGTTGGTGTGGTCCGGCTCCATCGGATCCAGCGGTACGGAGCCGCCGGCTGCCAGCCCAAGTGCCGGCAGGACTGTCATGAAAAGACCAACAATCAGCTTTCTCATTATCATGACACCCTCTCTGGTACTGGCTTGGTTTTCTCCATTCGTGTGTAAAACGGCATGAGAATGAAGAACAGGAAGTACAGGGTAGTCAGCAATTGCGCAACAGCTGTGCGGCCCGGCGTAGCTGGGACAATACCCAGATAACCAAGTACCACAAAACTGACCACAAAGATCGCCAATGCGATTTTGCTCAGCCAACCCTTGTAACGGATGGAGCGGACCGGGCTACGATCGAGCCAGGGCAGCACAAACAGGATTGCAATCGCCGCCCCCATCACCACAACACCCCAGAACTTCGCGGACAAACCGAACAGGTCTACCGTAACCGCCCGCAGCATCGCGTAGAACGGGGTGAAGTACCACACCGGTGCAATGTGTTCCGGCGTCTTGAGGCTATTGGCAGGCTCGAAGTTTGGCTTCTCCAGGAACAGGCCACCCATTTCCGGGAAGTAGAACACCACGGCACAGAACACGAACAGGAAGACACCAACACCCAGCATGTCATGAATGGTGTAGTACGGATGGAACGGGATACCGTCTTTGGGGATGCCGTTTTCGTCCTTCACCTTCTTGATGTCGACGCCCTGTGGGTTATTGGAACCCACTTCGTGCAGCGCCAACAGGTGCAACACAACCAGGCCCAGCAGCACAATTGGCAGTGCCACAACGTGGAGTGCGAAGAAACGGTTCAGAGTGATGCCGGAAATCAGGTAATCACCGCGAATCCACAGCGAAAGGTCATCACCAATGACCGGAATGGCACCGAACAGGTTAACGATAACCTGCGCACCCCAGTAGGACATCTGACCCCAAGGCAGCAGGTAGCCCATGAACGCCTCTGCCATCAGCACCAGGTAGATCAACATGCCGAAGATCCAGATCAATTCCCGCGGCTTCTGGTAGGAGCCGTACATGATTCCCCGGAACATGTGCAGGTACACGACGACAAAAAACGCCGACGCACCGGTGGAGTGCAGGTAACGCAACAACCACCCCCATTCGACATCGCGCATGATGTACTCGACGGAGGCAAACGCGCCCTCTGCCGAGGGGTTGTAGCTCATGGTGAGCCAGATACCGGTCAACAGCTGGTTGACCAGCACCAGCATCGCCAGCGAGCCAAAGAAATACCAGACGTTAAAGTTCTTTGGCGCGTAGTACTTACTCATATGCTTTTCGTAGGCTTCTACGATCGGCAAACGAGCGTCGATCCACTCAATAAGTTTTTGCATCACGCGGTCTCCGGATCAAGACCGACGGTAATCGTCGAGTCGTCATCATAACGATAGGGCGGAACTTCCAAGTTCAGCGGAGCCGGCTGATTCTTGAAGACCCGGCCGGACAAATCGTACCTGGAACCGTGACAGGGGCAGAACATGCCACCCAGCCACTCTGCCCCCAGGTCTTCAGGAGCAACTTCCGGACGGTAGGACGGAACGCACCCGAGATGGGTGCAAATGCCGACCAACACCACCAGCTCTGGCTTCAGGGATCGGGCATTGCCGCCGATGTATGCTGGCTGCTGAGAGGGCTCTTCAGAAGCCGGATCCTTGACCCGCTCGTTCATGCTCTCGAGGTTATCGATCATTTCCTGGGTGCGACGGATTAGCCACACGGGCTTGCCACGCCATTCCACAGTAATCTGTTGCCCAGGTTCCAGCTTGCCAACATTGACGGTGACCGGCGCACCGGCAGCCTCCGCTTTGGCACTGGGATTCCAGGACGCCACGAAAGGAACAGCCGCACCGACGGCGCCGACACCACCCACCACCGATGTTGCACCGATCAGGAACCGGCGCCGGCCTTGGCTCACGTCGCCATTACTCATTATGGTTTTCTCCCATCAGGCGAGGCGCGCCACGTCAAATCGACCGACACGCTTCGAAAAGGACTTCAAGACCCAAAATTATAAGCGCACAAATGGTAATGAAATTGCCCCAGCCTTACAAGTCGGAAAGGCACTCCAGCCAAGGCATGACGCGCCTTGCACCCCATCAACCATCCGCCCTGAAACGAAAAAACCCCAGCACCAGGCCGGGGTTTTTTTGGCAGATCTGCAATCCAGCGAAATTAACGCTTGGAGAATTGCGGACGCTTACGCGCCTTGCGCAGACCCACTTTCTTACGCTCAACCTTACGAGCATCACGAGTCACGTAGCCGGCCTTACGCAGAGCCGGACGCAGAGTCTCGTCGTAGTCCATCAGCGCACGGGTCAGACCGTGACGAATGGCGCCCGCCTGACCACTGATACCACCACCCTTCACGGTGATAGAGATATCAAAGCGGTCAATGGACTCGGAAACCACCAGCGGTTGACGCACGATCATCCGCAGCGTTTCGCGACCGAAAAATTCTTCAATGGAACGACCATTGATGGAGATGTTACCGCTTCCCGGCTTGATGAACACCCGAGCCGTGGATGTCTTGCGGCGACCAGTACCGTAATTTTGTGCTACAGACATATCCGCCTTCCGTTAAATGTCGAGTTCTTTGGGCTGCTGGGCTGCATGAGGGTGCTCAGCGCCGGCATAGACTTTCAGCTTCTTGAACATGGCGCGCCCCAGAGGCCCTTTAGGCAGCATGCCTTTCACGGACTTCTGAATGATTTGCTCAGGCGCCTTGTCGACCAGCTTCTCGAAATTGATGGACTTGATTCCACCCGGAAAGCCGGTGTGACTGTAGTACATCTTGTCAGATGCCTTACGACCTGTCACCCGCACCTGGCTGGCATTGATAACCACAATATAATCACCAGTATCGACGTGAGGGGTGTACTCAGGCTTATGCTTGCCCCGCAGACGACGGGCGATCTCGGTAGACAGACGACCCAGCGTCTTGCCGGCTGCGTCTACAACGTACCAGTCACGCGTTACTGTTTCTGGTTTCGCACTCAGAGTCTTCATTGATTCCGCCTTGAACGCTATAAAAGAAACGTTAAAAGCCCCCAGTTAACCGGAATTGACCGATCCACTGACAACTTTCGACCTAATGTTTATGCGGCAAGGACATCATTCGGGGCTGAGATAATGCCATCGCCTTGAAAAGCCAGGGCGCGAATTATATCCGAACTGCCCGACAAAGCAAACCCCACCGAACTCGCTTTGTCGCGTTCGTTAGGACCAGCGGTACAAACGACGGGTATTGGCCAACAAAGCCTCACCCAGTTGCGGCGAAGTTTCGGCTCTAAGTTCCGACAATTCTTCAAAAATGCCGGGCAGACGTACCGGCGAATTGTCGCCTTGGGCCACACCCGCTGGGGGCATGTCCGGGGCGTCGGTTTCCAGAACCAGGGACGCCAGCGGCAGTCGGGCGATGGCGTTGCGGGTCTTTGAGGCTCTGGAGTAAGTGATTACTCCCCCCACCCCAATATAGCAGCCGAGATCAACCAGCCTGACCGCCTGCTCGTAACTGCCCGCAAAGCCGTGTACCAACACCGGTACTGCCACCTGCTGGCGGCGCAAAACCGACGCCACCTCATCATGACACCTGACCGAGTGGACCACCAATGGCAGATCCAGCTCGATCGCCAGGGCAACCTGACGCTCGAACCACTCCATCTGATCGGCCAGGGGCCCACGCAAGCGGTCGAGCCCGCATTCACCAACGCCAACACAGCGCGGATCACGCTGCCTTAGCCGGTCACGCAACTCATCCAGATCGTCAACATGGTGCTCCGTAACAAACCAGGGATGGATACCCAGGCAGTAGAACACTTCCGAAAATTGCCGAGCCTGGTCAACAACCCGATCCCAGTCGGCCCGGCGTACACCTGGCACCACCAGTCGGGAAATTCCCGCTCGCCCCGCCTCGGCCAAAACAGCCGGGCGGCGACCATCAAACTGGGGAAAATCGAAGTGGCAGTGGGCGTCGATCAGCTCCATCACGGCCCCGCAATCAGTGTTCCCGGGTCTTGTGGAAGCGAACCTCCGGGTAACGCTCCTCGGCTAACTGAAGGTTTACCATGGTGGGCGCGATATAGGCCAACCGATCGCTGCCATCCAGCGAAAGGAAGTCATTGGCTTTGCGCTCGAATTCATCCAGCTTCTTGGCATCGTCGCTCGTGACCCAGCGCGCGGTAGCCACATTGATCGGCTCGTACACCGCCTCAACCTTGTACTCGCTCTTGAGGCGAGCCACCACCACATCAAACTGCAGAACCCCGACCGCGCCGACAATCAGATCGTTGTTCTTCATCGGTCGGAACACCTGCACAGCCCCCTCTTCCGACAGTTGAACCAGACCCTTTTGCAGCTGCTTGGCCTTCAGCGGATCCTTAAGACGGATTCGACGGAACAGTTCCGGTGCGAAATTGGGAATGCCGCTGAACTTCATGTCTTCGCCGGCGGTGAAGGTATCCCCCAGCTGGATGGTGCCATGATTGTGGAGACCGATGATATCACCGGCATAGGCCTCTTCAGCGTGGGCACGGTCGCCCGCCATAAACGTCAGCGCGTCGGCGAAGCGCACATCCTTACTGATGCGCACATGACGAGCCTTCATACCCTGTGAGTAACGCCCGGATACGATACGCAAAAATGCGACCCTGTCCCTATGCTGTGGATCCATGTTGGCCTGGATCTTGAACACAAAGCCTGAGAAACCCTGTTCAACCGGCTCCACCCTTCGCAGGTCTGTCTCCCGCGCCTGAGGCGTGGGCGCCCACTCGACCAGACCATCCAGCATGTGGTCGACCCCAAAATTGCCCAAGGCGGTGCCAAAGAACACCGGCGTCAGCCTGCCCGCCAGGAACTCGTCCAGGTCGAATTCGTGGGATGCCCCTTTTACCAATTCCACTTCATCGCGGAGGTCTGCCGCGAACGACCCCAACACTTCATCCAACTCAGAACTGTCCAGACCACGGATCACCCGCTTCTCCTGAATGGTGTGGCCCTGCCCGCTCTGGTACAAAACGACCTCATCGCGCAGAAGGTGGTACACCCCCTTGAAGCCCTTTCCCATGCCGATGGGCCAGGTGATCGGCGCGCAGGCGATGTTGAGCACGTTTTCCACTTCATCCATCAATTCGATGGGGTCCCTGGTATCCCGGTCCAGCTTGTTCATGAAGGTCAGGATTGGCGTGTCCCGCAACCGGGTAACTTCCATCAATTTGATGGTACGCTCCTCCACCCCTTTGGCACTGTCGATCACCATGAGACAGGAGTCCACCGCGGTCAGGGTCCGGTAGGTGTCCTCCGAGAAGTCCTCGTGCCCCGGCGTATCCAGCAGGTTGACCAGGCGGCCGCCGTAGGGGAACTGCATGACCGAGGTAGTCACGGAAATACCCCGTTCCTTCTCCATTTCCATCCAGTCCGACTTGGCGTGCTGTCCCGACTTCTTACCCTTGACGGTCCCAGCCTTCTGCAACGCCTGCCCGAAAAGCAGCACCTTTTCGGTAATGGTGGTTTTACCGGCGTCCGGGTGCGAAATGATCGCAAAGGTACGGCGGTTGGCAACTTCTTGAGCAAGGGTAGACATAGTGGGCAAAAAACCTGATTCGGAGAATGATGGACAAGCACGCAAACAAACGAACGCTATTATAAATTCTGATGGCGACGGACGCGACTCCGCACTTTCTTTCCGTGGAAGGGATCGCCCCCAACAAGGCGCATTTGCAGGCCGACGCGGCTAACTGGCTGCAAGGGTCAGCTTCATGACCTTGGCATTCTCACGGCCCTGGACGGCAGGATAATACCCGGGCCGCTCACCAATCTCCTGAAAACCTTCACTGGCGTACAGGCCGATAGCGTTGAGGTTACTCACCCGAACCTCCAGTAACACCATCGCCATGCCGTCGTGGGCGGCGCAGGCCGCGATGTGGCGCAACAGCCATCGCCCTGCACCTCGCCGCCTCTGGTTCGGTGCGATACAGATATTAAGTAGATGAGCTTCGTCGACTTGGTAGCAAACCACCGCGTAACCGGCCAATGCATCACCATCCAGCAATAGCCAGAGCCTGTAGTTGGGGAGCAGGCAGCTCTGGAAGGTACTCTCCGTCCAGGGATGGGAATAGCTTCGACGCTCCATATCCAGCACCGCCGGGAAGTCGGAGTCCTCCATTGGCCGCACTCGAAGCCCCGAAGCCTGACTGCATTGGTAAAGGTCCAAATTCATCACCGATGCGCAAACAGCGGTTTCAACATGTCCCATAAAGCCCGCTTGGCGACCGGGTCGGTAGACAAGGCCGCCAATGAGCCCGGCGCATCGACAACGACGCGCCCCCAGAGTTCTTGAATCATCGTTTCACGATCCTCGGCGGCCAACGGCATCAAGACGCCGAGCAGTATCACGTGCTTGCCTGCATGCGACTCTAACTGACCCTTAACCACGGAAATCAGGGTCTTGCGGTCGCCGCCGGGCGCCAAAGGATTGTTGAATACCGGCCACTGGACACGAAAACTGTTGGAGGAAGACTGATCGATTGCTTTGAGGATATTCTGCGCCAAGGCGGCCTGCAGCTGAAAGCTGGCGTCGTCAGACAGCTCGCTGACCAACAGCACGTCCTCGCCAACCCAGAACCCCCAGTTCGCGCGCACAGCGATAGACGGTTCCGGGGCGGCCACTGCCGCCTTTTCCTCAGCGGCCACAGCTTCTGATGGCGCCGGAGAATGCGAGGGTTCAACTGAGGCTACCGGAGCCCGTTCTTCTGTACGGGCCGGCGCCTCACCGTTCATAAGGCCCTGTAACGCTGCCAGCTTGCCCGCGCGATCGGCACGATCAGTCTCACGCGGCGAGGGCAGAACTGCGTTAAGAGGGGCCGGGCTAGCTGACGCCCGCTCGGCAAAGTCGAACTCCGGGCTCGGGGCAGCACCCGGCAGCGGACTGCGCGCATACCACATGCGCACCCCGAACTGGCCAAGATAAAACTGCCGTGACGCTTCGTTCAGACTTGCGCTCAAGCCAGGCCACCCCAGCTAAAAAACCTCAGCATCAAACGTCACCGCCCTGCGGATGCTGCCGAGTACCGCCACGGCTAATCAGATTCAGGGCCTCTACATAGGCCTTCGCCGACGCGATGATGATATCCGTGTCGGCACCGACGCCGTTCACAATTCGACCGCCCCGCTCCAGTCTCACCGTTACTTCACCCTGGGCATCGGTGCCACTGGTGATGTTGTTCACCGAATATAGTTGCAGATTGCACCCGGATTCCACCAGCGATTCGATCGCCTTGAAGGTAGCGTCCACCGGGCCGCTACCCTCGGACTCAACCGTATGCTCCTTGCCGTCGACTTTCAGCGTCAACGTTGCCTTCGGAACAACCCCTGTCTCCGAGCATACCTGTAGGCAAACCAAGTCAAACCGGCCTTCCTCTTCGCTTTGCCGGGTATCGCTGGCAATTGCCTGAAGGTCTTCATCGAAGATTTCGTGTTTCAGATCGGCCAGCGCCTTGAAGCGGGTAAAGGCCTCGTTCAACTCGGACTCGGTATCAAACTGGATGCCCAGCTCAAGCAGCCGGGTTCGGAACGCATTGCGACCGGAGTGCTTGCCCAACACCAGGCTGTTGGTATGCCAGCCCACGTCCTGTGCCCGCATGATTTCGTAGGTTTCTCGATGCTTTAACACCCCATCCTGATGGATACCGGACTCATGGGCAAAGGCGTTGGCACCAACGATCGCCTTGTTGGGCTGTACCGGGAAGCCGGTTATGGTGGAGACCAGTCGCGACGCCGTCACGATGTGCTGGGTCTCAATCCGGGTATCCACGTTGAACAGATCCTGACGGGTACGCACCGCCATGACAATCTCTTCCAAAGAGGCATTACCGGCTCGTTCACCCAAGCCGTTGATGGTGCATTCCACCTGGCGAGCGCCGTGGGACACTGCCGCCAGAGAATTGGCGACCGCCAAGCCGAGGTCGTTGTGGCAATGCACCGAGAAAATGGCTTTGTCCGCATTAGGAATACGGTTCAGTAACTGCTGAATGGTGGCGCCAAATTGCTCCGGGATGGCGTAACCGACGGTATCGGGAATGTTGATGGTGGTTGCACCAGCGTCGATAGCCGCTTCGATAATCCGACAGAGAAAATCCAGCTCCGAACGGCCAGCATCCTCGCAGGAGAATTCGACGTCATCAACGTGACCCCGAGCCCGTTTAACAGCCCTAACGGCTTGCTCTATTACCTCACCAGGCTCCATTTGCAGCTTGTGCTTCATATGGATCGGCGAGGTGGCAATGAAGGTGTGGATACGCCCCCTGGCCGCCGGGCGAATGGCTTCGGCGGCTCGGTCGATATCCTTGTCCAGAGCACGGGACAGGCTGCACACCGTCGACTCCTTGATCGTTTCCGCAATGCTCTTCACCGCCTCAAAATCGCCTTGACTGGCAATGGCGAAGCCGGCTTCGATGACATCGACCCGTAGTTTTTCCAGGATTTTTGCAATTCGAAGCTTTTCCGCCTTGGTCATAGTCGCACCGGGACTCTGCTCTCCGTCCCTCAAGGTGGTATCGAAAATGACCAGATGATCGTTTGCGGACATGGCGTTCTCCATCAGAAACTTTTGGGCATAGTTTTGGGGCGAGTATATCACTGAAACGGAAGGCCGGTGGTGATGGAGATCGGCCTGGCGATGGAAGAGCATGGCCTGTATCGATAGGGACATGGTACATATCGATAGGGACATGGTACATATCGATAGGAGCATGGTACATATCGATAGGAGCATGGTACATATCGATAGAAGCATGGTTCAGCTGCGATGACCTGTATCGTTCAGGTCATCGGCCCCCTGGTACCGTCGTGGCCACGACCAGAGATGTAGACGGATTGCTTAGAGCCAAGCACGGGCTGGATCCGCCAGAGCGGCGCCCTGCAACGACGACCCGGGGCACCCCGACACAGAGTGCCCGTCCTTGCCCGGGCGGGGCCCGCTCTAAATTTTCCGGCGCCAAACGTAAAAACCCCAGCATCGTAGGATGCTGGGGTTTGGTATTAAGAGCCTGACGATGACCTACATTGCTCAGGCCTGGCGGCCTTCGGCCCTGCGGGCCCGTCGTCGCGCCGCTCCGACGTCCTGCGCCTGCCGCTGGCAGGCTGGTCGCATGGAGCCGGGGTAGTGACAGAGACCCACGTATCCAAAATAAAAAAGCCC
>NZ_JAQNDA010000015.1 GCF_028369065.1 Marinobacter sp. SS21
CGCTTCTTGGTCTGGTACTCGGCTTCGGAGAAGGTGATCTGATCCATGGTGACACTGAATCCTATGCGGTTGGCGATGGCCCTAATTATCGCTGAATTTGAGACTTATTCAGAGTCTCCTTAGATTTGGCTGATCCCTTAACAGGAACCTCAAAGCCTGTCGAAAAAACGCCAGGCCTGTATTAAGGCAGTCAAATTCACTTGAAGCCTTGAGGTCTCTATCGTAATTAACAATCGAACTATTAAGCACGACTTTAAAATTATACTCAAAATCAGAAACTTTCTTGACGCCGATAAGTGACATCCTAATGGAATTCGTTTTTCTGCGTGATTTCCCACAGTAAATTTCTTTTTCGACATTTACCTCTAACATCTCTATTTGCTTCCTTTTGAGCCAATAGGCAACGGTAAAAGGGGTCGGATCGATTTTAAACTCATCAATCTGTAAATAATGTCGCCAACCTCTCATAGTCCGTCGTCCGAAGTAGGCTGGTTAAAATTTTCTCCTTCCAGTATAAAGTTGACAAATCGATACGCTGATTCATCAGCAGAGTGTACCGAATGGAAAAGACGGAGCCGAACTGATCAATTTAAAATCTATCTGATCCCATTCATTTGGTATCCTAGAGGGCAAATCATTCATTCAGAGTACGATAAACGAAGTTCATCGGACTTAGCCGAATATGATTTTGATCGAGTTTGAACCTCCCGATACTCACAGGAACTAAAATGCAAACTTATAAAAACAAGCACTTGAATGTAAAAGCCGAGTTCCCAAGCCATTGGAGCATCATATCTTGGAAGCATGGAAATATATCAAAGGAATGGCAAGATATATATCAATCTACCGATGACGAATACCCCAAGCTCAACGATTCGAAATTTTTGTTTACCGCTTATCACATGGAGAAAGACCAAATTTCGACAAAGTGCGGCATTGAGGTATCCATTTACAACATGGAGGAAACAAAAAACTTCACCGAGCTAATGTATGGAAAAAACGCTAAAGATATCCAAACATGCAATATCGGAAATAGAACTTTTTATTTCAAAGAACAAGAGCTTAACAAATTTAGCAAAACAAATTTCTATTGGTCAAATCTGACCAATAACTTTTGGCTTTACATAAAAACATCATATTACGGCCAGGAGAACAAAGGAGAACTACTCGATGTTCTACAAACCATGACTGATTGCTAGGATCAATGGGGTCGATCAATGGGGTCCGATCAATGGGGTCCGAGTCATTTGATCCCAAAACATTATCCCCATATCATCCGCCGTGGATTCAATCTCGGAAAAGGACTTCCAGATGGCTCGCCTACCACGCCCGTATCTGCCTGAGTGCGCTCAGCACATCATCCAGCGCGGCAACAATCGCGCTGCTTGCTTCTACGAGGAAGCCGACCACAGCGTCTGCTGGGTCGGCGTTATGTTCGCTACTTCAATCATATCCATTGTCGGACCGGCACACTGTGGGAGGGCCGCTACAAATCGACCGTGGTGGATACCGATACCTACTTGCTGACGCTCTATCGCTACATCGAACTTAATCCCGTTCGGGCAGGGATGGTAGAGCATGCCTCCGAGTACCCCTGGTCAAGTTACCAACACAACGCCGTTGGAAAGGAGGTGCAGCTGATTACTCCCCATGCACAATACCAGGCTCTGTGAAACACGCCCTCAGAACGCCAGGCAAACTATCGATCGTTATTCAGGGGAAGAATGTTGGATCGCGACCTCACTGAGATCCGGGAAGCAACAAACAAGGCGTGGGTGCTGGGTAGTGATTCTTTTAAACGAAATTTTGAGGTTGTCAGCGGGCGGCGTGCCATCGCTGGGAAGCGGGGCGGTGATCGGCGATCCGCAGCATATAAATTGGCCATGGACCAAGGACTCTGACCCCATTGGTCCCGTTGAAGGCGGGCATCATCCTCGTTGGACGCTCCAGATGATGCAGGGGCAGCGGAGGCGGCATTTCAGAGTCGAGCGATTCCATGGAGGAACGCGGACCCCAAGAGCCACACCTCCGCCACCTGTACTAGCCTAGACCAGAATTATCGCATCCGCTGATCTGCTAAATTCAAAGGTAGACCCCATTGGTCCCATTGGTCCACCATTGGTCCGGAAGCGACTGGGGTATCGGACACCGGCGGAGGTGTTCTGGGGTGAATTTTCCGGGGCACTAGGAACGAGCGATGCTGCACTTATTGTTTGAAGTCAGGAATAGATCTGTCCTAGTTTTCTGCGAATTTCTAATTGCTCAAGAGCTTATCCTTAATTTTATCGAAATTAGGTTGTGCGCGAATTCCAGGATTTAAAGCATCAAGCAAATCTGCTTTAGTTTCGATATGGTCGAACCAGGGCAAGGCAACAGACTGCAGCAAATCCCTAATTTCTGATAGAGCCCTCAAAACTTCTTCTTCGGATTTAATACTCCAAGAACCACCGCCAAATGCTATCTCACCGAACGGGTTGAGATAGCCCCCAGACGATATTCTGCTCGGAAGTTTCTTTGGGAATTTAGAGCACTCAAAATCAGGATCCAGCTCTGGAACCCAGCACTTAACAATGGGGCGCAAGTTCCACCCTCCATTAAAAATCGAGAAATCCAATATATCGAACATTCCCGATCTCTCCCGCACAAACGCATACGACTTGACCAGCTGAAACCCCTTCTCAATTAAGAATGGGGTTATAGTTTCTTTTGCTAACTTCTTAAGTTCTGATGCAGTAGTCATCGCTTTTTGTTCACAAATATTTCCACTAAAGAAACACCACCAAATCGCTTTCTTCTCCGATCTATTTCATTCTGGCTCCAACCGCGACCAGTTTTTAGATCAAACGCCAATAGACGCTTACCATTGCGATCTCTAACGACAACGTCAAGCCCCTTGGAACCACGCTCCCTTCTTCCTACAGGATCTCCGCCATCATCGATCACAAACTCCTCAGCATCAACTATGAACCCCATTGATCGAAAAATACTTTGATTGTTTAAATTTTCAACTAATTCCTGAAGATATCTATGCGATCGCGAACCTCTGGAGGCGCCAGTATTCCTCACATCTCCCGCATCCACGTCGACCAGCATCTTGTCATACGCATCGACGGCAAAATTCACCACCATTTCCCCAACTAGTCCAAATGCTTGGGATGCAAGTTCATCTTTTATCTCGTCAGCAACCACGTTTCTGGCTTTTCCAAAAAGAGCCTTATCGATCAGTGATCGTCCTGCAAAGCTCACTGATCGAGCCGCTAACTGTCCATTGATGCGTATTGCTGTTCCAATGGAACTGAGACTAAACCAACCCGTTGGGTCGATATTCGTAACTGGATCTGCGTTGGCATATAAATACTTATGAAGGCTAACTGGATCGAACTTGCTCCCCATCCACGTATCCATCTGCGTGAACCGCCCCACGCCCTGGTCGTAGTACCTTGCCCGCAGGTAGTACTGCTCCAGCCCCGCATCCCGCTGTTCGCCGGTGTACAGGTAGTCGTTGTCGGTGTCGCCGGCGCTGGCCAGCAGGACGCCGAAGGCGTCGTAGTGGTAGGTGTCGGTGACGGCACTGGCCTCGTCTGCCAGGGCCCGGGTGGAGCCGTGGCCGTCGTAGAGGTAGTAGGAGGTCGCCCCTGACCGCTGTTGCGCCAGCAGGTCGTCGCCGTAGGTGTAACTGACCTCGGTGGTGCCGTTGCTCACTTCCGCCAGTACCTGGGCGTAGTCCCGGTTGCTGTCCACCACGAATTGGGTGGTGACGCCGTTCTCGGTGCGGCGGGTGCGGATGCCGTCGGCGTTGTAGCCGTAGCTTGCGCTGTAGCCCGGACGGGTGGTTTCCACCAGCTGGTTGCGGGCGCTGTAGCTGTAGCGGGTCACCTGGCTGTCTTCGGTCTCGGTCAGGGTGTTGCCGTTGGCGTCGTAGCGGTAGCTCACCCCGCCCTGCTGGGTCAGACGGTCATTGGCGTCGTAGCTGTAGGCGGTGTGCACGCCGTCGACGATGCTGTAGCTCCGGTTGCCCACCTTGTCGTACTGGTACTCGGCGCTGTAACCGCCGTTAACCGGATCGGTGACGGTCTCGCCAACCAGTCGGTACAGCTCGTCGTAGGAATAACCGGTGCTGCGGCCGTTGTGGAGTTCCTGCACGCCGCTGCGGCGGCCGGTGGGCTCCAGCTCGTAACGGTAATCTGCCACCACGGTGTTGGACGCATCGGTGGTGGTCAGGGCCACCAGCCGGTTGAGGGCGTCGTAGCTGTAGCTGGTGACGTTGCCGTTGGGGTAGCTCACGCTGGCCCGGTTGCCCACCTGGTCGTAGCCGTAGGCGGTCTCGCCCAGGCCATCGTCCACCCACGCCAGGCGGTTGAGCTGGTCGAAGCCGTAGCGGGTGCTGCGGGTCTGGTCGTCGGTAGAGACGTCCAGCTGCACCCGGTTGCCAGCGCTATCGTAGCCGTAGGACAGCACCGATCCGTCGGGCTGGACCTCTTCCACCAGCCGGTTCATGGCGTCGTAGCGGTAGCGGGTGGTGCCCTCCGGCGTGGTGGCGGTGAGGCGATTGCCCACGGCGTCGTAGCTGAAGGTTTCCACGGTGCCGTCGCCGTAGGTGATGCGGGTCACAAGGCTGTTCAGGTCGTACTGGTAGCTGGTGGTCTGGCCATTGAAGTCGGTGTGGCTCAGGCGGTTACCGGCGGCGTCGTAGCTGAAGCTCTCGGTCTGCCCCAGGGGCAGGGTGCGGCTCAGTACCCGGCCCTGGCTGTCGTAGGTCCAGCGGGTGGTGCGGCCTTCGGCGTCGGTCTGGGTCAGCTTGTTGCCGGCGACGTCGTAGCTGAAGGTGGTGGTGCCGTCGAGGGGATCGGTCACCTTGATCAGCTGGCCGAGCGCGTCGTACTCGTACCCGGTGACACGGCCATTCTGGTCGGTGCGCGAGGTACGGCGGCCCAGGGCGTCGTAGGCCTCGGTCACCTTGCTGCCATCGTGGTACACCGTCTCGGTGCGCTGATCCAGCGCGTTGTAGGTGTAGCGGCTGGTGTGGCCGTTGGCGTCGGTCTCGCTGGTGAGGTTGCCGTCCGCGTCGTAACCGAAGCGGTGGCGGTTGCCCAGGGCGTCCACCACGGCGGTGCGACGGCCGGCGGCGTCGTACTCGTAGTGAGTGACGTTGCCGTTGGCGTCGGTCTCGCTGACCACCCGGCCGGCGGCGTCGTAGGCCGTGGCGGTGTGGCTGCCGTCGTCGTAGTCGGTACGGATCACCCGATTCAGGGCGTCGTAGCTGTAACGGGTGGTGCGACCCAGTCGGTCGGTTTCGGTCTCGACGTTACCTTCGGCATCGTAGGTCTTGTAGGCCACGGTGCCGTCCGGGAAGTAGGTCTCGGTAACCCGGCCAAAGGCGTCAAAGACATATTCGGTACGTCGGCCCAGGGCGTCCACTGTGGCGGTCTGGTTGCCGGCGATGTCGTACTCGGCGTAGACCGTCGAGCCGTCCGGGTAGTGGGTCTCGATCACCCGGTTGTTGGCGTCGTAGACGTAACGGGTGGTCTCCGCCTCGGCGCTGCCGTTGACCGTGCGCTCGCGGATCTCGGTCAGTACGTTGCCGTTGGCGTCGTAGGTGAACCGGGCAGTCTCGCCCAGGGCATTGGTCTCGCTCAGCTTGTTGCCGTCACCGTCGTAGGTGTAGGTGGTGGCGTTGCCTTCGGCATCCACGCTCTTCGACACCAGCCCTTCGGCGTTGATGTTGTTACCGGCCACCTTGCCGTTGGGATCGGTGACACTCAGCAGGTTACCCACGCTGTCGTAGGTGTTCCTGTACTGATTGCCGCGGGCATCGGTGATGGTCAGCTCCTGGCCGCGACTGTTGTAGGTGTAGGCCACGGTGTTGCCCAGGCCGTCGGTCTGGGTGAGCTGGTTGTTGCGGTCATCGAAGCTGGCCGAGGTGGCGTGGCCCAGCGGGTCGAGCTGGCTGAGCTGGTTGCCACGCTCGTCGTAGGTGTACTGCCAGGTCTTGCCGGCGGCATCCACCTTGGTGGTGACGTTGCCACGGTCGTCGTAGTAGTACAGCGTGGTGTTGCCACGGCGGTCGGTGACCACGGACTGGCGGCCTTCGAGGTCATGGTTGAACTCGGTGCGGTTGCCCTCGTTGTCCTCCTGGGCTACCAGGCGGCCGCTGTCGTCGTAAATGTTGCGCACCAGGCGCCGGCCCAGCGGGTCGATGATTTCCAGCAGGCCGTGGCTGCGGTTGTAGGTGTACTCGGTGGTGTTGGCCATGGCGTCGGCACTGGCCACCAGGTTTCCATCCGCCGTGTAGCTGTAGTTCAGTGCATCGCCGTTGGGGGTGGTGATGGACCGGATGCGGCCATGGCTGTCACGGTTGAAGGTCACCGCCTTGCCGCTGGAATGGAAGATGCCATCGTTGGTGTAGCGCAGGGTGTGACCGTTGGGGTCCACCACGGTGTCGATGCCGAAGTCCTGGTTCAGGTTGTAGACGTAGCCTGCCTCGGTGGTGAGCTGGTAGCGGCTCGGGTCCACCGGAGCGGAGAAATAACCGGTCTCCAGCAGGGTGCCCCCCTCGTAGCGGGCAGTGCTGTCGTTCAGCGCCACCAGTTCGGATTGGGTATCGCCCACCGGGGTGAACACCAGCGCCACATCCTTGATCACCTGGTAGGTGTTGCAGCGCGGCGACGCCCCCACCTCGAACCGTTCCACGTCGCCGGTGGGCAGGGTCACGGTGACCACCGGGGCGCCCAGGGGCTCGATGCAGAAATCGGTGATCATGTTCAGCGGGCCACGGTTGTACTGGTTGATGGCCCAGTAGCTGCCCGGCGCCCGGGACTCTTCCACCTTGACGTCCTGGTAGCCGATGCTCCAGCCATGGCCGAAGTCCAGGTCCTCGAACCGGCGGCGGCTGTCGTAGGTACGGGTCACCCGGATGGGCAGGCCCGCCATGGGAATCGACAGGTCTTCCAGGGTGATGCTGAAGTTGCCGACCTTGAGGTCGCCCTCCACCTGCAGCGACAGCATGTCGGAGGCGGACTGGCCGTTAACGTCCAGGGCAATCACCGCCACGTCCCACTGGCCGTTCATCAGCAGGCTGGGATCAAACACCGCCACCGGGGCGGATACCTGGCTGGTGCTGCCTTCGGCAATGACCTGCCAGTTGTCGTCGCCGGACGGGGCGATCAGCACTTGGTAGGCCACCAGATTGTCGTCCTGGATGGTGGCGATGATGTCCGTGGGTGCGGTCACGATGGAACCGGTGTCCGGTCCTTCCAGGGTCACCACCGGCGCGACGGTGTCGCTGCCATCCTGGATGGTGACGTAGGCCCGTTCAATGACGGTGGTGGCACCATCGCTGACGGTGGCGGTCACGGTGTGGCGACCGGAACCTTCCGCGGTCCAGTAGGTGCGACCGTAGGGGTTCACCGCCAGGGGCTGGCCATCCACGTCGACGCTGATGTCGAACTCGCCCTGACCACCCTCGGTAAACACATCGATGATCACGGTGTCACCGGCCTTCACGCTGGCCGGGCTCACCAGTACAGTGGCCTCCAGCGGCAGGGGCTCTTCCTGCACCCGGATGCTGGTGCTTTGCAGGGTGCGGCCCTTGCCGTCGTCGGCGAAGTACACCACGTCGTGCAGGCCAATCTGGTCCTGGGTGGGGGTCCAGGTGACCAGGCCGGAACTGGCGACGGACATGCCGGCTGGCTGGGTCATGGCACCGTAGGTCAGCGCATCGCCATCGGCGTCGGTGGCCACCAGCTGGTACTGGTAGATCTCACCCACCACGGCCTGGAACGCGGGCCGGCTGGTGATCTCCGGGTAGTTGTTGTTGCTGTCGTCCACCGCATCCAGGATAAAGCCCTGGGTGACGTAGGACTTGCCATCGGAGACCCGGATGCGGACGTTGTGGGCACCCACCTGATCGCTAACCGGGGTCCAACGCAAGGCGCCGTCACCGGACAAGGTCATGCCGGCGGGGCCGGTCTCCAGGGCGTAGCTGAGGCTGTCGCCATCGGCATCGCGGGCGATCACATTGTAGCCGTAGGTGTGACCGACCAAGGCCGGAGACGTGGGCAGACTGCTGATCTGCGGTGTTGCGTTGGCTGCGACCGGCGCATTGACGCCAATGCCGTAGCTCTGTGTGGAGGCGGCACCGCGGGCGTCGGTCACCCGGATCACCACATCGTGCACCTGGCCGGCCTGGGCCGCAGAGGGCGTCCAGTTGATCAGGCTGCCGGCCAGAGTCATGCCGTTCGGCGCCTGGTCCAGGGAGAAGCTGAAACTGTCGCCGTCGCTGTCCGAGGCGGTGATCCCATAGCGATACGGGCTTTCCGCCAGTGCCTGGGTGTCCGGCGTACTGGTGATCAGCGGCGGGTGGTTGGCGCTTTCGTTCACTGGCAGGGTGAGTTTCTGGCGCGCCTGGCCGCCACGACCGTCGTCCACCTGGATCTCCACGATGGCGGTATCGCCGATGCGCTCCGCCGGTGCCAGCCAGGAGAACAGACCGGTCTCCGACAGGGTCATGCCGGCTTCGGATTCGGTCAGGGCGAAGGTCAGGTCGTCGCCGTCCGGATCGTTGGCGGTGACCTGATAGTCAAAGCGTTGGCCGGCATACACCGCGCCTTGCGGCGAACTGGTGATGGTGGGCGGCTGGTTGCCGGCGCTTGGGTCCACCACTTCGATCAGGAAGTACTGCTTGCTGGACGCACCCCGGGTGTCCAGAGCGGTGACTTCGGCGGAGAATACGCCGGTCACGCCTGCGCCCGGCGTCCACTGGATCTGGCCGCTGACACCGTCGATGGTCATGCCCGGCTGGGAGCGGCTGAGCAGGTACACCACCTCGTCGCCATCCGGGTCGGTGGCGTGGGCGGTGTAACTGAATGTCTCACCCGGCTGGATCAGCCCCGGGGGTTCGGAAATAAACTCCGGTGGCAGGTTGTCCGGCGCCGTCGTAGTCACCACATGGGTCTGCTCGGCGACCGCTCCGGACAGGTCGGTGGCCCGCAGGTTCAGTGTGTAGAGCCCTTCAGTCAGCCCTTCGGCCTGCAGTTCGCCAGTGCGTTCGTTGAGCTCGAATCCGTCGGGCCCGTCCTCCAGTTCGAACCGGTGGGCATCGCCCTTGTCGGGATCAGCGACTTCAAGCTGGAAGCTGAAGTTCTCGCCCACCACGGCGGTACTGGACGAGGCGCTGGTAAATGCCGGCGCATCGTTGGCGTCGGCGATGGATACCGCAAACTTCTGGGTATCGAACAGCCCCGCCTCATCGAACACGCGGGCGTCCACGATGGCGGCGCGGGTGTCGTTGTTGTCAGTGGCACACTCCACCAGCTCGGCAGGGCCGGATACGGTCGCCTTCAGCGCCTGGATGATCTTGCCATCATCCACCACCAGCGATACCTGGGTGCTTTCGCCGGGCTGCAGGCCGGCCACGGTGACCTGGCCAAGCGCTTCTTCGCCGGTCCAGAAATGATCATGGACGAAGGAGACGGTCAGCGGGCCTTCCGCCGGGGCCAGTCCACGGTTGCGCACGGTGACGTTTGCGGTGCTGGTGGCCTGGTCATAGATGATGCCAGACACCGAGATGTCCGCCAGCGACAGGGCATCCCGGTCGGGGAAGGTGTTCAGCCGGAAGGTGTTGTGGCTCAGCCAGCTCGGCGTCGGACGGGCCGGCACCGTCAGGTCGTCGTTGATGTTGTTGATGCTGTAGGCGTGCTGGTTCCAGATGGAACGGGTTGGGGCCCAGGAGTCGGTTTCATCTTCAAACACCCGCACGCCGGCATAAGTGCCACGGCTATAGCTGTTTGAGATAACCACGATTTCTGCGTGATTGTCGTTATCCACATCAGCGACAACGGGCAACTCATAGGTGGTGCCACTGGTATTGGCGATCTCGTAGATCACCGCACCGGTGGGGCCGTCGTAAATCCGCAGGTAGTATTCGTCCGCGTAGACCACCTCGGCACGTCCATCGCCGTTAAAATCGAAAACCGACGAGCCCGTTTTGTGGGAGGAGTTATCCCTGGTCGGCGACTGCCAGACAACACCCCCATCTGCGTTGAACACCACATAACGGTTCGCGCCAGCAACACCAATATCGGGAATGCCATCGCCGGTCATATCCGCAATGGTGGGTGCCCCGCCATTGCCGCCCCCGGGGATCGACTTGCCGCTCCATACGATCGTGCCGTCGTTATTTATGAGCTTAACGAGGCCATTGTGGACTACCACGATCTCAGGCGACGAGTCGCCGTTGAGATCGGCGACAGCCGCGAAGCCGTCGCCGTGGTTAAACAGCAGTTGCCCATCATGGCGATAGGCCGCTCCACCAGCAATGACTTCCTGATAGCCATCGCCGTTGATATCGGCGGCCAAGGAAAGCGGACCGGCACCATTATTGCCGGATGGACCGGAGCCTTGCCAAAGCAGTTGTCCGCGATTGTCAAAGACGGCATTACCGACAATGATCTCGGTGACACCGTCACCATCGAGATCGGCAAAGCTCGCCCCTCCCCAACGGATCGTCATCCGGCTGCTGGATGTCCACTCCACCTGACCATCGTGGGAGAACGCAATTATGCCGCCACCGTACCTCGGTGTGACAATCTCCACGAAACCATCACCATCAATATCCGCAGCAGCGGGAGATCCTTCAGGCAGAATTGATGCGCTGGCGGAGGTCCAGACTGGCTCTCCATTCTTGGCCCATACCGCTCTCAGGTAGCCTTCCCGATAGTAATAACGACTCCGGAAGGTCTGGAAGATAATCGCGATGTCATCGTTCACATCAACCCGGCCATCGCCATTGGTGTCGTACAGCGGCACCGCAATTGGCGCATGCATGACCTGGTTGTAGTTGGCGGCGGGTTGGCCGGTCACATCCCAGCGCCACTTCTCCACCGGATTCAACGCACCCAGGTCTTCCCTCGGTTCCCCAACGCACATCTTGTGCGAATCCGTCCGGTTATCCACCCACTCACTACCCGCCGCCCATTCGATCAGGCCGGTGCCCGTGCCTATGCCCATACCCTCGGGCGCATACTCCAGGCCATAGGTCAGCACATCGCCTTCGTTCGGATCGGTGGCGTCCACGTCGTAGCGGTAACCCGCGTCCTCACCACCGACGACCACCGGCGGTGTGACGATCTGTGGCGGCAGGTTCTCATGGATTACCAGGGTGAAGGTCTGCTCGGTGGTTGCGCCGCGCAGATCAGTGACCAACACGATGATTTCGTACTCACCTGGGGCAATGCCGCCCGGCGCTGAGGTGAACTGGCCGGTGCGTTGGTCCAGGTACAGCCCGTCTGGCCCTGACACCAGGCTGTAGCGATGGGCATCGCCCACATCGGCGTCGGTGACTTCGATCTGGTAGTCAAAGGACTGGCCACCCTCGAGCGCTGTCTGCGGCTCGCTGTCGATGACCGGCGCCTCGTTGACGTCTTCCACGTTCAGGGCATAGATCTGGCTGTCCGTCAGGCCATCCGGGTCGGCCACGGCCACCCGCACCAGGGCGGCCCGGGTGACGTTGTTGGTGATCTGGCATTCCTCGATGTCCGCACCCGGTCGCAGCACCACCGTCAGGTCATCGCTCAACTGGTCATCGGAAACCGTGATGGCGGGATAGGCCGAGCCTCCGCTGGACAACGCATCCACCTGCGCCGTGCCCAGCAGCACGCCCTGCTCGGCGGTTCCGGCGTAGAAATCCATCGCCACCGGTACGGTGATATTGGCCAGGCCTCGGTTACCCAGCTGCACGCTCAGTTGGTGTTGACCCTCACGCCCCTGCTCGATACGAACATGGCCAAGGCGGACATCGGGGTTCCCCAGGTGGTCCAGGGCGACCGGCAGGTAGGCCATGACCAGGCTGGTGGTGGCCAGTTTGGTGGAGAACAGGCCACTGGTGGTGTTCCAGGTGCCGTTGGCCTGTTGGGTATCCAGCAGGTACTCGATGTTGGCCAGCACCACCGGGTCGGTGATGGCGGGATTCCGGTAATCCAGGGCCAGGCCAACCCATGCCGAGGTCAGCGGGTCGCTCTGGCTGTCGGTGGCATTGGGGGACCAGCCGCCATCATCCCGTTGGCGGGACCGCAGCCGGGTATCGATCAGGTGGATCGCATCGTCCATGCGGGCCAGTAAGTCTTCGTCAGTGATCATCGTGGCCAGCTCGGCCAGCCCGATCATGCGATATACCTGCCTCAGGTTGTTGTTCTCGTTGGTCTCGATACCCGCCAGAAGATACTCCGCCACGCTCGGGGCCAGCATCCGGTAAAAGTCAGCCAGTTCCTGTTGCTCGGCGGTCAGCATGTCCAGTTCGTCAAGATCCCGCAGCAGGCCGGAGGACGCCTGGGAGACCAGCGCGGTAATCGCCAGTGGATTGCGCAACCAGCCGCTGCGATGGTCGTTGGTCCAGTAGGCCAACTGGCCACTGTAGGTCACCCGGTTGGTAAAGAACTTCAGCCCGTTCTGACGAACCGCCAGCGTGCGGGTCCGGTCGGGCACGGCATTCAGCGCCCACAGTGCGAACGCGGTCTGGTTCATGGCAAGAGAAGGGTGAGAACGGCGGATGGAGCCATCGTTCAGCTGGCTGGACAGGATTTCCGAAAGCAGGTATTCCGCCGCACTTTCGTCGATCTCCGCCTTTTCCTTGGACGATTGCAGACCGAGAACACTCTGGGTCTGAATGTGGCAACCCAGACAACGGTGGCGGTTATGCCAAGCGACCGACTGGGGGCCGACGTAATCACTGGCATCGGTAATGGCTTCGCGAACCCGGTAGAACAGTGGCGCGATATAGGTCGCTCCTGCGACCTCATCGCCCTCCTCATACTCCTTCACCGAGCCGGTGGGCACCACATAACACTGGTCGTTAAAGGTCGGTACGGTCTGGGTGAATTCCGGCGCTGGCAACCAGCTGATCACCCCCGACTGAGCGCCGATGCTCATCTCAGCGGGCCCACGTTGCAGGCTGTAGGTCAGGATATCGTTCTTGTTGGGGTCTTCCGCCACCACCGGGTACTGATAGGGAGCCCGCTCCGGTGTGGTGACCACCGGCGGGCTGGTGATGACCGGTGGCAGGTTCGGCTGGATTACGTTGATGGTGATGGTTGCGGTCGCCGACAGTTCCCCATCCGACACCTGGTAGCTCAGCGTCTCCAGGCCTTCGAAATCGGGGTCCGGGGTGTAGACCAGCTCCGGGGCATCGCCGGACATCACCCCGTTGGCAGGGGTATCCAGTAGACTGTAGGTCAGTACATCGCTGTCGATATCACTGCCCACCAGGGTGATCGCCACCGGATCACCGCCTTCGGTCTCCGCATAAACGTCCTCCGCCACGGGAGGATCGTTCACCGGAATAACGGTCAGACCGTGGATGGCTGGCGCAGAATCCAGTTCGCCATCGTTGGCAATGTACTGTAGCTGGTCCGGGCCGAAATAATTGGCATTGGGCTGATAGGCGTAACCGGTCTCCGTTTCCACCACAGCGCCGTGCTCGGGCGGCACAACCACCGCAAAGGTCAGTGGCGACTGTTCGATGTCGGACCCCGAAAACTGCAGCGGAATCAGGGTGTCCTCTGGGCCGCTGGCCTGGGCAGGATTGGCGACCGGGGCGTCATTGACCGGGGTAACGGCGATGGTCACCGTCGCCGTTGCCGACAGCTGTTCGCCGTCATGGACCTGGAAGGTCAGGCGGTCAGGACCGTAATAGTTGGCGTTGGGGCGGTAGGTCACCTGGCCGTTGCTGTGTTCGATGGCGCCGTGCTCAGGGGCGGATACGATTTCATAGCTGAGGTCGTTGCCATCGGCGTCCTGGGCCAGCAACGAAAAATCCAGAGGGGTGTCCTCCGGGGTGGTGACCTGGCTGTCCAAAGCCTCGGGCCGCGCGTTGTAGCAGCGGGTGAACCGTTCGAAGGTAAAGCTGACGTAGCCCTGGCCGTTGAGCCGGTAGTCCGTCAGTCGAATGACCGCAAACCGCGCCACCCCATAGTTCAGGTTGGCGCCCTGCCCGGCGTGGTCACCCCATACCGGAATGATGAGGTTGTAGCCCAGCAGCGCGTCCAGATTGGCGCGAATGCCCCGGCTGTTTTTTACCCCCGGCGCGCCTTCCACCAGATCGCCGATATTCAGCTGACGATCGGAGGGATCGCCAGAATGGCGATAGCTTCGGCTGGTTCCGGGTGGCACCAACGCCTCTTCGAGCACGGGGGCATCATTATCGCCCTGCCAGGAGAGCCAGTTGTAATGCCCGGGGCCGGTGCCGAGGGGAATGTTCTGGAAGTTTTGTCCTGGCGTTGCCGAGGCCAGCAACGCGTCGGACAGCGTCAGGGGATAGAGGGAACAGAAGTCCGGGCTGATGACAATGTCTTCCGTCTCCCGGAAGCTTCCCGCGGAAACGGTTCCAGCAGACACAACTGCCCACGCAAAAGCCAGCCCTAAAGCGAACTTAGTCATCACAACTTCCCTGTCGGTTAGGTGCGCGCCCGATGCACCGTCTTGTGCAAAACGCACGCACTACTGCAAAATTTTTCGAGAAGCTAACAAATCCGCAAGAAAGCTGCTCAGAAAATCATCTCATATTTTCAAAACCTTACAATATTTTACATACACTTACCGATGATCCTACCGCCGAAACCGCGTCTCCAGCACCACCGCCGAATTGGTGCGTTCCACCCCTTCGAGGTTGCCGATCTCGTCCAGCACCGCGCTCAGTGCCTCCAGGGACTGGGCCTGGACGATGGCCAGCAGGTCGTATTCGCCGCTGACGGCATAGAGCTGGGCCACGTTGGGAATCCGGGCCAGGGCGTCGTTGGTGCGAACCGTGAGTTTCTGGCGTACCTTGATGGCGACGTGGGCCTCGACCTGGTTGGCGGTGTACTCGCCCCCCAGCTCCAGCGAGTAGCCCTTGATGATGCCGCTGGCTTCCAGCCGGGCGATGCGGTTCTGCACCGTGGAGCGGGACAGGTGCAGGGCCCGGGCCAGGTCGGAGATGGTGGCACGGGCGTTCTGGCGCAACAGGGCGATGAGTTTCAGATCCTGCTTGCTGATCATTGTGATCATCCAATTGGTTATTTTGATCGATTGTTGCAGCAAATCGACCAAATCGAAACTGCAACCTGTCGGCGTCGATCCGGATAATGGTCGGAGACTGACTCGGAGCACGCCCATGATCATTCGTCCGATTGCCCATGCGGATCTGCCTGCGCTGCAACAGATCGCCGTAGAATCCGGTCCCGGGTTTACCTCCCTGATTGACGATGGGGAGTTCCTGGTCCGCAAGATCCAGCACTCCATCGACAGCTTTGGCCGCGAGGTCAGCGCACCTGGCCAGGAGAGCTATCTGTTCGTGCTGGAAGAGCCAACCACTGGCGAGGTCATGGGCACCACCGGGATTGAAGCGGCCGTCGGCTTAACCAGCCCCCTCTATCACTACCACAAGAGCCGGGTGGTGCATCACTCCCGCGAGCTGGACCTGTTCCGCAGTGTCGATGTGCTTAACATGTGCAATCACTACACCGGCTGCACCGAGATCTGCACGCTCTACCTGCGGCCGCAGTACCGCCGGGCCTACGCCGGCAAGCTGCTGTCCCGGGTGCGGTTCCTGTTCATGGCTCAGCATCCCCAGCGCTTTGCGGATACGGTGATTGCCGAGATGCGAGGGGTCTCCAACGACGCGGGCGAATCGCCGTTCTGGAACTGGCTGCAGGCGCATTTTGTCGATCTGGATTTCGCCACCGTGACCCAGCTGGTGGGCGCCGGCAATAAAGGCTTCATCGCCGAGCTGATGCCCAAGTACCCGTTGTACATCAATCTGTTGAGCGACGCCGCCCGGTCCGTCATCGGCGAGGTGCATCCGCACACCGGTCCGGCGTTGGCGATGCTGAAAGGAGAGGGCTTCCGCCACACCGGCTATGTGGACCTGTTCGATGGCGGTCCCACGGTGGAAGCGGAGCGTGATCAGATCCGCAGTGTCGCCACCTCGGTGAGCTGCCGTGTCCAGGCGATCGACGCGGCAACCCCGGTGCTGCACGCCGGCCAGGCCAGCCATCGGGGTCAGGCGCTCGCCATCGCCAACACCGAATGCCAGGGTTTCCGCGCCACGGTGACCAAGCAGGCCACCTATCTGCCGGAGCATGGCGTGCTGCAGCTGCCGCTGGCGGTCGCCCGTGCCCTCGACCTGCGCGATGGCGGCCAGGCCCGCTTCATTGAACTGGCCGCGGCCCGCTCCGGACGGCAGCCCGAACGGCAGCGCGAACCACAGCCATCCCCCCATCGGGAGTTTCGTTATGCACTCTGACCGCGACACCCTGTTCCGTTGCCTATGGGACAACTACCGTGCCGTGACCCCCTCGGCCGAGCGAATCCACCGCATTCTGGGGGCCAGCCAGGACCGGGCGATCGTCAACGACCACATCGCCCTGCGCACCTTCAATCTGGAGAAAGTCGGCCTGGACAAGCTGGCGGCCCATTTTCTGGCGCTGGGCTACCGGGAAGGCGGCGACTACCACTTCGAGGCCAAGAAACTGTACGCCAAACATTACGAACACCCGGACCCGACAGCCGCCAAGGTCTTCATTTCCGAATTGCGGGTAGAGCGGTGCTCGCCGCAGCTGCAGGGCATCGTCGATGAGCTGGTGGCGCAGGTGCCGGATGACGCCGTCACGGCGGATGACTTCCTCTACTCCGGCACCCATTGGCGGGTGGACTACGCCACCTACCAGCAACTGCTGGCGGAGAGCGAGTACGCCGCCTGGCTCGCCGCCTGGGGTTATCGGGCCAATCACTTCACCGTCAACGTCAATCAGTTAGCCAATTACGATTCGGTGGCCCAGATCAATGACCTGCTGAAGGCGGAAGGTTTTACCGTCAACGAGTCCGGCGGCGAGGTCAAGGGCTCGCCGGCGGCCATGCTGGAACAATCGTCCACCATGGCCGACCGAATGGAAGTGGCGTTCCGCGATCGCACCGCGGTCATCCCAAGCAGTTTCTACGAGTTCGCCAAACGCTACCCCAAACCGGACGGCAGCCTCTACAGCGGCTTTGTCGCGGCCTCGGCCGACAAGATCTTCGAGAGCACCGACGCCGGGATGTAACCCGGCGCGGCGGCGGCCGGAAAGTCAGTGAGCGCCGGAAGCGCCAGGGTGCCGGTAGTTGGCATCCAGCCAGCACCGTGGCAACGCCTCACCGGAGGGAAACACCAGCCGATCCTTGCCGAACGCTTCCGGGTCCTGGGCCTCCTCACCAAAGTGCAGGCAACCGCGGACCTCGCTCTCGAAGGGACTGAACAGGGCCGGGAGATCAACAATCTCCACCAAATGCCCCGTGGATTTTTCAGCCAGCAGCATAGGAACCTCCCGAAACTGACTGTGTCTGGGTAATCGGTGTCAATGAAAGCATAGCTGCAATTGGCACTTCCGTCCGACCAATCTGCTCCGCGATTGATCCATTACGCCTGCTGGGGTAGCGGCGTGATGTCCCGGCCGAACACCCGACAACAGTTGCGGCCGGCGCTCTTGGCGTCGGACAAGGCGGTGGCGGCCTCCTGAATGGCCTGATTGCCGGGAATGCAGGCCACGCTGGAGCACACCGTGGTCAGCCCGGCGGTGAGGGTGTGGCCAATCTTGTGATGCTGGTAGCGAGTGGCCGTGTCGGCAAATTCCCGGCGAATCCGGTTGGCGATGTCGAGGGCAACCTCCTGGTCCGGCGCCTGCAGCAACACCGCAAACTCGCCCCCGCCGTAGCGCACGCAGACATCCTCGGGCCGGCAAACCCGGATCAGTAGACCGGCCAGCGCCTGCAACACCGCATCGCCGGCTTCCCGGCCGTAGCTGTCGTTGATGCCCCGGAAGTGGTCCAGATCGATCAGCAGCAGGAACACCGGCAACCCGGTCTGCTCAAACTGGTTGCGCAAGTTGTCCAGCGCCTGGGGGATGACCCGCCGGTTGCCCAGTCCAGTGAGCGCGTCCTGATGCGCCAGGCGCAATGCCTGCCGCCGCTCCAGGTCCCAGCCCAGCAGGCGCTCGCTCAGCGCCACCATCAGTAACAGCGCCTGCAAGGCAGTGGTCCATTGCGCAAATTGCAACCACGGCACGCCCCCGGTCAGCACGGCCGCCCCGCTGCCGGGCAGATACACCAGCAGGCCGTAGCCGTAGCACAGCCAGGCCAGCACGAACCAGCGGGCGAACCGTTGCCCCTTGCGGTAGGCGCCATAGCCCAGCAGCGCCAGACCCACCAATGCCACCAAACCGGCATGGGCGAGCCAGAATACCGGCAGGTAATACCCCACCAACCAGGCCACCACCCCGGCCAACAGCAGCAGTTGTCCCGCCAGCAGGACTCGGTCGGTGCGGGGAAAGTGCAGCCGGGTCTTGAGAAAACCGCGGGAAAACTGGCTGGCGCTGACGGCCGCCAGCAGGTAGACCAGGTGGATGCCCTCGTTGTGCCAGACCACCGCCTCCGGCCACAGGAACTGAAACGCCAAGCCACTGCGCATGACCCAGGCCAGAGTACCCGCCAGCAAGAACAGGCCCAGGTACAGGTAGTTGGGCTGGCGCAGCAGCCAGGCGATGGCCAGGGCCGAGACCACCAGGGTCAGCATCATGCCCACGTAGAGGCCGAAACCGTAGTATTCCGCCCGGGCCTGGGCCTGGAAGCGCTCCTGGCTGCTGAGGGTGAAATCCAGATTGGCCAGCCCGGGCCGGTCATAGTCCAGGCGTAGGTAGACGTCGGTGTGGCTGGCCGCCGCCGTGGTGTGGGCCAGCGCCAGGGTGCGGTAATCCAGCGGTCGTTGCGCAAAGGGCACGCGGTCGGTGAGCAGGGTCCGTTGTGGCTGGCCGCCTTCATCCACCAGGAACGCCGTCAACCGGTGCACCTGTGGCGTCTGATGGCGCAGCACCCAGCTCCTGGGCTGCAGGGGATCGGCATTGCGCAGCCGCACCCGCAACCAGTAGATGCGGCCACCGGTCGCCACCACCTGGTTCAGGTCCGCCTCGGTAAGCGGCTGGAAATCGGCCTCCGGCACCCCACCGGCGGCGCTGTAGGCACTGGCGACAAAGAACTCGACCGGGGCCCGCAGTGGACGCGTGTCCAGCTGCTGGATGTCCAGCACCGGCGGCTCCGATGGCCTGGCATGGCCAACCACGCAGGGCAGCAACAGTGCCAGCCAGGCCAACCACGCCCCTGTTCCCCATCGTCGCTGCATCGATCGACTCCGTTGCGTGCGGTCGCTGTCGCCAGCCGACCCGGTGATGGCCACTCCCCTGGCAGCAAGTATAGACATGGATCAAGGACTCACGCTGGCGTGGCTGGATCTTCCGCCACCTCGATCCGATCCCGGCCCCGGCGCTTGGCCAGGTAGAGGGCCTGATCGGCGCGACATTGCGCCGCCTCCAACGACCGGCTCACTTCCACCAGGCCGATACTGGTGGTGAACCGGAAACACAGATCGGAGTCCGGCACCTGGATCGACAACCCCCGCACGTACATCAGCAAACGTTCGGCCACCTGGTGCGCCTGCTCCCGGCCGCAGTTCACCAGCAGCATGGCAAACTCCTCGCCGCCGATCCGGCCCACCGCGTCGTGCTCCCGGCCAAACTCCCTCAGGGCGGCACCAAACGCCCGTAACGCGGCATCGCCAGCGGCATGGCCATACTGGTCATTGATGCCCTTGAACAGGTCAATATCCAGCATCAGCAGCGACACCGGCGAGCCCGAGCGCTGGGCCTGGCTCAACGCCAGCCTGGCCTGCTCGAAGAAGCCGTGACGGTTCTTGACGCCGGTCAGCATGTCGGTGGTGGCCAGTACCTCCAGACGTGCGTTGCTGTCCTGCAGGGCGGCGGACAGCTGTTTGAACCGCAGCAGGAAGAAGCCACCCACCGCCAGCAGGCACAGGCTGGCCAGCGCCACCACCACGGCAATGCCATAATCCACCTGGGGCTCACGCTGGAACAGGAAGCCGTCCAGCGCCCCCTCGCCTTTGGTCAGGCCGAGCTCACGGTAACTGTCGGCAATGTACCGCCAACGGCCGGGGTTCATGTGGCCGACCTGGACCAGGTCCGGCATCACCAGCTGACGAATGGCCTCCGCCTCAAAACGCAGGTGCTCCAGCGACTTGTCCGGGGCATAGCGCCGATGAATCAGCTCGATGGTTTCGTCGATATGGGACAGCGCGTATTCCCAGCCCTGCAAGGTGGCGTCGCGGAACCGGGCCACGGTATCGGGGCTCTGCTGCACCAGGCGCTCGCTGGTGACCAGCACATCGCCATAGAAATTGATGCCATAATCCCGCGGGTTGATCAGGTTGTACTCAACCCCTTGCTGCCGGAGATAATAGGGCTCGTTGGAGACATAGCCGGCAAAGGCCGCCACCCTGCCGGAGAGCAAATCCTCCAGCTGATAGCTGCTGGGCAGCATGGTGACCCGATCCAGCGGCAGCCCCTCTTGCAGAAACACCGTGAGCAGTTCGGCACTCTCCGGCGGCGGCTTCAGCATCACCGTGCGGTCGATCAGGTCATGGGGGCTGCGAATACCGTCTTCGGCGCGGGTGATCCAGACAATCGGGGAGGTTTGCATGATGGCGGCCACGGCGACCACCGGCTCACCGTCCAGCCGGGCGATCACCACGCCGGACCCGGTCACCGCAAAATCCACCTGCCCGGCCACAACCGCGTCAATCGGCCAGCGGGTCTGGGGACCGCCCTCCAGCAGCGTCACCTCCAGGCCCGCCTGGCGGTAATAGCCCAGCTCCAGGGCCATGTAGTAACCGGCGAACTGGAACTGGTGCAGCCAGCGAAGCTGCAGCGTCACCGACTCGCTTCTGGCCAGGGTAGGAAACAGCGCAAGCGTCAGTGCCGACCACAGCAGCACACCCGCCACCAAAGCTCTATTCATGGCTTACCCGTCGACACCGAACGAAGGGATGGTTCGCAATCCAAACCGGTTGCTTTGCAAAGCTTGCAACAAGTCTATGCCAGCTGCCGGGAATATGCCCGAAATTCACCGCCTACCGGTCACCTGCCCGCCAGCCTTCGGCCCTGGCAGGTCAGCCTCAGGCAGACTCGGTCGACGCCGGCGCTCCCACCGGCGCCAGCTGCCGGAACAGGGTCTCGAAACTGTCCGGCTGTTGCACCAGCAGCTTGGCCATCAACTCCAGCCCCAGCTGACGGTAACTGTCGAACTGCATTTCATCAAAGAACTGATCGACCGTGCTCTGGTCCGGAAAGCTGGGATTAGTCCGCCAGTAGGCGTAGATGTCGGCGCTGAGGCTCGGGCACAGCGCCGCCCGCAGGTACAGAATGTCGCCCTCACTGCCATCGGCGTAACGGACCTTGCCCGTGGCGTAGGCCCGTTCCGCCATGCCCTCATCATTGACCCGGGCCAGGGCATCGGCACAGAGCTCGATTTCGGCACCGAAATCCGCCCGCACCCGCTGCATGGCCCGGCCCAGGTCCGACAGGGTGGTGCCAGGATCGGCGGCCGCATCACAGACCACGATGTAGCGGCACTGGCGACGAACCAGCTCATACAGCCCCAGGTTCTCGAAGTGGCCACCGTCGGACAGGTGAATGTCCGATTGGGTCTCCGCCAGTCCGATTCCGAACATCTCACGCAGCATGAACCGGTACCAGCTCGGCAACCAACGTCGTTGGTGGGCACTGTCAGGGTTGCGGGTCCAGAACCCGAGGCGGGCGTTGATCAGGGTCATCAGGAAGCTGATGGCGCGGGAGCGGGTGGCGTAGGTGTTGGGGTCCAGCGCCGCCCCGGACACCGAAAATGCGGTGGACAGGGTCAGCTCGCCGTCCAGGTAATCTTCGGTGCGACGGTAACCGGTGGCACTGGAGCCACAGAACAGCGGGCTGAGCACCATCGAGTCCCCGCCCCGGCTGCGCAATTTCTGCTGGCGGGAACTGGCGGTGTTGAGGGTGGTGTTGATCAGGTGCAGCGGGCCGCCGGCCTCCGCCCGGATGTCCACCAGCCGGAAGTTCAGTGGCTTGGTTGACCGGCCCTTGCGGCGATCGGCGCGGGCGACATCCGCCACCACCGGCAGGTAGGCATTGGCCAGCCGGCCGCGATAAAAACTGTGCAGGGACAGCGTGTTGACGTTGCAGATCAACGCCAGCACCAGGGACAGCCCGAGCCAAAGATAGAACCCCGGCGATGACGGCAGCGGCGTGTGTGCGCATAGATGGTACAGCAGGGTTAGCAGGCCGTAGATCACCAACGACAGTCCCACTGCCGCCAGAGCCTCGCCCCGGGACCGTGCCGCTCGCAGTGACAGCACGCCGCTGGCGATGGGCAGCAGGTAGGTGAACTGGCGGGTCAGGGTCGCCACGCCCTGGTGATCGAAGTAGTGCAGCGCGGTCTCCTCCAGCCCGGTAAACACCGGCAATAGGCCCAGGCCCAGCGCCATCACGCCCACCGCCAGGCACTGCCCCATCAGCGAGCGAATGCGGTGTTCCGGCAGCCGCTGGAGGAAAAACTCCGAGGAGGTGGCCACCGCGAACAGCAGCAACGTCATCAGGTACAACACCAGGGCACCCGCCCCGATCAACAACAGCAGCATAAAGCCGTCATGGCCGACGATGGCCTGGGCCCCCGGCAGATGCAGCCAGGTCGGCCAGGCGGTCGGCCACCAATTGGTGCTGGCCAGCGCCACGGCGCCGATCAGTAGCGGCAGCAACACCAGCAGATTCAGCAGCGTTCCGGCGAGAATCGATGCCCCCAGGGTCCAGCCGGACACCCCCTTGCCGTTGATCAGGTAGTTGCCATGGGCCCGCAACCAGTCCAGCACCGAGCCCTGACCATTGGCCAGCGGTGCGCCACCAACATCGCGCTGCGCTCGCGCCGGAACATGCGCACGCAACCAGCTCAGGCAGGCGGCAATGTAGCCGCCACCGGACACCGAAGACAGATAATCCACCCGGTGCAGCAGGCCAGCCCGGGCCAGTGCCTGGAGCACACCCAGATTGAAGGTGGCCGAACGAATGCCGCCGCCGGACAGTGCCAGCCCCACCACCGGGGCGTCGTCGGGGACGTCGCCGGTGGCTTGGCGCCGGGTTCGCAGCCAGGCACGCTCCTGCCGTTGGACCTCACGGAAATCGCGGGTAAAGCCCGGACCGGATTCCAGCTCAAATTGCGGATTCTTGCCACTCATGGTCGGGCCTGGGCGATCTGGCAGGACGCGGGGGTGACCTCGTAGTCGGCAGTGGGCTGATCCTGGTGCACCTTCAGGTATTCCAGCAGCGCCAGGCGCTGGTTGTGGGTCAGCACCGGGCCGATGACGCCGCCCGGCAGCGGGTGGGCCTGCGGGTCGGCCTGATGTTGGGCCCAGATGGCCGGATCGGCGGCGAAGCCATGACCGGTGTTGCGGTTTCCGGACAGGGAGGTATCCAGCCAGAAGCCACGGGCATCCTCCGGCGCATCGGCGGCGGTGACCAGGCGATAGCCCAGGTGGACCGGGTCGTACTCACGGGAGCCCACCAGGAATCGCTCGCTGCGGGTTTCCGGCGGCGACAGCAACTGGTAGATGGAGGGCACCGAGCCATTGTGCAAGAACGGCGGCGTTGCCCAGACCCCGGCCAACGGTCTGGGCTTGTAGCCCAGAATCTGCTGGGGCAGATCCAGGGTGCCGAAGCCTTCCAGACACTGTTGCTGCTCGTACCCGAGATTGTGGTCCTGGTAGTAGCGGTTCTTCACCAGAATGCCCACCAGGTTCAGCGCCGCGCCTTCGGTCAGACGGGTGACATCGAGGCCATCGAGGGTGATGGCGGCAGCGTCCTGGCCATGGACCAGTTGCCACAGCAATGCCACGGTCTGGCATTGCAGGTCACAGCGCAGTGGGTCGGGGGCCGGGGTGCGCACGTCGGGAATGGCCGGCAGCGGCGCGGCTACCGCCTGCAACGCCTGGTGGATGGCGGCGAACTGGGCCGCCGGCACCCGGGCCTCCGGGGAGCTGGTGGGGTAGGCCGCCAGCAACGCGGGCAGATCGCCCACCGGCAGGTCCTGGGCCTGGCGCAGGCGAATCACTTCCCGCAAGCGGTAGCGAACCTGGCGCACCAGCTGACGGTTCAGCAGCGGCTCCAGCGCCTGCTGCAGATCCTGATCGGTGAGCCCGGCGGCCGAGAGGTCGTAGCGGCGGTCCATGAACCCGGCGGCCGTGGCGGGATCGGTTCCGATGTGCTCGACGGGGATCACCTCGATGCGCCACTCACCCTGCGACGACGGCTTCAGCGGTGCCAGGGCCTGCTGCCGGGCCTCCGACACCCGATGCGGACCATGGCAACCCTGGCAGTGCTGGACGAACAGCTCACCACCCTGCTGCGCCAACTCCGGGTCCACCGGGCCGAAAACGTCCTCCGGCCAGGTGGGGGGTTGCAGGGTCTGCAGGGTTTGTTCAATGGCGTGCAGATCGGTGATGCGCACCGAGCTACGGAAACGCTCATCCGCGGGCAAGGGCCCCCCGGTGTCGTTCAGCAGCGGAATGCGCGCGCCCACCCCCATGGCCTCGCCAACGTTGCGGGCCAGCGGCTGCGACACCGAGCCGTTATACTGCACCCAGCTGAAGCGCCAGATGTCCCACAGGAACGGGTAGCTTACCGGCGCCGACGACACCTGGTAGTTGGCGGGCACCAGGTGGTCGCCGAACACGGTGTTGCCGATCCGACCCAGCGCATCGGTGCGGCCAAAGCCTTCTTCCCGCGGATAGAGGTGACCGAAGGGGTTGTTCTGGGGACTGCCGGCAAACCGGGCCAGGGTGGCCCACAGCTTATCCTTCAGCGCCGCCTTGCCCTGAGGGTAGCGGGTGCCCAGAACGTCACGGGCAAATTCATCAAATTTCAGCGGGTTGGCGGCGGTGTAGAACAACGAGGCCACCAGTTTCGGCGCAAAGGAACCGCGGCTGGTATCGCTGATGGCATGCATCGCCTGGCCACCGTCCACTCGGAGCGCTAGCCGCCGGTCACCCTGGGTGTAGTGCAACTCGCCGGTGTGGCAGGCGGCACAGGTGATGTCCAGCAACTCATCCCCGGTGACCGGGTCGAAATGCTTGGTGAACCCCACCGGCAGCTGATCCGGGTTGGCCTCGGTTGCCGCCGGGTCCACCAGAAAGCGGTACTGGCGCAGGTGATCGGGATCGGCAAAGCGTTGGTCGGAAAACGGTAGCCGCAGGTTGACGAACCAGTCGTAACGGATTGCCGCTGAGGTGGCCCCCTGGGGCATGCTGGTGCCCTGCGGGGTGTAATAGTAGCGTTCCCGGTCCGGTGCGGACCGGGTCAGCCCCCAACCCTGATCGAAATAAACCACGTCGTCCACCGGCTCCAACTCAGGCAGCCCCTGAACCGGCCAGAGCACGTACCAGGCGAACAGCGCCGTCGCTGCGAGAGCCAACACCACGGCCGCCACAAGCAGCCATTTGAGCAGTTTGCCACACCAGCCCCAGAGCCGAAGTGAGGTGGACACAGTCATATCAACGTTTCCTTGTAATTAAAGACTCTTGAGGTATTCCACCAGCGCCCAGCGCGCGGACTCGTCCAGGTCGGTGCCATAGACATGGCCCTGGTTACTGTTGGCCGGTAGCCGGGTGTCGAAGTGGCTGCTGGCGGGTCCTGCCTCTGTGACATAGCCCACCTTGACCGGGTCCAGCTCGCGACTGCCGACGTGAAAGCTGGCGGGTCGTTGTTCCGGCGGCAATAGCAGGTGGTAGAGGGTGGGCACCGAGCCGTTGTGCAGGAACGGCGCGGTGGCCCAGATGCCGGCCAGCGGCCGGGCCTTGTACTGATCCGGGGCCTGGCTGGGGGTCGCGCCGTAGACACGCACGAAGTCCTCCAGACTGGCCCCGAGGGCGTCCAGGGGATGCTGCAGGGTGGCGCCGAGGGCAGCATGAACCACCAGCTCGATGGTGCTGGCTTCACTGCCAAACGCCGGCCCGGCCAGCACCAGCTTCTTGCGCCCGGCCAGCAGGCCGGTCTGGGCCCGCGCCTGCAGGAAATTGGTGGCCATGGCGGGATCGGTGCCCACCTCGGTGCGGGGAACCAGCGTGACCTTCGCGGGCTGATTGGGCTGCTGATGATCACTGAGGGCGTGGCAAGCCAGGCAGTTATCCCGGTACAGCGTCCGGCCGGCGGTAAGCTTGTCCGGATCCAGGGCACCCAACAGGTCCTCCGGCCAACCCGGAGCGCGCAGCTGGTTATAGTGTCGCTGCAGCGTACCCAGATTGGGAATATCCACCGAACTGGTGTAGCCACCCAGAGCCCCGGGCTCGCTGAGGTTGGCGGTGCCGAATACCGCCAGCGCGGTGGTCACGTTCTGGATCAGCGGTCCCGGTGCCTGGTTCGGTGCCGAGCCGTTCCACTGCACCAGGTCCAGGTACGGCGCGCCCCACAGGAACGGATAGCTGACCGGCGCGTCGGCGGGATGGGCATTGCCGGGACGGTTCAGCAGTTCCACCGCCACGGTATTGAAGATCTGGCCGAAGGCGTCCAGTCGGCCATGGCCATAGGCGGTCGCCGACTGGTTCATCCGCCGGCGCTGGTGCAGGTAATCCAGCCGTTGTTGCAGCGCCAGCCGCAGTGACTCCGGGTGGTCCTGCTCCAGTGCCAGGGCCAGCCGCTCGAGGCGGGCGGGATCGGCCAGCGTCGCCGCCAGGCTGGCAATGACCGCGTCCTCAAAACGGGAAAAATCGATCAGCGCCGGACCGCCCTCGATCAGCACCTGTTCGCCCCGGTAGCGGATCGCCCCGGTATGGCAGGCGGCGCAATTGAAGCCAGCCCACGCCGTGCCGGTGCCATCAACGGCCCGACTGAACCCCACCGGCAGGCTGTCCGGATTCAGCGCACTGGGTTGGGTGGGGATAAAACCCAGTTGCGCCAGGAACGCCGGCTCACGCACTGAGCCGGAACCATCCGCCCGTTCCAGATGCAACAGCCAGTCGTAAGGCAGCATGCGCGAGCCGAAGCTCAGGTGGTGCATCTGCTCCCGCACCGAGTCGCTCCAGCCCTGGGTCAGTTGGCGGAACTCGGTGTCCGGTTCGTTACCCGCCCCCGGTCCTGCCAGGAACACCATCGCTGCCACCAGCAGGCCAACCAGTCCCGCCGCGACCACCCACAGATACCGCCCACTACGACTCGCCATACCCATCCCTGCATTTTTATTGGTATTGGGCGAGTATATTTACTCATTGATTTTATTAAGTAAATGAATTTTAGCTCAGACCCCGACCTGCTCGGCCCTGGCCGGGAGCTTACGTTTACGCAAGTACCGCCATAACTGGCTGGGGGGGCCAGCGGCCGGCTCGAAGTCACCATTCACGAAACTGACCAGGTAGTGCGTGTTCAGCAGATGACCACTGCCGGAGGCCGGGAACAGCCGCCCACTGAAACGCTCCGGATACCCCCCCACGCCAATGCGTGCCACGTAGTCTTCGGTGTGGTAGAAGTGTTCGGCGCGGATCTCCGGCATCGTCAGTTCGGTGGCGGCACTGGCGAAGGAGTAGAGCTCCAGCTTGGTCAGCAGTGACTGACGCTCGGTACCAAGCCGTTCCCGCAACAGGTACAACGCATTGGTGCTGATGATACCGCCCTGGGAGTGAACGATCAGCACCACCTTGTCGCGGGTTTGCAGCGCCTCCTCCAGGATACTCGCGACCGAGCTCTCCAGGCTGGAGACGAATTGCATCTTGCGGCCGAGTGCGCATTCCAGCAGATCCAGCAGGGCACCGTCGGAGGGGTTGTGCATCAGGTTGATACGACGGTTGAACAGGGTGGCCAGGGCCCGGCCATTCACCCGCAGGGCGCTGCGGCTGGTGCAGATACCGTTGAGGAAGAACCACGCCTGGTTGTCGTCGATCTGCACCAACCGTTCCGGCACTTCATAGGGCAGATGGGGGCTCTGGCGGAACGGCGCGTAAATCGGCAGCAGCGCCGAATAGGCGGCATAGACAAAGTGGTGGTAAGTCTCGTAGTTATCCGGCTCTAGCTCCGACCAGGGCGCCGCGCGGTTCAGGGGTGACAGCACCCCGGGCAGGTACGGCAGATTACGGACCACCTGGACAGCACGGTCCCGGGCATCACGCAGGTTCATGGCTGTGCTCCTTGTCGCTCGTGTCCCTTAATACAAGCGACAAGCTTGTGTTAAGGAACGTCTTCTTAAAAGGCCCCGGCATTGCTGCAACCTCGCGCCTTGATTGGAAATGGCTCCAACAGCCAGAGCAGATCCGGAGTTAATCGGGGGCTCCCTAGCTGCTGGTTTCGACCACCCCCCGGTCACGTCGTGGCGCCGGTTGGGGACGGCCGGTCGCGCTGTGGCGAGACTGGACAAAAACCTCGTCCCCGCTGGGCTCGAGGTGGTGCTCCCCATTGATGGCCTGACGCATCCGTGAGGTGGATTGGTATATGGTCTTGCGGGCCCGGTTCTGGTTGCCCAAGGGGCGGTGCACCGCCAGGGTGTGCCAGGGGTTGATGGTGATATTGCGGGCGAAGGCATGCTGTGCCGGCACATCGAACACCTGCGGTGGCAGCACCAGGGTGGCCACCGGAATGAACGGCGACTGGCGCTCATCCCAGACTATGGACGCATCCTCGATGGGCATCGACACCGGGTCGGTCTGCAGCTGCATGGCAAAATCGAACACCACCTCGCCGTGGGTCAGGGTGGCCACCATCGCATCCCGCAAGTAGTTGTCGGTGAGCTTGCCCACCGGCGACGATCGTTCCAGCCGTGGCCGCACCCGGAATTTCATCGCCCGGCCCTTGCCGTACTGGTAGGGCACGCAGCTGTAGTAGGTGGTCTCCAGCGGATTCGCGTGGGTGCGGGCGTACAGTGCCTGCATCAGCAGATCCAGCACATGGGGATCCAGTGGGTTGAGGAAATACCAGGCCGGCGTCCCGAGGCCAATCTCCCGCTGCAGCTTGATGTTCTCGAACACGTTGGGCGTGGTGAAACTGGGGGCGCTGATGCCGGAGAAATCCACCGTGTGTTTCTCATCCGTCAGCAACTTGCGGCCGGCGACCCCCATCAGCTTGATGCCCATACTGAGGATGCCGTTGTCGTCGATATCCGGCACCACCCGCGGTCCCGGCCCGCCGAAGCGCACGTACACCGGGTAGCTGCGGCCGGGTCGGAATACCCCCAGCTGCAATCGCCGGGGCAGGTCGTCATTGACGCAAAACCGGCCCCGGACCAGGCCGTAGGTCTTAGTGTTGCCCGCTCGCTCCGCGATCTGGCCGGTGTCCCTGTATTCCTTGATCAGGAACCGGTTCATGGTATCGGCGATGGCGGCCGCCACCGGCTTCTCGTCTTCACTCAGCACCTCTTCGGCAAGATCCAGCCCCTGGTCCTGCAGTCGGCGCCGCAGCAGTCGCTGCACCACCCGCTCCAGGGACGGCCGGAACAGCCGGTCGAAATCATCACGATAGTACGGGTCCAGCCGGCGCAGCACGCCCATCAGCGTTTGTGCGCCCCGCTGGGTCAGTTGTGGTAAGACTCTCATCGTTGTTGTCCTCTCTACCTAGGGAGTTTGGGCATCACTTCGAACCAGCTCTGGCATTCGGCGTTAGTCCGCGGCCCGCTTGTTAGCTATCCGCTGGCGAACTGGCCGCTGGGCCAGGAACTGCCCCCCCCGCCGACTGGGCAGGAAGAAATAACCACCGCCCCGGGTGGTGACGAACGCTGGCATGCCCCGCACCTGTCGGCGCAGCGGGCGTTGCTGGATGGTGAACTGGTCCTGGCGTTGGCCGTGGGCGGTGCGGGCGCCAATCAACGGGTCCGGGTCCCGGTACAGGCCATTGAAGTTGGGGTTGCTGGCCCAGGTGTGCTGGACGAACTCGAACTGGCGACCAATGTTGGCGTTGAGGCAGATGAAGTGCAGGCCTCGCTCCACCGGCTCGGGTTCCCGGTCCAGATCCGCCAGGTAACGGACCGGATCCGCGCTGGGATCAAACGGCGGACCATAGGCCCGACCCCGCCGCAGCAGCCGATGGCGGTTGCTGAAGGCAATGGACTTGTCGGAGCCTGGCTCCGGCGCCAGGCTGTCCCGGGGATGGGTCCGACGAATATGGGCGCCGAGGGGGCATTTCAGTCCCTCGGAATCGCTGGCGTGGTAGGCAAAGTTATCCTTGTCCTCCAGCCCGGGCACATCGCCGTCCGGCGATTGCACCAGAGCGGTGCCACTGGGCCAGCGACCCACCATCCTGGCGGCCAGCGCCACCGCTGAACCGGCACCGGCCTGGTCCCGGACGAAGCGCCAGAACCCTGGCACATCCTGGGCCAACTGCCTTAGCACCAGGTAGCTGCCGTTCAGGCCCAGATCCCGCAACGGACTCCCCTGGGGGTCCGTTGCCAACAGTGCCTGCGGATCCAGCCCGGCCTCCACCAGTGGCCGCTGGGTGTAGCGCTGGTAGCCGTTGGGATAACCCAGCAGAAATTCCCCCAACGGCACCGGATGGCGGTCCGCCCGGGTCTGGCGGTCAAATTCGGCGACATAGGGCTGGCCAATGCTGTCGCGAAAACCAAAATGTTCGCGGAAGTCCGGCAGTGACTGGGTGTCCAGTCGTGCTACCTCGGTCAGGCCATGGCTGTCCAGGTCGTCGGTCACCGAGGCCAGCAACTTCGCCAGCCGGGTCCGGCCATCGGCGAAACACAGCAACAGGATATCCACCGGCGGTGAATCCGGCCCACCCCACTGCCAGCGTTCCGGGGCACTGCCGCCCTCGTCCCCCAGCAGACGGCGCTTGTGGGGCGTGGTCATGCCGGAACGGAACGGGTCGGCGAATCCCACCAGAATCTCCTCCTCGATGCCCAGGGCCACCAGACCGTGGTAGCTTAGGGCCAGGTTCAATGCCTGTTGCCGCGGGCGGTTATCGGCATAGCTGAGCTCCGCCAGCCGGGCCTGCAACCAGACCCGGGCCGGCTCCCGCTCACGGATCCGCAGCAGCAGGTAACAGGCCTCGGGCAGGCCGCCGTAGCCGCGTACCACCAGGCCCTGGATGTCGCTGAAGTCGATGTCACCGGCGGTCGCCATGAGCTCCTCCTATCCGTGCTAGAGCCGGGCCAGCCAGGCCTGGACCTCGGCTTCGCTCATCGAGCCCCGCAGGCCGTCGCGGATGGCCTCGTTGTTGGCGATGTTGAGCGCGGTCAGATGGGGATAGGGGCTGTACCACGCCTGGTTGATGAGCTGGTGCAGGCCCAGATAGTCCTTGAACCGCTGCTCGTGGCGGGCGCCCTCATGTACCAGCCAACGGGTTCTGGGGTAGCCGACGCCGTTGCTGAAAATCAGGTTGAGGCCCCAGGCCACCTTGTCGACGAAATCCACCATGTAGCTTTCCAGGCTGCCGTCGTAATTACTGGTGAACAGCAGGCGACGGCCATTATCCAGGATGGTCCAGCGGGCAAAGTGAATGGTATCGACGCCGTCCAGCCCCAGCAGTGGCACCCCGGCCAGGTTGCCGCGATTGAAGACATGACGCAGCGCCACCTGGGCCGACGCCAACAGGGCCCGGGCGGTGAGCTGGCGCAACCAGCCTGGTTTTACATAGCCCACCGCGGCAAACGGGTTGTGGGCGGCGAAGTCTTCGGTGGCCCGCAACTGGTTGAGCCGACTCAGCGCCGGGCGGGTATGGAGCTCCGGGTCCTGGGACTCCCGCCAGCGCAGTGCCAGCAACGCGGTCACTAGTACCGGCCAGCCCCAGGCCACGATCAGCAGGCCAAGGGCCACCAGGGCGGCGAAACGGGCCTTTTCCCAGCTCCGCCACCACAGCCCCGGTTGTGCCCGCGCAGTCAGCGCCCAGGCCAGTTCGGGCTCGTTGGCGACAAACTCCACCACCCGCTGGCGCAGTCTGCGGGCGGAATCGACGTCCGCCGCCGTCAGGCCGTTGAGGAACGTCTGCAGCGCCTGTTGCAGCCGATCTTCCTGACGAATCTGTGCAGCGGTGCGGCCGATGGTGTTGATGTAATAAGCCTGGGACGGTATGCGCTGACGCTGCAGAAACGCCAGCCGGGTACCGGGACTTCGTCGGCGGGGGCCAGGGTAGTCCGGGCAGGCCGCATACAGCCGGTCCAGCCCGCCGGCATGTCGCGCCACCAGTTGCCGCAGGAACACCGTCACCGGCCCGTCCACGTTGGCGGTCAGCACCAGACTGGAATCGTAGGTGTCCGGGTGATCCGGCCCTTCCAGGATCAGCAGGCGGGCAAAATGCAGGTTGTCATGCTTGGCGAAGGGCAGGATGGCGTTGCCGGCGGGGTCCTGATTGATCTCCGCCAACACCGTCCGCAGCTCCGTCTCCCGAGCCTGGGCGATGGGCGCCCGCAGGGTCAGGTCGTTCTGGGGCATGGGGTGCAGCCGTTCCAGCAGGCCGTTGAGCATGGCGAGCCTCCCGTTCGATACTCAATATCGGGTCAATGATCCAAACCCGGCGGGGAATCCAATCCCCGCCAATGGCTTAAGCCGGGCCAGCAGTCTGTACCACCTCCGCCGTCGGCGTCGGGCATTCCAGGGCGAAATCGAGAATCCGGCGTTTCCCCCACCACACCTTGCCCAGATACAGCCCCGGCGCCACCTCCCGGATTTCATCGCGGATCGGACGGGCCAGCAGGGAGGTGGTGCCGTAGTCGATAACGATGGTGTCTTTGCCATCGAGCCAGCTCTTGTCCCGGTACGCCTTGGCGACGATCAGATTGAGCCCCCACGGCGACACCTTGTTCACCACCACCCCGCTGTTGAAGCCCGGCGCGAACAGGTCAAACACCTTACCCTGCCAGGCCAGCAGCCGGGCCACCACCGAAAACAGCCCCGGAAACAGGCCTCCAGCCCAGATCGCGGTGCCCTGGGTTTCGCCCTGAGGCATGGTGCCGGGCTTGGCCTTCTTGTATACCTTGTCCAGTTCCTCTCTGGGCAATGACAGCCACTGCTCTATCTGTGTGTTCATGTTTGCCTCCTCCCCCATCTTCGGTCCCGGTGGTACCGGGACTCAGTTGCCAGTCATGGCGGCCAGGTGGACCTCCGCCTGGTCGGCGCTAGCCGTGGCGACCCGGTTGGCCGGTGTCCGGGTATCGCCCTCCCGCAGATCGCGACGGTGGATCAGGTGAAACGCCACCCGCTCGGCCAGGGCGCTGATGGTGGCGGATGGGTTGACGCCGAGGGCCGCCGGTACCAGCGCGCCGTCCGCCACGTAGAGGCCGGGGTACCCCCAGACCTCACCGAATTCGTTGGTAACCCCCGTCAACGGCGATTCCGACAGCGCACAGCCCCCCAGCGGATGGGCAGTCAGGGTCTTGCGCAGGGGCAGCCCAAGCAACGGACTCCGCCACAGGAAGCTGTTGACGAAGCGTCCCCCGGAGGCCCGGCTGAGCGCCTGCATATGGCCGATCATGTCGCGAAACATCGGCTGGCTCTTGCGGACCGGCCAGCGCAGCTCGAGCCCGCCCCGACGGTTCAACAACAGTCGCCCGTTGGCGGCGTCGGTGCCCATGCCCAGATAGGGCAGGAAATGGGTCAGGTAGCCGGCCTCCAGCAGTTCATCCAGCTCGAAGGTGAGGCCGCCGCCGAAGGCATCGCTCAGGTAACGACGAGCCTGTCGAAGCAGCCGGCTGGCACGGCCGCGGGTGGGGATGGCACCGTTGAAATACCAGATGAACGGATCCGGATAGCCCAGGTCCTCAATGTAGATGAACTGGTCCGGTTCGCGCCGGAATCCCACGCCTGCGGTGATGCTGGGGCCACGGCCTGGGTCCACCACCCGGCTCTGGTAGCGGCTGCCGGCAAAGATGAAGTCGCCATTGCCGGAAAAGCCCTGCCCCAGGCGCGGCGAGAGTCGGGGCAAGGTGCGGTACTGGTGCTTGCAGCGCAGCAACAGGGCATTGGTGCCCAGGGTGCCAGCGGCCAGGATCACCCGTCGCGCCACCAGGTGCCGCAACGCCGGGGCGCCGTCGGCGGCTGCCCCGGCGGCCAGATCTACACAGGTAACGCGGTAGCCCTGGCTGAGCGGGGTAATGTTCACCGCCTGGTGCTCGGCCTTTACTTCCGCACCCATCTGCTCCGCCATTGGGATGTAATTCAGATCCAGGGTGTTCTTGGCATGAACGTGGCAGCCCAACAGACAGTTGCCACAGTATTCACAGCCCGGTAACCCGTCGCGATCGCCGGTGCGCACGCAGATTGGCACCCGATCGGGCTGGCGACCGATGCTGACCACCGCGTCCTCAAAGACCCGGGTGCGATCCGGCAACCCGCGGGGGCTGCCCGCCGTCAGGGCCTTCGCCCCCAGCATATCGGCCGCCAGGGCGAAGTAAGGCCGCAGCCGCTGGGCGTCAAGCCGCCGGGGCCAGCCGGGCCGGTCGAAGATGAACGGCGGCGGTCGCAGATGGACGTTGAAATAGTGCAGGGAACCGCCCCCCACCCCGCATCCCTGCACCACGTCCATGGTGCGGAAACTGTGGTATTCGATAAAGCCGTCGCCGGGGCCGTGCGGCCCGGTGGAGCGGATGGTCCGCTCCGCCACCTGCCCCGGCGCCCGGGGAAAATCCAACCGGTCCCAGCGCCGGCCTTTTTCCAGCAGGCACACCGAACGGCCGGCCTGGGCCAGCCGACAGGCGGTGATGGCGCCGCCAAAGCCGGAACCGATTACCAGCACGTCATAGTCTTTGTCCATGCCTCACTCCTCCCGGGCTTGTGCCGGGGCTGCGATCCCCTCCGGCTCAGGCCACGGTGATGGGCCGTGACGGGGCCACCGCGGACGGTGTGGCTTGCTGAAGCAACCGGTCCAGCTCCGCCGCCAGCAATTCCGGCGCCTCCAGGTCGACAAAGTGACCAATGCCGGCCAGCGGCCGCCATTCCACCGGGCAACCGGCGTCCTGCTCGCTGTCCTGTGCCACCCGCGCCGACAGCGCCCGGTCCTCCAACCCCCACACCAGGCTCACCGGCACCTGAATCGGGGTCTGGTAGAGCGCATCAAGTCTGGTCCGTTGACGACCATGCAACAGGGTACGAACAAACGCCCGATAGTAATTAATCGGCCCCCGCATATCTTCGGCGCGGGCAAAGCGCTGAACGATTTCCCGCACCAGGTCGTGATCCATCTGCCCACGGGAGCCGGCGCGCAAGGTGAAGGACAGTTCCAGCAGCTTGCGTCCGGCCGCCGTGGTCAACAGGGCTTCCGGTAGCCAGGGCACCTGGAACGGCGGCACCCAGGGAATGCGCAGGGTCTGCAGGTCGCGGAACCGCAGCACCGCACGCACCAGGGTGCGGGGGTGGGTGCAGTTGACCACCACCAACCGGCTGATGCGGTCCGGGAAGCGGTGGGCGAACAGCCAGCCCAGGGCGCCGCCCCAGTCGTGCCCCAGCAGCAGCGGGCGCTCCAGGTCGAGGGCATCCATCAGCTGGCGAATGTCATCGGTCAGGGTGAAGATGTCGTAACCACTGTCGGGGTAGTCGGAAATGGGATAGCCCCGCAGGTCGGGCGCATAGCAGGCCACATCCGGCAGCTGTCGCATCAGCGGGCGCCAGCCCAGCCAGCCCTCCGGGAAACCGTGCAGGCAAAACACCGGCCCCCGGGACAGGGGTGCCGGCCGCCCGACCCGGCCCACCGGCCGGGAAACGGCAACGTGAAAGCAAAGATCGTCGATGCTGAGGTTGCGGTGCTCGATGACACAGTTCATGGTGCCCTCCTCCGCCGGCTCATCCGGCCCCGGCGGCCGGTTTCGCGCAGTCTTCGATGCACTGGAAATGGTGATACCAGTGGTGGGCCTTGATTCGCTTGGGGATGTCCCCCTGCTCGATGTGGCAACAGCAGGCCTGTCGTGGCCGCACCGTGAGGCATACCAGGATGATCTGTTCGTAGGCCCCGGTGAGTTTGATCCGGGCGAGGTAACGGCCACCGGCCAGCTGATCCGGAATGGTGAAGCCGACCACCGCCTGAAAGGACTCGTCCTGGGCCAGGGTCTTCTTATCCGGCGCCACCGTCACCGTGTCCTCGGTGCAGCCGAACGGCAACGGCGTCAGGGTGAATTCCCGCTGATGAGTCGAGGTGTTGGTGATCTGCAGTCGGTACTGGAAGCTGTCGCCGGGGCAGCCCTCCCAAACGATGCGACAGACGCAAGGGTCGGGGCAGGATTGTTCGGGAATCCCACAGCAGGGTTCACCCTTGCCATGGCAGCCATGGCACACCGGGCAGTCATCATAGCGCCCATCCAGGGTCTGCTTGATCACATCCGCCGCACTGTAGGCGGTGGCCGCCAGCACCCGCGGAGGCAGCAGCAGCAGGCTGATCGCCGACGGCAAGCACACGGGCGACGGCTCCCGGGCGGGCCCGCAACCGGCGGGGAAAGATTCACAGGATGCGTCATACATGGCTTAGCTCCTTTTCGGCGCGGTTTCGTTGGCGTTGCAGTACAGCCTCAGCCAGATGCGACCTGCATCGACCTTGATAAACCCCAGGTAACGGCGCCCTTTCTTCAACCCGGGCGGCAGGGTCAGGCTGAGCGAACGCTCGATGCACTGTCCCGGAGCCAACGCTTGCCCCAGCGAGGGCCGGAAGCGGATGCGGGCGGGTACCACCAGCGACCGGCGGAATTCCTGCACCAGTCGGTTGGCAAACTCCTCGTAGCCATCCTCGGCGCTGGTTGCCCTCAGGGTGTCCACCAGGGTACGGCCGGCCCAGTTCACCTCTTCCAGCCACACCATCGAGACATCCCGCAGTTCGATCGGCACGTTACCCCGATTGCTCAGGGTCAGTCTTTGCTCAACGACCTGGCCGCTGTGACCATGCAACCGCAAATGGCTGGGTTCCACCAACAGCTCACGGTGAGCCAGCACCTCGACCTCCAGCCGTTCCTTCTGTTTCCCACACACCACCGTGCCCTGGTAACAGCCAGGAGCAGTGTCGCTGGTCAGCATCAGCGTGGCCCGGCTACGAGCGGTATCGTGGGGGCGAATCCGAGCCGACAACTGAATGTACCCGGGTGGCAACGCCTGATGATCCTTGCGCGGCCGCGGCACGGCCCGGGTCTCCAATTGCCGCACCCGGAGTTTGTAATCGGAGTCATTGATCAGGCCCAGTTCGCCGCGACAGGCGGTGGGCGGCCCGGAAAAGCAGAAGGGTCCCGGGCCCAACTGCCAATCGGTGCCCGGCTCGCCGTTGTATGGTCCTTTCATCGCCACCTCCTCCCTGATCAGTCACACTGTTCCGACTTGTGGGGGCGATAGTCCTCCGCCACCACCATGCCCTCACCACAGGTCTCGAATTCGAACACCTTGATCCCGAACAGAGTCAGGCAGAACCGGTAATGCAGCGGAAAATGGAATCGCATGGGTCGCAAGCCGAGCTGAACATCTACCTGGGGCAACTCGCGAATGCGTACGTCCAAATCCAGATCGACCTTGTTGTCGGTCTTGAGGATCGAATCGGTCTTGACGGTGGAGTCGGTCTTCACCGTGCTATCGGTGTCGAGTTCGATCTTGGGCAACTCGGTCACCGCCAAATTGGCATTGAAGTCCGGCAGCTGGGTGACACCGACGTTGATCTGGGGCAGCTGGGTGATACCGATGCTGATTGGCGCCAACTGGGTGATGCGGATATCGTCCAAATTGAAATCCAGCCCACCAGTCAACTCGATCTCCGGCAGCTCCTTGATCTTGATATCGGTGAGGTCAACTTCTGCGCTCATAGTGGGTTCCACCAGGCCAGTTGCGTGCGTTTTACAACGGAAACTGAAACTGCGGTGCCACTACGGGTAACAGACGGGAATACCTACATCGGCATTCAGTCGAAAAAATATGGGGGCAATCACTTTCTGAAAGGACAGCAAAAATTCCCTTTTGCCATGGCATCAATGTAGGTGAGAAATCCGTTCCAGGCAAGCACGGCGGTCAGCGCCCCGCCGTCGCCTCCGGCAGGGGCCCGGGCTCACGATAGGTCTCCAGACGCTTCCGCCAGCCCGGCAACCAGCGCTCCCGCTCAATGGGCTTGGCGGCGTTCGCGGCCCGCCGAGCCAGCACCACCGCCGCCGCCTCGCGGAACTGCGCCAGCGCGCTGACCTCGGCGCTGCCCGTCATCGCCTGCAGTACCTGCAGCAGGCCCCAGCCCTCACCGGCATAGCGTTCGCTGGGCGCCAGTCCTTCGCCTTTGAAATTGACGTAATCCAGCAGCGCATAAACCCCGCCCGGAGTCGCACTCAGGGCCGCCAGCCGCTGCCGCAATGCCCCGCGCTGGGCCTCCGGCGCGGCGGCGACTACTCGCGCCAGTGCCGCTTCGGCCCGGGCGAAGATAAACGCCACCTGGTCACCCTGGGTGCGCAGGAGAAACCGCCGCAGCTCGATGACCTCGGGCTGGTCCTGGCGGGCCAGGAAGGTCGGGCGATCCGGCCAGGGCGCATCGAGCGGGGACAGGCTGGCCAACCCTTCCGGTACCGTCACGTTGCGTTGTTGCAAAAACGCAATCAGCGCCGGAAAACTCTCCACAAACCGGCCTTCGACCCCGGCCGGGTACCAGATGAAATGCCCGATCCCCAGGGACGGAAAGGCCTCGCCTTCGTTCCAGTGCACCAGACAACGGAACTGACCGCTGCACTCGTTTTGGAAGATCTGTTGGCCGACCCAATCCAGCTGTGCCGGTTCCAGGCGCAATGACAGTCCGGGGTCCGGACGGTCACAGCCACCCAGCCAACCGACCAACAACAGGATCAGGCTCAATCGGCGGTAATGCCAAGCGTGCACGTATTGACTCCTCCACAGGATCTTAAGGGTGGTGCCCCAGGCGGCCTGCCGGGGCGACGGGACAGGCGCTATCCTGCCCCAGCGTGCTCCGGGACGCCAGCCCCGCCCGTTCCCCCCGACATCGGTCATCGCGAGCGCCGCTTTCCAAGCCGCTGATTGGCGGTCGTTTTTAATGCACCCCCGGCGCAAGCCGCCCCCAAACAGCGCCCCTGAGTGACCGGTCAGCCTTCCGGCTATCGCCTTTTTTCTCTATTTTTCAATCAGGTATATCGCCATCCCCAAAAATGGCACGTGCCATGCAGTCGTCCTCACGCCGGGACGGGACCAGGACACCACACGCCCGCCACCGGCCGACAACACGGCTACCAAAGCAACGGCGCTTATCAGCCCAGACCTATCCTGGGACGGTAGGCGTTTTTTTATGCCCGAAGAACAACAACAAGCGGAGCCGATTGACCACCAGCACCGGGCTCTTGGCGCCAACGAACTGTGTGCGACGACGATTCCCATCACTCAGGAGAACACCCGATGAACCGTAAAACCTTCAGACAGACCGGCTGCCTGCTTGCCGCCGCCATCAGCTGTACCAGCGCCCTGGCGGAAGACACATCCTTCACCGAGGCCCTAAGCGGCGGCACCGCCTACGGCGATTTCCGTCTGCGCTATGAGCACGTGGACCAGGACAACGCCCTGGACAAGGCCAATGCCCTCACCCTGCGCACCCGTCTGGGCTACAAGACCGGGAACTACCAGGGCCTGAGCGGGGTGCTGGAATTCGAAGACGCCCGCACGGTGGCCGGAGTCGACGACTTCAACGACACCCAGGGCCAGGCCGCCGACCACTCCGTGGTGGCTGACCCGGAAACCACCGAGGTGGACCAGGCCTTCCTGCAATACAGCGGCGCCGCAGTGACCGCCAAGCTGGGCCGCCAGGTCATCGCCTACGATAACCAGCGCTTCGTCGGTCACGTCGGCTGGCGCCAGGACCGCCAGACCTTCGATGCCCTGCGCCTGAGCTATTCGCCGCTGGAGGCGCTGACCCTGGACTACGCCTACCTCGATAAACGCAACCGCATCTTCGCCGAGGCCGGTGACCTGGATGCCAAGGACCATCTGGTCAACATCAACTACCAGACCGGCTTCGGCACCCTCACCGGCTACGCCTATTTGTTGGAGGTGGACAACGGTAGCGACAACAGCCTGGACACCTACGGCCTGCGCTATGCCGGCAAATACGCCCTGGACGCCCTCAGCCTGCTGTACGAACTGGAGTACGCCAGCCAGCAATCCGACGCCGGTGCCAGCGACTTTGACACCAACTACTACAAGACCCTGGCCGGTGTGCAGGCCCAGGGACTGACCGTTTCACTGGCCTACGAAGTGCTGGGTTCGGACGATGGCGACTTCGGTTTCGCCACCCCACTGGCTACCCTGCACGCCCACAATGGCTGGGCCGACCAGTTCCTGGCCACTCCGGCCGGCGGCCTGGAGGACCTAAAGGCGGCCATCAGCGGCTCTCTCGCCGGCGGTAAGTGGGTGCTCGCTTACCACGAGTTCAGCGCCGACGACGCCCCGTCGTCTGCCGACGACCTGGGCAGCGAAGTGGATGTGGCCTACAGCCGTGGCTTCGGCAAGCACTACTCCGCCGGCATCAAGTACGCCAGTTACATGGCCGGTGACGATGCCGCCGGCAAGGTGGATACCGACAAGCTGTGGCTGACCCTGGGCGCCAAGTTCTAATAGCTCTTTCTAATAACTCTTTCTAATAACTCTCAAAACCCTCAATAACCCTCAATAACTCAGCGTCAACCTTTGCGAGGTGGGTTTGCGTCGCCCACCTCGCCGTTTGCCGCGCAGGGTCCTGGCACCCGCCGCCAGGCCGGCCACTGACTGACGCCTACTCCTCCAGAATGTACGCCGTCTTCTCCAGGGCGTTTTCATCCTCGTCGATAAAGCGGAACAGGTTCCAGCCAATGCGGATCAGGTCGTTGCTGTTGAGCCGCTGGCGGCCGTTCAGGCGAATGTCATTGATGAAGGTGCCGTTGGTGCTGGCGCTGTCGGTGATGTAGTAATCCACCGCGCCATCCAGGTAGGCGTTTTGCTCCACCTCGATCACCGCGTGGTGAGCACTGACGGAAATCTCATCGATGCGGATTTCGCAGTCCGGATGGCGCCCAAGATGCATCAGCGGGCGATCGAGTTCAAAGCTGTTGGCCACCACGTTGTCGACCAGTTGGGAGAGAACCGCCATAGGTAACTCCTTGCTAACAATACTGAATCATCACGACGGAGACGTTGTCGTCCGCCTGGTTACGAAGGCTGGCGTCCACCAGGCCCCGAACCTGGTCGTCCAGCACCGGCCAACGTCCCAGCAGCGGCAGCCAGTTGGGCTCCGGCAAGGCGTCGGTAAGGCCGTCGGAGCACAGCAGCAGTCGGTCACCCGCCTGCAGCGCCAGCTCGGTGACGGTCGCCCGCGGCTCGGCGGTGGCGCCGAGGGCCTGGGTCAGTACGTTGCGGAACGGCAGCCGCGCCACCTCGTCCGGGCTGATGGAGCCATCGTCCACCATGCGCTGGGCCACGGTATGGTCGCGGGTGAGCTGACACAGGGAGCCATCACGCAGCAGGTAGCCACGGGAATCTCCGAGGTGAGCGAGCCAGGTCCGCTGTTGCTGAACCCAGGCCAGCACCACCGTGGTGCCCATCCGGTCCAGCTCCGGTCGGCCCCGGCGAGTATCTTCCAGACGTTCGGCGGCCAGGGTGATGGCGGTCTGGATCCGCTCCGGAACCTGCGCCGCCGGGGTGCGGGCCAGCACCGGCGTGAGCGCGTCCATCAGCGCCTCCACCACCACCCGGCTGGCGATCTCGCCGCCGCGGTAGCCGCCCATGCCATCGGCGATCACCGCCAGGGCGTGGTCCCCCTCAGGGCTCACGGTGCAGGCCAGGGTATCCTGATTGGACGAACGGCGGGTGCCGATATCGGTCAGGCCGGCGGCAAACAGGCTCATGACCGCACCACCGGGGCATCCGCGATCCGGGCACCGGCCCGACGCAGCGCTTCGGCCATGGCCCCCGCGCTGGCGAAACGCTTGCCAGGCTCCTGCTGGATCGCCTTGTTGATCAACCGCACCACCCCCGGTGGCAGATCCGGATTGAAGGTCTTCACACTGCGGGGACGCTTGTAGAGAATCTGGTAGGTCAGGCCGGCCAGGGTATCGCCGGTGTGGGGCGTCTCACCCGACACCAGCTTATAGAGGGTCACCCCCAGGCTGTAGATGTCGGTGGCCCCGGTGACCTTCTGGCCCCGGAGCTGTTCCGGCGACATGTACAGCGGACTCCCCATCACGCTGCCGGTGCGGGTACGGGAATCGTCGGTGATCTTGGCAATGCCGAAGTCGGTGATTTTCAATTGGCCTGAACGGGCATCGTAGATGAGATTGCCGGGCTTGATGTCACGGTGCACGATCTTTTGATTATGGGCGTATTCCAACGCTTCGGCCACAGTCGCCATCAGCTTGAGCACCACCGCCAGGGGTAACAGGGTGTCGGGCTTGCCATGGTGGCTGAGCGCTCTGCCGGGTGCGTAATCCATGGCAATGAACGCCAGGTCGGCTTCCTCCCCGACGTCGTAAACGGTGACGATGGCGGGATGATTGAGCCGTCCCGCCGCTTTCGCTTCACGGAAGAAGCGTGCTTTCAGCTCCTGCAGTTCGGCCGGCTCATACTGGGCGTAGCTGAGGGTCTTGATGGCGACGGTACGGGCAATCTTCGGATCGCGGCCCAGATAGACCACCCCCATGGCGCCACGACCGAGCTCCCGCTCGATCTCATAGCGCCCCAGCACCGGCTGGCTCAATGCCAACTCCGGCAGCACCAGGGTACGGGCGCCGTCATGGCCGGCGGCGACCGCACCCGCGGCGGCCGAGGTCAAATTGGCCAGCGCCTGCATTCTGGCCGGCACGTCGCGGTACTGCTTGCGTCGGGCCTGTATCGCCGCCAGGGTCTGTTGCGCCCGGTCGTACTGACGCCGTCGTTCCTGCTGGATGGCGATGTCGTACTGCAACGCCAGGCTGGCGTCGTTGCTGGGACATTCCGCCAGCGCGGCCAGGGCCTCATCCGGGCGGCCCTGGTGCAACAGCAACTCACCCAGCTGAACCCGGGCACGTTGCACATTTGCCCGTAACCGGCGGAGATCCCGCTGGGGCGGCATCCAGAACAGCATCAGGCCGAACCCCAGGACCAGGAACACCAACGACGGCCCCAACGGCAGCCAGGTCTGCCAGTACCACAGCAAGGCCACCTGGGTCACCACCAGGCCGACCGCCAGCACCAGGGTTAACAGCAGCGCCAGGGCTGGCCCCAGCATCGGCACCACCGCCACCAGGAAGCCGGAACCCGCCAGCACCGCCACCGCGGTCACCGCCTCGCTCCACACCGGTTGCACCGGGGCACGCTCGGCCGCTACCGGCGGCATCAGTTCCAGCAATAAACGGTCGGACTGCCCCAGCCAGGGCATGGCATCCGCCGCCAGCACCACCGCCAACGCAAACGCCACCACCACCAGCCGGAGGCTGAAGATACGGGACAACAAGACGTGAAGAACCTCCACTCCGTAAGTACCTGCCTGCAGGTTTAAGGAGCCGGTGAATAGCCGAATCGATCGGGCGTTCACGCCAGGCTCCTTGACGAAAGTGTATGGCCAGTCGTCAGATCGGGGAACCGCAAAGCCGGCATTTTTTGTAAAGGTTTGTTCGTTCGTGAACGGGTCGAGAGGAGCGGTGACTACCGGCAGACTATGGACGGGTGACAGGACATTAAGGTGGGAAACCGCGCCGGTTTCGGTAGCATAATAGGGCTATCGTTATCCCAGTCGTATCCGAGGGCTGCCCATGAACATTCGAACCCGATTCCTGGCCACTGCACTGGCCTGCCTGCTGCTCAGCGCCTGCGCCGCGCCCAACACCCCCCAGGACGTCACCCAGGCATTCTGGCAATCCATGTTCGACGGCGACGCCGACGACGCCGCGGCGCTATCCACCCTGGTGAACGAGGCCGCCTTCGACGGCTATCAACGGGACTGGGCCGACGTCACCGTGAGCTGGGGACGGGTGGTGATCGATGGCGATCAGGCCAGCATTGCCACCACCTTGACCGGCCTGCCGGATGGCGATCAGCAGCCGCTGGCGACCACTACCTATCTGGTACGACTGGACGAGCAATGGCTGGTGGATTACCACCGTACCGGCGACGCCCTGTCCCGCGGCCAACTGTTCGACCAGATGCTGCACAGCCTGGACCAGCTCAGCGAACGCTTTCGCGCCCGTTTTGGCGAGCAGTCCAGCCAGGCCGCCATCGAACTGGAGCGCATGGCCGAGGCGCTGGAAAAACAGATGAGTCTGGCCAACGACCGACTGTCGATCCTGTTGGAGGAGTACAGCCGACGGCTGGAGGAGAGCCTGGAGGCGCTATCGAAATCCATCGAGGAGGCGCTGAAGGAGCACCCGTCGGCAACCCCGGATGACAAACGCACCCTCAACCAGGCGGCGCTGCGCCTCAATCGCCAGCGTCGGGCGCTGGCCGAGCCGACCCTGCAGGACGTGGCCCAGGGCAGCCACACCCTGGCGGAAACCCAGCTGCGACTGAACCGGCTGGGCAACGAGTTCACCGACTACCAAACCCGGTGGCGGGCCCAGATCGAAGCAACCCAGCAGGATCTGGCGCAACTGATGTCGGACATCTGAGCCGACCGGGGCCCGCCCAGGCGGTTGCCGGTTGCATGCGGTGCAATGCCTCCTCTATACTTCGAACATTATCGAACTGTCGAACAAAATAAACACTCCGACCTCCAACACGACGCCGTGTCATCCATTCGCAAGGAGCACTCCATGAAACGTCTGATTTCCCCAAAAGCCGGCGATGCCGGGATCCTCACCGTGGAGGAAGTGGCCGATCCACGCCCCCGCTCTGGCGAGGTGGTGGTCAAGGTCGAGGCCGCCGGACTGAACTTCGCCGACGTGCTGGCCCGCCAGGGTCTGTACCCGGACGCTCCGCCCTTCCCCAACTGCATGGGCTATGAGTTCGCCGGCGTGGTCAGCGCCACCGGGAACGAGGTCGACAACAGCTGGCAGGGCCGGCGGGTGCTGGGGCTGAGCCGCTTCAATGCCCAGGCGGAACAGGTGGCGGTGCCAGTGGAACAGGTCTTTGAAATGCCCGAGGACCTGGATTTCACCACCGCCGCCGCCATTCCCGTCAACTACCTCACCGCCTGGCAGTTGCTGGTGGTCATGGGCAGCCTGCAGCCGGAAGACACGGTACTGATCCACAACGCCGGCGGTGGTGTCGGCCTGGCGGCGCTGGACATCGCCCGCCACATTGGCGCCACCACCTTCGGCACCGCCAGCCCGGGCAAGCACGAGTTCCTGCGGCAACGGGGCCTGGATGAGGCCATCGACTACCGCAACCAGGACTGGGAGAGCGAAGTGGCCCGGCTCACCGGCGGCAAGGGGGTGGAACTGATCATCGACCCCATCGGCGGTAGTCACCTGAAACGCAGCTACCGCGCCTTGCGCTCCACCGGCCGGCTGGGAACCTTCGGCATCTCCGCCGCCAGCGAATCGGGGCTGCTGGGCCGGCTGCGGCTGTTGCCGGCGGTGGTGGGCATGCCCCTGTTGCACCCGGTCGGATTAATGGGCGCCAACAAGGGCGTGTTTGGGGTCAACATGGGGCACCTGTGGCAGGAAACCGCCAAGATCCGGGTGTGGACAGAGCGACTGCTGCAGGGCTACCGCGACGGCTGGGTCCGCCCCCACATCGACTCGGTGTTCGGCTTCAGCGAGGCGGCCCAGGCCCACCGCCAGTTGGAGCTGCGACGCAACATCGGCAAGGTGGTGCTGACGCCGGATGCCTGAGCGGACTCAGGCCGGCGTCGCTTGTTCGCCCCGCAGCTTGCTGACGTCGGCCCGGGGCGGCGCGCCGAACAGGCGGCTGTACTCGCGGCTGAAGTGGGAGGGGCTCTCGTAGCCGACCCGGTAGCTGGCGGTGGCCGCTTCCAGCCCTTCCGCCAGCATCAGCCGCCGAGCCTCGTGCAGTCGCAGTTTCTTCTGGAACTGCAGCGGTGACATCCGGGTGACCTGCTTGAAGGTGTGGAACAGCGCGGATTCGCTCATGTTGACCTCGTCCGCCAGCGCCTTGATCCGCAGGGTCTCGGTGTAACGATCCGTCAGCAGCGCAATCACCCGCGATACCCGGTTCACCGACGAATCCGCCACCGCGAACTTGCGCATGCGCGGTCCCATCTCGCCAATCAAGGTGCGATAGAGAATTTCCTTGCGGGCCAGGGGCGCGACCACCGGGATGTCCTGGGGCGCATCCAGCAAGCCGATCAGGCGGGTAACCGCATCGAGCATGCCGCGGTCCATGGTGGCCATGCTCAGCGCACAGTCGCCTTCGGGACAGGGGCCCAGCGCGGCCTCTGGCGGCAGCTGGTCGCCCATCTCCAGCACCAGGTTACTGACGTCCTGGGGGTCAACCACGATCTTGAATGCCAGGTAGGGTTTCTCCGGCGAGGCATCGAGGATCCGCCCCAGCACCGGCAGATGCACCGACGACACCATGTAGGTCAGCGGCTGGTAGATCAGCTCCCGGTCGCCGAAGCTGACCGACTTGGTGCCCTGCGCGATGAAGCACACCGAAGGCTCATAGACCGAGGCGGTGCAGCTGGTTTGGGAATCCGAGCGGAACAGGTGCAGGCCCGGCACCACCGTCTCCTGAACCTGCTGGTTTGGCGTCCAGCGCTCGATGGTGGAGGCCAGCCGCTGGCGCAGCCGCTCGAGATCGGCGTCCAGTTCCCCACCCTTTTCCTGATTGCTCGTTAGCATCGGATGCTCCTGCCCAAGTCACCGTCACAATGGGCATCCAGTATACGCAAGCCTCGATGGGCCTCCGTGACTCGCCTCCTATTTTTGCAGGATTGGGCAATCAAATAACAGAAACAGGCAAGACGCCCGATAACCACTTTACTGCACTTTCGTTACATCGACGACATTGGAGTCATTATCAGGGAAACTACTTACACCCTCGCATGGCGCGGCTCCCGACCCCACACCAACGGCATCGCGTCCAATAAATCGCACCAGGCTCTGGAGAATCAGACAAGTTTTGGGCAGTAACCCGATACCCTCCCGCCCCTCGCCTTTCGTAAGGTAATCAACCATTCGGGGAGAAAGCTTTCGGTCATCCGAAGCAGCACGCTATTGCACGCTATTGATAGCAACATTCTATTGCAGTGATAGCGAAACCCACCGGCAGCCCCTATTGACCTCAAGCTAACTTGAGATTGTAGAGTCGCTGTCGATAGGTCGCCGACTCAATCGATAGATAGGCAAAGGGCCGGCAAGCCAAACCGCACCGGCATGGTGCCGGTGCAACGGTACGGGAACTGATTCATCAACGGGAGCAAAACATCATGAACAGTGTGACGGAAAACACGAACCGGCGAACAGCGGCGGCGGGGGGCCTGGCCCTGATGCTGACGACCCTCATCCTGGCCGGCTGCGAGGCCCAGAGCGACGAGATGGCGATGATGCCGCCACCGCCCCAGGTGGATGTGGCCCAGGTGCTGGCCGAGCCGGTCACCCTGTGGCAGTCGTTCACCGGCCGGGTGGCGGCCACCGAAACCGTGGTGCTGAGGCCCCGGGTCAGCGGCTATATCCAGCAGGTGGCGTTCGAGGAAGGTGCCCTGGTGGAGGCCGGTGACCTGCTGTTCCAGATCGACCCGCGGCCCTATCAGGCACGGCAGCAGGCGGCACGCGCCGAACTGGCCCAGGCCAGCAGTCAGCTGGAACTGGCCCGCAGCGAGGCCGGCCGGGCCAGCAGCCTGCTGGAGAGCCGGGCGATCTCCCGCGAAGAGTACGACCAGCGCCACGCCGCGCTGATGGGTGCCCAGGCAGCGGTCGAAGCGGCCAGGGCGGCGCTGACCACCGCCGAGCTGGATCTGGAATACACCCGGGTGACCGCACCGGTCAGCGGCCGCGCCGGTCGTGCCCTGGTGACCCGCGGCAACCTGGCCAATGCCGACCAGACGGAACTGACCACGGTGGTGTCGGTGGACCCGATGCACGTCTATTTCGAGGCCGATGAACAGACCGCCGCCGACAGCCGGTCGCTGCTGGCGGACGGCAAGGACCAGACCGTGCGGGTCCGGTTGGGTGACGACAGCCAACAAACGCTGACCGGTCGACTGAATTTCATCGACAACCAGCTGGATGCCAGCACCGGCACCCTGCAGTACCGCGCCGAGCTGGCCAACCCGGACGAACGCCTCAAGCCGGGGCAGTTCGCCCGGGTGGAGATGCCGGTGGCGCAACTGGAGCGGGCCCTGTTGGTCAACCGCAAGGCGGTGCTGACCGACCAGGATCGCCGCTTCGTCTATGTGGTGGATGACCAGAACCGGGCCTCCCCCCGCCACGTCACCCTCGGTCGCCAGGTGGACGACCTGCTGGTGATCCGCGAGGGCTTGCAGAACGGCGACCAAGTCATCGTCAACGGTGTCCAGAAAGTGTTCTACCCCGGCATGGAAGTCAGCCCGCAACAGGTCGCCATGCGCGAAGCACCGGCCGGGGACGATGCCCCGGTGCTGGCTGCCGGGCCGTAAGTCGGGTCGGGCCGACCGTTCCACGGCCCGGGTAGCGAGCCTGTAAGCGTTAGCGTTCGCCACCCTTTCCAGGGAATTTCATATTAGTGACGGCCGCTTTGGCGGTCACACAGGAGCCTTTTGTCATGAATTTTTCGCGATTTTTCGTGGACCGGCCGATTTTCGCGGCCGTGGTGTCCATCATAATCTTCGCCATCGGGTTGATCTCCATTCCCAACCTGCCGATCAGCGAATACCCGGAGGTGGTACCGCCCTCGGTGGTGGTTCGCACCGTCTACCCCGGCGCCAACCCCAAGGAAATCGCCGACACCGTCGCCACCCCGCTGGAAGAGGCGATCAACGGGGTGGAGGGCATGATGTACTTCAAGTCCGTGGCCGGGTCCGACGGCGTCCTGCAACTGACCGTAACCTTCCGCCCGGGCACCGACGCGGATGACGCCGCGGTAAAGGTGCAGAACCGGGTCAGTCAGGCCCTGGCGCGGCTGCCGGAGCCGGTGCGCCGCCAGGGGGTTACCACCCAGAAACAGTCCCCCACCTTCCTGATGGTGGTGCACCTGACCTCGCCGGAAGGCCGTTACGACACCCTCTACCTGCGCAACTACGCCCGCCTGCACGTCCGTGACCGGCTGGCCCGCATCCAGGGCATCGGCGAGGCCCAGATATTCGGCGGTGGCGACTACGCCATGCGGGCCTGGCTCGACCCGGACCGCATCGCCGCCCGCGGCCTGACCGCCGGCGATGTGGTGCGCGCCATGCGCGAGCAGAACGTGCAGGTGTCCGCCGGCCAGCTCGGCGCCGAGCCGGTGGCCAACAGCGATTTCCTCACCCTGATCAACGCCCGTGGCCGGCTGGAAACCCCGGAAGAGTTCGGCAACATCGTGCTCAAACGGGGTGACGACGGCGAACTGCTGCGCCTGGCGGACGTCGCCCGGCTGGAACTGGGCGCCGGCGACTACACCCTGCGCTCCCAGCTCGACAGCAAGGACGCGGTCGCCATCGGCATCTTCCAGGCGCCGGGGGCCAATGCCCTGCAGATCCGCAACGAGGTGATCGCCACCATGGACGAGCTTGTCGAGCTGTTCCCGGAAGGCGTGGAATACCAGGCGGTGTACGACACCACCATCTTCGTCAGCGATTCCATCAAGTCGGTGGTGTCCACCCTGCTTGAAGCCGTATTGCTGGTGGTGCTGGTGGTGACCCTGTTCTTGCAGACCTGGCGTGCTTCCATCATCCCGCTGCTGGCGGTGCCGGTGTCGGTGGTCGGTACTTTCGGCGCGCTGTACCTGCTGGGCTACTCCATCAACACCCTAACCCTGTTTGGCCTGGTGCTGGCCATCGGCATCGTGGTGGATGACGCCATCGTGGTGGTGGAAAACGTCGAGCGCAACATCGAGGAGGGCCTCAAGCCCCTGGCGGCGGCTCATCAGGCGATGAAGGAAGTCTCCGGACCGATCGTCGCCATTGGCCTGGTACTGTGCGCGGTGTTCGTGCCCATGGCGTTCCTGTCCGGGGTCACCGGTCAGTTCTACCGCCAGTTCGCGGTGACCATCGCCATCTCGACGGTGATCTCCACCATCAACTCGCTGACCCTGTCGCCGGCCATGGCGGCGATGCTGCTGAAACCCCACAGCGCGCCCAAGGACCGCCTGCAACGGGTCATCGATGCCCTGTTTGGCTGGCTGTTCCGGCCCTTCAACCGCTTCTTCGACGCCAGTGCCCGCAAGTACCAGGGCGGGGTATCCCGGTCGTTGCGGCGACGGGGTGCGGTGTTCGTGGTCTATGCCCTGCTGCTGGTGGCCACCGGGTTCATGTTCAAGGTGGTGCCGCCGGGCTTTATCCCGATCCAGGACAAGCTGTACCTGATGGCCGGGGTGAAGCTGCCGGAGGGCGCCTCGCTGGAGCGCACCGATCAGCTGCTGCAGCAGGTCACCGACATCGCCATGGCGACCGAGGGTGTGGAGCACGCGGTGGCCTTCCCGGGGCTCAACGCACTGCAGTTCACCAACACCTCCAACACCGGGGTGGTGTTCTTCCCGCTCAAGCCTTTCGACGAGCGCAGCCTGAGTGCCGAGCAGATCAACGCCCAGATCAACCAGCAGATTGCCGGGCTGAAGGAAGGCTTCGCCTTCTCCTTCATGCCGCCGCCAATCCTCGGCCTGGGCAACGGCTCCGGCTACCAGCTGTTCATCGAGGACCGGGGCAACCTGGGCTATGGCGCCCTGCAGAATGCGGTGAACCAGTTCCAGGGCAGCGTTGCCCAGACTCCGGGCATGGGCTTCCCGATCACCAGTTACCAGGCCAACGTGCCGCAGCTGGATGCCGAGGTGGATCGCCTCAAGGCCAAGGCCCAGGGCGTCCCGCTCACCGAGCTGTTCGACACCCTGCAGACCTACCTGGGCTCCAGCTACGTCAACGACTTCAACCGCTTCGGCCGCACCTGGCAGGTCATCGCCCAGGCCGATGCCCCCTACCGCGACAGCGTGGAGGACATTGCCCGGCTGCGCACCCGTAACGACCAGGGCGAGATGGTGCCCATCGGTTCCATGGTGAACATCCGCGAGACCTTCGGGCCGGACCCGGTGATCCGCTTCAACGGCTACCCGGCGGCGGACCTGGCCGGGGAATCCGACCCGCGGGTACTGTCCTCGGCCCAGGCCATGGACGCCCTGGGGGCGATTGCCGCGGAGGTGCTGCCACCGGGCATGGACTTCGAATGGAGTGACCTGAGCTACCAGCAAGCCAATCAGGGTAATGCCGCGCTGGTGGTGTTCCCACTGGCCATCCTGCTGGTGTTCCTGGTACTGGCGGCACTGTACGAGAGCTGGACCCTGCCGCTGGCGGTCATCCTCATCGTGCCGATGTGCATGCTGTCGGCGCTGATCGGCGTCTGGTTCGGCGGGGGCGACAACAACATCTTCGTCCAGGTGGGCCTGGTGGTACTGATCGGCCTGGCCTGCAAGAACGCCATCCTGATCGTGGAGTTTGCCCGCGAGCTGGAGCTGCAGGGCCGGGGCATCGTCGAGGCAGCGCTGGAAGCCTGCCGCCTGCGCTTGCGGCCGATCATCATGACCTCCATCACCTTCACCGCCGCGGTGGTGCCGCTGGTGCTGGCCACCGGCGCCGGCGCGGAAGTGCGGGCGGCGCTGGGCACCGCGGTGTTCGCCGGCATGATCGGGGTCACCCTGTTCGGCCTGTTCCTCACCCCGGTGTTTTACGTCGCGCTGCGCAAGCTGTCCGGCAGCCATCCGCTGAAGAGCCATCACAGCTCCACCCTGTCCGGTGAGGGCAGTCAGGATCAGGAGGCATTGCCAGGAGGAAACCATGCCTAGAGCCAACGTGGGAACAGAACTGACGGCAAGATTGAGAGGTCACCTGGCGGCCGCCGGCCTGGTGCTGTTGGCAGGCTGCGCCGTCGGCCCGGACTACCAGCCGCCGGAGCTCGACGTCCCGGCGCAGTTTAGCGCCGAACATGATGGCCAGCCCTTTAGCCGGACCGAGGAAGCCCGCTTCTGGGACGGCTTCGGCGATCCGCTGCTGGCAGAGCTGATCGACCAGGCTCTCAACGCCAACCTCGAGCTGCAGGCGGCATTGACCCGCTACCAGCGCGCCGAGGCACTGCTGCGGGGCAGCCGCAGCGAGCAGCTGCCGACGGTGGGGCTGGGCGCCTCGGCGGCGGCCCAGCACCGGCCGGAGCTGGAACGGCTGCCCGGCGCCGACGACAACATCGAGCTGTACCGCATCGACGCCAACGCCAGTTGGGAGCTCGACCTGTTTGGCCGCCTGCGCCGCGTCACCGAGGCTCAGGGCGCGCGTCTGCAGGCCACCGAGGCGGAATTGGCGGCGCTGCGGGTAGCGCTGGTGGGCCAGCTGGCCAGCAGCTATTTCGAGCTGCGGGGGCTGCAACAGCAGCTGGCCGTGGCGCAACAGAACGTAGCACTGCAGCGGGACTCCCTGGCGATCGTCGGTGCCCGCCAGACCGCCGGTCGCAGCACCGAGTTCGACGTGCTGCGGGCCCGCGCCCAGTTGGCCAGCACCCGCGCCGAGATCCCCCAGCTGCAGGCGGAAATCCGGGTACGCATGCACCGCATCGCGGTGCTGACCGGGCAGGCCCCGGGCCAGTTGATCGGCCGGCTCAGCCCGGTCACGACGCTGCCGACGGTCACCCCCACCATCCCGGTGGGCAGTCCCGGCGAGGTGTTGCGTCGACGTCCGGATATCCGTCAGGCGGAGCGCCAACTGGCGGCCGCCACCGCGGACATTGGGGTCGCCACCGCCGACCTGTTCCCCCGCTTCAGCCTCGACGCCCTGCTGGGCACCGTGGCCCTGGACGGCAGTGACCTGTTCAGCGCCGGTGCCGAGTCCCGCCGGGTGGGGCTCGGCATCGACTGGACCTTCCTCAACTTCGGCCGGGTCCGCGCCCGCATCGACGCCGAGGACGCCGACGCCCAGGCCGCCCTGGTGGAATACCGGCAAGTGGTGCTGGAAGCCCTGGAGGAAACCGAGAACCGGCTGGTGCGCTACCAGCGAACACAGCAACGCAGCGCCGAACTGGCAGCCGCCGCCAGCGCCGCCCGCGAGGCCGCTCAGCTGGCCCGCACCCGCTACGAGCAGGGCTACATCGGCTACTTCGAGGTACTGGATGCGGAACGGGAGCAACTGACCAATGACAACGCCCTGACCCGCAGCCGCACCGCCACGGTGCTGGCCATGGTCGATGTCTATCGGGCGTTGGCCGGGGCACCGCAACCGGCACCAACGGTCTCGGCTCGCTAACGGTTGAATCGGGAGGGCGCTTAGGCACCGCAATTTTGTTCAATACCCGTCCGGGGCGTCGGGGCAGACTTCGGCCATTGCCAACTCGTTATCCACAAGGAGAATGACGATGAGCCTGTCGCTGATACTGCCGATGTCTGCCTTTGCCCTGGCGGCGTCCATCTCACCGGGACCGGTGAACCTGGTGTGCCTGAGCAGCGGTACCCGCTACCACGTCTCCCGGGGACTGATCTTCGTCACCGGCGCCACCCTGGGCTTCATCGCCCTGTTCCTCGCCATCGGCTTCGGCCTGCATTCGCTGCTGGCCGGCTTGCCCGGCTTCGAGCGCTGGCTGAGCTGGGCCGGCATCGCCTTCCTGCTGTACCTGAGCTACCGCCTGGCCCGCGACGATGGCCGCATTCCCGACGGCGAACCGGACAAGGCACCGGGATTCCTGCTCGGTGCCCTGATGCAGTGGCTCAACCCCAAGGCCTGGCTGGCTTCCGCCGCCGGCATCGGGGCCTACACCAACGGCGGGGACAGCCAGCAGATCTGGCTGTTTGCCGCCCTGTACCTGCCAATCTGCTGGCTGTCGCTGAGCTGCTGGGTCTACGCCGGCGCCTTCCTGCGCCATCTGGTGCATAAACCGGCGGTGCTGCGCGGCATCAACCGCACCCTGGCGGGGCTGCTGGTGGCGAGTTGCCTGTTCCTGTTACTTGACTGAGGCGCGGCGAGCGGCAGACGGCTGGCGATACTGGTTGGGCGTGGCCGCCACCAGTTTCTTGAAGGTGCGTTGAAAGTGGGCCTGGTCGGCGAAGCCGGCACTCAGCGCCGCCTCGGCAATGGCGGCACCGCTCTTCAGCTGGCGCTGGCCATACTGGATGCGGCGATTGACCAGGTAGGCGTGAGGCGTCATACCGAAGTGCTGCTTGAAGACACGGATCAGGTGGCCGGGGCTGTAGCCGGTGCGGGCGCAGAGATCGTCCAGTGACAGCTCGTCGGTACAATGAGCATCCAGATAATGGGCCAGTTCGCGCAAGGTATGCGGCGCCTCCGGTTGCGGCTGCGCCGGCTGTCCCGCCAGCACCTGCATCAGCCCGGACAGGTACTCGACCACCCGGGTCTGCTTGTCCAGCAGTTCCCGCTCCGGGTCCAATAGGCACTCGGCCATGGCGCAATAGCCCTCGTAGCATGCCCGCTCGGTCACCACCGCGGTGGCGATGTCCTGCCAGCGCGGCTCCTCCAGCAACCCGGCCTCGTAGCGCAAGCGGGTGATCCAGTCGGAGTCCACGTACAACATCAGGTAGGCCCAGGGCTGGTTGTCGATGGGGTTGCAGGCGTGGGCCCACTCCGGGTTCATCAACACCAGGGTGCCTTTCTGGACCCGATAACGATCGTTCCGATACACGAAGGTGCTGTGGCCGCCGGTGATGGCTCCGATGGACCAGTGGGTATGACTGTGGAGGGCGTAACAGACCTTGCGGCCGTCGGCGACCTTGCGCAGCTCCACATGGGGCATGCGATCATCGCGCCAGAAGATGGGGGTGTGGGCGTCGCACGACGGTATGTTCCCGGCCATGGCCAGTCTCCGGAATCGGGCTCAGTTGCTGTGTAGCTTAGCATGCCGAGTTAACAGGCGAGGGAGCGACGGCGCAACAGCACAACAAAGCCCCGCCACTCTCCCGAGTGGCGGGGCTGTCCTGGCTTTATTTAGCGCCCAATTTAGCGCCTACGCTACTTGGCTTAGGCCGCCTGTTCTGCGCCTGCCGGCGCCGCATTGCGGATCAGGTAATCAAAGGCACTCAATGCCGCCTTGGCGCCCTCGCCCATGGCGATCACGATCTGCTTGTAGGGCACGGTGGTGGCGTCGCCGGCGGCGAACACCCCCGCTACCGAGGTCTCGCCACGGTCGTTGACCACGATCTCGCCGTGCTGGCTCAGCGCCAGATCCCCCTTGAGCCATTCGGTGTTGGGCACCAGGCCGATCTGTACGAACACCCCTTCCAGCTCGACCCGGTGGCTGTCGCCGCTGCTGCGGTCGGTGTAGGCCAGGCCATTGACCTTGCCATCGCTGCCGAGGATCTCGGTGGTCTGGGCGGACAGGCGAATGTCAACGTTGGCCAGGCTGCGCAATTTGTGCTGCAGCACCTCGTCGGCGCGCATCCGCTCACCAAACTCGAGCAGGGTGACGTGGCCGACAATCCCTGCCAGGTCGATGGCGGCTTCCACGCCGGAGTTGCCGCCACCGATCACCGCCACCCGCTTGCCCTTGAACAGCGGACCGTCGCAGTGGGGGCAGTAGGCCACGCCCTTGTTGCGGTACTCGGCCTCGCCCGGCACCCCCAGCTGCCGCCAGCGGGCACCGGTGGACAGGATCACGCTGCGAGCCTTGAGCGACGCGCCGTTGGCCAGCCGCACCTGGTGATAGCCGCCGGCCTGGGCGGCCGGAATCAGTTGTTCGGCGCGCTGCAGGTTCATCACGTCCACCTGGTAGTCACCGACGTGCTGCTCCATGGCCGCGACCAGTTTCGGGCCCTCGGTGTAGGGCACGGAAATCAGGTTCTCAATGCCCAAAGTGTCGGATACCTGGCCGCCGAAGCGCTCGGCGGCAATACCGGTGGCGATGCCCTTGCGCGCGGCGTAGATGGCAGCGGCGGAGCCGGACGGGCCACCGCCGATCACCAGCACCTCGAACGGGTCGCGCTGGTTGAGTTTATCGGCGTCACGGGCGCCGGCGTTGGTGTCCAGCCTGGTGACGATCTCTTCCAGGGTCATGCGACCCGAGCCCCAGGACTGGCCATTGAGGTAGACGCTGGGTACCGCCATCACTTCCCGCTGCGCTATCTCTTCCTGGAACAGGGCGCCGTCGATGGCGGTGTGCTTGATCCGCGGGTTGAGCACGCTCATCAGGTTCAATGCCTGCACCACGTCCGGACAGTTCTGGCAGGACAGGGAGAAGTAGGTCTCGAACTCGAAGTCGCCGTCCAGCGCCTGAACCTGCTCGATCACATCCTGGCTCGCCTTGGACGGGTGGCCACCCACCTGCAGCAGGGCCAGCACCAGGGAGGTGAACTCGTGGCCCACGGGGATGCCGGCGAAGCGCACTCCGATCTCGGTGCCCGTGCGGTTGATGGCGAACGACGGCCGACGCAGGTTGGCCGCGCCCGCGTCACTGAGGCTAATCAGCTCGGACAAGCCGGCGATCTCGCTCAGCAGGGCGTGCAGTTCGCGGGACTTGGCGCCGTCGTCCAGCGCCGCCACCAGCTCGATCGGCTGCGTGAGATTCTGGAGGTAGGCCTGCAATTGATCCTTGAGGTTGGCATCCAACATATCGTATTCCCCTATGGTAACTAATGAGGTATCTGATGAGGTAACTAAGGGTATCCGGTGAGGTAAATCCGGCGATCACCACCGATCGCGCCTGAACAGGTACCTACGATAAAACCCGACTATCAAAAGCTCCAATTGATTAGGATTAAGCTTTTAATAGCGCTTACCTATAAATGAGCTGTGTCTTATCACTCCAACAAAAAGGCCCGCAGAGCGGGCCTTAAAGACAGCTGTTACCGTGGGGAATGCTTAGATCTTGCCGACCAGGTCCAGGGACGGTGACAGGGTCGCTTCCCCTTCCTTCCACTTGGCCGGACACACTTCACCCGGATTGTTGCGCACGTACTGGGCCGCCTTGACCTTGCGCAGCAGGTCGTCGGCGTCGCGGCCGATGCCTTCGGCGGTGATCTCAACCGCCTGGATGATGCCGTCCGGATCGATCAGGAAGGTGGCGCGGTCCGCCAGGCCCTGACCCTCCCGCATCACGCCGAAGTTGTTGGTGATGGTGCCGGTCTGGTCACCCACCATGAAGTAGTTGATCTTGCCGATGGTGTCGGAGGTGTCGTGCCACGCCTTGTGGGTGAAGTGGGTGTCGGTGGACACGGAAAACACTTCCACACCCAGTTGCTGCAGCTCCTGGTACTTGTCGGCGACGTCGCCCAGCTCGGTGGGACATACGAAGGTGAAGTCGGCCGGGTAGAAGAAGAAGATCGCCCACTTGCCCTTCACGTCCGCTTCGGAAATTTCCACAAACTCGCCCTGCTTGTAGGCGGTGGCGTTAAACGGTTTGATTTCGCTGTTGATGATGCCCATCGAGGCATGCTCCTGTCGTTGAATTGAGTCCCAACGATAGGCGCCGAGGGCTCTCGGCTCAAATTGATAGTTTTTAGCAAAACAATAGCGTTTACCTATGAAGGTTACGGACCGGTCCTTTGGCTACCGGCGGCTACCACGGCCCACGCCCTGAACCCCAACTTGTCATAAAGGGCCAACCTGACTTGGAACTGTCAATCGACGTCAATTCCGCGGCTCTGTCCTGGTACGTATGTATCATTTTGTGAACAATCTTGGTACATATGTGCCACAACCGGAGTACCACCCGGTGGTAGATTTCATAAAAAAATAAGGTAGCGGATGATGTACAACGTGATTTCTGGACGGCAACGTCTACTGGCCCTCACTCTGGCAGCCCCCCTGTTCCTCGTCGGATGCGGCGGCAGCTCCTCCTCCAGCGATTCTGACTCACCCGCGGTGGCCGGCGACAGCGTAGCCGCCAGCCCCGATAATGAACGCGAGGTGGTTACTGAGCCCACCGACAATGGCGGCGAAGCCTCCACCGAATCCGTGTGCAACGGCGATCAGGCCTTCGCGCTGGTCGACACCTTCCCGCCCGCCGGCGAGCAGGACTATGCCCTCAACGGCTCGTTGCTGTTCGTGTTCAATGCCGCCATCGATCCGACCTCGGTGGACAGTTCCAGCGTCTCGTTCGATGGCAACGGCGCCCTGGACATCCGCGTGGCCGGTAACCAGATCGTGATCGACCCCAGCGAATCCCTCGACCCGAACGCAGACTACCAGGCCACCATCGAGGGCATTCTCGCCGACTGCGGCTCCAGCACCCTGCCCCTGCCGGAAGGCGCGGAACTGCCCTTTGGCACCGGCGACGAGCCGGACAACAGCCCGCTGCAAGTGTCCTACATCTACCCCGCCAGCGCGGACGATCTGGTGGACCCCCGCGAGCCCATCGTGATCCAGTTCAGCGGCGCGCTGGACCCCTCCAGCGTCAGCGGCGGCTCGCTGTATGTGCGCCAGGTCAGTGACCCCTCCAAGGCGTTTGGCGGCGAAGTCAGTTTCGACGCCAGCAACAGCCAGCTGACCTTCCTGCCGGAAGCGCCGTTCGACGCCCAGACCTCCTACGAGCTGGTACTGGGCAAGGATGAATCCGGCAGCCCGGAGGATGCCCTCAGCGGCCTGACCGACAATCCCATTGCCGAACAGATCGTCTCGCTGTTCCGCACCGGCGGCGAGCAGCTGCCCCTGGACAGCAACACCCTGGAGCAGGTCACCGGTCTGGGTGATCGTCTGCAGGATCTGGCAACCCAGCTGCAGGAGCAGTTTGGTGAGTTCGGTAACGGCGGCGGCATGGACGGTTTCGAGAATCCGCTGCTGCTGACCCTGCCCCTGGTGGGCAACCTGCCGGATGCCTCACCGTCTCCGGACAACACCGACACCCTGATCGCCATCTGTGATCCCGCCGCGGCCGGCGGTGCTTGCGCCCTGGCACTGGATATCAGCGTCGACCCCAGCGGTCTGGACGCGCTGATGACCGTCTTCAAGACCCAGGACCCCAGCCAGGCCATCACCCTGGTCAGCGCCCTGCTTGGCCAGCTGGCCGACCCCAGCGCCATGAACGCTCCGTTCAGTGCCGAGCTGCTGCTGGCGGAGCCGGGCTTTGCCGAACTGTTCCCGGAACCCCTGAGCGATGGCCTGGTGCTGGCGGTGGGCCAGATTGCCGCCGCCCTCAACCAGCTGCCCGGCGTGGCGGACCTGCTCGGCAACGTGGCCAGTGACCCGCTGCTGCAGGCCCAGCTGTTCAACAACGGCAGCCTGCTGACCCTCAACGGCACCGACCTGGTCAATGCCCTGCCGCTGTCCGAGCTGACCGAAGGCCAGACCCCCAATGGCGACCTGCCCGCACTGTCTGACCTGCAGACCCTGCTGACCGACGGCGGCAGCGAGCTGCCGGTGATCGGCGACTACCTCACCGGCGACGTGCCCGGCGGCCTGCTCACCGGCGGCACGCTTGACGAACTGCTGAACCAGGCCTCGTTCGATCCCAATCCCCAGATTGAAGAGATCCTGGGCGAACAAGCCGTGCCCACCGATCTGGATGCGCTGCCGGTGCTGGGCCCGATTCTGGGCACCGTGCTGAGCGGTCTGCTTGGTGCATTGGGCGGTTAAGCGCCCCGCCACTGTCCCCGGGCAAGTCGATCGAGGCTGACCCGGGGACCATGCTAGCCCGCCGGGGTTGCCTGTTGGGTTGCCTGTTGGGTTGCCTGTTGGGTTGCCTGTTGGGTTGCCTGAGAGGTTGCCTGAGAGGTTGCCTGAGGCGATCCCGGCGTTGGCCAGAGACTTCCCTGTTATTCCCCTTCCGCCAATCGCTGCAATCGCCGCAACTGAACCTCGACAGTGACCGTCAGCGTGTTCAGTGCCGCTGCCCTGGCCCGGCCCTCGGCACTGGCCCGGTACAGATGGGGCGTCATCGCCAGCAGATCGGCAATGGCTTGAGCCTCGGTCAGTTCCAGTGAATAAGCCACCGTGTCACCCACCAGTGAGCGAAACCCGGTTGGCGCCGACCACGGTTTCTCGCCCCGCGGCTTCAGGCTCGGGTAGACGATCTCCCGCAGCTCCCTCAGGTGGTTCGGACCCGCATCCACCAGCAACAGCTCGCCACCGGCCTTAAGCACCCGGGCGAATTCGTCGTAGACCGGAAAGCCGAACAGACACAACACCCGATCCAGCGACGCGGTGGTCACCGGCAGGTTGGCGTTGCTGCCCACCAGCCAGCGGGTCTGCCGGTCCTGCTTGGCGGCCGCCTGCACCGCCCATTTCGAGATATCCAGACCCGCCAGCGCCAGGCTGCGGTCGCCCGCCCGCGCCGCCAGCTCCCGCAGGTAATAGCCCTCACCGCAACCGGCGTCGAGACAGCACAGCGCCGCGGCCTCGGCGGGGCTGGCCAGCAGCGCATCGCTAACCGCGGTGGCGATGGGCCGGTAGTGGCCGCCATTCAGAAAACGGCGGCGGGCCGCCACCATGGCCTTACTGTCGCCCGGGTCCCGGGAGCGTTTCTTCTGCACCGGCAGCAGGTGGGTATAGCCCTGGCGGGCGATGTCGTAACAGTGGCCAGCGCCACAGCGCCAGCTGTGGCCGTCGCCGGTCAGCGGCAGGCCATCCAGCGGACAACACAGGTCCTGAAAGGGAATAACGTTCATGGTGTGAGATTTTATGCCGGTGGCGCGGCGGCCGAACATTGAAAGCCGAGCTGTGAAAGCCGAACTGTGAAAATGGGAACCAAAATACCGGATCGAGCGTGGGTTTGTAAGAACCGATGACATTATTCGGATCCGTACCCGGTGCCGACGCGTTTCAACGTTTGCCCATTGGAGGCCCTACCATGTCGAAGAATGCTGCCGTATCTTCCCTCCCCCAATACGACGACCGTTTCATCGAAACCGCCGCAGGCTGGTATGCCCTGGTACGGGAAAACAGCGACCTGGGTCCGTTCATCAGTCGTTTCGAGGCCGAGCAGGCCTTGGAACGCCACCTGCGGCTCTACCGGGGCGTCAACCACCGGCCCCGGGGTGAGGCCTTTCACGGCATCGGCGTTCACGATACCGCCAGCTGCCGCAAAGCCAATTGCGGGCGCTGCATCGAGGCCCGCGCGCTGAATCACGGCCTGCTGGCGGTGTACTAACCAGCGGTCACCCGAAGGGGGCGACCGCTGCCACCGTTACAGCGCTACCGGCGGCTCCAGGCTGCCTTCCAACACCGGCAGCTGGACCGTGCCGGACAGGTTGACGAACGGCACCAAGGCATCCCTCGAGCCACTCTCGAGATACTGAGGGTGATAGCCATACACCAGCAACGCCAGCTCGTCACCGGCCGCCAGATGCTCGGCAATACCCACCAGTTCGATGTTGGCGTCTTGCTTCAACCCCCGCACCGGCTGGATCTGGTCATCCACCAGCAACCACCGACTCTCGCCCTCACCCCGAACGCCAATACCGATGAACACAATGGGATCGCAGCCGGGACTGTAATCCGGTAACCCGGCCTCGCAGGCGGTACGCCCAGCCAGGTCGGCGACCGTCAAACGGGCGGTCGGGATGCCACCGATCACCGCGCCCCCGGGCCCCACTGTGCCCAGCGGCAGAGCGGTTGGCGGCGTTGCGGCACTGGCCAGCGCCTCGTAACCGGACGCCACCGGCGTGGTGGTGGCTACGCTGCGCTCCACCATGAACGGCCCGGTGAGCAAGCTGCCGACGGCAGATGGCGCCGGAAACTGCGCGAACGGCACCTGCACCGACTGGCCGTCCCCGGTGGACAGACAGACCTGGTTCTCGCTGCCATCGAAGTAATCCGGCAGTGGCTCCACCAGCAGCTTGTGCCGCAGCCAGTCCAGGGTCGCACGGGCAATGGAGACTTCGCCACAGGCGAAAGCGCCGGCCGCACCCTGGAACGACGGAATCTCCAATAGCTGGGCGGCAGGATCGACGTAGCTGGCCGGCTGCAGCTCATCAGGCGCGGCCAGCGGCAGGATGTGACCGGACTGGTGGGTCAGCAGGCGGACATCGCCACCCAGGGCACTCAGGCACTCGAAGTTGCGCCAGGCCTCGTTGAAATTGAACAGGGTGTCTTTCATACCCTGGGTCAACAGCACGTCCACCGGACGGAACGCCGTCGGCGCCACATCGTAGGCCGGTGGATCGATCTGGTAGCTGACCAGGCTCGGCGCGTCCGCCGGTGCGATGGGCACACCGGCACAGCGGTAGGCCGGACTGTGGTAATAGATGAAATCCAGGCCTTCCGCCGGGAACCGGTTGAGGCTCATGCCCTGCACCAGAATTTCCCGGATGATGGGGTCCAGGCCGCCGTTCTGGTTGCTGCCCGAGCCCGCCTCACCGCCGGCCACCAGCACCAGATCCCAGCCCGATTTGATCACATCCCCCGGGTTGAGACTGTAGCGCAGATCATGCCAAGTGATGTCCGGCACCAGCGCGTCCATCCGCTGTTTCGGGTCCAGTCCGTGCAGCAGCAACTGGTAACCGCCTCCGTAGCTGCCGCCGATGGCCCCCACCACCAGATTGGGGTTGAGTTCGGGCGGCAGTTCCGGCTCCTGCTGCTTGCGCAGATAGTCGAGGTTGTCCTCGGCCCAGTCCAGGATCTGGACCAGATCGTCACCTTCGAACTCCGGGTCCATGACCCGCACGGTGCCGCCACTCTCACCGAAGCCCCGCTGGTCGATGGAAATGACCGTGAAGCCCGCCGCCAGGTAGTCGTCAAAGCCGGACAGCGAACGCGAGCCGCCGAAGCCATGGCCGTGGAGCACCAATGGATGGCCGCGGCGACAGTCGATGCCACCGGTTGGTTCGAACACCTGAAAGGCGATGGTTTCAGCGCTGGCGGAGGTCAGGTAAACCGGGTAATTACGGCCGCCGTCCAGGGCCTGATCGGCACGACAGGAAGCTTGCGGCTGGGGCAGGGTGTCGGCCACGCAATCGGCGCCGGGGTCCGGCTGTCCGTGACAGGACCCGGTGGTGTCACGACTGGTGGTATCGCCGGCGACCGCCGGGGTCTGCGGGGCAGATTCGCTGTTGGACTCGCCACAGGCAACCAGGGCGGCGCCAGCCAGCAATACAGCAGTGAGCCGTCCAGCGCGGGCCAGACGGGCAATTCGATGGGGGGTATTCATGGGTAGGTCTCCGGACTCTGACCGCACCATCGCCCGGATCTGCCGGGGCAGCGGGTGGGGATGCAGCGGTCGTTGTTATTGTTGTCACCTACCACACGCCGGAAAACTGCTTAAAGTTCCATCAATATGTCAAATTTTGCACGCAAAGTGGAGTCAAAATCGTGGAGTCAAAATCGCGACCGACCGGGAACGTTCAGGTTGTTGATGCGGGTTTTGCCCAGCAGCTTGAGCACCAGATTACGCACGGCCCGCAGCAGCGGATAGGCCACACGAGCCCGCGCCGGAGAGCGGAACAGCCAGACATTGAACCGGTTAAACAGCCCGGAGCGGCCGCTGATCAGGGCCAGGGCGTGAATGGCGTCGGCGCCGTAATACAGCTGGCCCTCCAGGGACAGCACCATGCCCTGGTCGATATCCAGGCCACGGGCGGTGATCTCCGCCAGGATGGCACTGTCTTCGCGGGCATCCACCAGCTGCAGGCGGCCCACATCCCGGCGGATCCGCACCATCCGGCAGTACTGGTCACACAGCGGGCACTCCCGGTCATACACCAGCAAAATTTCGTTGTCAGCCATGCTCTGCCTGCTCTCCTGGTCATCGCCCCGGCCGGTTACGTGCGGTCAGGGCATCATGGGCTGCGCGGCCACCGCTCACCGACGCTTCACGGGGTTCGAGTAGCCATCGCCCTTCACCCCCAGACGATCCAGGTGGGCGTGCAGTTCGGCTTCACTCATGTCCACGTATTCCAGTACCCGGCCATAGAGCATGGCAGTGGGGACATTGCGCCCCTTCAACTCGCGCTGGGTTTGATGGATCAGGTACAGGATCAGCCGCTCGGTCCGGGTCAGACCATCGCGGACGTCCGGGATGGTATCCAGCACGGTTTGCCATTGCTCTGGGGTCATGGATCGTACCTCAACGCCTCTCCCCCGGCGACCTCGCCGCTCGACGCCGCCCCCAGTCGGCAACACGACCGACCTGGGGCAGCGGATGTTTATTCATCAACGATGATCTCACACTTATAAACAGGCCTGTTGATGTGGGTAACTTTTTCAGCAATCTTGGGCAGCAACTTCGACATTTTGTCGAACAGTGTCCAGGGCGGGTTGATTACGAACATTCCTGAAGCTGTCATGCCTCGTTGAGCAGAGTCGGCAGATATTCCCAGCTCAAATCGTTGAATATCTCTGATGCCACTTTTAATCAGGCCTCGCTCCATTTTGACAATGGCCTGCCTGTCAACAACCGGATACCAAATTGCATATATACCGTGGCTGAATTTTTTATGCGCCTTGATGACGCTATCAATCACCTTGTCATAATCTGATTTAACTTCATAGGATGGATCAATTAATACAACCCCTCGTCGACTTGATGGCGGAACCAATGCCTTAAGGCCATCAAACCCATCCTTTTGGTAAACCCGTATATTTCTGGCTTCAGAGAAATTGTTGTGCAACAGGTCGTGATCTTCAGGATGCAACTCAAACAACCAGCCTTTATCTTGATCCCGAAGAAAGCATTTTGCGATGGAGGGTGATCCGGGGTAAAAATTTATATCGTCAGACTCATTAAAGGAGCGGATGACCTGAAAGTACCTGGCAAGCTCAGGAAACTCTTTAAAATCCAGCTTACCAATACCATCAACATATTCCTGTAACTTTTGTGATTCAGCAGCGCCAAGATCGTAAAGACCAACACCAGAATGCGTATCGATATAATCGAAAGGCGATTTCTTTTTAATCAGATGATCAAGTATTTCCACTAACACAATGTGTTTAACAAGGTCGGCGAAATTACCTGCGTGAAATGAATGTCGATAACTTAACACTTGTCGATCCCTTTAAATATAATGCTTGCAGCATGCGCGCCCATGGAATGGCGCCGAAGTCGCAATGTTATGGGCGTTGCCGCTACTGGCGATTCAGTTCGTATGCACATATATTCACGGCCGTGGCCAAATTCAGGGATTCCAAAACGCCCGCGCCTTGAATGGAGTACGCCGTCACATCAAGCTTGGCCAGTTCTTCATAGGGTACTCCGCGCGCTTCATTACCAAATACAAAGCACTGCTGTTTCGTAAAGCCTTCACTGGAAAGCGGTGCGCCTTCAAGATCCAGACATGCAAAGTGATCAAAGCGCGCTTGCAACTCATTGATAGTTACATCCAACTCAATGGGCAAATGAAAAATCGCCCCCATGCTGGCGCGCACTACTTTTGGATTATACGGGTCCACACTGTTGGGGCTTAATACACAGCGAAAACCACCGAACCAGACTAGCGTGCGCAAAATAGTGCCCAAGTTGCCCGGGTCCTGCACTTCATATAAATAAATGGTTTTTTCTTTAGCCGTTTCACCAACTTTAGCGACAGGCGTATGCAGTGGCTCAGTAGAACGAAACGGCACCACCGCGATAATCCCCTGCGGGGTTTGCGTATCGGCAATCTTTTGCATTTGCTTGTCGGTAATGCGCACCTGCTCTAGCTGTGTATTCACTTCGCCATAGCTTTCACTGACATAGACTCTGGCCTGCTGGAATACTGGGATGGTTTTGGCCGCCTTTTCCAGCTCTAAAATCAGGTGTTCACCTTCCACCAAAAAGCAGCCAAGTTCATTGCGGCCTTTTTTTTTGTGCAGCTTTTTTATGTCATCTAATTTCATAGTGCATTACTCAACAAACAAAATTCGCATCCATCAATGCTGTGCTATTCAGCCGCCAGGATGGCCATAAAAAGGGCAATTGTACCTGCCAAGCAAGCGAACGCTAGCCTGAATCGGGTTTTCCCCGTGTTACAGGCACACCCCGGAGCGGGTATAATCAGCCCATCCTGCGGGCCCTATTTAGAGCAATGACATGGCAAGATCCAAAAGCAGCAAGCAATGGCTTAACGAACACGTCAATGATGTGTATGTGAAACGCGCGCAAAACGATGGCTATCGCTCCCGCGCCAGCTACAAGCTGCTTGAGCTGATTGAAAAGGACAAGCTGGTCCGCCCCGCCATGGTGACCATGGACCTTGGCAGTGCACCGGGCGGCTGGTCACAAGTCTTGGCGTCCATTGTCGGCGATAAGGGTCGTGTGATCGCGTCCGATATACTGCCCATGGATTCCATAGCCGGTGTGGACTTCATCCAGGGGGACTTCACCGAAGATAAAGTCTTTGATGAAATCATGGCCACCTTAGACAGCGCCCCCGTGGACCTAGTGGTATCGGATATGGCCCCCAACATCAGCGGTGTCAACGCCGCCGACCAGGCGTCTTCCATGTATTTGGTGGAATTGGCCCTGGATATGGCCCGTCAGGTTCTGAAACCCAATGGCGGCTTTGTCGCCAAGGTATTTCAGGGGGTTGGCTATGATGAGTATTTAAAAGACGTCCGCTCATCGTTCGATAAGGTACTGATTCGCAAACCCGATGCATCACGTCCTCGCTCCCGCGAAGTCTACGTGGTGGCTAAGGGTTTTAAAGGCTAGCAGGCTGATTGGTATTTAGGAAAACTGGCCGCTAGCGGCGGCCTCTCTTTACGCTTGGCTTACTCGGCCCTTTTGACTTTGGCCCTGTCTTTTTACCGATGGATTTACCGCCAGGTCTGCCACTCGGTTTATTTCTATCGCCGCCCTTGCTGGGTTTCGCAGGTTTGCCCGATGGCTTCTTGGGCGAATGCTTGGTATTGGGGTCACCGCCTGGCTTTTTGGCTTTATGTGGGCCACCGCGTTTCGGGCCGTTCTTGCTAGTGCCGGCTTTAGCACCGCCCGCGTTTAAGCCAGAGGAGGATTTCTGACCGGGTTTTTTGTTGGATTTTTTCTGCGTGGTTTTACGGCCGGCAGGGGCCTCAGAAGATGAGTCTTTAATGGCGTCCAAAATACCCTTCAGTTCTTTTTGTGTGAGGTCACGCCAATCGCCAACGGCCAAGCCTTTTATATCCACATTCATGATGCGAACACGCTCCAGTGCTACTACATCATAACCAAAGTGTTCACACATACGGCGAATCTGGCGATTTAAGCCTTGCACCAAGGTAATTCTAAAGACATTAGATGATTCCTTTTTCACCTTACACTTTTTGGTCATGGTACCTAAAATCGGCACCCCATTGGCCATGCCCTCAATAAAGTTATCGCTAATGGGCTTGTTCACTTCCACTAGATATTCTTTTTCGTGGTCATTGCCAGCGCGCAATATCTTATTCACCAAATCGCCGTTATTGGTTAAAAAAATCAAGCCCTGGGAATCTTTATCCAGGCGGCCAATGGGGAAGATTCGAGTACCGTGGCCAACAAAGCGCACAATATTATTGCGCTCACTGCTTTCCGTAGTACTGACTATGCCGACGGGTTTATTAAGTGCAATGAAAACAAAATCTTCGGGCTCTGGCGCTTCAATGAGCTGCCCATTGACCTTCACCGTATCGCCAGGCATGACACGGTCGCCCACTTCAGCACGCTTGCCATTCAAATACACATTACCCTGCTCAATGTAGCGGTCCGCTTCGCGGCGCGAGCAAATACCGCTCTCGCTGATGTACTTGTTGAGACGGGTCGATGAAGAATTCAACATAGGTAACGACTTATCTTAATGATTTTGATAGCAAAATAGCACGGAGCTCGGCACGCAGCTAAAACGGCACCAGGCTCGCAGCATTTCACCAATGTATCTTATGGTATTCGCGCATTCTGCTCTACGTATAACGCCCCCGGCGCAGCGGGCAAATTGGAGTGAGGAACGAGCGGAAATCTAGTCCGCCCGCCGCCACTTGCTGAATGCATTTGCCACGCAAAACTAATGCGCATAAGCTATGCACATAACCCACGTGAGGACTGTGACCATGAGGTCAATTTATGATCATTCAGCGGCCAAAAAACCAACCAATGTTAGTTTAAATAAAGACTTACTCACTAAAGCAAAGCAGCTAAACATTAACCTATCCGCGACGCTTGAGAAGGCTTTAGCTGCCGAAGTCAGTAAACGACAGGCTGAAGAATGGCTAAAAGCCAATAAAAAGGGCCTTGAAGCATGCAATGAATTCGTCGAAAAGAACGGCCTTTTCTCTGACGCATTTAGGGATTTCTAGTGAGCCAATTTACCCTCTACGAAAACACGGATAGAACCACCAGAAAGGCCTATCCATATTTTTTGGATGTGCAAACTGACCTCATATCTGTTTTGAACTCCAGAATCGTGATTCCAGTAATCCCCGCTCAGAATCTTGAAAGAGAAGCACCCGAACATTTATGCCCAATTTTTCAAATTGATGGTAATGAGTACGCGCTGCTTACACATCAGCTGACCAGTGCTCCCGCATCGATTTTGAAACGTCCCGCCGAAAACCTGGAAGCTTTTCGCGAGGAAATTATCAACGCAATCGATTTTTTGATTACTGGCATTTAACGAGGCCGTAGAAAAACCCTCACCCGAGCCATTCCCACCGCCAGATTTCCAATTCTGTTTCCCGGCCAGCTGCAAAACCACAGCGAAGCGGAGGGTTTGGCATCCGGTGCATGGCTAGGGAGCCTCTGATTAACTCCGAATCGCCTCTGCGCGATCTGAAGGCTGCAGATGCAAGGCGCGGTTCGCAGCCAACCCAAAAGTACTGTTAATAGCACCGGTTAAAAGGTGCGGTCAAGAAACATACGCCGTCAGCAGCGGCCGAGTGAAACGAGGTCCAGCGACCGCGGGGAGCGGTGTTTGGGCTTATGATAATAAGTTGTACGGCATTTCCGTACATTAGGGCGCCCGCATGGACACCATTAGCGTAAACAAGTTTAGAGACAACCTGAAAAGTGTTGTAGAGCAGGTAGTTAGCCGACATGAACCCCTGAAAGTTACAAGACGATCTGGAGAGGCGTTTGTGGTTATCAGCGCTGATGACTGGGAGCGAGAGCAGGAGACCCTTTATGTGCTCCAGAACAAGAGTTTGATGCAGCAGATTGCCGACTCCCTAGATACTTGCATATTCCGGCCCATCATGAACACTCATTCCGGACGAACGTGAACACCGATTCTGGTTCAACGTGAACAACCATTCTGATTGAAGGTGAACACTTTTCAGGATTTTCCGGAATCGGTGTTCACGTTCCCGGAAACGGTGTTCACGTTCAACCGGAATCTTTCTTAACGCATTGTTTATTCAAGTGTTTGCTACTCTGACTCCTTTTTCTGGGGAGCGGGGTTGTGCCAGCAAAGAGAATTCCAATGCGTAAAATCAGAGAGGTGCTTCGCCTAAGGCTGGAAGCCGGGCTCTCGATCCGGCAAATCAGCGCCAGCACCAAGACCAGTGTCGGGGCCATCCAGAAGTTGCTGTCCCGGGCCGATGCCCTAAATCTTAACTGGCCCTTGCCCGAGGAT
>NZ_JAQNDA010000016.1 GCF_028369065.1 Marinobacter sp. SS21
TCCGTCAAGATGGCGGGAGAGGGGCAAAAAAACACACAAATAACGGGAGAATAGCGTCTGAATCTTCGATTTTTGCCGGCTAAAACCAAGATCGGCAAAAATCAGCGGTTATTCAGAGCTTCCATAAGTTAAACGTGTTTTCCTTGATTGGTCGAAGTAGGGTAACTCGAAATGGGCATCACGCTAAAGTATGGAATATCCCTTTAGCTTTATTTCTTTTGTCCGGCTAAACACTACTAGTGGTGTTTAGCGAATGGCGAGAGACGACGGAAAAAATCTCGCTCATGTTTTTAAAGGGTGTTACTGAATGCCCATGGGTATATGTTGGATATAAGCTCAAGTTGGTTGAATTGAAATTATTAGCAAGATGATTGGTAATAAACATGGAAAAAAGCCTTTCTTTAGATTTTCTAGTACTTGGCTCCCAGAAGGCAGGGACGACTTCCCTACATGAATGGTTAGTGCAACATTCTGATGTTCTCCTCCCTAAAATTAAGGAAACACATTTTTTTAGTCATGACAATCGCTTCGAAAAGGGTGCCGATTGGTATTTGGCGCAGTTTCCGAAGACCCAAGAGGTAAAAAAGTTAAAAGGAGAGATTGATCCTGAATATTTGTACTCGTCATTAGCCCCTGCAAGAATAAAACAAAAAACCAATGTTAAAACGTTCGTGATCATACTGCGCAACCCACTTGAGCGTGCCTATTCTCAATATCTAATGACCGTCCGGAGAGGTTTCGAAGATCTCAGTTTCGACGAAGCGTTGCAAGCCGAAAGTGCACGACTCTCCAGTCATGACCAGTTCGCACATGACCATTTCTCTTACATACAGCGAAGTTTGTATTCTAACCAGATACAGCGTTATCTTGATTTGTTTCCCGATGCAAGGTTTCTATTTGTCAAGTTTGATGATCTTGTAGATCCTGACAATGGTAAGGAAACTTATAAATCAATATGTGATTTTATTGGTACGGAAGATGATGTAGAAAAAGTAAATACCTCGAACTCTAGCAACAAAGCATCAACTCCAAGGTGGGAATGGTTGCGCGATTTTATTTACCTGAGGGAAAATAAATCAATAACCCGAAAGGTTATTTCGGCTGTTATTAGTGATAATCTAAAGTTAAAAATATTTCTTTTTATTGATCGAATTAATCGGAAGAATATCCAAAAAAACAGTATTCCTCCTGTTACAAGCTTCGAAGTTGACAAAAAAATTATTTCAGAAATTGAGAATGATTTGGATCAAACTATGATGATTACAGGTCTTTCTTTGAATGATTGGAAGTGTAAAATGAGTGGTTATAATGTAGATAGTGACGCTGTTATTTGATTTCGCTTCTATAGTTGTACCCAATCTGCTTTCGCTCTTTTGACCCACTTTTCCTTTTTTAGATTGGCAACCATCTATTTGTGCAAGCATAGTTTTAATTGGAAATACTCCCTCTCTCAACTCTAGTGTGAACCTGAAAGAAAGATGAAGTCTACAAAAGGGTTCTCCTGAAGTGCGTTTTAAATTTTAGGCTACAATAGAACGGACAAAGATCTGTTGGTTATTAGGATCTTAAGTAGTATTGCAGCAGAAATAGGATGCTGAATGGTAGCGAATTTTAAGATTAATAGTTAAGGATATTAAATAGCATCTTGATTTTTGTTCTTGGTTAATAGAGTGGAATATTTGTGAGTTTTAGATTAATTAAGCCAGTTCGCTACTTTAAGTGCAGCATTTTTGCGATATTTGTAATATTGAGCTTTCGGACTTTACAATATGTGCCTGGCATGACAATGGTGACCGAGGCTTGGATAGGGGTTTTGTTATTATTCGCTTTTCTTGTATATATCCCATTTAAAGCTTCTAGTCATCGAATTACATATTATGAAGTTTATATTTTGGCAATATTATTATTTGTTCCTTTGCTAGGTAGCTTGACTGCTTGGGTTGAGTTTGGACAACCAATACTATATGGGTTATTGGCTCAGAGAAATACTTTTCTAAGTATTAGTTCGCTAATGTTGCTATTGATGGTTTATAGGGAATACATCACCTTAGATGTTGTTGAGCGAACGTTTGTGTTTCTATCGTGGTTGTTACTGGTGACATTCACTGCTCTTCAAATTTTTGTAGACCCAACGTTGTTTGTAGATGCAGGGAAAGGATTTGTTAGTGGAAGCGAGAATGCTGGTTACGAGTTTAGGTTAAAAGCCGATTTCATAATTTTTGGTCTTCTTTATTACGCGTTTGTTGGGTTCCGGAAGAGGAATGCTAGGGCTTGGTTCTTTGCCTCGTTATTCATGTTGTACTTGGTTATATTAGATGAGGGTCGAACTCTTATTGTTTCATCTATTCTAGCTTCGGCCTTTTTTATATTTAAGTGGAGTAAAGCGGAAAGGTTTTTAGCATTTTTCCCGAAGATTATAATTGCACTGTCTATTATACTAGCTAGCTTATACTATGTTAATGGTAATAATGTCTTAAATCTCGGTGATAGGTTTTCCAGTGCATTTACTGTGCTTTTTAGCCAGGAGATGACGAGTGACTTCTCCGCTAATGCACGAATTATTGAAACCCGGGTAGCTATCCCGTATATAGAGAAGAATCCTTTGTTCGGCAACGGTATTGTAAGCCATAAATGGAAAGGCGGTTATGAAGGTGTGATGGGGGAATACTTCTACCCCTCTGACATAGGTGTTATAGGAGTTGTTTTTATTTATGGCATTATTGGGCTATTTGCTTACTTGCTGCAGTTTTATTTTGCGTGGTATTTTTCTTCGAGAGTATCGGAACGGACTCATATGCCGTTTCTGGACGCAATTAAAGGCTATATTTTATTCTTTTTGATTCACTCCTTAATTACAGGTCATTTCGTTCATCATTTGGAGATTGGCTTATTCTTTGTAATGCTGCTAGCTCTAATCTATAAAGAAATAAAGCTGTTTCAGCCAAATTCAAAGGCTAATTCAATAACTATCGGGCGCTCATAATGAAACCTAGAACTTGTGTTATAACCGTTAATTTTAATAACGCAAGAGATACTTCGGATTGCTTAGAGTCTTTACGTGCCTCTAACACACCAGTCCAAGTCATTGTTGTGGACAATACCCCTGATGATCCTAACTTAGTTAAGCTCATGGGTTCATTTTCTGAAGTTCATATGATTAGAGCACCAAAGAATCTAGGTTTCGGGCGCGGTAATAATGTAGGGATTGAATGGGCTGTCAGGAATTTGGATTTTGAGTTTATCTTAATTCTGAATAATGATGCGAAAATCAGATCAGACACTATAGAAACGCTTGAATCGGCAATGGATGCGCATCCCGAAGCCGGTATTGCGACATCACGTATTTTGCTAGCCGAAGATGAGGCCAAACTTTGGTATGGAGGTGGCGAAGTCGATTGGCGGCGAGGAGCAGGTAGAGTGCCGGGTATGCTAGGCCCCGCTGATTCCCCTTTAGCAATGAAAGCACGGCATGTTTCGTTTGCCAGTGGTTGTGCGATGATGCTTAGAAAAAAGATCCTTTGCGATGTTAGAGGATTTGATGAGCGTTTCTTTATGTACGAAGAAGACCTTGAGCTTTCCCTAAGAGTTCAGGAAAAAGGTTGGAAAATTTGGTATGAGCCTGACGCTGTGATATCGCACATTGGACAGGGTAGCCAGAAAGGAAGAAATGAATTTGTTTCAAGATATGATTCAAATAATCCGAATTTAACATTTTTTGTTTACCATGGCTTTAAGAACTGCCTACTTAACATGAATATGCATGCCATTGGTTTGAATAGATTCAAATTTTTTATGTTCTTTCCGTTTTTTCTTGGGGTGAAATGCACTCAATGGATAGCTCGAGGTCGATTAGATGCGATCAAAAGTGCCTTTAATGCTGTTAGGGATTATAGGCAGGAGAGGTAATGGTTCGAAAGATAGGCCAAAATTATACCAAGGTACGGCCGAACGAATAATTATCGCTGTGGAAAAGATTTGCTTTGGCCAAAAGGTGACAATTAACTGTATTCTTACCATATATCAACTCCCAGATTTCGATCGCTTTGGTTTAATAAAGAACGGCTGACAGAAGTTAAGGTTATGAAATGGGAAATTTCACTTCTCGGGATAGCGAGCATCGAAAAAACATTCCACTCAAATGGTTAAAATTTCAACGTTTGGAAGTGGTTCTAGAATATTTGCCTTACCCGTCAGCGCACAAATAAGGCGTGTTTGTCTCAGCTAGGCCTTGGTATAGCTTGGGTTAGTAATAATAATTATCTTCGGTCATGGCTTTGCTCGCTTTATATTATTTAGGGTTCAAGGTGTATCTTTATTAATAAAATGATTTTAATGTGCTTGGTTAAAAGTAGTAACTTTGTCTTTCTTTTAAAAACTATTTGGTCATAATAAGAGGTTGCTGATTTGTGAAGAGTTTTTCTAAAGTTAACTTCTTTATAGTCGGTGCCCCTAAGTGCGCAACGACTTCGCTCCATCGTTATCTTGATAAGCATCCTGATATTTTTATGAGCTTTCCCAAGGAGACAAACTTTTTCTCTTCAGAGGAAATACTCTCACAAAATTTATTTTATGATGAGAAGATAATTAAAACTAAATCGGAATATGAAAAGGTTTTCGCAGGTGCGTATTCTAGTCAGTTACTCGGAGAGGCAAGTGTTTCTTATCTTTTTTATTCCGAAACAGCCCGAAGGATTAAGGCGCATAATCCAGATGCAAAAATAATAATAATGATTCGAGACCCTGCAGAAAGGGCGTTTTCGCACTTCCTGATGGATCAAAGACTCGGTTACTGTAATTATTCACTAGAATCTATCTTGGAAAATCGAGATGGGCTTGGCCTCTACTATCAACAATATGTGTTGGTTGGTTTGTATCATGACCAGATAAAACGCTACATTGACCTGTTTGGAAGTGAGAATGTGTTTGTCGCCCTGGACGAAGACTTAGCCGTTGATGGAGAGAAGCTTCTTAGCTCACTCTGTGATTTTCTTGGCTTAGAATTTTTGCCAGAGCTTCATAGTTACAAACAGCATAATTCGTACAAAGAACCGAGCTCCTTCATTGTTGCTCAACTCTATAAAATTGGAGTCTTGAGGCGGGCTTTCCAAAAATTAATGCCTAAGAGCGTATCTGACCTTATAAAGAAACGAATTTTCTCTAATGCTGATAAGCCCGAGATGTCGGATTTTCTTCAGGATGAACTTTACAGTATTTTTAATGACGATATATTAAAAACTGGTGAGCTTATTGGTAGGGATCTTTCGCATTGGAGAGCCGATACATGAAGGTCTTTATTATTGAGCCGGTTGGCGGTCATGGAGGTATGAATTACTATAATAATGGCCTTGCATATGGACTAAAGGCCTGTGGTGCTGAAATTACTTTGTTTACTTGCGATGAGACGAAAGACACCTCAGTGCCAGGGATTACGATTGTTAAACCCTTTAGGGAAATTTATGGACAGGAGCATAAACTAGTTCGCGCAGCTCGATACGTTAAGGGGTTGGTTAAGAGTGTAAGTCACATACGTCGTAATGGCGGACGACTTTGTCATTTGCATTTTTTTCAATATAGTCTCCTGGAGCTTTTTACTTGTTTAGTGATTCGAGCCTCAAAAATAAAAATTGTTTCTACTGTTCATGACGTAGAAGCATTTAGTTCGGAGGCTATGAGTATATGGCAGAGAACTATTTTTAAGCTTTGCTCGGAACTTATTGTCCATAATAATTACTCTAGGGCTGAGCTCGATAGGATATTTCGAAAAGAGAATATTGAAAAACGGATTACTAAAATTCCACATGGTAATTATCTCGACGTTGTGAACAGTAAGAATAGAGCGGAGTCCGCGAATAATCTTGGGCTATCTGAAGAATCCCAATTTATCCTTTTTTTTGGACAGATTAAAAAAGTAAAGGGTTTGGATATACTAATCCGTGCGATGGGTGCGGTGCTTGAGAAATATCCAAATGCGATTCTTTTAATTGCGGGAAAGGAATGGAAAGATTCGTTTAAAAGTTATCAAAAGTTGATAGTTGAAGAGGGAATCGACGCCTCAGTAGTTAAGCATATTAGGTATATACCCGACAACTTAGTTGATGACTATTATAACGTAGCGAGTTGTGTTGTCCTACCTTACCGGAAGATTTATCAAAGTGGTGTCTTATTGATGGCTATGTCTTATGGTTGTGTTCCTGTAGCGTCGGCATTAGAGCCCATGAAGGAAGTAATCAAGGACGGATTAAATGGGTATCTTTTTGAGCCCGGTTCACATAGCTCCCTTTCTGGAAAAATAATAGAAGCGTTAGAAAATGATAGAGAGTCGATATCTAGTTCGGCAGTTAGAACTATGGCGGTTGCGCACGACTGGAATGACATTGGTAAACAACATCTTAGCGTTTATAATCGGAATGGATAACTAATAGGGCTCAACTTTTGAATTCTGATGCATTTCTCTAAGGCCCAATATAATTCGTATAACCATTGTCCTGCACTAGTATTCCTATTTTTAATTATGGTTTCAATGATAATAGTATTTAATAAAAGGTTTAGGTAGCTTGCGTGTGTTACAAAGACGAGAACACTCCTTTTTATGTGGCGGTAGGTTTTATCCTCCGCATAAGCTCAGGCCGAGGCTTGGAGCGCGAACAGAGATCGAACCAAAATTTTCGCACTATATGAGTCAACAAAGCTATGTACTATAAGAGCTTGACTATCCTGGGTATAAGGGGCGTACCCGCTTCCCATGGCGGTTTTGAAACCTTCGCTGAGTACCTTTGCCGCTATCTCAAAGACAAGGGCTGGAATATTACCGTTTATTGTCAAGAAGATGGTATCGGTCCTATTTATGAGTCTCAATGGGAGGGGATAAATAGGGTACACATCCCCGTAAAGAACACTGGGCCATTAGGCACAATTATTTTCGACCTCAAAGCCACTTTACATTCTTTACGGAATCGTGGCGTTTTCCTGACGCTCGGGTATAACACCGCTATCTTCAATCTGCTGCACCGTTTGTGGGGTAAACGAAACGTCATCAACATGGATGGCATAGAGTGGAAGCGTCAAAAGTGGGGTGCCATCGCCAAGGCCTGGTTCTGGCTGAATGAACGTTTCGGTTGCTGGTTTGGAAACCACCTAGTGGCGGACCATCCTCGCATTGAGGATCATTTGGCCACGCGGGTCAACCGCGGAAAAATCACTATGATTCCATACGGCGGCTTAGAAGTTGGCGATGCCGATGTAAGTTATCTCGAAGAATATGATTTGCAGCCCGATGGCTATGCAGTTGTAATCGCCAGGCCGGAGCCGGAGAACTCCATACTTGAAATTGTCAGTGGGTTCTCAGAAAAACAACGGGGAAAAAAACTCGTGGTTTTAGGGAACTACGAAACCGGTAACCCTTACCACCAACAGATCAAAGACCTTGCCTCTGATGAAGTGGTATTTACGGGGGGCATTTACGATGTCGCCAAGGTGAGTGCCATTCGTTTTTTTGCCCGGTGCTATGTACACGGCCATCAGGTTGGTGGCACCAACCCTTCTTTGGTGGAGGCCATAGGCGCCGGCAATGCGATTCTGGCCCATGACAATCCGTTTAATCGTTGGGTAGCGAAAGATGGAGCACTTTACTTCTCAAGTGTTAACGATGTCAGCAAGGCATTTGATCATTTTTTTCAGGAAGATGAGCTTGTTGAAGACTTGAAAAATGCAACACAGGGCAATTTCAGTTCGAACTTTCAATGGGATGAAATCCTGGCTCAGTATGAGAATCTGCTGCTTGAGCACTATCCGAGGGAGGCAACATGAAGTTTTTAATAACCGGAGGCGCAGGCTTTATTGGCAGCGCGGTGGTTCGCCATATCATTGGCAATGAACTTGGCGAAGTGGTGAATGTTGACGCGTTAACTTACGCCGGAAATTTGGACTCGCTGTCGCCTGTTAGCAATGATTCAGGGTATGCCTTTGAACGGGTCGATATTTGCGATCCCAAGGCATTGGTAGCTGTTTTTTCAAAACACCAACCGGACGTTGTCATGCACCTTGCGGCGGAGAGCCATGTAGACCGTTCCATTGACGGTCCGGACGATTTCGTTAAAACCAATGTGCTCGGGACATTCAATCTGCTGCAGGCATCACTTTCCTATTGGAAGCAGTTGGAAGGGACGCGTCGGCACGATTTCCGCTTCCACCACGTTTCAACGGATGAGGTGTATGGTGATTTGCACGGCACCGACGACCTCTTTACCGAGGAAACGCCCTATGCGCCCAGTTCCCCGTACTCGGCAAGTAAGGCGGCGTCTGATCACTTTGTCAGGGCATGGGGACGGACCTATGGCCTGCCCGTTGTGGTCACCAACTGCTCCAACAACTATGGGCCCTATCATTTCCCAGAGAAGTTGATCCCGCACATGATTCTGAATGCACTGCACGGTAAACCTTTGCCAGTGTATGGTGACGGCAGTCAGATCCGGGATTGGCTGTATGTAGAAGACCATGCCAGAGCGCTGGTGGAGGTGGCCACCCGCGGCAAGCTGGGGGAAACCTACAACATCGGTGGCCACAACGAGAAAAAGAATCTGGAGGTAGTGGAAACGCTATGTCAGCTGCTCGAAGAGCTGGCACCGCAAAAACCAGAGGGCGTGGCCCGGTACCGGGACTTGATCACCTTTGTGGACGACCGCCCGGGTCACGATGTGCGCTATGCCATAGATGCCGCAAAGATCAAAGATGACCTGGATTGGGTTCCCGAGGAAACTTTCGAGTCAGGACTTCGCAAAACGGTGCAATGGTACCTGAGCAATGAAACCTGGTGGAGCCGGGTGCTCTCTGGTGATTATCAATTGAATCGGTTGGGCAAGCAGTAAACGAAAGGAAGCAAAGACTATGAGTAAGTACAAAGGAATCATTCTGGCTGGCGGCTCTGGAACGCGTTTGCATCCCATCACCATGGGGGTTTCCAAACAGTTACTCCCTATTTATGACAAGCCAATGATCTACTACCCCTTGTCGGTGTTGATGTTGTCCGGCATTCGCGACGTCTTGGTGATTTCCACGCCTGATGACATGCCCTCGTTCCAGCGCATGTTGGGGGATGGGGCGCAGTTTGGCATCAACATCGAATATGCGGTTCAGCCAAGCCCCGATGGGCTGGCTCAGGCTTTCATTATTGGTGCGGAATTCATTGGCAATGATAACGTGTGCTTGGTGCTTGGAGACAACATTTTCTACGGCCAACACTTTTCGGAAAAACTCTTGCAAGCGACCAGCCTTGATAAAGGCGCCACGGTGTTTGGTTACCATGTTACTGACCCGGAACGTTTTGGTGTGGTTGAGTTCAACGGGGAAGGGCAGGTTCTGAGTATCGAAGAGAAGCCTAAACAGCCGAAATCTAACTACGCGGTCACCGGCCTTTATTTTTACGATAACGATGTGATCGACATTGCACGTTCGGTTAAACCATCCGCCCGAGGTGAGCTCGAGATTACGGATGTGAATTTAGCGTATCTGGAACGGGGTGATTTGAACGTCTCACTTCTGGGGCGAGGGTTTGCCTGGCTGGATACCGGGACGCATGATTCCTTGATTGAGGCCGGCCACTTTGTTCAGACAGTAGAGCATCGACAAGGGCTGAAAGTTGCCTGTTTGGAGGAAATTGCGTTTAACAAGGGCTGGCTGAGTGTCGATGAGATGGCAGCGCGGGGCGATGCGTTGGCTAAAACGGGATACGGTCAGTACCTTTTACGGCTGGTTGGAGAGCTCGCATGAAGGTGATACCAACTGGCTTGAACGACTGCGTTATCATCGAGCCGAAGGTGTATGGGGATCATCGAGGCTTTTTTTTGGAAACCTTTCAAGCCGCCCGCTATGCAGAGTTGGCCGGTATAGAGTTTCCGTTTGTTCAGGATAATCACTCCCGCTCGGCCAAAGGGGTACTTCGGGGCTTGCATTTTCAGGTAACGAAACCCCAGGGCAAGCTGGTTAGGGTGGTGAGTGGTGAAGTTTTTGATGTTGCCTTGGACTTGCGTCGGGATTCTCCCACCTTTGGCCAGTGGGAAGGCGTATACCTGAGTGAAGAAAATAAACGTCAGTTCTGGGTGCCGCCCGGTTTCGCTCACGGTTTTGTGGTAGTTAGCGAAGTGGCGGACTTTGAATACAAGTGCACGGACTATTATGACCCAACCGATGAGGGCGCTATCCGCTGGAACGATCCTGAGCTGGCAATCGAATGGCCAGAGGGCTTGGATGTGAAGCTCTCTGAGAAAGATGCAAGCGCACCGTCGTTTCGGGAGTTTCTCGAATCATGAAGGTCGTGATCACTGGAGCCGAAGGGCAGCTGGGCCGTTGCTTAAAGGACCAATTGTTTTGCACCTCTCATTCTGTGTTCTCCCTGAGCCGAAATGATCTCGACATTACAGACTCTGAAACTGTAATGAAGCGAATCGTTAAGCTGCAGCCCGATGTGATTATTAATGCCGCTGCTTACACAGCAGTGGACAAAGCTGAAGCTGATGCTGACACAGCTTGGGCGGTCAACGCGCTTGCCGTGGAAAACCTGGCGAGTGCAGCGAACAAGGTGGAAGCCTTGCTGGTGCATGTGTCTACGGACTATGTTTTTGATGGCCTTTCAAATCGGCCCTATAGAGAGACCGATCCTGTGAACCCTTCGGGGGTTTATGGAGCCAGTAAGCTAGCAGGTGAGCGAGCAGCACAGTTGGCTGTACAACATGCGATTGTTCGTACGGCCTGGGTATTCAGCGAGTATGGCCATAACTTTCTTAAGACGATGATGAGGCTTGCCGGGGAGCGAGAGAGTCTTTCCATTGTGAATGACCAGACAGGGACGCCAACTTACGCTGGAGATCTTGCGGTCGCGCTGATCCAATTATCCGAGACATTTCCGGGAAATGGGGTTTACCATTTTTCAGGTGGCGAAGCGTGCACCTGGTTTGATTTCGCTTGTGCGATCTTTGAAACTTGCACGGAACTCTCCGATGAGTTTGCGGCACCGCAGCTCACTCCTATTCCATCTACAGAATTTCCTACCCCAGCGAGCCGGCCGGCCTATTCGGTACTTGATGGCCAACGACTTATGAGCAAAGCGTCGGTTTCTTCCGGGAATTGGCGTAATGCGCTCTTGCCTGTGTGCAGAAAGGTGCTGTCCCAGTGACTTTCTGTGAATTTGGTACTGGCAAGTGAAGCGCATGCATTTCAAGACTAACGGCGTACTGTTCCAAAGTTTATTGGCTTTCTCGGTGAAAGGGCTAGGCGCCGTTGCCGCTTTTGTCATGAGCCTGGTTCTAGCCCGAACTTTGGGGCCGGAGCAAAGCGGTTATTTTTTCTTGGGATTCACGGTAATTATATTTATCAGTGCGGTCACTCGTTGCGGTTTTGATAATGTGGTACTTCGTCACACGGCAGCCGCAAATTCCAATGGTGATCTGAGAGCGGTTCGATTTGTGTTTATGCGAGGGGCAGCAGTGACGCTTGGTGCCTCAGCGGGTGCTGCCGCTTGCTTGGGTTTCGGGGCTGAATTTCTGGCGACTGCGTTGTTCAACAAACCGGAATTCGGCCCTGTTCTTTTGGCAATCTCGCCGTCGGTAGTCTCCCTTGCCTTGCTTTGGCTGATTGCCCAAAGCTTGCAAGGATTCGGGCGGGTTTCTTCTGCCATCATTGCCATGAACGTGGCTGCCAACATTGCCTTGATTGTAGCGGTTTGGTTTTTCGGTTTCTCATTGGGATCTCAGGCTGCGTTGGCTTACACCATAGGTTCTTATTTTGTCTTGGGGGGCTTCCTAGTTTACTGGCATATCAGAACGAGGGGGCAGGCCGATCGTAGCAGTTATGACATTTCCTTGCGCTCGATGTTTGAATCCGCGTGGCCCCTGTGGATCGTGCTGGTCATGAGCCAGCTCATCCAATGGACAGGCCAGTTCGTCGGCGGCGCCTATCTCCCGCCCGACCAAATAGCTCAGTTAGCCGTTGCCCAGCGCACCGCCATGCTGGTCAGTTTTATCCTGATGGCAGTGAACATGGTGGTCGCTCCCCGTTTTGCGGCACTCCATGCGGGGGGGGATCTGGACGGGGTGCGCAACATGGCGTTAACGGCGGTGCGCTTGATGGTCTTGGGGGCAACCCCCGTATTGGCGGTGATGCTGATTTTTCCCGAGGTCCTGATGGGCCTGTTTGGGGAAGGCTTTGCCGGCGGTAGCCACTTGCTGCAGGTGTTGGCGGTGGGGCAGTTTGTAAATGTGGTGACCGGGTCTGTTGGTTACCTGCTCACCATGTCCGGCCACGAGAAAGACCTCCGAAACACGCTGTTGATCGTCGCGCCGGTGAGTGTGGCCATTACCTTTATCCTCGTGCCCCTCTATGGCGCGGTGGGAGCTGCGCTCTCAACCGCCCTGGCGGTTGGTGCACAGAATTTGTTAGCCGTGTATTGGGTTAAGCGGCGGCTTGGTTTTAATACTTTGGCGGTTTGGCGGTTCAAATCAGCATAATGGCGACGGCTACCAGTGGGTTCCTACCTTTAGCAGGCCGATTGGCATTAGTTCGGAATGGACGTTTTAGCGCGGGCAGGAGCTCTTTAGAGTCGCAGTCTAAATTCGCTAATGGCAGCTCTTAAAGGACGTTGTTGGGACTCTGAGAGATCAGAAGGGTTGATAATTCACACAATCCCGATTAAATGAATGGATAATTCAAGCAGGGTTTTAGGCTCAGCATTAAGGAAGAGGCATTTTGGATAAGAACGTAGTTTGGCATACCCACAAAGTAACCCGGGCTGAACGGGCGACATGTAAGAAGCAGAAGCCTTGCTTGCTGTGGTTCACTGGTTTGAGCGGCTCGGGCAAATCCACCATTGCCAACGCAGTGGATGTGGCGCTGTACGAGCGCGGTTACCACACCTTTTTGCTAGACGGTGATAACGTTCGCCATGGCTTGAACCAGGATCTTGGGTTCTCCGATGAGGATCGGGTCGAAAACATTCGACGGATCGGTGAGGTGAGCAAGCTGTTCACCGACGCGGGCCTGATTGTTGTAAGTGCCTTTATCTCACCGTTCAGCAGTGACCGCCGGATGGTTCGCAACCTGTTTCCGGCGGGTGAATTCATCGAAGTGTTTTTGGATACGCCCCTGGAGGCCTGTGAGGAACGGGATCCCAAAGGGCTCTATGCAAAGGCCCGGTCCGGTGAGATCAAGGAGTTTACTGGCCTCACGTCCCCCTATGAGAAGCCGGAGCGTCCTGAGATACGGTTAGATACGTCCTCAATGTCGGTGATGGACTGTGTGGAGATTATTGTCGGTTACCTGCAGGAGCGCGGCTTGATCTCCGAGCCCACCGGTCAGAGCTAGCGTTATGGCCTGGGAAGCTTTAGTAACGCTGTGTACGCTGTTTTTGGTTCTCGGCAGCCTGGTACTGACCAAGGTCTCTGCCGATTTGGTGCTCATGGCGGCGTTGGCCTTTCTACTGGTGATTGGTGTGCTCACGCCAGGGGAGGCGCTAGCGGGGTTCGCCAACCCCGGTGTCATCACGATTGCCACGTTGTACGTGGTCGCCGCTGGATTAAAAGAGACGGGAGCCGTGCAGTGGATCGCCCGTCTTCTGCTGGGCCACCCCAGATCTGAGAAGGGCGCCCAGCTACGCATGCTGGCACCCACCGGCATACTCAGCGGTTTTATGAATAACACCGCCGTGGTCGCCATGTTTATCCCCGCCATCCAGGACTGGGCTCAGCGCCTGGGTATTCCCTCCTCAAAACTGCTGCTTCCCCTGAGTTACGCGGCCATTCTTGGCGGCACCTGCACTTTGATCGGTACCAGCACTAATCTGGTGGTCGACGGCATGCTGCAGACCCGGCTTGGCATCAGCCTCGGGCTGTTCGAGCTGGCGTGGGTTGGCGTACCCCTGTTGATTGTGGGTGGTTGTTATCTGGTGATGTTTGCGTCCCGCCTGCTCCCGGACCGAGGCGGGGTGAATGAGGAGCTGAACCTTGTTCGCGAATACGGCGTGGAAGTGGAGGTGGTCAGCCCCGGCCCGCTGGTGGGGAAGACGGTGGCGCAAGCGGGCCTGCGGGCCTTGAATTACGGCTATCTCACCGAGATTGACCGCGGAGGGCGGCTGATCACCGCAGTGGAACCGGACCGGATGCTTCAACCCGGCGATAAGCTGTATTTTGTGGGCGCGCCGGAGTGCGCCACTGAGCTGCGCCGTATTCACGGGCTCAAGCCTGTGGATGCCAACGTCCACAAGCTGGACATCGCCAATCATCAGCGTTGTTTGGTGGAAGTGGTGTTGGGGCAGGAGTTTCCCGCTCTGGGCAAGTCCATACGGGACAGCCGGTTTCGTACGCGGTTCAATGCAGTGATCCTGTCCGTTTCCCGGGAAGGGAAGCGGGTGCCGGGTAAGCTGGGCGATATTTGCTTCAAAATGGGCGACACGCTTTTATTGGAGGCGAGCCATCAGTTTGTGGAGCAGTACCGGTTCCGGCGAGACTTCCTTCTGGTGAGCGCACTGAACGATTCCACGCCTCCGGATTTTAGTAAGGCACCCATTGCCTTGGGCGTACTGGGGTTGATGGTGGTGCTTAGTGCCTCCGGACTGTTGCAAATCATGGAGGCGGCCTTTGTGGCTGCCGGGTTGATGATCGCCACTGGGTGTATTACCGCCAGTCGTGCCCGACGCAGTGTCGATTTGCCGATATTGGTGGTGATTGCCGCGTCTTTTGCCCTTGGCAATGCGATGACGGTGACCGGGGCGGCAGAGTGGGTAGCAGGAGGCCTGCTGGCGAGTGGAGAGCTGTCGCCGTGGCTGGCTCTGGCGATCGTTTACCTGTTAACCGCCAGTTTTACCGAAGTGATCACCAACAATGCCGCTGCCGTACTGATGTTCCCCATTGCATTGGCACTCTCGGAGCAACTTGGGGTTAACTTCCTGCCTTTTGCCATCGCCGTCATGGTGGCCGCATCGGCCAGCTTTATCACGCCCCTTGGGTATCAAACCAACCTGATGGTTTATGGGCCGGGCCGGTACCGGTTTACGGATTATGTGAGGGTTGGGGTGCCGTTGAGTTTGTTGGTGGGGGGTGTCTCGCTTGTACTAATTCCCTTTATTTGGCCGTTTTGACGACTAATGTGCCCCGGTTGTCGCCTATCTTGCGGTACGGAACGGCGTTATAATCGCCCCCCTCGCCAAAGTAAGGAAATGGAATAAATGCGCGTAGGTACTGGGGTAGTAGGTACTTGGATAATCGGTGTGTTAATCGGGGCGCTCTTCGGTTTGATCGTGGGGCTCCTGCAGCATTTTCTGTTTTCCAACGAATCGTACATCGCTGAAACCAGGCTTATTGAACCGCTGGCTTTTGATGAGTTTTGGGACATTTCTCCGCCAGTATTGCAGCAGGCAGAGATGATTCGCCCTACTTTGAGTCAGCTGACAGGTCATGTAGACGTGCAGCCTTCGAGTGGTGCTGTAGTGACAAAGGATCTGGTGAACGCTTGGATGCGTTACCTGGATGAAGTTGTTTTCCGGTTTGTTCTTGATGAAGCCCTGCGGTCTGCGTCCATCAGTGGTGGCAATAAGCGCTTTGCCAGATTACACGCAGGTTTCCATGAAGGCTTGGGCCGTCGAGAAGTGATTCTGTCGGTTGCATCGGAATCTTCAGAGGACGCTCGTTCCTCACTGGAGGAATGGGTCGCTCAAGTTTATGAGAACAGCGAGGTGAACCTTCAACGGTCGATGGCATCGTGGTTTCACCGCAAAGGGCAGTCGCTAGAGGCTTTGAAAACCGGCGGCTTATGGATGGCGCCGGATGACATGAACATTGATCTGGACGAATTCATTACCCAGTTCGAAGTGGCGTCGAAACTCTCGGAGCAGTTTACCGGATCTTTTGTGGAACGCAGGGACACCCGTGTGTATTCAGTACCCGTTCGGGTCCGGGAGCGTTTGATTATGTGGGCTGCTATCGGCGCATTGTTTGCGATGTTTTCGTTGGTTGTGTACGGATCCAAGAGTCGTAAGTGAGTATCCGTAAACGGTTTGTCCACCTTCTGGTTGGGCCGATTGTCGTTTTGATCGTAGGCCTGGCCGCTGGGCCGGTGATTTCTGCCCTGTTTACCCCGGAAGTGTTTGGCCAGTATTCTGTGCTGCTGGCCATTGTTGGCATTTCCGTGGTTGGGGTGACTCTCCGCTTTGATCAACTCATTCCCTCCAGCACGGATCCCCATTCCAATATGTGGGTGGTGCTACTAAGCTCTACTGCCCTGTCTTTACTGATTGGGGCGCTTGTCTCATTTTTTTATCCTGCCTTCCATGCGCTATTCATCGCAGCTGCTACGGCCGGCGCCGCCCTTTTTAACGGATTCTATTACTTTCGCGTAAACGCCGATCAGGCACTGACTGCGTCTGCAGGACGTTCCGTACAGGCTGCTGGGGTTCTCGGTGGGCAGGCGTCTTTTGGCTACCTTGGTGTGGGAATGCCCGGGCTGCTGTGGGGCGAGCTTATTGGCAGAGGATTGGCGATATTGACGATCGCCAGGCCGTTCCAGCTTCGCTCTATTGAGCAGGTTGGCGCACATTTCAAGAGTCAGTGGCCACAGGCGAGGTGGTTGTTGCCTTCTGCGTTGTTGGGGGCTTTGGCTCTGCAACTGTTACCGCTCGGAATGTTGCTTTCGGTGGGAGCGAGTTCTGCGGGCATCTTCATGCTGGTTTATCGCATGGTGGTTGTACCCAATTCGCTGTTGTCAAAGGTCGCGAATGACACCCTGTTGGTTGAACTCGGGCGTCTTCGCAAAGAAGGCCAGGATTGTGGGCCGCTGATGGAGCAAGGCTTCGGGAAGCTGGTGATTGCAGCCACGGGCATATACGGTGTGCTTGGCGTTCATGGAACTTGGCTTTTCCCGCTGGTGTTGGATGGTGCCTGGTCGCAGTCTGGCGAACTTGTCGGTTGGCTGTCGGTACTGGTGGCTGGTTGGGCCGTAGCCTCACCAATGGCATCGGTATTTGTTGCGCTGGAAAAATCTCAGTGGTCCCTATGTCTGAGCCTGTTGGACTTGCTCAATCGAATGGTAGCGCTCGCTGTCGGCTTTGTTGCTCAAGATGTTGTGATGGCCTGCATATCACTGGCATGTGGCGGGGTTGTGGTGTACGGGGTCTCCGCGATAAGTTCGCTGAAGTTGGCCGGCGGCAATGTTGGCAGGGTTGTTTCGGGGTTTGGTAAATTCCTGCTGTTGCTATGGGCAATTTTGTTTTTGTCAGGGGTGCTGCTCAAGTCCGGCATTTTTTGGGGCGCATTAGTATTGGGTGCGCTCGTCACTGTGTTGGCACTAAGGAGGGTCGCTTTTGGCTAGTCGGTATGCATTGATGGGGGCGACCCTTTGGACAAAACGGCTGGCAAAGGTGCTCGCAGAGCATGGCGGAATCAAGTGTCAGCCGGTTTCGGAACTAACTCCACGGGATGCCTGGAAGCTGCTTGGCCTCGTCGGTTGTAAGTTAGCCATTCGGGTGGGATTCCGGCCGGGACAGTTGAGACCTCGTGGGCTACTGATCGATCTGGTCAGCATAATTTACGTGCTTTGCGGTGGGCGCCTGGTTTTCTATTGGACAGGGTCAGACGTGGAACGCACGGTTGCCCTCCACCTCAAGGGTTCAGGTGTCACTGGAACTTGGGGGCGCTACGTTTCGCGTTGGCTGTTAAGCCGTTCCAGACATTGCGTCGCAGCGCCCTGGTTGGCGGACGAGTTGAAACCCTTGGCCGTAGAGGCTGTTTGCCTGCCCTTTCCGTCACCCACCGTAGAGTTCGAGCAGTTGGCCTTGTCGCGGGATCCCCGGCCGGACCGATTCCGGATTCTGACTTACATTCCTGACCATAATCCGGCCAATTACTGCGGTGAGGAAATTGTTCATGCTGCGCGATTGTTGCCCGATGTCGATTTTCTAGTGATGGGGGGCAGTGGTAGCTGGTGCAAGCACCAGCCCGAGAATCTTGAGTTTTTGGGATGGACCAATGCCGCCGAGCAATACTGTCGGACATCGGTGGTTGTTCGGGCGGTCCGGCACGATGCACTTGGCGGAACGGTCCGTGAGGCCTTACTGTGCGGTTGCTATGTGATCTACACCTTTCCCCACCCAAACACGACCTTGCTTGAGTTGACTGGTCAGGTTGCCGCGGACGGTCGGCGTCTGGCAGACGCTGTTGCTACGTTTAACAACTGCTTCACAGCCAATGACCTGCCTCTGAACCTCGACGCTCGACAGTGGGTTCTTGAGAACCTGGGCGAAGCGCAACTTGCGCGTAATCTGGTGGGCTTTTTGAATGCCTGAGAAAGTAGTTTTCCGATTGAGGCTTTTGCTTTTGCTGGCCGCCCTCACAGGTGGTGCCGCAGTGATTGGGTTTTGTCACGGTTTGGTATTTTATGATCTGATTGTCTCGGCTTATTTATTGTTTTTGATCATTTTATTACCCATTTTTTTGTTTAAGGTCCAGTGGTATGAGCCGATTGTGGCGGTTAACGTCATGCTGTTTATATTTGTGCTGGATTTGATTTATCTGTCAATGACCGGATTCTCCCATGCTGAGCATCTATTGCATGGCTATGGCGAGGTGCTGGCAATCTCTGGCCCAGTAGTACTGTTTTCTGGGGCTTGGCTGTTGTTCTTTACGCTGGGCTATTTTCTCCTGAGGCGGGCGCCCAATGCGATTAATAAGCAAGATCCTATTGTCCCAGTGACGTTAATCTCGCCAAGACCGCTTCAGATGGCAGCAGCGCTGGGATGCCTGGCAATCGCGGCCGCAAATCTTTTTTACAATATCTGGCTTTTTAGTCCCGGAAACCCGCTGGCTTTCTTTATGGAATTTGGCGTGGCCCGCCATCGGGTGCAGGTGAACGCTGGTTGGTTCACCACTTTGGGATACAACTTTTTTATTGTCGCCCTGGTTCTGTATCGGACCGCAGTAGGCCGATGGCGCACTGTGAATTTCGTGTTTTATATGGCCATGCTTTTGTTGTCGTTGTTAGCGATTGTCTCTCGTGGCCAGATTTTCTTTACTTTCTCGGTGGTAATTTTCCTGCTGGTCTTTGAGTGCATGATATCCACTCGCCGCCGCTTGATGTTGTCCTTGTGTGTAATTTTCCTGCCGGCATTGATTATGGTCGTGCTGTTTGCTTATGCGATGCGTTTAGTGAGCGTTGAGCTTTTTCTGGCGGCTGAGACCGGACAAGCACTGGATGTGCGGGCAGTTGTCCTGGATAAATTGGCCAATATCGCTCATTTGATATTTGGCAAGGGGAACGTACCTAATCTACCCGCAATGTTGGTGTATTGGGAACATTACAATCAGGTTGAAGGCTGGCTAAATGGGCGCTCGATGTTTAGTTGGTTACATGGTTTTGTCCCCGGGTACGCAGGGACGTTTATTGGCTACCACATAAGTGATATTTGGTATCCCAATAATGTTGGCGGAATTCCTCCTGGAATTGTTATGGAATTCTATTCCAACTTTGGGGTTGTGGGGGCGCTGTTGGCCGCGACGTTACTGGGGCTGCTATCCGCCATGATATTTAATGCGTTTATGGAAAAGCGAACGATTGTATGGTGCGTGATTTATTGTGCATTATTGACTAGGTTCTGGTTTATCGCGCCGAAAGTTGAGATGGCGACGCTTAATAATGCGATTTGGTTATTCGCACCCACGGTAGTGGCAATTCTAATATTGTCAAAGCTCTCGGTTCCCGTTAGTAAAATGATTTCGTTGCGCTCCAATGATTCATCTATCAAATAATTTTATCAGCAGCAAGGTGCATTGCGAGATCGCATGCCACCTTGCCCGAATTGAAGGTAAGCAGCATGTTATTGTTCCGGTTCGACGTGATGAGGACGTTGGCAAGCATGATCCCAATGACAGGTTAGTTCAGGTTCACTACGTAAAGTTTTCCAACAGAATTCTCAGGTTCTTCCCATTGCTGAAGATTTTTGTTGTATTGCTGAAAGTTATCCCTGCGTTTGTATCCATTGCGGACGGCGCAAAACGGGGCGCGCAGGCTAATGTTTTGGCACACAATTTTTGGTCGGATGGGATGGTGGCGTTTTTTCTATCCTTTTTGAGACCCATTCGTTATGCGTTGGTTGTCCGGAATACGGATATTAATATCTTTATTTCGCATCTTTGGCACTATCGCTGGCTCATGCGACTGGCGATCAAAAGATCAAGTGGGTTGGTGTTCGTCAGCCAATCCCATCGTCGGCGGTTTGTGGCAAGGTGGCCAGAACTGGCGCAGGTAGCAAAGAAAATTGAGGTGATTCCCAATGGAGTGGGTGACTTTTGGCACGCTGAACATGTAACCCAGCCTTTGGAACGGGAGAGACTGTGCTGTTTCGTTGGCCGTTTCGACGCAAACAAAAATCTCGGCCGGATTGTGCAAGCCGCTAGCCGTCTCTATCAGGATTTTCCGGATTTCAGATTGGCGCTGGTGGGAGGAACACACAAGGAGTTGCAGAGCTTGCTGGGTGTCAGCCAGCTGCCGCCATTCCTGGACGTGCGAGGCGTGATCAAAGACCCGGTGGAACTTAAGGCCGTCTATCGCGAAGCCAGGGTGTTTGTTATGCCCTCTCTGACCGAGACCTTCGGGCTGGTGTTTATTGAAGCGCTCTCGCAGGGGTGTGCATTGGTCTGTACGAAGCATGAGGGTATTGATGGCTTCTTTGATTCCCCAAGCATTGTCGCCGTTGACCCGCGCTCGGTGGATCAGATTTATCAGGCGATGCGGGCTCTCCTCATGGAACATTGCAATGGCGTTGAGCCAGGTTGGGTTGACGAGTCGTTAGCCCAGTTTCAGTGGAGCGGGGTCGCTCAGAAATACAGAGAAGTTTTTGCATGAAAATTATTTATCTGCACCAGTACTTTAATACGCCGGATATGGTCGGCGGCACCCGCTCATACGAAATGGCCAAACGTATGGTCATGGCGGGTCACCAGGTAGAAATGGTGACGACCAGAACCGACGGTGCCATTAACGGGAGTGACTGGGTTGTTGAAGAAGTAGACGGAATTCGCGTTCATTGGCTACCGGTGAATTACAGCAATGCCATGGGCATTGCTCGGCGTCTGCTCGCGTTCACGGAGTTTGCTCGAAGGGCCTCTGCATACGCATCCAGATTGCAGGGAGATGTCGTTTTTGCCTCCAGCACACCACTGACTATTGCCATTCCTGGTGTTAAGGCCAGCAAAAATCTGAAGGTCCCACTTGTTTTTGAGGTTAGGGATTTATGGCCAGAAATCCCCATCGCCATGGGGGCCCTCAATTTTCCCTTCAGCGCGTATCTGGCCAAAAAGCTTGAACGCTGGGCTTACAGACATTCGGATGCGGTGGTTACTCTCTCTCCTGGCATGACACAGGGGGTCATCAAAACGGGAGTTTCTGAGCGGCATGTAACCTGCGTTCCCAACAGCGCTGATATAGATCTGTTTGACGGCGCGGAGGAGCGAGGCCGCCAGTTCCGATCGGAGCGCCCATGGTTGGGGCAGAGGCCGTTGGTGTTATATGCCGGCACCTTTGGGCGGGTGAACGGTGTGAATTATATGGTCGAGCTCGCTAACCATATGCAAGCCATTGATCCGGAAGTAAGGTTTTTGGCAGTAGGGGCGGGGGCGGAACGAGAAACTGTTGAGAGCCTGGCTCAGGAAATGGGTGTACTGAATGAGAACTTTTTCATCGAAGACCCAGTTTCCAAAAAAGAAGTCCCCACATTGTTCTCCGCTGCCACGGTCTGTACATCGTGGGTTATTAATTTGCGAGAGCTTTGGAACAACAGTGCCAACAAAGTCTTTGACGCACTTGCCGCTGGTCGACCTGTAGCTATCAATCATGGTGGGTGGCAAAAAGATCTCATCGAGGAGCACGACATTGGGGTTGCCTTACCTGCCTTGGATACCAAGGCAGCCGCTCGTGAGCTTGCGGAATTTCTGGGCAACGATGAGCAAGTTCTGAAAGCCGGGGAGGGGGCCAGGACATTGGCGAACAGTCGTTTCTCCCGTGACCAGCTCGCTGGGAAATTGATAGCTGTACTCGAGAATGCCGTGGCCAAGCGTGATGAATAAGAGACTTTTTGATATAGCCGTTTCGTTGTTTCTACTCATAGTCTTGTCTCCTGTTCTGGCTTTGCTTGCGGTGTGTGTTGGTCTCAAACTCGGGCGGCCGGTACTGTTCAAACAGGTTCGACCAGGCTTGCAGGCTCAACCCTTCCCGATGGTTAAATTCCGGACAATGACGGATCAGCGGGACGCTAATGGCGAGTTATTACCTGACTCGGAGCGGTTAACCCGATTTGGGCGATTCCTGCGTGCGACAAGCCTGGATGAGCTCCCAGAGCTGTGGAACGTATTGAAGGGCGATATGAGCCTGGTCGGCCCCAGGCCTTTGCTGATGGAGTATGTCCCTCTTTATAATAGCGAGCAGCTAAGGCGTCATGCTGTTCGTCCAGGGGTCACCGGATGGGCGCAGGTAAATGGTCGGAATGCGATAAGCTGGAGTGATAAGTTTGCCTTGGACGTCTGGTATGTGGATAACAGATCTTTCTTGCTGGATGTAAAAATCCTTTGTTTAACCGCAAAAAAGGTATTTATGCGTGAGGACATTTCCGCAGAGGGACATGTAACCATCGATAAATTCAAAGGAAATGACCAATGAGGCGATTGGCCATTGTTGGGGCCAGCGGTCATGGCAAGGTGGTGGCAGACGCGGCGGAAGCATTGGGTTGGGACCTTATCGAGTTTTATGATGATGCTTGGCCAGAACTGACGATTCTGAGGCATTGGCCTGTGAAAGGTGATTTCAGTGCCTTGCTGGAAAATCTCGAAAACTACGAGGGTGTGATTGTAGCCATCGGCGACAATCACACCCGATTATCGCTGCAGCAAGAGCTGGAAGATCGTGGAAGTGAGCTGGTGACTCTGGTGCATCCCGGGGCTTGCGTCAGTCCTTACGCGAGCTTGGGCACGGGCTCGGTGATACTAGCCGGTGCTGCAATCAATATTGATGCGACGTTGGGAAAGGCGTGCATTATAAATACGAATGCGTCGGTTGATCATGATTGCTCACTCGACGATGGCGTTCATGTGAGTCCGGGCGCAGCGCTTGCTGGCGGAGTATCGGTTGGGCAATGCAGCTGGGTCGGAATTGGCGCGAGTGTTCGCCAACTCATAGCCATCGGTGCGGATGTTGTCGTTGGGGCCGGTTCCTGTGTTGTTGCGCCTTTGGCGGATGGTCAGACCTATGTTGGTATGCCGGCCCGTCCATTTCAAAGAAATTAATCAGGTTCTTTTTCTATGCTGAACGGTCCTTTCTCCCCTTGGCCATGCTTCACTCACGAAGAGGCCGAGGCGGTTTCCCAAGTACTGCTTTCCAATCGAGTCAATTACTGGACCGGCCAGGAATGTCGGGAGTTTGAAAGAGAGTTTGCGGAATTTGCTGGCGTAGAGTACGCCGTTGCGGTCGCAAATGGCACTGTTGCTCTCGATCTTGCCCTCAAAGGGCTGGGGGTTGGTCCAGGTGACGAAGTGATTGTTACCTCACGTACGTTCCTTGCTTCGGCGTCGTCCATTGTCACCACTGGTGCCACGCCAGTGTTTGCCGATGTGGATGAATCGTCCCAGAACGTGTCGGCGCAAACGGTTGCGCCGCTGATTACGACCAAGACCAAAGCCATTATCGCTGTGCATCTGGCTGGGTGGCCTTGTGATATGGATTCACTCAAGGCCTTGGCAGAAGGTAGAAAAATCTCAGTCATCGAAGATTGTGCTCAGGCCCATGGCGCCACCTACAAGGGCCGGCCGGTTGGTTCATTGGGGCACGCAGCCGCCTGGTCGTTTTGCCAGGATAAAATCATGACCACCGGTGGCGAAGGTGGGATGGTTACGACAAACGATCCGGAGCTCTGGTCTCGCATGTGGTCTTATAAAGATCATGGTAAGAGCTGGAGTGCCGTGTATGAGCGAGAGCACCCACCTGGATTTCGCTGGTTGCATAACGACTTCGGGACAAATTGGCGGATGACCGAAATGCAGGCAGTCTTGGGGCGGATTCAGCTAGGGCGGATGACTGAATGGACTAAACAGCGCCAGGAAAACTGCAATGCGATCTGGGACTGCGCTAGCGAGTTTGAAGCGCTACGTGTCCCTGCCATTCCCGACAATATTCGACATGCTGGATACAAATGTTACGTATTTGTCAGGCCGGATCGGCTGAAAGAAGGTTGGGATAGGGATACCATTATGCAGGCAATTAACGGTGCGGGGGTGCCTTGTTTTTCCGGCTCTTGTTCAGAGGTGTATCTGGAAAAATGCTTTGTTGATGCTGGCCTGACTCCCGAAGACCGGTTACCAGTTGCAAAAAAACTGGGGGAAGAAAGTCTGATGTTTCTCGTGCATCCATCGCTTACACAAAAAGAGATCAGAAAAACAACCGATGTTATTGCTGACGTTATGAAGCAATGCTCTTGCTGACGGTTGACTAAGTTTGCGGGTGGGTGCACCTGTTACCAGTTTGAGGATGGATTTTGCAGCTAATTGATCGGTTTTTACACTTATCTCGTCCCCAGAAACGAATGATCTCGGTTATTGCTGATCTGCTTATGCTGTCTGCTGCAATTTGGGGAGCATTCGCCCTTCGGTTTGAGAACGTATTTTGGGTGCCAGATCAAAAGCAATTCTGGGCTTCGGTACTCACCGTATTTTTTACAATTGCCGCATTTATCAAATTGGGTCTCTACCGGGCTGTCATCCGCTATTTGAGTGAGCATGCCCTGCTTGCAATTATCGCAGGCATAATGTTGTCCAGTGTTGCTCTCATTGTTTTTGGCTTTATAACTCACACCTTTGTTCCCCGTTCTGTCCCGGTTATTTACGGTGCAATTGCTTTTCTGCTCGTAGCTGGTACACGGTTTTCCGCAAGGTTTTTAATTAACCGTCCGCGGCATAGGCACAAGGAAGCGGTATTAATAGTTGGTGCCGGAGAAAAGGGGATGCAATTGGCCTCTGCACTTAAGCAGGGGGTTGAGTATAGACCTGTGGGCTTTTTGTCAATGGAGCGGAGCAAGCATCGTTCCTTGATAGATGGCTTGCCGGTTTTTTCTTTCCAACACGTTGAGAAAGCGGTGAGGAGGTTGAACCCTGAACGGCTTTTATTGGCGTTAGATGATGCTGACAACGCCGATCGCAGATCCTTGATCCAAAAGCTGGAACAATTGTCTGTAACAGTGCAGACGGTGCCATCAATGACTGAGCTTGTATCCGGTCGTGCCCGTATCAACGACATCCGGGACCTGGACATTGAAGATTTACTGGGTCGAGATCCGGTATCTCCCAACAACAGTCTGCTTGCAAAAGACCTCGAAAATAAAGTTGTCATGGTCACTGGCGCTGGTGGATCGATAGGATCAGAGCTATGTCGCCAGATTGTTCGCCATCGTCCCAAGTTGCTGGTTGTGTTTGAGCAATCGGAATTTGCTCTTTACTCCATCGAGCGCGAATTGACTTCCATCAATATGGTGAACGGCTTTAATGTTGAAATTCAGGCGATTCTAGGCTCGGTTTGCCATTCTCGCAGATGTGAAAAGGTGATGAAGGCGTTCGGTGTTCAGACGGTTTATCATGCGGCAGCGTATAAACACGTTCCCCTCGTCGAGCACAACATTATCGAAGGGATTCAAAACAATGTGTTTGGTACATTGCACACCTCTGAAGCTGCGATTGCTGCAGGTGTAGAAAACTTCGTTCTTATATCAACGGATAAAGCGGTTAGGCCTACCAATGTCATGGGGGCAAGTAAGCGTGTTGCGGAACTTGTGCTTCAGGGGCTCGCGCAACGTCAACAACAGACTCGTTTTTCCATGGTTCGATTTGGTAATGTGTTGGGCTCCTCAGGCTCCGTCGTGCCTTTATTTCGAGATCAAATCAGGGATGGAGGGCCTGTTACGGTGACCCACCCAGATATTATCCGGTATTTTATGACTATCCCCGAAGCAAGCCAGCTTGTATTGCAGGCTGGCTCCATGGGGGGGGGGGGTGAAGTTTTTGTGCTGGATATGGGGGAGCCGGTGAAAATAGCGGACCTGGCCCGAAAAATGATTCACTTAATGGGACTCACTGAGAAAACACCCAACTGCCCGCATGGGGACATCGAAGTGACTTATTCCGGCCTGAGGCCTGGTGAAAAGTTGTATGAGGAGTTATTGATTGGCGATAACCCTCAGGGTACGGAACACGCCAGGATCATGATGGCTAGAGAGATTTCAATGTCTTGGTCGGAAGTTGAGTTGTTACTGGCCAATCTAATGCAGGCTAGTCAGGATTTTAATTGTGAGCGGATTATTCAGCTCCTTAAAGAAGCTCCTACCGGGTATTCTCCAAATGGTGTGATGGAGGACTTAGTCTGGAAAAATCAGCAGGCGATACAGCAGGAAAATAGATTCTCTGTTGATAATGTGAAAAGTTTTCCGGTCTAGCAGGGACACTGGGGTTATTCGGTAAGGCAAAAGTCTATGTTCAAAGTTATCGAGTCGTTTTTTGGGAAATCTGTAATATGAAAAAAATTGCCGTAATTGGTTTAGGCTATGTCGGGCTGCCCCTAGCCGCTGCATTCGGTACGAAGCGCGAAATCGTAGGGTTTGATATTAACACAAAGCGTATCAACGAGTTAAGTGCGGGAGAAGACCTGACTCGCGAAGTTAGTGCGGCTGAACTTGCTGAAGCTCAAGGGCTCTCGTTCACTGATTCCCTTGAAGGTATTAAAGACTGCACAATCTTCATTGTTACTGTTCCGACGCCAATCGACGAATTCAATGCCCCTGATTTAAGGCCTCTTAAGAAGGCGAGTGAAACGGTCGGGCACGCTTTGAAAAAGGGCGACATCGTCATATTCGAATCCACGGTTTACCCTGGGGCCACTGAAGAAGTCTGTGTACCGGTATTGGAAGCGGTTTCCGGACTTAAGTTCAATACTGACTTCTATGCTGGCTATAGCCCTGAGCGTATTAATCCGGGTGATAAAGAACACCGGATAACCACAATTAAAAAGGTGACTTCCGGATCTACGCCGGAAATTGCGGAAGAAGTGGATGCCCTTTATCGTGACATCATTATTGCGGGCACTCACAAGGCCAGCTCTATCAAGGTAGCCGAAGCCGCCAAGGTCATCGAAAATACCCAGCGTGATCTCAATATCGCTTTGATGAATGAGCTCTCGATGATCTTTGCCCGTTTGGGTATTGATACTCACGAGGTTCTGGCGGCTGCGGGTACAAAATGGAACTTCTTGCCCTTTAAGCCAGGCCTGGTTGGCGGGCACTGTATTGGCGTTGATCCTTACTACCTAACCCATAAAGCCCAGGCGGTTGGTTATCACCCGGATGTGATTTTGGCCGGGCGTAGGGTTAATGACAATATGGGGCCGTACGCCGCGGCCGAACTGATCAAAAGCATGATTAAAGCGGGCCAGACCATATCTGGGGCCAGGGTATTAATCATGGGCTTAACCTTCAAGGAAAACTGCCCAGACCTGCGTAACACCCGCATTGTCGACGTAGTTAAGGAGCTGCAGGAGTTCGGTTGCCGGGTGGATGTGAGCGACTGCTGGGCCAGCAACGAGGAAGCTGAGACCGAATATGGTATTACTCTGAAAGAACGACCTGAATCAGGTTATTACGACGCACTCATCCTGGCGGTTCCGCATGATCAATATGTAGCCAAAAATGTTGCTGAATTGCGCTCGTTGATGGTGGATAACGGTATATTGTTTGATTTAAAGGGCGTGTTACCGTTGGGCGCTTCGGATTTGCGGCTCTAAAGAGCTAACTGGGAAACCGCTAAAAGCCAGCAATTTATGCTGGCTTTTTTGTTTTAAAGCGAGGGGTAGTGAATGGTCAGTTGATCAATTTCTACTTTATTTTTTCAACGTTAAATATATAATCAGCGTGTGAGTGATTTTATATTCCGTTCCAGTTAATGAAATAAGGTTTTCTATAAATGGCTAAGATCAACGATTACTATCAGAAAAAACAGCTTATGGAAAAGCTCACCGAAGAACTGCGTCAGCTGGAGCAGGATCAGGCTCTGAAGAGTGAACTTGAATTTGAAGACAAGGTTCGCGCACTCATGAAGGAATATGACAAATCACCTAAGGACGTTCTTCAGGTTCTGAGTGCTATTGATCCTTCGGTTGCCGGCGCCAAGGTTGAGGCGGCGACTGGTTCTCGCGCCAAGCGGCCGTTGAAGACCTATAAGAATCCACACACCGGGGAAGTTGTAAAAACTCGCGGTGGCAATCACAAGACTCTGAATGAGTGGCGTGAGCAATACGGTAAAGAAGCCGTTCAAAGCTGGCAGCAAGACTAAATCATGCCAGTCAGTAGCCGATAAGGGCTTTCTGGCAAAGCTTGCCAAAAGACAAAAGGGTGCCTCTATTATGTGGAGTCACCCTTTTTGGTTTTAAAATGAGAAGGCCCCGTTCATGGAGCGATGGGCGATTAGTTATAGCTTGATCCAGTTCCCGTTGTGCGGGTTTCATTCGATTTGGCAGGCGTTATAATTGCTTTCTGCTCAGGATGAGCAAATCAGTCCCAACCCAGGGAGGATCCCGAATCCGTCCCTGGGACGCTGAGTGACAAAATGGACGACGTACTTCAAGGATTGAAGACATGCCCGAGGCCAATCTCCCGACTGCGAAGGGCCTGCAGTTTACCGCCCGTGTAGGCAGCCTCCCCGCCGACCTGTTTGTCGTGGTCGGCTTCGAATTCACCGAAGCCCTGTCCGAGCTGTTCCATGGCACCCTGGAGCTGGCCAGCACCGATCCGGGCATCGGCATGGTCTCCGGGGGACAGACTTTAAGTCTGTCCCCCTCCTTGAGTGAGTCCCCCTCCCTGGATCAAGTCCTTGAACAACCCGTGGAACTGGCGGTCTGGCAGGATGGCCAGCTGCTGCGCCGCTTCACCGGCGTGGTCTCCGAATTCGCCCGCGGCGACAGCGGCCACCGCCGCACCCGCTACCAGCTGGTGGTGGAGCCGGCGCTGTGGCGGCTGGGGCTGATGCACAACAGCCGCATTTTCCAGGCCCAGACCCCGGACAGCATCCTCAAGACGCTGCTGGACGAGCGCGGCATCGCCGACACGGTGTTCGGCCTCAAGCGCGCCCCGCAGGAACGGGAGTACTGCGTTCAGCACCGGGAGAGCGACCTCGACTTCCTGCAGCGGTTGGCGGCGGAAGAAGGCTGGCACTTTCGCTTCGATGGAACACAGGACAACCAACCGCTGGTGATCGCCGATCACCACGGCGACACCGTCACCTTGCCGGAGGCTAGCTACAACGCCAGCGCCGGTGGCAGCAGCCGTCAGCCGGCGGTGTTCAAGTTCAGCTACCGCGAACGGGTTTGCGTCGCCTCGGTGGCGATGAAGGACTACACCTTCCGCAACCCGGCCTACGCCCTGATGCATGAGCAGGCCGCCTCCGGCATCGACCACCAGCGCGACGATTATCAATATTACGACCACCCCGGCCGCTTCAAGACCGACGCCAGCGGCAGTGCCTTCAGCCAGGCCAGATTGGACGCCCTGCGCAACGACGCCAGCATCGCCCGCGGCAGCAGCAACCGCCCGGACTTCGCCGCCGGTGCCAAGCTGCCCCTTAGTGGCCACAGCCAGGACACGCTCAACCGGGACTGGCTGCTGACCGCCATCGTCCACACCGGCAAGCAGCCCCAGGCCCTAGAAGAGGAGGGTGGTAGCGATCCCACCACCTACCACAACACCTTCGAGGCCGTCCCCGCCGACCGCACTTGGCGCCCGCAGGTTCAACACCGCCCATTGATGGACGGCCCCCAGATCGCCATCGTCACCGGCCCGGCGGGCGAGGAGATCCACTGCGACGAACTCGGCCGGGTGAAAGTGCGTTTCCCCTGGGATCGGCGCCTGCGGCCAGGCGAGGTGGAGAGTTCGGAAAATGACGAACACTCCAGCGCCTGGCTCCGGGTCAGCCAGGGCTGGGCCGGCGGCCAGTACGGCTTCATGGCGCTGCCCCGCATTGGCCACGAGGTCATCGTCAGCTTTCTCGACGGCGACCCGGACCAGCCCATCATCACCGGTCGTACCTACCACGCCACCAACCCACCGCCTTACGCCTTGCCGGAACACAAGACCCGCACCGTGCTGAAGACTCAGAGCCACAAGGGCGAGGGCAGCAACGAATTGCGCTTCGAAGACGAAGCCGGCCAGGAGCAGATCTACCTCCACGCCCAGAAGGACCTGGACCTGCTCACCGAAAACGACCGCACCGAGGTCATCAAACACGACAGCCACCTCACCGTGGAGAACGACCGCATCGGCCATATCCAGGCCAACGACCACCTGACCGTGGACGGCGAGCGGCGGGAATCCATCGGCGGCGATGCCAGCCAGAGCATCGGTGGCACCTTCCACCAGAAATCCGCCCAGGCCACCCTCAGCGAAGCCGGCACCGAAATGCACCACAAGGCGGGCGCGAAGGTAATCTTGGACGCCGGCACGGAACTGACCATCGCCGCCGGCGGCAGCTTCCTCAAACTCGACCCCAGCGGTGTCACCCTGTCCGGCCCGACGTTGAAGATCAATTCCGGCGGTGCGCCGGGGAGTGGGTGCGGGCAAAGTGTGAAGGTGCCGGGGATGCCGGGACAGGTAGGTAGAAGCGGTGGCGCTGTAGCGCCGGTGTTAGCGTCAGGGGGACGGGTACGGCCTATTGGAAAGCCGGATGAAACCATCGAGTTACTGGAACTCGCGGCTGTGGAGGATCTGGCGCTGGTCAACAAATGTATGGAGCAGTCCGATGGCACTTGCCTGCTCGAGCACTGCCCTTGTGCGGGGGCTGCGAAATGATCAAATGTCATGTTAAGAATATTGAGTTTGAGCGCACACTAAATTGGTTTGTCATTCTTGAAGGGGCACACCCTGCCTATAACACCCGTGACCTTATATATCGCTACGTATCAGATCCGCAGTGGGTTCCAGTCTATCAAGGCACTGAGTATGAGGTTCTGGCCCAAGTCAGCCCAATCTTGTTGAAGTTGAACAAGCCTCAAGACTGGCATATAGCGTGGTCGACGAGTTTTCCTGGCCTGGCGGGTTCCTACCTGGCATCAGATCAGGGGCAGGACGGCATCGCAAGACATCTCCAAACGTTGGTATCCGTTAACGTGGAGGGGGGCGCAGAATCCATCTTCCGCTTTCACGATTCATGGATCATGAGCGCGCTGTATTCCTCGCTGACTGATTCCGAAAAGGACAGAGTTCATGGCCCAATCAACAAATGGTTGTGGCTCCTGGGAAACAGTATTGTAGAAAGCGAGTACAGGAAACGGACCCCTGCGATTGAATACCCTCTAGAACCTGGGTGGTTGAACCTCGACAGGGCAAAGCAGGAGGCAATCTTCAACGGTCTCCTTGCCAAACGGAATTGGAAGGAGGTTCAAGCATGACGGGAATTGCAGAGATTACTGCGGCGTCTCCCTGCCAGGAACCGGATAAACTTTACGTCGAAGTGGCTGGCTCTGACGTTCATCCCGGTCACGGTCTCGTGTTGGAGAAAAACGGTGAAGTCGTTAACGCGCTCACCATGGCGCAAAAGCAATGGCACCAGCGCTATGAATGCGACTACGCGGTGAATCGAGCCGAGCGATTTGATCATACCCTGACAGTGACCATCGAAACGGAGCAGGGAGCGCGACTGCGGCTGCCCTTGCTCGACGATGTGCAACCGACCCGGCTCGCCGCCCGAACCCAACCCAACCTGTTGTTCCCTGTCTACCCACTGGCGAGCCTGCCTTGGGTGGATGGAGAGCGGGGCCATGCACTGCTACGCCCTGGTTACCTGTATGTGTTCTGGAGGGGGATCCTCTGGCGGGAACTCCAAACCGACGAAAATGGCAAGCTCAGGGATATCGACCTGGCCCATTGGCGAGAGCGGGCCAAACTGGCCACCGTGCCCGAAGACCGGGGCAGTCTGGATGATCGACCTGCCGTGAGCGTCGCCCTGGACACTCTCTGGGTGCCGGCCCGCTTCCAGGGAGTTGCCCGGGCCGAATGGACCATCGGCGACGTCGAACTGGCCTGGTCGGAACGGCAGTGGAGCTGGGACTACATTGAGTCACTGGAATCTGGCCAGGACATCATTCACCTGCCCGCCAGCTACCGGGAACTGACGGGCATCCCCGCATACGGTAAGGAGGGAGCCCGCTCCATTGATGACCGTCGCCAGGCCCGCTGTGAGAACTTGAGGGGGCTGGACGGCTACGAGCACCGTCGCCGGTTTGGGCACGAGGCCCATGCCGGTCCCGGTTGGATGCCGCTAGGTCAGGCCGCCCCCTGTCGCCGACGCGATCCGGGACGGGAAAAGGATGCTTCCAACCCGTTCCGGGTGACCCAGTCCCTGGACGGCGACGGTCTGAACCGGGATAACACGGTGCTCCACCACATTCAGGACGAGCTGGAGCGGCAGGAAGGCTATGTCTGCAAGGCGGCGGAAGTTGTTGACGTCGCCAGTGGTCTTAACCGCTGTATGGACGATTTGGTTGGGGAGGACTGGCGAGCCCAGTCTGATGGTCAGGCCGGCGTCGGCGGGGAGCAGCAGGCAGACAGCGCCGAGGCCGCCCGCAGGGACCTGTTGGATGAAGTCCGCAAGCGCCTGACACCCGCCACTGGAGAGGAGGACCAGCTTGCGCCCTTGAGGGACAGTCACATCCCTGCTGTCCCATTGCCGGATGTACTGTTTGAACTGGAATGGCTCACCAGCCAGACCGGTTTGCACCTGACTCACCTAAAAGCGGTCGCAGAGGCTACCCAGACTCACCCGCATTTTAAGAGCGCCATGTTGGTGTACTCTACCATCTTTGATAGTAAGGCTTATGAGCGCGGTCCCTTTGATGAATACCGCTATGCCGTGGATACCGAGAAGCTGGATGGGGCGCTCCGTAAGGACGAACGCGAGTCCTGTCGGGCCGCTTGCTATGAATTGATCCAGCGACGAATCGAGCTGCTGGAAAACAACGCCATTCCCGTATTCAATGATCTGTTTGCGCTCAATGGCCTATGCTACCCCATTGCCTTACAGACCCTGAATCCTCTGTTCGCCCATCTGGAGACGTCAGTATTCCAGTTTGATCCACTGGCGGGCAAGGTTGCGAGAGAGCGGGAGGCTTACCGAGACCAGGCGGGTATCGCCTTTATCGAGAAACTGGCGCGGGGGCAAACCGGGTTGTCCGCCTTCGTGTCCGTTGACGCGGACAAGGCGCCCCTAGATAAAGCGTTGGCAGACGACATCGGTGAGTACCAGGTGGAGCCGAACGATGGCTCCGGCAAGCCTCGGCCGGGATTATTGCAATGGCTTCAGGCCCAAAGGCCGGAGGTCGGCGACTTGCCGGAAGCTTTGCGGGAGCAGTACGAATTGAGTCAACAGGAACGCCAGGCCGTCGTCGATAACATGGCCCGGATAGCGGATCCGGTCCTGCTGCGCTGGGCTCAGGTATCCTATACCACCCTGGGCCAGTTGATGGCTGACCTCAGTAGTGAATTCTACCTCACCGTCCAGCGGGCGTTGCTGCGCAAGATCGGTGATGGGCCGATCTACCAGGTCGCCGACACCCTGCAAATCCCGATGCGCTACATGAAACTGGGCAACCCGTTCCTGCGGGGGCTTGTGCTGGGCCATGCCAACCCCCTGTTGCACAACCTCAACCCGGAGATGGTGCCCCTGGGCATCCGTTTCGGCAACCAGGAAGCCGGCCTTGCCCGCTTCTCGACCGAGGCCATCAACGACGCCTTGCGTCAGACCAGCGGCAGTCAGATTGTTCGCCCTAAAGGAGGCTTGGTCAACCGGGTCGGGCCCGGAATGGAGGGGAACTACGCCGTTATACGAAATGGCAATGGCAAGCTCATCGCCAATGCCGCCTCGGTGGCAGGCATCCAGGGCAGTACCTCGACTGTGGCCGTGCAGGCGGAGATGTTCCTGGCCCATGAAGACAGCATCGCTGCCAGGATGTCACGGGGGTTGACGAGTCGGACCAGCAACGCTTTGATGCGCTGGGCACCGCCGGGGATGTTGGGGGTGTTTGGGTTCAATGTCGTCAATAGCGCTCAATCATTTCTTTCTTCAGACTTTGATAAGGGGGTTCCAGCAAAAGAAGCAACCGCATTTGCTTATGGGGTATTTAACTTCATGTATTGGCTTGGGCATATCGTCGAAGCCGAGAACCTGGCTAGGGAAACCCGCCTGTCCTGGCTCACCAAAGTAAGGGTGGATGTCGAGAAGATCGGTGATCGCACCCTCAAATCGGTAACCAGGGTGCTGTTTACGGACCGGCTGCTGTCGATCGCCAAGTTCGCCGGTGTTGCGGGCGCGGCTCTGGAGGTAGTCCTGGCCTTATGGGAAGGTATTCAGCGGGTACAGGCGAATGACCACGATGCCGCAGCGGGGTACTTTGTGGCGGCGGCTGGCTTCGGCGTGTTCATGTTGTCCCACTGGGCGGGGACTGGCCTGGTGCCCCTCCTGGGCATCACCTTCGCGGCAGCTTTGGCTGCTGTCGCAATATTTGTAGCCTTGGCGGCGCTAGTCTGGGCCATCGTCCGCACCGACGACGCCCTGGAAACCTGGCTCAAAAACGGACCTTTTGGCAGAGAAGAGCCTGCGAGCCAGTTTCAGCACCTCCATAGCCTGCCGGAGGATGCCTTCCAGTTCCTGGTGGGTGCCATGTTTCCGCTCACGGGCAGTAGTGGCAGTCTGGCCGAGTTTAATGACAGGGGGCTGTTGTCCGATGAGGAAAAGGAGTGGCTGCTCGACAACCAGCGGACGGAAGGGCTGGTGATCGCGGTCTGCTCCGCCGCCTTCCTGCTAGTGGACAGGCCAGATGCGCAGTTCAAGGCCCATTTCTGGATGACCTGGAACCTCGGCGGTAAGGTGAAACCCCTTACCCCGGAATTCGTGTACTACGATGCCGAGCGCCAGATGTTGCGCTTCCATGTACCCAAGCCCCAGTGGCGCGGCATGGGCCGTTTCCGCTCCCTGGAAAAGCTGAAGGCCAAAGTCCAGGTGGCATTGGGCGACGGTGGCTTGCTGCCAGTCAGTGATATGGATCAGCCGCTGGTGTCTGCGGTGGATAAACCGGAGCTTACCGGGGATAACCCCCGCTGGCTTACGATTACGAGTTGACCCGTTATGAACGACGTATACCACGAAACCGCGTACCGCTCCGATGCCATCCCGAACCTGCCACCTGGGGGGCACCCGGACATGGACCGATCGTTCCAGCGTCTGGCTTGGGGGTGCTGCCAGAATCCGGTGGTGCCCAGCACCGTGGAGGCGCAGTTGGCTTACGCCCGCTTGTTTGAGAGCGAAAGCGATGCGGAGGACGGTTTTCCCTGGGGGGGGGCGGTATTCTCGGTCAGCAAGGGCTTCCTGAGTGGGCTACAGGGCTTCTTGTATATGTTGTATATGTGTTCTTGGCTTGCCTTTTTCGTTTTTTTAATTCCGTTAGGCCTTTTAATTCTTAAGGTCTTGTTTACAGAGCCATCCATTAAGGGTGTGCTGTGGATATATGATACCTTTAAGATCATTTACTTACTCATAGCTCTAGGCTACTTCGGCGGCAAATACAGCCGCCTGCTGCTGGCTTACCTCACCGACAAGCGTCAGCGATCCAATCCCACCGGCCTGTACCGTCGAGAAGGGCTGGTTCGGATCAAGGAAGGCAAAACCGTCTTCGAGGCCCCCTTCATCGAGTTCGACGCCTACCTGGTACACACCCCCTCCGGCCGTGGCGGCCGCTATTTCAACCTGGTGCTGCAGCACCGCTACAGCAAATACCAGTTGTGGATGAAAGGCCTGCTCACCGACGCCATGAACCAGAAGGAGGTGTATGCCTATTGGGACATGATCCAACAGTTCATGGACGTCAGCGGCCCGCTGCCGGACGTCCCCATCTTCGAGCCCTTCCGTGCCCGGGACCCGGTGACCGCCGCTCACGATGAACGCACGGGACGGGACCCGTTCAAGTGGCGCAAGGTCACCCGGGAGTCCTGGCGAAAGAACCACGAACAACGCTGGCAAAACCGCCTGCGGGAGACAAACTTTCATCACCCCTGCATTCTGGATGCCCACATCCAGGGAAGGGGGCTTCCGTTGCCGGAGGAGACACAAAGCGCGCTGCTGGCGTGACATGACTCCCTTGACGGGGCAGGGTTCGGCCCGTGGCTCTGTGGCCTTGATGCGGTTCGCGTTGCTCACCGGCATCCTGCGAGGGGAATGTGATTGCCGTCAGCTCCGCCGCCTTCCTGCTAGTGGACAGGCCAGATGAGCAGTTCAAGGCCCATTTCTGGATGACCCGGAACCTCGGCGGCAAGGTGAAATCCGTTACCCCGGATTTTGTGTACTACGATGCCGAGCGCCAGATGTTGCGCTTCCATGTACCCAAACCTCAATGGAGGGGCATGGGCCGTTTCCGCTCCCTGGAAAAGCTGAAGGCCAAGGTCCAGGTTGCATTGGGCGACGGCGGCTTGCTGCCAGTCAGCGATATGGATCAGCCGCTGGTGCCTGCGGTGGACAAACCGGAGCTTACCGGGGATAACCCCCGCTGGCTCACGATAACGAGTTGACTCCTTATGAACGACGTATACAAGGACACCGCCTACCGCTCCGACGCCATCCCGGCCTTGCCGCCGGGAGGTCACCCGGACATGGATCGGGTCTTCCAGCGCCTGCCCTGGGGGTACCACCAGAATCCAGTGGTGCCCAACACCATGGAAGTGCAACTGGCCTACGCGGGCTTGTTTGAGGGTGAAAGCGATGTGGAGGACGGTTATCCCTGGGGGGAGGCAGTGTTCTCTGTCAGCAAGGGCTTTCTGAGCGGGTTGCAGGGCGTCTTGTACGTGGTTTACATGTGTGCTGCACTCGTGTTTTACATATCCTTAATTGGAGTATTTTTCCTTATACTTAGTGTGGCGATTAATAAGCCAGGTACTGAAAATTTCATTAAATTATTTAATGACATTAAGTACTTTTATCTAATAGTTCTGGTTTTGTATTTTGGCGGTAAATATTGTCGCCTACTCTTGGCCTACCTCACCGACAAACGCCAGCGAGCCAATCCCACTGGCCTGTACCGACGAGAGGGGCTGGTTCGGATCAAGGAAGGCAAAACCGTCTTCGAGGCCCCCTTCATCGAGTTCGATGCCTATCTGGTACACACCCCTTCCGGCCGTGGCGGCCGCTATTTCAACCTGGTGCTGCAGCACCGCTACAGCAAGTACCAGTTGTGGATGAAAGGCCTGCTCACCAACGCCATGAACCAGAAGGAGGTGTATGCCTATTGGGACATGGTCCAACAGTTTATGGACGTCAGCGGCCCGCTGCCGGACGTCCCCATCTTCGAGCCCTTCCGTGCCCGGGACCCGGTGACCGCCGCTCACGATGAACGCATCGGACGGGACCCGTTCAAGTGGCGCAAGGTCACCCGGGAGTCCTGGCGAAAGAACCACGAACAACGCTGGCAAAACCGCCTGCGGGAGACAAACTTACATCGCCCCTGCATTCTGGATGCCCACATCCAGGGAAGGGGGCTTCCGTTGCCGGAGGAGACACAAGGCGCGCTGCTGGCGTGAGATGGCTCCCTTGCTGAGGCCGGGTTCGGCCCGTGGCTCTGTGGCCTTGATGCGGTTCGCGTTGCTCACCGGCATCCTACGAAAGAGATGCGATTGGGAGGCTCATGTAGGATGCTGGTGAGGCCTGCCGAACCGCATCACACCTGTTGGATTGGAGGGTAGGATGACCGAGTACCGAAGGGATTTAACCAAGGGCGGAACTTACTTTTTCACCGTCTGCTGCGCTGAGCGACAGGCAAATACACTGCTAACAGAGAATGTGGAAATACTGAGGTCAAGTTTCAGAAGGGTGAAACGGCGGCACCCATTCTCTATCGATGCGATTGTTGTGTTGCCCGACCACTTGCATTGCATCTGGACTTTGCCGGAGGGTGATGCGGATTACGGTGTAAGATGGTCCTTAATCAAAGCAGCCTTTTCCCGGGGTCTCCCCAAGACCGAATGCCTCACAGCCAGCCGACAATTACGAGGGGAGCGGGGCCTTTGGCAACGAAGGTTTTGGGAACACCGCTTACGAGATCAGCCGGATTTTAATCGCCATGCGGACTATATTCATTGGAATCCGGTGAAGCATGGTCTAGTAGACAGCGCCAAGGCATGGCCTTATTCGAGTTTTCATCGATATGTAGAGCGAGGCGTCTATTCCGAGAATTGGGGTGGTGGCCTGGCGAGCACAGTCAATGGTGGCGAATAGTGATGTGAGGTGATGCGGTTCGGCAGGCCTCACCAGCATCCTACGAAGGGGATGTTGCCGGGCGGCCCATGTCGGATGCTGGTGAGGCCTGCCGAACCGCATCAAAATCGAGCACTCACCCGAGGCCCTGATGGCATTGTCCTGAATACATGATCAACCCCGGTTCATGAGGTTGGTCGTTCGAGGGTTTCGTGTGAATGGGGGGATGCGGCCGGGCGGCTCATGTAGGATGCCGGTGAGGCTTGGCGAACCGCATCAAGATCGAGAACTCACCCGACGCCCTGATTGTACTGTCCTGGCTACATGATCAACCCCGGTTCATGAGGTTGATCGTTAGAGGGTTTCGTGTGAATGGGGGGGGGTGCGGCCGGGTGGCTTATGTAGGATGCCGGTGAGGCTTGCCGAACCGCATCAAACCAATACCCGAGGAAACTACCGAATCGCATTGCCCCAGGCCGTTAAGCTATCGTTAGACACCAAGATTCACTGCTCAGGAGCAATCACCATGCACTACCTCCACACCATGGTCCGGGTCCACGATCTGGAAAAATCCCTGCATTTCTACTGCGACTTGCTGGGCCTGAAGGAAATCAGCCGCAAGGATCATGAGAAGGGGCGCTTTACGCTGGTGTTTCTGGCGGCGCCGGGCGATGAGGCGCGGGCCAGGGAGGCGCAGGCGCCGATGATTGAGTTGACCTACAACTGGGACACCGAGGAATATGCCGGTGGTCGGAATTTCGGCCATTTGGCGTACCGGGTGGATGATATCTATGCCCTCTGCGCGCACCTGCGGGACCAGGGTGTGACCATTAATCGACCACCCCGGGATGGTTATATGGCGTTTGTGCGCTCGCCCGATGGCATTTCCATTGAGCTGCTGCAACGGGGCAGCCCACTGCCGCCACAGGAGCCCTGGTCATCGATGGAAAACACCGGCAGCTGGTGACCGGCGAATTTGCCCGCTATCGGCAGGTAAAAGGCCAGCATTTGCGGTAGAATTTGCCGCAAAATTTACCCAAGGACGAACTATGCTTGCAGTCATTCTCTCCGGCGGGTCCGGCACCCGTCTTTGGCCCCTGTCCCGGGAGGCCTTTCCGAAACAGTTCCTGCCGGTGGTGACCGAGGATTCCCTATTGTCGGAAACCATCCATCGTGGGCTGGATCTGGATGGTGAGGCCCGGGTGTTGGCAATCACCAACGAAGACCATCGATTTGTGGTGGCGGCACAGCTTCAGGCACAGGCTCGCGAGCGAACCGCTGGCATTATCCTGGAGCCGGTGGGCCGCAATACCGCGCCGGCGATTGCGCTGGCCGCGCTGTCGGCCGAGCAGGATCCGCAGGAGCTGCTGCTGGTGATGCCATCGGACCATGTGCTGAAAAATATTGATGCTTTCCGGGAGGCCGTCAACAAAGGGGCTCAGGCCGCGCGCTCCGGAAAACTGGTGACCTTTGGCATTGTGCCCTCGGCCCCCCATACCGGCTATGGCTACATCAAGGCCGGCACCCCGCAGGATGGCTGTGCGGAGGTGACTGCGTTCGTTGAGAAGCCGGATGAGGCGACGGCGGAACGGTATCTGGTGGAAGGTGGCTACCTCTGGAACAGCGGGATGTTCCTGTTCCGGGCCGACCGCTATCTGGAAGAGCTGGCCAAGCACCGGCCTGAGATGCTGGAGGCCTGCAAAGCCGCCTGGTCCGAGAAGCAGGCGGACTTGGACTTCACCCGTGTTGGCAAAGCGGCCTTTGAAGCCTGCCCGGACGATTCCATTGACTATGCGGTGATGGAAAGTACCCAGGATGCCGTCGTGGTGCCACTGGATGCCGGATGGTCGGACGTGGGTTCCTGGTCTGCGTTGTGGGAAATCCAGCCGCAGGATGCGGATGGTAATGTCTGCCGTGGCGACGTGATCACCGAGGACGTGTCCGGCAGTTACCTGCATTCGGAAGGCCGGCTGATCGCCGCCCTGGGTGTCAGCGACCATGTGATTGTCGAAACCGACGATGTGGTGCTGGTGGCGGATCGCGCCCGTGTCCAGGATGTCAAAAAACTGGTGGCCAAAGTGAAGGCGCAGGGACGTCTCGAGCACCGCTTCCACAAGAAGGTCCACCGCCCTTGGGGCACCTACGAGGGCGTCGCCATGGGGGAACGCTTCCAGGTCAAGCGCATTATGGTCAATCCGGGCGCGTCCTTGTCGCTGCAGAAGCACCACCACCGAGCCGAGCACTGGGTCGTGGTCAAGGGCACCGCCAGCGTTAACCGGGGTGAGGAGACGCTGTTGCTCACCGAGGATCAGTCCACTTATATTCCGTTAGGCGTGACCCACCGCCTGACCAACCCTGGCGTTATCCCCCTGGAGCTGATCGAAGTCCAAACTGGCAGCTATCTGGGCGAAGACGACATCGTCCGGTTTGAGGACACCTACAACCGGGTGTAAAACAAGTTTGTACCCAATTGCACAAGGAAGATGCGATGGAAGACTGGCAAGGATGCCTGAGTCCCAACGGTCAAACTGCCCTGCGCCACGCTCGCCAAAGCGTGGAGGCCCGCGGTGGTTATGCGATCACCCTTGAAGATTTTCTGCTTTCGCTATTGGACTGCGAGCCGGATTTGGTGCCTTTCCTGAAACGGCACGGTGTCGACCAGGACGAGTTGGTGCGCACCATTCAGTGTGAGCAGCCGGTCGTGACCGCAGTCAGCGGCGAGGACGTGTTGTCCTCCCAGTTACAGTACCTCCTATCAACGGCCCGCGAGCAACTCCCGGAGCCCTGGCTCCACTGGCCGCACCTTCTGCGGGCCATGACAGAATGTTGTGAGCGCCTGCAAGGGAAGGCGTACGTGGCCGTGCTTGAGCAGATCGGGGTATGGCCAGAGGTCGCTTCCGAATCCACTGTGGGTTCCCACTTCGCCACGGGAAATGAGCCTCCCGCCGTGATTACCGATTCGAACTGGTTGTCGTTGGCGGAGAATATTGCTGTCGCCCTGGCGGCCGATCCAAGGGCTCTGGTCTGGCTGAATGGCGCGTCGGGGGCGGGTAAAACCCGTTGGCTCGAGGCCTTGCTCCCGCTTCTGCCGGGGACCGTTCAGCTGGATCTAAGGACTGCACCGGAGGCGGGGGCCCTGTCAGCACTGGCAAGGCCCGACGCAGGCTCTTCTCAAGGGGCGCCTCCACCCCTGGTGCTTGATCAGGTCTCTCCTGCGGATCTGTTTGAACTTATGAATTTGTATGGCCACCTGGCCGGCCGGCTTTTGCCGGGGTATGGCGGTCCGATACTGTTGGTGGGTTCAGCTGGGGTGGAGGACCGAGCTGCTAGTGTCCACTTGCAGCGACTGCTGGGGCGGTCGTTGGTGCAATATTCCTTTCCAGCACCTGCCACATCCCAGGTGCTGGCGGTGCTCACCGCCCATCAGCCCCGGATTGAGAAGCGCTGGGGTGTGGAGGTGGGCGATGATGTCCTGGCCGTGATGGCAAAGTCCTTGGCGGGAACCTCTGCCGCGCCGGGACAGGCTCTGGCCTGGCTGGAGCGTGCGGCGGCCCGCGTCGCCATCCGGGCCGAGCAGGGGCCCTGGGAAGCCCGTCGACTGGCCGGAGAGCTGGCCGCATTGCGGCGACAGCAGTTGGTGGCCTTGGCCCGAAACTTACCGTCACTCGAACTGGAAGAGACCGTGCAGCGGTTGAGTCTGGAGCGCGCCGCCTGCGAGGTGGCGTGGGAGGAACGGCGAGCGTCTGGCCAACTTAGGCGGGTCAGCGTGGCGGACGTGTTGGCGGAGCAGGAGCACGACGCTGCCAATGAGCGAATTCTTCAGCGCCATCCGTACCGTGAGCGTCGGGTTGCTGAGCGTCGCCAGGATTGCGTTGTAACTTGATGTTATTGCGATACTTGCAGTCAGAGGCGGTGCCGGTCACTATGGAGGCTTTAACGTGATCGAGCAGGAGTGATGGGGTGCAAGACCTCGAAATTTATATCCGTGATCTGGGGCCCAGTCAGTTGTCTGCCTGGCTACGGCAGCAGGTCGATGCCTTGCAGTTGGATGACTCGGAGTTGGCGGAAGCTGTGTTGAAAGGGCAGGGGGAGTATCTCGGGCAACCGATTCGGGTCAGTGTTTACCCTCAGGCCATGGGAAAGCGCTATGCCTGTGTTGTGCTGGAAGGCGAGAAGCTGCCCTGGAGTCAGGATCTGGAGTTCGCCCGCAATGCCTGGCGCGCCTTGGACACTGAGGTGCGCTGCAGTCCTGGGCAATGGCAGGAAGGGGATCCGGTGGAGGATGACAAATGGTGGCGGATTGATCAGCGAGGCGAACAGCTGGTGGCCTGGAATTAGGCCGCAGTCGTCTGCGGATCCCCATCATCACAATCTTGACGGTTGATGCGGTTCGCTTCGCTTACCAGCATCCTACGATTGCCTGAATGCCAAATTTCCGTTTGCGAAGGGAGTCCAAGGAATTCTGAAGCGGCTCATTAGGGTAGGGAAAGTGGTGGGCGAAAAACGAACGGTCCGGGACGGACCGTTCGTTGGTAGAGCGCGCGGCTGTTAGTCGCTCAGGATGGACACGTTGTCCGCCTGCAGGCCCTTGTCGGCGTCCACCACGTTGAACCGTACCAGTTGTCCCTGGCGCAGAACCCGTCGACCGCGACCGCGAATGGCCCGGAAGTGAACAAACACCTCGTCGCCATTTTCCCGTACGATAAAGCCAAATCCTTTTTTCACGTTAAACCACTTAACGGTTCCTTCTTCATCCCCTTCGGGACCTTCCAGATCGTCCTGATCATCGTCCTCATAGTCCATGCTAGCGGCTCGAGGCGCCTTGCGACCGGGTTGGCGTTGGGCCAGGGCAACGGTGAGGAACCCTGCGAGCCCAAACAGCGCAAACGTAATGATGTACGCGGCAATTCCCTGTGCGCTTCCGAGAACAAACGGCGCACTTGTGGCCAGCTCACTGGATCCGGACTGGGAAAGAATCTGAAACACTTCCGGGGTGAAGGTGAGCAGGGCAAATGCCAGAATGAAAGGGGTAGGGATGGCGATCAGAACAGCTACAAGGATCGCTTTGGCTGGATTACGCATTGACGAATCTTTCTCCGTTAATCAGACACTAACCATAAAAACCGGCTGCCGAGTAAAATTGGACTGCCGGTCAGTGAAAACCCGCCGACAATGACCGATCGAAACAACAAACTATTCGATCCTGTGCACACGCTGGCGGTTAAAAGCGGCATAATACCAGATAACGGGGAGTGCTGACCAAGTGGCAATCGCAATGGAGGGATACGCTATGAACGAAAACGACCTTATGGCCCGATTGGACGAACTGGAAACCCGCCTGGCGTTCCAAGACGATGTCATCAGCACGCTGAACGAACAAGTGGCGAAGCAGGAGCTGGAAATCCGCGAGCTGTGGGACGCCAAGCGCCATTTGCACTCGCAGCTTAAAGCCTTGTCGCCGTCTGACATCAGGCGGGAAGAGGAAGAAGTTCCTCCTCCCCATTATTAAGCGGTTGCTCCGGAGCCGATCACGCCAGCAGTTCCATCAGGATCTGCTCGTAGATCTCCGAGAGTGCCTCCAGGTCGGCCACGCTCACGCATTCATTGACCTTGTGAATGGTGGCGTTAAGCGGGCCCAGTTCCACGACCTGTGCGCCAGTTGGCGCGATGAAGCGGCCATCTGAAGTGCCGCCAGAGGTGGACAGCTCTGTCTCACGCCCGGTGACTTGACGGATGGCGTTCTGAGTTGCGGTAACCAGGGCGCCACGGTCGGTGAGGAAGGGGCGGCCACTGAGGTTCCATTCCAGGTCGTAGCGCAGATTGTGCTGATCAAGAATCTGCGAGACTCGTTCGGCCAGTGATTCCGCCGTATTCTCGGTGCAGTATCGGAAGTTGAAGTGCACCAACAGTTCTCCCGGAATCATGTTGCTGCCAGTACCCGATTCAATTTTCGTGATCTGGAAGGTGGTGGGCGGAAAGAACTCGTTGCCACTGTCCCAGTGCTCATTGGCCAGGGCCGTCAGTGCGGGTGACGCCGTATGCACCGGATTTTCCGCCAGGTGTGGATAGGCGACGTGACCCTGTACGCCATGAACGGTGAGGTAGCCGTGGAGTGAGCCGCGACGGCCGTTCTTGATGATGTCACCCAGCTGTTCGGTGCTGGACGGCTCGCCAATCAGGCACCAGTCAATCTTCTCGTTGCGAGCTTCCAGTGTTTCCACCACCTTCACCGTGCCATCTTTGGCCGGCCCTTCCTCGTCGCTGGTGATCAGAAGTGCGATGGAGCCACGATGCTTGGGGTGGCGGTCTACAAAACGCTCACAGGCGGTGACGAAGGCCGCCAGGCTGCCCTTCATGTCAGCTGCACCCCGGCCATGGAGGTAGCCGTCTTTCACTACGCCGTCGAAGGGCGCGATCGTCCAGTTCTTCTCCGGGCCGGTGGGGACCACGTCGGTGTGGCCAGCAAACGCCAGCACCGGGCCATCGCTGCCTTTACGGGCCCAGAGGTTATCCGTATCGCCAAAGCGCAGGGACTCGCCGTTGAAGCCCAGTGGAGCCAGCCGGGACATCATCAACTCCTGGCAGCCGGCGTCATCTGGGGTGACGGACGGGCGCTGGATCAGGTCGATGGCAAGTTCAATGGTGGGTGAGTGGGACATGGGCGTTCCTGAATGGGTTGGTGGTGGTAGGATGCGGTTCGCTTCGCTCACCGGCATCCTGCCGGGTTACTGAGCTTAGCCGTCGTAGGATGAGGTGAGGCGCAGCCGAACCGCATCAACCGTGGTGTTGGTCTTGATGCGGTTCGCTTCGTTCACCGGCACCCCATCGGGCTACTGAGCTTAGTTGTTGGCGTGCAGTTCTTCGTTCAGCTCGATGGCTGACTTGTTGGTCTTGCACTCCACGGCGCCGGTCTGGCTGTTGCGGCGGAACAGCAGATCGGGCTTGCCGGCCAGGTCTCGGGCTTTGACCGTGTCCACCAGCTGGTTGCTGTCATCCAGCAGGGCGACTTTGGAGCCAGCGGTAATGTACAGGCCGGCCTCAACGGTGCAGCGATCACCCAGGGGGATACCGATACCGGCATTGGCGCCCAGCAGGCAGTTCTCGCCAACCGAAATAATGATGTTACCGCCACCGGACAGGGTGCCCATGGTGGAGCAGCCGCCACCCAGGTCGGAGCCCTTGCCGATCATGACGCCGGCGGAAATCCGGCCTTCGATCATGCTGGTGCCTTCGGTGCCGGCATTGAAGTTGATGAAGCCTTCGTGCATGACGGTGGTGCCCTCACCAACGTAGGCGCCGAGGCGAACCCGGGCGGTGTCGGCAATCCGTACACCGGCAGGCACCACGTAGTCGGTCATCTGCGGGAACTTGTCAACGGATTTCACTTCCAGGCTGCGGCCTTCCAGGCGCGCCTGCAGTTGCCGGTCGGCCAGCTCGCTCAGGTCGATGGCGCCTTCGTTGGTCCACGCCAGATTGGGCAGCAGGCCAAAGATGCCGTCCAGCTTGAGGCCGTGAGGCTTGGCCAGGCGATGGGAAATGAGATGCAGTTTGAGGTAGACCTCTGGCGTGCTGCTGGCGGTCTCGTCGCTTTCCAGCAGCGTGACCACGACCGGACGGGTGCTCTTGGCGGCGAGTTCAGCCAGCTTGGCCTGATCCTTGTGGTCGGTGGCCCGCAGGGCTTCGGCCAGCGCATTCAGGTCAGCCTGATTCGCCGCACAGGCCTGGTTACCGCCTTTGTAGCCGAGGGTTTCCCGGGCGCACTGGACCAGTGCTGCGTCGGGCTTCAGTACGGGCTGCTGGTAAAAGACTTCCAGCCATTCACCTTGACTGTTCTGGGTACCGATCCCAATTCCGAATGCGAAGCTCATCAGGTTGCTCCTTGATGTGTAAGGTTGTCAGTCGAGCGCCGACTAAACCGGCGCCCGTACGGGTTTAAACTGGTGGTTGTCGGCGCAAATTTCCGCGGACTGCCGGGAACGGCTCAGCGGCCGAACGCCTGGTCCCAGTCGTCGGCTTTAAAGCCGACCCGGACCTCGCCATCATGCTCCACGACCGGTCTTTTGATGATCGACGGGTTGTCCAGCATGACCTGGTGGGCGGATTGGGCGTCAATGGTATCACGAACCTCATCCGGCAGTTTGCGCCAGGTGGTGCCGCGACGGTTGAGCAGGATCTCCCAGCCCAGGGAGTGTTCCCACTTGAGCAACTGATCGCTGGGCAGGCCGTCTTTTTTGAAATCGTGGAAGTCGTAGGCGATGCCCGCCTCATCCAGCCACTTACGGGCCTTCTTGACGGTGTCGCAATTCTTGATGCCGTAGAGTTTCATGGTCATGGGTCAGGTTGTTTTAGTGTTTGTTCGGTGAACCGAGTGTGTTTCAGTGGGCCGGTCAGCGGCTATCGTAACCTTCGCTACGTCCGTAACCTTCGCTAGGTCCGTTACCTTACCGGGTGCGCAGGTAGTTGACGATCCGTTCCGCCGCTTCGATGCACTCTTCCAGAGGCGCCACCAGCGCCATGCGGACCCGGTTCTCGCCCGGGTTGTGGCCATCCACGGTACGGGACAGGTATCGTCCGGGGAGCACATGCACGTTCTGGCGTGCGGACAGCTCCAGTGCGAAGGTCTCGTCATCCACCGGAGTCTTCGGCCATAGATAGAAGCCGGCATCCGGGTAGGCTACGTCCATCGCCTGACTGAGGATGGGCACCACGGCTTCGAACTTGGCGCGGTAGGCAGCGCGGTTGGCCTGCACATGGGTTTCGTCCTGCCAGGCGGCGATGCTGGCCAGCTGGTGCTGGATCGGCATGGCGCAACCATGGTAGGTGCGATAGCGAAGATAGTCCTTGAGGATACGGGCGTCACCGGCCACGAAGCCCGAACGCAAGCCCGGCAGGTTGCTGCGCTTGGACAGGCTGTGGAACACCACGCAGCGGGCGTAATCGTCCCGGCCGATGGCGGCGCAAGTCTGCAACAGGCCTTCTGGCGGGTTGGTCTCGTCGGGGTAGAGTTCCGAGTAGCATTCATCCGACGCGATCAGGAAGTCGTGCCGGTCCGCCAGGGTAATCACCTTGGCGAGCGTCTCCCGGGGAATGACCGCGCCGCTGGGGTTGCCCGGTGAGCAGAGGAACAGAATCTGGCAGTCGTCCCACACCTGAGCCGGCACCTGGTCAAAGTCGGGGATAAAGCGGTTACTCTCATCGCAAGGCAGATAGTGAGGTTGCGCCCCGGCCAGCAGCGCCGCGCCTTCGTAAATCTGGTAGAACGGATTGGGGCTGACAACGCGGGCGCCCGGTTTGCTCGGATCCACCACCGCTTGCACCAGAGAAAAGATGCCTTCGCGGGTGCCGTTGACGGGTACGACATGGAGCTCTGCACTCAGACTGCCCGGTGTCAGGCTAAACCGTCGGGTGGCCCATTCGGCGATGACTTGGCGCAGCTCATCCAGCCCTTTGGTGGTGGGGTAGTTGGCCAGACGCTCCAGATTGTCGGCAATGACCCGCTGAACGAACTCCGGTGCCGGGTGCTTGGGCTCGCCAATGCCCAGCGAGATGGGCGGCAGGTCCGTCAGCGTCGTGATGTTGGCCTTGAGCTTGGCCAGCTTCTCGAACGGGTAGGGGTGCAGTAGGTCCAGGTTCGGGTTCATTGGGTATTATTCAGCCTTTTCGGGTATCGTCCAATTTTATTGGGTGTTGTCCAGCGTTATTGGGTGTTGTCCAGCGTTATTGGGCGTCGTCCAAGGTTATTGAGTGACGTCCAACGTTATCGAGTGGCGTCCAACGTTATTGAGTGTTGTCTAACATCGTACAGAGATCGTCCTGCAGCTGTTGGCAGACCCCGGGATCGCGAATGGGCTCGCCGTTTTCATCGGTGACGAAGAACACGTCCTCGACCCGCTCACCAAGCGTGGCGATCTTGGCGTTGGTCAGGCGTACCCGATGTTCCAGCAGCATCTGGCCAATGCGGGCCAGCAGCCCGGGGCGATCCGGTGTGATGACTTCCATGACCGTGCGTTGATTCACGGTGTCGTTGGAGAAGGTCACCTCGGTCGGGAAGGCAAAGTGCTTGAGCTGGCGGGGGGTGCGCCGATGGATGATCTCCGGGTAGTCCTCTGGGTCGTCCAGTTCCTCGATCAAGCGTTTACGCACCCGATCCTTGCGGGCGGGATCGACGCCCAGCGGTTGTCCCTTGTCGTTCAGCACCACGTAGGAACTGATGGAGTAGGGGCCATTGCCGCAGCTGATCCGGGCGTCGGCGATGTTGAGGTTCAATTGCTCAAGAACGGCGGTGGTGGCGGCAAACAGCGCCATCCGGTCCTTCATGTAAATGGTGATCTGCGAGTAGCCCTCGCTGGGCCCGCCGCGGGTATCGCGAATCATCACCAGCGGATCGGGATTGTCGCCGTGGCGGATGATGGCAGCGGTCTGCCTGGCGATGTCCACCGTCGAGTCCTGCAGAAAATACTCCTCGTCGAGGGTGGACCAGATGCCATCAATTTGCTCATCGGAGAAGTTCTGCGCCTGCAGCATTTCCCGGGCTTCGGTCTGTGTTGCCCGTACCCATTCGCGACGATCCACCGGATTTTCCGTGCCCCGGCTCAGGGCGCGTTTGGCCTCGAGGTAAAGCTGGCGCAGCAGTGAGGCGCGCCAGGTATTCCAGAGGTTGGGGTTGGTGGCGCTGATATCACATACCGTGAGCACGAACAGGTAATCCAGGTGCACCTCGCTGGGCACCGCCCGGGCGAACGCGTGGATGATGTCCGGATCGGAAATGTCCTTGCGCTGGGCCGTCATCGACATCAGCAGGTGGTTCTCCACCAGCCAGGAAATCAGCTGGCTGTCCCGTTCGCTGAGGTGATGGCGTTGGCAAAACGCTTCCGCATCCACCGCGCCCAGTTCGGAATGGTCGCCCCCCCGGCCTTTGGCAACGTCGTGATACAGGCCGGCAATGTACAGGACTTCCATTTTCGGCAGCCGGTGAATCAACCGCGACGCCAGCGGGAACTCGGAGCGAGTCTCGGGGCCGTTGAGCCGGGCCATGTTGCGGATTACCCGCAAGGTGTGGGCGTCCACGGTATAGATGTGGAACAGGTCGTGCTGCATCTGCCCTATGATCTTGCCGAACTCGGGAAGGTAGCGTCCCAGCACATTGTATTTCTTCATCGCCGACAGGGTCCGGTCCAGCCGATGCGGGGTGCGCAGCAACTCCATGAACAGGCTGGTCACCGCAAGGTCGTTGCGGAAGGCGTCGTCAATCAGATGTCGGTGCGCCCGTAGCGAACGAATGGTGGTGGCGCGGATGCCGGCAATCTCCGGGTGCTGCGCCATTAACACGAAGATCTCCATAATGGCGTAGGGCGCGTAGGCAAACACCTGGTTGTTGGTGGCCTCAATATAGCGGTTGCGAATCTGAAAACGGCGGTTGAGCGGCTGGATCGCCTCCTGCCCTTCGCTGTCCAGAATTGCCTCATCGTAGTATTGCAAAATGACGTCGGTCAGCTCCGCCAGCGCCAGCACGGTACGGTAATAGGCCTGCATCATGAGCTCGACACCCAGCCGCTTGCCTTCGTCCTGGTAACCCAGCATCTGGGCCAGGGCTCTTTGGTGATCGAACAGCAAACGGTTTTCGTTGCGGTCGGCAATCAGCTGCAGGCCGTAACGCAGCCGCCACAGCAAGGTTTCGCCCTGCTGGAGAATCTGGTGCTCTTCTTGGGTCAGGATGCTGTAACGGGTCAGGTCGGCGATGCAATCGAGACCAAAGTGGCGTTTGGTGATCCAGCCAATGGTCTGGATGTCTCGCAGCGCGCCGGGCGAGCCCTTGACGTTGGGTTCCAGGTTGTATTCGGTGTCGCCATACTTGGCGTGGCGTTGTTTTTGCTCGTTGCGCTTGGCGAGGAAATAATCCCGGTCGGTACTGATGTCATCGGAGAAAATGGCTTCGCCAAGGCTGCTGCGGAGTTCGTCGGGCCCCGCTATGGTTCTGGTTTCCAGCAGGTTGGTGAGAATGGTGACGTCGTCCCGGGCGGCGTCTTTGCATTCGTCCAGACTGCGGACGCTGTGTCCGATGTCGAGGCGCAGATCCCATAGCAGCGTAATGAAGGCGCCCAGGTCTTCCTGCCAGTCCTCCTGGACTCCGCTGCGGCTCAGAATGAGCAGGTCGATGTCGGAGTGGGGGTGCAGTTCGCCGCGACCGTAGCCGCCTACGGCCACCAGGGCAATGTCGCTGGACTGGGCAAACGGGTAACGGGACCAGATCAGCTGGAGCACCCGGTCCACAGTGTGGGCGCGGGCATGTACGAGCTCGCGCACGCCGGCGCCCTGCCGGAAGGCCTCGGCATCGGCATCGTAGCGGGTTCGCAGCAGCTCACGGGCCGCCAGGACCGGAGACGGTTCCTCGCAAATTCGTGTTTCCAGCTCGGTGATGTCCACCTAGAACGACTCTTCCGTACGTTTGGTCAGTACTTCGCAGCCGTCTGCGGTCACCAGTAGCGTGTGCTCCCATTGGGCCGACAGTTTGTGGTCCTTGGTGACAACGGTCCAGCCGTCCGGGAGCAGCTTGGTGTGGTACTTGCCTTGATTAATCATCGGTTCGATGGTGAAGGTCATGCCCTCGCGCAGCTCCATGCCGGTGTCGGGCTTGCCGTAATGCATGACCTGGGGTTCCTCATGGAAGACCTTGCCGATGCCGTGGCCGCAATAGTCGCGCACCACCGAATAGCGGTGCTTCTCGGCGTGCTTTTGAATCACGTGGCCGATATCGCCCAGGCGGGCGCCGGGTTTGACCAGTTCGATGCCTTTATAGAGGCATTCCTGGGTGATCTGGATCAGCCGCTCGGTGCCCGGCTTGGGTTTGCCGACCACGAACATTTTGCTGGTGTCACCGTGGTACTGGTCCTTGATGACGGTGACGTCGATGTTGATGATGTCGCCATCCTTGAGAACTTTTTTCTCGGACGGAATGCCATGGCAGATCACGTGATTGACCGAGGTGCAGATGGATTTCGGGAAGCCCTTGTAATTCAGTGGCGCCGGAATCGCCTGCTGCACGTTGACAATATAGTCGTGACAAACCCGATCAAGCTCCTCGGTGGATACCCCCGGCTTGACGTACTCTCCAATCATCTCAAGGACCTCTGCCGCCAGTTTGCCTGCGACGCGCATCTTCTCGATTTCTTCCGGAGTCTTGATCGATACCTGCATTGGGATTCCCGTTGATTTGAGCCAAACGGCTATTTTAGGGGTGCTGGGTCAAAGGGACAAGGCTGGGGGCGGGCGGATGTCCGACGAATGGCCAGCAGGGAAGAGCGTTGGCGAGGGGGAGGTGGGTGCGGTTGGTGGCGAAATAAATGGCGTCGCCGAGTCATTTTGTGGTATAAACGCGCCCGCTGGAACAAATTCCGGCAAATTCACACACGCGTCGGCACGTTGTCCCAGGGTGCCTGCTTCCTTAAATGGAGCGGGTTGGGGCAATCGGACGTGTGGAGGACTAACCCGAAGCTAAAAGGTAAATATCATGGCTCAGGTAAATATGCGTGACCTGCTGAAGGCAGGTGCTCACTTCGGTCACCAGACCCGTTACTGGAACCCGAAAATGGGCAAATACATTTTCGGTGCCCGCAACAAGATTCATATCATCAACCTGGAACAGACTGTTCCTGCCATGAACGACGCCCTGAAGTTCGTTCAGCAGCTGGCAGAGAGCAAGAACAAGGTTCTGTTCGTAGGTACCAAGCGTGCCGCAGCAAAAATCATCAAGGAAGAGGCGGAGCGCGCCGGTCAGCCGTTCGTCAACCATCGCTGGTTGGGCGGTATGTTGACCAACTACAAGACCATCCGTCAGTCCATTCGTCGTTATCGCGAGCTGGAAACCCAGAGCAAAGACGGTACCTTCGACAAGCTGACCAAGAAGGAAGCGCTTGAGCGTACCCGCGAGATGGATAAGCTGGAGCGCAGCATCGGCGGTATCAAGGACATGGGTGGCCTGCCGGATGCCCTGTTCGTCATCGACGTGGACCACGAGCGGATCGCCATCAAAGAAGCCAACAAGCTGGGCATCCCTGTTATCGGTGTGGTGGACACCAACAGTGACCCGGACGGCGTTGACTACGTGATTCCTGGTAACGACGATGCCATTCGCGCCATCCAGATCTACGTGAAGGCCATGGCCGACACCTGCCTTGAAGGTGCTCAGGCTGGCCCGGGTGCTGACGAATTCGTTGAAGTCAGCGAAGATGCCGAAGGCGCCGCACCGGCTGCCGAGTAAGGTTTCGGGCGTCTTTTGCTGATTGTGTTTCAGCGATCGAATGTGGGGGCTGAGGGGTTATTCTCCGGTCCCCCTTTCTTTAAATAGAAACAACCCCATTACATTTGTACCGACCCCCCTTGGGGGCGGGACTCCAGATTCCTGAAAGTGAGAGGATTGAACATGGCTGCTATTACCGCTGCAATGGTCAAGGAGCTGCGTGAGCGCACCGGTCTTGGCATGATGGAGTGCAAGAAGGCACTGGTAGAAGCTGATGGCAGTGTTGACGCTGCAATCGAAGAACTGCGTAAGTCTTCTGGCCTGAAGGCTGCCAAGAAAGCCGGTCGTACTGCCGCTGAAGGCGTTTCCCTGATCAAGGTGTCTGACGACAACACCAGCGCTTTCATTCTGGAAGTTAACTGCGAAACTGACTTCGTTGCTCGTGATGACAACTTCCTGGTGTTTGCCAACGAGGTTCTCGCGCTGGCCGTAGCTAACGGTGAAACCGACGTTGCCAAGCTGATGGAAGGCGATCTGGAAGCCAAGCGTGAAGCGCTGGTCCAGAAAATTGGCGAGAACATCACTGTACGTCGCATCGTTAAGGTCGCTGGCCCGGTTGTGGGTGGCTATGTCCACAGCAACAACAAGATTGCCTGTGTGGTTGCCATCACCGCCGGTGATTCCGAAGTGGCTCGCGATGTTGCCATGCACGCCGCTGCGGTTAATCCGCGGGTAGGCAAGCCGGAAGAGATGCCGGCGGAAGAGCTGGAAAAAGAGAAAGAAATCATCAAGGCCCAGCCGGACATGGCAGGCAAGCCTGCTGAAATCATCGAGAAGATGATGGGCGGCCGGATCAAGAAGTTCCTCAAGGAAAACAGCCTGGTTGACCAGCCGTTCGTCAAGAACCCGGACCAGACCGTGGGTGAGCTGATCAAGTCCGCTGGTGGCGAGCTGGTCAGCTTTGTTCGCCTGGAAGTGGGTGAAGGCATCGAAAAAGAAGAAGTGGACTTTGCCGCCGAAGTTGCAGCCGCAGCTGGCACTGGCAAGGCCTGATCCTTCTTTGCGCCCGGCACTGTAATTGGTGTCAGGAGCTCCCAAGTCTGCCACGTTGGTTGGGGTAACCCGGCCCTCGTGGCGGGCTTGTATCTGAGATACCCCTTTTGGTCAGGATGTGCGTCTTGATCAAGCACTGAGTCGCAAGAGGTATGTCAGATGCAAGCCCGGTTCAGAGGTCGCGTCGTTTACCTGGCGCGGTACTCCCGTAGCGTCACTTTCCTGCCAGACATCGATATAGGGGATCAGCATGCCAAAGTCGTCGAACACTCAACCGAGATACAAGCGCGTTCTGCTCAAGCTCAGCGGCGAAGCCCTGATGGGCGAGCTCGACTTTGGTATTGACCCCAAGGTGCTGGATCGCATGGCGCTGGAAATCGGCGCACTGATCGGTATAGGTGTTCAGGTTGGCTTGGTGATTGGCGGCGGCAACCTGTTTCGCGGCGCGGCGCTGAATGCCGCCGGCATGGACCGGGTCACCGGCGATCACATGGGGATGCTGGCGACGGTGATGAACGGTCTGGCGATGCGGGACGCGCTGGAGCGCTCCAATATCCGCACCCGAGTAATGTCCGCCATCCCCATGAGTGGTATTGTGGAGCATTATGACCGTCGGCGAGCGGTGCGGGATCTCAAGGACGGCGATGTGGTGATCTTCTGTGCCGGCACCGGTAATCCGTTCTTCACAACGGATTCGGCGGCTTGCTTGCGGGGCATCGAAATTGAGGCCGATGCGGTACTCAAGGCCACCAAGGTGGATGGCGTGTACTCTGCAGATCCGGTGCTCGACCCAACCGCAGAGAAATACGACGCCCTGGCCTATGATGATGTATTGGACAAGAAGCTCGGGGTCATGGACCTGACGGCGATTTGTCTGGCCCGAGACCACGGTATGCCCCTGCGAATTTTTGATATGAACCAACCCGGCGTGCTGACCCGCATTGTGACCGGCGAGCCGGAAGGCACATTGATTGAGTGATATCGGGTTGAGTGATGTCGGGATTGAACAATACCGGGATTGAGTAATGCCGGATCGAACGTTACCCCGGATTCCCAACGGATTGTGTAAGTCAACGAATTGAGGATGCTGCAGTGATTAACGAAATCAAATCCGATGCCGAGCAACGCATGAAAAAGAGCCTGGAAGCTCTGGCCTCCGCGTTTAACAAAATCCGCACCGGTCGTGCCCATCCGGCCATTCTCGATAGCGTGATGGTGAATTACTATGGCCAGGAAACTCCGCTCAAGCAGGTGGCCAGCGTCAACGTCGAAGATAACCGGACGCTGCTGGTGGCGCCGTGGGAAAAGAATCTGGTGCCGAATATTGAAAAGGCCATCATGATGTCCGACCTGGGGTTGAACCCTTCCACCAGCGGCGACGCCATCCGGGTGCCAATGCCCATGCTGACCGAAGAGACCCGCCGCGAAATGGTCAAGCAGGCGAAAGCCGATGCCGAGCATGGTCGGGTTTCCATCCGCAACGCCCGGCGTGATGCCAACTCTGTCGTCAAAGACCTGCTCAAGGAAAAGGAGATCAGCGAGGACGATCAGCGTCGTGCCGAGGATGAGATCCAGAAGCTCACGGATCGCTACATTGCGGAAGTGGAAAAGATGCTCAAAGCCAAGGAAGAGGACTTGATGGAGGTGTAAGCCTCCATTCACTTTTACCAATGAATTACCAGGCAGACCCGGCGGGGCTCTTCCTGGGCAGGGGATAGCATGACGGACAGTGTATCCGCAGAAATTCCGGTCACGGCCGATGCCCGACCCCGGCATGTGGCCATTATCATGGATGGCAATAACCGCTGGGCCAAGGCTCATCGGCTGAACGGGGTGGCGGGGCACAAAGCCGGCGTCAAGGCAGTCAAGGCCGTGGTAGAGACTTGCGCCAGGGAAGGGGTCGAGGTGCTCACCCTGTTTGCGTTCTCCAGCGAAAACTGGCGTCGTCCGGAAGAGGAAGTCTCCGCCCTGATGCGATTGTTTCTGTTCGCATTGGAGCGAGAAGTCAAAAAACTCCACCGCAACAACATCCGGCTTCGCATTATCGGCGATCGCAGCGCTTTCAGCCCCAAGCTGCAGGAGCATATGGCCCGGGCGGAGGCGTTAACCCGGGACAACACGCTGATGACTCTGGTGATCGCCGCTAACTACGGTGGTCATTGGGACATCACCCAGGCGACCCGCAAAGTGGCCGAGGAAGTGCGCGCTGGTCGTCTCGCCCTGTCCGATGTCAACGACACGGTGATCCAACAACACCTGTCCATTGGCGATCTGCCGATGCCTGACCTGATGATCCGAACCGCCGGTGAACAACGGGTCAGTAATTTCCTGCTGTGGCACCTGGCGTACACGGAGTTCTATTTCTCCGACGTTTACTGGCCGGACTTCCTTGAAGACGAAATGCGTAAAGCGCTGTCGGCCTATTCGCAGCGTCAGCGCCGGTTCGGCCAAACAGACGACCAGCTTGCCGCTGCCCACCCGCTTGAAAATAATGACCTATAAGCGAATAAGACTGTGCTCAAAACCCGCATCATCACCGCTCTGATCCTGGCCCCCATTGCTATTGGCGGCATCTTTTTTCTGCCGCCGCTGGGTTTTGCCCTGTTTACCGGCGCCATCATCACGCTCGGCGCCTGGGAGTGGGCGAATATGGCGGGCTTGACCCGTCAGTTCGCGCGCGTGGCCTATGCCGCTGCCGTAGCCCTGGTGCTGTGGTTGGTGTACCAGCCCCATTCGGCGGTGCTGTGGCTAGCAGTCGCGTGGTGGTTTGTCTGTTTGTTACTGGTCCGCAGCTACCCGTCGGGCAGTGCGACTTGGTCCCCGGTTGCGGTTCGCCTTTTGATGGGGCTGGCAGTGTTGGTGCCGGCCTGGGTCGGGCTCAATGTGTTGCGCACAGGTAGCTTCCAATTCGGTGCGGTAGACAATAACCTGCTGATTATCCTTTACGTTTTCTGCATTGTCTGGGTCGCCGACATTGGTGCCTATTTCGCCGGACGAGCGTTCGGCAAGGCCAAGCTGGCACCGCGAGTCAGTCCGGGTAAGTCCTGGGCGGGGGTGTGGGGCGGTTTGGCCGCTGTCACCGTGTTCGCCCTGATTGTCAGCTGGCTAGCCAACGCCGGCGTCGAGGACTCCATCCTGTTGGTGTTGGCGAGTCTGGTGACCGGTGCGGTATCGGTCCTTGGCGACTTGCTGGAAAGCATGCTCAAGCGATTTCGTGGCATCAAGGACAGCAGTCATCTGTTGCCAGGCCACGGCGGTATCATGGATCGAATTGACAGTCTGACCGCGGCCATCCCGGTGTTTGCGCTACTGATTTCCCAGCTGGGCTGGCTGACTGCGGGCGCTTGGTAATGCGTAGCGTAACCGTCCTCGGCGCCAGCGGGTCCATTGGGCAAAGTACCCTGGATGTGATACGGCGCCACCCTGAGCGCTTTTCAGTGTATGCGCTCACCGCCAACCGTCGCGTTGATGACATGGTTCGCCTGTGTCTGGAGTTTCGTCCCCGCTTTGCCGTCATGGCGGATCCCAAGGCGGCAGAGCAGCTTGCGGTCCGGCTACCGGATGACGGTGTGACCGATGTTCTGGCGGGGGAGGCCGGCTTGTGCCAGGTCGCAGCCGCGCCAGAGGTTGATACGGTGATGGCGGCCATCGTGGGGGCTGCGGGGTTGCCGCCAACCCTGGCGGCGGCGAACGCCGGAAAACGCGTGTTGCTGGCCAACAAGGAAGCCCTGGTGATGTCCGGGCAGATGTTCATGGATGCGGTCGCCCGTTCCGGCGCAGAACTGCTGCCGATCGACAGTGAGCACAACGCCATCTTTCAATGCCTGCCCAGTGACCGAATGCGTGATCTCAAGGGCGCGGGGGTTCGTCGCATCCTGCTGACCGCGTCTGGCGGACCTTTCCGCACCTTCAGTCGGGAGGCCTTGCGGGACGTCACGCCTGCCCAGGCCTGTGCCCATCCCAACTGGTCCATGGGGCAGAAAATCTCGGTGGATTCGGCCAGTCTGATGAACAAAGGGCTGGAGCTGATCGAGGCCTGCTGGCTGTTTGATACCCGTCCCGAGATGGTTGAGGTTCACATCCACCCTGAGAGTATTATTCACTCCATGGTGGATTACGTGGATGGCTCGGTGCTTGCACAATTGGGTAGCCCCGATATGCGCACCCCAATCGCCAATGGCCTGGCCTGGCCGGAGCGCATCGACGCGGGGGTAAAGCCGTTGGATCTGTTTGCGTTGGGACAGTTTAACTTCGAGCGTCCGGACCTGGAGCGTTTTCCCTGCCTGCGGCTGGCGGCGGAGGCGTTTGAGGCTGGCGGAACCGCACCGGCGGTTCTGAATGCCGCCAATGAAGTCGCGGTGGCGGCCTTTCTGAACGGTAAGCTTCGCTTTACCGCCATACCCGTTATGATAGAACGCACGTTGGCTTGTATGACGACAGAGGCGGCAGATGATTTCGATGGGCTCTTTGCCAAGGACCGGGAGGCCCGGTGCAAGGCGCAGGAACAGTTGCCAAAGATTGCTGTCTGACGCCTGAAATCCCTTACACAAACAGTCGAGAGCACAATGCAGCTGGTTCAGACCGTTTTGGCGCTAGTGGTAACCCTGGGTATTCTGGTTACCATTCACGAATTCGGACACTTCTGGGTAGCCCGTCGCTGCGGCGTTAAAGTCCTGCGATTCTCTGTCGGCTTTGGCAAGCCGTTCTACTCCTGGTACGACAAACACGGCACCGAGTTTGCCATCGCCGCCATACCGCTAGGCGGCTACGTCAAAATGCTCGACGAGCGTGAAGGGCCGGTGCCGGACCATGAACGCGACCAGGCTTTTACCTCCAAACCTCCCAGTCAACGTATCGCCATCGCCGCAGCCGGACCTGTCGCCAACTTCCTGTTCGCGATCGCCGCCTATTGGCTGTTGGGCGTCGTCGGGTTCACCACCGTTGCCCCCATTGTCGGCGCCATTGAGCCGGAATCCGTGGCCGAGCGGATGGGCCTGGCGCCTGGCATGGAGATCGTCGCGGTGGATGGCCGTGCGGTGACGTCCTGGCGGGACATCAACATGCGCCTGCTGGAACGGGCCGGAGAGCACGACCGTATTGGCATGACCGTGGTGGAGCAGGGCCAGCAACAGACCTTAAGTACCGGACTGGCAGGTTGGCGGTTGGGCGATGAGCAGTCTTACCCCTTGCAGCAGTTTGGTGTGACGCCCTGGCGGCCGCAGGTGCCCGCGGTACTTGGCGAGATCTTGCCGGAAGGACGGGCAGAGGCCGCCGGACTCAAGCCGGGTGACCAGATCCTGGCGGTGAATGGCCAGTCGGTGGTGGATTGGTTTGCCCTGGTTGAGCAGATTCGTGCGGCACCGGAACAGCCGCTGAATCTGAGCCTACGCCGCGACGGTAACGAACGCATGGTGACGGTTACCCCGGCCGCCTATACCAGCGAGGACGGCGAAACCTTCGGCCTGGTAGGCGCCGGCGCAACGACCGTGCAGTGGCCTGACGATTTATTGCGCGAGGTCAGTTACAATCCGCTGTCAGCCATTTCCCATGGACTCTCGGCAACCTGGTCCGATACCCGACTGACGCTGGTGGCGATCAAGAAAATGCTGACCGGGCTCCTGTCGCCCACCAACCTGAGTGGGCCGATCACCATTGCACGGGTTGCAGAGGCCAGTGTTAGCTCTGGCTTTGAGGACTTTATCCGGTTCCTGGCCTATCTCAGCGTGAGCCTGGGGGTCTTGAACCTGCTGCCGATCCCGGTCTTGGATGGCGGCCATATTGTTTTTTATGCCATCGAGGTCATTCGCCGGAAGCCGCTGTCAGAGCAGGCTCAGGCGTTCGGAATTCGAATTGGCTTGGCAATGATTCTTACATTGATGGTGTTTGCACTTTACAACGACCTGATGCGGTTGTGAGAATTGCCACCTTCTTACGCGCACTAACAGGCGAACTTATTGAATGAGACGTTCTCTTTTTGGGGCAGTTTTCGGCCTTTTAGTTACTACCGTGGGTGGCCAGTCAGCGCAAGCTGAAGCGTTCATCGTTTCCGATATTGAAGTAGAGGGCCTGCAGCGGGTATCCGCAGGCAGCGTCTTCTCGGCGTTCCCGGTTGGCATCGGCGAGTCGATGGATTCGCGAGAGCTGGCCGGCGCTATCAGGACGCTGTTCCGCACCGGTCTGTTCACGGATGTTGCCGCCAGTCGAGATGGCGGCGTGCTGATCCTGACGGTTCAGGAGCGCCCTTCCATCAGCTCCATCGAAATCGAAGGCAACAAGAATATCGAGACCAATATGCTGCTTGATGCACTGTCCAGTGCCGGGTTGCAGGAAGGGCAGGTATTCCGGAGGGCCACGCTCGAGCGATTGGAACTTGAAATCCTGCGCTCTTACGTCGCTCAAGGCCGTTACAACGCCCGCGTCAAGGCGACGGCGGAGGAGCTGCCGCGGAACCGGGTGGCCATTCAGCTCGATATTAACGAAGGCAGCGTTGCCGCGATCCAGCGTATCAACATCGTTGGTAACGAGGCCTTTGACGACGAAGAACTGCTGGATCTGCTGGAGCTGCAGACCAGCAGTTTGTGGGCGTCACTGACCAGCGCCGACAAGTACGCCCGGGAGCGGCTCAGCGGCGATCTGGAAACCTTGCGTTCTTACTACCTGGATCGGGGCTTCATCGACTTCACGGTGGAATCCAGTCAGGTCTCCATCTCGCCGGACAAGAAAGAAGTCTTCATTGCTATCGCAGTGGATGAAGGTCCCAAATACACCGTCCGTGATATCCAGCTGCGGGGTGAGCTGATCCTGCCCGAAGAGGAGCTTCGGAACCTGATCTTTATTGAGGAAGGGGACGTATTCTCCCGGGCGCACATGACGTCCACCTCCGAGCTGCTGTCACGGCGTTTGGGCACCGAAGGCTATGCCTTCGCCAATATCAATGCCATCCCGGAAACCCACGATGACAACACCGCCACGGTGACCTTCTTCGTGGAGCCGGGTAATCGGGCCTACGTACGTCGCATTAATTTCCAGGGCAACGTCTCGACCCGCGACGATGTGCTGCGCCAGGAAATGACCCAGATGGAAGGCGGCGTGGCCTCCACTGATCGCATTGAATTCTCCAAGACCCGGCTCGAACGCCTGGGCTTCTTCAAGACCGTCGACGTGGAAACGGTTCCGGTGCTGGGCACTGACGATCAGGTGGATGTGAACTACACCGTGGAAGAGCAGCCAACCGGCAGCCTCTCTGCGTCTGTCGGCTATTCCCAGACCTCGGGCGCCATCCTGGGGGCCAGCATCTCGGAGAATAACTTCTTCGGTAGCGGCAAACGGGTGTCCATCGGGGCCAATGTCAGTGATTCCATCAAGAGCGCCAACTTTTCGTACCTCAACCCCTACTTCACCGTCGACGGGGTGAGTCGTGGCTTTAGCGTTTTTGCCCGGGAGACCGACTACGAAGCCGAGGATATCTCGTCCTACCTGCTGGACGAGTACGGCGGTCGCCTGACCTTCGGTTACCCCACCGATCACATCACCCGCATCAACTTCGGCCTTGGCTACACCCATTCCAAGGTCAAGTCCGGAAGCTTCACCGCCCTGGAAGTTGAAGAATTCATCGAGCAGGAAGGTAACAGTTTTAACAACTACTTCCTGTTCGGTTCCTGGAACCGCAGTACCCTGAACCGAGGGGTACTGCCGACCGATGGCTACAGCCATTCGGTATCCGCCGACATCGCGGTGCCGGGTAGTGACCTGACATACTACAAGCTGCGCCATCGCACCGACTTCTACCAGCCCCTCAACGATGCCCAGAGCTGGATCCTGCGAGCCCGCACCGAAGTTGGTTATGGCGATGGCTATGGCGACCGGGATGTGATGCCGTTCTACGAACATTACTACGCCGGCGGCTATGGTTCGGTCCGGGGCTTTGAAGCCAACTCATTGGGGCCTCTGGCCACCAATAGCCCGAACGACCTGTCGGATCCGGACCCGTTTGGCGGTAATCTGCTGACCGAGGCCAGCCTGGAACTGATCTTCCCGACACCGTTTGCCAACGACAGCCGATCCATGCGCACATCGTTCTTCATCGATGGCGGCCAGGTGTTCGACTCCGACCGGGATTTCGATCCGGCGTTCGATGAGTTGCGAGTCTCCGCCGGTGTCGGTTTTCAGTGGATCACCGCGGTGGGTCCGCTGGCCTTCAGCCTGGCGAAACCACTCAATGACAAATCCGGGGATGATACCCAGGTCTTCCAGTTCTCGCTGGGCCAAAGCTTCTGATTACGGACAGGATGAGTCGTAACCGTACAATAACGAGGAGAATTACTATGTTCAGAATACCCGCTCTTGTCGCCCTGCTGGCCTTGATCATCGCCACCCCGACCGCCATGGCGGAAACCCGGATTGGCGTAGTCGACCTCCGCCAGGCGCTGTTTTCCTCCGACGCCGCGCAGGCGTTTAGCGATCAATTACAACGGGATTTTGCCGAGGAGGAAGCCAACGTTCGGGCGGTTCAGGACGCGGCGCGGGAACTGAAGGAGCGTCTGGAAAGTGACGGTGCCATGATGAATGAAACCGAGCGCAACACCCTGGCGACCCAGTTTCAGGACAAGGTAAAAGAGTTCAATTTCCTCAAGCAGCGTCTGGACTCCACGGTTGCCAGCCGCAAGCAGGCCTTTCTGGAACAGGCTCGTCCCGACGTGGACGCCGCGGTCAAGGAATTGCTGGAAGAAAATAACCTGGATCTCATCCTGCCCAGCGAAGCGGTGGTGTACGTCAAGCCTGAGCTGAACCTGACGACCCAGTTACTCGAAAAACTGAACCAGTAACGCAACCCTGCCTCTCGACCCCGGGATGACCGGGGCCGCTGTCCTATTACCGCGAGCAGAAGCCAGCCATGACCACGCAGACAGTTACCCTCGGAGAAATCGCCCGTTTTCTTGGTGCGGAGCTCAGAGGGGAAGCGGAAACCGAAATCACAGGTATTGCTACCTTGCAGGCGGCCCGGCCTGGACAGATTTCGTTTCTGGCCAACCCCAGTTACGCCCGCTACCTTTCTCAAACCCAGGCTTCTGCCGTCATTGTGGCGCCTGCCGCGGCAGACCAGACTCCGACCAATGTCCTGTTACTGGATAACCCCTATCTCGGGTATGCTCGGCTCAGTCACTGGTTTGATCCGGCGCCGGTTGCCGAGCCGGGAGTACACCCCAGTGCCATTGTCGATTCCAGTGCGGTTGTGCCCGACAGTGCAAGCGTCGGGCCTCTGGCCGTGCTGGAAGCTGGCGTGGTCCTTGGCGACAACGTGGTGGTGGGCGCCGGCTCGGTGATTGGCGCCCGCTGCCAGATTGGTGCCGGTTCCGTGCTACGGCCCCGAGTGACCCTGGCCCATGACGTGGTGGTCGGGGCGCGTTGTCACCTGCTCAGCGGAGCGGTGCTGGGCTCAGACGGCTTTGGTTTTGCAAACGAACGCGGAGTTTGGCATCGCATCGCCCAGGTTGGCCGAGTGGTGCTCGGGGACGACGTGGAAGTAGGGGCGAATACCACCATCGACCGCGGCGCTCTTGACGACACCGTGATCGGCAATGGCGTGAAGCTCGATAACCTGATTCAGATTGCCCACAACGTCAGCATTGGCGACCATACCGCCATGGCGGCGAAGGTGGGAATCGCCGGCAGCACCCGAATTGGCCGTCACTGTGTCTTTGGCGGCGCTTCGGGAGTGGCTGGCCATTTGGAGATCGCCGACCAGGTGCACCTGACCGGGATGACCCTGGTAACGGGCAACCTATCGGAGCCCGGGGTCTATTCCTCGGGGACCGGCGCGGAATCAAACAAGCAGTGGCGGAAAAATGCGGTTCGCTTCCGACAGCTCGATGCAATGGCAAGACGGCTGAAGGAACTGGAAAAGAAAATTGAGGGCTGAGGCCGATCCTGATGATGCATATTCAAGAAATCATGGAGTTTCTTCCACATCGCTATCCATTCCTGCTGGTGGATCGAGTACTGGAAGTTGAAAAAGGAAAGTCGATCGTTGGATACAAAAATGTATCCATCAACGAGCCATTCTTCACCGGCCACTTCCCGAACAACCCGATTATGCCCGGTGTGCTGATTGTTGAAGCAATGGCGCAGTTGTCGGGAATTCTTGGTTTTGTCACTGTGGAAAGAAAGCCATCCGATGGCGTGGTACACTACCTCGCCGGCTCCAGCAAGGTGCGGTTCAAGCGCCCTGTGGTGCCCGGGGATCAGCTGCGGATGGAATCGCAGTTTATATCCGGTAAACATGGAATCTGGAAATTTGACTGCCGCGCGCTGGTGGATGGCGAAGTTGCCTGTGTCGCGGAAGTGATGACCGCTGAGAGAGAGATTGATGGCGACAAATGATTGGTCGGGAGTACATCCTCAGGCGATAGTAGATCCGTCCGCAAAACTGGCCGACGGCGTTACCGTCGGCCCCTGGAGCTATATCGGCCCGGATGTGGAAGTTGGAGAAGGGACCGAGATTTTGTCCCACGTGGTTGTTAAAGGGCCTACCAAAATTGGCCGTAACAACCGAATTTTCCAGTTTTCTTCCATTGGTGAGGAATGCCAGGACAAAAAATACGCTGGCGAGCCCACCACCCTGACGATCGGCGATGATAACGTCATTCGTGAAAACTGCACCATTCATCGCGGCACCGTTCAGGACCGCGGTACTACCAAGGTTGGCAGCGGCAATCTGCTGATGGCCTACGTGCATGTTGCCCACGACTGCGAAGTGGGTAACAACACCATCCTGGCCAACGGCGCGACCCTGGCCGGCCATGTCACCGTTGGCGACTGGGCCATCCTCGGCGGTGGAACCATGGTGCACCAGTTCTGCAACATTGGCCCCCACAGCATGAGCGCCGGTGGCAGCATCGTACTGAAGGACATTCCGGCCTACGTAATGGCGAGCGGTCAGTCTGCCGAGCCCTTCGGCATCAATGTGGAAGGCCTCAAACGTCGTGGCTTCAGCAAGGACGCGATGCTGAACCTGCGCCGGGCGTACAAAATTATCTACCGTCAGGGTCTGACCACCGAGCAGGCCATCGAGGAATTGAACAAGAACTACGGTAGCATGCCGGAATTAAGGGTGCTGATCGACTCTTTGCGGAACTCCTCCCGCGGCATTATTCGTTAGTGGATTCCACGGTGACCGGGAACGTCCCCCGGGTCGTCAGTGAACGACCTATAACCTTTGGTATTGTCGCCGGCGAAGCGTCGGGCGACATCCTGGGCGCTGGCCTGATCCGCGCCCTGCGCACCCGTTACCCGAAGGCCCGCTTTGTCGGCATCGGGGGCGATGAGATGATTGCCCAGGGCTTTCATTCCCTGGTGCCAATGGAACGCCTCTCTGTTATGGGGTTGGTAGAAGTGCTAGGCCGGCTGCGGGAGCTGTTCAGCATCCGTGACCGACTGATGGATTATTTCCTCACCACGCCGCCGGACGTGGTTATTGGCATCGATTCCCCTGACTTCACTCTGGGCGTCGAGCGTCGTTGCCGGGAGGCTGGCATCCCCACCGTTCATTATGTCAGTCCCTCGGTATGGGCCTGGCGTCAGAAGCGAATTTTCAAGATCGCCAAGTCGGTTGATCTGATGCTGACTCTGTTTCCCTTCGAAGCCCGCTTTTACGAAGAACACAAGGTGCCGGTTACGTTCGTTGGTCACCCGCTGGCGGACCGTATTGCCATGGACACCGATACCGCCGGCGCGCGGGAAGCGCTGGGGCTGGATCAGCATGCCCCGGTGCTGGCTATTCTGCCCGGCAGCCGAGCCGGGGAAGTCGCCCGGCTGGGCGATTTGTTCCTGTCTGCCGCCCGCTGGCTGCAGTCTCATCGGCCCGAACTCCAACTGGTCATTCCCTGTGCCAATCGAGATCGGGAGCGGCAGGTACGTGAGCTGGTGCAGGCCCTGGAGGTGGAGTTGCCGGTGACCATCGTCCGTGGGCAGTCGCGGCAAGTGATGGCGGCCGCTGACGTTGTCTTGCTGGCGTCGGGCACGGCGACCCTGGAAGCCATGTTGCTGAAGAAGCCCATGGTGGTGGGCTATCGTCTGAGTGGCTTCAGCTATGCCTTGCTGTCGCGCCTGGTGAAGGTGCCGTATGTGGCGTTGCCAAACTTGCTGTCCGGACAGCCGCTGGTGCCTGAACTGTTGCAAGATGAGGCTTCGGCGGAATCCTTGGGCCAGGCGGTGCTGGAACGTCTCGAAAACAAAACGGAACGCCACCGGCTGACCGCCGCTTTTACGGATTTGCACCATCAGCTGCGGCGTACCGCCGATGAGCGTGCTGCGTCCGCGATTACTGGTCTGTTGGAGCGGGTATCCTGATGGCCAAGGCGCCGCTTCCTCCGTTTCAGTGTCACTACCAGGGGCGGCTGCTTGCGGGCGTTGATGAAGTAGGGCGTGGCCCTCTGGCGGGGCCGGTCATAACCGCCGCGGTGATTCTCGACCCGGAGCGTCCGATTGCTGGATTGGGGGACTCCAAGAAGCTGACCGAAAAGCGCCGTGAAGCGCTGTACGATCAGATCGTCGAGCACGCGTTAGCCTGGAGTCTTGGCCGCTGCGAGGCCGATGAAATCGACCAACTGAATATCTATCAGGCCACCATGGTGGCGATGGAGCGGGCTGTGGCCGGTCTTTCCATTGCGCCCGAGTACGTACTGGTGGATGGAAACCGCTGCCCCAAATGGCACTGGCCATCCGAGGCGGTGGTGAAGGGCGACGGTCGGGTGGCTGCGATAGGGGCTGCCTCAATCATCGCTAAGGTGACCCGTGACCGTGAAATGGTGGCGCTGGAAAGCGATTACCCAGGTTACGGTCTGGCGCAGCACAAAGGCTATCCCACCCCGGTGCATCTGGACGCCCTCAACACCCTCGGCGTCACCCCCATTCACCGCCGTTCCTTCCGGCCGGTCCAGCTAGCCCTGGATACGGTGGGCGTGAATTCCGCCGCTGCGGACAAAACCGAATATTCCATCGATTTATTTCAAGATTTTGTTTGACAGCTCCCCAGTAAATCCTTAATATACGCGCCACGTTGATCGGGGGCACCCCTGATTAACAGCAAGTTTTGATGCGGGGTGGAACAGTCTGGTAGCTCGTTGGGCTCCCAGTCTCCGCAAAAGCCGAAGGGAGTCGCCGACCTTCGGATTATGAGCCCGACCAAGCGGCAGGCTCTGAATATTTAGGCGAGTACAAGTTTTGATGCGGGGTGGAGCAGTCTGGTAGCTCGTCGGGCTCATAACCCGAAGGTCGTTGGTTCGAATCCAGCCCCCGCTACCACTATTGAAAGAAAGGCCAGTCAATGGAGGCTGTGTAAAAACGAGTTATACAGCCTTCAGGCGGCCAAGCAAAAATGCCCCGGACTCTCTCCGGGGCATTTTTCGTTCCAGGCGTCCGACCTGAATGGGCTCAGATCCGGCAAAAA
>NZ_JAQNDA010000017.1 GCF_028369065.1 Marinobacter sp. SS21
CGATTTTTGCCGGATCTGAGCCAATTCAGGTCGGACGCCTGGAACGAAAAATGCCCCGGAGAGAGTCCGGGGCATTTTTGCTTGGCCGCCTGAAGGCTGTATAACTCGTTTTTACACAGCCTCCTGTGACCGGCTTTTCTTGTTATTGTTGGGGGCTTTTGAGTCAGCGCTCTTTGTTTACGCTGCGCGCGGCAACGCTGCTGCCGCGAAAGCTGATCGCTTTCGCTTCCCGCTACCAACATGAATAAAGCCGGTCTTTGATCGGCTTTTTTTTAATCTCAAAATGTATAAAAAATAATCTTTAAGTTCATTTTTTGCTCAAAAAATCAATAGCCTGCTTCCTTTTCTTACCGAATTCTGTCGGGAAATTGACATTTTGGTAACTAGCAAGACGACGCGATTCGCCTTGATAATCGGCCAAGTTTTGAACAACTCCACTAAAACGACGAATAAACGGGCCTAAATTATGTCTAATCGCGTCATTAAAATGTCTTTTCGGTATGTTGCGGCGGCGCTGTTGAGCGCAGTCCTGGTTGGCTGTGGCGGTGGCAGCGGCGGTAGCGGCGGCGCTCAGGTTATCGATCCGCAACGCTCGGCCACCTTGAGCTGGAATGCGCCGGCTTCCCGCGAGAATGGTGAGGGCTTGGCGATGGGGGAGTTGAAGGGCTACGTGATTCATTACGGCCAGAGCCAGGACAGTCTTTCCCAACAGGTTGAGATCAGCGATGCCAGCGTGATGGACTACACCATCGGTGGTCTTTCCGAGGGTGAGTGGTACTTCAGTGTCCAGGTGGTGGATACTAACGGCCTGAAGAGCGCGCCGTCCCAGCTGGTGAGCAAGATCATCTGACGAAGCTGGTGGGCGTCTGATACCTCCTGCCTTAGGGCAGGGGGTCGGTGATGGGCAGTTTGATGGTGAAGGATGAGCCTTCGCCCAGCACGGATTCGACGCTGATGTCGCCTCGGTGCTTCTGAACGACCACATTAACGAAGGACAGGCCCAGACCGGTGCCTCGGCTTCCGGACAGCTCGCTACTTCGCTGTCGACGATACCGGTCAAAAAGGAAAGGGATTTCCTCCGGTGCTATGCCATTACCCTCGTCGGTAACTCTCAGGTACGCTTCATGCCCTGCCTGAAACACCTGGATCGTCACGGCAGACCCTGTATCGCTGTACTGGACGGCGTTGGTCAGCAAGTTGATGATCGCCCGTTCAAGCAGTTCTGCATTGCCCAGCAACCATAGATCCTCGTTGCCCTGCAGAACCAGCTGAATGCCTTTCTCTACCGCCTGCTCGCTGACGCTGTCCCGCGCGTTCTCGACGATGGCCAGCAGTTCACAATCGTAGAATCGGGTCTCGGTGAGCTGTTCGGCCCGGGCCAGTTGTACAAACTCTTCCGCTAACTGATAACTCCGACGTGCCAGGCGGCCAAGCTGTTCCAGTTGTTGCGACTGAATGTCGCTGGGGTTGCGTTTCAGCTGCTCAATCAGCGCGAGCTGGGAGACTAGCGGGGAGCGGACATCGTGGGAAATGAAGTCAATGGCTTCCCGGTGTTGGCGTTGTTGGGCTCGAAGCTCCGAGATATTGGAGATATTGGCAATGATGCCATTCTGGGAATCGTCAGACAGCTTGAAGGGGGCGAAATGGATGAGGAAATCCATTTCCCGCACCCGCAGATCGACGGTGCGACTTTGATGGAGGGTGAGTGTTTCCGAAACCGTTTCCTGCCAGGGTGGGTTATCGCGCGGGTCGTGTCCCTGCAGTAGTCGGGTGAGCGGCGTGCCGGCCAGACTTGGGCGCGGTTCACCGAACCATTCCTCAATGTGACCGTTGGCAAACTGAATCACTCCCAGCTCATCGGTGACGATGATGCCATCGGGCATGCGCTCGAAGCTCTTGCGAATGAACAGCTGCATCTGGTTCAGTCGTTCGGTGGCTTGGCGGACTCGTTCAATACGAGCCGAGACGTGTTCTCGGGGGCGGTCGCTCAGATCGGGTTTCTGGTGCGGATCCAGCACCAGGCGGCGTAGATAGCGCTGACTGGCGTCACGAATCAGGGAGGCGGGGAACGCCAGACCCAGCTCAAACACCCGGTCGGCCCGTTTCAGTTGAATCCAGCTTTGGTTGTCCTTGTGTACCCACTGACCCGGGGCCGTGAGCTTGGGGCTGTCGTCTGCCTGCAGCTGCTGCTGGGCGAGTGGCCGGCCGTTCACTGAAAGATACCAGCCGATCGGGTTGAACAGGGCGATCAGGTGCTCCAGCAGCTGGCTGGGTTGTCTGTCTGCCGGCTCTGGCAAGGTGAACTGCTGGCCCGTGCCCAATTCGTCAAGCTGACGATTTAGAAATCGGTTGGTTATCGTTAACCGCTGCGCGCTCCACAACGGGTAGGCGGCAATCGGAATGAGCAGCGGGAGGGTCACCGACAGCCAAACGCGATAGGCCAGCAGCAACGTGGTGAACAGCGCCAGCAGTAACGCCAGCACCCCGGTGCATAACACCAGCGTCTCATGGGGGCGCAGGCGGGGTAGGGCATCGGCGATCAATAACAGTACCAATGCCGTCAGCAGCAGTGACAGGCCGGGTGCGGCCGGTCGAATCAGTCGATCCTTGACCAGCGCGGAATAGGCGTTGGCGTGGAACTCGACCCCGGACATGGGCCACGCCAAGCTGGAAAACGGCGTTGGCAATATGTCCCCAAAACCGACCGCTGTGGCGCCGATGAAGACGGTTTTGCCTGATAATTGGGTCATTGGGGCCTCAGCCTGCAGGACCTGCGCATAGGACACGGTGGGGAGGGTGCCCGGACGGCCCGCCAGTGGCACGGCAACATAGTCCGTGCGCACGTTCATGTAGGGGGCGGCATCGCCGTCCAGGTTCCCCAGGGGGGGAGTGCCGGGCGCGGCGGCGGCTTTGGCAAGGCTTGGCCACAGGCGGGTTGCCAGACCATTATAAAGGTACATTCCCCGGGCAAGGCCGTCCCGGTCCAGCTCGACATGGGCATGGCCGAACCCAGTCGCAGCCAGTTGCAGAGGTGGGATGGGAAGCTGGTCGGTCATTGGCTGATTGGTGGCCGGTACAGAAAGGTGTACCGGCAGAACGACCCGGCCGTGAGCCTGCATGGCGTTGGCCAGTTCCTCGTCGCCAATGGACGGCTCGGGAAATAACACGTCGAAGACGATGGTCCTGACGCCGGCCGCGTCCAGCCGCTGGATCAACTCGGCGTGGGTTGATCGCGGCCAGGGCCACTGGCCCAGCTGCTCCAGGCTGTATTCATCAATGGCAATCACCGCCACGTCCTCGCTGAGCGGCGCGGGCACGGAGGTAATCAGCGAATCGTAAAGCCAAAGGTTGGCCCGCTGGGGGATGCCGCTGAGCTGGGCCAGCACAAGTATGGCGAGGAGAGACAGGCCAAGGGTCCAGAATGCGTTGGTGGTCAGAAACCTGTCTCGATTCATGAAGCGTGGGGTCTTCTATGTTGTTTTTCTCGATTTACTCAATAAATAGCTCCCTCCCAGGCCCCCAGCGGCTTGTCGCTGGGCCATCGGATAGAGCCTTCAGGCGCACAAAATACCGTCTTCCGGGAATCAGGCGCAAGGCTGCAGTGGTATCTTTTACCGTTGCCTCCTTGATAACGTTCTGAAACTTGGGCTCTTCCGCGAGTTGCATCAGGTAACCGGTGGCGGTATCGGTGGATTCCCAGAACACCCTAACCTGGCTGTCAACGTAGTTGATGCTGATGATTCGAACCGGCGGCAAGCTGCCGTTGATGACCAGGGCGCGTGGCTCGCTGGTGGCAACGGAGGTGCCGCCGGCCTCGGTGACCACTCGCCAGTAGTACTGGCCAGGGTTGAGTGGGCGTTTGGCAATGGCGCTGGTATCCGGCGCCCATTCGCTGGTGGTGATGAGATTACTGAAATCCTCGGATGCTGCAATTTCCACCCGGGCGACTTCGTTGTGACCCTGGTAGTGCCAGCGGAACTCCGGCATGTCGTCACTAACGCTGGCACTGGCTGTCGGGAACTCCAGCGTTGCCGGCCGTGCCTGCAGTGCCACGTCCACCGACAAGGTCGCTGGTAGCCCGGCGACGCCCCGGTTGTCCAGCGCGGCGAGGCGGATGTGGTAGCGGCCGTTATCGAGATAGTTCAGTTCGTAGTTCTGGCCGTTGACCGTATCGCTCTTCAGCCAGCGGCCATTGTCGGCGTCGTAAATATCCACTCGATGCTGGCTGGCGCCATCGGGGGCCCAGTCGAGACTCGCCGGCAGGCTCTGTAACGACTCTGCCAGCGGGACAGGCACAGGCGCTGGGGGTAGCCTGAAGATACTGACAGGGCTGGGCGTCCGGCTGTCCACCAATGCGCTGTAGCCCGCTGGAATGTTGCGGGTACGGCCGGTCGGGCCAAAACTGACTACGCCTTCGGTTACCTGGAGTGCCGTGGTGCCGGGTTGGGCTTGCATGGCAAAAGCGGTACCCCGTACGGCGGCCACCGCTGACGGAGTCTCCACCTCAAATCGGGCGCCGCTGCCTGCCCGCGGTATCACCTGGGTGTCTATTTCGCCATGGTTCAGGCGGATGCGGGTATCGGTCATCCCGCTCTGGCCGTACTGGGTAAGCTTGTTGAAGATCACTCGGGAATTCGGGCCGATGCGAACGACAGATCGATCCGCAAGCTCAATGGTCGCATTCCCGCTCCGGCTGAGGATCTCGTCACCGACACGGATCAGCGTGTTCTCGGTGAGTGCGCGTTGGCGGCCATCCACGCTGGAGATTATCCGTACCTGGCCCGATACCGAAGTTGCGGTGGCCGGCTCGGGTTGTTGCTTCAGCCATGCCAGGGGAATGCGTAGCGCTTGGTTCGCGTGGATTGCGGTGGTCGGGATGGATTGGTTATAGCTCGACAGCTGAGCCGCAGTGTAGGGGCTTGCCAGCAGTTTGCTGGCAACGCTCTCCACGGTTTCACCCTGCCGCAGGGTGTACACCCAGTGGGGGACAGGGGCGTGGCCAGTTTGCGTTTGTCCAGCAACCTGGGAGCCCAGGCCGATCGGAAGCTCCGCGCCTGCCTCAATGCTGAAGGCCAGCAAGGCGGTGCACAGAAGAGCGCTGCGATGCAGCGCGGTGTCCTTCCGAGTCCTGAACCGATTCGTCATCCTAGCTTTGCTCGACCTGATCCGGTGTTTCGGTGGCGCTCATGGCTTCCAGTCGGTAACCGCGCTGATAGATGGTCTTGATCCGAAAGCCGTTATCCGGGTTCAGTCCCAAACGCCGGCGCAGGCGGCTCATATGGGTGTCCACGGTGCGCGTGTTGATATCCCGGGTCAGCCCCCAGACCCGTTCCAGCAGCATTTCCCGGGTCAACAAGCGGCCCTGATTCTGGAACAGGAACAGGGTCAGGTCAAAATCCTTGTCGGTCAGGGTCAGAGGTTCGCCATTCAGGGCAATGGTCCGCAACTGAGCATTGATGACAAACGGCCCGAACTCGAGAATTTCCTTGTCCGTTTCCGGGGCGCTGCGGCGCGCAAGGGCCTTGATGCGGGCAACCAGTTCCGCAGGTCGGGCGGGCTTTGACAGGTAATCGTCGGCCCCGGCGTCCAGGGCGCTGACAATGTCCTGTTCACTGTCCCGCTGGGTCAGGAAAAGCACCGGAATGCGCCAGTTCATCTGGGCCCGGACACTTTTCAGGACATCGATGCCGGTCATGTCAGGAATCTGCCAGTCAAGAATCAGCAGGTCGTAGCTGCGATGCAGGACTGAGCTCAGGAATGATTGCCCGTTTGGATAGGCATCACACTGGTAGCCCTGTTCACACATCACGGCTTTGACGTGTTGCGCCTGTTCCTGCTCGTCTTCCAGAAGAGCAATTCGCATCCAGATTCTCCTGTCTAAATGTCCGTCCGGTACTGAGAGAGCCGCTAAATAACTCTGAACGCCGTAGATGATAGCGAGTTATCCAAGGGCTCCTGAAGCAAGTTGGTGTTCGGCTGCCCCAGTCTCCCGTCAGGTTAATTCGCTGACCTACTGCCTGTCTCAGAGGGTTCTGACCAAGGCCCCAGTCTGCAGCTGTGGTTCCACATCAAAGAGTGGCAACACTGGCTCGGAGTCCTCAGGGACATGCCCTTCGGGATCCCAGTAGGTCAGCGAATTAACCAGCCGGGACGCCAGTTGCGCCGGGCTGTGGTCTATTCTGACAAATTGGGGTGTCGCGGTCAGTGTCAAAGTGTAGATTTGCGTAAATTTGGCCCCACGCATAAGCCCACGGCTTCTACAGCGCCGGCTTGCCGTCTGCGTCACTCACTGTTTGTCGGCAGGCGGGGAAGTTACTGCAGCCCCAGAACCAGCCTTTGGGCCCTTTGCGTCGTACCAGCGGGGAATAGCAGTGTGGGCAGGGTATCGGTTTCTGGCCGGTGCCATCCTGTGGCGTGGCATCTTCCAGTGCGCGCGTGCCGTTGCACTTGGGAAAGCGGCTGCAAGCATGGAAGCGGCCGAACTTGCCGTCGCGGATGCGCATCGGGGCCCGGCACTTGGGGCAGTGGATCTGCGGGGCATCCTCGCAATCGGGCTCGGGTGTTGGCGCGCTGGCGGTGCCGACGTAGCCGCGAATCTGTCCTTTCAGTTCTTCGAGGAATGCTCTGGGGTCGCCCTCGCCGCGGCGGATCTGTTCCAGGGCGGCTTCCCATAGCGCGGTCATATCCGGTTGGGTAATGGCGTCGGGCAGCGCGGTGATCAGCGTGCGGCCCTTGTCCGTCGACTTGATAAAGCGCTTATCCCGGTGGAGGTAGTCACGGCGGAATAACGTCTCGATGATGGAGGCGCGGGTGGCTTCGGTGCCCAGGCCATCGGTTTCCCGCAGGGTCTTGCGCAACTCGGCATCGCTGACGAAACGGGCGATGTTGGTCATCGCCGACAGCAGCGTCGCGTCGGTGAAGTGCTGCGGCGGCTGGGTCTGCCGCCCCTTGATCTCGGTGCGCTCGCAAAGCACCGCATCGCCTTGTTGTAGTCGGGGGAGTGGTGCCGCCGGGGGCTCGCTGGTGGCTTCCCGCTGTTTCAGCTCCAGTGCTTTCCAGCCCGGTTGAGACACCGCGGTTTCGGTGGCGCGGAATCGGTGTTCGCCAATGGCCAGGGTAAGTCGGCCCTCTTGATGGACGGCCTCTGGGTAGAACTGCATCAGGTAGTAACGGCTGATCAGACCGTAAACATTGAGTTCCGCCTTGGACAGCCTGGCTTGGCCAATGGCCCGGGCTGTGGGGATGATGGCGTGGTGGGCATCCACTTTGTCGTCGTTCCAGGCTGGGCTGCGCCGGCTGGTGTCGGCCTGATCGACCGCCGGTGTGAGCTCGGCGACGGTTCGGGAAATGGCCTGCAGCACCCCCGCTCGCTGGTTGAAATGCTCCTCCGGCAGGTAGCGGCAATCGGATCGCGGGTAGGTGATGAGTTGATGGCGCTCATAGAGGTTTTGTGCCGTGTCCAGCACCTCCTTGGCGCCCATCCGGAACAGCCGGCCGGCCTCGATCTGCAGGGCGGACAGGGAGAACGGCAGCGGGGGCGATTCCTTGCGGTCGCGAAAGCGGGATTCGCAGATGCGTCCCGGCCGGCCCTCGACGTCGGCTGCAATCCGCTGTGCCACGCTCTGATTCAATAGCCGATCTTCGTCATCCAGATGCTCCCGATAGGCCTCGTCTGGTAGCCAGCGGGCTGCGAAGGTGGGGCTGCCGGGGGCGCTGTCCAGATCGCGGGTGTGTGCCAGTAACCGATAATAGGGCTTGGGCTCGAAATCGGCGATGGTTTGATCCCGTGCCACCACCAGGCCCAATACCGGGGTCTGCACCCGGCCCACCGAGTACACCCCCTGTTCGCCCTGATGGCGGTGATTGAGGGTATACAGCCGGGTCAGGTTGAGGCCATACAGCCAGTCGGCGCGCTGCCTGGCCAGTGCGGAGTGGGACAGCCGGCGGAACTCCCGATTATCCCGTGGGGCGGCCAGGGCCCGAGCCACTGCGGACTTGGTCAGATCGCTGATCAGCACCCGTTCCACCGGACAGTTGGCGTTGCAATAACGGAGCACTTCGTCCACCAGCAGCTGCCCCTCACGGTCCGGGTCTCCGGCGTGAACGATCACCTCCGCCTTGCGGATCAGCGATTCGAGCACCTTGAGTTGTTTGCGCACACTGTCTTTCGGGGTGAGCTGCCATTGCTCGGGAAAGAGTGGCAGGTCTTCCTGCCGCCATTTCTGCCAGCGTGGGTTGTAGCAGGCGGGTTCGGCCGGCTCCAGCAAGTGGCCGATACACCAGCTGACGGTGCAGGCGTGGTCACCGGAACCCACCTTGAGCCAGCCCGGGCCTTTTTGAACGGGGCCGGGCAGGGCCTCCGCAATAGCGCGACCAAGACTGGGTTTTTCGGCAATGTATAGGCGCATGGCAGGCGAGTCGGTCACGTGAAAATGGGGGAGAGGGAAGATGGCGGTTTGCCGGTAAACTGTCAAGCCGGTGAGAGGCGCCGTATAGTAGACTGTATTGCAATACGATATCCGTGAACGAGGAGCGCTGCGGTCTATGTCGGTTCAACAGACCATTGAACAGAAACTTACAGATGAATTTTCCGTCGAGCACCTGGCTGTGGAGAACGAAAGCCACATGCACAGCGTGCCGCCCAACTCCGAGACCCATTTCAAGGTGACTCTGGTCTCTTCTGTATTTGAGGGGCTTGGCAAGGTCAAGCGCCACCAGGCCATCTACAAGGTACTCGCCGACGAGCTGGCAGCGGGCGTTCATGCGCTGGCACTTCACCTGTATACCCCAGCGGAGTGGCAGGCCAAGGGGGAAGAGGCGCCGGCCTCGCCCAACTGCATGGGCGGCTCCAAACACGATCCAGCGTTCAAGGGATAGGACACCCACTATGAGCCAATTCTTCCAGATGCATCCGGAAACCCCACAAAAGCGGTTGGTGAACCAGGCCGTCGAGATCCTCAACAAGGGCGGGGTGATTGTCTATCCTACCGATTCCGGCTACGCCCTCGGTTGCCATCTCGGCGACAAACAGGCGGCGGATCGTATCAAGCGTATTCGTCGGCTCGACGACAAGCACAATTTCACGCTGGTATGCAGCGACCTCTCAGACATTGGGACTTACGCCAAGCTGGATAACAGCCAATACCGGCTGCTGAAGACCTACACGCCGGGTCCCTACACCTTCATCCTCGATGCCACCAGCGAGGTGCCACGTCGGCTGCTGCATCCGAAACGGCGCTCCATTGGCGTGCGGGTGCCAGACAACGCCATCGTGCAGGCTCTGCTGAGTGCGTTGGGGGAGCCCATCATGAGCAGTACCCTGATTCTGCCTGGGGAAGAGGAGCCAATGACCGACCCCTACGAGATTCGGGAGACCCTGGAGCACGATCTTGATCTGATCATCGACGGCGGCTTCTGTGGTTTTGAGGCCACAACCGTCGTGAACATGCTGGATGATGTGCCGGTGGTTACCCGCGTCGGTAAAGGCGATCCGACGCCATTTCAGTAGCGCTGGATTCGCGATGGCAAGGGTTGGTCGTCAGGCGCGGGTGTTTAAACTGAAGGCGTAATCGCGCTGATTGCCGGCGGCGGCGATGTCCTCGGCCCCAACCATCCGGCGAATGTTGTCGTAGCGGTGAACGAGGTCGCCGAGGCCATTGAACTGGTCGTTTTCACTGACCAGGGATTCCAGCAACGCATTATTCACGCCGTAGGCCTGGTTCAGCTTGAGTGCGCCATCGACAAAGGCCAGAGTCGGTTGCTGGCTGCTGAGTCGGTGAAACGCGTCTGTGAAGCTCTTGTTGTTGTTCAGATCCTGTTCGATGCGCTCCCGCTTCTCGGCAGGAATGGCGGCCTGAAGTCGCAGTGTCCCCTGGTCGGATTTGGTCACCGACATTCTGGTGCCGGGGTGAATGCCATACTCGGCAATTTTATGCCGCAGGGTCTCCTTTACGAAGTGGGTATCCTGCCCGAGGCTGGATTTGTACTGGTTGATGGCCAGTTTGGCCGAGGCTTTCGGCAGGGGGCCACCCGACAGGGTGACGTCGTCGCGCCCGCTGGCAGTGTCCTCGGACGCGCCTGCCGCGGCATTCGGCGTCGCCTGCGGTGGTGTTCGTTGGCTGCTGGCCTGTTGCAGGCCGGCACTCATGCGGGCAAGCGAGTTGAGTAAGGACACGGCAATTTCTCTCCTGTGTCGACGTATTTCGGGCGTTCAGGAGAAGATAAGCAAGTTACGTGCCTGGGCTTCCTAGCTCAGCTGACGGTGCCGGGTTTTCAGGGCCAGTGCCAGGATCACCCCGGCGCCGGCCAGGGCGGCCACGGCAAACAGCGTGGGGTAACCGGCCACCCCGGCCAGCAGCCCCCCGGCCAGGCCGAACAGTCCGGCAAACACCACCTGAATGGAGGCCTGAACGGTGAAGTCGGTGCCCTCCCAGCCCTTTCGGCACAGACTCATCATCACCGCGAACAGCGCCACCGTCGAGGCGCCATCCGCCAGTTGTTCCAGCAGGCCAACCGAGTACACCAGCGCCGTGGTCGCGGAGGCCGGTGTCACCAGGGCCCAGGCGGCGATGGTGGCTGCCTGGGCCAGGCCTGTGAGGATCAGGCTGCGGCGGCTGCCCCAGCACTGATAGAGCCATCCACCCAATGCGGCGCCCACCAGCCCCACCAGCGTTGAGACCAGTGTAAACGTGCCTATGGCCTGGGTGGTCCAGCCGGCATCGCTCAGTAACGGCCGTGTCATTCCCGATGCCATGGCATCGGCCACCTTATAACTCGCCAAGATCCCCAACCAGGGCCAGATTCCGGGCTGTCTGAGCAGTCCGCTCAAGCCCTCGCGCAGCGGGGCGCCGACCTTTCCGGTCGAAGCAACGGGTTGCCGCAGCGGTGAGAGCCGGCGGATTGCAATATAGAGCACCAGCAGCATGGCCGCAGGAAACAGCAAGGCTTCGGAGGCCCCCGTTTGTGCCGCCAGCATCAGCAGCAATGCTCCACCCGCCAGCATCCCCACCTTATACCCGGCCACCTGGATGGCGTTGGCCAGCCCGCGCCGATGGGCCGGCAGCCAGCGCACCGCAAGACCATCGGTAATGATGTCCTGAGTGGCCATCAGCAGGTTGATGGCCATGATCAGCGCCGCAGCCCCCCACACGCCGCCCCCCGAGGGTGTCAGGCCGATGGCCGCGAGCACCAATAGCAGTCCGGCAGCGGAAAGCTGAAGCCAGCCGATCCAACGAGCGGGCGTGGTGCCTCGGTGCAGACTGCGATCCACCCAGGGCGACCATATCGCCTTCAACACCCAGGGCAGGGCAAGCAGCTTCAAGGCGCCGATCCAGCCCAGGGCTACGCCCGCTTCCCGCCAAAGCACCGGTAACGCATGGGCGAACAGCCCCGAAGGTAGGCCCTGTGCCAGATAGAGCGCGGTCAACGCCAGATAGGTGGTTGGCACGGCGCGCGCCTGCGGGCTAGTGGCGTGGGGTCTGTTTGCAGTCATTGGCGTAGGAGGCTCATGCAGTTGGGAGAAAACGACGTGATGGGGAAAACGCCTGTTGTCCAACGGCTTATGGTCTACAAATTGACTCTGGTCGGCAATGGCTCTGTGCGGCCAAGAGGTTGTCCCAAGATCACATGGATCCGTACTTATCTTTTGATATAGTGCAATATTGTTCGACAATAAGTCATATGTACATGGAGGCAGGGTCCCATGAATGCGAAAGTTGCTGATGAGCTGATCGAAACGGCGCAAGACAAAACGAGGCAAGAGAAAACAAAAAGTGCTGACTGGAAAGATCCGAAACGTTACCTATGGCTGCTGGGCCCGGGCCTGCCAGTCATTGGTCTGACCGCGCTGACCGGTTATGCGATCGCACCCAAAAAGCTGAGAGCCCTTGCCTGGGCTGGTCCGGCACTGGTTCATGGCATCATCCCTGCGCTGGATCAATGGATTGGCGAAGACGCCAGTAATCCGCCGGAATCTGCGGTCAAGGGGCTTGAGAACGACAAGTACTACAGCCGGCTCGTGAAGGCCTTCATCCCAACCCAGTACGCATTGACCTTCATGGGCGCCTGGTTGGCCAGTCGCAAGAAGACCCCCATGAGCGATCGTATCGGTCTGACACTTACCGTGGGCGCGGTCAACGGCATTGGCATCAATACGGCCCATGAGCTGGGGCATAAGACCAACAAACTGAACAAGTTACTGGCGATGGCGGCCCTGGCACCGACCGCGTACACCCATTTCGTGGTCGAGCACAACTACGGTCACCACAAAAACGTCGCCACCCCGGAAGATCCCGCCAGCAGCCGCATGGGCGAGAGTTTTTGGAAGTTCCTGCCCCGTACGGTGGTGGGAAGCCTCAAGTCTGCCGTCGAAATTGAAAAGGCCCGCCTGGCCCGTCGGGGCAAGGGATTCTGGAGTCTGCAGAACGAGCTGCTGCAGGGATGGGCGATGACGGCCGGCTTCTTCGGCGTGACGACCCTGGTCACCGGTCCTCGGGGGCTGGCGTTCCTGGTGGGGCAGGCGGCTTACGGGGCCAGTCTGCTGGAAGTCATCAACTACCTTGAGCACTATGGCCTGAAGCGCGAGCAGGACGCCAACGGCAAGTACGAGCGGACCAAGCCCGAGCACAGCTGGAACAGCAACCACATCGTGACCAACCTGTTCCTGTACCAGTTGCAGCGGCATTCCGATCATCATGCCCATCCCACCCGCAGCTTCCAGGCCCTGCGCCATTTCGAGGAAGCCCCGCAGCTGCCTGCCGGTTATGCCTCCATGTTGCTGCCGGCCTACGTACCGTCCCAGTGGTTTGAGATGATGGATAAGCGGGTCATTGAGCACTACAAGGGGGATCTGAGCAAGATCAACATGGACCCGGATCGCAAAGATGAGCTGATGGAGAAGTATCGTGAGTTTGCGGCCGAGGTCGCTGAGCGCCATCGCTCCGAGAGCGAGGCGTCCAGCGCGGCCTAAGTCGCCAACTCGAAAGCCCCGCCGTTGTTACGGTTGGGGCTTTCAGGGGCTATTGAACGAATCAGCCCCAGCGGTCGCCGACGAAGGGGTTGGTTTTTCGTTCGGTGCCGAAATCGGACATGGGGCCGTGGCCCGGAATGAACCGAATGTCGTCCCCCAGTGGTAGCAGCTTTTCCTTGATGGAACGCAATAGTGTGGCGTGGTCCCCCTTGGGGAAGTCGGTGCGGCCGATGGAGCCGTGGAAGATCACGTCGCCCACCAACGCGAGTTCCGCCTCCGGCTGGTAGAACACCACATGCCCCGGGGTATGGCCCGGGCAGTGAATGACCTGGAATGTCAGGTTGCCCACGTTAACCTCGTTGCCGTCTTCCAGCCACCGGTCGGGGGTGAAGATTTCGGGCGCGGGGAAGCCAAACATCTGGCTTTGCATGGCCAGGCCCTGGATCCAGAAATCGTCGTCCCGATGTGGCCCCTCAATCGGCACCGACAGTGTCTTGGCCAGCTCGGCGGTGCCGCCGGCATGGTCGATGTGGGCATGGGTGAGCAGGATTTTTTCCACCGCTACCCCTTCTTCCGCAACCGCCGCCTCAATACGCTCCAGATCGCCGCCGGGGTCCACCACCGCCGCCTTTAAAGTGTCTTCGCACCACAGCAGGGTGCAGTTCTGTTGGAATGGGGTGACGGGAATAATGCGGTATTTCATGGATGATTCGACTCTTGCTGTTTTTCCCGTGCCCATGATCGGACCCGGTGTAACGGAAGGCCCGCGACGGGGCCTGGTGAAAGGCGAAAGGCGCGGTCAGGGTGTGGCGGAGAAATTACCGGCATTGGGTCAGTTCTGCAAGCCTGGCCAGACGGTCGCGGGAGCTGGAAGGATCCTCGGGTGTCAGGATTCTTAGCAGTCGGCCAGCCAGTAAATGAAAGGCGCTATGCCATCTATCTGGCATTAGAAGAAAAACCGGGTGGCGGTATGATAGTTGCCTAATTGTTCAGTTTGATCAATGCGTTATTTATGGATGCCGTTATGAATGGATTCTCGACGGAGCGCCTTCACGCGCTGGACCTGCTTCGCTTCTTTGCCGCTTTCGCCGTCCTGCTGTATCACTTCACCGCTCGCCCGGGCAGTGGCTTTGAGTGGCTGCCTGTGGTGACGCAATTCGGATATCTCGGGGTGCCGCTGTTTTTCATGATCAGCGGGTTTGTCATCGCGCTGTCGGCTAACGGCCGCACTGCCTACCAGTTCGCGGTGTCCCGGGTCGCCCGCCTGTATCCTGCCCTGTGGGTCTGTATCCTGTGCTCCGTCCTCATCAGTGCCATGCTGGCGGGTGACCGCATCGATCCGCTGCAGATTCTGGCCAACATGACCCTGCTGAACGACTACCTGGGATATGCGGATGTTGATGTGGTGCTGTGGACCCTACATGCCGAGATCAAGTTTTATGGCTGTGTCTTCCTGCTGGTAGCACTGGGCCTATTCAATCGATACCGGCTATGGATGGGGATCTGGCTGGCGATGACCGTGTTGTGGCACACCACCGGGCAGCCAGGTTTTATGGGGTGGTTCATCAGCCCGGGATGGTCGCCTTATTTCATGATCGGGGTGGTGGCGTATCAAATCCACCACCACCAGATGGATTGGTTTAATGCTCTGGTGTTGGGGCTCAGCCTGAGTTTGGCGAGTGTTCACAGCTTTCACCGAGTGGGCGGTTTCATCCCGGATGCGTCGCTGGCGGACGCCAGTCTGGCGAGCCTGCTTACCCTGGGCGCGGCCGCACTCGTGCTGGCCATTGCCACCGGCCGATTGAGTCTTCGTCCCAGCCCTCGGGTCGCGCTCGCCGGAGCCATGACGTATCCCTTATACCTGATTCATAACCGGGCCGGGAAGGCGATGATCGACTCAGTGCTTCCCGCCGTTCCCGAGTGGCTAGCGGTCGCTGGCGCCACCGTCATCGTGCTGGCGCTGTCCTATGCCATCAACCGCCATGTCGAACGCCCAGTGAGCCGCTGGATGCGCCGGGTTGGCAACAACCTGCCTGACTACCTGCGGTCCGCAGGCCTCTTGCGAGGGCGGCCGTCGATCCGTTGAAGCGGATTCGGTTTGCCCTGCCACTGGTCCCGTCGTACCGAGCATGCAGCCATTGGGGGCGACTATGTGCATGGCCCTTCAGTCGACCGATCAAGCATACAGTATGCAACTGGTTGCATATTGCGTGGCTCCGGCATACTCTTCTGCACTACCTCGTATATTTCCAAACGAAAAGGAGTACGACATGCCATCGACCAACCTCTCACCGTCTGCGCAAGCCACTCTTGACCAATGGCATCAAATCCTTGAGCGAAATGCCATGGAAGAACTGGACCCGCTCATTGCCGATGACATCGTATTTCGGTCTCCAGTGGCGCACTCTCCCTACCCGGGACGTGCCGCCATTAAACTGGTGCTGAAGAACGTCAATCAGGTGTTCGAGAACTTTTGCTATCACCGCAGTTTCGTCAGCGACTGTGGTTCCAGTGTGGTTCTGGAGTTCAGTGCAGAGGTCAAGGGCAAGGCGCTCAAGGGCATCGATATGTTGCGCTTCGATGAGCGTGGCAAGATTCGTGAGTTCGAAGTGATGGTGCGGCCGCTGAGTGGGTTGCAGGCGTTGGGCGCAGAAATGGCCAAACGCATGGAGCCTTACAAGGCGGTGCTGGCCGGCAAGGCGTGATAGGCCACAGCGTGAGCCTCTGATTGCCTGGAACCGCGCCGGTCGCCGTAATCCCAACATTCATGGCTGCGCAGGGGTGTTGGTGGGCAGGATTTAACTGGCAAAGTGTTTTCCAACAGAGGGGTGGGTGTTTTTGAGATGCAGGGTGGGGCGATGGATGAATGGTGCCCCCGACAGGAATCGAACCTGTGACCTAGCGCTTAGGAGGCGCTCGCTCTATCCTACTGAGCTACGGGGGCAGCGGCGATGTATGATAGCCAGCGATCACCACAGACTCAAGCCTTGGCCCCGGAACCCGCTGGTGGGTCGTCTGCCAGCGGGAGTGGGGGGAGCCTGCGGTGACGCTACGTCAGGTAATCCAGTTCGTTACCCCGTAGCCGGTCCAGTCCGTGACTGAGGCGGGTGAGGCCGAGGTTGATGGGGAATAGCACCACGCTTTTCAGGGTGTCGCGCAGCATCACGCTGGTTGGCAGGCCGTCGTAGATGTTCATGTAGGCGCCGGCCATGGCGACGAAGGAGCGGGACAGGTGCAGGTAGTCACTGCGGATGACGATGCCCAGCTGGTAGGTGTTCGACATCAGCTGCATGCTGGTTTGCATCCGCCGGTGCAGTCCAGGCAGGCCCTCTCGCCATAAGGTTGGCAGGACGTCGTTGGTCAGCGGCGCCACTTCGCGTCGCTTGAGGGTTTCGCTCAGCCGCTCCACGATCTGGTCGCGCCGGGCCCGGTTTTGGTCGGGAAGGGTGCTCATATCGATCAGCATATCGGCCAGTCGATCAGTATCCGCCACCAGCACGCTGATCAGATAATCCCTGACCAGCCCCCACTTGCCTTGCATGTTCACCGTATTGCCCCAGTCGATCAAGTGCAGCTCGGCGTCCGGAGAGACCATGATGTTGCCGGGGTGGAGGTCGCCGTGGAGTTCATTGTAGATAAAAATGTGTTCCAGCAGGGTGTATAGAAAGTTTTCGCCCAGGGTGCGCTGGAATTTTCGCCGTTGCCTTCCTTGCAGATCACGGATGGCCTGTTTGATGGACACGGCGTCGTCCACGTACTCCATTTCCAGGATCCGGTTGGTGGCAAGGTAGACGTCAGGGACGTGCCACACCTGAGCCTGACTGGCGCGTCGGGCGAATCGGCGCTGAATCATCGCTTCGTCTTCGAAATTCAGCTCCTGCTCAAATCCCCGGGTGAATTCCTTCACCTGGTCGGATAATGCGTGCAGGAAGGGCAGCAGCTTGGAGTGGGGGGCCCAGAACTGGCTGCTGACCAGCATCAGCTCAATGGCCAGGTTGCCCATCTGGAACTCCCGCTCCAGGTTGTGACGGGCAACTTTGACGATAACCGGTTGCAGGCGTTCGAGGCCGTCGTCGTCGATGACCGCCTTCTTGGTCAGATACACCGATCCAATGGAGCCGGACTTGAGCGGCTTGTCGACGGCGAACTGAAAGTAGATGTCGGTCGGCAGCTTGCCGAAGCAGTCAAGGAAGGCCTCGTTGACTTCTTCGGGGGTCATCGGATCGACGTCCTGCTGGAAGACTTCCAGCTCGGAGGCGATCTCGTCCGGCAGAAAATCGGCGTTGGCCGCGGCTACCTGGGCCATCTTGATGAACAGTGGACCAAATTCCCGGACCATCTTGGCCACGATCTGGGCCTGGGTGGAAAAGTCCTTTGGATCCGTCTGCAGGAAGGGTTTGATGTAACGAATGGCCTTGATCTGGCGGCGCAGGATCACCAGGTCCCGACGCAGCACGCTGACCTTGCGGCCCATGTCGGACAGTCCTTCCTGATTGGCCTGGCGGATGTCCTTGAGCCGGTTCACCAACTCGACAATCAGCGGCTCGTAGGTACGCAACACCAGCCGTACGATTTCCAGGTTCAGCTCGATCAGGCCCTTGAGCTCGGGGGCCGAGAGCAGCTCATGGAAGAAGCTCCAGAATTCGTTGACGATGCTTTCCGGCACTTCTATGGGGCTGCGGTTAACCACCTGGCCGACCACGAACCGAATCAGGTTCTCGGTGGTGTCCTCGTTGGGAATCAGCTTGTATTTGCGCAGCACCCGGGTCAGGGCGCGGGACTGCTCGTTCAGCGGATGTTCATAGAGCGAGGCAAACAATTGGTCCAGGGACAGTGCCAGCTGGTCGCGGGTTATGTGTTCGTTGTTTGCCAACAACTTGGCCACGGGCCAAAAGGCCTGGGGAATACGGATGGTCATGGTGGTGAAATTGCTGACACCACGGATCACGCTCCCGGTGCGCTCTCTGAGTACCGGCAGGTTGATCTGAATGACTTTTTCTTGGTCCTTGTTCGGCATACTTTCGCTGATCGAACTCAATACTCTGTTTTGGAGGTTAGTACTATGTTTGAAGGTTAGTACTATGCTTGGAGGTTAGTACTATGCCAGATAACCGGCAGACTTAGGCTGTTTTTCAGGCCTAATCACGTAATTTAGGTTGGGTTCAGCTGGCCGAAATGCAGGTTCTTCAGGTATGGGGGCAAGTTCAACCATTTTGTCTTGTCATGGTGGGCCATTTCGGATTTCCGCTATAGCCGAATTTCAAAAGTCTTGTGTACAGTTGTTCACATGAGTCGAGCAGTCTCGTCTCATCTCTAACTTTACAGGAGACAGTTATGAGTATTTCCACAATTCGATTGATTGGTGCAAGTGAAGAGCGTGAAATGAACCGTCGTTCCGGTGTTGATGAGCTTCATATCGGCTGGCAGAAGGAGTGCCAGGAGCAGCGGCAGAGTGCTCCAGACGGACGAGTATTCCGGGCGCCGCTGGTAACCTGGTGGGTTGGTGGCGATCAAGGCCAATTTGTGCCTACGTTGCGCTTCGTGCGTGTGCCGAGTCAGTCCCGCAGTCTGGCCCGCTTGCTGGGCGGTAGTGTCACCGAGGAATGGGCGGTGGATGTTGAGGCGCTGAAACGTGATATCGAAAAACAGTTGTGCACAAGTGGCGTAGCTCAGGTTCCGGCCGTTGCCTAAGTGCGGTAGCGACGTCGGTCTTTAGTTCTGTTTTCGATCTGCTGATCGAACCCACTCGGGTTGGCCAGGGTATGACGTGCATCGGATGTGTTTTTTGATCGGTTACCGATGCGTTAGCAGCATTCTCCGGCCATCCTGAGACTGGCTTGACCAGTCGATTTTCCTTTCTATCCTGTGGTTCTTTCTATTCCTCTCGTCGCCGGTACCCATCCTGGGCCTGATTGCGCTGTTTGGATAGCCCTTCTAGAATGCTGGAAATTAACGCGTTATGGACACCGTCGTGGTGTGTGACCTGTGAAACCAGCGAATGCTCATTCCTGCCCAATCAGTATTGTCATCCCAGTCTGGCAGGAGGCGAACACGATTGAAGCATCGCTGAAACGCCTTGCGCCGTTGCGTCATGCCGGTAATGAAGTGCTGGTGGTTGATGGTGGCAGTGAAGATGCCACGGTGCGACTTGCCGAGCCCTGGTGTGATCACGTCCTGGTCTCCGCGAAGGGCCGGGCGGTTCAAATGAATGCGGGCGCCGCCGTGGCCAAGGGCGACATACTGTTATTTCTCCATGCCGATACCCGCTTGCCGGCCACGGTGCTGGAGGAGCTCAAGGCGTTTGTTGCCAGTGACCGGCAATGGGGGCGGTTTGATGTGCGCCTGAGTGGCCGACGTCCGGTCTATCACCTCATTGGCTGGTTGATCAACTGGCGCTCCCGCCTGACCGGAATTGCGACCGGCGATCAGGCCCTGTTTGTGCATCGTTCGGTGTTTGAAGCATTGCAGGGGTTCCCGCCCATCGCGCTGATGGAAGATGTGGAAATGTCGACTCGTCTGAAAACGGTCTCCGCCCCCTATTGCGTGGCGGACCCGGTCGAGACGGACAGTCGCCGTTGGGAGCAATTCGGGCCCTGGCGAACCATTTGGTTGATGTGGCGATTACGCTGGCGCTATTGGCGTGGCGAGTCCCCGGAATCTTTAGCCCGAGAGTATCGTTCCGATGTCCGTTGATAACCTCGAGCCCGAAACGACAACCCTGCTGATCCAGTTCTCCAAATGGCCGGAACAGGGCCGGGTGAAGACCCGTCTGGCTCCTCTGCTTGGCGACAATGGGGCGTTACAGGCCCATATCAAGCTCTCCCGCCTGGTGCTATCGCGTCTGCTGGCCACCGGGTTGCCGTTGCACTTTTACTGGGACCGGGCGTTGGCTTCGCCGCCACCAGAATCCACCAGCCTGCTGAGCGATCTCACCCGGGCCGGTGTCGAACAGCGATTCCAGCGTGGCCGGGATCTCGGTGCGCGAATGGAAGCCGCCCTGCAGGCAGGGCTGGCGGAGTACTCGCGGGTACTGATCGTCGGCAGTGATTGCCCCTCGGTGGACGCTGACTATGTTCACGCTGCGCAGGACGCACTGTTGGACTCAGACCTGGTGTTGGGGCCGTCGGAAGATGGCGGTTACGTGCTGATCGGTGTCCGCCGGCTGGTTCCCGGAATGCTTGCGGGCATCGAGTGGGGAACCGGTGAGGTGCTGACGCAGACCCGGAGTAGGGCCGTGGACTGCGGTGTGAGTTGCCGGCTGCTGGATACCCGCTGGGATGTGGATGAGCCGGAAGACTGGCGGCGCTTTCTCCGCCAGTTTCCGGAGTGCGGCCCCTGATCAGCTGTTGGGGACCGGGTGACGTTCGGAAAGGGCGTTCAGCACCCGCTCGTTGTCCTGGATTTCCGCCGCGGTGGTTACCCGCAGCGCCCGTGCTCGGGCCACCAGGGCATGGTTAAACGCCCTCAGCAGTTCTGCTTTTGTCACTTCGGCCACCGCTTGGGCCAACTTTTCGCGGGAATCAAAGAGAGTATTCTCGCGGTCAATTTCCCGCCAAAACCGTTCGCTTGCGTCACTGAGTTGTCGGTCCTTTTCAAGTAGCCGGCTGATCACCGCCTGCTTTTCCTGGGCCAGTTGCTGCTCGGTCAGGGTTTCCAATCGGGAGGCCATGGTGGCCGCAAAGGCTGCAACTGCCTGGTCAATGTCTTCAGCGGTTTGTTCGGGTGACTGCACAACCAGGCCAATAGCGGGCGCTTCCAGAATTTCGAACGATGTGGCGTAGACAATGTAGCCCATCTGGCGTTGGGTGCGGATGTCTTCATAGAAGGGTGCCGCGATCAGTTGGCTGAGCAGCCGGTAGCGGGCCCGCTCATCGTATCCGGTGTTCTGGCCCTGCAGGTACAGGGTGTAACCGGTGTCGGGGTGGTGGACCTCCAGGGCAATCCGGGTTTCACCTTCCGGCAGCTCTCGAACGCCATTGCGGGTAACCGTCACCGACTCGCTGTGGTCGAGCAGGAACGCATTGACCTGCTGGGCCACATTCAGCGTGCCCGCCTCTGTCAGGTTGCCGTGGGCCAGCATCACCGGATCCAGCTGGTCAAGGAATCGTGCGGCAAACCGCTGCAGGTCTTCAAACCGCACTTCCTCGGCCGCGGTGATCTGGGCGTCGATGCTCCAGGCGCCTTCAATCAGGGTAGTCTGTACAAACTCTCCGGTTTGCTCGACCGGGCGAGCCTTGGCCTTGTTGCGCAAGGCATCCAGCAGTTGGTGGCGGGCGATGTCAAAGCGCCGTGGCGAGAGAATCGGATCGGCGACCTGGGTAAGGACCCGGCCCAGCAACACATGGAGTTTGTCGCTGTAGCCGCCCACCCGAATGCTGATACCGCGCAGGTGCGGATAGATCTTGTAGTGGAGACCGGCGAGTTGGGCGGGATACGCGTAGGCATTCAGGTTGGTCTCGATGGCATCGACAAACAGCTCGGCCAGCACCTGCTCACGGGCGGATTCCCGGGCCACCGGCGAGCGCAGGCTCAGGTAAAGGTTGGCCTTGGGCGTGTCGAATCGGGTGTCCCGGGCGTACCAGGTGGTCAGGCCGTTTTGAACGCCAAGTTGCACAGGAACGGGCATGGAGGGGCCGGATACCAGCTCCAGGTTTTCCGGAACGAAGGGGTTGGCCTCCGGCAGGGCCAGCTGTGCCACCATCGCCGTCCGGGGTGCTTCGGCCAGGGTCTCGGCGTTTAGCGCGCTGAGGCGGTATCGGGTTTGATACCACTGGGCCTGCTGGCTCGAGTCGCCCAATGGCTGCTGGCTGAGTACGGCGATAAGAACGTTGTCCGGGGTGAGTCGATCCAGCACCGCCTGATAGCCCCGGGGATCGAACTCCGTCATCATGAACGGCGCACGCAAGACATCAACGGGGGCGACCCGTGACATCTGCATCGATAGCCTCGTCACTTTGTGGACAGGTTCCTGCTGTTCCTGAAACCGGAAACTGATGTCAGCTAACCGGGCCATTTCCTCGTAACGGTCCCGGCTGAGCCCCTGGGCCCGAACCTTGTCGATGTAGGCAAAGGCAAGACGCACAATCTGTTCGCGATTGCTCAAGCCTTCCGGCGTCAGTTCCATGCTGAGTTCCAGCACCGCTTCCTGACCAGTGTCGGTGCTGGTACCAGCGGATAGCATCTCGACCCAACCGCGAGACTTGAGGACGTCAAACAGGCTGCCCGGGCCTTCATGCCCCAGCAGGTTGGCAATGTAACTGGCGGGCTTGGTGCGGTATCGCGGCTGCTGGGACGGAATCGGAAAGATCAGGCTGAGGCTGCGGATGTCCCGGAGTGACTCCACCTCGATCAGTCGGGGCAGCTGGCCATCGCCAAACAATGGCGCCGTGGCCTCGCTGGCGGGGCGCTGGCGGTTCTCAATGGCGGCAAACCTGAGGCGTACCAGCTGGGCCAACTCGTCGAGGGACTGTGGGCCATAGACCGCCAGGGTCATTCGGTCGGCGGAGTAGTGTTGCTGCCAGAACGCCACCAGGTCCGGTCGCAGCGGATGCGTCTCGGTGTCTTCCAGGGTGGTCAGGTTGCCCACGGCAAACTGGGTGTACGGGTGCTCCGGATTAAACGCGGCCTTCCTGGCGTCATAGAACCGGCGACCGTCTTCCTGGATCTTCGATGAGAATTCAGAGTGAACCGCGCGCCGTTCCCGCTCCACAAGATCGGCGGTAAACAGTGGTGCCGAGAACTGCTGAGCGAAACGGTCGAGAGCGGGTTCCAGAAATTCCGCCTGGATGTCGAAAAAGTAATTGGTGTCCTGAAACGCGGTAAAGGCGTTGTGAGAGCCGCCGTGGCTCTTGATGAATTGCTGGTATTCGCCAGCCTGGGGGTACTTTTCCGTACCCAGGAACAGCATGTGCTCCAGAAAGTGCGCCATCCCTTCCCGCCCTCGGGGGTCGTCGCCACTGCCCACCGCAACATTGAGCGAGGCCGCTGCCTTTTCCGACTCCGGGTCGGATACCAGCAAGACGGTGAGGTTGTTGTCCAGTGTGAGGAAACGGTAGGCGTTCCCGTCGTTAACGCTCTGTACCGGGGTGGCGTCCGCCTGAGCGTGAGCCAGCAGCGGCGTCAAAGCCAGCAGTGCGAGAACGGCACCGACAATCGATCCCGTGGAAAGGTTCAGGTAGTGACGCATAATGGAAGGCACTTATCTCAGTGGGTCAGTGGATGATCGCGTTCCGGGTGCTTGCTGGCTGCTGCGCCAGTGTCTTGCGGGCCAGCTCAGCCGCGGCCTTGGCATCGAGCTGGCCGGAGCCGATGCGTTCGAGTACCGAGGCCATCACCGCGACGGATTGCCGGTATTCGGAAAATTCAGCCTGAAAGGCGTTGTCGATTGCCTGGTACACCGCCTGAATCTTTTCCTCCCGAGACCCACTGTCCGAGGCGCTATCGTTGATGGCCTTGAGGCAGGCGCGGGCGATGGAGATGTAACGTTCTGCATTCGGGTCTTGCTTTGCCATGAATCTGCATCCGAAATAGGGACAATGAAAGTTGATCTTATTGAATTATGTCATTGCTGCTCCTCGGAATCATGTCGACTTTGTCAGAATCCTGTTTGTGGCGGCAGTGAGTCTCGGCTGTGCTAGTCTCAGTAGATATGTCGGCACTCCGGACACTCTGTTGGTCCGGTCAGGAGGTGAGGTTTAGAGTTATCACTCTAATTAAAACAATAACTTAAAGAGCAAAAGCTCTAATAAAGTTCGGTACTTGTTGATTGCAATTGAGTACACTGCGAAGCGTTTTTGGAGAGATGGCCCATCAGGCTGAGCGGGTAAGCGCAGCGCTGTAAGGTCGCGGAATAATAATTCAGAGCATTAATGCAGGATGGAAGCACACATGAACTACTTTTTGACGGGTGGAACCGGATTCATTGGACGTTTTCTGGTTGACAAGCTGCTGGCGAGAGGGGGCACCGTGTATGTGCTGGTACGCGAGCAGTCCCAGGAGAAGCTGGACCGGCTGCGGGAGCGTTGGGGCAGCAACAGCGACCGAGTGGTCGCGGTGATTGGCGACCTGTCCAGCCCCGGTTTGGGCATTGACAGTGCCGCGCTCAAGGATCTCCAGGGCAATATCGATCACTTCTTCCATCTTGCAGCGGTCTACGACATGGGCGCTGATGAAGAGTCCCAGCAGGTCGCTAACATCGAGGGCACCCGCAACGCCCTGAAAGCCGCCGCAGATCTCAAGGCCGGCTGTTTCCACCACGTTTCTTCCATTGCCGCCGCCGGGCTGTTCCGTGGCACTTTCCGGGAAGACATGTTCGAAGAGGCTGAGAAGCTGGACCACCCCTATCTGCTGACCAAGCACGAGTCAGAGAAGGTGGTGCGGGAAAGCTGCAAGGTACCCTTCCGTATTTACCGTCCCGGCATGGTGATCGGTCACTCCAAAACCGGCGAGATGGACAAGGTCGACGGTCCCTATTACTTCTTCAAGATGATCCAGAAGATCCGCCACGCGTTGCCGCAGTGGGTGCCCACCATCGGTATTGAGGGTGGCCGACTGAACATTGTGCCGGTGGACTACGTGGTTGATGCCATGGATCACATCGCCCACGCCAAAGGCGAGGATGGCAACTGTTTCCATCTGGTGGACCCGGAGCCCAATAAAGTGGGTGAGGTGCTGAACATCTTTTCCGATGCCGGCCACGCACCGCGCATGGCCATGCGTATTGACTCCCGCATGTTCGGCTTCATTCCCCCGTTTATCCGTCAGAGCCTGAAGAGCCTGCCACCGGTACAGCGTCTCACCAATGCCGTGCTGGACGACCTGGGCATTCCGCCCTCCGTCATGTCGTTCCTGAATTATCCGACCCGTTTCGACGCCCGCGAAACCGAGCGGGTGCTGAAGGATTCCGGTATTGAACTGCCGCGTCTGGAAGACTATGCATCGGTCATCTGGGATTTCTGGGAGCGCAACCTGGATCCGGATCTGTTCAAGGATCGTACCCTCAAGGGCACTGTCGAGGGTAAGGTGTGCGTGGTCACCGGCGCTACGTCCGGTATCGGCCTGGCCACCGCGCAAAAGCTGGCGGATGCCGGCGCTATTTTGGTCATCGGCGCCCGTACCAAGGAAACCCTGGATGAGGTTGCGGCGGATCTGGAAGAGCGGGGCGGCAATGTCCACGCCTACCAGTGCGACTTCGCCGACATGGAAGACTGTGACCGTTTTGTGAAGACGGTGCTGGATAACCACGGTCAGGTGGATGTACTGGTGAACAATGCCGGTCGCTCCATCCGTCGCTCCCTGGCGCTGTCGTTTGACCGCTTCCACGATTTCGAGCGCACCATGCAGCTCAACTACTTTGGCGCGGTGCGGCTGATCATGGGCTTCGCGCCCAACATGCTGGAACAGCGTCGTGGCCATGTGGTGAACATTTCGTCCATCGGGGTGCTGACCAATGCGCCGCGGTTCTCCTCCTACGTGGCTTCCAAGTCCGCGCTGGACGCCTTCAGTCGCTGCGCCGCCGCCGAATGGTCGGATCGAAACGTTACCTTTACCACCATCAACATGCCGCTGGTGAGGACGCCCATGATCGCGCCTACCAAGATCTACGACTCGGTGCCGACCCTGTCTACGGACGAGGCGGCCCAGATGGTGGCGGACGCCATTGTTTACCGGCCCAAGCGGATTGCAACCCGACTGGGTATCTTCGCCCAGGTGCTGCATGCGCTGGCGCCGAAGATGGGTGAAATTGTCATGAACACCGGCTACCGGATGTTCCCGGATTCCGCAGCGGCCGCTGGCACCAAGTCCAGCGAAAAGCCCAAGGTCTCCACCGAGCAGGTCGCCTTTGCCGCCATCATGCGCGGGATTTACTGGTAAATCCCGCCTCGGCACTGGCAGCCTCGTGCCAGTGCCGCTGAGCATGATTCGGCATTAATGAAAGCCTCGCTGCGACTCCGGCGAGGCTTTTTTTATCGCATGCCGCTTCATCGCCTTTCTCTTCACCCCTTTCTCTTCGCCCCTTTCTCGGTGAGCCTTCCAATTAACCCATCGGTCTGCGTAGTCACGTAGGATGCCGGTGAGCAAAGCGAACCGCATCAACCTTTAACCGGCAGCTCTCCACAGTCGTGAATCTGAATAGCGGTGAATCGGACCAATGGCCTCGCTGGACGGCCTGGTGAGCCAATTTCCATCAATCTGGCGTGGAGGTGTTATCTCCGGCTGTGTATAGTTCCCTGCATCGGGTTGAAATAGGCTGATTCGGCCGCATATCAACCGATGCCCAGATTTTTCAGCCCGGTTGCTGGCCGGGCGTCAATTGCAATCACACACCAAACGGAGATTGAAACATGGCCGTACTCGTAGGCAAACCTGCTCCTGACTTCACCGTTCCGGCTGTCCTCGGCGACGGTACCATCGTAGACGAATTCAACCTGGCGGATTCCATCAAAGGCAAGCCGGCGATCATCTTCTTCTACCCGCTGGACTTCACTTTTGTTTGTCCGTCTGAGCTGATTGCTCTGAACCACCGCATGGACGCCCTGCGCGAGCGCGGCGTTGAGGTGATCAGTGTGTCCATCGACTCCCACTTTACCCACAACGCCTGGCGGAATACCCCGGAGAACGAAGGCGGTATCGGCAAAGTGACTTACACCATGGCCGCAGACATGAACCACGACATCTGCAAGGCTTACGACGTTGAGTCTGACGGTGGCATGGCGTTCCGTGGCGCGTTCCTGATCGACAAGGAAGGTGTGGTTCGCTCCCAGATCGTTAACGACCTGCCGCTGGGCCGTAATATCGACGAGCTGGTCCGTCTGGTTGACGCCCTGCAGTTCCACGAAGAGCACGGCGAAGTTTGCCCGGCAGGCTGGAACAAAGGCGACAAGGGTATGAACGCCTCTCCGGAAGGTGTTGCCAAGTACCTGAGCGAGAACGCTGAAGGCCTGTAAATCCGGGCTAAGCGATATCGAAATAACCCCGCGTCAGCGGGGTTTTTTTTAGGGCCGGAACCGTCATGCCGGTCAGAATCCGAAGGCAATCGCGGCGTTGACACTGTCCTCGTCGGTCATTGGGGTGGCGTCGCTGTGGACGTACTCCACCGTTAGCTGAATCGGTGCGATGTTGAAGACCACCAGATCCAGGGTCAGTCCCAGGCCATACTGGTCGAATGCCACGTCGCCGCCACGGGTGGCGCCATTGACGTTGACGTGCCGGTAGCGTAGTGACAGCGCCTCCCGTCTCAGCGAGAGGGGGAACCGGAAGGCATAGGCGTCCAGGTTCATGACCTTGGTGAGCTGGATCTCGCCATAGGCGGCCTCGCGGGCGTAAGTGGAGTCGACCAGACCTGGAATCACCAGAATGCTGGGGTCGTTGTTGAGCACCTGGGGCGAGTTTTCCAGGTTGACGCCGCGTCGGTCCAGCTGGGTTGCGCGCTCCACGTCGCTGCGTGCATAGCGACCGCTGACGCCACCATAGAGTTGCCAGGGAAAGTCCGTAGCCAGTTGCACGCCGCCCCCGGACACGGTATCGCCGCGATCATCCACACCGAAGGCTTCCAGCTCGAAGCGACTGTTCGGATATAGGCTGTGGCCAAAACGGGTCTGCCGACGTAACACTGCCTGGCCGCCCTGGGGTTCCCGTTCCCGCTTGCGGTAATCCAGATAGCGAAAGCCGCCCACTTCACCATACCAGTAGCCGCTTTGCAGCAAGGGCACGCGCAGTTCCGCACTGAGACCAAAATCCCGCGACTGGTCCGGGATCTCCAGGTTGTCGAGTTGTTCGCTCACCACGCCAAAGGCCTGTACACCGGCCAGCACGAAATATTGGCTGTTGCTGTAGCCAATGCCCGCCAGGTGGGACAGGTCGCTGTCCCTGACCGCGAAGAGGCTGAAACGGTTCTGGGTCAATGGGTCGGCAAACTGCGCCGAAATCGAGTAAAGCCAATGGGACTCTTCTTCACCATTGCGCATGGTGGCCATAGCGGTAGACAGCATGACGTCGGTGCCCTGGTAGCGTAAGTCACGCAGCGCGCTGTAGCGGCGCTCATTCGTCAGCAAGTGTGCCTTGGCTTCGGGCTGCGTTGTCCGGGCTTGGGTCGCGGATGCCTGCTCTGGCGCCGGTTGATCCCAAAACAGGTGCGGCGGGAATGGGGGCTCCGCCATTGGCTGCAAAGTCTGCAGGGTGTAGTAGTAGTTCTCGGCACTCACCGCCGCCGCCAGCACGGTGTTGTTATCCACCAGTCGGGCATCCACGATGTTATCCGCCGCTAACATCCGGGTCTGGGTGTCGCCGTCAGCGCGAAACAGCCCGGAACCGTGCTCGGTGTTGCTGATGACGTAAACGCGGCCCTGCGAATCGACGTCGACGACCTGGGCATAGTAGGTATCGAGGCTGAACAGGGCGGTGTCGTTGCGATAGAGGATGCGCTGTCGGCCATCCTGCACGAAGTAGTAGAGCGCATCGTCGCTGCCGATCAGCACGGAGGAATTCACTTCCCGATAGAAGTGGTCGCCCACATACAGCTGGGGCTCGCTGAAGGACGAGGCCACGTCAAAGTAAACCGGGCGTCCGTCCGACAGGTAGCCCTGGACGATGCGGCCCTCGGTTCCATCAACAATCAGGGCGTTGTCGTCATAAAGCCCCTGGTGGATCCGCCAAGGGGAGGTGTGGCGTCCGGCTACCGTGAACAACGCACCGTCCTGTTCCACCAGCTTACCTGTTGGGTAGGGCGCTCGGTTCCGGGTCGCCCGGCGCTGTTGCCGATCCAGTCGTACCAGTTCCGGCGCCCTCACCCCGGTTTCGTTGATAAGAAAGTACACCTCACCTTCATTTCGGTTCAGCGGGCTGAAGTACTGGGAGGTGGCAATGATATCTCCGGTTGCTTCGACCAGCTCGCTGGCTTCGGTGGCCAGGTCATGTGTCCATTGCTGCAGCAGGGACTCGAAATTGTCGCCGAAACTGTCTCGGGTGGGGGCATTCACCAGCAGCGGCCAGTACCAGTACGACGACCGGTTGAAGAAGTATCGGTTGGTGCGGTCGATGCCGTATCGGCTGGCCAGGTAGTACTGATAATGGCCGCCGAACACGTAAGGCGCCTGGCCATAGGGAAAACGCAGCGGGCGGTTATACAGCAGGGCCGGGGTTAGTTGGCCGGCGCGTGCCTGCAGCAGGGTCATGGCTTTGAGGTGGCCGTTGTACAAGCGACCGCCATTACCATGACGGGATTCGTTCAACACCGCGTTGCCTTCCAGCAGGAACGAGGATTCGAACAGGTTGGGGGTGATGGCCGGAACCACCGGGGTGACCAGGGAACCCATGCCGAGGATGCGGTACAGGGTTTTGGATACCGGGTTGTTGCGGGGATTGATCTGGTAGTTGTGGGCGGTCTCGTGATGGATCAGAGTATCGAGCCAGGAGGTGGTGGCGAACTCCTGGCCGAGTAGGGTGCCGCCGACGTAGTTGATCTGGCGGTTCACCGGAAACGGGGTGGCGAAGCCGTTGGCAATCTGATTGTGCTCGGACATCAGACCCACATAGAGCCGCTCGCTCATTTCGTAGCCGAATGAGGCTTCGTAGTCAGGTTGCAACTGACCTTGCAGTGCCGCCACCCGTTCGGCGAAGGGCTGGTGGTTGCGGGTGTAGATCAGGCGGGTATTGCGGAGGTCCGAGGTGTAGTAGGGTTGATCGTGCGGAACCACGGTGGTGTTGGGTTGAACCAATGGGGCCGGCCACGCCGATGATGAGCCAAATACAGCGATGAATACTAAAAGATGACGAACACGCACGCTAACCAACTCCCTGGCGAAATGCGCGTTATAGCACAGCCATGCCTCGCTGGGGAGGCATGGCGTCGGTCAAGGTCAGGATTCGGGATCGAGTTCGCCAAGTGTCGCCGGCGGGAAGCCGCCGAGATCCCGCCAGCGATTCACGATACCGCAGAACAGGTCGGCGGTTTTCTCCGCATCGTAGGCGGCAGAGTGGGCTTCCTTGTTGCTGAAGGGAATGCCGGCCAGCTTACAGGCCTGGGCCAGCACGGTATGGCCGTAGGCCAGGCCCGCCAGTGTTGCGGTGTCGAACGTTGAGAACGGGTGAAACGGGTTCCGTTTGATGTCGGCCCGGGCGGCGGCGGCAAACAGGAAACTGTGATCGAAGGTGGCGTTGTGGCCCACCAGAATCGCCCGTTTGCAGTCCTGGGCTTTGACCGCCTTGCGGATCGGACTGAAGATTTCGCTTAAGCCTTCGCGCTCCGGCACGGCTTCGCGTTCCGGGTTCCAGGGATCAATACCGGTGAAGTCCAGCGCCGACTGCTCCAGATTGGCGCCCTCGAACGGATCGATGTGCTGTACATGGGTTTCGGAGCGACGCAGGGTGCCGTCCTCATCCATGGTCAGCAGCACCGCGGCGACTTCCAGCAGGGCATCGGTTCGGGCATTGAAGCCAGCAGTTTCCACATCCACCACCACGGGAAGAAAACCGCGGAAGCGGCTCGCCATGGGGTGAGGAACTTGGTTTTCGTCAGTCACTTAATCTCCTAGATTCCAGTGTGCCTGTCCAACGGGTCAGGAAGCCAGCCGCCAACGCAGGGTTTCGCCGGCACGCAGCGGTACGATGTCGCCATCGGCGAGCGGGAGGTGATCGGGCATGGTCCAGGACTCGCGGATCAGGGTAATGGTGTCCTGATGTCGGGGCAGGCCATAGAAGTCGGCGCCGTTAAAGCTGGCAAAAGCTTCGAGTTTGTCCAGAATGCCCAGATCTTCAAAAATTTCCGCATACAGCTCGATGGCACCGTAGGCCGAGTAACAGCCTGCACAGCCGCAGGCGGTTTCCTTGCGATCGCGGGCGTGGGGCGCGGAATCCGTGCCCAGGAAGAAACGTTTGTTGCCGCTGACAACGGCATCTTGCAGCGCCTGCTGGTGGCGGTTGCGCTTCAGGATCGGCAGGCAATACAGATGCGGCCGGATGCCGCCCACCAGCATGTGATTACGGTTGTACATCAGGTGTTGCGGGGTGAGGGTGGCAGCCAGGTTGTCGCCCGCGTGCTGCTGAACGAACTGGGCGGAATCGGCGGTGGTGATGTGCTCCAACACCACCCTCAGGCTGGGGAAGCGTTCCAGCGTCGGCGCCAGCACCTGTTCCAGAAAGACCTTCTCACGGTCGAAAATATCGATGTCCGAGTCCGTCACCTCGCCGTGCACAAGCAATAGCATGCCGCACTCGGCCATGGCTTCAAGCACCGGGTCGATACGGCGGATGTCGGTCACCCCGGAAGCGGAATTGGTGGTTGCGCCGGCCGGGTAAAGTTTGGCGGCGACAATGCCGGCGGCTTTGGCCTCGCGGATGTCGTCCGCGGTGGTGGCCTCGGTCAGGTAGAGTGTCACCAGGGGGGCGAACGGGTTACCCGCCGGAACCGCTGCCAGGATGCGCTCACGATAAGCCAGGGCCTGTTCGGTATTGACCACCGGAGGGACCAGGTTGGGCATGATGATGGCCCTGCCAAAGCACCGGGCCGTTGCCGGAACGACATCCTGGAGGATGGCGCCGTCGCGGACATGCAGATGCCAGTCATCGGGGCGGGTGATGGTCAAGGTATCGGTCATGAGAACTTTCCTGAAGGTGGTACGCGAACGGCGAGAGTATACCAGATGCGGGCTGATTGTTGTGGATCGTCGGCTAAGCCCCGAGCCGGAAATGGCGGTGTCTGAGCCGCAGCTTGAGACTTTCTGCCCCCGGACGCTAAAGATTGGCAGGTACTCGCCGTTAACCGACTGGTAACCCGGTATCAGCAGGCTTGCGCCCATGTTCAATAAGATTGCGATTGTGACAACGTTGTCCCTGGTTTCGCTACCAGTAATGGCGGATGTGTTCGGTGCCGGCATCGAAAACAGCCAATGGTACCTGTCGGAATCGGCGTTCGATTGCAGCCTGAGCCACGAGGTTCCGGGTTATGGCAAAGCGATCTTTTCCCACCGGGCAGGTGAGTCGCTGCAGTTCTATCTGGAGCCGGCGTTGCCCCTGATGAAGCCAGGGCGGGGACAGCTGGTGATTGAGGCGCCGTCCTGGCGACCGGGCCTGGCACCACTCCCTGTCGGCGTCGTTGCCGTGGCAGACGGCCGGCGCCCAGTTGAGGTGCCGCCCGGGCAGACCCACCAGTTGGTTCAGGGCCTGCTCAACGGCATGGTGCCCACGGTAACGCGGGCGGCCTGGTACGGCAATGAGCCGATTCGGGTTCGGGTCTCCAGCATCAACTTTGCCTCCGGTTACCGTGCGTATCAGCAATGCGTCGGCGGTCTGTTGCCGGTGAACTACGATCAGGTCCAGCGCTCGCGGATTCCTTTTGCACCCGGCAGCGCTCGGCTTTCCGCAGCCGATCAGAGGCTGCTGGACGATATCGTGCTCTACATCCAGACGGACACCACGGTTGAGCGGGTGTTTGTCGATGGACACTCAGACCGCCTTGGCAGTCGCATTCGCAATCGGGCGCTGTCCGAGGAGCGGGCCAATATCGTGGCGGAATACCTGAAGGCTCAGGGTGTACCGGCCGATATGATCACGGTGCGGGCCCATGGTGACCGCTATCCGGCCTCTTCCCGTCCGGCGGATAACCGGCGTACCACCATTCGCTTGCAGCGTCAGGGCGATCGTCCCGAACTGCAGCAGGCCAATGGTTACGGGGGCGAGCCCCGCAATGGCTGAGGCGGAATCAGCCGACGCTGGCCAGTCCTTCCAGGTGAGCGGCAACGCTCTGCGCCAGGGCCGTCAGGTGATAGCCACCCTCCAGTGTTGAGACCAGGCGATCGTTGGCGTGGTCGCTGGCGACACTGGTGAGCAGGTCGGTAAGCCAGCGGTAGTCCTCAGCTTCCAGATTCAATTCCGCCATCGGGTCGAGTCGGTGGCCGTCAAAGCCCGCCGAAACCAGAATCAGTTGTGGCCTGAAGTCCTGCAGCCGGTGCAGCCAGTCGGCCTCCACCTGCTTGCGATAATCGAGCGCCGACGTGCCCGCGGCGATGGGGGTGTTGACGATATTGTCCGCCTCGTCGTGACAGTGGGAATGAGGGTAGAACGGATGCTGGAAGCTTGAGCACATCAGGATGCGATCATCTCCCTGCACCGCGTCGACGGTGCCGTTGCCCTGGTGAACGTCAAAATCCACGATGGCGATACGTTCGAGGCGATGAAAGTTGAGCGCACGCATGGCGGCCAGGGCGATGTTGTTGTAGAAACAGAAGCCCATGGATCGGCTTCGCTCGGCATGATGGCCTGGAGGGCGGGCACAGACAAAAGCGTTAGTCACCTGGCTGCTCAGCACCATATCCACCGCCTGCACGTTGGCGCCGGCCGCCAGCCGGGCCGCCCGCAGCGAAGCCGGCATCAGCGCCGTATCCGGATCGGTGAATACCCGGCCGCGGGTCGGTTGCATTACCTCAAGCTGGTGCAGGTAGCGCTCCGGGTGCACGGCCAACAGTTGGTCACGGGTGATCTCTTCCGGTTTGATCCAGTCCAGCGCCTGGGCGAGTTCGGTGTCCGCCAGATGGCTGACAATGGCGAACATGCGCTCCGGCGATTCAGGATGCTCTGCCCCCATGTTGTGCTTGGCGCAGTCGTCGTGTGAGAAGAACGCGGTGGTCATAGTGGTTATTGGATCGTGGTTATCGGACTCTGCGGAGGGGCTCGCCAGCGGCGGGCCAAAGCCGGTTCAGTTTGGCCTCATGGTAGCAGGGATGTCCCGGCGCCGTCGTCTTTCTTTGGTCGTAGGGCCCGCCCGGCCAGTGGCGAGGGAGTAAGGGATATAGCGCGTTTTACTTCAGGGGCCGAACGCCTAAGATAAGGAAACCGCTTATTTCCCAGTACAAGGAGCCCTGATCTTGGGTACCCGGTATCTCGAAAGCTTGTTCAATCCGACGTCGATTGTCGTTGTGGGAGCTTCAGAGCGCGCCGATAGCCTGGGTGGCATGGTGCTGCGTAACCTGATGGGCGGCGGCTATCCCGGGCGACTGCTGGTGGTCAACCAGAACGATTATGACAACGTGCATGGGGTCACCTGTGTCAAGAAAGTGTCGCGGATGGGCTTCAGCCCGGATCTGGCCATCGTCTGTACCCCACCGGACACGGTGCCGAAGATGATCCGCCGTTTGGGCGAGGCGGGCGTGCGCACTGCCATCGTGATGACCGGGGGAATGTCCCGGGAACACAGCAAGACCGGCCAACCCTTGATGTTCTCGGTGCGAGATGCGGCCAGGGAGACCGGCGTCCGGGTGCTGGGGCCCAATACCATTGGTCTGATGGTGCCGGCCCGCAGCCTCAACGCCACCTATGCCCATCTGGGCGCGATTCCCGGAAAAGTTGCCTTCATTGGCCAGTCTGGCACCATCGCCAGCTCGGTGATCGACTGGGCCTTTGCCCGCGGGGTCGGATTTTCGTACTTTCTGACGCTGGGCGACGGCATGGACATCGATCTCGATGATCTGGTGGACTATCTGGCCCAGGACAGTAAAACCCGTGCGATTTTGCTGCACATCGAACACATTCCCAATGCCCGGCGATTCATGTCGGCGGTACGAGTCGCGTCGAGGACCAAACCGGTGATTGCGGTAAAGAGCGGCCGGGTGCCGGCCTCCGAGTGGTTGCCCTATGAACTGCCGGCGGGACTCTACCGAACCGATCCAATTTTCGATGCGGTGCTCCAGCGCGCCGGTGTGCTGCGAGTGGATGGGCTGGGGCAGATGTTCGATGCTCTCGAGACCCTGACCCGCATGCGCCCGTTGCGCCGGGAGTCGCTGGTGGTGATGGCCAACGGCGTTGGGCCGGGGGTGCTGGCGGTGGACCGGTTGGCGCATTCCGGCGGCCAGCTGGCGGCGCTGTCTCGGGACACCATCGACGAACTGGCGGAATTGTTGCCCGAGTACTGGACCCGCAGAAATCCCATCGATCTCAACTACGATGCCTCCCCGGAGCTCTACGCCAACGCGATCAAGATCCTGGCCCGGGATACGGAGGTGTCCAACGTGTTGGTCATGTATGCGCCGAGTCTGACCGAAGACAGCCTGCAAATTGCCGATGCGGTGGTGCAGGCTGTTAAGGGCACCAGGCTGAATGTGTTTACCTGCTGGCTCGGGCAGAGCACGGTACTCGATGCCCGGGACGAGTTCTATCGGGCCGGGATACCGTCTTTTTTTGCACCGGAGAAGGCGGTCAAGGCGTTCATGCAGCACATCAATCACCAGCGGATGCAGCGGCTGCTGACCGAAACACCGGAATCTTTCACCGATCACTTCGCTGACCATTCCCGCACTCGCAGGTTGGTGGTCAGGGCACTGCGTGCGGGTCGTAGCCACCTGTCAAACCGTGAGGCGCGGGAGGTCATTCGCGATTATGGCATCCCCACCATCGACACCCATTACTGCGATGATGTGGAGGAGGTGATTGAGGTGTTTTCGGTGGAGCGGCGGCCGGTGGATGTCACCCTGGTTCATGAGCTCGCCTGCCATCCGTTCCTGGAACAGCGGACGGGCCGTGGTCGTTACAAGGCGACGGTGCAAGGGCTGAACAGCGAAACAGCGATCCTGGACGCCTGCAAGATGCTGATGGATGAGTATCTCAAACACTTTCCGGACAGCGGTTTTATCGGGTTCTCGGTGCAGCACGCCTATCCCCACGTCGGTGGCATCGCCTTCAGCGTGGGTATCACCCGCGACGTCAATTTCGGACCGCTGGTGGTGTGCGGGGCCGCCGGTGCTCAGGTCAATGTGACCACCGACCGCCAGATCGCGCTGCCACCACTGAATATGGTGTTGGCGCGGGAGCTGTTACGGCGGACCTACATGTTCAAGCTGTTGCAGGAGTACAGTCTGCGGCCTGAGGAGGATATCCGGGCGGTCTCGGAAACGCTGGTGACCTTGTCCCAGATTGTGATCGACATCCCGGAGGTCAAGGGCTTGGAGATTTCTCCGTTGCTGTTCAACGAACAGGGCACAGTGGCCGTTGATGTGGCGATTGACCTTTCCGAGAAACCCGGACGCCCCATCATTCAGCCCTATCCGCGGGAGCTGGAGGAGTGGATTCTGCTGCCCAGGTCCGGGCGCCGGGTCATCATTCGCCCGGTGCTGGCAGAGGACGAACCCGCGCACCGGGTGTTCCACCAGCGTCAATCGCCAGAATCCCTCCGCTATCGCTTCTTTCAGTACCGCAAGCACTTTAGCCGTGAAGACGTGGCGCAAATGGTACAGATCGATTACGACCGCGAGATGGTGTTCATTGCCAATGCTCCCCGTGAGGACGGCGAAGGCGAGGAAACCCTGGGCACCGTGCGAGTCTGGACCGATGCCGACAACCTGCGCTGCGAGTTTGCCGTGATGGTGCACGACAGAATGAAAGGCGAGGGGCTGGGAACGACCCTGATGCAGAAGATGATCGACTATTGCCGCGCCCGAGGCACCGTGGAGATGGTTGGCAATGTGTTACCCGACAACCGTCCGATGCTGAAGCTGGCCGAGCATCTTGGTTTTGACGTGAGCTATAACCGGACCGAAGAGGTCATGGATCTGCGCTTGGTGTTGAATGAGCCCGAGAAGGAGTGGCAGCGGGAACGCCTGGGTTCGGCGCCCCACTGACCGGACATGGATCAGGCCGCGTCCACGATGGCGGAGCGGTCTTCACCGCCCAGAGCGTCCAGCAGTCCTGGCAGTAGCCGGGACAGTTCCAGTGTCATCAGCGTGAAGGCGGCGTCAAAGCGAGCGGCGGCATCATCCGCATCCACGTCGTCCAGCTTTTCCTGTAGCGTCTCGCCAAACTTCAGACGGCGAATGCCCAGTTCTTCATCCAGCACGAACGACAGGGTATCTTCCCAGGTCAGCGACAGGCGGGTGGCCTGCATGCCGGCCTCCAGATGATTGCGGATTTCGTCCCCCTGCAGGTCCAGCCCCTTGCATCGAACCACGCCGCCATCCTCCGACGGATCTTTGAGTTCGCATTCGGTGCCCAGGGTCAGGGTTGCGGGCAACTCGACCGTTTCATTGAGCCAGCCGGTGAGGGTGAAGGTGGGGGCCTGTTCAACCGCTGGCGGGCGAACCGGCAGCGAACCCAGGCTCTTGCGCAGGGTGGAGGCGAGTTCTTCGGCCTGTTTGGCGGAGCCGGCATCGACGATCAGAAAGCCGTCCTTGGGGGCCAGGTAGGCGTAGCAGCGCCGATTCTTGGAAAAGGCCTTGGGCAGCATCTCCAGCATCACCTGTTCTTTGAGTTCGTCCTTTTCCTTGCGGCGAACTTTGCGGTGCTGCTCGGCCTCGATCGCTTCCACTTTCTCTTCCACCAGCTCCTTGACCACCGGTCCGGGCAGCAGCTTTTCCTCCTTGCGCAAGGTAATCAGGTGGTAGCCTCCGGCACTGTGGACCAGCTGCTCGCCGTGCTTGCCCAGTGGCGGAACCCAGCCCTGACGGGAGGTTTCCTGGGGGCCGCAGGGCTTGAAGGTGTCTTCCAGCAGCTTCTCTTCGAGCGCTTCGGCGGTGATGTCGAAAGGCTTGGTGAATCGGAATACACGGGCGTTACGAAACCACATGGTAATTGGTCCTTGTCAGGGGGTGATCGGGAAACATGGGCATAGAGGTCAGAGGGTGTACGGCCAAGCCGTGGCGGCCGTCGAGCCATCAGATCTGAAGAATTTCGACCAAGACGGTCTTGATGATAAAGCCGACAACGCCGGCGCCGAGCACGGTGAACAGGGCAATGGTGCCGTACCGGCCAGCCTGGGATTTCTTGGCGAGATCCCAGACGATAAAACCCATCCAGCCGATCAGCGCGGTCAGCAGGACCGCCATGGCAATCTGGGAAAAGACAGCTTCGTTCATGTCTTGCTCCTGACAGTTAAGATTCTTTACGCAGGAAAACCCAGTTGTCCCGATCCGACTGCTCGTCACTGAACTGGTAACCTTCCAGATCGAAGCCTTTGAGATCGTCCGCCTGGGTAATGCGATTCTGGATGGCGTACCGGCACATCAGGCCACGGGCTTTTTTGGCGTAGAAACTGATCATCTTGTACTGGCCGTTTTTCCAGTCCTTGAACTGGGGGGTGACCAAGCGGGCGCAGAGTTCCTTCTTGCGCACGCTCTTGAAATACTCGTTGGACGCCAGGTTCACCAGCACGCCGTCGTCATCGGCCAGCAGCTGATTCAACGCCTCGGTAATGCGGCTCCCCCAGAAGGCGTACAGATCCTTGCCGCGGGTATTTTCGAATTTGGTGCCCATCTCCAGGCGGTAGGGTTGCATCAGATCCAGCGGCTTGAGCAGGCCATACAGTCCAGACAGCATCCGCAGGTGGCGCTGGGCGAACTCGAAATCCGCGTCGCTGAAGCTCTCGGCGGCCAGCCCGGTATAAACGTCGCCCTTGAATGCCAGTAGGGCCTGGCGGGCATTGTCCGGGGTGAATGGCAGCTGCCATTGCTGATAGCGCTCGGCATTGAGCTGGCCCAGCTTGTCGCTGATGTGCATCAGCTGGCTGATCTGGTCCGGTGCCAACGTCTTGAGCTGGTCCACCAGTTCACAGGCGTCGTCCAGAAAATCCGGCTGGGTATGGGTGTCGGTCGCCAGCGGGCTTTCATAGTCCAGGGTCTTGGCCGGTGAAATCACCATCAGCATGAAGAGATCCTCTATGGGGGGCGGTTACGTGAATCTGGGGGCTTGAAACGGGCGTCGCATCAGGGCCGCAGGAAGTCCAGCAGCTGGTCCCGGTCAAAGGGCCAATCCAACTCTGCGCCGGTGTCGTTGCGACGAAGCACCGGAATCCGTGTGCCGTAGGTCGTCACCAGCGCTTGGGACTGGGCGATGTCCACCGCTTCCACCGGGATAGGGGCGGGCATCGGGGTATTGATCAGCAGCGCCTCAGCCAGTTCGCACAGATGACACTGGGCCGTGGTGTAGAAAATCAGTTCCATACGGCAGTGTTTCCGGTTACTTGGGTTGGGCATCCAGCTGCTGACCGTTGACCCCATCGCTATCAGGCCCCATCAGGTACAGGTAAATGGGCATGATGTCTTCGGGGGCCGGGTTTTGCCCGGGATTTTCCGCCGGATAGGCGCGGGCCCGCATATTGGTGCGGGTGGCTCCGGGGTTGAGGCTGTTGATCCGGACATTGTGGCGGTCATCGTCCAGTTCCTCGGACAGCAACTGGCTCAGGCCTTCAATCGCAAACTTGGACACCGCGTAGGCGCCCCAGTAGGCTTTGGCCCGACGGCCGACACCGGAGGAGGTGAAGATGACCGAGGCACTGTCGGATTTGCGCAACAACGGAATCACTGCCCGGGTCAGCAGGAACGGAGCGGTGGCATTCACCTGCATGACCTTGTTCCAGGTTTCCGGATCGTACAGTTCCACCGGACTGCGGGCCCCGAGAATGGCAGCGTTGTGCAGCACGCCATCGAGCCGGCCAAAGGTTTCTTCGATGGTCATGGCGACCTCTTCGTATTCCTTGACGGCGGCTCCCTCCAAGTTCAGGGGCACGATGGCCGGCTGCGGGTGGCCGGCGGCTTCGATCTCGTCGTAGACCTCCTCCAGCTTGGAGGTGGTACGGCCCAGCAAAATCACGGTTGCACCATGGGCTGCGTAGGCCTTGGCGGCCGCGCGACCGATGCCGCTACCGGCGCCAGTGACCAGGATGATGCGGTCCTTCAGCAAATCGGCCGGTGCTTGGTAATCCTGCATAGTGGCTCTCCGATAGGGAAATCAGGTTTGGCTATAACAGCTGGGCGATAAAACTAGCGGTATTGTATCAGCTTTGTCAGCTCGTTGACCGTGTCTGCGATCAGGTCGGCATGCCATCGATCAATCTCTTCGGGGTGCTCGATATAGCCATACCGCACCGCAATGGTGGTCATTCCGGCCTTTCGACCGGCTTCGATATCGCGGTGGTGATCGCCTACGTAGATACCGTGAGCCGGCTCGACACCGATCTGCTTGCACGCCAGCATCAGCGATTCCGGGTGGGGCTTGCGCTGTTCAACATGGTCGGGACAGATCACCGCGGCGCAGCGGGTGTCCAGGCCCAGGGCGTGGAGCAGCGGGGTGGTGAAGCGCTCGGGCTTGTTGGTGACGATGCCCCAGGGAATCGTCGCCTGCTCCAGCCAGTTCAGCAATTCTTCCATGCCCGGAAACAGTCGGGTTTCCTCCGCTACACCGGCCTCGTACAGGTCGAGAAAGGCGGTGTGATGCTCCAGGTAGTCGGGGTCTTCCGGCACCAGGCCAAAGCCGACCTCAATCATCGCCCGCGCGCCGTTGGACACCGAGCGGCGGATCTGCTCGGCGGGCAGGGCGGCGAGACCTCGCTGTACCCGCAATTCGTTCAGGCAGCGAATGAAATCTGGGGCGGTATCGACCAGGGTGCCATCCAGATCGAACAGCACGGTGGCGGGCGGGTTAGTCACGATGCGCTCTCAGGATCACGGCCGTCGACCGCGTGCATGAGGTAGTTGACGTCCACGTCCCGGCCCAGTCGGTAAACCTTGGTCAGGGGGTTGTAGGTCATGCCGGTTAGCTCGCGAATCTCAAGCTTGGCCTGACGCAGGTAATTGGACATTTCCGAGGGGCGGATGAACTTGCGCCACTCGTGGGTTCCCTTGGGTAGCATCCCGAGCACGTACTCGGCGCCCACAATGGCAAACAGGAACGACTTCGGGTTGCGATTGATGGTGGAGACAAACAGGTGGCCGCCGGGCTTCAGCAGCCGGGCGCAGGCGCTGATCACCGAAGCCGGATCGGGCACGTGCTCCAGCATTTCCAGGCAGGTGACGACGTCGTATTGTCCGGCATGCTCGGGGTCCGCCGCCAATTGCTCGACCGTTGTCTGCCGGTAATCCACCTTGATGCCGCTTTCCAGTCCATGCAGCTTGGCCACTGACAGCGGAGCCTCACCCATGTCGATGCCGGTGACGTGGGCGCCGCGCTGGGCCATGCCCTCGGATACCAGGCCGCCGCCGCAGCCAACGTCCAGCGCCTTCTTGCCAGCGAGCGAGGCGCGCTCGTCGATGTAGTTCAGGCGCAGTGGGTTGATTTCGTGCAACGGCCGGAACTCACTGGTGGGGTCCCACCAGCGGCTGGCCAGGGCTTCAAACTTGGCCACTTCGTTTCGGTCTACGTTTTGGTTACTCATGATCGATTCCAGTTTGACGTCAAATAGGGTCTGGCTGAAGGGTGCCCTGGGCACGGCTAGCCGTGGTTCTTGTCGCGGATCCGCTCGGCCCAGGCTTGCACCCGTAGCATCAGGTCCGGCACGTCGATGCGGGTCAGCCGGCCGTCCTGAACCTGCGGCACGCCGTTAATCCAGCTGTGGCTCACCTGGCGGCTATGGCTACTGTATACGAGGTGGGACGCTGGATCATAGACCGGCTGCAGGAACGGATCGCTCAGGTCGACCGCAATGAGGTCGGCCAGCTTGCCGGCTTCCAGGGTGCCCAGCTCATCGGCTCGACCCAGTGCCCGGGCGCCACTGATGGTCGCCATGGCGAGGGCCTCGTGTGCCGACAGGGCCGCCGCGTCACCAGCCACTACCTTGGCAAGCAGCGCGGCCGACTTGACTTCGCCGAACAGGTCCAGGTCATTGTTGCTGGCGGCGCCATCGGTGCCAATGGCCACGTTGACTCCCGCCCGCTGCAGTTGATCCACCGGGCATTGGCCGCTGGCCAGCTTGAGGTTGGATTCTGGGCAGTGCACCACGTGGGCTCCGGACGCTTGCAGCAGCCGGATATCGCTGTCGTCGATTTGGGTCATGTGAACACACTGAGTGGTCGGCGTCAGCAGGCCCAGGTCCGCCAGCCGCTGCGTGGGACGATGGCCGCTCTTTTCCAAGGCTTCGCTCACCTCGAAGGCGGTCTCGTGCAGGTGGATCTGGATCGGCACCTGCTTGTCCACGGCCAGCGCCAGGGTCTCACGCAGGGGGCCGTCGGACACCGTGTAGGGCGCGTGGGGGCCGATGCCGGGCATGATATAGCCATCGCCCTGCCAGCGTTCGATCAGTGCCGCGCCTTTGCGCAGGTATTCCTCGGGGCCGGACGCCCACATGGTCGGGAAATCCAGCAGCGGAAAGCAGATCTGCGCGCGGATGCCCGTATCGTGGGCCACTTCCGCCGCTACTTCCGGATAGAAATACATATCAGAGAAGGTGGTTGTGCCGGTGCGCAGCATTTCCGCAATCGCCAGGCGGGTGCCATCGCGAATGAACGCCTCATCGACATAGCGGCCTTCCGCCGGCCAGATATGGTCGTTCAGCCAGGTCATCAGTGGCAGGTCATCGGCCATGCCTCGAAACAGCGACATGGCGGCGTGGCCGTGCATGTTGATCAGACCCGGGAGTACCACATGCCGATTCAGGTCGAGGGTTTCCTTGGCGCGGAACTGCCGGTCGGCCTGCTGCTGGTCCACCACGGCGGCGATACGGTCGCCCTGAATCAGCACCGCCTGGTGCTCTAGCACAACGCCAGCCGGCTCAATGGGGATCACCCAGCGTGCGTTGATGCGGATGTCCGCTGCCACGATCGTGTCTGCCATCATTCTGCTGCCTTATCTTGCTGTTCCCCGAAGCTCCATCCATGGTGGGAAAGGACGCGGGGTGTCGATGGTTGAGGAGCCTTAAGTCAGGGCAGAAAGTATAACCACGGTGTCGGGGCGTCACCAGCCCAGCCTTGCTACCCTCGCTAATTCCCCAGGCGGCACTTTCTGAGAAAACGGATATACTGGCGCCATTTTCAATCAACAACGGAGCACTACGATGTCGGAAACCTCCCAAACTACCGACCAGACCAAGCCTGAGCGTCCCCTGGGGACAGTGGCGATCCGTTGGCGGGGGGATCGTCTGGAGCTGCTGGACCAGCGCCTGTTGCCCGGGGAGGAGCGCTGGCTGGCGCTGGATACCGCGACGGGCGTGGCCGACAGCATTCGCGACATGGTGGTACGGGGGGCGCCCGCTATCGGTATCAGCGCCGCCTACGGGGTGGTGTTGGCTGCGCTCAAGGCCTCCGAGGTGAGCTGGCGGGAAGACCTTGACGGTGCGATAGCCGAATTGGCCGATTCCCGTCCCACCGCGGTCAACCTGTTCTGGGCGCTAAACCGAATGCAGCAGGTGCTGGGTGAATGTGGCAGCCTTGAGCAGGCCCGGCAGCAACTGGCCGCAGCGGCGGAGCAGATCCACGCCGAGGACCTGGCGGCGAACCTGGCGATGGCCGATCACGCCATGTCGGTGATGGATGAGGACCAGCCCTTCTCGGTGCTGACTCACTGTAACACCGGCGCCTTGGCCACCGGAGGGTATGGCACGGCGCTGGGAGTGATCCGTCGATTGCATGAAACCGGGCGCCTGCAGCGGGTGTACGCCGATGAAACCCGTCCCTGGTTGCAGGGTAGCCGTCTGACGGCCTGGGAGCTGGAACGGGATAACATACCGGTGACCCTCAATGCCGATGGCGCGGCGGCCTGGATTATGGCCGGTGGCGATGTGAAATGGGTCATCGTTGGCGCCGATCGCATCACCGCCAATGGCGACGTCGCCAATAAGATCGGCACTTACAGCCTGGCTGTCCTGGCCCGGCACCACGGTGTTCGATTCATGGTGGTGGCGCCTTCCAGCACGGTGGATATGGCGCTGGCCTCGGGCGAGGCCATTCCCATCGAGGAGCGCGAGGGTACGGAAGTGCGGCAGGTGCGCAGCGAAGTCCTGGCACCGGAGAAGGTGGCGGTCTTTAATCCGGTGTTCGACGTGACCCCGGCATCGCTGATTGATGTCATTGTCACGGAGCGCGGCGCGATTGCGCAGCCGGACCCGGCCGCCATGTTGCGGATGTTTGGTTAGCGGCGGTCAGGAATCTTGCTTGGACCCGCCGTTTGCCTTGCGGGTCTTGGGGCCGGCCTGGCTGGCGGGGCCGAACTCGGCTTCCAGTTGCGCCTTCAGCGCCGCGGCCTGCTGTTCCTGCTCTTCAACGAAGTGAAGGGACATCTCAAAACTGCGGCGGGTGAATTCCAGTACCTTCTTGAATCCCTCATCGGACAGGTGCCGGGCGTCGTCATGGCGGCGGAAGATGTTGATGAACTGGCGTTCGCGCTCAAATTGCAACGGCAGCCGGCCCACGCCCCAGTCGTCAAGGATTTGCCACACCTCTGGATTGTAGGTGCGAGCGGTACGCAGTATGAAGGGGATCGGATCGTTTCGGGCCACCAGCGCCGCCAGTCGCAGGATCAGTTCAAACGACAGGGTGGCGGTACCGTTCTCGATGGCCTCCAGTATGGATTTGTCCTTGAGGTTCAGCGCTTCGCTCATCTCGCTCATGGTCAGGCCAAGCACCTGGCGTATGTCACTCAGGGACTGGCCCGCGGCCAGCATCATGCGTAACTGATCCTGGGACTTCATCAAGGCCCGGCCGACCTTGAGCGAGGTGTCGGTGGAGCGGGAGGCAAAGCGCAATGCGGAGCCGGTGATGCCGGCCAGCCGATCAATCAGGGAATCGTCTTCCCGACCGGAGGATTTCGGCGCCGGTGTTTCCCGCCGTTTACGGCCGAATCCCCTGTTGTTCTCGTCGGAGACGTCGCTGAGGTGTTCCACTTGTTCCATGGACGCCATGGCGTGCATGGCGTCCATCAGAAGCCCTTCCAGGACTCGAGCTCGCTGTTTGTCGTCGTCTTTAGACATGCACCTGTCTACAAGTTGGGTTGCTAGATTCGACGCCAGGCCATCAATTGGCTTTGGCGGCAATGGTGTTCCGCGACTCCAGGGAGGCTAAGCGTCGGTCCAGTTCGAGCATGTCCGCCATGATGTGGCCACCTTCCCGTACGATAAAGTCGAGTTCTTCATCCTGGCGGTCCGGATCGGCTGCCTGTTGATCTTGCCAGTCTTCCAGATCCTCCAGCGTCGCAAAGGCCGTTTCACCACGGATCTGGCGACGTGCATTGGCAATGGTCAGACGGGTTTCCTCTATTTCGTGTTGCTGCACGGCCCGGAGTTCGGCGTTCAGACTCACCGACTGCAGGGCACGCTGTTCCTCCAGGAAATCAATTTCCTGTTGCAGCAACTGGAACTCAGGGTTGCCCTCGAATCGCCGAGCGTGGTTGCTGCGCAGCTGATCGATGATGCCACTGAAATCAAAGTAGCGGGCGTGGGGCACCGCTTCGATCTGATCCCAGGGCAGGGCGTGCTCCAGCGCGTCTTCACCGATCCGGCTGGTATCGACTCGCGACGGAATGGCGATATCGGGCATGACGCCTTTATGTTGGGTGGAGCCGCCGGACACCCGGTAGAACTTGGACTGGGTGATCTTGAGCTGGCCATGGTTGAGCGGACGTACCGCCTGCACCGTGCCCTTACCGAACGTCTGGGAGCCCACGACCAGACCGCGGCCATAGTCCTGAACGGCGCCAGCGAAGATCTCGGAGGCGGAAGCGCTCATGCGATTGACCATCACCACCAGCGGTCCATCGTAGGCAACCGAGGGGTCCTGATCGGTCAGAACCTGAACGTCGTTGTTGGCGTTACGAATCTGCACGGTGGGGCCTTCGTCGATGAACAGACCGACCAGATCGTTGGCTTCGTGCAGGGCACCGCCGCCATTGTTACGCAGATCAATGACCAGGCCGTCGATGCCTTGCTCTTTCAGCGAATCGATCAGCGCCCGGACATCGCGGGTAGTGCTTTTGTAATTCGGATCGCCCTGTTGCATCGCGCGGAAATCGGCGTAGAAGGTCGGGATGGTAATGACGCCAACGCGATAGGCCGCGGAGTCGCGCTCCAGCTCGATGATCTCGCTGCTGGCGCTCTGTTCCTCCAGCTTCACCTTGTCCCGCTTGATGGAAATCGAGCGAGTCATGGTCTCGTCGGAGGCGTTGGCGGGAATCACCTCCAGGGTGACCGTCGATTCCCGGGGGCCCCGGATCAGGTCAACCACTTCATCCAGGCGCCAGCCAATCACGTTGACCGGGGTGTCTTCATCGTCCTGAGTCACCGAGACGATGCGATCAGCGGGTTGCAGCTGTCCTTGCTGGGAGGCCGGGCCACCGGGCACCAGCCGAACCACTTTGGTGTATTCGTTGTCGGATTGCAGCACCGCCCCGATGCCTTCGAGCGACAGGCTCATGTTGATATTGAAGTTCTCAGACGTGCGTGGCGAGAAATAGGACGTGTGAGGGTCCCACAGGCCGGTGAACGCATTCATGTAAGCCTGGAAGGCGTCCTCGCTGCGGACCTGGGTGGTTCGTGTCAGCTGGCTGTCATAGCGGCGATGCAGGGCTTGTGTAATCTGCTGGTCATCTTTGCCGCTCAGTCTCTGGGCGAGAATCGAATTTTTGATGCGCTTGGTCCAGAGCTGGTCGAGCTCGGTACGGTTGGCCACCCACTGCGATTCGGACCGGTCCAGCAGCAGGGTCTCGTCGCTGTCGAAGCTGAGCTTGTCGATGCCGGCATCCACCACTGACAGGGCGTACTCAAGCCGTTCGATGATGCGTTGTTGAACCAGATTGTAAATATCAAAGCCGGGCTGTAGTTGGCCGGTTTTCAGTGCGGCGCCCAACCGGTAACGCAAGGGTTCGAAAAACTTAAGGTCTTCCTGAGTAAGGTAGATACGCTGGCCATCGAGATACTCCAGGTAAGCATCAAATACCTCGCTGGAGAGCATGTCGTCGATGGACTGATCGCGGAAATGGGTGAACTGCAGCTGGCGAGCAATCAGGATATTCGCCCTGGCCTGGTCTACGGTTGGGCTCACTGGCTCGTAGGCTGCGCCGCGATCCAGGCTGGCCACCCCGGACACCGGCGTTAGCAGTAAGGCGACCGTCAGCGCGCGCCCGATCTGGCCAAGACGTCCCCGGCCGGATGGGCCCCCACGGAGTTTGAAGCATTCCGCAATCATCATCATGTTTGGTACCTGATTCTTCGTTTCGTTTCCGGTAGGCCTGTTGGCGGGTCTGTACGGTCCGGAAATCCTGTCAGATTCTTGGGCTGTTCTGCAAAACCGGAACACGACTGTTAGCCTGTGTGGAGATGTGTCAGGGCCAGCTCAGAAACTGCCTATTTGATTCATTGTAGGCAAGCGCTTGACCGGTTGCCATAGGTGTCCAGTATCGCTATGTGACAATATGTCCATCCTGTTGGGCGGTTGCAACCGTGGCCTCACGGTTTCACCACCTTAATTGGGTGAACACAAATAATGGGGATGAACACGGACGTTCACAAGCCGAGGGTGGTGGCTTGCAGGTGCTCGCTGGCGGTGACAGCGAGGGCGGCGGGGGAATGTGGGCGTAGCACGCCCACACTCGTTGCCGGAGGGTTAGGCGAAGGTGCTGCCCGATTCCGCCTTCTCCAGAAGCAATGCCGGGGGCGCAAAGCGGTCGCCGTACTGCTGGGCGAGCTCCTCGGCCCGTTGGGCAAACTCCCGTACGCCATATTGATTGATGAACTGGATGGCGCCACCGGTCCAGGGCGCATAGCCAATGCCGAAAATGCTGCCGATGTTGGCATCTTCGATGGAGCGCAGCACGCCTTCTTCCAGGCAACGCACCGTTTCGAGGGCCTGGATGAACAGTATCCGGTCCTTCAGATCCTGCAGTTGCACGCCACGGGCTTTGGCCTGGTCGACAAACAGCGCTTCCAGTTGCGGCCACAGATGCTTCTTGCCTTTGTTCGGGTACTCATAAAAGCCGGCGCCGGACGCTTTGCCCTTACGTCCCTGCTCATTGACCATTTGGTCGATGATGGCTTCCGCGGGGTGGGGAGCCCAGGTGCCGCCCGCGGCCTCAGTATCCTTTTTGCTCTGGGCGCGGATGTGCTGCATCAGCGTCAGGCTGACCTCGTCCGAGATGGCCAGCGGGCCAACCGGCATGCCGGCCATCATCCCGGCGTTCTCGATGCTGGCCGGATGGATGCCCTCAGCCAGCATGGCGATGCCTTCGTTGACGAAGGTGCCGAACACCCGGGAGGTGAAGAAGCCGCGGCTGTCATTGACCACAATGGGGATCTTGCCGATCTGGAGGACATAGTCGAAGGCGCGGGCGAGGGTTTCGTCCGACGTCTTGGCGCCCACGATGATTTCCACCAACTGCATCTTGTCCACCGGCGAGAAGAAGTGCAGGCCAATGAAGTTCTCCGGCTTGCTGGAGGCTTCCGCCAGCTGAGAGATGGGGATGGTGGAGGTGTTGGAGGCGAAGATGCCGTTGTCCACCAGCCTGGGCTCCGCTTCCTGGGTCACCTTGGCTTTCAGGCCACTGTCTTCGAACACCGCTTCGATCACCAAGTCGCAGCCTTCCAGGTCGGCGGTGGAGTCGGTGGCCTTGATGCGGTTGAGCACCTGGGCTTTCTGTTCCTCGGTCATGCGCTTGCGGCTGACTTTCTTGGCCAGCAGGGCCTCGGAGTAGTGCTTGCCTTTCTCCGCGTTGTCGACGGATACGTCCTTGAGCACCACCTCGATACCTCGGCTGGCGGTGGCGTAGGCGATGCCAGCGCCCATCATGCCAGCGCCGAGCACCGCGACTTTCTTGAAGGTCTCCCGTTCAACGCCGTCCGGGCGGCTACCGCCGGCCTTGATCGCATTCAGCTGGAACCAGAAGGTGCCGGTCATGTTCTTGGCAACCTGGCCCACGACCAGCTCGGTGAAGTAGCGGGTTTCGATCAGACTGCCGTTGTCGAAGTCGACCTGGCAACCTTCCACCGCCGCCGACAGGATGCGTTCCGGGGCCGGGTAGCAGCCTTTGGTTTTCTGTTTCAGCATGGCCGGTGCGATGGCGAGTTTCTGTGCCATGGCAGGGTGATGTGGCGCACCACCGGGGAGTTTGAAGCCCTTCTTGTCCCAGGGCTGCTGACTGGCCGGATTGGCGACGATGAAGGCTTTGGCCTTCTCGATCAGTTCCTCCACCGAGCCGGCCAGCTCATCCACGATGCCAGCTTTGAGGGCTGCCTTTGGATTCACCTTCTTGCCTTCCATCAGGTAAGAGAAGGCCGCTTCCAGGCCGATCATCCGGGGTAGACGCTGGGTGCCGCCACCGCCGGGCAGCAGGCCAAGGGTGACTTCCGGCAGACCCAGCTGGACCTTGTCATCGTCCAGCGCAATCCGGTGGTGACAGGCCAGGGCGATTTCCAGGCCGCCTCCGAGCGCGCTGCCGTTGATGGCCGCCACCACCGGCTTACCGCAGGTTTCGAGCGCCCGCATACTGGCTTTCAGACCGTTGACCATCGCTTCGAATTGCTCTGAATGGTCGCGGGTCACTTTGTGGAGCTCGTTGAGATCGCCGCCGGCAAAGAAGGTCTTCTTGGCGGAGGTGATGACGATGCCGCTGAGGTTGCCAAGGTCGGCTTTAACCTTGTCGACCGTATCGGTCAGCGCATCCCGGAACGCCGCATTCATGGTGTTCGCGGATTGTCCTGGCATGTCGATGGTGAGGGTGAGGATCTGATCGGCACCCAGTTCGTAACGAATAGCACTCATGTTCGGTTCTCCTTTCAGGGTCGGGTGTCGGCTCAGCAACGTTCGATGATGGTGGCAATGCCCATGCCGCCGCCTACGCAAAGGGTCGCGAGGCCGTAACGTTGTTCGCGTCGCTCCAGTTCGTCGAGCAGAGTGCCCAGGATGATGGCCCCGGTTGCCCCCAACGGATGGCCCATGGCGATGGAGCCGCCGTTGACGTTCACCTTCTCATCCGGAATCGAGAGCTCCCGCTGAAATCGCATCACTACGGAAGCGAAGGCTTCGTTGACTTCGAACAGGTCGATTTGGTCCACGGTCATGCCGGCCTTCTCAAGTGCTTTGCGGGCGGCCGGTGCCGGTCCGGTGAGCATGATGGTGGGGTCGGTACTGGTGACGGCGGTGGCCACAATGCGAGCCCGCGGGGTTAGCCCCAAGGCTTTGCCTTTGGCTTCGCTGCCAATCAGCATGGCGGTGGCGCCATCGACTATGCCTGACGAATTACCGGCGTGGTGGACGTGATTGATTTTCTCGACGTAGTGGTACTTCTCGCGGGCGACACCGTCGAAGCCCATTTCTCCCATCATCTGGAAGGAGGGTTTAAGTTGGCCCAGGGATTCCAGGGTGGTGTTGCCCCGCACATGCTGGTCCCGGTCAAGAATGGTGACGCCATTCTGGTCGGTGACCGGAATGATTGAGCGCGAAAAGTAGCCTTTCTCCCAGGCGTTGGCGGCTTTTTGCTGGGAGCGTACGGCAAAGTTGTCGACATCTTTCCGGCTGAACCCTTCCAGGGTGGCGATCAGGTCAGCGCCGATGCCCTGGGGCATGAAGCCGGTGTGCAGATTGGTCGCCGGGTCCATGGCCCAGGCGCCACCGTCGGAGCCCATGGGCACCCGGGACATGGCTTCAACGCCACCGGCCACCACCAGGTCTTCCCAGCCCGAGCGAATCTTCATCGCGGCCAGGTTGACCGCTTCCAGGCCGGAGGCACAGAACCGGTTGAGGGTCACGCCAGCAACGACCTCGTCCCAGTCGGCGGCCAGAGCCGCGGTTTTGGCAATGTCTGCGCCCTGATCACCGACGGCAGTGACACAGCCCATGACAATGTCGTCAACCTGGGCGGTATCGAGTTGGTTTCTTTCCTGCAATGCCTTGAGGACGGTGGTCATCAGGGTGACCGGTTTGACGCTGTGCAGGGCGCCGTCTTTCTTGCCACGACCTCGCGGGGTACGCACTGCATCGAAGATGTAGGCCTCGGTGCTCATGTTGTTTCCTCTGCTGGAGTTGTTGTAATCGGCCGACCGCCATAATGGCGGGCGGTCGTAACCGAAATCCTTCGACAGCTAACGATAGCCCTTCGTTCCGGTGGCGTGTAATGACGGGCACTGCCATTTCAATTGGCAAAAGTGCTCAAGACGGCCTGTGTGAGGACCGTTTCGATCAGGATAAGTTCGGTGATGACAATTTACGGTGATGACAACTAAGGTTAGGGAAAGCCAGAAACGGCTAAGGGGGGGAAGATGTCGTTACTGGACGCAATCGATAATTTCTATGAACGACTGGTGGCGGAGGCCATTGATGAGGCCCGGCAGCCAGAGGATACAGAGGATTTTCTGGCAGACGTGATCTGTGTGGCGTTGAATCGCCTGCCGCCTCGCTACTACCGGCATGCCATCGATATGCGATTCTATCTGCCCGACCAGGAGCTGGATGAGATGAAGCAGAAGGTGCGAGTGGAAGTCGCCCAGGCCCGAGATTACGTTCTGCGGCGACAGCGGGGTGACGAGTGCTGAGTGACCCGGCAGCGCCGGGCCGTTCAGGTTTTCACGGGGGTGTCCCTCTCTGGTCGCAGGTGTCCTCAGCGCTCGGTGCTGGCCAACGCGTCCAGCAACCTTTGGGTGAGTTTTTCATTGCGGTCGGCTGCCGGTACCGCCAGGCACCAGTGGGCCACCAGTGATTCCAGCAGATCCTCGGCCTGGGGTTCAGCAGCAGTGCCGTTGAGTCCGTTTGACAGACGCTTGACCTGAATCTCCATCCGCAGGGCCTGGTCGGCTTCCGGCGAGGGCCGGGCTGTCAGAATTTCGGCTCGAATCACCAGCTCCCGCGCCGACAGCTCTTGCAGCGGCCGGGCAAGATCGTGCCAGCCGGTGGGCGGTTCAGCCAGTTCGTGATGGCCTTGGCAGGCTTCAATTTGCGCACGCCATTGCGCAGTACGCGCCGTCATGGCCAGCGTGCTCTGGAGCGCGTGCAGCCGGTTCCGTTCCTCGCTCAGCCGTCCCTGCACGGCGCGGGATACGGCGGCCTGGTTTAACGACGCGAGGCTGTCCAGAGCCTGGCGGACGGCCTCCCTGGTGCCGGTTTCCGGGGTGATCGACGAGGTTTGCGTCAGCTCCGCCAGGGCCTGTTGGTCGGCGGCGCGAACTTGCTGTTCCCGCTCCGAGCGCTGGGCATCGCGACGGGCGAAGATGGTGTCACAGGCCTGCCGGAATGCGCGCCAAAGCTTCCGGTCTTCCCGATGCCGGGTAATGCCGATGCTGCGCCACTGGTTTTGCAGGGCCTTGGCTCGTTCCATGGCATCGGCGAGTGGTTCGTGTTTGATCAGCTGTACCGCTTCATCCACAATGGCCTGTTTGCGTTGTTCGTTTCGTTGCCGCTCTTCGTTCAGCGGTTTCTCGATCTGTTTGAGGATATCGTCGAACTGTTTTTGCACCGACCGGTTGTCCCGGAAGTCCACCGGCCAAGCGGCTTTCCATTCATCCCGCGCGGTGCGATGGATCTGCTCGATGGCTTTCCAGTCCACATCGTTCCAGTCAGTTTGCTCGATAAATTGCTGGAGTTGCTCGCAGATCGCCCGACGCTTGTTGAGGTGCCCCTGCTTGAGATCGGACTTCACCGAGAAATAGGCTTGGCAAGGTTCGTAAGCCCGGTCGGAGGCCTGTTTGAAGCGGGTCCATAAGGTTCGATCCGAGGAGCCACCGAGCTTGCGCCAGTCGTTTTGCAGTTCCTTGATGCGTTCGGCCTTGGCCTCAGGCTCCATGGGCTGGTCGGCCAGATACTCCATCTGCTCACACAGGGCGATCTGTTTGGGGTGGGTGGCGAAGCCCTGCCAGTCGTTGAGGTCCCGAAGCTGGCCGCCAAGCAGTTGGAGTCTTGCGCTCAGGGGACGAAGCTGGCGTTGATCGAGCGATTTGGCCAGGTGTTGGGCTTTCTTGAAATGCTGGCGGGACTCCTTGAGCTGGCGGGCCTCCAAGGTCGCCTCCAGGGCATCCAGCGCGCACTTCAAGGCCTCGCTCTGGGCCTTCTGGTCTTCGCTGTCGTTGGAGGCCGCCGGTTCTTCAGGTCGGGCCCGGCTGATGATTCGCAGCTGTTGGAGTTCTGAGGGCAGCGGCATTCCCTTTGGCCAATCAATCGCTTCCAGCAGGCTGCTGGCGCGGGAATGCAGGTCACCCTGGTTTGACGCCTGATCGGCGATCAGCTGCTCGATGGCCTCCCGCTGCTGGCCTGCACGGCGCAAGCCGGCAATGCAGCTTTTTATCGCCTGCATCAGGACTTCGTATTCTTTTTGCTCCGCTTTCTCGACGGCGGTGTCGCGGGTCGCCTCCAGCCACCGGATTTCCTGGGTTTTCTGCAGCGCATCCAGTGCCGATACCGATGGGAAAGTGTCGGTGGTCCGGCCCTTGAGTTCGTTCAGGGTCGAACCCAGCAAGGTGAGGGTGCTTGTCCTTTGCTCTGCCTGGTCCTGGTGGCGCTGGCGTTCGGCCGCTTCGTTGGCCAGGGCTGCCTGACGCGATCTGCAAAGACTAACCGCGTTCAGAAATGCGGTAACCTGCTCGGGCGAGGCCTGGGGCTCGACCTCCTTCCACTGATTCTGCAGGGCCTCCAGGCGCGCCTGGTATAGCTTGGTGTCTTCGCTTCGGGCCTGCTCATCCGCTTGCTTGATCAGCGCCTGGATCTGGTCTGTAACTCGCCGTTGCCGCTCTTCCTCATCGCGGATGCCCTGCAGCGTTTGTCGCACTACCTGATAGACGCTTTTGTCCTTGCCTTTGCTGGCTTTTAGGAGGCGTTGCAGGGCGGCCCGATCATCGATGGCGGCTGCGGCGCGACGGCGCAGGTCGGCGGTCAGTCCGGTCAGGGCCAGTTCTTCCAGTTGCTGTTGGCTGGGGGCACCTTCCAGGAGTCGGCTTTGATGTTCCCGCAATTCCGCCTGCTGATCCTGTTTTTGGGGTGCGGCTGTTTCCGGTTCTGGAGGCGGAGACGGCTTGCGGTTTTTAAACAGCTTCTGGATAAATGCGGCCATGACGGTATCCTTCAGAATTGAAACCAGGTCCAAGTGCTCGGCAAAACGGGAGCGACACCCACTATCGGCGCAGCCGGTCGAGCCGGCTGGCGGGTACATTCGGCAATAGTCGCGGGCTAGTCTATCGCTTTGGTTACGGTGGCGGAAAGAGTCAATTGACAAAAGCAATGAATCCGGAAGACCTTGAACAGCAGATTCGCGTCGTCGCGCTTCGGTTACTGGCGCGCCGGGAGCACAGCCGGCTTGAGCTGTCGACAAAACTGCGTCAACGGCGGCTGCCAAGCGATCTGATTGAGACCGTGCTTGATGAGTTCGAAACCGAGGGCTGGTTAAGCGACGACCGCTTTGCGGAGGTTTTTGTCCGTCAGCGAATGGATTCCGGCTACGGCCCGATTCGTATCCGCGGCGAGCTGCAACAGAAGGGGGTTGATGGCGTCCCTGTATGTTTAGCGGAAATCGGTCAGGATGACTGGAGTGACAGGGCGATCAGGGTGCGGGAGCGGCGTTTTGGCTTGCGGGACATTCAGGAAGATTGGCCGGAAAAGGGGCGTCAGGCTCGATTCCTGACGCAACGCGGGTTCTCCGCCAGCCAGATCGAGCGGGCACTGGCGGCGACTGAGCCGCACGAGGAGTGATGGAGTCTCACTGTGTGGCCTAAAGCGTCGGGGGGGTGACGCCTAACGCCTTGGGTAGCGTGGCGCGGTCCTGCCCGCTGGAGCCGGTCTCGGTCCTGACTTCGCCGCTTAAATCGAACACCTCCTGGGTGGCGACTTGCTCGGTGGCCTGCGACGGGTCCCGCATCCAGGCTAGCACGTCGTAGTAGCGGCGAATGTTCTGAACATAGATCACCGGCTCGTGGCCTCGGGCATAGCCAAATCGGGTCTTGGTGTACCACTCCTTCTGTGCCAGCAGCGGCAGGAACTCTTTGACATCCATCCAGCGATCGGGGTTTTTGCCGCCGGCCTCGGTCAGTCGCCGGGCGTCCTCAAGGTGACCAAAGCCAACGTTGTAGGAGGCCAGCGCGAACCAGGTCCGGTCCGGTTCCGGAATGCGCTCTGGGATGCGGTCATGGACCATGGTGAAGTAACGGGCGCCGCCCTCGATGCTTTGTTTCGGGTCCAGGCGGTTGCTGATGCCGACGTAGCTGGCGGTGTTCCGGGTCAGCATCATTAGCCCCTTGACGCCGGTGGGAGAAACCGCATTGGGCCGCCAGTGCGACTCCTGATAGCCTATGGCTGCCAGCAGGCGCCAATCCAGCCCGTGCTTGGAGCCAAAATCACGGAACAGGTTTTCGTAGCGGGGCAGACGATTGCGGACATGATGCACAAAAGTGCGCGCACCCACGTAATTGAGTCGGTCCAGGTGGCCATAGTAGCGCTCGGTGAGCTGGGCCAGCGTGCCCTCAGCGTCTAACTGTGCCAGGAAATCCTTCGCAGCGTTGACCAGTGAGGGGTCCTGCTCAATCGGCAGCAGCCAGGCCAGATTTTCCGGCTCGCTCAGGCTGAACGCTTCTTTGACCCCCGGGAAGAAGACGTGGTTGATGGCGAGTTCGTTGGAGGCGATGACCGCGACGGGCAATTCGCCGCTCTCGACCCGCTTGAGCAGGCCGGCCGCGTCCAATTCGCTGTGCTGTTGCCACTCCAGCGCAGGATGCTCGGACTGTAGTGCCTGCAAGTGGCGAACATGATAGCTGTCGGCGATGATGTGCACCGGTGTGTCGGCGATGTCGGCAACGCTTTGCGGGCGGTTTATTTCCCGGTTGTAGATGACCACGGATTGCGCCTGCATGCCGATGGGCACGGTATGAAAACGCTCGGCGAACTCCGGTCCTTCGGCCAGGCCGGCAAGGCCAATGTGGGCGTAGTTACGGTCCAGTACCGACAGGATTTCAGTATTGTCCTCGGCGACTCGGACTCTCAGCGCAACACCCAGGTGATCGGCGAAGCGCTGGGCCAATTCGTATTCAAAACCGGCAGGGCCGTGCTGATCTTCGTAGTAGATGGACGGGGCGTTTCTGGTGATGACGTGCAGTACACCCTCGGAACGGATCTCTTCCAGAGTGCTGGGGCGGGAGCAGCCGGTTGCTAGCAGGACATATCCGGCGATTGCCAGCCAGTAGGCGCCAATACGGATGTCTCTATACGTCGTGGTAAGCGTAAGTCGTGCCAAATCCATAGTCTCCCGTACATCGGTGTCGAGGGTGTACGTCACTCAGGCCAGTAGCAAAACTGCTTGCTCAACAGGGTCTTGGCTAGTTGAGAGGCCCCAGACAGAAAGCGGGTCAGGCATTCCATGCCTCAATGAAATCATGGCCCACACCTGTGCAGTTGGTCAATCTGACGGGTCGCGATCTGTGCAAAACGTTGTAAATTGTATGTTGTTTGATCAGTGCCAACACTGGCCAGCCTGACTTGGAATGACTGTCTGTGACGCCGTACCGTTCTCGTCGGAGCCCATTTTGGCGATTTGTTGAGCGTAATCAAGTTGTCTTATAGTCGGATTCCACTGCCTTCATCTCTGTATCCCGAAGCCGCTTTCCAGTATTATGGCGGCCGTTCAGACCGAGGACTGTCTTAGCATCCCATCGCTAAGGCCCGACCCGATTCCCAGATTAGCGTGATACAGGTTTAGACCATGCTGGAACTTCGCGGCGCTCCCGCGCTTTCGCCCTTCCGCTCTCAGAAACTTCTTGCCCAGATTCAGGCCGTCGTGCCCGAGGTGGCGCATGTATACGCTGAGTTCATGCACTTTTCCGATCTGGAAGCCGAACTTTCACCGGCGGAACAGCAGGTTCTCGACCGCCTGTTGCGGTACGGTCCGAGCGTGCCGGTCGAGCAACCCGATGGCATCCTCTTTTTGGTGGTGCCCCGTCCAGGCACGCTGTCACCCTGGTCGAGCAAGGCGACTGAGATTGCCCGCAATTGCGGTCTCAAGCAGATTCGCCGGATTGAGCGGGGTACGGCCTACTACATCAAGGCCGAGGGTAAGCTGGGGCTCAAGCAGCGGGAGAAGATTGCCGCGCTGCTGCACGATCGCATGACCCAGAAGGTGTTCCACGAAATGGGCGGCGCTGAATTGCTGTTCAATCGGGAAGAGCCGCGGCCGCTGAATGCGGTCGGTATCCTGGCCGGAGGTCGTCGCGCCCTGGAAGTTGCGAATCAGGACTTGGGCCTGGCGCTGGCAGACGATGAAATCGATTACCTGGTCGATGCTTTTGCCGGGCTGGCTCGTGATCCGACCGATGTGGAATTGATGATGTTCGCACAGGCGAACTCGGAACACTGTCGCCACAAGATTTTCAATGCGTCCTGGGACATCGATGGTGAGGCCCAGGACAAGTCGCTGTTCGCGATGATTCGTAACACCTACCAGATGAACAGCGACGGTGTCCTGTCCGCCTATAAGGACAATGCGTCGGTGATTGTTGGCAGTCACGGCGGTCGGTTCTTCCCGGACCCGGCTTCCGGCGTTTACCGTTATCATCCGGAAGACATCCATATCCTGATGAAGGTGGAGACCCACAACCACCCGACCGCCATTTCGCCGTTCGCTGGAGCGGCAACCGGCTCTGGCGGTGAGATCCGTGATGAAGGCGCAACCGGTCGTGGCTCCAAGCCCAAGGCGGGATTAACGGGCTTCACCGTATCCAACCTGAACATCCCGGGTGACAAGCAGCCCTGGGAAGGCAGCTACGGTAAGCCGGAACGCATTGCCTCTGCCCTGGACATCATGATCGAAGGCCCCATTGGCGGTGCGGCGTTCAACAACGAGTTTGGTCGCCCCAACCTGGCAGGCTATTTCCGAACCTTCGAGGAAGCGGTTTCCGGCCCCGACGGGGAAGAAGTTCGGGGATACCACAAGCCGATCATGATTGCTGGCGGTATGGGCAACATTCGCCCGGAGCATGTGGAAAAGGGCCATATTCCGGTGGGCGCCAAGCTGATCGTCCTCGGCGGGCCCTCAATGTTGATCGGCCTGGGCGGTGGTGCGGCATCCTCCATGGACTCCGGCTCCAGTCATGAAAATCTCGATTTTGCCTCCGTTCAGCGCGACAACCCGGAAATGGAGCGTCGCTGCCAGGAAGTCATTGACCGTTGCTGGCAGAAGGGCGATGCCAACCCGATCTGCTTTATCCATGACGTAGGCGCTGGCGGTCTGTCCAATGCCATGCCGGAGCTGGTCAAGGACGGTGGCCGGGGCGGTAAGTTCGAGCTGCGTGAAATTCCCAACGATGAACCCGGTATGTCGCCGTTGGAGATTTGGTGTAACGAATCCCAGGAACGCTATGTCATGGCGGTGGCGCCGGAAAATCTCGAGCTGTTCGATGCCATCTGTCGCCGGGAGCGATGCCCCTATGCGGTCATCGGTGAGGCAACCGAGAGTCATCATCTGGAACTGGCCGATTCCTACTTCAATGACAAGGCCGTGGATCTGCCGATGGAAGTGCTGTTCGGCAAGCCCCCGAAGATGCATCGAAGCGTGGCCCGCTCCTCATTTACCAAGCCTATTTTCGACAGCACCAGGATTGACCCGAAAGATGCGGTCAAACGAGTGCTGCGTCTGCCGTCGGTAGGCAGCAAGAGTTTCCTGATTACCATTGGTGACCGCACCATTACCGGCCTGGTGGCCCGCGACCAGATGGTCGGACCCTGGCAGGTGCCGGTCAGTGACGTTGCAGTCACGGCGGCCTCGTTCGACGTGAACACCGGTGAGGCCATGGCGATGGGGGAGCGTACACCGGTTGCAACCATCGACGCGCCGGCTTCCGGCCGCATGGCGGTTGGAGAAGTCATTACCAATCTGGCCGCCGCGCCCATTGAAAAGCTCTCCGATATTCGCCTGTCGGCAAACTGGATGGCCGCTGCCGGACATCCCGGGGAAGACGCCAATCTTTATGACACCGTTAAAGCCGTTGGTATGGAGCTGTGTCCTGAACTGGGAATCACCATCCCGGTGGGTAAGGACTCCATGTCGATGAAGACGGTCTGGGAGGCAGACGGCGGTGAACAGAAGAGCGTTACCTCGCCGTTGTCGTTGATTGTCAGCGGATTTGCACCAGTCACCGATATCCGCCGTACATTGACGCCGCAATTGCGGACCGACGCCGGCGAAACGGATCTGATTCTCATTGATCTGGCTGCCGGCCAGAACCGTTTGGGTGGTTCGGCGCTGGCCCAGGTGTATGGTCAGGTTGGTGCCGTTGCACCAGACCTGGACGATCCGGAAGACATCAAGGCCTTCTTCGCTGTCATTCAGGGGCTGAATGGCGATGGTAAATTGCTCGCCTATCACGACCGTTCCGACGGTGGTGCCTTGGTTACCTTGGTGGAAATGGCGTTTGCCGGCCGGGTAGGTATTGACGTCAAGCTGGATGGGCTCGCAGAGGATGACAGTCAATTTGCCCGGGAGATGTTTAACGAGGAACTGGGTGCGGTGATTCAGGTTCGGCGGGAAGAGACCGAGCTGGTTCTGCAGCAGTTCTCGGCAGCGGGATTGGGCGAGCACACCTCGGTGATCGGAACACTGAACAGCGAAGATCGTATTCGCTTCTCCTTCGACGACGCGTCCGTGATTGATGAAGCCCGCAGCGACCTTCAGCGTCTGTGGTCCGAAACCAGCTATCGGATCCAGTCGCTGCGAGATAATGCCGACTGCGCCCAGCAGGAATTCGATAACATTCTCGATTCCGCGGACCCTGGCTTGCACGCTGAGCTGACCTTTGATCTCAATGAGGACGTTGCTGCGCCGTATATCGCCAAAGGGGTTTGGCCCAAGGTTGCGGTGTTGAGGGAGCAGGGCGTGAATGGTCAGGTAGAAATGGCTGCCGCCTTCGATCGTGCCGGTTTCGAATCGTTTGACGTTCATATGAGCGACCTGCTTTCCGGTCGAGCCGATCTGGAGGGTTTCAACGCTCTGGTCGCCTGCGGTGGCTTCTCGTTCGGCGATGTGTTGGGTGCCGGCGAGGGCTGGGCCAAGTCGATCCTGTTTAATGATCGGGTTCGGGACCAGTTTGCCCAGTTCTTCGAGCGGGAGGATAGCCTCGCACTTGGCGTTTGTAACGGCTGTCAAATGCTCTCCAATCTGCATGAGCTTATCCCTGGCAGTGAGGGCTGGCCGCGGTTTGTGCGCAATCAGTCCGAGCAGTTTGAGGCTCGCTTGGCCATGGTGGAAGTGGTTAAGTCCAACTCGGCGTTCCTGGACGGGATGGCAGGATCCCGCATGCCAATTGCGGTTGCTCACGGTGAAGGCCGGGTCGAGTTTTCCGGCGGGGCCTCCGCGGCCCAGTTAGCTGGCGATGGCCGTTTGGCGTTGCGTTATGTCGATAACCGAGGCCAAGCTACCGAGCGCTATCCATACAACCCGAACGGCTCTGAAGCGGGCATGACCGGTGTAACCTCGGCCAGTGGCCGTGTGACCATCATGATGCCTCATCCTGAGCGGGTGTTCCGGGCCGCGCAATTCTCGTGGCGACCGGATGCCTGGCAGGAAGACGGTCCTTGGCTGCGCATGTTCAGGAATGCTCGTCGTTGGTTTGACTAAGCGCTGCCTTCTGAACTAAAACCGATCATGGGCTGCTGCATTTTGGAGCAGCCCATGATCGGTTTTTTTGTGGCTGTTAGTAACGAATATCGTTACCAACTGTATCATTCTTGCTCAGCTACATCGGTGTAACAAAAAAATGTCGCTGATGGGTACGGTTGTGCGGCGGAAATCAAGAGCAAAACTTGCCTGAAACGCAGAAAAAACTCTTGACTCGTAAGGTTTATGCACATTTTCGGTGCTGTGCTGTATGCCCGCTGAGCAAGCTCGATATTCATTGCATAACTTTTGAGCCATCAGTGTAAGCTATTGATAGTAAAGCGTTTATCCTAATAGGCGAATTTGTCACCAATTTGACTCGAGGTCAGTAGTTATGGGGGGTAGGGGCGGATTCCCAAAAACTATCCCCAGAGTTATCCACAGAATCTGTGGGTAAGTTTCTAAGCGATTAATCTGTACAAAAAATGTTCTTCTCGGCAGCGGGGAGGGCGGATCGCGGTTGGGGAGAAGTAGCTGTGTATAAGTTGTGTTTTTTTGTGCCTGAGACCCATCTGGACCAAACCAAGCGCGCCCTGTTTGAAGCGGGGGCCGGTCGCATAGGGGATTACGATGCGTGTGCCTGGCAGACGTTAGGTCAGGGACAGTTCAGGCCGCTGGATGGCAGTCAGCCGTTTTTGGGGGAGCGGGGCGAGCTGGAGGTTGTTAGCGAGTATAAAGTTGAGATGGTGTGTCGGGACGATCTGATCCGGCGGGCGGTGGATGCGCTCAAAGCAGCGCATCCATACGAAGAGCCGGCGTATGAGGTGTATCGTCTCGAAGATTTCTAGGGAGCGACCGGCATCGGGCGTTATGACGTCGCCGCCTTTGCCTTCTGCCCCAGTTGAAACCGGATATCGCTGACATGGACCGGGAAGTTATTGTGCTCAATGTCTTCAATAAAGTGTTCCAGGGTGCGCTTTACCGTTGGAAAGGAAATTTCTTCCCAGGGGATTTCGTCCAGGCTGAACAGTCGGGATTCCAGGGACTCTTCGCCGGCACCGAACTCTCCGGTCTTAAGGCTGGCTCGGTAGAACATATGTACCTGGTCGATATGAGGCACGTGGATGATTGTGTATAGATCATCAATGCTCACATCCGCCAAGGCCTCTTCCCAGGTCTCGCGGGCTGCGGCCTCCAGCGTTGTTTCCGAGTTTTCCATGAATCCGGCCGGCAAGGTCCAGTAGCCATATCTGGGCTCGATGGCCCGCCGGCAGAGCAGGATTTTGCCCTCCCACACCGGCAGGGTGCCGGCGACGATTCGTGGGTTCTGGTAGTGTATGGTATCGCAGCTCGGACAGACGAAGCGGTGTCGGTTATCCCCCTCAGGAATGCGGTGTTCGACGAGATGGCCGCAACTGCTGCAGTATTTCATGGAGATCCTCGTATACTTTTGGAGAAGTAATCCTGTGCTTCCCAGTGTATCTGGCTGGCCCCGGTCTGTCTCACTTACGGAGTCACTGAATAGCTCCGAAGGTGCTAAAAATCAGAAATGGATCGAAGCTATTCAATGGCGCCTCATTCAAATGCAGTGATCGGGAGTGGGAAATTGCACAATCTTTTAAGCGAACGTCTGGCCGGGTATGCACCTAGGCAGCTTGCACTCGATTACCCCGAAGCTGGCGTATTGGTACCGGTGACTGAGGATCGTAGTCACCCCGAGATAGTATTTACGTTACGCTCAGCCAATTTGAACACTCATCGGGGGCAGGTCTCCTTCCCAGGTGGCAAGCGCGACAAGCAGGATGGCTCGCTGGCGGACACTGCGTTACGCGAGGCCCATGAGGAAATCGGTCTGGCGCCCGAGTTGGTGCAGGTGGTGGCGCCGCTGAGTCAGGTGATGTCACGCCATGGCATCTTGGTCACCCCTTATGTCGGAGTGATCCCCGCGGATGCGCCACTTACCGCCAATCCTGCTGAGATTGAAAGTATTTTTCGGGTTCCCATCGAATTCTTTCTGGAAGATCGGCGCGAGCGTACGGATGCCATTCCTTTTATGAACCACACCTTCTACGTTCCCTGCTATCGGTGGGAGCGATATCAGATCTGGGGATTGTCGGCTGTTGTACTGGTCGACTTTCTGAATGCTGTGTACGATGCCGGCGTTGATTTGCTGGAGCCGCGCACGGACTGACAGGAGAGAAATAATGCTTTACGAATTGGCAGGCCGCCGCCCTGAATTGCGTGGCGAAGGACAATTTATTGCTAGCAATGCCACCGTTATAGGCAGCGTGTTGATGGAGGAACACAGCAGTGTCTGGTTTAACGCTGTAATCCGGGGTGATAACGACGTCATCACCGTTGGTCCGGAATCCAATATCCAGGACGGCGCCGTTCTGCACACCGATGCCAGCATTAAATTAACCCTGGGCCGTGGCGTGACGGTTGGCCATAACGTCATGTTGCACGGCTGTGAAATCGGCGATTATTCGCTGATTGGAATCAATGCGGTGGTATTGAACGGGGCGAAGATAGGCAGGCATTGTCTGATCGGAGCGAATACCCTCATTCCTGAGGGGATGGTGGTTCCGGATGGCTCTATGGTTGTTGGCTCGCCTGGCAAGGTCAAAAAAGAGCTGAATGACAACCAGAAGAAAATGCTTGAGCTCAGCGCTGCACATTATGTTCAGAATGCGCGCCGTTATCTCGATGAACTGAAGCCTGTAGAGATCTGATATGAGTGTGGCCGACAAAGTGTTATCGCCTTGTGTGAGTGTGTGCGCGCTCGACGAAAACGACGTATGCATAGGCTGTCATCGCACCGGAGACGAGATCCTGAAGTGGAGTCAGTTAACCAACGATGAGCGTCGGGATGTCCTGAGGCTGGTGGCCAAGCGGGAAGAAAAGGTGGCGCTGTAAACCAGTGCCCCTGGATTGATAAAAAATCGAACGAACATTTTGGAAAGTTCAAAATGCAGATACGTTCAAAGTGTTGGAGAGTCTAACGTGTTGGAGAGTACAAGGTGAGCGACGGAGTAACGATCAAGCTGGGCACACCATCGCGGAACAATGCCTACCGGGTATTGCTCTGTGGGTCTGGTGAGTTGGGTAAAGAGGTGGTTATCGAGTTGCAGCGATTGGGCGTTGAAGTGATTGCGGTGGATCGATATGCCAACGCGCCGGCCATGCAGGTGGCGCATCGCAGCCACGTCATCGACATGCTCGACGCTCAGGCGTTAAGAGCGGTGATCGAGCTGGAGCAGCCTCAGCTGATCGTGCCGGAAATTGAAGCGATCGCCACCCAGGAGCTGGTTAAGCTGGAAGAAGAGGGTTATCGGGTGGTGCCGACCGCGCGAGCGGTTAATCTGACCATGAACCGTGAGGGCATTCGTCGGCTGGCGGCTGAGCAGTTGGGCTTGCCTACTTCGCCGTTTCGGTTTGCCGATTCCCGAGAGGCCTATCTGCAAGCCATTGAGGAGATTGGATTGCCTCTGGTGGTCAAGCCGGTGATGAGTTCATCCGGCAAGGGGCAGAGCACCGTTCGCTCGCAAGCCGATGTTGAGCCGGCTTGGGATTACGCGCAGAGCGGTGGTCGTGCCGGTAAAGGACGCGTGATCGTCGAGGGGTTTGTCGAATTCGATTATGAAATTACCCTGCTCACCGTACGCCATTCCGGCGGGGTCAGCTATTGCGAACCCATCGGGCATCGTCAGGAGGATGGTGATTACCGGGAATCCTGGCAGCCCCAGGCTATGACCGAGAAGGCCCTGGCCCGATCTCGCGAGATCGCTGGCGCGGTCACCGAAAATCTGGGTGGATATGGTGTTTATGGCGTCGAGTTGTTTGTTCGAGGTGATGAAGTCTACTTCTCTGAAGTATCGCCGCGTCCTCACGATACTGGACTGGTGACCCTGGTGTCCCAGGATCTGTCGGAGTTCGCGTTGCATGCGCGGGCAATACTGGGTATCCCTGTGCCGGCAATTCGCCAGCTCGGGCCGGCGGCGTCTTCGGTCATATTGCCAGAAGGGGACTCCGAGGCGCCGGCCTACTCCGGCCTTGAAGTGGCATTGTCGGAGCCCGATGTGCAGCTGCGTCTATTTGGTAAGCCGGAATTGAAGGGGCGTCGTCGTATGGGGGTTGCTCTGGCCAAGGCTGCCACTGTCGATGAGGCGAAGGCGAAAGCTGAGCGGGCCTCGGGCTCCATACAGGTTGATTTGTAGCCGGTTTGGTTGCATTGTGAGCGATATTCGGGGTTTTTGAAATTATTTCCGAAACCTCGTTGACACCTCCGCTGAGGTCTGTAGAATGCGCATCTCTTTCGAGGGGCACGCCACTTAAGTGGGCCGGAAATCGAAAGGCAACCGCTTGGTTTTATTGAAGATTTTGAGTTTCAACTTTCTTCAAAATAGCGGTTGACAAGGTGGCTCAGCACGGTAAAATGCGCGCCACCTTGAACGAGGTAGCCGGGAGGTTTCGGCGGT